>DVEG01000025.1 GCA_015295835.1 Oscillatoriaceae cyanobacterium M7585_C2015_266
ACACCCACCCCAACTCCCACACCCACACCCACACCAGAAGCCACCCCTACTCCCACACCAGAACCCACACCCACCCCTACTCCCACATCAGAACCCATATCACAGCCAACTTCTTCTTCTGGGCAAGTGAAAGCACAACCTCTCAATTTCGCATCAGGCGAAAATCAGACGCAAGTTTCAGATCGACTAGCTCCGCAACAGTTTAAGCGCTATTTAGTAAGTGCCAGCGCCGGACAAGTTCTTAAAGTCGAGATCCTTGCTGGAGATGTAACCGTCGATATTCGCTCTGCCAATGGCGAACTCCTGGAAGAAGGCTCTGGTAATCTCGCTTGGCAAGCTCAGCTTACTGAAAGCGGCGACTATTTAATTGATGCGCGAGCTTCCAAAGAGACTGATTTTACTCTGGCTGTCAGTCTTGAAAATTAGCGAGGGGTTATTGATAATCTTTTTTAATCTTTAATCTGTAATTAATTCTTAGATGAACACTCTTTTAATTACTGCAACTGATACAGACGCCGGGAAAACTGTTTTGACAACGGCTTTGGCTGCTTACTGGCAAACCTATTTTCCTAAAGAAAAGCTTGGTATTATTAAGCCAGTACAGTCGGGAAGTGGCGATCGCGAACTTTACCAACGCCTATTTTCTCTTGCACAATCTGCTGAGGAAATTACCCCTCTCTATTTCCAAGCGCCTCTCGCCCCTCCTCTTGCTGCTGAGCGTGAAGGGCGGCACGTTGAATTAGAAAAAGTTTGGCCAATTTTGGCATCTCTACGCCGTCGCTTTTCCTTCGTTTTGGTAGAAGCTCTCGGCGGGCTTGGTTCGCCAGTGACGTTTGAATATACTGTGGCAGATGTGGCAGCTTCTTGGCACTTGCCGACAGTTTTGGTTGTGCCTGTTAGACTGGGAGCGATCGCTCAAGCTGTTGCTAATGTTGCTCTTGCCCGTCAAGTCGGCGTTTCCCTGCGCGGCATTGTCCTCAACTGTGTCCACCCCCGCACCGAGCAGGAAATCTCTGACTGGGCTCCTGCCCCTCTTATCCAATCTTTGACTTGTGTGCCAGTTTTAGGCTGTTTGCCCCATCTCGATAATCCTACAGACTTGAGTCAATTAGCTCGCTCTGTCTCTTTTCTCGATTTGGAACGTTTGCTTCCTGTCAGCTTTTATAAATAGCTTTCATCCGTATATATTCTAAAGCTTTTTTTATTTTTTTATTTTTCTTTATTTATCTTATTTTTAATTTTATAATTTTTTTAAACTTATAAAAAATTATATCATAATTTTTATAAATTTAGTTTTAAAAAAATTAACACGCTTGCACTGGCTTTCACCAGATCAAATTGTCAAGATTTGCAAACAAATTACAAAAACCATTCTCGAACCAGACGAAAACAAAATATTCTATCGAATTTTAAGAATTATATAATTAGAAATTGTATAAAACTATAAATATATAAAATATATGTAAAAGCAGAAAAGGCCTATTGAAAAATATTCATTTGGCAATTAACTTAGTAAGCATAAACAAAAAAAGATAATTTTGGTTGTTTCGTAAACTACAAAAGCCACAATTAGGCCCTAAAATTAATTTAATAATTATCCTCGCTCAGCAAGGAAAGACCGCCATGAGTTCCTTACTAAAAACCACCAATAGGGGCATCGCCGCCATAAATTCCTCGGACCTATTTCTAAGACATCGCCTCAAAGTCGTCGAGGACATCTGGGAATCCGTCTTGCGCTCTGAGTGCGGACAGGAACTCGTAGACTTGCTGAGGCGACTACGAGACGCTTGTTCTCCAGAAGGACAAGCACCAGAGTTTATGGGGTCAGAAGTTTTAAAAATAGTCGAATCTCTGGATCTCAATCAAGCCATCCGAGCAGCAAGAGCTTTCGCGCTCTACTTCCAACTAATCAACATTGTCGAACAGCACTACGAGCAAAGGGAACAATTGCGGGCCAAAGCAGGAAGCAAAGAAGTAGAGCTTTTCCCCAAAACAGAAGCTGAAACCTATAGCTCCAAGCCAGAAGCAGAGCTACTGGAAAAAAGCTGGCTAGAAGGATTAGTACCGCGACGGGAAACAGGAAGCTTCGAGTCTTTGTTTCCCAAATTGCGAAAACTCAACGTGCCGCCGAAGCAAATCCAGAAATTGCTAGAAAAGCTGGATATTCGATTAGTGTTTACAGCGCACCCGACGGAAATAGTCCGCCAAACCATTCGAGTAAAACAACGGCGGATTGCAAAGATTTTGCAACATCTAGATAGGGTAGAAGAAAGTGTCGACAAAACAGAAAGCAGCGATCGCGATTTATCTTGGATTCTTCAGCCAGCAATGGAGCAACTGGTAGAAGAAATTCGCTTATGGTGGCGCACCGACGAGCTGCATCAGTTCAAACCGTCAGTACTTGACGAAGTAGAATATAGCCTGCACTACTTCAAAGAAGTCCTCTTTGATGTAATGCCGCACTTCTACCAGCGTATAAAAAAGGCTTTAGAAGAGTCATTTCCTTACCTCAAACCCCCACGGTACAATTTCTGTAATTTTGGCTCATGGGTAGGAGCTGATCGGGATGGCAACCCGTCAGTAACGGCAAAAATCACTTGGCAAACCGCCTGCTATCAGCGAAATTTGGTCTTGGAAAAATACATCAACTCCATTCACAATCTCATGCAACTATTGAGCCTGTCTCTGCACTGGAGTGATGTATTGCCGGAACTGCTAGAATCACTAGAACAAGATCGGCAGCAAATGCCAGAAATCTACGAACAACTGGCAATTCGCTACCGCCAAGAACCATATCGTCTGAAACTGGCTTATATACTTAAACGTTTGGAAAATACTCGCGAGCGCAACTGGCGTCTGTATAACGGGCAAGAATTGCAGTCAGGCAAACAACCCACCTCCGCCCCCATTTATCGCTCTGGAGCCGAATTTTTAGAAGAACTGCGCCTGATTCAACGCAACCTTTCCTCTACCAATCTCAACTGTCGTGATTTAGAAACCCTCATCTGTCAAGTAGAAATATTTGGCTTTAACTTGGCAAGCCTGGATATCCGTCAGGAATCCTCCCGCCACAGCGAAGCCTTCGATGAAATTGTAGAATATTTACAACTATTTCCCAAGCGCTATAGCGAGCTGACAGAAGAAGAGCGATCGCTCTGGTTAGCAACCGAGCTACAAACGCGGCGACCACTGCTACCGCCAGAACTGCCATTTTCAGAAAAAACCCGAGAGACAATCGAAACCTTCCGTACAGTTCGCAGCCTGCAGCAAGAATTTGGCCCAGAAATCTGTCAAACTTATATAATTAGCATGAGCCACGAGGCCAGCGACTTGCTAGAAGTATTACTACTTGCCAAAGAAGCAGGACTTTACGATCCCGCAACTGGCAAGAGTACCCTTCACGTAGTACCCCTATTTGAAACTGTAGAAGATCTGACTCATGCACCGAAAATAATGCAAAGTTTGTTTGAATTACCGCTGTATCGGGCAATGCTGGCGGGAGGCTTAAAAGCAGTAAAAGAAGAACAAGAAACCTCAGCTACTCCCCAATCCCTGCAAGAAGTAATGCTCGGTTATTCCGATAGTAATAAAGATTCGGGATTCCTCAGCAGTAACTGGGAAATTCATAAAGCCCAAAAAGCTTTGCAGAAAATTGCCGAAAAATACGGCGTCGGCTTGCGTATCTTCCACGGGCGCGGCGGTTCCGTAGGACGAGGTGGTGGCCCTGCTTACGAGGCGATTTTGGCGCAACCCTATCGCACTATCGACGGCCGAATTAAAATTACTGAACAGGGTGAGGTTCTCGCTTCTAAATACACTTTGCCGGATTTGGCAATTTTTAATCTGGAAAGCATCGCTACGGCAGTGATTCAATCTAGTTTGCTCGGCAGTGGGTTCGATGATATTGAACCGTGGAATCAAATTATGGAAGATTTGGCAACGCGAGCGCGTGCCCACTACCGCGCTCTTATATACGAACAGCCAGATTTTGTCGAATTTTTCCATCAAGTAACCCCAATCGAAGAAATCAGCCAATTGCAAATCTCCTCTCGCCCTGCTCGCCGTCGCACTGGTAATAAAGATTTAAGTACTCTGCGTGCTATTCCCTGGGTATTTAGCTGGACGCAAACTCGTTTTCTCCTACCTGCCTGGTACGGCGTGGGCACTGCTCTGAAAAGTTTCTTAGATGAAGAACCAGAAGAACATCTAAAACTATTACGATATTTCTATTATAAGTGGCCTTTTTTCAAAATGGTCATCTCCAAAGTGGAAATGACTCTCGCTAAAGTGGATATGCAAATCGCTCACCACTATGTCCGAGAATTGTCTAAACCAGAAAACCGTACACGCTTTGAAGCACTGTTTGAGCAAATTGCCAGCGAATACCACTTGACACGGGAACTGGTATTGAATATTACTGGGCACAAGCGTTTGTTGGATGGCGACCCCATTTTGCAGCGCTCTGTACAGCTTCGTAATGGTACTATTGTCCCCCTTGGTTTATTGCAAGTTTCTCTGCTCAAACGCTTACGCCAATATGGGGATTATACTGCTTCTGGTGTGATTCATTCCCGTTACAGTAAAAGTGAACTTTTACGCGGTGCGTTGCTTACTATTAATGGTATCGCTGCCGGGATGCGTAATACTGGCTGATGGAAAATTAAATTTGGCAAAAGAGGAAATAAAACTAATTCCCTTTTGCCTATTTTTTTATATTTATATTTATTTATTTTGGCTTGATTTATGATTTATATAATAGTGGGCATATGCATTATAAAAAAAGAGTGCTAGTCTGTAGCATAGGAGCGATCGCTTCTGGATTATTTGGTGGCTTTCTAGGTGCGCAAGTCAGTATTGCTACTCGCGCCCACCAATGTCAAGTAGTTCCCTGGGGATTTCGGATAGTTTGTAGCACTTTATTGATACCGGGGGCTTTCTTTCAAGGCAGTATTACCGGTATGTGGACAGGAACTGTAATTGGAGCTTTCGTTTTTGGTTCTGTTACCCGCCCTTCGCCAAATGGGGAAGATTAACTAGGGTTGATTTGTTGCACACCAAGAAGATATTTGAATTTTAAACAACTGTTTTACTATTAGTTCTGATATAATAATCGAATAAAAAGCAAACATAAAATTGAGCTATCTAAAAAAGTAGAAATTTGAATGAAAGCAAGGGAGCGCATTTTACAGAAGTTGCGGTCTAGCCTCCTCAGCCAGAAATCAGCAGACTTTACGCGAACTTTACGATAAACTATGGTTGCGACTTGCTCCACCTGCGTTGAGCAGAAAATTGGGGAAAGAGTAGCAGTAGATAATTCGAGAAAAAACCAATAAAAAACAAATAAACAGACAGCAAATTATGGCCAACGCAAACAAATGGCAATCTAAAATAATTTTATCGGTGGTGTGGGGCATTCCTACGACTGTAAGTCTGGCCATACCTCCTGCCTTTGCTGAAACGAAATTTAGCGACATACAAGGGCACTGGGCACAGTCTTGCATCGAACAACTGGCAAGTCGACAAATAGTCACAGGTCGTCAGGATGGTACATTTGCACCAACTGAACCGGTAAGCCGAGCAGAATTTTCAGTTATCGTTCGCAAGGCATTTCCAAATATAACACCTGCGCGAGAAGCAATAAATTTTGCAGATATACCAAGCGACTATTGGGCAGCAGAAGCTATTCAATACAGCTACCGCACTAACTTCCTAACAGGATATTCTAATCGCATCTTTAATCCAAACAGAAAAATAACTCGCCTACAAGCACTGATGGCATTGGCAAGCGGGTTAAAATACTCTCCGAAATTACCAGCAGCCGAAACGCTTGCAGTAGCCTATGAAGATGCAGCAGATATTCCTGAATGGGGGCGAAATGCGATCGCTGCTGTCACAGAAAACCGAATTGTCGTCAATTATCCTAACGTTAAACGCCTCAACCCTAATCAAATAGCAACTCGCGCCGATGTAGCAGCATTTGTCTGTCAAGCCCTTTTCAAAGGGCAAACAGCAGTAGTGCCAGCACAATATATCGCTGGAATAACACCAATATCACCAAGCGGCAGCACAACACCCCAAATTTCTACAGCTCAAACCCCATCAGCAACTTTACCGCCTGGGGTGACAATAAAAACTACAGCAGTCGATTACGGCAATGTGCGGGCAGAATTATCCTATCAAGTCAGAGAATCCAGCAATATTGGCTCGAATTTGCGTTTGAAAATTCTTCGAGGTGGTAAAATTATAACGGATGAACTAATACTAATACCAAGGAGAAAAAGTAGCAATGAAGGAGTTTTGGGAGAGGGGAGTAATGAGGGTCAAGTATTGAATTTAGTAGTGCGGGATATAGATGGCGATCGCGAACCGGAAGTAATTGTTGATTTACTATCTTCTGCTGGCGACGGCAATGGTTTCTATTCCTATATATATCGTTACGAACCGCTGCAAAATCGTTATATTGCCCTAGAACAATATTGGGCCAACATCGGTTACGAAGTAAGAGACATAGAGGCAGATGGCATCCCAGAATTTGACAGTCTAGATATTCGATTTGCTAGCGCCCTCGATTTGCCATCAGGAGATACAACTCTTCCTAAACGCATCTGGAATTATCGTCAAGGGCAAATGCTTGACGTCACTAAACAGTATCCGGAATTAGTATATGAACATACTAAACAACTTTGGCAATTGTTTCAAGAGCGACGTCGCCAAAATCAAGATGTAAAAGCAGTTTTGGCGGCTTATATTGCAAATAAATATACCCTAGGGCAAGAAGTTGAAGGCTGGAATAAAGTTAAAGAAGCTTATAAAGAAAGCGATCGCGAAGATTATTTTGCCTTAGTGCGAAAAATCCTTACTGACTACGGCTATATGGCAGCATCCGCTCCCGAAAAGCCAACCGCAAGTAACAATCAAAGCGATACTAATCAATTTCAGCGCCCCCAACTAATCACAAATTTCTCAGGAGTATTAAACCCGGTTTTTTCCACTGCTATCAGCCCAGATGGCAAAATTTTAGCAATAGGTTCTGATAAACAAATTCAACTCTGGGAGCTAACCAAGGGGCAAGTATTGAAAACTCTAGAAGGACATAATGGCAATATTTGGTCACTTACATTTTCTCCCAATGGCGAAACTCTGATAAGTTGTAGCGGCGACTCTACTATTAAACTATGGAATGTGCGCACTGGCGAGTTGCAACGCACCCTTTCTCATGAAAATTGGGTAAATTTTGTCGCTATTTCTCCCGACGGAGAAACTTTGGTAAGTGCTTATAAAACAGTGCGGCTGTGGAAAGCAAATACCGGCGAGTTGCAAAAAATTGTCGAAGGATTCGGACCAATTGGATTTAGTCCTGATGGCCAAATCCTGCTTAGCAGTGACGGCAAAGGTAAAATTCAAATACGCGACGCTAGTACTGGAGAATTACGCCGCACTATAAGGGTTTCTGAATCTTCAGGGGAAGGGCTTAGTTTAATGGCGCTCGCTCCTGATAATAAAACTGTGGCAAGTGTGCGAGTTGGCAAAGGCACTATCGAAGTGTGGGAGTTGAGAAATGGCAGACGAATGTATCTACTTGATGGAGAAGTGTCTGAAATAAAAGCGATCGCTATTTCTCCCAATAGCGAAATCCTCGCTTCCGCTACTGGTGAAGGTAAAATCCAGTTATGGAATCTCCGTACTGGTGAACTACTAGAATCTTTCCCGGCATATTCTATGACAGTCAAGGGAATTGCTTTCACCCCTGACGGCAAACAGTTAGTGAGTGTCGGCGCTGATAATGAAGGCGCTATCAGTGTTAAAATTTGGCAGTTGTCTTCGTAGTTTTATAACCTGACGCAAAAAATAAAAAAGAAATAAAAAGGCAGGAGAAAAATCTCTCTGCCTTTACTAGCATACTTTTTTACTTAGGTGAATTATTTTCTCACAATTGCTTTTTATAACAAAATTTACGGCTAGGAAAAAGGAAAAATTTTTCTTAATATTTTTTCTAGATAGTCGCAAAAAGCTTTTGTACAGATAGCTAAGAATAGAATTTGATTTTACTAAACTTTTGTAACTTTTTAGAAATTAGAAATAGAGTTTTATTATAATATCTAGTAGACCATTATATGGTATCAATTCTCAGAAGGAGAATTACTCATGCCAGAACCGACTCGTGCTATTCCCGTTCTGAACACTTGGCAAGAGTTACAACTAGCTGTCGAACGTTACAGAACTAGCGATTTGAGCGGTACGGAATTACTTTCTTTGTGGCAAGCAATTCGCGATGCCTCTCTCAATCAAAATTTCTCCCAGCCGCAGGGTGACGGAGTGGGCGGGGAAGAAAGTTATTAACAAACTCTGAAGTGTAGGGGCGTTTGTAGGCGCCCCTCTTTGGTGCTTATCAGATTGCCTTAATCATTAATCATTATAGTTTGGTATAATTAGTATCAGAAACGAGCAGTGCCAAAAATAGTTGCTATTATCAATGGCAAGGGAGGAGTCGGCAAAACGACAACAGCCATCAATCTAGCTGCAGTTTTCTCCGAGAAAAGCCGAGTGCTTTTAGTTGATGCCGCTCCGCAGAGAGCGGCTGGTTGGTGGTTGGATCGTTCTCAGGAAGGAATGGGTTTTGAGCTCGTGGAAGAAACAAACCCTAACCTTCTGAGTGGCTTACGGAAAATAGAGGGTTACGAGTTGGTAATTGTAGATACGCCACCTGCATTGCGCTCGCAAGCTTTAGCAGCAGTTTTAGAAAGTGCGGATTATGTAGTTTTGCCCACTCCTTGTGCGCCGATGGATTTAGCGGCACTAATCGAAACCGTACAAAAAGCCGTCTTGCCGATGGCAGTTGCCCATCGCGTATTGCTAACAAAGGTAGATTCAAGAAGTCTAGGGGAAGCCCTAGAAGCACAAAATATGCTTTTAGAATTAGGGATTGCGGCTTTTCACGCCTTTGTGCGCGCTTATAAAGCTCATGAGCGAGCAGCTCTCGAAGGCTTATCGATTACTAAGTGGCGAGGGAAAAATGCGCGGGAGGCTGAAGCAGATTACCGCCGCGTAGCTGATGAATTAAAGCGTGATTGGAGGGAATAATGGCTAAAAAACGTATCGCCGACTTGCTAAGACAAGAGGCAAAAAAATTTTCACAAACAGAAGAGGTTTCCGTTGAGAGTGATATCTCCGATATCTCCAAGGATACTGCAAGTGATAGCGAAACTAGCAAACCCACGGAACCGAATCTGGCTGAGTTGCAAGCGCTGGTAACAGAATTAACCGCTGCTTTAGAACAAGCCCGCAAAAATGAAGCTGCTTTACAACAGCAAATTGCTGATTTAAAATTCCAGTTAGAAGAGCAAAAAAGTTTTGGAGAAAAGCTAGAAAAGGAGTTTAAACTAGCTAAAAAAGCGGCAGTAGATTTAGCTGAAGCGAATACAAAATTAATAGAAGAAATTCAAAATTTGAAGAAGCAAGAGAAGCAAGAGGAGAAAAAACAAGCGCAGATTCCTAAAAAACCGGCGCCGCAAGTATTGAAGTTCGATACACAGCCAATACCACAATCTGGAGATTTTGCTGCTAACAGTTGGTTATTGGATTAAAAAAAAAAGAGGCAGGACGATACCCAACCCCTTTCTAATGATAATTAAGCGGGATTGACTTGCGCTTTTTCTTGAAGCAGGCGAATAATACCCGCTTTTTCGATTAAACCGACGACTATGCCGTTTTCGCCAATAACGATTAATTCTGAGAGTTTTTTCTGTTCTAAGATTGTGGCGACTTCTAAGAGCGATCGCTCAGGGGTGACAGAAGGGGGAAGTTGCAGAGGTTTTGTTAGTTGTTTGACGGGAGTTTGTGCCCATAAATTAGTGGGAATAGCTTTAAGCTCATCAGTAGCGATCGCTCCTACCAATTGCCCCTGCTCATTAGTGACTAAAAACTTGCGCCAAGTTTTTTTGCCGATTACATAGTCATTTGCGAATTCCCGGAGAGAAAGATGTTCTGATACAATTGGACTATCTGGTGTCACAGCATCGGCGGCGGTTAAGCCGGCAAGTTTATCTTGTACGGCGGCATTTTGAGCAGAATAACCAGCATTTTGCAGTAAAAACCAGCCAATTAAAATATTCCAGAATTGACCGAAAATAAGCCCAGAGATGATGGCTAACCAGCCAAATAATTGCCCGACTCGGCTAGCAAAGATGATGCCTTTGTAGGGATTGCCTGTAATTTTCCAGACAGCGGCTTTAAGGATGTTACCGCCATCCAGAGGTAAGCCGGGAATGAGGTTAAATAAACCAAGTGCTAGGTTAAGTGAGGCAAGTAGTTTGACAATAATAGCGGCGGCGATTGGGAGAGGAATAAATGTTGCGCTCGCTGTGAATATAGTAAATAATAGGAAGCTGACGAGAGGACCTGCGAGCGCCACCCAAAAGGCTTCAGCGGGTGTTTTTGATTCTTTATCTAAAGTCGCCAAACCCCCAAATAAAAATAGGGTAATTGATTTAACTTCTATACCTTGACGAATGGCTGCCAAACTATGCCCCAATTCGTGCGCCAAAACCGAGGCAAATAATAACAATGCTGTTATTAATCCCAGCAGCCAAGGTAAGGCACCGCCCAACCTTGTCAATACAGCCAGTTGTTTTCCGTAGGTGAATGTTATTAAGCCTAGTATAAAAAACCACGATACGTGAATGTAAAAGGGAATGTTAAACAATTTGCCAATGCGAAAAGAGCCATTCATTTTGGCGACCTCTTATTTCATTCTGTCACCATTGTAACGAAGTGTAAAGATTATGGGAGTGAAAGAAATAGAGGGCAAGCCGCCTATTGAGGTTCGGTTTTAGCGAATTTTTATCGTTGTAAGGTTGTGGGGAGGATATGTTATTATATTTTTAGCAGCCGCTTATTTTTCTGCCAATTTATCGAGTTTTTCTCGAATTGATAAAGCAAATAAAGAACGTGCCAGAGCAATAAAACAAACTGCGGCACAAACAAAAGCTGCGATCGCGCCGCCTTTATAGCCGCCCACTAGCAATATTGTACCTGTTAGTAAGACAAAACCTGACAAACAAGCATAAGTTAGACTTTTCACCGCCATATGAATACGTCTGAGGGCACGTTCACTTTCCAGGGAGCGAACCCGTACCTTTAACTCGCCCTCTTCAATTCGTTTTTCCAGACGTCGGATTAAAATTTCTGCGGTGCTGGGTTGTTGCAACTTAAATTTGATAAAATCCCGCGCTTGTCGGGCAAGTTCTCCTAGAGTACCTTGCCCCTTGTAAACCGTTAGGCTTTTTACAAAAGGTTGAGCACAGGCTATTAGATTATATTCAGGATCTAGAGTACGAGCAATACCGTCTAGAGTTGTGAGTGCTTTTAAAACAAAAGTCATCTGTGCGGGCAGCCGAAACGGTTGCTGCTCGAACATCATATAGAGTTCACTTTTTATTTCTACGAAAGCTTGGAAATCGATTGGTTTTTCAGTGAATTTTTCTAAGAGAAAATCTATTAGTCGTTTGACTGGTGTCATATCGGAGACGGGTTCGATTAAACCCATCTGGATTAATGTATTGACTACCTCGTCTGTATCTTTTTTTAAGATGGCGAAAAAATTTTTCACCATTTGTTCTTTAGCTAGGGCTTTGACTTCGCCCATCATACCAAAATCATAGAATATTAAGCTGCCGTCTTGACTGACTGCCAAATTTCCAGGATGAGGATCTGCTTGAAAGAAGCCATCTAATAGTAATTGTTTTAAGTAACAGCAGATGCCGAGTTGGTTAAGTTTTTTTACGTTGATACCGCAAGCGATTAAAGTTTGGCGATCGTCTACTTTGATGCCTGGTAAATATTCAACTGTGAGAACTTTATGAGTAGTGTATTGCCAGTAGACTTTTGGCACGATAATACCGGGATAGTCTTTAAAGTTCTGGCGAAAGCGTTCGGCATTTTGAGCTTCTTGCAGGTAGTCTATTTCTTGATATAAAATTTTGAAAAATTCTTGATAAATGGCTTCTAGGTCATATTTTTTAGTCCAGGGGAAATAACGCTGGCAAAAACGTAGGATTTTGTGAACGGCTTTAACATCGACATCAAATAATTGTTTTAAGCCAGGGCGTTGAACTTTGACGACGACTTCTTCGCCGGAGTGGAGACGGGCTTTGTGAACTTGACCGAGACTAGCGGCGGCTATAGGTTGGTGATCGAAATCGCGAAATAAAGTAAACAGAGGTTTACCGAGTTCAGTTTCGATGGTAGCGATCGCGACTTCAGCACTGAAGGGGGGTACTTTATCCTGCAATTCCGAGAGAGCCTGTACATATTCTAGGGGCAGCAAATCGATGCGGGTAGAGAGAGCTTGCCCGATTTTGATAAAAGTTGGTCCTAAGTGCAGGAGTGTATTTACCAGCCACTGAGCGCGGCGTTTATTTTGGGCGGGGGAGTTATTGCCGAAAGTTCTATCCCACCATAGATAGAATATAAATCGTGCTGCGGCTTGAAACACGTCGAGTTGACGTGCCAGGGGGGAATAATTAGGTCGTTGCCAGCGGAGAGGTTTAGGCCCTGCCTTTAATTTCAGCATTCTATTGCTCAATAATACAGTCCTTTCATCGGCACTGTGTTACATCCTAATTTAGGTAGAGCGAGGGAAAACCTTTTGCCTAGCTAGAGTCAAGCCGGACTATATAAGTTTATTATGGTAGAATTGCTGGGGGAGGGTGAGAGTAAAACAAGTTTCCCAGGCGGGGGTATAACCGAGAGGGTGGCTAGTCACGGTTATGGTACCATTCAAATGTTGTACGAGACACTTAACTAGGGCCAAACCTAAACCGGTGCCAGCGATCGCTTGTTGGGTGACCCCTGCTCCCCGACGGAACTTATCAAAGATGTGCGGCAACTCTTCCGGAGAGATTCCCGCCCCGGTGTTTGTTACACTGATAACAATTTGCGGGATATTTTCTTCAGTTTGGTAACGAGCGCGCAAAAACACTGTTGTTCCTGGATCAGAATACTTGCCTGCGTTGATTAAAAGTTCTTGAAGAATGCGATTTAAGCTATCGAAATCAGTTTCGAGTTTCAGGGGGTGAGCCGGCAAATCCACGGCTAATTTCAAGCCCTTATTTCTCCAGTGATGTGCAGTAGACTGCTGTAAATCGTAGATGAGATTTTTCAAGTCAATTTTTTGCAGTTGAATGCCACTGGTTTGGGATTCAAGCTGCTGTAGTGTCAGCAAATCATTGATGAGATTAGTTTCTTGCAGACACTGCTGTTCGAGGATATCGAGATATTTGCTACGCCGTTCGTCAGAGAGTCCTGGCTGACGCAACATACGGATAGCCAGAGTCATGCTGGTGAGGGGGGTGCGCAGCTCATGACTCATAGTGCTGAGGAATTCGTCTTTGAGTTGGTTGAGGCGGCGGAGTTGCTCTACTTGTTGGCGAGTTTTTTCGTAGAGTTTAGCTTGAACGTCGAGAGAGCGTTGTAGTTGGGCGGTGCGTTCTTCGACGAGAGCTTGGACGCGCTGAATTTTTTGATTTTGGATGATGGCGGTGCTTATTTGAGCTGCAACCACTTCTAGGAGTTCGAGTTCGTCGGGCTGCCAGGAACGAGGGGTGGAGTTTTGCAGGAGCAGGAAGCCTAAAACCGTGCTGGAAACGGGGGAGCCGCCGGTTGCTCCCATTAAGGGAACCAGGAGCATTGCTGGCATAGTTTCTGGGGGAAAGAAGGATGCGAGTCCCTTTTGTGCTTCAAGGGTGGGGAGAGAACGGCGCTGCGCGATCGCCAGAGGGTTTGGCGCTTGAGTGAAAGCCGAGGAGCACAAAGCGCATTCTGAAAGCCAAAATACTTGGTTTACAAGGTTTTTTTCGGGGTATTGGTTTTGGCCAAAACTGTTTTCTGAATTTGACAAAGTAGAAACAATTATCACTTTTGCATTTGGTAGCGTGCGTTTGCTGCCGACGGTGGCTGGGCGGGTTGCCAACAGTGGGTCTACATATTTTAACAGCAGGATCGACCCTACGCTTACTTGTAGGGTTTCCACCATTCCTTCTGTGGCCAACTTAAAAATCTCATTTAGCTCTGAGGAATTGTGGATGGCCATAGTCAATTTTTTAATCAAGTGTCGGTGTTGAGCCAAGCCACCTACCTGTTTTTGTAGATATTTGAGCAAGCGAGTTTGCACGACTTGGGAAATAGCGATCGCCACTTGGTTTGATACTGTTTTGAGTAATTCTTGTTCTGAATCTTTCCAACAGTTTGGTTGCGATCGCATGACGACAATTTCTCCATTTACTTGACCCTGAAACTGCGTTTTGATTGCCAATATTGCTTTTACTTGTAATATTTCCCACAGTTGCGTTTTAAATTTCTGCCCTTCTAAAGATTCCAAATCTGCAATCGCTATAATTTCGCAAGCATCTATTTGGTTTTCTATTGCTGACAACTCTTGCTGACAAATTGTTTCTTGTTCAAAGACTGCTTGAGTGTGATTAGGATAGGCGTATATTTTCCCTTGAAAATCCTGATTGATAGAATCTTTGATTAAGCTGTCTCGAACTGCAATCAGACAGCCGTCAACCTGCAATGCTTGACCCAGTGTCATGGCCACTTCTTTCAGCAAGGTTTCCGGGTCACCTTTTTTCTGGATCAGTTGAGCAATTTTTTGCTCCAAATCGGCGGAAAATGCTGTTTGTTGCATGAGTTGCACTTGAGGTGCCGGGATGGAAACGGCTTGGGGCTGGCAAGAAGGCAGACTTTTAAACTTTTTTGCCATTACTGCTTCATTTGTTTCGGCGACTGACCAGAAATTGGCCAAATTTCCTAGCTCTTGTTGGCTTGCGAGCGATGGCTGCTTTTGGTCTTGCTTTTTTGGCTTTGCCGTCTTGCATTTAGTTTGGAAACGGTTGCGTAGGGGTTTAGCTAAAGAGGAAACACCAGTTTTGTTTTCTGACGGTATCACTTCTGGTGGGTTTTCGTTGTATTCTGAATCACTCGACTTTGTTTCTTTAAAGTGGCCGCAGAAAGGTTCCTGCGCTCCTGGTTGCTCTTGATTGTGGAAGCACAGATTTTTTTCATTTTTTGAGAAGCTCTCAGCCATGAATTCGCCCCTGCTGGCATAAGCGATTCATCTGTTTGTTCTCCTTATTCTCCTGAAATCAATTTTTCCCATCCACAGCTGTTTTAAATCTTGATAGTGCTTCATGGTTGCAGGCAGCAGCTCTTAGGCTGTTTTGGGCGGTATCTTGACCCCTATCTTTTTCAGATTACACTGTATTCAACCGACGCAACATCCGTGATTTCTCTACTTAGCGAGCAAGCACTCTTTATTGAATTTAAGCAAAATTTCAGTCTGGTGTGGTTCAACGAAGGGCTGATGCTATTAGCAGGACTTTGTGAGATACAATCGGCTACAGTGCTATAATTTGTAACACATTTTAGGGGTTGAAAGGAAATGAAACTATATGGCGGTGCCCGCAGCCGCGCTTCTATAGTTCAGTGGTACTTGGAGGAAATCGGTGTTCCTTATGAATTTGTCTTGTTAGACATTCAAGGTGGTGCCAATTTAGAGCCGGAATTTTTGGCAATTAATCCAATGGGAAAGGTGCCTGCGATTGTAGACGGCGACTTCAAACTTTGGGAATCTGGCGCAATTCTGATTTATTTAGCTGAGAAGTATGGTAAAATGCCTGTTTCTTTGGAGGAGCGCGCCACAATTTTACAGTGGGTATTTTTTGCCAATGCTACTCTTGGGCCAGGAATTTTTATCGAAGCCAATCGCGAGCGCGAACAGCGCCGCTTACTGACGCCCTTAAATGACATATTTAAACGACAACCCTTCATTATTGGCGAACAGTTCAGCGTTGCCGACGTGGCCGTTGGCTCTATTCTAGCCTACATCCCCATGATGTTAAAGCTAGATTTGAGTCCTTATCCGGCAGTGATGGACTATATTAAACGCCTTTCGGAGCGACCTGCTTTTGCAAAAACTATAGGCGTGCGCAGTAAATAAAATAGAAAGAGGGGAAAGCAATGAAAGGAGAGTGCCTGGAATACTTTTCTCCTTTATTATCTCACTTTTCCCTCTTACTTTACACAATTTAAAGTATTTATCTGAAGCCGACAGCGGCTTGCCAAACGAAAGCCAGCAGCAGGAAAAATACGGGGATGAGCGGGAGCACGTCTACCAGGGGATCAAACATTGCGTAAGCTTCAGGCAGTTTTGCCAACAATAAAGCTGCTTCCATTTATTTTTATTACCTCTGCACAAGACAATTTTAAGAGTTGAAAAGTATCCTAACATGCTCTGTTCAGATTTTAGCAGGGGGTGCGGGGGTTAACCAAGAGGCAAATTCCTCAGCGAAGCAACCGGATATGATAGCTTTACGAATTCGTCTAGTGAAGCGGATCAGTTCGGTGATATTGTGAATAGAAAGCAGAGTGTAGACAAGAATTTCCCCTGCTCGCCACAAGTGGTTCAAATAAGCCCGCGAAAAGTTAGTGCAAGTATAGCAGGAGCAAGTGTGATCTAAGGGGGCGAAATCTTCGCGAAAGCAAGCATTTTTAATATTCCAGCGCTCACCGCGCACCATGACTGCGCCGTGTCGCGCCCAGCGGGTAGGAATTACACAGTCAAATAAATCCACCCCAGCAGCGATCGCTTGTGCCATTTCCCGGGGAGTGCCCACTCCCATTAGATAGCGGGGCTTATCAAAAGGCAGTAGCGGCGCTGTCACCCGCACAATTTTTTCTATTAATTCATTCGGTTCTCCTACGCTCACACCTCCAATTGCGAATCCGGGCAAATCTAACTCTGTGACAGCCTGGGCGGCATTTTGTCGCAAGTCTGTATAGACTCCTCCTTGCACAATCCCAAACAGTGCCTGCTGGGCATTTTGATGTGCTGCTATACAGCGCTGTAGCCAGCGATAAGTACGCTCCGTTGCCACTTCCACGGTTTCCCGGTTGGCGGGGTAAGGGGGGCATTGATCAAATGCCATAATCACGTCTGCCCCAAGCTGATTCTGAATTGCGATCGCTCGCTCCGGCGTCAAGTGAATCATTTGCCCATCTCTGGGAGAGCGAAATGTCACTCCATCTTCAGTAATTTGCTGTACAGGGCGCTGCCCCGGCGAGCCCCTACCCAAACTAAAAACCTGGAAGCCACCAGAATCGGTCAAAATTGGCCCTTCCCAGCCCATAAATTTATGCAGTCCACCTGCTTTAGCTATAATTTTTTCTCCCGGTTGCAGGTGAAGGTGAAAAGTATTAGCCAAAATCATTTGCGCCCCGGTGGCTTTTAGTTGTGCCGGGGTGAGAGTTTTCACGGTTGCTAAGGTTCCTACGGGCATAAACATAGGTGTTTCTACCTGCCCGTGAGGGGTGATAAATATGCCCGCGCGTGCCTGTGTGTGGGGGCAGCGCGCTACACACTGAAATGAAAAATTTTTAAGCAAAATTACAAGGCACCAAGAAATAAATGCAAAAATTCAAAAGGGCAAGTAGCCTTCGTCGTCTATCTCGGCATCTAATTTGGCAGATAGCACCTCGGCGAGCGCAGTTTCTAAGGCTGATGCGTTAAAATACCTAAGCTCTCGCTCTTTCAGAGGATTAGACAGAGGAATTAGCCGTAGTAGGCGGCTATCCTGAATCAAGTCGAAATAAGCCTCGTCTTCCTTGGCTCCTCGACTGAGCTCTAAATAATCAAAACTATATATATTCAAATAAAGAGCATGATTGGCAACGATAGTTGCGCGGTGAGGATCGGCAAATACCTCTAGCACGAAGCCTTCGCCTTGGCTGCAAATTTTGCCATCTTGGATGTGTATATAGCTTACTCGCCCTAAATCTGACAGTAGTCGTTGCATATCTTGCTTGTTGACGACTATGCCAGTATCTACAATACAGGGAGCTGCTAATATTTTCTGCGCTCTGTCAGAATTCATAAACAACTAGCCTCTGGGAATTTGAGTTAAGGTGCTATCACCGGAAAAGGCAAGGGGAATGGTGTTCTCGGTACAATTCTGGCACAGGTGAGCAAGGCTCGCTACCCCCTAGGGGTGAAAAAATTAACAATGATTATGGCAAAGCAGGAATGGTTCCCAAGACGGATTGTTGAATACTTGCGCTCGCTCTTTTCAACATTGGCAGCGGCGATCGCGTTTTACACAATTTTGCCAGTACCGACAGCTTGGACATTAGAATTTCAGGGTATTGCCCGTTTGGCTCCCATTGTCGGGCTAGTAATCGGGGGAATTTTAGGGCTTTTGGATGCCGGTTTAGGGCACTTAGGGATGCCAATACTGACGCGTTCGGCTCTTGTAGTGGTGGCGTGGCTCGGGATAACCGGCGGGCTACATCTGGATGGAGCTATGGATACTGCTGACGGGCTGGCGGTTTTTGATCGACAGCGGCGCTTGCAGGTGATGGCAGATAGTGTCACAGGGGCATTTGGGGCAATGGCGGCGAGCGTTATATTGTTACTGAAAACTGCGGCTTTGCACGATATCGGGCGCTGCCGCTGGTTAGCGATTATGGCGGCTGCTGGCTGGGGGCGTTGGGGTCAATTGGTGGCAATCGCCCGTTATCCCTACCTCAGAGAAAACGGCAAGGGAGCGATACATAAACACTCGCCACATTCACCTTTGGATTTGTTGCCGGGATTGCTGCTGTTGTTGATTCTGAGTGTGGTGCAAGCATTCCTTGACGGCGAGCGCTTTTTTGTCGCTATTGCTCAAGCCACTGGTGGGGCTGCGCTCGCTATTCTCACCGGCGCCTGGTTTAACCGCCAATTAGGTGGCCATACTGGCGACACTTATGGAGCAGTTGTAGAATGGACCGAGGCTTTGCTGTTATGTTTAATTGCTGGTTTGTCCTCCTAAAATATGTTTATTTCCCATTTCTACATTTTCAATCTTTCTGGCAATTCTACTTGGAAACAACTGCCTTTACCCAATTCGCTTTCCACAGATATTTGACCCCCTAAAATTTCACACAAGCGCTTGCTGATAGTCAGCCCCAGCCCTGTACCGCCATATTTTCGGGTTGTTGAAACATCTGCTTGAGTAAACGGTTGAAAAATTTGCTGTATTTGCTCTAGACTCATGCCAATGCCAGTGTCAGTGACGCAAAAGCTAATTATAGCAGGGGCTGGTTCTGATACCAAATTACTCTGATTTGACAAAGAAATATTCTCAGCTTGCTCCTGTGTTTTTAAAAAACTGCGCTTTTGACGCATCTTACTGACGCTGATAGTAATTATTCCGTTCTCCGTAAATTTAGCTGCATTACTAAGTAAATTTAGAAGTACCTGTCTTACTTTAGTAAGGTCAGAATACATGATACCGATATCGGGTGGGCACTCTACTCGCAGGGTATTATGGTTTTTTTCTACAAGGGGTTGAACTGTGTCGGCAACTTCTTTCACCAATTTAGTGATATCGATACTTTCCACATAGAGAGTAACTTGACCCGCTTCTATTTTGGAAATGTCGAGAATGTCGCTAATCATCCCCAGTAGGTGTTTGCCTGCGGATTGTATTTTTTCCAAGTCGGGAATGAGCTCGTCTGCCCCTAATTCTTCGATTTCTTCTTGCAGCATTTCGCTATAACCGATAATCGCGTTTAGGGGGGTGCGCAGCTCGTGGCTCATGTTAGCAAGAAAAGCGCTTTTGGCACGATTGGCTTCTTCGGCTTTATAGGCGGCATTTTCCAGTTCTTCGGTATACTGGGCAACGCGCTTAATTAGGTGATTGACGGTGATTGTTAATTGCCCAATTTCGTCGTCAGTGAGCACCGGTGCCTGAAGGTTAAAATTTGATTCTTCGGTTACTCGCTTAGCAATTTTGGTGGTGACTTCTAGGGGAGTTGCGATCGCTTTATTGGTGCGGTATATTATCACTGCTGCGCTCGCCACTGCCAGCAGCAGGCTGCCCACCATTATAACCGTTCCCCACCTTTGTACTTTTTGATACTCTCTCAATTTTTGGTCAACATTTGTTTTGATATAAATTTCTATCGTCTCCGCATTCTTTACTATCTCATTTAGATTTAATGCTGTTTTGCTACCGCCAAATTTTATTAATTTTTCCGCCCTTTTCTGTTGCTGCTGCTTTAACAGATTTATTATCTCTTTTAGATAACTTTCTTTTGCTTTTTTAGCAAATTTTATTAATTTATTTAATTCTCCAATTAGATATTTATCATTTATATTATTTTCGGCTGCCAACTTTTCAATTAATTGAATAATTCCTTTTATTTCCTCTTGCAAAACTGCAATTTCATATTTAAAAATTTGAGAATTATTTTCTAAATAAATCAGTCCAGCTTCTCTATTTATTACCTGCAATACAGCACTTTTTAAACTCATTAGCAGTTCAGCTTTTTCTAAATTAGCTACTAATTCCTGACTGATGCGTGCTTCATAAGCATTTTCTACAAAACTACCAATGATTGTACTAACGGCTACTATGCCAATAGCCACAGCAGAACCCAAACTTATTTTCTGTCGAATTCCCAACCGAGCAAATAAGCTTTTTGTTTTGCTTTTAGTATTTTTATCATCTAGCTGTTGCTGACTAGGAGCGGGAGAGCGTTTTGGTTGGCTATTGGAGTAAATTTTTGTAAACTTTTGGGATGTCATAGCAAAGTAGTTTCTGAAATTATAGGAATTCACAAGCTGGAAACATTTTTAAAAAAATATTCCGTTTGTTTTCGAGGCGGTGCGTGCTAGAAAGAGCATTTATTTTTTATTGACATATGTATATTAATTTAAACAGGCTGATTAGACGCCAAGCAGATATAAGGGGCGCTCGGCGTAGGTTTTCTTATTCAGGAGATTTTTATATTATCACCATTTTCCCCTGTTTACCAATCATATGAAAATAAGGGGCGAAAATCGGCGAACAATTTTATGTTTTCTTTTTTCTAAACATCTATTGAAATGCTGTAAGTAAGGTAATAAAGTTTTTTAAAATTAATCAAATCTGGAAAGTATAAAGCAAAAACCCTGCTAATACTGAGGAGAAACCGTCGGGGTTGGTGTCGAGGTAGAAGTAGATGCGGGGGTAGATGCGGGAGGAGGAGCACATTTGCCAAGCTTTTGCGGGTTGGAATCAATCAGGGTGAAAAGGCGGGAGAAAATTTCTTTCTCTAGAATCCAACCTGTATCCCCTGGTTTTAAGAGCGTATAAGGCGCGTCTGAATTATTCTTATTAAGGGAATCGGGGTTAGCTGCGATGCTTGCTTCTGACGAACAAAATTGCAATTCTAGCCAAGTTAAATTATCTTTGGTAGTTATTTTTTTGATTATCTTTAAAAGACTCCCTTCTGGAAAGATTCCTTTGATTACAGAATTCTGCACAGGCTGCTTGTAGACTTGCAAGCCTGCGGAAGAGTAGTTTTCACCGTTGTCAGGGGTTGAAATTTGGATTTGTATAAAAGAATTAAGATTTAGAGAAACTGTTGGGGTGCTAGGTTTTGGGCTAGGCAGAGCCGAGGGGTTCAATGGTGTAGTTTTGGGATTAGTAGGAGAATGCAGCCCGATTAAGGGAGCAATTTTTTGCTTAAATTCTGGCGGAGAGAGGAAGTAAGCCAAAACTGCACCGCCACTGAGGGTAAGTAGGATAAGAGCGCTTGCCACTAGCCAAGGGAGCGCGCTAGTGTGAGAGGGCGGGGATTGTAGGATTGTGGGGGCACTATCCGCGTCGCCATCAGTGGAATCGGAATCAGTCAGAGTAGGCTCGTTAGGTAAGCTGCTTAAAAAGTTATCGACTTCGGCTAAAATTGCTTCAGGGGTAACGCTTTGATTTTGAGACTCCTGCACATTACAGTATAAAAGGGCAACGGTGACGTTATCGTGAGAATTTTCGGTATTGGCGAGCCAAATTAGTCGCTCTACGACTGTGCGCAAGTCAGAGGTTTTTTCTAAGACGGGGAGAATTTCTTTTTCCCAATATTGCTCGACGCGATCGTTATCGCTTAGCCCGTCAGAACAGAGTAGAAAAAGGCTATCTTCATCTATAATCAAGCGTCTAACGGTGGGGTGGAGTAATTCAGAGGGGTTCATGCCCAGGGCTTGCACTAGGGAGCCAGAGGCGGGTTGCTGAATGGCATCTCTATATAGGGCGTAGCCGAGTCTGACTTCGCGAGAGGCAAGATCGTCGTCTAGGGTTAGTTGATAGCAGCCTTCACGCCCAATCCAGTAGGCGCGACTATCGCCGACGTGGGCGAGGTAGATTTGGTGAGCGCTGCCTAGGGCCATAACTACTGTTGTGCCCATGCGCTGACGCCCTTGACGTTGTTCATCGTTGTTGCGCTCGCCGATTACGTCGTTAGCCTTACAAATAATTTTTTCTAATTCCGCGCTTAAAGTTTGTGGGTTAATATTAGCAAGTTGCCCCTGGAGAGGGGTGATGTGTTCAAGGATGGCATCGATCGCCATGTGAGAGGCGACGTTACCGCCTTCGTGCCCACCAATTCCGTCGCATACTATAACCAGAGGTTCGTGTGTGAGCAATGTGGTAGTGCCGGTTGGAGGATAACAGGCGTCTTCATTGCGGCGGCGACTAGGGCCAGTATCTGTGCCAGTAGCAATATAATAGCTCCGTTGTTGCGCTCGCCCGCAAACTCTGAGAGCACAATCCAAGACTGCAACCAATTCCTGGCTTGTTCGCACCCGTTTTTGCAATATCTGCTGGCACAATCGTTCTAAAAAGCGTGCAATCAGCGGGTGAGCTCCGGCAACCCAGTTTTTCCAGACAGCAGCCAACTGAGATAGAGAAGGAGGGAGTCTATCGTATTCTAGTTGCAGCAGTCTGACGAATGAACCCTCTACTCGCAGCAAGTTTTCGTTTAGCAAACTGGAAGCCACCTTTTCTTCGCTGGCGGGCTGCCACAGTTTAGCAATTTGCCACAGCCAATTGAGCTGGCGCATTGCAGTAGAATTTTTCCAGACTTCTATCAATTTAGGTTTCGGCTTTGCGATTAGAGGCGCGTCTGGTTTTGAATTTGAGTTAATGGCAAGGGGAGCTTCCTCTAGCAACCAGATATCAGTTGCCTGACGACTTTGGGAGCGGGGTAACAATCCGTACACTTGGGGTACATGCAGCCTTTCTGGAAACAGTTTGAGATAGGGGGCGAGCAACGGCGGCACCTCTTCTGGCATCATCGGTGGCAACCCCGGCTGCAAATCCAGAAAAACATTTTCTCCTTTGTATAAATAGCGCTCCGCTAATATCTCTCCTGGTTTACAGGTGATTTTCCCTTCGTGGAGCGCCCATAGAAAGCGTCGCGGTAAGGGAGTGCCACATTTCTCGCAAATATCTTTAGTCTCAAGATTTAGAGCTTTACAGTCGGGATTGGGGCAATAGATATTAGCCGCATAGTTTTGCATGGGATTCCTCGTGCCTGTCAGCTTTTGTATTCTTTCGCTCGCCTTGAAAGCAGACTCCAGAATATATCAGCTTTTTTTAGATTCATCTGTTTTAGTTTTAGTGCCGTTTTGTTTTATTTTAGCTGCAACCGCTAGCCCCCTATTTGGGGATGTGCAGGATTTTTCTTATTTCCAGCAAATTTTATCAAGGATAGCACCCTATGCTAGAGTCGAGGCTTGCCGTCAACAATTCCTGACTGCACTAGGTATGTCATAAGCTGTCAGGGGGTATTTGGGTGACTGTAGTGCCCTTTCGTAAAAATTCGGGTGAGCAATCCGTCAACACTTGCTGCTCGTTGGATGGGAGCTTGTGCTGTGCCAGTTGGGGAATTGTCTGCTTAATCCAACTATATCACATTGAGCCGCGCAATGTACTATTAAATGCTTTCTGTTTGAAAATCAAGGCTTTCACCTAGGGGAGTCTATGCTGATAGTAAGTGCCAAATTATAGTCGTTTAAAAGAGTGGCACAAAATTAGTACTATTGGCGGAATATTTTTTTTAATGTAGAAACATCGAAGCAGTACTTTTGCTTTTTGCTTAATTTTTCTGAATGTATTGTTTTAGTCTATCAGAGCGAGGAATCTAAAGAAGATTTATGTTACAAGAAAGTCATCTGGCAATGATTGCTACTCTAAATGATATAGAAGCTTTAATTGAAGAGATTGATAATAATCCACATTTGTCTATTTGGGTGGTTCGCTTGATTCTTAAGTCGATTAAAGATAATGGGAAAAGGAGGTTGCAAGAATCGCTAATGGGGCAGGGTTATATTGAAAATGTAATTGATGTACAGGTGTCTCGCAGTTAGCGCTTTCTGTTTGTTTTTGCCATTTGAAGCATAGGAAAGTATCTTGTAGCAAATGTAAAAAAACCCCTGGTGATAGGGGCTGGTAAATGTGCTTTAATTGAATTTTAAAAAGAGTGACAGGCTACAGTTTGTGCAGGGCTTCTATAGTTTGATTGTAGCTATCGGTTTCGCTTTTAGCAGAAAATAACTCTGCTGCTTTCTGTAAGTCTTCCTTTGCGCCTTGTTTATCGCCTAGGAAATTGCGAGCTAATCCCCGATGATGATAAGCGGCGGCATATTCGGGATTTCGCTGCAAAGCTTGGGAAAAATCCTCAATGCTGTGGGAATATTCGCCGAGGGCATATTGGGCGACTCCGCGATTAAAATAAGCTACTACGTCATCAGGATTAATTCGCAGTGCCTGGGTGTAATTTTCGATCGCTTTCGGATATTCTTTGAGGTGATAGTAAACTAATCCCCGGTTGTTATAAGCTACCGCATCTTTAGGATTGCAGCGCAGTGCTTCTGTATAATCAGCAATGGCTTGCAGATAATCTCCTGAAAGGCGACGGGCTTCTCCCCGGTAAAAATAAGCGTCAGCATCGGCTGGTTTCAGACGAATTACTTCGCTAAAATCGCTGATTGCTCCGCGATAATCTTGTAAATTCAAACGAGCAAACCCGCGATTGAAATAATATGCGGCTTCGTTTGGTTTAAGCTGTATGGCTCGATTGCAATCTTCAACTGCCCCCTGATATTCTCCTAAGTTATAACGGGCAATTGCTCGGTTATTGTAGGCTATGGCATAATTGGGATCGTTGGCAAGTACTAGGGTATAATCTTCGAGCGCCCCTAGGTAATCTCCCATATCCAAACGCTCTAAACCCCGTTTGCGAATTAGCTCCGGATGGCTAGGAGGAAGAGCTGATGCCTGAAAACGAGCTATTAAAGCTTGTATTATGCGGGGATCGGTGGTTTGTATCCCTATTTCTCTTTCAGGAAAATCGGTTTCTGCACTTAGGAAATTGTATGTTGTCAGTAATGCCCAGTCGCCATCGCAGACAATAAAATTCTCGTGAGTGCCTAATACTTTTAACCGCAAGCATCCTGGATATTTTGCCCGTAGCCTTTCTATATCATTTAGGGCGTCGTACAAACCGCTATTTTTTAGGTTACCGGTTTGCCACTGTTGATTAATGCGTCGAGGGAATTCCCCTGTTTCGATATCTTTTAAAAGCCCCCAACCGATGTCAATACAGCCATTGCGCTGTAAGAATGCTTCTAATTTTTCCAGAAGGTTATTGTCAAGGCTGGCTCGGCTCAGCCACGGGCAGACTATAATTAGCCGCTCTCGCGCTGAGAGTAAGGCTTTCTCTAGTACTTCTCGTATTCTCTGCCGCTGGAAAATTAGTTCGTATTCGTAGGGTTGCAGTGTTTTGAGTAATTGGTTTATTTCTGCTGTGAGAATACTTGCGCTCGACTTTTCTAAGTCTGCTTGCAATTGCGCCAGAGTGCGTTGGATTGAGGCTATTTCTTCTGTTTCGATTTTCTGTAAGGTTTTTTGCAGTTGAGGAATATTTTCCCTCATGGGGTTGACAAATTCCTCTAGCTGTGCTATCCGCGTTTCTAGTTGAGATTTGGCTTCGCTGAGGGTATTTTCTAGTTGGGTTTTTGCTTCGACGACGGCATCTACAATTTTAGCGATCGCTTCTGTCACTCCTGTAAGATCTACTGGTTCAGGGGGCGGTGGCAGTGCGTCGATACGTTGCTGTAGATGAATAATAGCCCTTTCTAATCCATCGACTTTGGAAGCTTCAGGCAGACGATGCAGGCGAGTGGTAATTTCAGTTAGGGCTGAATTTAAAGTATTGTATTGCTGGGTTAGTCGCGGGAGCTCATTGACGAGAGAATGTAGTTCTAGAGCTTCTAGAGAAGCAATTCGGTTTTCGAGTTGGGTTTTTGCTTCGTTGAGAGTTTCGACAATTTTATTGATTGCTTCGGAAACTCCTGTTATATCTACTGGCTCGGCAGGCGGCGGCAATTCGTCGATGCGTTTTCCAACTGCTGCGATTGTGTTTCTGATTGCTTGTATTTGTTCTTGGAGATGTGTCTCTTGTTGGTTTACTCGTGTGTTGAGGGTATCTAGCTGCTCTCGCACATTTGCTCCCCAGGCTACAAGGGGTGATGTTACTTTTTCTAGCTCGGCTACTGTTGCTGTTAAGAATTCAAGTTCTGATTTAGATACGCGATTTTCGGTTTCTTCTGTTAGTTGGGTAACTTTTTCTGAAAGGGATTGCAATTCGCTAGAAAAATCTATTAGCGATCGCTGTACGTCTGCTGCTATCGGCTGCAATCTTTCAGACAACTCGGCTTGTAACTGGGCAATCCCTTGCAAAGCTTTTTCAACTTCCTTTTCTAAATCCTGGATTGAGGCAGAGGAAAGAGGGGATTCTGCTAAGCGGGCGTATTCCTGCCGCAATTGGGCGAGCGCTTCTGGTATTGACTGAAGTTCTAAGGCTTCTATAGACTCTAAACGACGTTCTAATGCTGCGCTTGCGCCTCTAATTTGTTCCAGTTGTTCGAGAATTGTGCTTTGAAAGGTTTCTACGTTTTGACGGTTTACCTGTTGGCTGATAGCTTCGAGTTGTTTTTCTAGAGCCGCTATAGCTTGGCGAGAGGGTTGTACAGTTTGTTCTAAGGCTGCGAGCGCTGATACCAACGAGGTAAAATCCTGTTGAGATGCTCGATTTTGGACATTTTCTTCTAACTGCGCCAGTTTCTCAGTTAAAAGCTTTACTGTTTCTTTTTCTTCCTGGCTTTCCTTTTTGAGAATAGATTCTCGCAATGCAGCATATTGCTCCTGTATTCTTAAGATATCTTGCTCTATCGCTACCAGATTAGAATTTTCTAACTGCTGCAAACGTTGCCGCTCTGATTGGATTGCTTCTTGAAGCAAAACGAATTGCTCCTGGCTTGGCAATCCTTGCACGCAGGCGCGCAGGGATTCTATTTCTTTAGATAGTTGCTGTTGTAACTGAATGAAAACGTCAGAGCGATTTTGCTCGGCTTGTTGCTCCAACCGACGACGATTTGCTACGTTTAGCAGCAAAGCCGCAGACATTGGTGCCGCCGCATAAATGACTTGCTGTGACGTTACAGCTACTGCTGCTCCCACGACTGAGCCTGCGAGGGAAACATATTCTGCTATGTCTAGCCAACTATTTTTCATAATTTATAAATTTTGACCCCACCGCATTTGGCCACTACCTCACTTAGTATAGCAATCTTTCTTCGCCAGCGTCAATTTTACAAAAGTGAAATAATTCTTTCAAATCAGGAAACAATTCCCTCCTTTTCACTTTTCAAATTTTTTCACTTTTAAAATTATTTAAGTTATAGTAGTAGCATTGGCTTTTCACTCCCGCTGCCAAATCTCGATTGTACCATCAGCACTGCCACAGGCGAATAACATTCCAGATGGACTCAGAGCCAAGGAGAGAATGGGCGGGCTATTCTCCCTCAGGCTACACAGTCGTTTCCCAGTCGCCAGTGCCCAGATTTTTACACTGCCATCGGCACCGCCACTGAACAAAGTTTGCCCATCGAGAGAAAATGTCACTGCATATACTGGACCTACATGTTCGCACAGGCTGCCGATGAGAGAGCCGTTTTTGACGTGCCACAGCTTAACAGTGCCGTCGCCGTTGCCGCTTGCCAGCAGCTCTCCATCCGGGCTAAAGGCAAGGGACCAAACAAAATCGAGATTGCCGGTTAGTTGATTAATGCGTTTGCCACTGGCGACTTGCCAGAGCTGTATCAGCCCATCGCCGCCGCCGGAGGCAAGCAATTGCCCGTCTGGCGCAAAGGCGAGGGCGTAAACCGGGCCTAAATATTCTGTCCAACTGGATTGCAAAACTCCCGTTTCTAACTCCCAGATTTTAATTGTCTCGTCAAAACTGCCGGAAGCAATCCGCTTGCCATCAGGAGAGATGGCAACTGAGCGTACGGAACCGGAATGGGCGGTGAGGGTATCCTGCAGGGTTCCGTCTTCTAGATGCCACAGTCTGACGGTTTCATCCCAACTGCCGCTAGCAATCAGCTTGCCGTCAGGGCTTATTGCCACAGAAAATACGCCTTTAGTATGACTGTTGAGAGTGTTGAGCAGTTCTCCAGTTTGGAGGTGCCAAATCTTGAGAGTTTTGTCAAAACTACCGCTGACTAGGCGCTGTCCATCCGGTGCGATCGCTAACGTACTTACCCAATCGGTATGGGCTTTAAATGTAGTCCGGCAGTGCCAATTCTGGCTTCCGACTTCTGAGGTAAATTTCGGCAGCATCACCGATTTAGTCGCCACTTGGCTCTTGAGCCGCTCTTGGCTGTCAGGGTTGGAAATAACGCTTACTTCCTGTTGCTCCGGTGTCGGCGACTGGAGTTTTTCAGCCCATCGCACTCTGGCTAAAGCCTCTAGTTGGTTAGTTAACCCCGCTATTTTCTCCGACAGTTGGGTGACGCTGCGCTCTAACCGATCAACTCTTTCCAACAAGGAGGAGCTGTTGAGATAATGAATGACGCTGCTGACAGATTCTTGTACACTGGCAGACTGCTCTTTGAGTTGGGCAACTTCTCGCTCTAGTCTGGCGCGCCAGGCAGTGTTCTCTTGAAGGGAATTGCTCCTTTCTTCTGAACTGACTGGCTGTTTCACCTCACCGGAGAGCGGCGTCTCTGAAGAAGAAGATGATGATGATGATGATATGCCGCTCGATGGCAACTGTTGCACTGTGGCAGCAAGTTTGGCAATGTCTTCTGTAAATTGCTGCTGGATACGCGCGATCGCTGCATTCATCCTCCTACGAGAAAGCATCTCTAAACGGTAGCGGTTAATCAGGTTCAGCGTTACTGCCAGTGTCAGGGGAACATAGGCAAAGGCTGCTTGCTTAGATGCTACTGCCGCAACTGCTCCTACTATGCAGCCAGCAAGTGCAATGTACTCTGCTGTTTCTAGGCGGTGAGGGTTGTTCCACATTACAAATACCTTGTTTGATGCGCGCTGACTCCTGCGGCTCGATTAGCAGTAGATGATTTGAAATCGTCTTCGCCCAGATTAGTTATGGCGTAATTCAATCGTAGCGAACAAAGCCACAAACCTGTCTGGTGAGATGATCGAAGTCCCTTTGTGGGCATGGTTTTTATTCTATCACTTTACAAAAAATATGAACAGCGGCAATTGGGGGATTAGTGTTGCAATTCTCTCCTCCCCCCACTCTCTGTAACGAATTACTAAGAATTCTTGACAAAAAAATCAACAAAAGTTATTTTAGTTGAAGAATAAATCAACAAGAAGCATGGGCCATTCGTGTCAGTTGCCAGCCCAATTGTATCCCACTATATAGCAGGAAAAAAGCATGAACATGAATAAGTTAGCAGAGAAAGATAGTAAAGTTAAAATACTATCAGGATTTCAACAATTACTTGCTGAACGAAAAAAAGTAGGATCAAAAGTTTCTACAAAAGAAGAAGAGGCAGCTAAAGAAAAAAATAAGCAACTTCTAGAGGTGACTTCTACATATACTATTGATAGTATTGTTAAAGGGCTGGCAAATTTACAATTAGACTTTAACAGGATTATAAACGAACTCTCCGATAAATTAACGGGTGAGTCTTCTAAGTTGGATGAACTCAAGCAAGCGATCGCTATTGAAACCCAGCACTTGCAAGAGCTACAGCAAATCCGCATCGTAGCCGAAGCCTTACATATTTTAACCTTAGAACATCAAGAAAAATTAAAGCTTCTGGAAAGAGAAGCCGCTGATTACCGACAAGCCCTAGAAAAAGATATAGCATTCCAACGCAAGGCTTGGCAAAAAGAACAAGAGGAATTTGAAGCAACTGTAAAAGAACAAGAAGAAATATTAGCAAAAGAACGTCAGCAGGAAGCAGAAGATTATCAATACCAAATAAACCGCGATCGCCAAATTGAAATGGATGAATATGAACAAAGAAAACGCCAACTGCAAAGAGAGCTACAAGAAACAGAAGAAAATAAACAAAAACAGTGGCGAGAGCGTGAAAAAATCCTGGCAGATAATCAAAAATTATTTGAAGAATATCAACAGAAAATAGCAGCTTTGCCAGAGGAACTAAAACAAGCAGAGGAAGAAGCCCGTAAAAAAGCGATCGAAGAAATTAACCGAGATGCAAAAGTTAAAGCAGAGCTATTTGAAAAAGAATGGCAAAGCACCAAACAGGGATATGAGTTAAAAATTCAATCTCTAGAAGCAACAATTCAGCGACAATCCCAACAAATCGCCGATTTATCTTCACAATTACAAGCAGCAATGCGACAAGCTCAAGAACTTGCTATGAGAGCATTTGCCAATTCTTCCAATACTGCACCGGCGGAAAAAGAAAAAAATTAACTTTCAAAATGGTTTCTGAACGAACAATTAATATAAAATGCCCGAGGTAAATATGGCAGCAAAAAAAATAAACTCTAAGAGTACAAAAGAAGAAATTTTAAAAGCGTTTGAAGAATTAAATCAGGAAAAAGTAGCCCTAGAGGAGGAATTAACTAAACTACGAAAAGAGCAGAAATCTTTAGACTCACGCCAGCCGATTAATCAAGTAAAAATAGAACCTCAACACAAAAACGCACCAAGTCAAGTTGCCCAAGAGCGAATGAAACAGAAAATTGAAGGGCTAAAAAAGTTACAACTGGGATTTGGAGGTGCCGTCAGCGAGTTATCAGAAGAGCTTACTTCAGAAGCCTCTAAGCTGCAAGAAATTCAAAAATTGGTTGCAGAAGAAATTGAGCAGTTAAAAGCTCTGCACAATATAGAAGTCTCTGAAGATACTTTAGATACACTGCTCCAACAATATGAAGAAAGCGTCAAAAATTTTGAGACAGAATTAGAGGAGCGGCAGGAATCATTAGAGCAAGAAAAGCTGGAGCTGAAAAGAAGTTGGGATAAAGAGCAAGAAAAACGGAAAAAGACAATTAAAGAGCGCAATGAATTGCAGACAAAACTACGGGAGCGGGAAGTACAAGAATATCAGTATAATATAAAATTAGAACGCCAACGCGATACAGAGGAATACGAATTACGCAAACAAGCCCTCTATAAGGAATTGGAAGAAATTAAGCAGCAAAAGGAAAAAGAATGGGCAGAGCAAGAAAAAGCACTTTCTCTTCGCGAAAAGCAATTTGAAGAAGCGAAAGCTAAGGTAGAAGCCTTTCCAAAAGAAAAGGAAGCGGCGATTAAGAAAGCAACAGAAGAAGGCAAAAGCATTGCCTTCTATCAAGCAAAAATTAAAGCTGATTTGTATGCTAAAGAAGTAGAAGGGCAAAAGCGCTTCTATGAGTTGAGAATTCAATCCCTAGAAGAAACGATTAAAAATCAGGAAGGGCAAATTGCCAGCCTCTGGAAGCAACTTGAAGCCGCACTTAAGCAGGTTCAGGATTTAGCAGTTAAAGCAATCGAGGGAGCCTCGAATTTAAGTTCGTCTCAAGTTCTTAAAGAAATCGCTCTGGAGCAAGCAAAGACAATTCAAAAAGGCAAGTAAAGAGTTTTTAATTTCCTTGAAGCAGGATTGGCAATTTTTCTTCGCCAGAGCCAATAACGATGACTTTGGTGTTAGAAGAGGTTGCCAATTTTTCCATGGCTTCGATATTTTTCCACTGCAGGTATTGCGGTGTCAGCCCTTGAGAGACTATTTTTTGAAAATTGGCGATGCCTTTAGCTTCTATTTGTTTGCGTTCCGCTTCTTTGCGTTCTTTTTGTAGTACGAATTCCATTTGTTGGCTTTCCTGCTCAGCTCGCAGTTTTTCTTGGATCGCAGCTTGCAGGTTTTGCGGCAGTTGTACATCTCTTAAGAGAGTTTCTTCAACGATGAAACCTAGGGGAGTCACCTGCTGGGAAAGCTCTTCACGAATTTTGTCAGTAATTTCTTGCCGTTTTTCTGTGTAAACGCCTTTGGATTCGTAGCTTGAAGTGATTTTGCGGATAATGGAGCGAAAGCGGGAAATTACTATTTCTTGTTCGTCGGTGCCAATTTTTTTATAGACTTCCGCAGCTTTTTCGGGATTGAGAGAATATTGCAAGCTAACATCTAAATTGAGGAGCAATCCTTCTCTGGAAGTGGTGGATACCGTTTCTTTGATATCCTTGATTCGCGTCGAGAATTTGACAAGTTTGGAGAAGGGATTGAGGAAATGGATACCTGGTTTGAGGGGAGTGGGGGAGACAGAGCCGAATGTGTCAACAACCCCTACATAGCCAGCGGGTATAATGGTAATGAGCCGGGAAATACAGATAAGCGCTCCCAATAGGGCGACTACTAGCGCGATTGCTTTTACTCTCTTGCGTTTGTTTTCCGGCAAATAATTTGCACCCGCAAAGGTTAAACTAGAACTTAGAGTTACGATTAGTGAAAAAATAAATAGCATGAATTCCTAACCTCTACTTTCTCTCTTTCTATCTTACTCATTTCTACGCCTAAACTTTTATGCAAATTGCTAAATATTAATTTTTGTAACAAAAAGCCACAGTGGGGGGCGCTCGCTGTGAGTCAACAGTAGTATCAACCAAAAGATATCTTAATATTCCGCAGGTTGGCAGGCGCAGCCATTGCTAGGCAAGCGTTATCTGCCTAAACGTATAGACAAGGTAGAATAAGGAATGGCAAAGGCTCTGTTAGCAGGTTGCACTATTAGCAAGGATAATAATAAAATGGAGGAGAAACTCAGACAGCTCGTGCGCTCTGCGCAACAGCACCCCCCCGAAACCGAAGAAAAGCAAAAGGCTATCTGTGAATTGGCAGATGAAATTCTGCGAGCGCGAAAAATTTGTCGTTTGCCAAAAGGGCAACCGCTCTCAGGAATTTATTTAGATATTTACCAGCAAGCACACGCTAGCCTTTGCCGTCAGCTTGAGGAAAAAATTGACACATACGCTCCCCAATCTCAATCCCTGAGAGAGTGGGCAAATTTATTACGCGATAGTGCATTAAAAGAAGTATTAGATGACGCTCAACTGAAAAAAATAGCCCTCGAAGCCCAACGCCACCCCCCAGGCAGTGAGCTGCGACAGCACGCTTTGCGGGAATTAGTAGAAGCAATTCGCCTGTCGGGCAAACTTTGCCGCCCCCATCGCAGTAAATTTTCACCAGCATTTTACGAACTTGCTTATGAGGAAGCAGTAAATCAAACATTACTTTATGTTTGCCAGAAAATAGACAATTACGATCCCAACAGAGGAAAAGAAAAAAAATTTATTAACTGGGTAAATTTCCGGATAGATAAAATTCTTATAGATTTGCAAAACGAAATAAGAAATACAAAACAAGATAAATTTCCCACCTTAGCAGAATTGGAAAATATAGTTAATTATAAAGAAGAAAATGAGCAATTAATATCCGAAGTGTTGAGAGAGTTGATAGAAAAAGATGAGAAAAAAATTTTTAGAAAAAAGTATATCAGAGACTATCCCGCTGCCAATTTCCAAAACCTTGCCCTAGCAATTATCGCGGGTAAAAGCTGGCAAGAGATTTCGGCAGAATTAGGAATTAAGGAAACAACACTAAGAAGTTTTTTCCGGCGATGCTGTCAAAAATTTGCTCCTATTTTTCGCGAATACTTGTAATTGAATAAGGCAGGCATTTATGAATCACGCTATCGAACCCATAACTTTCACAGTTTCTCTATCCCTGTCTGCGCATCGCGCCGCAGAAAAATTTTCCCGCCAGCAATCCAATCCGCGCAAAGCTAAACAAGTCTATCTAAATACACTGGCAGTATATGCCGTAAATTTTTATTTGGGGTGTCTAGGATTCGAGACGGATTTAGAAAACAGCGAAAGTTGGAATCCAGTAATGCAAACGCTGCTAGATGCAGCCGATTTAAAAATAAAAAATATCGGAAAATTAGAATGCAGAGCCGTGCTGCCTGATGCCGATTGGATTGAGGTGCCGCCCGAAGTTTGGGAAGATAGAATTGGCTGCGTGGCAGTAAAACTCAGCAAATCTTTGCGGGAAGCAACCCTGCTGGGATTTATTAAACAAATGCCGGAAAAATTTTTTATGTATCAATTGTCATCACTGGAAGATTTACCGGAATATTTGCAAACAATTGCCAGGCGATCGCAGCCACTCTCAAAAATAGAAAATCCTCAGAATAAGGAAGAAGCAACCAAACCCATCGAAGGAGCAATTGCCAAATTAAAACAGTGGTTTGAAGGGATTTTTGAGCCAGATTGGCAGCCAGTTGAATTAGTCTTAGCAGCGAATTTTAGAAGCCCAACTCACCCCGTCAGTGGCAATATTGAAACATCAAAAGCTAGCATCAGTCGAGCAAAAATCATAAACTTGGGAATGCAACTGGCTGAAACTACCGTCGCTCTAGTAGTGCGCCTGACAACCACCGCGACTGAAGAAATCGATGTGCGCTTGCGACTATATCCCGCTCGCGAGAATTACCTACCAAAAGATCTAAAATTAACCGTAGTGGATGAATCGGGAAAGGTTTGCATGGAAGCGCAAGCCCGCAGAGCCGATAACTGGATACAATTGCAATTCGGAGCCTTACCGGGAGAAAAATTCAGCACGATCATTTCTTTAAGAGATGTTAGCATTAAAGAAAACTTTGTAATCTGAGATTACAAGCTCTGTCAGGAGAAAGCTATTATGCCAAAAGTAATCAGACTGCGACTCCTAGAAGAAAACTCCGTACAGGGATTCCCGGTAATTTTAGAAATAAGGGAAGAGGGGGCGTTAGTTCACAGAGAATATGATAACATAGGGTTTCTCCCACCACTGCCGCAACAGCTAGAAGCATCTTTTGCTAACTGGCAGACAACTTATCGTGAATTGACAGACGCCCGCTCCCTAACCCAAGTGGGCACCCGCCTTAGCCCCAAACCAGGAGTAACCAATCGCTCTTATTGCGAATACAGCGACGAATTAGAAAAACGATTGAATGAATGGCTTAACTCCGTAGATAGCCGCTGGCAGACCATCCGAGACAGTTTAATCGCAAATCGAGCAGTTTCAGGAGAAGAAATTCGCGTCATTATAGAAACAGACGATATCCGTTTACAGCACTTACCCTGGCAAGAGTGGGATTTATTTACAGAATACTACCCGCAAGCAGAAATCGCTTTGAGTGTTCCCGTAAAAGCCACGTCAATTATTCCTCCACCTAGATATTCGCAAGTAAGAATCTTAGTGGCTGTCGGCAAAAGCGACGGAATTAATACCGAATTTGATCTAGAAGTGATCCATAATTTAAAAACAAAAGGGGCAGAGGTGATTTCTCTTCTCCAACCCAAACCGGAGAAGTTATATAATGCCCTGCGGGATGAAAAAGGCTACCACATTTTTGTTTTTATCGGGCACAGCGGCAGCCAGGAAAACGGGCAAATCGGCTGGATTGAAGTAAACGAAACAGATAGTTTACGGATTAAAGATTTTAAAGATGCCATAAAAAGAGCAATAAAAAACGGGCTACAATTGGCGATTTTTAATTCCTGCGACGGGTTGGGATTGGCGAGACAACTAGCTGAGTACAATCTGCCTCAAAGTATCGTCATGCGCGAACCAATACCCGATCCGGTGGCTCAGGATTTTTTGAAACATTTCTTTGCGGAGTTTGTGGGAGGAAAATCTTTATTTAGCGCTGTGCGAGAAGCACGAGAACGTTTGGAACATTGGAATTTATTTTATCCGGGGGCAAAGTGGCTGCCCACTATTTGTATTAATCCGTCAGTGCAACCGCTAACGTGACAGGAATTGGGGAGCAATAAGATTGCGAAATCCCTTTTGCCTCCGACAACGTCGCCGCCTGTTAATACACCGCAAAAATTTTTTAAAGTAGCGCTCGCTTCGGGAATGATTGGCGCAGTTGCCGGAGGTGCACTCGCTTTATCTGTTACAAAAACATCCGCCCCACTACCACCACCTACTCCTCAAACCTACAAACCTTCTACCTTCCTTTCCCTTAAAGAAATAACATATCCTCGCGCCACATTGCACTATGGCGGTAGCACTGCTTGGGCACCAATTCGTCGCTTAGTAGACGAAAAAATCAAAAAAGATTTAGTCGATTTTAATATAGTCTATACACAACACCCCACCCAACCAGCAGGTTCCGGCACTGGTATCAAAATGTTACTAGACGGGCAGCTATCTTTTGCTCAATCTTCCCGCCCAATTTCCGATAGCGAATATGAAATAGCAGCGCGTAGGGGATTACGGTTGAGACAAGTGCCCGTCGCGATCGATGGAATTGCGATTATCGTTCACCCTAATTTAAAAATAGAAGGATTAACTTTAGCGCAATTAAAAGATATTTACACGGGTAAAATTACTAATTGGCGCCAACTCGGCGCTCAACCTATAAAAATAAAACCGTACATGCCCCCGCTAGGTAGCGGTGCAACTGAACTGTTTAAAGAAACTATTTTACTATCCGAAAATTGGGGAAAAAATGTTGTATCTATAGAAACACCAACTGAAGCCATCAGAAAAGTCAGTCAGCCTCAAAATCCAAACGAAATAGGAGGCATCTATTTTGCTTCAGCTTCTAATTTAGTCCGGCAGTGCAATGTCAAACCACTACCTATCAGCCGCCACGCCGGAAGTTCATTAGTAGCTCCCTATGAAGGAAAACTCGTTCCCCGTGAAAAATGTCCAAGAGAACGAAATACTCTTAATACTAAAGCTTTTGAAAATGGAGAGTACCCACTTACCCGCCGTTTGTTTACAATCATCAAGCAAGACGGGCAAATAGACGAGCAAGCGGGAGAAGCTTATACACAGTTGCTATTAACCGACGAGGGGCAAGAACTAATCGAAAAGGCAGGGTTTATTCCGATCCGCTCTAGGTAAGCGGATTTTTTGGTTTTCTACCAGAAATAAAAAGTATATATATTAATATGTATGTAAACGCCATTCCTCGCTAAGTTCACCCCTATGCCCACCTATACTGGAATCTCCAGCGAAGCCTTTCGCCACCCCCTTGATCGCGAAGCCGAGCAAGCATTGCGAAGTTTACCAGGATTCGATCTCGTCGCTCGCAAATTTGTCGAATTTATCTATGAACGCCCGCAGTACGTTTTTCTGATGGGCAACAGTATTCAAGTAGGACCGCGCCAATATTCCAGCATTTATCAGATATTTCGAGAATGCCTGCGCGATTTAGACATTTACCCTGAACCTGCTCTATTTATCAGCCAAAATCCTCTCGCCAACGCCTACGCATTAGGACAAGAGCAGCCCTGTGTAGTATTAAATGCTGGTTTGTTAGATTTATTGAATGAGGCAGAACTCCGTGCCGTAATTGCCCACGAATTGGGACATATTAAATGCAGTCACACAACTTTAACTCAGATGGCACTATGGGTGACGGGATTTGCTTCTTTCATTGGCGATTTGACACTTGGAATTGGTAATATTCTCAGCAGAGGCTTAATATTTGCCTTTTATGAATGGCTACGAAAAGCAGAATTATCTGCAGATCGCGCCTCTCTTTTAGTCATGGATGACTTAAATCCTGTTTTATATTCTATGATGAAATTATCGGGCGGCAGCATGCGTCGTGGACATGAATGCAGTTTAGATGAGTTTATCAAACAAGCACAAAAATATCAGGAACTCGACGAAAACGCCCTCAATCAAGTCTATAAGTTTTTGTTGTATAATAATATCGCACAAGGAGTGTTTCTAAGTCATCCGTTTACGGTAGAACGAGTCACCTACATACAAGAGTGGGCAAATTCGGAAGAATACCGCCAAATTCGCTTAGGCAATTACAAAAGAGCTGAGGCTGAAGGAGCTGTGGAAGTGCCTGCCCAACCCTCGACTTCAAAGACGAATAAAAAAGAAGATGTGGAAGCATTGCGGCGTCAAGTAAAGGAATTACAAGAGCAAATAGAGCGAATTAAACAAGAGCGTTCTTCCTGCAAATAGGAGTTATAATTTCGCGAAAGCCCCTATTATAATACAGGGGGTTTTTGAGTTATATTAGTGCTTTTCTTGCCAACCATAACAGGGGAATAGAACCCAGTTGCATGACAAGGGAGAAAACTACTAGGGAGTTAATTGACAAATCATATAATATGCCCATTACCAAGCTACCCAGAAACCAGAAAAAGCCATATCCAGCCTGAAAAATTCCGTAAGCAGAGCCGCGTCTATCGGCAGGCACCATGCCGGCAATTGCAGCTTTCAAAATTGATTCCTGCGCTCCCATACCGATTCCCCAAAGCGCCATACCTAGTAAGGATAGATTAGAATTTCCCAAAAATATCAAAGGTGCAAATAGGGAGGATATAAAAGCTGCTAACATTAAGATATAAAGCCCAGCGCGATCAAATAGACGCCCGAAAATTACTGCGGCGAGCGCATCTATACCCATTGCTAAAGCATAAAATAAAGGAATGGTATTACCAGATGCGATCGCTTTCCTCTCAAAATGATATGCAATCAGAGGAAAATCTGCATAGCCTGCTGCAATCAACGCCACAGCCCCTAAATAAATCCAAAATGTAGGCGGCAATCCTTCCCCTTTTAAAAAATCAGCCGTTTCCTCTTCAAAATCACGAGGATTAGGATAGATGCGCTGAGCAATTAATAGTATAGTTAATCCCAGAAGAGCCGGAACTATTAAAATTGCAAAACCGCTGCGATATTCTCCTTGAAAATACAGAACCGCCGCTACAGCTAAAGGTCCCATTACAGCACCTATTTGATCCAATGCCTCATGCAAACCAAAAGCAAACCCTCGCCCTACTCTTTGGGCGGCATGAGAAAGCAGCACATCCCGTGGGGGAGTACGAATTGCTTTTCCTGTGCGCTCGGCTATCATCAATCCGGCTGCGATTTGCCAACTTCCCGCTAAAGATAACATAGGTACAACAGCGGTATTCAGAAAATAACCCAGGGTTGTAATTCCCCAATATTTTCGCAGTTTATCGCTGATATAACCGACTAATAGACGCAATCCATAACCTATTAATTCCCCTAAACCTGCTACCAGCCCTACGACTGTGCCGCTGGCTCCCAAAACACTAAGATAAGCCCCCGTGATGCTGCGAGCCCCTTCATAAGTAGCATCGGCGCAGAGACTGACAGTGCCGAGTAAAATAACGAACTTTAAAGCAGAATTTTTGGAATTTGGCTGCACGAATAATTTTTTTAGATATCTGAAAGTAAATTAAGACTGCTGCTGCGGCGCGTGGTGGACGATTTCTACTGTTTGTAAAGTAACTAATCCGTCTTTCACCATTTCTTTTACCAAAGGCAAAAATTCTGCCAGCGCCTCCTCTCGGTCAATAATTGTTACAATAATTGGCAAATCAGAAGATAAATCTAATAATCTAGTCGTGCGTACAATACTGTGCTTGCCGAAGCCACTAATTGCGCGCGATGCGGTTGCTCCTGCCAGCCCTCGCGCCCGCGCTTGTTCGATTAGCGCCATATAGAGAGGCTGATGGTGCCAGATATCTGATTCTCCAATATAGATAGTTAGTTGTTTCCAAATCATCCCCCTCCTACCTTCCCAAACGGGCTAAAATTGCTCCCAACTCAACGCTGATAATTCCCAGTAAAGCACTGCCAGCCCAATAAAAGCTAGCCGCCATAATAGCATTCGTTCGCAGTAAGTTAATCGTCTCTAATCCATAAGTCGAAAAAGTCGTATATGCACCTAAAAATCCCGTCGTCACCATCAACCGCACGTCTGGAGAAATGCTGGGCAATCTTTCCATCGCTAGAGTAAAGAAAAAACCCATGCCGAAACAGCCGCTGATATTGATAAAAAAGGTGCCGTAGGGAAAAGCGCTGCCGAATATCTGGGTAAACCACAAGGTAAGGTAATAGCGACTCAGAGCTCCGGCGATCGCACCTAGACTGATAGCAATGGGCGTGCGAATTACAGGATCTTGCAGCATTCTAAAAACTCTTTCTTGCCGGCTCTCATAGGTTTATTTATCTAAAATCCGCACATCAATCACACTGGAATTAAAATTATATTTGAAGCCTTCTAGCTCCACTGGCGTGCCGATTTTCAACTTGCTATTTCCAAGAACTGGTCCATTCTCGGTAATTTTCGCTTTCCCTGTTAGCGTGATCAGCATGTTTGTACTGAAAGATTCTTCAATTCTCGGATCTGGTAATGGTTTGACGCTGCCATTTGGTTGAGGTACTGCTAGGAGTTTCTCTAGTATTCTTACAGATTTAATATCAACTTGACCATAGGGCTGATTGCGAATAATAATATTAGTCTTTTTAGTTTTTTCCCATTCGGCTATCAAACTTTGAGGATCGCGTACGCTCAGCCCCCGCACGATCAAATCAACCTCTATGGGTTTTTCAGTCACCCCCAGTTGAGCCACTGAGCCAGTAGTGCCGGGGAAAAAGAAAATCCCCACCACCACCAGCAAAATCACCAGTGCTGCTCCCACGTCGAGGATGCTTACCTTACCGAATAAACGACCTTGAGAATCTAATAGTTTCATAAAAAACAGTCCTGACCGAATAGTCACAGCTGTATAAACTAACACAAAGATTACCACTCTACGCGCTTTGCGTCAGGCCAACTTGGCGCGCACCAGTTTTCGCTATTTTTTGGTTATAGTCTTGCATTGAAAAAGATAGAATATTTAAAAATAGAGTTTTTTGAGCGTGCCGATTTGTGGTAGGGAACAATAAACTAGATTATAGCAGTCTTTCCCTACAGAAAGATTGTAAAAAATTTCCTTATCGAGATAATATGTTAGATTCGCTGTTGTCGCTCGCCCGCCGTTCTGGACGACGTTGGTTATATGCCTTCCTCTCAGTCACTGTTGCTCTGGGTTTAGTGGTGGGTTCTCCCCATGCCACGCAAGCGATTTCCATCGGAGATTTAATTCGCGGTGGTATTCAAGTGATTCAGGGGGTGCAAATAGGCAATATGTCCGACGAACAAGAGGTCGATTTCGGTAGGCAAATTGATAGAAGGTTGCGTAGTCGTGAAATCAGACTATACCGGGATCCCGAAATCAATGCTTATATCGACCAGATCGGTAAGCGATTAGCAGCTAATAGCGATCGCCCCAATATTCCTTATACCTTTCAAATCGTCAACGATAAATCCATTAACGCTTTTGCCACAACAGGCGGATTTGTTTATGTCAACACCGGCTTGATTGCCGAAGCCGATAACGAAGCCCAACTTGCCAGCGTCATAGCTCACGAAATTGGCCACATTGTTCACCGTCACGTTCTCAAGAGTATCCAAAAAGCTGCCCTTGAGCAAGGCTTAGTCTCAGCCGCTGGACTTGAGCGCAACACGGCGATTGGGCTTGGCGTGCAACTGGGATTGAGGTTACCCAGAAGCCGCGAATATGAATACCAAGCCGATGAATCAGGGCTGAGAACTTTAACAAAAGCCGGCTATGCTCCCATCGGCATGACCGGATTTTTTGAAAAACTCCTGAATAAAAGAGGTTCGGTACCTACCTTTTTAAGCACCCACCCGAATACTAGAGATCGTATCGAAGCCATCAATCGAGTGATCGATCCAGCCACGGCAAATCAGGGCGATGGGCTTGACAGTGCTGCTTATAAAGCGAAAATCCAAAAACTTTTGCAGCGATAGATATAAACTTTAATCTATTGTTTGTAACATTTTTATTTTCACAAATCAATTAGAAATGCTAGAAGATTCACCTTGCCAGTACCAGTTTGGGTTCAATTGAAATCACCACCTCATCTAGAGGCAAGATGCGAGTAATGCGCTGAAAAACATTAACTTGATAAACTTGTCGATTGGTAATGTCCACGCCAGTAAGCCAGCCGCTTAGGGGGTGATAGACACCGGTATCGATATCGAGCCACCCTGGGCCTTGGGCCAGTTCTCCGGGAAGCACTCCGGGCAGAGTAAACGTAATCGTGTGACCAGTGACTATCAGTTTGTCAGGGAAATAGGGCTTGGTGATGCTGTGGAATTGATGCCGCACCCAGCAAAATTGTTCTCTACTTTGCTTGTAAATAGGTAGCTTGGGAGCGACTCCGGCATGAACGAGCCAGATGTCACCTAAGTCTAGGTGCGTCGGCAAGGTTTGTATCCAGTTGAGGTGTTTTAGTAATTTTTCATTATCGTCGCCGTAACTGGCGAGGGTACTCCTACCGCCGCTGTAGAGCCATGTTGCAAGGGCGGAGTTATTCTCAGGTTTTTTGGAAAAGGCATCTAATAGCATTTGCTCGTGGTTGCCTAGCAGGCAGGAGTAAGAGCTTTGCTGTACAAATTCGACAACCTTGGCGCTCTCAGGGCCACGATCAATTAAATCGCCCAGGAAATAAATGTGATCATCTGAATTAGGGGCGCTCGCCTCCAGTAGAATCATCAAACCATCGTAATAACCATGTACGTCACCGATAAAAATTCGCCGAGAAATTGTGCTCATTGAACCTTCTGCCTAATAGCGTTTCGTTCTCAGTCGGTGCGGCAGAAGAGTTTAAATTATTTTTCTTACAGCCCTATAATATGCCGCCACCGACAACTTGGACCTAATTTAATTCTAAAGCTCAGTTACTGACTCAGAGCTCTAAAAAAACTCTTCAGCCCTGATAAAAAGCCCCGACGTTTAAGCTGCGGTTTTTGCCCTTCTGCAGCCGTATCAATTTTCCCTCCTATTGCTTTTGCCAAAATTTGCTCTAGAGCATCTCCCATAGGCTTAGAGGGAGTTTCGGAAATTAACTCGTAAGTGTCTCCTTTTTCTAGCCAGACTTGCCAGGGGGAAGGATAACAGCGGAAAATAGCTGCTCCTTCTAAAGGGCGAATGTAATAGCAGGATTCAAAGGTGTTCAGAAAGCGCTCCCGTAACTGTCTTCCTGCATAACCGATGCCAATGGTGGCCACGTTTTCTAGCCGAGGTAGCAGTAGCACCACTGGGCGAGCGCCGGCTTCCTGGCACATCTGCTCAAGTTGCGTCACTTCCACTGAAGAAGGCTCAACAAATAGAAATATTTCATCCTCTGGCTGCATTTTCCCTTTAATCTCGCCCATGCCGCGCACTACATAGGGGGTTTCTCCCCAGTCGCGGCGGGCAAGGGCAGCCGCTCCCGCATCCGGGAAATATACTTTCAACCTTTCTGCATAGGTGTCGGCAAGGGCAGGGATGAATTTTTGGGCAATTGGCTGTACTTTTAGTTCTGGAAATAGTAGTTCTATTTGCAATCTCCGCAAGCCGTCTGCTAGTGCTGCTAAAGTGGCTTGCCGAGATTGGGCGATCGCTTCATCTATATCTTTGGGAAGTTCTAGCATTTATCTGGTGTTTTATACTAATTAGCGCTTCAATGTTTCTAGTTTCTCACGCAACCCCTCTCGGCTAGACACTCGCCACTATTATTTTTTATTTTAGTTTAGTTAGGCGCGCCCTTTTCGAGAAGTCTTTCGCCTTGACGACTTTTCAGTCTCTTTTAGCGATTCTGCTATTTGCTTGTAGGTTTTGGCTGCTCTATCTCACTGAGCTCCTCTGCCGCTTCTTCTTTTAGCAATTGCGGCACCCATTTCTTAGATTTTGGCTGCTCTATCTCACTGAGCTCCTCTGCTGCTTCTTCTACCGCTTCCTCTTTTGGCAATTGCGGCCTCCATTTAGCCGATTCTGTCTTTTGCAGTTGCGGTTCCCATTTAGCAGGTGAAAATTCCTCTATGCTGATTTCTTCTACTACTTCTTCTTTTAGCAGTTGCGGCACCCATTTAGTCGGTTTTGATTCTGCTATCTCAATAACTGGCTCTGCCGCTTCTTCTTTTGGCAGTTGCGGCACCCATTTCGTGGGTTCTGCCTCCCCTGTCTCCTCTACCCCTTCATTTTTTGGCAGTTGCGGCACCCATTTAGTCGGTTTTGCCTCCCCTGTCTCTTTGGCTTTCTCTGCCGCTTCAGCAGCAAGTTTAGCTTTTATCGCTTCTTTGAGTGCTGCTTTCTGCGCCTCTCTTTTTGCTTCTTCTTTCTGGATTTGTTCTAATTCTTCTTTGGAAACAATCCGCTGCCAAAACCAGAGTTCGGGTTCTGAGACTATATGTCTGTGTTGATCCCGCACTGCTACTGGGCAGTAGCCCATTTTCCGCCAATCCTTGCGTTTGATTTCTTCTGGGCGCGCTACTAAAACGCAGTGATACTTGTTAAAGACTGCAACGTGGCTGCCGTTGCGTTTGTAGATGCGATCCGCCATCCAGAATCCCTTGATTTGAAGGGCTTTGACTCTTCCCATTTTTTCCTTCTGACAAAATTTGAGTAGTCTACTGATCCTGATTTTAAAATGGTTTTCTAAAGCCTTATCTATGGCTATACTGGGCGAGCGCACTTCCTAGTTTAGCCCCTCTTTTCTCTCTCCCCCCCTCCCCCGCCTAAACACGTTATATCTTTTTTAAAAATAATAAAATACTCATTTTACTAAATTTGTTTCTACTGATTATTTGTATTTGCTTTGTATATATAAATTTACCACCCTAAACTTATCTTTAGAGGTATAAAATGAATCTGTCGATTATTTTAGGTCTTGCTTCGGCTTTGACGTTGACAGCCGCAGCTTCAGCTAATCCCAATCAAAATCAATATAAACTTGATTGTTTCGGCAATGAACCCTTTTGGAGTGTACAGGTGAGGGGTAATCATGTTAAGTTTAGCACTCCTAATATAGCTAACAATTTTAAAAGCTATTGGGATGCGCGCTCGATAAAAGCAGATGGTGTGCCTGCTGATTATGGTTTTCAGGTGCGAGCTTCCCGCAATCGCGGGGCTGAAAAAATTGTTCTTTCTGTGGTAAAAGATTCTAAAAATAGTTGTTTGGATAGTATGAGCGGTTATAAATACTCCCATCACGTTTTGGTAAGTTTGGAAAACGGTACTCTCTATAAAGGGTGTTGTAAATTTATTAAATAATGTGCGCGCCTGCTATCTGAGCTAATATTTAATATTTTTTCTTTGGGTTTGAAAAAGCCCATTTTTTAGATGATGAAAAAAGAAGAGCTAAAAAAACAACTAGAAAAATGGGTAATTCAAGCAAAAGCGGCTAGTATACAAGGGCGACTACCAGATTATATTCCCAAATTAGCTGCTGCAAATCCGGCAGCTTTTGCTTGGCAAATTAAAAGTGTAGACGGGGAATCTATTATTTTAGGGGATGCTAGTATTTCGTTTTGTTTAATGAGCGTAATCAAGCCGTTTGTGTTGTTTTATTTGCTTTTAGAGATAGGAGCGGAAAAGGTATTTAAACGAGTAGGCACTGAACCATCTGAAGAAGCATTTAATTCTTTGAGTCAACTAAAAGCAGATAAAGGATGGCCAAGAAATCCGATGATTAATAGCGGTGCGCTCGCATTAGCGGCAATGTTACCGGGTAAGGATGCAGCATCTCGCTGTGAAAATCTGCGTTGCTGGCTTAATTTACAAGCAAATTCTCAACTAATTTTAGATGAATCAATGCTAGATTCTGTGCGTTCAGTACCCAATCAAAATAATCGAGCGATCGCGTATGAATTACAAGCATCTGGCTATATAGAAGATGCCGAAATTGCTCTGGATACTTATAATCACATTTGTTGTTTGTCTGGAAAAATAGAAGATTTAACTCGTTTGGGAATGCTGTTAATAAAGTATCCCGATTCAAATTGGGAAGACTCAGCTAAGACAGTAAAAACACTAATGACGACTTGTGGATTATATCAGGCATCAAAACGTTTTGCCGAAAAAGTAGGGCTGCCAACGAAGTCAGGAGTGAGCGGTGCGATGCTGTCAATTGCAGGAGAAAGAGCTATTATTGCTTGCTACAGCCCTCCGCTTGATGCTGAGGGAAACTCTGTAGCAGGTTTATTTTTATTGGAAATTTTGGCTAAAAAGTGGGGCGAGCTTATAATCTAACATATAACATAAAAGCCATTTCATCAAAAGCGGGCAGCGAGAATCGAACTCGCATCAATAGCTTGGAAGGCTATGGTTTTACCACTAAACTATGCCCGCGCAGAGTTTACTTGCTTTTGTTGCTCTTCTTAAGCTAGCACAAGTTTAGAAAAATTGCAAGAGGTGAGAGAAAAATTATCGCCAGCGCCTGCATAGTAGCAGTACCCTACACTGTCATCCAGTCTGTAGGAGCAATACCCCCGTGCCCGCTCTCTCCTTCTGGCTTAACTACAAACGTCAAAACCGTTTCGTCAATTCCTTTCAACTTAAGGGGGCGGAATTTAATGATTTCATCCTCTTCCATATAATCTGCCACTGCAGCTGAAACCAAGATACTACCGGGATCTGATGCTTCTTGCAAACGCGCCGCAATATTCACCGAAGGTCCGATGGCAGTATAATCCGCTCGTTCTGGGCCACCGAACATGCCCACAACAGCCGTGCCTTGATGAATACCACAGCGAAATTGAATAGGAGGCACACCATTTACTCCAACAATACCCTGCTCTTGCCAGCGTTGATTAAGTCGATGGAGGGCTCTCTGCATATTGCGTGCGGCTGCGAGCGCTCGTCGCACCTGTTCATTAGGAGTAAGTTCTTCCGGTGCGCCAAAAAGTGCCATTACTGCATCGCCAACAAACTTATCCACCGTGCCGCCACATTCAAATATTGCTCGCGTCATTTCTCCGAGATATTCATTCAGCAATTCTGCCACACGACGCGATCGCAGAGTATTTGCCAGACTCGTAAACCCAACAATATCACTAAACAAAATCGTAATCAAACGAGGTTCCGGGCGTAAATCCAACACCAGTTCTCCTGCCGCCGCCTTCGCCACCATTGCTGGTGGTAAAAATCGGCGCAGCACCGATTCTGTCAGATAATTATTTAACTCCTGTACTCGCCTTTCCTGAGCCTTCAGCGCCAGCAGATTACGCACCAATGCCAACAGTTCTCGATCATTAAAAGGTTTTGCCAGATAAGCATCTGCACCCTGTTCCACCCCTTCAACACGAGTATCTTCATTTACCTTTGCCGTCAGCAGTATAATCGGTATTCCCTTCAATGCCTCATCTTCTCGAATCATGCGGATCATATCCAATCCTGAAACCAGAGGCATCATCAAATCAGTAATAATCAAATCTGGGCGGTACTTTTGGGCCATTTGGACCCCTTCCGAGCCATTGCGCGCCAGAATTACCTGATAATTTTCCTGCTTGAGAATTCCGTAGACATAAGTTCGCAAATCAGGATTATCATCAACAAACAAAACCCTATTTGCTCGCTCCAGCCCATCTTTTTGAGCTTCACTTCCTTCAGGGTTTATCAAACCCACTTGCTGGATACCGTTATACTCTTCATTTTCTGCTGCCAGCTCTACTTCCAAATCTGCCAATTCTATAGAAGCGCGAGAAGGCAACACTCCAGTTGGTACTTCTATAATTTGTTCCGGCGGTAGGTGAGCGGTGCCCATTGGCAGCCAGACTGTGAAAGTAGCGCCTTTGCCATAAACCGACTCTACAGAAATTTGACCACCGTGTAAGGTTACTAATTCTTTTACCAAAGCTAGCCCTAAACCGCTGCCTTCATAAGAGCGACTTACAGATCCTTCTGCTTGCCGGAACCTTTCAAATAAGTGGGGGATCTGATCAGCGCGGATACCGATACCTGTATCTCTGACTTGCAGCAGTACGTGATCTCCTGCTTTTTGCAGGGTGACTGTAATATTTCCCCCCTTGGGGGTAAATTTCATAGCATTGGATAGGAGATTGTATAGTACTTTGTCAAAACGTTCTAAATCTAAGTAGATAGAAGGGCAGTCAGAAAGTTGAGTTGTCAGGCTAATGCCTTTTTTCTCACAGTAAGGACGGAAGGTTTCTACAGTTTGTTTGACGAATTCTTGTAAGTTGCAGGGGCGGAAAGTCGGCTGCATTTTGCCGGCGTCGAGGCGCTGTAAGTCTAGGAGCTGGTTTACCAGTCGCAGTAAGCGGCGGGAATTGCGCAGGGCGATTTCTACTTGTTCGTAGGGTAAGTCTTTTTTCTGTTCGACTGCTGATTCCATTGGGCCAATCATCAGTGTCAGAGGCGTGCGGAACTCATGGGAGATGTTTTGGAAAAATTCGTTTTTCAGGCGATCAAGTTCCATGAGTCTTTCTGCCTGCTGACGAGTTTTTTGGTATAGTCGCGCTTGCTGAACTGCTATTGCTGCTTGTGCTGCTACTGCTTGAGCAAGTTCGATTTCTGAGGTAGTCCACTTGCGGGGATTGTTTGCTGTGCGCAGGGAAATACTGCCTATGATTTTGCCATCTGCGATTAGAGGCACTACCAGTAATGCTCGTGCTGGCGAGCGCAATGGCCAATCGAAAACGTTCAATTCTGGTTTTTTTTCTAAATCGTCTACGACGACTGGCTTTTGCGTCATTAGTAACTGTAGCAGTACTGGATTGCCGCGTATAGGCACTAGGGATCTTGGTAACTGGTGATTTTTTTTCTCTTCTGCTTTGTGGTTGTTTTTTTCTGGTATTTCTTCTACTTCTACTTCTGCCGAGGCGGCATCATACAATCCTACGCACTGAACATATTCGTCTTCTTCTGTCCACAGAGATAGTGCGCAGCCATCTGTATGTAGTGCTTGTCCGAGTTGTTTAGTAATTGCGGCAAAAATATCTTGCGGATTGAGGGATGAGCGAATTGCTGAGGTAATTGTGTTAATTAGGGCTTCTCGTTTTGCCAGTGATCGCACTTGCTCATAAGCCCACGCCTGAGCTAGGGACAGGGCCGCTTGATCCGCTACCATTATTACCATTTGCACCTCGTCATCCTGCCAAACCCGTGGACTTCCGCACTGGTGTAGTGCCAGTACTGCCATTAAATCCAATCTGCAGTACAGGGGCACCACTAGACTAGAGCGGATATTTGCCGCCTGATATGCTGCCAATCTTTCTGGGTTGGATTTAAATCGATCATCTATGATTACGTCTGTGATTATTTCTACATCTCGTGCATCCCAGATCGTTTGTTGTAGTATTTCTTGTGGAACCAACTGATAATTTTCTTGGCCGTTAGTTTTTTCTTTATTTTCTCTCTGATATATAAACCATTCGTCCACGAATTGGTCTTCTTGAACTGGCTGCAGGATGCAGTAACTGACCTCAAACATCTGGCCGACCGTTTCTACGATCGTTTGCATGATTTGCCGATAGCTTGTGCGCGAGCGAATTGTATTTGTCACCGCATTCAGTAGTGACTCCTGACGTAGGGCTCGGCAGAGTTCTCTTGTGCGAGCTTTTAAAACGTTGTGAGTGTCTACTGCTTGTCTGACTACGGTTTGTAATTGTTCGGCATCCCAGGGTTTGGTGACGTATTTAAATACTTTACCGGAGTTGATGGCATCGACGAGATCTTCTACGTCTGTATAAGCGGTGAGGATAATCCGAATGACATCGGGATATTGAGTGGCAGTTAAGCTTAGAAATTCAGTGCCACTCATCATCGGCATTCGCTGATCGGAGATAATTACGGCAATATCCCCCTCTTTGGCCAGAATCTCTAGGGCTTCTGGGCCATTTTCTGCTTTTAGCACTTGATAGTCTATATGGAATGTGCGGTAAAGCAGATCCAGGTTGTCTGGTTCGTCATCGACGACCAGAATTTTGGGCTTAGTGTTTTCTTGAGGGGTCATGCACCGGTCTCCTGCTGGCAGGGCAGTTAGATCCAACATCATCTCATTGGGCTTAGTTATTTTGCAGTTGAATTTTGGAATAGTGAATGGACGATGGTGGATTTATCTCCCATTTAAAATCTACATTCAATGGAGCTGTTTGAGCTTTGACACCCTTTAAAATAAAAATAGAGGACGGGAGATTCCACCACTTTATAAAGCTTCTGCACCCTGATTAGCACTATCGCTCGCAATAAGCCATCGATATTCCAATCCCACTCCTGACTGATTTTTTAAAAAGGCGATCGCTACCTTCTTTTCTGGGTTAGCTTTAACTGCTCTGCCTACTTGCAACTTCTACACACTGATGCACTTTCTATTTAATCCTAATATACCTATATATACAAGTTTTGGCTGCAATAGAGCTACCCATACATAACTTTGCTGGACTTTGCTGGGGCTTGGTGGATGCATGCCTGTAAAACTTTCATCTCGGGCCAATTTTCCCAGCCCTGCACCAGCGTTTACTCAGAGTTCCTCTGATAGGAACTCCTTAACAAATTGTTTACCACACTTGCAAGTAGATGCACGCTAGGGTTTTTTCTGATTTTTACCTGCCGCTCTGTCAGAATTAAGTACGCTTATATTTTTTTATATTAAAATTTTATTTTATATTTTAAAGTTTAGCGTAACAAAAATAACTTTATAAAAAGCTTTAATTAATTTTTGAAAAGTTGCAAATTCAACGTAAAATTTGTTAAAAAAGCGAGCATGCTCCGGTAATAGCGAGGAAAGTAAGAAAATGTCAGAAGAGAGAGACAAATGGGCGATCGCTCTGCTCTTTACTTCGCTACTGAATTGGTGCGCAAGTGTAGGGTGGGCTAAGAAACACTCATAAATCTATGCCACCCCCATAAGCTTCGCCCTTCAAACCGAAACAGAAAAGAAAAAATTAAGTAACATAAGGAAAAATCTGCTCATAATTGACAAAAATCACGCTCTATAGGCTCCCCTCATTTACCTAGAATCTAGGATTAAACTTGCTAAGCAACTTCAGCCGCCGTGAATCCCTGCTTTTCTTCCCCAAAGCAATACCAATCAGAATTTACTAACCTTACCGTCGATTTGTCTCGGTTAATCGTCCGCCAAGCAAGAGATCAGGATTTAGCCAGCCTTGCGGACATTCTCGCCGACAGTTTCCACTCGCGCGAGGGAATCATGCGCTGGACTTATCCATTTTTACGCATGGGCATCTACGAGGATTTACGACATAGATTGCGTTTTGCCTCAGGTTATTATGTCTGTTTAGCAGCGATCGCGCCTTTCTCGACAGCAGGAGAGCAACCTAAAGCTTCCCTTGTGGGTACGGTGGAGATGGGGCTGCGATTCAACTACTGGCAACCCCAAGATTCACAATATCTCTATATTTCCAATTTGGCAGTGCGGCGAGAATGTCGTCGCCAAGGAGTGGCGGCGCAATTGCTCACCGCCTGTGAACGAATGGCTATAGATTGGGGCTTTTCAGAGCTATACCTACATGTCTTAGAAAACAATTATAAGGCACGGCGACTGTATTTCAAACTGGGCTATCGCTTGCAGCGGGTTGAAGGCTCGTGGACTACTTGGCTGCTCAAACAACCTAGACGGATGTTACTACGCAAGTCTCTAGTTAAAGACGGCACTGATGCTGGCGGGGGCATTTAAAAACATAAGCTTTATGGTTTGCCATCTTTATAAACTCTTTACAAAAAAGTCTATTTCTTGAGTCTAAATTTTTTAAATATTGTTATTTAAAGTTGATAGCATCCGTCATCATTGAAATAAGCAATAGAATAGTTTGTTTGCTCACCCGGCAATCTACTATTTTCCGGAGTGTGATTTGAGATGAATTGTAATGCTCGACAGTATCATCAGCCTATTTTAAATCCAAACACCAGCCCTAAAAACTCTTTCGACAGATGTACAAAGTCAGCGCTCGCCCAAGATGAATTGTCCAGTCCAAGCTCTTGCCAGAAATTGATCACTTACTCAAATCAATCAACCCTGCTCACACAAATCAACAGCGGACAGTTGCTTGTTGTAGATAATCGCCGTCGTAACGGGCTAATTATCTTTAAGCGTTTTCATGCTGAGTTCGCTGGTCCAGGTGCAGCAGTGGGCGGTTTCTTTGATATCGACGCTCAGCAAATCGTGGCAGTAGGAGATGTGGCCCTGATTTATCCGCAATCCCACGAGGAGCGACAAAAAGCTTTTTGGATTCGGCGGCACTGGATTCGCTTGACTGAACAAATTACGGAACATTCGGTGCCTATGGAGCGGGCACGGATAATTTTAAAGCACTTTGAGCATTACTTTGATTGCCAAACTGTCGTCAAAATACCAGATGAAGCTCTGGCTTTGCTCGTGGGAGTTTTGCCGTCAACTATGCGTATGGTTCGCCGTACTGACTGCTACTCGGAGGCGCTCGCTCATATGCCTGATAAATTCTAACGCTTACACAATAAACACAATAATATTTCCCTAGCTACTATTAGTTTTCTGGCACTCTTTTTCTTCCTGGTTTTTATTTACTTAAGTGATATTATTTAAGTCTAAATTTTTAATTTTTTTAAAAATTATTATTATTTATTAATAATATTATTTTTAATATAAAACTTAATCCTCACTGAGCGATCGCAGTGCCAGCAAAGCTGCTCCATAAGCCGGTTCGTATCGCGGCATAATCACCCGTGCAGTCGGAGCGAGGCTCTTCAGTGCCATTTCAAACCGACTGCGCACGCAGCCGCGCCACACGCCCCCAATTGTCACAACTTCAAAAGTTTCATCTGGCTCAAATAGGGCTGCAATTACCGTTTGCGTTGAGAGAACTAATTCCTCCACTGCCTGATTAATAATCATATTGGCTACTGCGTCACCGTTTGCTGCTGCTTTATCGACTATTGGTGCAAGCCCAGCAATTTCCTTAACACCCCAGCCCCGCCGATAGATGACTTCTACCAAATCTTCGATATTTTTCAAGCCGAGATGTTGTAGAATGAGTTCGGTCAAAATCGTCTTGCCCAACCTACCATCATGAGAGCGCACCACTGCCCGCAAACCCCTGACAGCAATATCGTAGCCGCTGCCTTCGTCGCCTAAAATATAACCCCAGCCACTGGTTCTTTTTGTTTCTCCGCGACGATTTTGTCCATAGGCGATCGCTCCTGTTCCCGCAATTACTGCTATTCCCAGTGGTTCCCCTATCCCCCCTACTAAGGCGATCGCACAATCATTGCAAATCACAGCCTTTTTTATTTTTTTTAATGAAATAAGCTCCCCTAACTTAGTACATTCTTGCAATTCTTTTACCAACTCTTCTCCTATGTGTATATCTTCTACACGCCCCACACCTGCCAATCCCAAACAAATTCCCTCTATATTGATAAGCCCAGTTTTTTTAAAAAACTGGGTAGATGAAGTTACTGCTTGTAATATTGCGTTTTTAATAGAATTGCTAGCGGCTTTTATTCCTACAACCTGATAATTAGAAGGCCCTGATTCTCCACGCCCAATAACTTGGCCACACTGCCCCACCAGCACACAAACTGTTTTGGTGCCGCCGCCATCAATCCCCAACACACATGCCATTAATAATTTTCGCTCCCTTCCTGCGAAACCTCCAAGGGTAAAGACGATGGCTTACTTTTTCTCCTAGACAATAGCACCCCTGCTCCAATTACCAACAATGCACCCACCATACCTGGTTCTGGAACACTTTTTGGCGCTGATGTGGTGGTTGCGAAAGTAGGAGAAGACCTTTGATAGATGCACGTGCCTCTGCTACAGTTAAGAGTCCCTGTACGGAAATAGATGGGGTCGTAGGAAGTCATTGTTGACGCCAGAGCCACCGCCCCCCCATCCACAGTGGAGAGGGTCAGCAATGCGAGAGCGAATTGAGAAATTAGTTTATACATATTTAGCTCCCACGGCCAAATAACTCCTGACACAACTATAATCGCCTTAAACTCAGTACCATAGAGTATTACCTCTCACAATTTGTCAGTGTTTCTAGCTTTATTGCCGCTGTGATTTAGATCATGGTTTTTTAGTTTGGAGCAGACTACAAGGCAAGATGGAACTATCCCGGATTGCTCGGCAATTGGCAAAATTGGCAAATAGCTTCCCAAATTTCAGCTTGGACATTGCCTAGAGCATGATCGCTGTCGATTTCTAACAGTTTCACCCAAGGGCGCTCGGCGGCAAAGTCTCGGCTTGCTTGAATAGGAATGACTTCATCGTCAACTCCGTGCAAGATCAGGGTAGGTACAGCTCGCTGTAGTTGCTGCTCTGCATACTCGAGGATATCCTCTATAAATCTATAGTTTAGCGGCATTTTTTTCATTTCGCCATAGTGATATACCGGAAGATATACTTCGACTTGCCAGCGTTGTAGTTGTTCTTCCCCTAGTTTGGGCAACCAATGCTGGAGAAATTGAAAAGCAGGGGCAAGTAAGATTAATCGCTGCACTTGGGGATACATTTGTGCAAGCCAAGCAGCAGTTAATCCGCCAAAGCTAGAGCCAATTAAGGTTATTGAAGAAGGCGGTGGTGGAAATTCTGCTGCTACTTGTTTTATTTGGCGAGTTAGGGTAAGATTGGAAAAATCACCTTGATTGAGATCTGGAATCTTTAGGGACAGTCCAAGGGCAGCAAAGCGATCGCCGAGATATCTAGCTTTAGCAGATTTCGGGCTAGAGGCAAAACCGTGTAAGTAAATATAAGTTGGCTCATCTGAAGATTGCATTTTCTTCTAAAAGCCTATCAAAGCGGATTCAGACGATGAAGACTATTTCTCCGTCGCTGTTGCATCATTTGTATGAACTGACGACGTTGAGCGGGGTTGAGGACTTCTCTAATTTCCAGCATACTTTCAAAACGTATCTGTGCCAGTTGCTGCCGCAACTGTTGTACTTGGCGGTGTTTCTCGCGGATTTCGTTTGTGGAAGCAACTCCAGCCATAAGATTGCTTAGTTCTTGCTGAGCAAGACGTAAAGTTTGTGAATTTTGTTCTATTTGGCTTTTGTAGCGAGCGCGAATATCTTGGATTTTCTGCATCTGCTCCGGGCTGAGATTAAGCTGTTGTAGCCAGCGAGCGCCCCCTCTATCGGGACCTTTTTGCGCCAATATTACAGTGGCAGGTACTTCTTGGGTAAGAGCTGCTTGCGGCACTACCATCAAAGCCCCCAAAATTCCAACTCCAGGCAACAACATAAAAACCTCCTTTGTTTATTCAAATTTTTGTTAACTCACTAAGCAGGCAGGCGGCAAGCCCCTCGCCAGGGCCACAGGGACAATACCTGGCGATTAGGACTTTCCGGCAACTTTAGAATCTTATCTTCCAAATCTGGGCAAGCTGCTGTTTAGGGGAATACTGGCGAAGAAAATCCACCAAAGGTTTGTCATCTTTTGGCAAGTGCCTCATATTTGTACTTGCTCCTTTTCAAGCAAGAAATTGCCTTACAGTAGCGCGGGCGTAAGGCGTGAATTAACTGTTCCTACCGGTACCCCTAAAATCGCCGCTGCCTCCTTTTGCGGTAAGTCATGCAAGTCGTGGAGCACCAAGACACTGCAATGCTCAAAACTCAATTGAGCCAGAGAGCGCTCTAATACGATAGAGCCAAGTAGAAAAATTCGATTGCTGCCGGGGGCAATGCTTTTCAAACTCGCAGGAAAACCTCTTGTATCAGCTCGTCTAAATCCTCTGCACCGCACAGTTGATACAGACTTCACTTTTGGTTGATAGCGTCTATAAAGTTACACATAACTGAGGCGAGCGCCTTGTAAGCACCGATGCACGAGATCACAATCGGACAGATTGTGGATTGATATTTGAGCTAATACGAAAGGCACCTGCGAGTTCTTCTCTTGAAGCGACTAATCTCAACTTGCCTAGTGCACTCGCATCTGTAACAATAAACAATAATCAACTCGACTACAGCCGTTTCATCAACTGCCCTATCTAGTAATTTTATCACCAAGGAGGGTGCCGGGGATTAAGTGTGAAATTTGCCGGAATCTTTTTTAGGGATTTCTGCTACCCCTAGAAAAAAATCAAAACAAACGCGCAATTTCACGGGGATTAAAGTAAGATTAAGCATATAAATAATTATTTCTCGACAAAGAGAAAGATTGCGCGTTAGCAAGCGGCTGTTTCGGTAACCCTAAGTTTCCGAAAAAAACAGCGGCTTTAGTTGCAGGTGAGTGGATCTCAACCAACACCACTGTTTTATGCCTAGGAGAAAAAAAACATTTCCATGTGGACATCAGGGGTATGGTCAAACCTGTCATCGGTGCGCTCAAGCCCGCGCGGCACGGGATAAGGCCGAGCTTGAGCGCGCAGAAAAACGACAGAAAAAACAAGAGTGGGAGGCTTCCTTTGCTGAAGATCCTATCGATCTGAGAAATCTGCCTGACCATGTGGTGATAAAAGCCCGCAGTATCATTGCTGGCTTGCGGACAAGTCGCAATTATAGAGAATTTGGCGGCAAGCGGTTGCGCCACAATCGCTTTATTATTAGTATCCCAGTTACGCGTAACTACCGAATGCTCTGCCGCGACTATGGTAGTTTTTTGGTTCCTGAAGAGGTGCTTTCTCACGAAGAGTATAATGTCTGCAAGCCAGGAGGATAAGTGTATGAGTGGGATGAAATGCTTTTAAAAATGTGAGATATAAAGTGAGATAAGAAAAAAATTAATTAAAAGTACAGAATTTGAGCAAAAACTAAGTCCACTAGGACTGGCAAAAGTTATATCCTGAAAAAAAAGACAGCCAGTCTTTCTGTTATGCAAATATATCTGGATTACAGCGCTACAACCCCTACCCGCCCAGAAGCGATCGCCGTAATGCAAAATGTGCTAACCCAGCAATGGGGCAACCCCTCTAGCATCCACCAATGGGGAGAGCGCGCCGCAACAGTAATAGAACAAGCTAGAACCCAAGTCGCCGAGCTGTTGAATGCCCCCTCCCCAAAATCGATTGTCTTCACTTCCGGGGGTACAGAAGCAGATAATCTAGCTATCATAGGTGTTGCCCGCCGCTATAAAAAACCTCAGCACATGATCATCTCCTCAGTAGAACATTCGGCTGTGGCACAAACGGCAGCATTGCTAGAACAGTGGGGCTGGGAAATAACACGCTTACCAGTGGATTGCTTCGCACGAGTTAATCCCCATCACCTGGAAGAGGCTCTCCGCCCTAATACGGTTTTAGTTTCTATCATCTACGGGCAAAGTGAAGTGGGCACTCTACAGCCTATTGAAACCCTCGGCAAAATCGCTCGCTCGCAAGGAGTGCTGTTTCACACTGACGCTGTGCAAGTAGCAGCTCGTCTGCCAATCAATGTGCAGCAGCTACCAGTAGATTTGCTTTCTCTCTCTAGTCATAAAATTTATGGACCGCAAGGAGCTGGGGCCCTCTATGTCCGCGAGGGGGTGGAGTTACAACCTCTGCTGTGCGGCGGGGGACAAGAGTTTAATTTGCGTTCCGGTACTCAAGCTGTACCAGCGATCGCAGGTTTTGGCATTGCCGCTGAACTAGCAGCAAAAGAAATGTCAGTCGAAACTCCTCGCTTAATTCAACTACGTGATCGCCTTTTTGAAAACCTCGCAGATATTCCTATACTCCTGCCCACAGGTCATCGCTTACACCGATTGCCTCACCACGTCAGCTTTTGTCTTGCCCCTGGCGTCAGCGAATCAATCACCGGCAGAACCCTCGTCCGCCAAATGAATCTCGCTGGAATTGCTATCAGTTCCGGTTCTGCTTGTAGCAGCGGCAAACTCAATCCCAGCCCTGTACTCCTAGCAATGGGATATCCTACCTCTACCGCAACTACAGCTGTGCGTATGACTCTCGGCAAATATACCACCGAAGAGGATGTGGATTGGGCGGCAATGGTTCTCAAACAAATTTTAGAACGATTAATGCTAAAACCAATTTTATTAAAAGTCTGATTGCCTCAGTTAATCTAAAAAAATCGGGTTTCTGGTAATGATTTATTCAAATCTCATAACAGGCTCTATAATACTACTAGCAACGGTTAAGAAGAGAGCCTTACCAATATTACTATTGGAAAATATATTTTATTTTAAAAATATGTTAATATTATAGCAAACTGGCTGCTATCTTTGCCAGTAAATAAACTAGCATAAAGGAGAAGTGAATAACTATGTAAGCAACGCCCATTTTTATGAAAAGTAGATTAAAGCACAAAAACATTTAAATAACAAAAATAGTGCGAGTCGAAGAGTCGAAAAATAAGAATAATATTAAAGCAAAAGTGATCGCAGGAATCATTAATTTAATTTAATTAATGTAAAAAATACTAGAAGGGAACTCATGTTAGAGCTAGTCAGTGCATTTGCTCGGCAGTTAGGAGCTTTCATTCAGTATCGAATTCTGGCAGAAACTTTACCAGTTTGTATTTTCTATGCTGATATGACAGGAAATTGGCTATATGTAAACCAACGCTGGAGTGAAATTACTGGAATTAGTAGTAACTTGGCACTCGGTAGGGGCTGGATAAACTGTCTGCACCCCTTAGATAAATCCCGCGTTGAAACTGAATGGTATACAGCTATTAGTGAGCGCAAATCTTTTAAATCCGAATATCGTTTTGCCCGCCAGGATGGCAGCATCTGTTGGGTTATCGCTCAGGCAATAGTAGAAATTAATGACGAAGGGCAAGTGACTGGTTACATTGGCACTATTACCGATATCAGTGAGCGCAAACAAATAGAAACAGAGCTCCTTTCGACTCGCGCTCGTTTAGAATATCTACTCACTTACACTCCAGTAGTTATTTTTAGTTGCCGTGCTGGATACAATTACGATGTGACTTTTATTAGTGCTAATGTCAAGGCTTTACTCGGTTACGAAGCGCAGGAATTTTTAAAAAATAGTAATTTTTGGAGAGCGCACATCCACCCAGATGATATTGAGCGTGTCATTACTAATTTATCTCAACCTTGGGAAGAAGAAATTTATAGCCAAGAATTTCGCTTCCGACATAAAAGCGGAGAATATCTCTGGATTTATGCTCAGCTCAGGTTAGTTAAGGATGAAACAGGTAACCCCCTAGAATACGTTGGGTATTGGGTAGATATCAGTGAGCGCATCCGTGTCGAGAAATCACTACACACTAGTAAAGCAATGAATCGTGCTCTGTTAAATGCTATTCCCGATTTGATGTTTCGCTGTTTACCTGACGGTACTTATATTGATTTTAAACCAGCTAAAGGTACAGAAACTTGGGTGCCGCCTGAAGTTTTCTTAGGGAAAAAAGTTCAGGAAGTTTTGCCGCCTGACTTAGCCGAAAAATTTTTAGCAGCTTACCAGCAAGCTCTGGCATCGGGGGAAACGCAAATTCTTGAATATCAGTTGCAATTAGGTGAGAAAATTTGTTGTTATTATGAAGCTCGCATTGTCGCTAACGAGAATAATAATGAAATTCTTGTGATGGTGCGGGATATTAGCGAGCGCAAAAAAGCCGAGCAAGCCTTGCAAGAAATAGCTGAGCGAGAAAAAGTGTTCTCTAACATAATTAAACAAATACATCAATCTCTAGATATTCAAACCATTTTTAATACCACTACCAGTGAATTACTAAAACTTCTCAAATGTGAGCGAGTAGCTATCTATTCTTTAAATCCTAACTGTATAGTTGCTGAATCCTTTGCCCCTGGCTGGAAGCCTCTGCTCGACATAACAAAAAAAGAAGCTCCCCTTTTCATAGAAGACTTTCTAAAACACTGTCTTAGTGCTACTCAAATAGCAGCTCCCTACGAAAGTCAAGAAACCTCTAGTAGCCCCCCAAATTACTTCTGCGTTTCCGATGTTTATCAAGCAGGTTTGACTTCAGATTATATCAAATTTTTAGAAAAATTGCAGATTCTATCTTACCTGATTGTGCCCATCTTTTGCCACAATAAACTGTGGGGAATACTGGCGACTTATCAAAATTCTTGCCCCCGTAAATGGAGCGAATCTGAAATTAAAATAGCTTTGCGGGTGGGGGAGCAACTGGGAGTGGCATTGCAGCATGCAGAATTACTCGCACAAACACAAAAACAGTCTGCCGCACTGCAACAAGCTGTTTTGGCTACTGACACTGCTAACCGTGCCAAAAGTATTTTTCTCGCTAATATGAGCCACGAATTGCGCACGCCCCTGAATGCTATTTTGGGTTTTACCCAAGTTATGGTTAGAGATAATTCTCTGACGGCACAACAACAAGAAAAATTAAGAATTATTAATCGCGCCGGGGAACACCTGCTAGCCTTAATCGACGATATTCTAGAAATGTCAAAAATTGAAGCAGGGCGAATTACTTTAAATCCAAAAAGTTTTGATTTGATAAAATTGTTACAAGAATTACAAGAAATGCTGCGAACGCGTGCCCGAACTAAAGAATTACAGTTAAATTTTGAAATCGCTCCTGATGTCCCTCAATATATATACACAGATGAGAGAAAATTACGACAAGTCTTAATAAATATTTTAGGAAACGCTATCAAATTTACAGAAACGGGCTGGATTGCCTTGCGAGTAAAAGTACTTAAGCCCGCAGCGGATACTCGTTTATTTTTTGAAATCGAAGATACCGGTAAGGGTATTAAACCTAGTGAACTCAACCAATTGTTTGAACCTTTCATACAAACCGAAACAGGGTACAAATCCCAGCAAGGAACTGGATTAGGTTTGGCAATCAGCCGAAAATTCGTACAACTGATGGGCGGAGATATCTCTGTTACCAGTACACCCCTTAAGGGAAGTACCTTTTCTTTCGATATCCCTGTCAAAGTTGTTAATGCTTGCGAAGTTGAAACAAGTAAGCCACAGTGTAAAGTGATCGCATTTGCCCCCAATCAACCAGAGTATAAAATTTTAGTTGTGGACGATCGCTCTGAGAGCCGCTTACTGCTTGTCACCTTACTTACTTCTATCGGCTTTGCCGTACGGGAAGCCGAAAATGGCTTGCAAGCCATAGCAGTGTGGGAAAATTGGCAGCCGCACTTGATTCTCATGGATATGCGGATGCCAGTTATGGATGGCTATGAAGCTACCAAACAGATTAAATCTCGCCTCAAAGAAAACCAAACAACCATCATTGCCCTAACTGCTAGCGCTTTCGAGGAGGAACGAAAAAAGATTTTGTCGGCTGGCTGCGATGACTTCATTAGCAAACCTTTTAAAGAGGAGCTATTATTAGAAAAGGTGAGACAGCATCTGGGGGTAGTGTATGTTTACGAACAAGAAACTAAAATAGCAGAGGCAAGCGGGCAAAAAACTCAGGCAATCCTTACCGATGAGGAATTGAAATATTACTTGTCTCAAATGCCCGAGGCTTGGTTAAACAAGATATATAATGCGTCTCGTGATGGTAGTGATGACGACATATTAGAGGCGCTTCAGGAAATACCCTTAGAAATTCAGCCTCTTGCAAGCGCGCTTACCGAATTAGCTACTAACTACGAGTTTCAGAAAATTATAGAATTAACTCAGCCAGGAGAAGAAGGAAAACAATGAATTTTTCTACAGTAAAAGATAATGGTTGGGATATTCTGATTGTTGACGATACGCCAGTAAACCTGCGGGCTTTAGCGCATATCTTAACCAAAGAAGGGTATAAAGTTCGCAAAGCTTTAAACGGTAAAATGGCGCTGACAGCTTGTCATACAACTATTCCAGATTTAATTTTACTCGATATTCTCATGCCGGAGCTCAACGGATATGAAGTGTGTAGTCTACTCAAAGTTAATGAAAAAACACGGGAAATACCGGTAATTTTTTTAAGTGCTCTCGATGCTCCGAGTGATAAGGTAAAAGCATATAATGCCGGAGGAGTAGACTATATTTCTAAACCGTTTCAAGTAGAAGAAGTTTTGGCAAGGGTGGCTACGCAACTGCGCTTACAACAATTGAAGCGCCAGCTAGCTGAGCGAGAAGCGGAGGTGGAAAAGTTAAATAAAACTTTTGATTTATACCAGAGAAAAGTAGAAAAGTTTACTTGTCTGGCATTGCAGGAAATAAACTCGCTTTTACAAGAGCAAACATGTATAAGTGAGGTTTTCGATAAAAGTATGAAGATAAAAAAACTTGTCGACGATTTACAGACTGATTTTTCTCTAAACGCGCGCAAATAAAGGCTTTGAAACATTGAATGTGTAGAGGTATTATAGTGAGCGATAATTTGAGCGAAAAAATAATCCCCCTACCAAAAGTGCGCTCGCAACTTTCCACCTCTAAGCCGAGATTTAAACCTTTGTCAAGAAATTGTAGAGCATCACGAGGGGCAAATATAGATGGATTTTCACTTCCCAGAAGGAAGTACTTTTTATTTTACGATTCCGGTAAAAATAACAGAAATGATTCAAAATATAAATCAAAAACCCACCAAAGTAAATATTCTCGTGATAGATGATCATCCTGATAACTTACGTGTTTTATCCGCTATGCTTTCAAAACAAGGATATCATGTTCGTAAGGCACTCAATGGCAAAATAGCACTAATTGCCTGTGAGGTAACACCCCCTGACTTAATTTTACTAGATATCAACATGCCCGACATGGATGGCTATGAAGTATGCCAGCGTCTGAAAGCTTGCGAAAAAACTAAAGATATTCCTGTGATTTTCTTGAGCGTTTTAGATAATGTTTTGGATAAAGTAAAAGCATTTAAAGCTGGCGGAGCAGATTATATCACAAAACCTTTTCACATAGAAGAAGTTACAGTAAGAGTAGAAAATCAACTCAATCTCCAACGCCTGAAAAACGAACTTCAGGAAAAAAATCGCCTTTTAGAAAAACAAAATGCTTTATTAATTGAAGAAAATGAAAAACGACGTCTTGCCGAAAGCGCTTTGCAACAAGCTAATGAGAAACTCCAGAAATTAGTTATTATAGATAGTTTAACAGAAGTAGCTAACCGCCGACACTTCGATGAGGTTTTACAAAAAGAGTGGTATCGTTGCCAGCGTGAGCAATTTTTCCTTTCTTTGATTCTATGTGATATCGACTATTTTAAATTATATAATGATACCTATGGGCACTTAGCTGGCGATGCTTGCTTGAGACAAGTAGCAGGCGCGATTACTAAAGCAGTTAGGCGCTCAACAGATTTAGTAGCTCGCTACGGAGGGGAAGAGTTTGCCGTCATCCTGCCCAATACCAACTTGCAGGGAGCAGAGGGTGTGGCGCAAAAAATTCAGAGAGAAGTTATAAAGCTGGAGATTGTTAATGCCTTATCTCCCTGTAATAGTTATATTACATTGAGTCAGGGAATTGCTAGTGTGATTCCCAGTTATAATCTTTCGCCAGATATACTGATTGCTAATGCTGATAAGACACTTTATCAAGCCAAGCAACAGGGGCGCAATTGTTACTGCCTGTGCCGCGAGTTAGAGTTACCAAGTTTGTTATAGGGAAAATAAAGAAAGCGATCGCTTTTCGCTTTAAATAAAAAAGAATCTGTCTTTTATTATTGCAAGGATAAAAATTCAATGCGGGGCAACAGAGGATCTTGCACCATGCCCACGCCGACGAAGCCCCAGCGGTTGAGTAAACCCTTCAATTGAGAGCCGGGGAGCGACTCCACCCCAAACTTATCAGCCAAATCAGCAGCGTGTGCCTTCAGGTAGCTAAGGGCATCGAAATATTCACGAAACATCAATAGATAACCAGGTCCATTATTGGCCTTGGGATGGGCTACGAGATAGCTACCGTCTATTTTGGAGCGCACCAAGTAATAAACTTCAGAAAACATTCCCTCAGTTGATATTTTCAAGTTTAATTCTGGGATCGACAGCCTTCAGGAGTAAGTCTGCTAGCAGATTTCCTACTATTAACATTACTGCACCCATCATCAAGCTGGCCATCACCAGATAAAGATCTTGGGAATTCACGGCTTGTAAGATTAGCCGTCCCAAACCGGGCCAATTAAAGAAATTTTCAGCGATGAATGCACCACTGAGCAAGCTAGCAAATTCAAATCCCAATAGGGTAATTAGGGGGTTGACGGCATTTCGGAGGGCGTGGATGTAGATAACTCGGTTTTCTGGGAGCCCTTTAGCGCGAGCGGTGCGGATATAGTCTTGGCGGAGTACATCGAGTAATTGCCCACGCATTAGCCGTTGTAAGCCAGCAAAGCCGGTGATAGTGAGGGCGATGGTGGGCAGAATCATGTGCCAGGCTATATCTAAGATTTTGCCGATGGGTGATAAGTCGGCATGGTAGATGCTTGTCATGCCGCCGATGGGAACTAGGGGGGAGAGGTTTTGGGCGAGGAATAATAGCAACAGAGCGGTGATGAAGCTGGGAAATCCTTGAGCGCCGTAGCTGATGGTTTGTAGGAATCTGTCTAGGAAGCGATTTTGGTTGACGGCGGCGATGATGCCCAGGGGAATGGCGAGAGCCCATGTTGTAAATAAAGAGGCGATCGCTAATAGCAAGGTTGCTGGGATGCGCTCTGCCAATAACGAAGCCACTGAGCGCTGGTAAACGAAACTTGTGCCAAAATCTCCTTGAGTGATAATTCGCCCCAACCAGCGTAAATACTGCTCTAGGGGCGATTTATCTAATCCGAAATTTACTTTTAATTGTTCGATAGTTTCTGGAGAAATTTTAGGATTTTGCCTGAGCGTGTCTAAGTAATCCCCTGGAGCCAGTTGAATTATTGCAAAACACAGTGCCGATGCTAGCAACAGCGTCACCAGCGCCTGGAATAGCCGTTTGAGGATATAGGTAAATGTTTCGCTAGCAAGCGCTGCTTTGGCGCCGTTGACTATTATTTCTAGCCCTTCGCTTACTGAGGATACTTTTATAGCTCTCATAGATTCCCAGAGAGTTTTTGGGGTTGCCGGAATTTGGGAATTGAGGTATTTTAGAATTAGGGTTTTCTTTTGTTAATATTCGACTAGGGTTACAACTGGCGCTTTCGGTAGTTTTTCACGCCCCCTTAAACTGCTTAACTCCACGATAAATGCAAATCCCACCAGCTCGCAGCCAATCCTCTCTACTAGGGAAGCGGTGGCGCGTGCCGTGCCGCCTGTTGCTATCAAGTCGTCTACAATTAAAACGCGATTTCCTGGCTGTAAAGCATCTTGGTGTATTTCTAGGCAATCTTTGCCGTATTCTAATTCATATTCTACTGAGTAGATAGCTGCCGGCAATTTGCCTGGTTTGCGTACTGGAATAAAGCCTATTCCTAGTTTATAGGCTAGGGGTACGCCAAATAAAAAGCCCCGCGACTCCATGCCAATGATAAAATCCGCTCCTAGAGGGGCACATTTTTCAGTCAGGGTGTCTATGGTGTAGCGTAGCCCTTCTGGGTGCCGCAAAAGTGTTGTAATATCCCGGAATATAATTCCTGGTTTGGGAAAGTCTGGTATGTCGCGAATTAGATATTTCAGATCCATTATATTTTAGGAGTGATGGTTGAAAATGAAGTTAGTATCTGTAGTATTTTGCTACGGCACTGCATCATCCTGGGCTGCTGTCTTAGCTTCATCGACTATAACTCGAAAAGGTTGATAATATTAACTGTTTGGTTTGCAGGCTTTCTATGCGCTCGCTTTCTTGGCTTTTCGTCCCTCAATTGATAGCTGGTGCAATTTTATATATATGATAAGAACGGAAATGTCAATACCTGAAGTTAAAAATTTTAGTAGACAAGTTGTTATAAATTGGGCTTGGCCATTTCCAGGAGCCATCTCCAGGCATTAAGCATGAACGGGATCGCAAGTGTAATGCAATCAAAAAGTTCGACAAAGCAGTCTATACCAATCATTTTGGAAAGTTTACCTAACCCGATCGATCCAGAGAGAGGATGTCCTCGCCGCACACGACTGCAAATTGACTTAATTTTACTAGCTATTGAAGCTTTGGAGCTGAAAGGCTCAGAAGCTTTCTTAGCTGTGACAAAAGAACTAGAGCTGCAAGATATTATTAAGAACCGTGTTGTACTGTGGCGGTTGCGTAGCACTAATCCGCTGCGAAAATTTAGCCAACGCCGCCCCCTGAGTTTGGTAGAAGCTAAAGCTCTAGTAGCGATCGCTTGCTATCAAGCACGGCGGCTCACCGCCACTATGCGGCAGTTGCTATTGGAATATCAGCAAATGCGGGAAAAACAATTGCCCCTAGAAAATCACTTGCGACTATCCGATTACCTGGGACGCTTCCGAGCTCACTTCCGCAGCCGCATGAATCCCCGACGCTCTGGTGTTCTAGTTTATAGCAATGACGAAAAATTAAATCAACTAGCCCTCAAACTTTTAGGTCAATTGCTCTTATGTACCGGCACCTACGGGATGCAAAGGTTTTGGATGAGTTTGTTTGACGGAGAAGTATGAAAGCCCCTATTTTCTGGGCATAGGGGAAAAACGAAAGGGAAATTCAATTCCGACTTATTTCGTGATTTTCGTGGTAAATGTATCAATTCCATGACAATTCAACGCCAATACAGTTTACCTAATTGCACACTTATACTAGAGGGCTTAAGTGAAAGTACAACTGCCAATTCCTCAGAGCCTAGGCCCTTAATGTCGATTTTAATCAATGCTGAGTGCCGCTTAGCAGCTTGCCAACAACCTCTGACAGGAGGGCGGGAATTTTTTGAAAATTTTATCGCCGCCGTCAATTCCTATGCTCAGGAGTTTTTGAGCGGGGTGCCCCATCCCAAACAGCAAAATAATCACGGAGCACAGGTAAAGTTTGAGAAAATCGACGACAATTTACATCGCTTGATAGTGCAGCCTTCTTCTCAAGCGCTCCCTAATACCTCTATTCAAATTGACTTAAATACTGTGCAGTTAGTTGATTTGATAGAGGCAGTCGATCAATTTCTGGCTGACAGCCAAACGCTACCAAATATGTCGCTGAATTTGCAACCCGTTTCTAAGCAGGAGGCGGCAAATTATGAACCAGTCGTGCGCAGAGCTTTGCCCGCTGCCGTGGGGGTGTCGAGTTTGGCAGTAGCCGCACTTGCCTTTTTCTTTATGCCAATTCCGGAAGTGCGCCTACCTGAACCTGCATCTGAGAGCAATTCTACCACCAGCATGATTACTACTGGCAGCAATTCTACTCCGGGGGCGGCGCCGCCTACTCTGGATTTAGATAAAACTGCAGCAGTTGTACCAGAAATAACTGAGCCGAAACGACTCCAGGAGTTGCAGTCGAAGCTGGAAGAGCAAATTAATAGGAAGTGGAAACGCGACGGCTCTATAACAAAAGATTTGGTTTACCGCGTCGGCGTAAGTCCAGATGGCAAGATTGTAGGATATAAGCCGCAGAATGCAGCAGCCCTGGAATATAGTGGTAAGACACCTCTTTTAGAGTTGCTTGCTATCTCGCCTGCAGGGGGAAGTGCTCAGCCAAAATCTCTGGCTCAGTTTCTAGTTGTGTTTATGGCAACTGGAGAGGTGCAAGTTTCTCCCTGGAATAAGGAAACTATGCCCGAGCGCATGACTTCTACTATTACCGAGCCGGCTGTGGTGGATTCTTTGCGCAAGAATTTGTATGAGAAACTTTCTCAAAACTGGAATAAGCAAAAGTTGCGATTCCAGCAGGATTTAATATATTTTGTCAGTGTTACGGCTAGTGGAGTGATCGCTCGAGTCGAGCCTACTGATCGCAGCGCTTCTGATTACGTTCAGGAAACTCCCCTGCCTAGTTTGCAACAGCCCGCAATTTCTCCTAAAGAGCCTGTCGCTCAATTTAGGGTTGTTTTTAAACCAACTGGAGAGCTGGAAATTAGCCCTTATTATGCTGTCAAGTAGGTGGTTTGACCTTGGTGTTTTTCAGCCAAATGTTTGTGGCCCTGTCCAAAGATTTGAGTAGGGACTGCCGAAGATTTCGGGGCGATCGCCGAAGGCGGGGATTGTATCGCCGCTGACATCAACTGCCCACAGTTTCCAATCTTTTTCGCCGATAGTGCCGGCACGAAATAAGACGCGAGCGCGGTAAAACTGACTCCACCCTAGTAAGATAGCGGTTGTATATTCTACCTGCGTCGGAGCAATAGTTGTAGCGCGATTTTGATGGCGATCCCAAATCACAGCATAATCGGAGGCTACGGAGGTACACAAGAGGGCCTCAAATTCTCGCGCCAGTAAGCGCTCGCCTGATTGTGACCATGAAACCGGAATTAATATAGCCATCCACCCTGTCGTATCTAGAGCCTGAGAGCTTAATAAATGAGGATTGGCTAGAGGAGAAGAAGCCGTAATCGTCTGTTGGGCGCCTGTTTGCCGATTTTCTACAAACATCGCACTTGTGACGCGACAGCGGAAAAATTGCGGTTGCACCTGCATTTGGATACGACTGTATGCAGCATAGCAACCGTCTGGAGACAACAGAGACGGAGTACGGTAGTAGCGTATTCCGGAACCGTCGGTGGAGCTGACAGCAGCATGAGTAGCCAAAATCCAGTTCCACGGGATGGGATGGGGGCTGTTGAGGGGATCGAGCTGCACCGATGATTGATTCATGTAATAATTACAACAGGTGTGTTTACAATTACTAAAAAAATAATAACATTTCTGAAAGTGGAGGAAATAAAAAAAATTCTGTAAATATAACGAAAAGCCCCGATTGAGAAAGGCTTTTCGATTGTCTCACTTACATTTAACAATTTGCCCTGACTAGCGCAATTGCACAGGCATCACTAAATAAGTCATCTTCAACTCACCTAGGGGCGTCAAAACCACCGGCATATTTGCCTTATTGAGTAGGATTTGAATTTCTGAGGTATTGAACACTTTCAATCCATCCATCAGATACCTAACATTAAAAGCAATTTCTCGCGGCTCATCCGAAGAAATTTGCGCCGACATCGACTCGCGACCGCTGCCCACGTCAGCGGCATCAACACTTAGATAAACTTCCTGAGCGTCGTTATCGAAAGTACACTTGACGATATGATTTTTTTGGTCAGCTAAAATAGCAATTCGCTCTAGAGCGCTGAGGAGTTTCTTGCGCTCTACGGTTACATGATTAGCAAACTGACGCGGTAGCAATTGCCGATAGTTAGGATACTGCCCTTCTAATTTTCGGGAAGTCAAACTCTGCTGACCGATTTCAAAGATGATTTGACTTTGGTCAAAATTTAGGGTTAAGGATTTAGGCTCTTTGAGTGCCGCCACCATACGTTCCAGTTCTCTTAATGCTCTGGCGGGAATGGTGACTTCAAATTCTTCGGTTTCGTTTTCTTCTTCGGCGTTTTCTTGGGAAGTTTTTTCTGGAAGCTCTGTTTCAACAACAGCTAAACGGTGCCCGTCTGTAGAGGCAAATTCTAAACTATCTTTTAGAATTTTAACATGTACGCCGGTGAGTATTTGCTTGGTTTCGTCGCTGCTGGCGGCAAAGAGGGTGCCGCGTAATCCTTCTATTAAAGCTTCGGCTGGCAAGTTAATTGACTGCCCGGAAGTGATTGCGGGCAGTTCTGGATAATCGGAGGCATCCATTCCTCGTACTTGATAATATTGCCCTGATGTTGAGGTGAGAGTTGCGCTCGCGCTCTTTTCGCTGCTTTCTTGCCCAGTTGCAACTCCTTTGTCGTCTATAATTATTTCCCCCTCCGGCAACTTTGATACTATATCATTGAGCAGCTTTGCCGGCAGGGTAATTGCTCCTGCTTCTTCTACTTGCGCCTCAAAGCTGGTGCGTATCCCAACAGATAAGTCAAATGCTGTTAGCTGCACCTGCTGCGTTTCCACATCTGCTGTCAGTAGTACGTTAGCTAGCACTGGATGGGTTGGGCGAGAGGGTACTGCCCGACTTACCAGTGAGAGATTGCTGGCTAGTTCATTTTGGGCACAAATAATTTTCATCGTAATTATAATTTTTGCCTTGCCTTTGTTTTTCTGACCCCAGGCTATTTTGACATTAATTTCAATGCTTAACAATCTACTGGCTGGGGCTGTAGTGTACTTTACTTTCTTCCCGTCTGTGGAAACTGTGGAAAAATTTGTAAAATCCTTTGTTATCAGCCTTTATGGATTTTCTTCTTTGTGGAAAACTTGTGGATAAATTAGTTTATTAATTTTTCCACAGATTTTCCACAGATTTTCCACAGCCACAACTGTAAATGCCAGAAAGTAAAGTTAGGATTGGTTTTGCAAGCGGCTGGCAAAATTGATGCGCTCGCTAAGTTGTCGCAGGGTTTGGGCTAAAGTTGGATCTTTTTCTTTCAGCTGAGCAATTTTTTCACAACTGTAAAGTACAGTCGTGTGATCCTTGCCGCCAAACTCCTCGCCAATCTTGGGTAAACTTAAATCTGTATGCTGGCGCATCAGATACATGCCAATTTGACGGGCTTGACTAATTTCCCTGCGTCGCGAGTTACCTTTAAGTTCGTCAATAGAGACGTCGAACATTTCCGCAACTGCCATCATCACTGCCATTGGGGTTGCCTCGACTTTTTCAGTTTGAGGATTCAGCACTGGGGCAATATTTTCTACTGTCATCGGCAAGCCGGAAATCGACATATATGCCACCACGCGAATCAAGGCTCCTTCCAATTCGCGAATATTTGAGGTATAACTAGAGGCAATATATTCGATAACATCGCGGGGCAGGCGCATGTTTTCGTATTCGGCTTTTTTTTGCAAAATTGCCATGCGGGTTTCTAAGTCAGGCGGCTGAATATCGGCTATTAATCCCATCGAGAAGCGAGAACACAACCGCTCTTGCAGGCGGGGAATTTGATTAGGGGGGCGATCGCTTGCCAAAACTACTTGTTTACCCGCTTCGTGCAAGGTATTAAAAGTATGGAAAAATTCTTCTTGCGTGTATTCTTTACCTTCAATAAATTGAATATCATCTACCAACAGCACGTCTGCCGCCCGGTAGTGTTCCCGAAAACTCTGCATACTGTCTTTGCGAATCGCCGCTATTAGATCATTAGTAAATTGCTCAGTGGAAACATAAAAGATTTTCGCATTCGGGTCAATTTCTAGACGATAATGGGCGATCGCTTGCATTAAGTGAGTTTTCCCCAAGCCCACCCCTCCGCATAAAAACAGTGGATTAAATTCCCGCCCTGGTGACTCTGCCACTGCCAGTGACGCTGCGTGCGCCATACGATTGTTAGAGCCTACGACAAAGCGCGAGAAAACATATTTTGGGTTAAGTTCAGTATGTCTTGTCGGGTGGCTTGTGGTTTCTGGAATCCCCCCTGGAAAAGATGGCCACTGGAATTCTCTGTTACCGTTGCTGCTTCCTTCTTCTTGGGCAGTAGTGATGTAAATTTCCACCCGCTGCCCCAGAATTTCTTGCACTGCCTCGGCAATCGTTTTGATGTAATACTTTTGTAGCCAATTACGGGCAAAGGGGTTGGGCGTGCGAATCACCAAACAGTTATTTTCCAACTGCTCGGCTGTCGCCGTTTTGATCCAGGTTTCAAAAGTGGGGCGACTCAGTTGCTGTTGCAGCCGTTCTAAAACTTGATTCCAGAGAACTTCTAGGGAAATAACCACCGCTTACCTCTTCTGCCGCTCGGCTAAGTTATAGAAACTAGATAATCAATGTTATCGACTGTTTCCAGCGAGCGCGGTTCAGGGGGGGAGGGGGAAGGGGGGTTTCAAGGCATTCAAAGGAGAAAAAATATGCCCCCTACTGCTATTGTGGGGAAACTGGATCAAGCAGTGGAGTTTTAAACACCACAGCCGCGCTGTCATCAACATCATTATATAAGAATCTAAGATAAAAAACTCCAAGGAATAGGGTATGAGAGCCGTACAAGAGCGCACGCCGCCCTCTTGCGGTTATGTACTAAAGCCTACCCCGCGCCGTTAATTATTTTCCGCCCGTTAAGCCGGAATTAATTGGCTGCATTTTCAGCCTCGTGGAAGTACTGGCATAAGAAGTAAATTTTAAAATCCCGAAAAGCCCGACAGCAAGAAGAATCAATAGGCAATATTTCAGATAAATTGGGCCAACTCGCCCTTCCTTAGAAGTGTTCCAAGTTTTGGCCCTAACCGTCACTTCTTTTTCGGTTACGCTGAGCAGTTCAAATTGCTTTAACTGTTTAAAAGCCAGGAGAATCTCTTGCTCACTGTAGGGGAAATCCCTAAACTCAGCACTCCATGCTTGAAAGTCTCGCATGTCGAATTTTAGGATATTATTTTTCTTATTGGCAATTTTCCGAACAATCCATTGATACAATAAAGTGGCACAGGGAGTAAGATCTTCTTGTAACATTTTTGGTGTGGGAATTAGTTTTTCCTTTATTATAGATCTCTCCTTGGGTTCCCACACCTTGACGTCTTAGCGCTGGCTAAATAAAAATTGTAATAAAAAGTAACATAATACTTGTACAAACGAGCGCGTAATCTTGTAGAATAAAGAAGAGCGAGCATGTCTCAAATACTACAAATTTATAAACTGGGCAATCCCATACTACGCCAGCCGGCTCAGCCTATCGAAAATATTTATGACGAATACATCCAAAACCTAATAGACGCTTTGATTGCTACAGTTGTACCCGCTAATGGGGTGGGGATTGCAGCACCGCAGGTAGCAGAATCTTATCGAATGTTTATAGTAGCGTCGCGCCCAACTCTAAGATATCCAAATGCGCCAGAAATGGAACCGACGCCAATGCTAAATCCGCGTATTATAGCGCGCTCTTCTGAAATTGTGAAAGATTGGGAAGGTTGTTTAAGTATTCCAGGAATTCGCGGGCTAGTGCCAAGACATCAAGCGATAGAAGTAGAATATAGCGATCGCAATGGCAAACTACACCGACAAGTTTTAACCGACTTTGTCGCAAGAATTTTTCAACACGAATATGATCACCTAGACGGAAAGGTATTCTTAGATCGAGTGGAAAGTACAAAAGAATTGATATCAGAAGAGGAATATCAAAAACAGATTATTCAGAAACTTTAAGGTAGAGATTACTCCTCAAAACCGTTGCGGGAAATAACTTCCCTATACCACAGAGCACTTTGTTTAGGAATACGCCGCAGCGTTTGATAATTTACCCGCACCAAACCGAAACGGGGGGCAAAACCGTGCGCCCATTCAAAATTATCCATCAGACTCCAAACATAATAACCATGCAAGTTGACACCAGATTGGAGGGCATCATGTAGGGCTAGTAAGTGTGCTCGTAAAAAATTGATGCGCTCCCAATCGCTTACAAATTCATTATCATCAGGAGTATCTTTAAAAGCGCAGCCATTTTCAGTGATATAGATTTTCGGATTACCGTAGTTTTCCTTAATATCAAGTAAAACGGATTTAAAACCAGGGGGATTGATGCCCCAACCCATCTCAGTGTATCCCCAACCAGGTGCAGAAACAGGTGTAGAAGAAGATTTGAGAAAACCACCCCACTGAGCAAAAGCGATCGCTTCTGTAAAATAATAATTAACTCCCAAAAAATCTATTGGTTCGCTAATAACTTTTAAATCCCCTTCTTCAATTTTTGGAGCGTGGGAAGCTATCCAATTAAACAACATTTCTGGATAACTTCCCTTAAAAAGCGGCTGTAAAAATAGAGCAGAATTATTTTCATAAACACGCTTACAGGCAGCGCGATCGCTTTCTTTTTCGCTGGCAGGTTGATAGCAAGAAAGCGACAAAACGATACCAATTTTTCCTTGATAACCGCCAGCGCGAAAAGCCTGCACTGCCAGCCCGTGGGAGAGCAGCAAATGGTGAGAAGCTTGGTAAGCGCGGGAATAATCAGCAATTCCTGGAGCAAAAAAGCCGAAAGCATATCCCAAGAAAGCAATCACCCAAGGTTCATTATGAGTAGACCATAAAGGTACGCGATCGCCCAAGCGATCAAACATAACCCTTGCGTAATCCACAAACCAAGCAGTGCAGTCGCGATTTACCCATCCGCCCTCATCTTGCAGCGCTTGAGGCAAATCCCAGTGATTGAGAGTAACATTAGGAATAATACCGGCTGCTAATAATTTATCAACCAGACGTTCATAAAAATCCAGACCTTTTTGATTAACACTGCCGCGCCCATCTGGAAAAATTCTCGTCCAAGCGATCGAAAATCGATAAGATTGTAGCCCCAATTCTTTCATCAATGCCACATCTTCCGGCATTTTATGATAGTGATCACATGCGACATCCCCCGTATCACCGTTAAGAATAGTATATTTGCGGTGGGTGAACCGATCCCAAATACTTTCCCCTTTGCCATCTTCATTCCAAGCCCCTTCAATTTGATAAGCAGCGGTTGCCGCCCCCCAGAGAAAACCTTCAGGAAATTTTCGCCAAGCCATGTTTTTCAAAAAATTCAAAAAAACTATATTTCACTTAAAAAACAAATACCGAACACCAATTATCAGCAAGAAAATACCGTAAAGTTTTTTCATCGTCTCACTACTAATATACGGTTGATTAGCAAACAGCGCCCCAAAAAGATTGCCGACAATCAAGCCGAGTGCAATAACACTAGCATATTTAATACTAAGATTACCATGGCGGTAATAGACAATTGCTGCCAGAATGCCAATCGGTAAAATTTGTGCCGCCACCGACGTACCCGTAGCGAATTTTTGATCCATGCCTAACAATAGTACCATTGCCGGCACCATAATAGCACCGCCGCCGATACCAAACATACCGCCGGCGACACCAGCAACTAAGCCGATGATTAGGAGCGAAATCAAGAGATTAGACATGTCTATTTGCGAATTTATTTTATTCTAGTAAAAAGGCTTTCGCCAACAAAGCCGATACCAGAGCAAAAGGCTTTTTTACTCGTATTCTGGTAAAAGTATAGAACGAAACTATTTACATTCGCTCCAATACATTAATTCCCAGTAAAGACAAGCCAAGTTTCAAGGTTCGTGCTGTTAAATCGCACAATATCAATCGAGATGTTCGCTGGGGTTCCTCAGCCTTTAAAACTGGGCACTGTTCGTAAAATTTATTAAACTTGTCGCTGAGTTCATAGAGATATTGACAGAGGCGGTTAGGGAGCAAATCGGCTTCGACTTGCGCAATAACTTCGCTCAGTTGCAAAAGGTGTTTAGCCAGCACCATTTCGCTCTCTTCTTGGAGAATAATTTTAGCTTTGCCAGCAATTTTTTCAAAATCAATATCCCCTTTGCGCCCGATTCCCTGCACCCGTACATAAGCATAGAGCAGATAGGGAGCAGTATTGCCTTTGAGATCGAGCATCTTATCATAGCTAAAGATATAATTGCTATTGCGGTTTTGACTCAAATCGGCATATTTGACTGCGCTCAAACCGATAGTTTTAGCAACACTGTTGATAAATTCTTCAGTTTCAAAGCGCCCTTCTTCTTTGATTCTGGCTTCTAAATCTGCGCGAGCACGAGCGATCGCTTCATCGAGCAAATCTCGCAGCCGCACAGTTTCTCCGGAGCGAGTTTTTAGTTTTTTACCATCTTCTCCCAGCACCAAACCAAAGGGCACGTGAACCACTTCTACATCTTCAGGAATCCAGCCTGCGCGTTTAGCAACCTCAAATACTTGAGCGAAGTGTGTAGACTGCCCCATATCGGTAACATATATTAACCGTTTTGCCCCGTCTTGCTGAATGCGGTAGCGCAGTGCTGCTAAATCCGTCGTTGCGTAATTGTAACCGCCGTCAGATTTTTGTACGATTAGGGGCAAAGGTTGCCCTTCTTTGTTAGTGAATCCTTCTAGAAAAACGCATTTTGCGCCTTGATCTTCTACCAATAATCCAGCTTTTTCTAAATCTTCTACGACTGCTGGCAAAAAGGGATTGTAGAATGATTCGCCTCGTTCTATTAATTTAATATCGAGTAAGTCGTATATGACTTGAAATTCCCGTCGGGATTGTTCGCACAAAAGCTGCCAAGCGCGGCGGCTGTCTTCATCTCCGGCTTGTAATTTGACGACTTCTTTGCGGGCAGTTTCTTGGAAGGCTTCGTCTTCGTCAAAGCGCTTTTTTGCTTGTTTGTAAAAGCTAACTAAGTCCCCTAAGTCAAGGGCGTTTGCAGTCGTGAGGGCATCGGGATATACTTCTCGCAGATAAGCGATTAGCATTCCGAATTGGGTGCCCCAATCGCCAACATGGTTGAGACGAAGTACATCGTGACCTCTAAATTCTAAGATACGGGCGATGCTATCTCCGATGATGGTGGAGCGCAGGTGCCCGACATGCATTTCTTTGGCAATGTTGGGGCTAGAAAAATCTACTACCTGGCGCTTGGGTGTTTTGGCAGGGGCCACCCCAAGGCGTTCATCTGCTTGGATGGCCATTAATTGGGTTTCCAGATAGGCTGTTTTCAGGGTGAGATTGATAAAACCAGGACCAGCTATTTGTGGGGGTTCGCAAATGTCGGCTATGTCTAGGTGTTTGACGAGTTGTTCGGCGAGCGCTCGCGGTGGTTTACCAAGTTTCTTTGCCAATGACATGGCGGCATTGGCTTGATAATCCCCGAATTTGGGATTCGTGGCGGGAACAAGCACAGGATCTGTGCCTGCCATTTCTGAGCCGAAGGCGTCGATAAAGGCTTTGTCAAAGCGGGCTTTTAGTTGTTCGATGGTAGAGTTCATCTTCTGGGATGCAAGGCGCTAGACTTATATGAGTCTAGAGCAAATACTTTTTTTAATGTAGCAGTGAATTTGCCTGCTCCCAACTTGCCCGCTTGCTATTTATGTTTTTTAAACCGATTTTTGATTTTATTTCCTTTTTTTGTTAAAATCTTTACTTTTAAAATTTTCTTAATATGACAGTTTGATGAATCCGCGCCGCACGCCATAAAGTAAGCGGTTGATAATGGCGTGGTGTTCGTCGCTTACGGATTCGGAAAGCAGTATAGACTGGAGCAGCTGGCGCTCAGTCAGGCTGATATATCCAGACATCAGTACTTTGCCAAACATATATTCTAAGGAGGTTGTGGCTGAATCGCTTTGGTGAAGTTTTTCAGGGCTATTTTGTTGGTACAGGCTCATCTTATATACTTGCTTGAAGTCATTCATGGCAAGACGACTGTTAATAGCCATTTGCTTGTTTCCTCCCAGTTTTTATTTATCAGTATGTGTTGGTTGTCAGCAAACGGCATCGGCAGAAGCGCTAATTTTGCGATCGCCAAACCTTCCGCAGTATCCCTATCAGTATAAACACTGCCCTTCTGCGGAAATCACGTAAATACTATGGAAAAAGAGGCTTGTACATTTAAATAAAAAATAATCACACCCTGCCTAAATTTTTAAAATTTCGTCTTCCTTAACCGAACGCCCTATTATTGTTACTGTATCTGTTTCCTGCCGTATTTCTTCCAGAAACTCTTTCAATCCATAAATAAAGTCAATATTCCCTGATTTAATAGCCATGCCTATGCGTTGACTTACATAAACTCTGATTTTTTTTGTAGAAGAAACCTGAAATACTGGATCTGCTTTAGCTTTTTCTATGCTTTTTCTGATATAATTTCTAACTTGTTGTCCAGGAAAATATTTTTTCAAGCTAGATACAGAAAAGAGTCGCTTCTCAGAATCACAAGCAATTAATCCAGAAATATGTACGCCAATAATGATTACTTCGGATATGTTCGAATCATCGCTACCACCTAAACCATAATGCCCTAATTTAAGCATCTTAATATTTAAACTCTTATTAGATTTTTATTAAAAAAGTTTTAAGAAATTTATTGAAAGTATTTATTTTAAAAGTATAGCAGGGATGAAAAATTTGATAGAATAACGCAGATAGCTAATCAATGGGAGGGAAAAATGGCCATTTTGCAAAAGGAAGACGGTACAATTTGCACAGAAATGGAAGCGATCGCTCGCGAACTCGCCCCCCTCAACATTCAGCTTCATCGCTGGCCGATAGGAGAAAACACCCAAACCCGTATTCTACTAGCAAAAGAAACCCTCAGCGACAGTGAAAAAGAGCAACTACTGCAATCTTTAGATCACTACTTTCAAGAACTCAAAAACACCCAAGGCTACCAGTCACGCGATATAATAATACTGCACCCAGCCACTCCCAATCTCGACGTCATGCTCGCTAAATTCCAGAGCTGCCACACCCACGCCGACGACGAAGTGCGCTATATAATAGACGGCGAAGGAGTTTTTGGCTTCGTGCGCCCTGACGGCAGTCAAATAGAACTCACCGTACAGCCAGAAGAATATATCAACGTGCCTGCTGGCACCGAACATTGGTTCCATCTGACAGCCGCACGCCGCATCAAAGCCATACGTTATTTTAGTGGTACAGAAGGCTGGGTGCCACAGTACACCGGCACCGAAATTCGCATCCGCCCCATTGTTACTGTTTAAATAGCAGAGAATATTAGCAATCTAAATTTGAGAAATAAAAAAAATGGCAATTGAGGTAGATTATCGATTTCCGCCTGGAGTTGATGCGGAGAAACAAGCCAAAATTATCGCGGTAGGGCAAACTGTGGGAACTTGGGATGCCCGCTTTGCTCATCGGGAAGAATCGTTAAAATCACACCTTGCTTTTGTGGTATCGGTAAGAAAGGAATCTACAGGATACAGTATTGCAACTATCCGCTTTCCTCAAGCAAATGTGGAAAACGATATTCCCAGTTTGCTGACGATGATATTTGGGAAATATTCCATGGCGGGGGCGGCAAAAGTAGTGGCAGTGCGATTGCCAGAAAATTACGGGCAATTACCAAAGGTAGGAATCAGCGGAATACGTGAGCGCCTTGGGGTGTTTAATCGCCCTCTTGTGATGGCGATTTTTAAACCAGCTCTCGGACTTTCAGCAGCAGAGCACGCGGCGATTTTAAAAGAAGTTGCTACAGCAGGACTTGATATTATTAAGGATGATGAAATTTTGGGGGATTTAGAAAGTGCACCGACTTTAGAAAGGTTAAGAGCGTGTCGTCAGGTAATAGAGGAACTTGAAGAAAAAACAGGGCGAACGATTCTTTATGCTGTTAACGTCACTGGTAAAAATCCTGTAGAAATGGCAAGGCGTTTAGTAAAAGAGGGAGCAAACGCGCTGCTGTTTAATGTGTTAACTTATGGTTTTTGCGTGCTAGAACAATTGGCAAGCGATCGCGAAATAAACGTTCCCATTTTCGCACATCCGGCGTTTGCCGGTGCCATGTGTGCCGCCCCTGATTTTGGATTGAGTTATTCAGTCGTACTTGGAACCCTAATGGCGCATGCGGGAGCAGATGCCGTACTCTATCCAGCACACTACGGCAGTTTACCTTTTGACAAACAGGAAGAGGAAAAGATTCGAGATAGTTTGCGAGCACGCAATGTTTTCCCGGTACCTTCAGCCGGAATTCATCCCGGTATAGTACCCAGAGCCATTGCAGATTATGGTACAGACGTCATTCTCAATGCCGGCACCGGAATAATGGATCATCCCGATAATCCGGCAGCTGGCGTTAAAGCATTTTTTGAAGCGCTAGAATTAGCAGAACCGGGCAAACCTTTCAATTTAGCATCATTACCAGAGGGAGCCTTGCGTCGCGCTGTAGAAAAATGGGGAAATAAATAATTTTTCCGCGTATTAAATAAAATCATTGTGGGGGTAACTCTAAAGGTAGCGCCCCTAGTAAACCTTTGCGAAAATCCATCAATACCTGTCGCGCCGAGCGCTCTATATCTCCACAATATTTCAACTGTGCTATAGCTTGCAGATATTGCTCTCCGTTTATCGAAGTAGGGTCTATTCCGTAACGCGATTGTAACAAATCAAGCGAGACTAATCCGTTGCTGCTTGCCTGCAGATGTATGAGCAGATTAATTAATTCAGCCGCGACTAAATAGTTATCATAAGATGCCTCGCCGATATCGTCACAAATAGCTAATTTAATGGCATTTTCTTGATTATCAAGCCGCGAAGGAATCACTCCCGGAGCGTCGAGCAATTCCAGCTGCTCAGAAATGCGCACCCAATGCAAGTGTCGCGTCACTCCGGGGCGTGCTGAACTTTCTACAACACGACGGTTGAGCAAGCGATTAATAAGAGCAGATTTGCCGACATTAGGGAAGCCGATGACAACGGCGCGAACGGCACGGGGTAACATACCGCGTAAGCGTCGTTTGTGATTGATTTCCACCCCAGCTGCTTGTACTGCCTTTGCTAGAGCCTTTACACCTTCACCGGTTTGTGCATTGGTGAAATAAGGTTTTTCCCCTTGTGCCAGAAACCAAGCTAGCCAGCGCTGCTGTACTGGTGGTGAAATCATATCTAGGCGGTTGAGTACCAGCAACCGCATTTTATTTCCCACCCACTGTGGTACTTGGGGGTGGTTCGTTGCTAGAGGAATCCTGGCATCCCGCACTTCTAGTACTACATCAACGAGTTTTAATTGCTCCTTGAGAGACTTTTCGGCTTTAGCAATATGACCAGGATACCACTGTATTGTCCTTTGTCTTTGTTTTTGAGTCATAGGGAATAGGAAATAGGGGATGGAAGAGTAAATATTGGTAGAAAACAAAGGACAATATCAGTAATTAGGGAACTACCAAAACCGGACAAGGAGAGAGGTTCATTACCCGAAAGGTGACGCTTTCCGCTGCCGCTTCCTCGATGAGGGCAGAGCCCTTAAAGCCCATGATAATTAAATCGGCACCTAGTTCGTCGGCAACGTCACAGATGGTAAAAGCTGGTTTACCTTGGCGCTCGATAATTTCTGGATTGATGCCATGTTCCTGAAACATCATTTGGGCGTTTTTGAGTAATTCGGCGATCGCTTCTGGGGAAGTCATCCCTTCAGAAGAAAGTTCTTCCCCTGCGACGGGCTCCTCTACAACTGACAGCAGCACCAAGCGGCTGCCGTAAGTTTTGACAATGTTGATAACTGTATCAGCTGCCTCACGAGAGGCGCGACTTTGATCGATGGGAAAGACAACTGTCTTAAACATAAACCCGTCTCCGGTACACACTCTCAGATAAAATGTTTACGGCGAACCATCCGGTAGATTTGTTCCATCCGTCTAGTTCTGCGAGCCTTTATTCAGGGCTGCAGCGCTCGGCAAATTGATCGCGCCAAAGCAAGCGGTGGAATTGAGACAAAAAAGAGAGATTTAGGAGGTTTTTTCGGTGCCCAAGAAAACTGTAGCAAATTTGTCGGAGTCAGACTTATCCGGAAAGCGCGTATTGGTGCGAGTTGACTTTAATGTTCCGCTGGATGATGCGGGCAATATCACAGATGATACTCGCATCCGGGCGGCTTTGCCGACAATCGAATATCTGACGAGCAAGGGTGCAAAAGTTATCCTCGTCTCCCACTTTGGGCGTCCGAAGGGTGTCGATGACAAACTGCGCCTTACTCCGGTGGCGAAGCGCCTTTCGGAACTACTCGGTCAACAAGTGGTTAAGTGCGATGACTGTATCGGCGATGCCGTTGCTGCAGCGCTCGCTTCCCTGAATAATGGCCAAGTAGCGTTGTTAGAAAACGTTCGTTTCTATCCAGAAGAAGAGAAAAACGACCCAGAATTTGCTCAAAAACTGGCTGCTAATGCCGATTTGTATGTTAACGATGCTTTCGGCACTGCCCACCGTGCTCACGCTTCTACTGAGGGTGTTACTCGCTACCTCAAGCCTTCAGTGGCTGGGTTTTTGATTGAGAAAGAACTGCAATATCTGCAAGCGGCGATTGAAAATCCCCAGCGCCCCCTGGCGGCGATCGTGGGCGGCTCGAAGGTTTCTAGCAAAATCGGCGTTATTGAAGCTCTGCTTGAGAAGTGCGACAAGCTACTTATCGGCGGCGGCATGATTTTTACTTTTTATAAGGCTCGCGGTTTGAGTGTAGGCAAGTCTCTAGTAGAGGAAGATAAATTAGAATTGGCGCGTTCTTTGGAAGCCAAAGCCAAAGAAAAGGGGGTTCAGTTTTTACTGCCTACAGATGTTGTCGTGGCGGATAAGTTCGCTGCCGATGCCAATGCCCAGACGGTAAGTGTTGAAAATATTCCTGACGGTTGGATGGGTTTGGATATTGGCCCCGATTCTGTGAAAATGTTCCAAGAAGCTTTGGCTGATTGCAAGACTGTTATTTGGAATGGGCCAATGGGTGTGTTTGAATTCGATCGCTTTGCCGTTGGTACAGAAGCGATCGCTCGCACTCTTGCCGAACTCACTCCCAAGGGAGTAACTACTATTATTGGCGGCGGCGACTCCGTGGCAGCTGTGGAAAAAGTCGGTTTGGCTGACAAAATGAGCCATATTTCTACCGGCGGTGGCGCTAGTCTGGAGCTGCTCGAAGGCAAGGTTCTCCCCGGCATCGCCGCTCTCGACGAAGCTTAATCTCCTAATTCGCTAATCAGTAATCGGTAATTTGATTTATAAAATTGACTAATTACTGATTACTGATTATCAATTAAAAAATATTTTAATAAACTTAATATTTTAACTTAAGTGAGTAAACTAATAAGAAAGATTAGACAAAAATAAGAAAATTTTATTCTTGGTAATCATTAGGATCGACACGCCTATCTTTAATCCGAGGAGGCAGAAACTCAGAGCCGCCGCGGTAGGGGGGAAAAGGTTCGGATGAATTGGGATGAATAATTTGTACGGTGCGGGGGAAACGCTGCTGCCCGAACAAAAGAAACATAACTAAAAAAACGAGTGCAAGCAAAATAGTCAGGAGCGTACCGGCAAGTGCCCAGAGTAAGCCCCAAAGGATTTGATTAGCAGGCTGTTGAGGGTTCGTCTGTGTCGGTACAGGATTGAGTGGGGGATTGGCTGGATTTAATTTACACTGTCCATTGAGAGAATCGATGAGTAGCTGCTGCGATTTCAATTGTTCTTTAAGCAACTCAGTATCGAGACGCTGGCGCTCAAGCTGAGCCCTGAGTTGTTCGAGTTCACTGCGCTGTTGTTCAGGATTCCAGCCAGGGAGAAGTTGCCCAGTCGGAGGAGGCACTGCGGGAGAAACAGAGGGCTGAACCACTGCTGGTGGAGGCGGGAGGGTATTAGACAAGATAGAAGTATTGGGATCACCCTTGAGCAATAGGATAGCCGCAATACCAGCGAAGGCTACCCCAGCTAGAAATGCCATGCTGTCACTCATCGCCCTTACCTTTGAACCACGACTCCCTGTCATCGAAATTGATGCACTGCAACATTTTTTACTTTAGCGGCTGCGAAGTAGCTCCCTGATACCTAGTAGCATTTTCATAGAAGAAAAGATGAGGGCGTTTAGAGTTTATTTTCACCTACGAGTGCGATCGCTAATTTCCCCTTGATTCATTCGTTACCTGGGTTAAGATTTCCCCAACTTCTGCGCTGCCGACTTCTCTAGAAATCAAAGCTGCCATTGCTTCTGCCTTAGATTTCTCTGCAAATGCAGCCACCTCAATATAAAAAGATCCCGAAAGATCTGGGCGCTTTCTCACTGAGGCATTGGGACAATATGATAGAATGCGAATGTACTTTTCCTTAGCATATTCAGTGAAAACTTGATACTGTGGAAGCTTTCCATCTTCCGGAGTTTCTGTGCAACTGCGCCGAGGGCTGCCGACGAAAGGTTCCCCAACTTCAACCGTGCCTGAGGTGCTTTTAATTGCAGAAGCAAAAGCTTCTGCTCGCGAGCGCTCTCCAAAAGATCCTACTTGCACCTGCACTACTCCCCCATCTTTCAACACTACAACCGTATTACGACAGAATTGCGCCTGTAGGCGATTTAAAGTCTCGGCTTTATAGGGAACCAACACGGGATACCATTTGCCCTCGCTGCTCGCCGAGGGATCTTCACAGAATTTTTGCGGGAAATATTTTGCCAAACGAACCTCTAATTTATACTCAATCTGAGCCGCTCCTGGTTTTGAGTTCAATTCAATCATATAGTTGCCAGGGCTAAAAAGCCCGCCTTCCCACCGCTGTATTGGTTGGAAAGAACCTGGCATTGGTTTTTGATTGGGGTTGAGTACGCGCATTAACACCCCTTCACCTTCAACTGCAGCGGTTAGGGTTTGCCATTGTTTGGCGGAAATAACATAAAGGATGGTTTCGTTTTCTTTGAGATTTCCTCCTACCCTGACTGTTTTATCGGGCACTGCCTCAAGCATTTGGCGGAAGATGACTGGTTTTTCGTTTTGCCTAGTATTTCTTCCTGTCGCATCTGGTTTTAACGATTTAGCAGAGGGTGAAATTGACAGGGGGCTTAGTAGGTAGTAGAGAACTGCCCAGGAGCCAATTCCCACTACTAAAACTAGACTGAGACTGATAGCGTAAGCCCAAAAGTACTGGGGCTGGTTTTTAGGCTTTTGTTTATATGTGGTAAGGGCAGCGAGCGCTTGTAATTCTTTTGCCACTTCTTTCGCTGATGAGTAGCGCTGTTTGGGATTGTCACTGAGCATCCGATTCAATATCCGGGCTAGTGCCGGGCTGACTGTAGTCTGCCGCTGCCAGTTTTTTCTAATCTCGCCATTCTCAATTAGTTCTGCTTTTTCTTTTCCTGTCAGCAATATCACTGCTGTCACTGCTAAAGAATACAAATCGCTGCTTGGGGAGGGTTGGGTTTTTGCCCTTGGTTCTTCTTTTTCTTTAGCGCTTTCAATGATTTGGTTTTGCAGCTCTTTTTCTGCTGCTAAGTCAATCAGTATCGGTATTGGCGACTTCTGCTTCTTAAGGCAAGCGGATAAAATAATTGTCTCTGGCGAGATATTTCCGTGACTCATTCCTATTGAGTGCAAGTACTCTAGGGCTGGCAGTAGCATCAGTAGCAATTGCCACACTTCTTCTTGTAAAAAGGAGGATAATACTGCCAGACGCTCTTGCAGTAGTGTGTGGCAGCTTTTTCCTTCGACGAATTCTTGTACGAAAAACAGGCGTTGTTCTTGGGCGAAGATTTCGTATAACTGCCGAATTTGCGGGTGTTGGATGCGATATAGTTTTTCGGCTTTAGCCTGCAGGTTTGCAAGTATCTGCTGTATGTCGGCTGTGTCTGTTTGCTCTAGGGTAAATTCTAGGAGCGAGCGCAGCTCGTTTGAGCTTTGTAAATCTTTGGCTAAATAGGTTCGCTTATATTTCCCCTGCGCCAAAAGATCTATCAAGTAGTAGCGGTTATTTAGGATAGTTCCGAGGGGGAGGGGTTGATGCATGGCAGCTCTGATTGCTTGATGACAACTATCGAGTTGAGTTTAAAGCAAACAGGAACCTTTCGGCTGCTACTGCGGTCATATTTTTGTGGTGTTTGGGGCGGCAATTTGATTGCTTCGCCTTTTTGCTCCTGATTTTCAGGGTTTTTATAATAATTTGTTTTCCTCTCCCTTGCCGCTGTTGTTAGTATACTATTGATTTTTGATTTTTTGCTGCCCATCCAGAATTTGCTGTTTTATTTTCGCTTTTGGGCTTTATTGAATTTACTTTCGTGAGGGCGGGTATTGAAGTGTTAATAGACGGCTCGAAAGGATTTTCATAGTGTTCTTTTTCTGTCATAGCGATCACAGCTTGCTTTGCGGGTAAATTTATATCTTTATTTTCCCGCCACAGAGTAAAATTTCCTTGTTTTTCCACGAGTATGCACAGAATATCTGCTTTCAGGTATTTTTGACTAGTCGCGCTCGCTATTTGACGTTGCTCGCCGGTAAATGTTCCCTCTTTCGTAAAAATTAAGTTGTAAAAAACCATTTGAGACATTTTTTCTATATCAATCCCCTGACGTTCTAAATCTGCGGCGTGTAGCACCAGCATGATAATACCTCGTTTTCCTATTTTTCCAACTCTTTATTATGCTAGCTAAAATTTTTCTCAACGCGTAAAATTACTTATTTATAATATCTCTTGTTATTATATCTCTTGTATAGTATTTTACTCCGGATGTTTGCCAAAATTGCTATCCGGTTTAACCGTCAGTATTAAGTAGTTTGGCGGGAGCCGCGGAAATATATGTTGTAGGCGCACGCTATCAGCGGAAAATTAAACTGTCTGCGCTCACTAATAAAAATATAAAGAAATTATAAAAATTTTCTAGAATATAAAAAATTTGTCAGAGCCAGCGCTCACTTGTTTGCTTTGATCAAATTATTGATTTTTATTTAAATTATTGTTATTTATTTAGCCGTATAGCAGTGAAATGCTTATTTCAATCATTCCAACTACAGCTTAAATTTTTACTAAAGCGGTAGCTTGGGAGTGAGGCTTCTTGCCCCAAAAGCTATTTTGCTGTAAATTTAACTCAAGCCTTATCCATCCTTAACCCGCCCTATAGCATTTTGAAAATATTATGTTAATTGTAGTTAATTTGACAGAATTATTCGCTCACGTCTGCAATCATGATCATGGGAAGAAAGTATCCAATGAGAATAGTGCTTGCTAGCGCAGACTGTTCACATCTTGATAAGGCATCGGGTGTATGTACAGGGTTGCGCAGGGAGTAACTTTTTTTTGATTCAGCAGGTGACTTATCATTGGGGGCGATGGTTCTATTGAATCAAATAACGCGCTCATGCAGTCTACATTCACATTACTTTCCTAGAATATTTTAAGCAGGCTACCCCAGCAAAATACAGCGTATTTTTGAGTCATGGCTGAGAAAAAATTATCTGAGAATAAGACTTTTTTGCAGGAAGTAAAATCCATGAAACTCTTGCAGGCGACTGTCAGTAACGAACCCGATATTCCTTCTGTCAATCTTAGGGAAGGCACAAGACGCGCGTTAATTTCTACACCGCCAGTTGTTACAGGGGCGAGCGCTTATTCGCGAATGACTTGCGTACCTAACAGTGAAACGCGGGTACGCTATCCTAGACACATACCGGTACCTATTTTTGATCGCGCTCGCTACACGCGCTTGAACTCATTTTCATCAATGCCGACAATCCCAATCAATATCGATAGTGACTGAGGCATGTGGCCACAAGCCCCAGCGCCTCAACGGAGGCTGGCGCTTTCCTCAGAAGGGTAAGCCTAGCTATTAATATTTTTACAATTTGTTAATGTTCGTAGTAAGGGCAATATTTTTTTCAAATCAGAAAAGGAAGGTTTGGCAAGAGGCGCTAAGCGTTGAAAGCAATAGCTAGCCTTACGGAAGAGCGATCGCCCCCCGCCGCATCGAGAAACTCGACAATTCCCTCCCTGCCGTTGGCTGAAATTTCCAACACCGGGGGGTGGAGAAACCCAGTTTCCTAAAGAAACCAGGTTTCTACAAATTGCGAGTGACTAACTGACAATAGCTGGCGTTACCTGAGAGCGCCAGTTTCTACAGGACGAGTTTTATGCTCTGTATAAAAAGGCTCTTGCAAATCCATTGCTGGCTCGAAGCCACGGGGAATCTCTCTCATAATTATCTGTTTAGCTTCGAGAGCAGTTTGAAGTATCTGCATCGCCCGCTCAGGATTTCCTGCCCCACAAAAAAACAAGTCAGCGGCAAAATACCCATACTCCGGCCAAGTATGTATGGCTATATGGGACTCTGCCAAAGTTGCGGTTGCCGTGACACCGTGGGGACTAAACTGATGTACGCACAGGTCGATGAGAGTTGCGCCTCCGGCTGAAATCGCATCTATTAAGGCGCGGCGGATGCGTTCTGGGTCGTTGAGAAGATCGCCTGGAGATTGCCAAGCATCAACAACCAGATGGGTTCCCACTTGTTTCATTCTGCCCGTAACACTCCACCCAAAAACATCGCAAACTTTTTGATCATATCATGGTTTTCGTTTATTCTGAAACCAGTTATAAACTGTTATAAGCCTAAAGTTGTTAAATTTATATTAAATTTTTTAAATAACCAAAGGGAGAGAAGGGGACAACGGAGATTATAGCACGGATACACTGGTAAGAATGAATCCGTGCATCCGCCGTCAAACAGACAACTAACTAATTAAAGATCGTGCCATTGGGCAGAATCGCCCCAGTCAAAGATGCCTCGCTCAAAAAGGCGCCATTGAGGTGAGCGCCAATCAAGTTAGCCTGAGAGAGATTGGCTCCTGTCAAATCAGCTCCATTTAAATAAGTCAGGAGTAAGCCTGCTCCGCAAAGATTGGCTTGACTGAGATTAGCGTAGCGCAAGTCGGCTTCCATCAGACAAGCTCCTGATAAGTCAGCTCCGCTCAAATTGGCGCCGCGTAAGTCAGCCCGACTTAAATCGGCACCGCTTAAATTGGCTCCAGCTAGGAGCAAGCCGTTCAGATTTGACAGGCTTAAAATTGCGCCTTGCAAGTCAGCGCCCCTGAGATTAGCATCTTTCAAATTTGCTGTACTCAAGTTGGCTCCGCTTAGATTGGCTCCGCTCAGGTTAGCTCCGCTCAAGTCAGCTGCCCGTAGAGAAGCTTCGCTCAAGTCGGCGCCTGCTAGAGAAGCACCCTGTAAACAAGCCCGCTCCAAATAGGCGCGAATCAGATGGCTACCATTTAGGTAAGCTTGCTGTAAATGGGCTTCTGAGAGAATAGCCCGATTCAGGTTGGCTTGATTGAGATTAGCCTGCTGGAGCTGGGCGCGACTGAGGGTTGCTGCAGTTAAGACTGCAAAGGAGAGTATAGCGCCGCTTAAATCGGCACCGACTAGGCTGGCGCCTGATAGCTGGGTTTGGCTTAAATCTGCTGCCTGTAAGATAGCGCCGCTGAAACTGGCTCCGCTGAAGTCGGCGGCGATTGCGATCGCTTTATTCAGCGTTGCGCGGCTAAAGATTGCCTCAATAAAAGTAGCGCCCGACAAGTTTGCCTCACTCAAATCTGACTCGCCCAAATTGGCTGCAATGAGGGTAGCCCTTGTCAGGTTTGCCCCCTTAAGATTAACCCCTTTTAAATTACTCCGATTTAAATTTAACTCACTTAGGTTCGCTCCCTGCAAATGCGCTCCTTGAAAATCTCGCTTTCCAAGAGCGTTACGACTTAAAAACTCACTCTTTTTCAGCAGTTCATTTATATTCATAATAATTGGCCTGATTTACCTTGTGGATGTTCCAGGCTGTCCACAAAATCCTCGCAACAAGTTTTTTGCCAGTCAAACATTCAATAATTCCAATTGCTAGCGATAGCTGTACGCCTCGCCCCATTCCTGAGCTATTACAACAATTCGGCTGAAATAGCTAAAAACGATGTTGCTGAGCGCTCTTTTCCCACCTAAAAGCGGCACTACCCGCTACGCCGGGGTGTAAAAAAATAACGAATCAGTCTCGCCCAGGCTGTTGCAAAGCCTCAACAGCTTACAGTTGAGCCGGCAATTGGCACAACATGTTGACAATGCTGCTATGTGTACTCTGCTCTTTTTGCCGCTATTAGACGCTCTCGCCCAGGCAGCCAGTGCTGGGGTTGCCGATTCGCACTCATGTATTTTTTTTAAACTTGACTAAAAGGTGGCGCTGTGTGTCTTTGATTAGCACTTTAGGACGGTCCTCAGACACTCCTAGAACTAGGGTTTGGCTCAGCCAATGTCACCTCCCTATTTGTTTTTGTCCGGCTTTACCCTGATAGAAACGAGCGTCTTTGGCATTCACTTGCTTTAAAAGATCGCTTACTTTCTAGCCCGCACTCTAATGTTACGGGCTTTCACAAGCCTAAAAAGGCTTTCGCCTCAATTACCTAGTAATTAATTAATAAGGATAATCTCTAAGGGCAGGGGCTTGCAAGTTGAATCTCTTAGTATTTTCACTAAGGCCCAACTCCTACGCTTGCCTCCAATCAACCCGAAAGCCACAGCCTGCAAGCAACTGAAGCGGATGTAGCCAAAAGAGGGGGCCGATCCTAAAGAAAATTTAAAAATAAAGAAAAAAGGGGGCTTTTTCTACCCAAATTGTCATAAGATTGAAAATTGGAATCGACTCAGTATATTAACGGAGAAAAGGAGGGAATCAGTAGGGAAGTGTGCTAAAAATCTGCAAGCAGGCAATCCCTAAAATTATACAGTGAAGGAAAAAGCTAGAGCCAATTCTCCTTGCGGCATCAAAAACAACATGGGAGAAAAGGTTTAAGCTTGGCAGAGGAAAGGGAAAATAAAAGGAAAATTTTTTAAAAGTAGGCGATTCGCTTGCCTTGGCATGTGGAAAAAGGCGCAGAATTGAGGTAGATATGGGTAGGCGAGTTTGGTAAAAAGGCGCGCCAGCAGGGGGAGGCGAACAGAAAAGAAAACACTATGTAGAATTATCTTCGGAAAGGGAGAGCAGAAGCATGATGGGAAATATAAATACGCTGCTACCAGATATAAAATCGTTTATCCCAGTTGAGCAGGCGATCGCGCCAAAACATCCTTTGGCTAAAAACCTGCAACTGCCAATTCCCGATCCACGAAAAGCAAAACCGGAGATAATTCGAGCCATTCAAATACGCGAGCGCATACCAGGCATCGTCAAGCGCCTCATACCCCTCGACTCTGACTTATCCTGGGAATACTGGTGGTGCGTGCCGGGGCGCCTGCTCCTGCCAGAAGATGTGGAAGTACTTAACAAAGATCTTCCCCGATTAGAAAACATTGTCGCTAAACTCGTATGGCTATTTGGAGGATGCTGTTTTTCCAACCAAACGAAATACCAAGACGAAAGCCAAGCCGTCTACGACTGGCAACAGGTTAAAGAATTTGCCCGTCAGTAAGGGTTTGATTATTATTTACTCGATATCGATTTTTTCCCGGCGGCAGTCAAACTCTACAACCCGCCCGATGATGAAAACGCCAAGCTGAAAGACAGCCCCGAATGGGTAGCAGCAGAACCCTCTCACTGGCACATCGAGTTTTTCCGCCTACAACCAACTGTTGGCGGATTTGAAATTCAAGAGCCAAAGCCCCTTTGTAGCTGTCAAATCTGGACAGGAAAGCCATTTATCAAAAACCGCTACACCGGAGAAACCCTGACTCGACACGATTTGTGGATTTCCTACCCCCTCAATATCACTAACCCCCCCTGGCTGCTTTAAAAGCTAAGACAACTAAACTAAAATAAAAAGGCGCTCGCTCGCCAGGGATAGCAATTTTCTCTAATAAGGTAAAGAAATGTAACAATAAAAGAGAAAATTGCGACAAGTTGGGATAAGTGAAATTGGATATTTACCTAAACTGGGGCAAAGCCTGGAAAGGCTCGTTTATCCAAAACCTGTTGGCAGACAGTCTCACCATTTTCTGGGGGGATTGGCTGGAATTGCGCGTCAGGATAGCGCAAATAGCAGCCTCTGGATTGGTGTCTCCCCTGATCTATATTTTCGCCTTTGGTTTCGGGTTGGGAAGCTCGATAAAACCAGGAGTGGGAATTGACAGCGCTTATGGTAATTATTTAGAATTTATGCTGCCGGGAATGGTGGCCCTAAGTTCAATGGCGATTTGTTTCGGCGGCACGACATTTTCAATTTGCGGCGATCGCCTTTTCAGCAAAACCTTTGAAGAATTATTGCTAGTACCAGTACATCCACTGGCACTGTATCTCGGTAAAATGATGGCGGGGGTAGCACGCGGGTTGATGACTTCGGCAGCAGTGATGCTAGTAGCGATTTTATTTACTGGCAAGGTGTGGAGTTTTCTCAACCCACTATTTTTACTGGTGCTGCTGCTCAATTGTGCGGTATTTTCAGGATTAGGAGCGCTGGTAGGATTAAGCGCACGCTCCCTCGAAAGTGTTGGTCTTGCGAATAATTTTCTAATTGTACCTATGTCTTTTTTGGGAGCAACTTTTTTCGAGCCAAGTACTCTGCCAATCGCTCTCAAGGCGATCGTTTATATACTACCCCTCACCTATACCAGTATCGGCTTACGAAGCGCTGCCTATTTGCCAATTACTCAGTTTCCATGGTACAGCCTGCCAGTATTGTTAATTTTTGCGCTCGCCTTAGCTGCCATAGGTGCAAATAAATTTGCCAGTCAGCAAGATTAAAATTTTCAAACCTTTGTAGTCTTTTAAGGGGCTTTAGCCCTTTCTCAAACCATCTTCCAAACAAAAAAATAATACCAAAACAAGAAGGGCTAAAGCACTACTATTACTATGGTCGTAAAATTTACTGACACTATTTTGCCAGAAACTCATGAATATAGAAACGAATCTAACACCAACTTCCATACCCATAACCCTCAACTGCTCTGGGGGCGTTTCCCTAGGTGCATATATGGCTGGTGTTTTATATGAGCTGACACAGGAAGCACTGCAACCACAACCTAAAATAATTATTGATATTATCACCGGCTCTTCGGCAGGAGCAATGTCAGGAACACTAGCGGCATATTATTTACTCGGAGGAGATAATCTATTAACAAAAAGTCCTGAGGATAGTGCATTTTATCAGACCTGGGTAGAACAGGCAGATATTAAAAATATTGACAATATTTCGTTTTTAATTAAAAGCTTATGGGAGGGAATTATAGTAACGATTGATACTTTTAGAGAAAGCATAAAAATAACAAGAAAAAGAAAAAAGCAAACGGCAAGCATAGAGGAGGCGCAGGAAGAACCGCCTCGCTTAAATCGTCCTCACCTAAGTATTTTTTCCAGAGAAGCTATTGACAAAATTACCGAAGTAGTTCAACCGATAGGGGGCATGAAACCGCCTCAAAAACCCCTGGCACTTTTAATGACAGTAACCAACTTGCAGGGAATTTTAGAACAAATTGTCTTCAACCATTCAAATTTTAAAACCATTACCAGTTCAGAAACACGACAATTTTTGTTTCACTCTGCTATAGAAGCAAATCGCATGAAAAACATGTGGAAAAAAGTCGTGAAAGGCGCTCAAGCATCTGGAGCATTTCCAGTTGCCTTTCCCCCGGTGCGGGATAACTCCAATATAAACAGTGCCAACATGGCAAAAATTAGTAATGATTATTTTATCGAGATAGAAAGTAACCAGCCGAGAAGAGAACTGAAAAATACCGTTCCCAAATCAATTCGCCCGATTCCACCAGATGAAAAAACCTTGAGTTTTCTATATACCGATGGAGGGATACTAGACGGATTGCCAATTGCTAAAGGAATAGCTATTGAAAAAAAACTAGAACTAGAAGAAGCTGAGGCGGTTTTTTCAGAAAAAGATAAACCTTTTGTAAGCGAATGGAAAAATTTAAATTTAGACAACAGAAAAAGATTATATGTTTACATTCAACCGACGCCGACTGAAAAATTAACTAGCGAAGCGCGGTTGACGCAAGGTTATTTCTCAGCCATAGAAATAGGGCTGAGTGCTTTTACACTGCCCTGGGAAGAGCACGATGCCATAAGATTGAATGAAATACTAAGACGGAATCGAGACGCACAACGCAAACAGAAGTTGCGAGCGCGATTAGCTGAAAAATTTGGCACGGAGAAGCTTGCAGAAATCGACACGATACTAGATGAAGCCATTCCCTATAGATTTATTAATCTCAAACGCATAGATCCGTCAATTATTGGTAAAATTTATCAATCTCTAAACTCCCCTAGCGAAACCGAAACCAGTAGTTTGCAATCCCTACTTCCCATTTACGAAGCCCTGCCATACAGGATTAAACAAAATTTGCAAGACAAAAACACCAAAGGAATACTAGCATCAGATTTTTTAGGAGCTTTTGGCGGCTTTTTTGATAAACGCTACCGCGAACACGATTTTCTGCTAGGGCGGATAAGCGGCTTAACATGGCTGTGTCAAAACTGTCAGGTAGAAATTTCTGAATCCAAAATTAATGATATCCTTGCCCAGATGCGGGGGAAGAATAAAAAGATTCTGGAGACAGATCCCAAACCTTCCGATTTAAAGCTGAGTCAGAAAATTCGTATTGGCAAGCTAGCTTTGCGCGCCTTAAGAATTGCAGTTATTGAGTCTACAATTGTCGGTTACTTTTGGATAGTCAGCCTTGGGGTTATCAAATTAACAGTAATTTTACTGCTGACGCTATTAGAACTTTTAGCAACTTTATTGAGCGTTGTTATCGAGTTATTAGAAAAAGTGTTAGCCCCCTAATCCAAATTATTATTCAATTCTTCCCCGTATATGTGAAAGCTTTAAATTTAAAATTGACAGACCTAAAATCAGTAAAAATAAAACCAGTCCAAGAGCGCAGGCATAGTTCATTTCCAATTCTCGAAAAGCCTTTTGATAGATATAGTAAACAATTGTTTTAGAACTATTTTGTGGCCCGCCTTGGGTCATAATATAAATTTCTTCAAAAACTTTTGTAGCGGAAATTGCAGAAATCACTGCTACCAATAAGAGATAAGGTTTCATTAAAGGTAGGGTGATATCCCAGTGTAGGCGCCAACCGTCAGAACCGTCAATAGCGGCGGCTTCGTATAATTCAGCCGGGATAGCTTGTAATCCTGCCAGATAAATTACCATATAGTAACCTAAGCCTTTCCACACTGTAACTGCCATGACACTAAAAATGGCTAGTTGTGGGCTTGTGAGCCAGGGGATGCCTTCGCCACGGGGAATGATTCCCAGGAGAGCGAGAAGTTGATTGAGCAAACCGGTTTCGGCATAAAGCCACTTCCAGGCAATTCCGGCTACAACCATTGAGATGATGACGGGGGTATAGTAAGCGGCTCGAAACCATGTGATGCCGGGGAGTTTACGGTTGACTAAGATGGCGAGTACCAGGGGTGCGACAACTAAAATCGGCACCACGACGACGAGGTAGAGGAGAGTTTGCAGGAGAGTTTGCCAAAATAGATGATCAGTCCACAAGCGACGAAAGTTGGCCATGCCTACCCATTCTGGTGCTTGCGTGATGTCGTAGCCAAAACGGGTGAAACTGAGGTAAAAGGCTTGGAGGGCGGGCCAAAAAACGGTCAGCCCTAGGGCTAAGAGTGCAGGGAGGAGGAAAAGGTAGGGGGTGAGGATTTGCCAGAGATGGGATTTGGGTTGCACGTTGGGGTTTGAATAGTAATTAAAATAGTAATTAAAGTAATTAATTTTAGTTGTGCAAGGGAAGCTTAACGGTAAACGTGCTGCCGATACCAACTTTGCTTTCGACAGTGATTTCGCCGCCGTGCAAATCTACAGAGCGCTTAACTATTGCTAATCCCAGCCCTGTACCGGGAATATTGCCTACATTGGTGGCGCGGTGGAAGACTTGAAAAAGCTGCGCTTGTTCTGTTTCTGGAATGCCGATACCCTGATCTTGGACGCGAAAAATCGCCTGCTCGCCTTCTCGCGTCAGTAGCAAACGAACTTTGCCGCCTTCAGGAGAATATTTAATTGCATTTGAGATTAAATTGGTAAGGATGTGGTGCAGCAGGTGATTATCCATCACTGCATCACTGAAGTCGCCTTCAGCGATAAACTCAATTGTGTGATGACTTTCCGCACCTTGTCGTAGCGATTCCACCAGCTCAGAGCAAAAGTAAACCAGATCTAAGGGAATAGGATTAAACTCAATTTTCCCAGAGTCAGCTCTGCCGATGGTAAGAACATCTTCTAACATCTGATTCATGCTTCTGACAGCAGATTGAATGCTGTCAAAATGTTTTATTTTTTTTTCTTCTGTTAACTGATCGCCGTATTGCTTAAGTATTTCGGTGCTGATGAATATTGTAGTAAGTGGGTGGCGAAATTCATGGGAAGCCATACACACATAATGAGAATGGCGATCGCGTTCTTCTTCTGCCTGCTTTTTCATTTTTTCTACTATTTCCAGGCGCAATTTAATATTCTGTTCTACTTGGTGACGACGCAAGGCAATCTCAATAGTTGTGTGCAATTCTTTCTCTTCAAATGGTTTTATCAAGTAGCCAAAAGGTTCTGTCGCCGTTGCTCGCTCCACCGTTTTTTGATCAGCATAAGCAGTTAAATAAACAACAGGGATATCAAATTTCCTGCGAATTTCCCCTGCCGCCTCCACGCCGTCTATTTTTCCAGGCAGCATAATATCCATCAGCACTAAATCTGGCCTCTTTTTACTAGCTATCTCAATTGCCTTTTCGCCACTAGCAACAATATCAACTACAGAGTAACCAAGATTTCTTAAAGTATCGGCTAGATCTTCAGCTACAATCAGTTCATCTTCAACAATTAGAATTTTTTTGCTGGCTTTCATCTTCTTTAAATTCTCTGCTTATATTTCAATTCAGAAAACTTAATTCGAAATTCAGTTCCCTCGCGGGTATCCATTTCCACTGTTCCCTCTAGCTGGTTAGTGAGAGAGTCTACTAGACGCAAGCCTAAAGAGCCAGTGTTACGGAAGTCGAGTCCTTCAGGAAAGCCGATGCCATTGTCTTTTACTATTAGTAACAATTGATTGTCTGCCACCTGATAGAACTCAATCCAAATGGTGCCTTTCCTGCCACCGGGAAAAGCGTGTTTAAGAGCGTTGGATACCAGTTCGTTGATCAGTAAGCCACAAGGAATGGCTGTATCAATGTTGAGATAAACGTTATCTACTCTTATTTCCAGTTTAACCGCATTTACGTCTACGCTGTAAGAATAAAGAAGATTGCGGGCTAGAGTTTGGATGTAGTCAGCGAATTCAATCTGGGCAAGTGCCGGAGATTGATATAATTTTTCGTGGATCAGGGCCATTGATTTAACGCGGTTTTGACTTTCCCGGAGCATGTCTAAGGTGGCCTTATCCTGAGTATAGCGGGATTGCAGTTTGAGCAAGCTGGAAATTACCTGGAGGTTATTTTTAACGCGGTGGTGAATTTCCGTCAGAAGCACTTCTTTTTCTTGTAAGGAGGCTTTGATTTGCTCTTCTGCTTGCTTACGCTCAGTGATATCGCGAGTTACGGTTGCAAAGTTGATGGGCTGTGCGGTTTTTTTGTCTTTGATGACGAAAGCATTCCAGAGTACCGGGATGGGTTTTCCGGTTTGGAAGTGCCGGAAATTAATCTCTTGTTCCCATCGCCCTTGTTCTAAGAGCGTTGGTATTGCTTTTTCGCGGACGACATCCTGGTATTCGGGCATGAAAAAATCTAAAATTTGTGTTTTTCTGATTTCTGCTATTCCTTCGATTCCGACTAGACGCTGCCCTGCTTGATTGAGAAATAGGGTTTGCCCGTCGAGGGTAAAAATACCGATGAAGTCGGTGCTATTTTCAACTACTAAGGCAAGCTGTTGTCGTTCTGCTTCGATAAGTTTGCGATCGCTTATATCGCGCTGAATTACCATTATATAAGCAAATTCCCCACTGCGACGCACTACCGAACATGAGCAATCCATAATAGCAATAGTACCATCTTTGCGGAGCAACTCCACTTCTTGGCGGTGGCTACCCTTTTCCAGCAGGTAGGGAAAAGCGTTTGCGAAACTATTTCGCGACTCTGGCGTAAAAAATTCATCCAGCCGCTTACCGATTAATTCTTCTTCTTGATAACCTGATTGCCTGATACTGGCGGGATTAGTTTGACGAATTATTCCCTGCTCATCTACTACATGGATAAAATCCGGAGCTGCTTCAAATAATGAGCGAAAGCGTACTTCGCTTTCTTTGAGTGCTTCTTCAGCTTGTTTGCGGTAAGTAATGTCAATACGGATAGCTAAATATTGGAATGGTTTCCCGCCTTCATCTAGAAATGGTACAATTGTGGTATCTACCCAATAATAACTGCCATCTTTGGCTTTATTTTTTATTTCCCCTTGCCAAACTTGCCCCTTAGTAATTGTCTGCCAAAGTCCCTGAAAAAATTCTTTACTATGATATCCAGAATTTACTATTTTATGAGTTTTTCCTATCATTTCCTCTCTTGAATATTGGGAAATTTCGCAGAATTTGTCATTAGCATAAGTAATAATACCATTGCTGTCTGTGATAGCTACTAATGCGGCTGTATCAAGTGCGAACTTTTGAAATTCTAATTCTTTGAGAGCTTTTTGCAAACGGGCTTCTGCCTGCTGACGTTCGGCAATTTCTTGCTGTAATTGTTCGACGGCTTGGGTGAGAGCGGTAGTGCGTTCTTGAACGCGACGTTCCAATTCTTCATTCATCTGCGCTAGGGCTGCTTCTGCTCGTTTGCGATCGCTAATATCAATAGAAACCCGGATAATCCCGATAAGCTCTCCTTGATTATTATAAATTGGCGAATCGATCACGTGTGCCGGAAACGTTTTGCCATCCTTACGCGTCACTATAAGTTCCCCTGACCAACCGACGCCAGACTGTAATAATTTCCAAACCTCAGAAGCAATTTTTTTACTTTTTTCATTGCGGACAATCACTTCTATTGATTGCCCGAATATTTCCGATGATTCCCAGCCGTAGAGTATTTCAGCAAAGCGATTCCAATAAATAATCTTACCTTCGATATCTGTAGCGATGACTGCTTGCTGCACGGCATCTAACAGTCGCGCCTGAAAACTAATTTGTTGTTCAGCTTTTTTGCGTTCGGTAATATCACGATAAGCGCTTAAAAATAACTCCTGATTATCTTGCTCAATTATTGACGAAGAAACCAAAAGAAATTTTTCTGTCCCATCTTTGGCGCGAATTTTTGTTTCGACATTGCGAATTTCTCGAACAGAGCGCAATTGTTGCAGGCGAGACAGACTGGCGTGATACTCTACCGGCTCGGGATAAAGCAAAGCCAAAAAATTTTCACAGCGATTAGCTTCCTCTAGAGTATAACCGGTAATTTCCTGCATTTTAGAATTAAAAATACTAAAATGCCCAAATTCATCACTGAGAGTAATACCTTCGCCGACAGTTTCAATAACAGTAAGCATCCGCTCGGCGCTTTCTTTCATTACTCTTTCGGCTTGTTTACGTTCGGTAATGTCGGTAATAGCTGTGACAATATAGCAGCGGTTATCTTCTCCGAAAGCTCTGCCGGTGGTGACATATAGATCAAATATTTGTCCATCTTGACGACGAATCTGCCACTCTCCTTCAATAGATAAGCTACAAGCTAGTTCTCTATTATTCTTAGAAGCTTCTTGATTGATTTGTTTCTGAATAGCCGACAGATAAAGCATTTGTGCGAATTCGCGGCTTTCTGGCGGTAATAAACTGGTAAAAGTTCTGCCGAGTAATTCTTTAGCAGAGTAACCAAAAATTTGGCAAAAGGCGGAATTGACGCGCACGAATCGCCCCTGCTCGTCGGTAATAGAAATGCCAACGGTGGCGGATTCGTAAAAGGAGGCAAGCAATTGTTGGCTTTCCTCGAACATTTCCTCGGCTCGCCGACGTTCATATAATTGAACTTGAAGCTGCTCTAAAAGTTCGGCTTGATTGATAGCGATCGCTATTTGTAGGCTCACCTGTTCTAAAAAATCCACTTCTGCTGAGTGCCACTCGCGAATTTTTGAGCATTGATGTGCTACCAGCAAGCCCCACAAGCGGGGAGAGGTATCAGGTGTGGAATGTGGTAATTTAGGAATAACTATCGGTACAATCAGACAGGCTTTTGCTTGAAAGCGCTCTAACAATTGCAAGTGACAGTCGCTCAATCCCGCTTGATAAATATCAGCGATCGCTCTTTTGCGGGCATATCGATATTCTACCCGTGCCCACTGTGGAAAACAGTAATCTGAGAATCGGCTGCCGAGCATTTCTGCCCAACCTTGCTCTACTGATTCTGCAACTATACTACCTTCCCAGTTTGGCAAAAATTTATAAATCAATACCCGCTCACACTTAAGCGATTGTTGCACTTCTCGCACTGCTGTTTGTAAAATTTTTTCTAAATTTATTCCTTGACAGATTAACGATACTATATTATTTTTAGCCTGCTCTCGTTCATGCACTTTGGTAGTAGGCTGAGAAACCTGAGAAATTTGGTTTTTTTGGAAAAATCGAGTTACTAGCAGTAAGTCTTTCTCTGTTACTATTCCCAATAATTGGCTGCTATCGCCGATTACAGGTAAAAATTCGACATCCAGTTGCTGCATTAATTGCCAAGCCTTTAACAGGGAATCATCGGGGCGCAGACTCCCCTCCAGCTTGCGCATAATATCTTGTGCCAAAATTTGAGCTGCATCGACTCTGCGTGCTAGCAATTTGATAATTTCCCGCTCTGTGACAATGCCGATAGGCAGGCAGGAATGGGGAATTTTTTCTGCTGTTGCGATTGCTACCCAACTGCTGCCACTCTCGCTGATGATTTCAGCCAACTGCTGCACTGTGGCTGTGGGTGGTGCCGTTATCATTGTTTTTGACATCACTTCCGCAACCAGGGGCTGTTGCAGGTTATTTTCAGTCTGTCGGTTGTTGACTGCTTCTGGAGGGGGTGGAGGAAGTGTTTTGTCATTCATTTTTTTGGCAGAAGTTTTTTGCTCGTCTGGCTCATAGAAACCCAGTTTCTTAAAGAAACCTGGTTTCTAGTTTTATTATATGTTTTTTGTTTACCGATTGAACAGGCTTTTTTTGAAAGCGCCTCAAATTCTTCTGCCTTGAGCAATTCTACTAATATATTCTGTTTTTTTCAGTTTTTTTTCTGAGTCAGCAAAAGCAATAAATTTACATTTTCTGGGGTGAGCAATTCTTTCAATTTAGACAATTGATTGAGAAAAGCTATTTGCCGTTCGTTTTCTTCCCGTAAGATTTTCAAATATCGTTCGCGAGCTTCATCTGATGGTGCTATTTTCAGCATCTGAAGCGCCATCGCAATATTAGACGCAGGAGCCCGCAATTCCAGAGATATTTTTTGCAGCAACTCTTCCGCCGTATTAGTTACCATTTGCAGTTCTTGTACTCTTTTTTGTAGTTTTTTAGCGCGATCGCGCTCAACTTCATACTGCTGTATATAGATTTTATTTCTTTCCAAACGAGTGGCGATCGCTGTTAGCAATTCCTCTGGTGTACATGGCTTCGTCAAATAATCATCCGCCCCTAAATTCATACCCTTCCGGATATCATCTTTCGTCTCTTTCGCCGTCAAAAAAATCAGCGGTATAGTTGCCGTTTTCGGATCATTTTTCAACTCTGTCAGCACGCCATAGCCATCTAGCTCAGGCATCATCAAATCGCAAATAATCAAATCCGGCTTGTGCTCTCTTGCTAGTTTCACGCCGATTTTCCCATTGCTGGCGCCAATTCCCTGAATATTCTCAGCCTGTAGCAGTTCTAAAATATTCTCTCGGATATTTTTTTCATCTTCAATTACTAGAACTTTGATCATTTTTCCTTGATTCTGGATAACAACATTAATCATAAATCTGCTTTTTTGTATTTATTCTAATCACTATGACTCTGCAAAGGCAGCGTAACAGTAAAAGTTGTACCCTTTCCGACTTCGCTGTCAAAAGTAATTTTGCCCTTATGTAGCTCGACAGAGTGTTTGACTATCGCCAGCCCCAAACCCGTGCCGGAAATATTGCCCACATTACTGGCGCGGTGAAAAATTTCAAACAAGTGCTTTCTATCTTCCGGCGGAATACCGATGCCTTCATCTTGGATACGAAAAACAGCTACTTGTTGAGACGGCTCACAGGTGAGTTGAAACTTAACTTTACCACCATTAGGAGAATACTTCACCGCATTGGAAAGCAAATTGCAGAAAATATGGCGCAGCAAATATTCATCCATCAGCGCGTTGGTACAATCACCCTGAGAGGAAAAGGATATATCATACTTTTCGCCAGCGATAAGTTGCATCTCTTCAACGAGACTAGAGCAGAAGTTTTCTAGATTGATTGCTGTTGGATGAAATTCTAACTTATTTGCTTCTGCTTTCCCGATTGTCAAAACCGAATCGAGTAAATTCGTCATCTGCTTGACAGCAGTTTGGATACGCTGCAGGTGTGTAACTTTTTTTTCTTCTGACAACTTGTTGCCGTAATTTTCTAGCAAGCCTGCCGAGAAAAGAATTGTAGACATTGGCGTACGGAATTCGTGGGATACTATCGAGATAAAGTGGTTTTTGAGTTCCCGGAGTTCTTTTTCTTTTTCCAGGGCTTTGCGAATTTTGGCTTCTGCTTGCGAGCGCGCCAGGGCTATTTCCACCGTGGTATATATGTCTTGTTCTTCAAACGGTTTAACAATATAACCATAAGGTTCTGTTTCCTTAGCACGTTGCAGAGTTTTGCTATCCGTATGCGCCGTTAGATACACTACAGGAATTTGATACAATTTGCGCAAGCGCTCGGCAGCTTCTACTCCATCCATGCTTCCTTTTAACATGATATCCATCAAAACAATATCTGGCTGAATTTCGCCAATTTTATCTAGCATTTTTTCAGCCGATGTCATGACAGCAGGAACAGCATATCCCAAATTTATTAAAGTTCTTTTAATATCCAATGCAATAATAGTTTCATCTTCAACAATCAGAATTTTTGCCTTTGACATATCCATTTAATTATTTATACGCGAAGGAAAAACAATTGTAACTTCAGTACCTTTTTGGCTGCTGAAAGTTAATTCGCCGCCCAACTGCTCAGTTAAGTTGACAATTAACTGCCAGCCAAGCGATTCGGTTTCTAACGGATTGAAACCAGGGGGTAAACCCACGCCATTGTCGCTGACTTTCAGAATAAACCGACTATTTTCTTGCTGGTGGTAAAAACTAATACTAATTTCCCCCTTCATTTCGCCTGGGAAGGCGTATTTTAGAGAATTAGAGATTAGTTCATTGATAATTAACCCACAAGGAATAGCCGTATCGATATCTAGAGTAATATCTTCGATTTTTTGTTGCAAGTCAATCCGTGAAGATACTAGCCTATAGGAGCTAAACAAGTTAGAGGTAAGGCTATGGATGTAATCGGGTAAATCAATTTTTGTGAAATCGGAGGAGCGATAAAGCTTTTCATGTATTAAAGCCATAGATTTAATACGGTTGTGGCTATCCTTAAACATTGCCAGCGCTTGCTCATCTTGGATGTAGGTAGATTGGAGGTTAAGGAGGCTGGAGATAATTTGTAAGTTATTTTTGACGCGGTGGTGAACTTCTTTGAGTAACACTTCTTTTTCTTTGAGAGAGGCTATGAGTTGCTCTTGGATTTGCTGGCGCTCAGTAATATCGGTTTGAATACCGATAAAGTGGGTGAGGTTACCCTCAGTATCGTAGATAGGGGAAATACTAAGCTCATTCCAGAATAAACTACCATCTTTTCGGTAATTCCGTAAAATAACGGTGCAGCTTTTTCCTTCTTGAATTGCTGCTTTCAATCTTTTTAATTCGGCTTGATTGTTATCTTTTCCCTGGAGGAAACTACAGTTTCGCCCTATTGCTTCTTCGCTGCTATATCCTGTTATTCGCTCGAAGGCAGGATTGACGTAAATTGTAGGTAATCCCGGCTTTCTGGCGTCGGCAATAATAATGCCATTGCTGCTGGCAGCAAGTGCTCTCTCTCGCCATTTTAATATTTCTTCGACTTTTTTTCTTTCGGTGATTTCTTCCACCATACCCAAACCGTATATAGGTTTTCCTTCGCGATCGCAAATTACTCCTGTTGTCAGATTCACCCACACTATTTCGCCGTTTTTCTTAATATAGCGCTTTTCTATTTTATAATTTTTGATTTCCCCGCTCCAACATTGTTTTACGTAGAGCATTTCTCGCTCTATATCTTCAGGGTGACTGAAATCTTTAAAGGTACAGTTTTCTAATTCTGCTTCAGTATAGCCCAATAATTTGCAAAATACAGGATTTACTTGTACAACTTTGCCATCTATGTTACAAATCGCCATACCGATAGGGGCGTCTTCAAAAAGACGGCGAAATTTTTCTTCACTTTCGCGCAGGGCTATTTCTACTTGCTTGCGATCGCTGATATTCCGGGAAACAGCGACAATTTCTAGTACCTTTTGACTTTGGCGATCGCGCACTGTTTTACTAGTAGTCTCCAGCCATATATAATTACCATTTTTGCAGCGGAATCGGTAGCTAATTGTATAAATATCCGACTTTTCTAAAACAGCACTATGGATTTTTTTAATTGCTGCCACATCTTCTGGGTGAAAAAATTCATAAGGAGAACATCCCAACATTTCTTCAGGTTCATAGCCCAACAAAGAGCGACAAGCAGGTGAAACATAGAGATAAATTCCCTCTTCGGGAGAGTGACGTGTAATAATATCAGTAGAATTTTCCGCAATCAGACGATAAAGAGCTTCACTTTCCCGCAAAGCTTGTTCCCAAAGTTTGCGCTCAGTAATATCCGCAACTACTCCACTCATGGCCACTGGTTGGCCCATTTCGTCTCGTAAGACATCGCCCTTCCCTTAAACCCAGCGGATGCTGCCATCGGCTCTAATAATACGAGGTTCGACATTTAAGGGTACCCCTTGCTCAAGGGCGCGAGCTATTTCTGTTTGCAGTAAATCGCGCTCCTCCGGATGGATGCAATTGATAAACGCCTCAAAAGTTGCCGGAAAAGTGCCGGGAGCAAAGCCAAAAATCTCTTCTGTTTTTTGTGAGCAAATAATTTTACCAGTAGCGATTTCCCAATCCCAAGTTCCCATTTGAGCGGCTTCGAGAGCCATTCGCAACCGTTTTTCACTATCCCGTATTACTGGGATAGCATCAATAATGGCGCGATAGTAAGCTTCACTCTGGCACAGGGCTTCCTTTGCCCGTGTCTTTTCTGTAATATCAATTCCAACCGCAACTGCTGCACTACCTTGCTGGTATTTTTGAACGGTAATTAAAAATTTGCGTGTTGAGCCTTTAAGGTTTGTTTCAATGATGCGGTTAGCTTTCATATCCGAGCTATTCAGAAACTGGTGTATAAATTCAACCAGTTGCTGGCTCTTATCAAGAAAGCCGATTTTTTTTCCGATAAAAGTTTCAGGAGGTAAGTTACAGCTTTCCGCTAGTTGCTGATTAACACCGAGATATCGCCCTTGGGAATCAAACCAGAAAATAAACCCAGGCACGGCATTTAAAATGGCATTTAGTTGCTCGTTTGTTTGTTGTAATTTTACTAAAGCTTGTTTGCCCTCGGTGATACATTCCGTACAATCACGTATTGATAAACCCCATCCTCTTAAGTTTCCATAATTATCAATAATGTGAGTTATAAAAATGTGAGCGTGAAAAGGTTGGTTATTTCTTCTATATAGTATTGTTTGCCAGTGTTGTATTTTTTCTGAGGGCTTTAGTGATTGTAATTGCTTGCGCAAACTTGCTTGCTCTGATTCACAAGCCAATATTTCTAGGGGTTTGCCGAGGAGAAAGGAGGGGGCGACTTCTAGCAGGGCGGCAGCGGCGCGATTGGCTTCTCGGATTATCCCGTCTGTATCAATGACGAGATAGGCATCGGGTGCGAATTCAAATAACTGTTGATAGTGCTGGTGTTTTGAGGCGAGGGTGTCTTGAATGGAGATAAGTTTTTCTATATCTGTAGCCAGAGAAGTGATATCGGGGGATGGAGCACTTTTTTGTAATTTTGCTAATCGCTGTCGCACTTTTTGTACCTGCTCTGCTAATGTGTAAGTGTTCACTTCAGTTCCCCTCTATGAAGCTTTAACATATTAATAGCGGTTATATCTCAGAGTTTCTATGAAGGCAAGGGATTTTTCCCTAAGTTTTCCGTATTTTTTTTAGAGAAACTGTCGAGTTTTTCTGAGAAATTACTTAGACAGGTGGGGTTTGCTTTAAAATGGGTGTTAATTGTATCACCCTATTTATACGCCTGTCAATACTCTGGCGAGCGCGATTTTTTACCCTGCTGGTGGGTTCTTGGGCTGGCATTTTCTTCCCCACCTACCAGCTCTCCCATTATTTTTTCTCATCTTCTGCTTTTTCTTTAATTTCCTATCGCGCCATCAAACATCCCTGCTAAAAAATTAGCAAAATCCCCCAGAATAGAAAGCTACTTTCTTTTCTCAAATAGAGAGGCGTTTGTCTGCTCTTACCATCGCCTCAAAATCCTCACTGCCTACCGGGCGACTAAATAAATAGCCCTGCATTTCATCGCACATACAATCGCAAATAAAATCTAATTCTGATTTTGTTTCGACTCCTTCGGCGATAACGCGCAAATTTAAATTGTGAGCCATTTGAATAATAGCGCTAGTAATTGCCGCGTTTTTGGCATCTTCACAAATATTGCGCACAAAACATTGGTCTATTTTTACAGTATCAAAAGGAAATTGTTTGAGATAACTTAAAGAGGAATATCCAGTTCCAAAATCATCTATTGATAGTTTTAATCCCAGAGATTTTAACTCTTTTAAATTAGACCTATTTTCCTCTATGTTTTGAATTACAATTCTCTCAGTCAGCTCCAATTCTAGAAATTGCGGATCAATACCAGTGCTTTGTAATATCCGAACTACCCGCTGACTGAAATTTGGCTGATAAAATTGGCGCCCTGACAGGTTAACAGAAATTCGCAATGGCGGCATGCCAGCGCGATTCCAGGTCACTAATTGACTGCAAACAGTTTGCAAAACCCATTCTTCGATTAGCATGATCGAGCCGTTTTGTTCGGCAATGGGAATAAATTCTGCCGGGGAGACGAATCCTAATTCCGGGTGCTGCCAACGCAAAAGGGCTTCGGCACCGACAATGCGACGGGTTTGCAAGTCTATTTGAGGCTGATAGTAGACTTTTAACTCTGAGCGCTCTAAAGCGTAATGTAGTCCAGCTTCTATAGCCAGCAATCGGGAAAGGTAGCCTTTCATCTCTGGTTTGTAGAATTGATATTGATGGCCACCTTGTTGTCTAGCATGGAATAGGGCAGCGTCTGCGTGTTGGAGTAAGTTGTCGATATCTTTGCTGTCATTGGGATAGAGGGCAATACCGATGCTGGCGGTGAGGAAAATTTCCTGCCCTTGAAGTAGGAAAGGCTCGGCAAGCACATCGAGGAGAATTTTAGCAATGCGCGAGGCATCGGGGCTGGTTGAGGGGCTTAAGATGATGACAAATTGATCGGAATTAAAGCGGGCGATGGTGTGAGTGCTTCCAAGACAGCTTCTGAGTCGGTGGGCTACGGCTTTTAGTAATTGATTGCCAATGGTGTGACCTAGGGTTTCGTTGATGCGGCTGAAGCGATCTATATCTAAGGAGAGAACGGCTAGAGTTTGTTGTTGGCGGTTAGCTTGCAACATCAATTGTTGCAGGCGAGCGCGTAACAGCTGTTGATTAGGGAGATTGGTGAGATTATCGTAATTAATTAGATAATTGAGCCTTTCTTCAATTTGCTTGAGTTCGGTGTTGTAGCGGTGGACAACAGCTGTTTGTTTTTCTAGACGTGCTGCGATCGCCTTGAGTAGCTCCTGACGACGAAACGGCTTAGTGAGATAATCATCTGCGCCTAAATTCATCCCCTGCCGCAAATCAGCTTTATCTGCCTTAGCCGTCAGGAAAATAAACGGAATCGTTGCCGTTTTCGGGTCTTTTTTGAGGGCATCGAGCACCCCGTAGCCGTCCAGTTCTGGCATCATGATATCACACAAAATCAAATCGGGAATGTATTCTTTTGCCAGCTCTACCCCGATCCTGCCATTTTCTGCGCCGATTGCCTCAAAATCGTCCGCGTCGAGGATTTCCAGAATATTATCCCTGACGACACTTTCATCTTCGATCACGAGAATCCTTCGCATTAGACTTCGCTCTTGCATATACAGGGTTGGCTTTCAAAAAACACCATAAACATTATACCCAATTTTTCTCATTTTTTGAAAAAATTTTTCTCCTTTTACTCCATTTTTATGATTTCGCTCTTTCAATTCGCTAAAATCTAATTTTCCGATTTACTCGGATTAAGTAAATTAAATTGGCGCAGCAGCCGTATATTCTCTGGCGTCAGTAAACTTTGCAACTCAGCGACTTGATTGATAAGCTCAATCTCCCGTTGAAATTCCTCCTGTAAAATTTCCAGATAGCGTTCTTTTTGTGCTCCCGGCGGTGGCTCTTTGAGTAAGCGAATTGCCATATTGATATTTGATAGGGGGTTGCGCAACTCGGAAATCAATTTGTTTAAAATTTCCTTCTGGGTATTGCTTATGTGTTGGAGTTCGGTAATTTTTCGCTGCAACTCTTCAGCGCGTTTTTGTTCAGCCGCGTATTGCTGCATAACGGCGGCATGTTTGGCAAGACGAATATTGATTGCTTCTAGCAGCTCCTTGCGCCTAAATGGCTTAGTTAGGTAGTCGTCAGCTCCCAAATTCATGCCTTGACGCAAATCAGTTTTGTCACTTTTAGCTGAGAGAAAAATAAAAGGAATTGTCTCCGTTAGCGGATCGCTGCGCAACTGAGTCAATACGCCATACCCATCGAGTTCTGGCATCATAATATCACATACGATTAAATCCGGAAGCTGCTCTTTTGCCAACTGCACCCCTACCATACCATTTTCTGCACCAATTGCATTAAACCCCCCAGAGATTAGTATCTCTAGAATGTTACTTAACACTGGTTTTTCGTCTTCAATCACTAGAATCTTTTGCATCAAGTTTACTCCAACTACTCGCTCGCTTTATTAGGTAAATATGTGTTTGGTTTAGTAGATTGCTACTTGGGTAGGGGGTAAGCTTTTTCTAAAATAATTCCGCACCCACTTTACTCTTGACGGTAGTTTCACCGCTGTGGATATCTACTGCTTTTTTTATGATAGGTAATCTTATATTGGTTGCCGATATATCGCCGACATTGTCAGGGTAGTGGCAGACTTCAAATAGTAGCTTTTGGTTTTCTGGGGTAATGCTGATGCCCCAGGCTCGTCAGCAAACAAGGCTATTTTATTATAAACCAGTTCACTTCGTCTATCCAGGGAAGAGAATTATCTCACTTTTCTAACTTTTTCTCACAAAAGTAAACACTAGGTTCGGGGGGATAAGCCCTTTGGCAAGGAGGGTTTGGAGGGTTCTCATGCCTAGACTTGTCAGTAGCAGCTTAAATTATAAAAAAATTAAGTACCATCAGGAGCTTTGTATGAGTTTCTAGAAACTAAACCTCACAGAACTTTCTAAATCGTCATTAAATAAAAAAATGTTTGTTAAGGTGAAGTAATTCGTGTTTTTTAAAGCGTTAGGGATTTGGCAGTTATGCTAAAGTTTATGATTGGTATTTCTTATTTAACCACTGCTCCCAGAAATGGACAACATAACCGACTGGATCATAGTGAGTAAGTTCCGCTGAAATGCTAAAAGTGCTTTATACTATATTTGCAAAATTTTATTGAAATTCCGTATTTTCAAAGTTTCCTATAGGCTATTAGTAGGATTAGCTAAGCAATTATGCTAAAATACTAATAACCGAACTCAGTGGTTGAAAATGGGTTTTCCTGATTTTTTAAAAACGAAATACTAAAACTATAAAAAAATTATTAATATTATTACTATAAATATATAGGTATGAGGCCAAGGCGGAATTGTGGCCAAATCGAACAAGCGGAATTATTCAAAAAGTGGTTTTCTGAACCTTGCTCAGAATACCCAACTAAAACGCAAGGTTCGCAGACTACCTGAGAGTGGGGCAAAAAGCCTCTGCCTTTCAAGATTGTGCCTTTTTAATGGCACTCGCCCCCTCATCAACTAAGCCGAGCCATTCAAACCAATAAACCTATGCAGCAAAACAACTTATATTTTTATTCGGAATCTTGCGAATTGCTCACTGGCGAGTTTGCCCCCATCCTGGCAGTCACGCCCCAAACCTCCGTTGGAAAAGTCATCTCCTTGATGAGCTCGACACAATTGAGCTGCGCTTTGGTTGTAGAAGCGATAGCACCCGCTAGTCGATTGCTGGGCATTTTCACAGAGCGAGATGTCGTGCGATTGGCGGGAAAAGGTGAGTAGGGTTCGCTGCGCCGCCGCCACATTGCAAAGGTAATGACACAGCCGGTAATTTGTCTTTCGCTAGCAGAGGCTAGGGATGCCTGGAAAGTTTGTCAGGTGTTGTGCCAACATCAGATTCGCCATTTGCCAGTAGTAGATGAAGAGCGGCTGGTGGGGTTAGTAACTTTAGAAAGTATACTGCGCAAACTTAGGAAAACCTCTAGCTGTCAGGAAGGGGAAGACTCTATCACCGCGATTGCCTCTTTGAGTAAAAGGGCTGAGGAAGAAACCAGTGATGCTCCTTCGGAATCACCCCAGGTGCGACTTACTGTTTCGCCCCTGCCGTTGGAGAAGTCAAGGAGTTTGAACAGACTTACATCAGCTTATAGCTCACGTTCGATACCGCCTCCAACTGGGAAAGAGAGCGAGCGCTTTCGTTATATGATTGATAATCGATTTTCAGATATTATTTATTCTGAATTTGGGGAAATTATTAAGACGCGATGGAAGCAAATAAAAACAGAAGAAGTATCGGTTAAGCAATTTCCCTCACCAGAGGTTTCCTGCGACACCCCCCACTGTTTTGCTAGTGATGTGACTGAGTATAAAAAACAATTGGCGGAAGCTCTTGTGGAGAGTGAGGAACATTTCCGACAGATAGCCGGCAGTATTGACATGGTGTTTTGGATTGCTTCCGTTGATATGAATCAGATATTATATATTAGTCCGGGGTATGAGCGGATATGGGGGCGCTCGCTAGCTCAATTGTACGAACAGCCACAATTGTGGTGGGAAACTATCCATATTGCTGAGCGCAAACGTTTGTTAGTTGCGCTCGCCAGACAAAGGCGAAAGCACTGCGAATTTAACGAAGAATTCCGCATTCTCCTACCCGATGGCTCGATACGCTGGATTTGGGCACGTTCCTTCTTAATTCGTAACCAGCGAGGAGAAGTTTACCGCTGTACTGGTGTGGGAGTAGACATTACTGAACGCAAGCAGATGGAAGAAACCCTACTTTTAACCCAAAAGCGGCTACAGCAGTTGCTTTCTTCTAGCCCTGCTGTTATATATAGGGCCAAGATTTCCCGGGAGTGGGCGATTGATTTTGTTAGTGAAAACGTCACAGTTGTGCTCGGCTATCAACCGGAGGAATTTACCCAAGAGGCTTGTTTTTGGCGCGATCGCATTCACCCGCAAGATAAAGCCTGGGTTCTGGCTCAATTCCCAAAGCTATTAGCTGAGGAGCGCTACAGCTGCGAGTATCGATTTGTCTGCCGAGACGGGAGCTATCGCTGGCTGCGGGATGAAAGACGCCTGATTCGAGATAGTGCTGGCAATCCTCTAGAGATGGTTGGTTACTGGGCAGATATTAGCGCCCAAAAAGCAGCCGAAGAAGAGATGCGAAAAGCGCGCGCCAAAGAAAAAGAACTTTCTCAACTACGCTCTCGCTTCATCACCCTCACCTCTCACGAATTCCGGACACCATTATGTACTATTCTCTCCTCAGCCGACTTACTAGAATACTACACGGAACAAGCAGAGCAATTCAAAAAGCAACTCGAAGAGATAATTGCTCAACTCCCGCTTTCGTCAGCACTAGCGAATCTGTATTCAGGAGGAAAGAAAAACAAAAAAATTCTGCCGCTGGAAAAATTACGCGAACACATCCAGCGTATTCAAAATGCCGCTTTACACATGACAGAAATGTTAAATAACATTTTCATCATCGGCAAAGCAGATGCCGGCTCCCTCACCTGCAATCTCCAACCCTTAGATTTGCGAGAATTTTGTCAGCAGCTTGTTGCAGAAATCAACAACAGCTCCAGCGAACCTTTGGGCGAAAAAATTTGTACAACGCATCCCATTACCTTTGTTTGTCGCGGCAACTGCTGCAACGCAGTCATGGATGAGAAATTGCTGCGCCATATCCTCAACAACTTGCTTTCTAATGCCATCAAATATTCTCCACAAGGCAGCCCCATTTTACTAGAACTCACCTGCCAGGATAACGAAGAAAATCATCCCGTTGCCATTTTCCGCATTTCTGATAGCGGCATTGGTATTCCCCCGGAAGATAGAGAAAAAATATTTGAATCTTTCTATCGCGGCAACAATGTCGGCAACAAATCAGGTATTGGTTTAGGGTTAGCTATTGTTAAAAAAGCTATAGAGATTCAAGGAGGGCAGATTACTTTAGAAAGCGAAGTAGGAGCAGGCACCATTTTTACAGTTATCCTACCACTTTTTCCCGATTATAATTCTGAAATAGGTAAGAGGTAAGAGGAAATAATAATTAATGCCTCTTACCTTTTCTACCTTTTCACTTAGGATTAGTTTCTGACATAGCTAACGACGAAATAAACTGATTTTCAGGGCGAGCAGTAATTTCATTCTCGTCTTCGCCCAGGAAAAATTCGCGAATAAATCGAGCTATAATACGTTCAGTCAGACCGTAGGCAATTTGTTGTCCTAGGCGCTGAGTTTCAGGCTTGCTCAAGAACTGAAGTAGCAATGAAGCTACCTTCATAGGTTCAAATCCTCGCGTTTCTTGGAGAATCGACCAAATCCGTTGAATGTATTCTAATTTTTGTTGATCTGCTGGAGATATTGGCGATTGATTAACCCGCAAACCAAACCATTCTCCTAACACGGCTGTAGCATTTTGAAAGCCTTGACGGGAAAGCGTATCGATACTTTTGACAATTTCATCCACCAAGTAATCACGAATAAAATCGCCGCGTTCGGAAAACAAAAATTCCAGAGCTTGATTTAAGGCTTGACTGAGATCGTAGTCTTCGCTATTTTTAGCGTTTTTGAGCAAATTCTCTAAACGATTCCAGCGGAAACTGCCATCTTTAAATAGTAAATCACGCAGAGACGCTCGCAATTCAGGAGCAGGATCAGTTAAAAGCCGTTTAGCTACATAAGGATAGGCTTTGCTAAGGACTTTAAAATTGGGATCGACATTAATAGCAATCCCTTCTAGAGTGACGAGAGAACGAATAATTAGGGCGTAATAAGCAGGAACTCGGAAAGGATACTCGTACATCACCGCCGAGAGTTGATCGGTAATGCTTTTGAAGTTTAGCTCTGCGACGCTTGCTCCCAGAGCATTGTTAAATACATTAGCGAGGGCGGGAATAATCGGCGTCAAGTCTGTATCTGGGGTTAAAAATTCTAGTTTCACATAGTCTTTTGCTAAACCCTCAAAGTCGCGGTTGACCAAGTGGACAACAGCTTCAATCAAACCATAGCGTTGATAGGGTTTGACTTGGCTCATCATACCAAAGTCGAGGTAGGCTAGTTTGCCATCTGGCGTTGCTAGGAGATTACCTGGGTGAGGATCGGCGTGAAAAAATCCGTGTTCGAGTAGTTGACGCAAGGAACACTGCACGCCTATTTCAATTAGATGGGAGGCATCAATTCCTTGAGCTTTGAGTGCTTGCAGTTGGGTGAGTTTGGTACCGTTGACCCACTCCATTGTCAAAACGCGACGACGGGTGTATTCCCAGTAGATTTGGGGGACGTAAATATCTTTGAGGTGCCCGTAGAGTTCGGCGAAGCGTTCGGCATTGCGAGCTTCTTGGGTGTAGTCCATTTCTTCGTAGATGCGACTGGCAAATTCATCCATTATGCCGACGAGGTCGCTCTTGATGCGTTTTTTGAAGATTTTTTGCGCCCACATTGCCAGGGTGCGCAAGATGTAGACGTCTAGGGCTATGCTTTCGGCTAAGCCTGGTCGTTGTACTTTGACGGCGACTATTTCGCCGGTTTTGAGTTTGCCTTTGTATACTTGTCCTAAGGAAGCGGCTGCGACTGGCTCGGCAGAAAGTTCGGCGTAGATTTGCTCAGGTTTGGCGCCGAGTTCTTCTTCTATAAATTGATAAGCGATTTCGTTAGGAAAAGCTGGCAGTTGATCTTGCAGTTTGGCAAGTTCTTCCAGATAAATTGGGGGCACTAAGTCGGGTCGAGTGGAGAGTGCTTGCCCTATTTTGATGAAGGCAGGGCCAAGTTGGCTGAGCATTTCCCGCAATTGTATGGCTCTGCGCTTCTGGGTTTGGGGGTTTTTACTATTCCGATCTAGTATGACGCTGAGGGCAAATTTGAGTAAGGGCCAGATGATGCTCAGCCTGCGTCTCCAAACTTGTAAGGGTCGCGCTCCGTAGTATACGGCGATCGCCTCTGGATCGTAGCGTACTGATTTGGTTTCTTTCTCCTCCATAGGCGCAGCCGATTTGAATGGCACCAGTGCCGATGCTGGAGCCAGTGCTGTTTCTATGTTTTCTTCTTTTGTATAATAGGCATAGTTCTTAGTGCCCATTTCTGAGTCAGCTTTTCGATAAGGTGCAGGCGATACCGTCTTGACATTCATGGAGCGACAAGTAGGGGCTACGACTTTACGTATTGTAACAATTTACATAAACAATTAACATATGCCAATGCTTTTGCGATCGCCTCTTGAGAAGGATTCTCCCCAGCCAGCCCTACTTTGGCCCAGTTTATAATTATTGGCGTCAATCCAGCTTTCAGGGTAAATTTCAAAGCTGATTTATAAAATAATAAGAATGCTTTCACCACTGATGAGCCCTCTTCCTAAGATAACAAATTCTTACAGGAAACCTTACCCAAGTAATTTGAGTGACGCCGAGTGGGAGGCTTTCAAACCACTGCTGCCGCAGTCAAAAGGATTTGGTCCACGATTATTAGCTTAATATTTTTTTATTTATAAATCAGCTATCAAAGCGAGCGCTTATGACATTTAATGATTAATACAGGCTTGTTACTCATCCATGCTGCCAATAAAATTAACTTTTTCAAGTAAGACAGAGAAAAAATTTTTCAATTCTTTACACAGAATCGGCTGACTATACCCTTTGACGTAGGAATGTAATCATCAAATTCCGTCAGCAGGTGCTCGAATGGCCACTGATTATATTTTATTTGTACATGGCGTCAACACTCGCCCGCCGGAAGAACTCTCTACCCATACAACTCGCCCAAATCCGCAGCAGTCTTTCTTCGCCAGCGATTTGATCAAACTTATATCCGACTACAATCGGGATAAAAAGTTATCCCTCAACCTGAAGATGAGAGAGCTATACTGGTATGAGCTAATGCTCTCAGCAGAAAAGCAACTCCTAGATTGGTTTGAAGAATCAAAAGTATGGGCGAATTTCTGGTTTAAAGACTTCCGCAAACAGCACATTCTCCCGTTTGCAGGTGATGCGGCTCTCTACATCAGCCGCTATATTGGCTCTGATGTCGTCGAGACTTTGAAAAATCAGGCAAAAGCAATATTGCAAGGATGTAACCCGGAAAAAGATCGCCTACATTTAGTTACCCACAGTTGGGGAACGGTTATTCTCTTTGACGTGCTGTTTGCTGGAAGATGGGATGATCCTAACATTCCAGGCTGCGAAAGTGTGCAAGAAATTCGCAATTTGCTTTTCGGTATCTCGCCCGAACCGCAAAAGGGTATCCGTATTGCTAGTATTCATACTCTAGGGAGTCCGATTGCGATCGCTTACCTTATTAATGTCAGGCGGATACAGAGACAACCTGCTCAAAAATTGACGAAAAAGCAGATCGAAACCGTTTTTACTCACGATATTACTCTGCGCTTTCAGCAACTGCTACAAAACCTTTACGCAGTTAATGGCAATACTAAGCTACCTTGGCGAAATTTCGCGCATCCTGGGGATCCACTAGCCTACCCCCTCAGTGTTGTTATTCCTAAACTACTTGATAAAGGGGAAGAATACCTCGACATTCAAGATGTTATCATCAACGATAGCGGGGCGTTAGAATGGCTGGCTAAACCGCTCAGTAACACGTTTTTAGCTTTAATCAACGGCGGCAGCGCTCACGGCAGTTATTGGAAAAATCAAACTGTTGCTGAAATGATCGCTAAAACTATTCAGCAGAGAGCTGTATTAGGTTAGCAAAATATATAGTAATGAAACTAGATGTGCAAAAATTTTACTTAGCGTGCCATCCGAGGAGTTTAGAAATTGCCGCCGAAAACGAGAATAATCCTTATTATATTGATTTGACAGAAGTGCGCGATCGCCAAATCATCGATGAATTAAAACAAACCATCACTCAGGCATCTATAGACGAGCAGACTTGTCAATTATTTGCATCTCACACCCGAACCGGAAAGTCTGCAGTACTACTTAGACTTAAAATAGAGTTAGAGCAACAGGGATTTCACGTCATTTATTGCCAAACAAGGCAATATTTAGACATGGCAGATCTCGATACCAGCGATATTTTACTAGCGCTTACCCATTGCATCAGCAAAAGTTTAGAAGAAATAAAAATTAACGTTTTGCCCCAGCGCTTCCAAACCCTAATTGCCATTGTGACGCCGCTATTACCGCTTGTTGTGAAAAATAGATCAGGGAGTGAGAGTAATTCGGGATTATCTCTTTCTGAAGGGATTAATAAAATTACAACAACGGTAAAAAATATTCCCAGATTGCGAGCGCAATTGCGGCTGCTCCTCAACCCACGCACCAACGAAATACTAGAATACATAAATGAAGAATTACTGCGACGAGCTAATAAAGAATTAAAGTTGAGAGGGAAAAAAGGAATAGTAGCCATTGTAGATGATTTAGATCTTATGGATATGGCTATCAAACCATCAGGAAGAACCCAGCCAGAATATTTATTTATTGAGCGCGGCGAACAACTCAGAAAACTAAATTGCCATGTAGTTTACACGGTTCCATCCAGTTTAATATACTCAAACAAATTACCCAGATTAATTAGTCGATTTGGTAGAAAACCAAAAATATTGCCGATGGTACCTGTGCGGCGACGAGATGGTAGTTACAATCAGGATGCGATCGCATTATTGCGACAAATAGTTCTCGTGAGAGCCTTTCCTGACATTCCTCCAGAGCAGCGACTGAGTTTAATTCCAGAGATTTTTGACTCAATTGAAACACTAGATCGACTCGTGCATGTCAGCGGCGGTTACATTCGCACATTACTGGCATTATTATATAGCTGCTTGCAACAAAAAGATCCGCCTTTTTCGCGACAGTGTGTGGAGAGAGAGATTAAAGAATATAGCACTCGTTTGACTACAGCAATCACTCCCTCTCAGTGGGATTTGTTACGTCAAATTGCCCGAAACAAAACCATTAAAAACGAGTTAGCCTATCATATTTTGCTCCGCAGCCAGTTTGTCTTTGAATACCAAGATGAAAATGGGCGGTGGTTTGACATAAACCCTATTTTAGCAGAAAGCGTCAAGATTCTTTAAATAAACAGGCTACACTGGGTTTATTAACTTTTCCCATTGCATTACGGGGAAGTTCTTCAACCACAATAATTCTACTAGGAACCTTATAGGCAGCAAGCCGCTCTTTTGCCCAAACTCTCAGGGATTCTAAAGTTAAATCACTAGGCGCTCGCAACACCAAAGCAGCACAAACTCGCTCACCCCATTCTGCATCAGCAACCCCAACTACAGCACAATCTTGAATATCTGGATGAGTACGCAATACTTCCTCAATTTCCAACGCAGAAACCTTATAACCTCCTGTTTTAATAATATCAACACTCATTCTGCCGAGGATGCGATAATTGCCATTTTCATTCACGGCTAAATCACCAGTGCAAAACCAACCATCACGAAAAGCTTTTGCCGTTACTTCTGGTTTTTGCCAATACTCCAGAAAAACTGTAGCTCCTTTAACTTGTATTTCGCCAGGGGTTCCTGGAGGAACTAAATTTCCATTTTCATCTACTAACCGAACTTCTACTTGAGGGAGAGGCTTGCCAACATATCCCGGCAATCTTTCCCCGTGTAAAGGATTGGAAAGCGCCATGCCAATTTCAGTCATGCCGTAGCGTTCTAATAGAAAATGACCACTAATATTTTGCCATTTTTCTAATACTTGAACAGGTAAAGCTGCTGAGCCAGAAACCATCAGCCGCATTTTAGCACAGCCAGCAGACATAATTTTTTTACGCTCGCTATCTGCTGCTTCCCACGCTGCAATTAATTTTGCATAAATTGTGGGAACAGCCATAAATAGGGTTAAATCACCTGCTATAATTCGCTCCCAAACAATTTGAGCGTCGAATTTGGGGAGCATATGACATTCAGCACCAGCCCAAAGCGCACAAGTTAGTACGTTAATAATGCCGTGAATGTGGTGCAGAGGAAGAACATTTAAAATGCGATCGCTTGATTTCCATTCCCAGGCAGAAATCAAGCTGGTTACTTGTGCTTGAATATTTTTATGAGTTATGACAACACCCTTTGGCTTACCAGTTGTGCCGCTAGTGTAGAGAATTAATGCTCTTCTGGAGATATCTATATCTGGGAGAGAATCAGTTGCTTTGGGAAGCGCGTCTGTTGTGAGGATAAATCTTAAATTTCGCTCTTGGGCAATAGAACCTAATACAGTCTCAAAATCTGGATGAGTAATAATAATAGAAGCGCCTGAATCTTCAATGACATACTCTAATTCGGGGCGGGGATGGGAAACGCATAAGGGTACTGCTATACCACCGGCACGCCAAATTCCCCATTGAGTGGCGACGTATTGAAATCCTGAAGGTATGAGAAAGGCAACGCGCTGCTCTTTTAAATCGGGTGTATTAGCGAGGAGGGCGGTAGCGATGCGGGCGGAAGTTTGTAGTAATTCCCGATAGGTAAAAGTGCCTTCTGTGGCTCTAATTGCTATTTTATTTGCGTTTTCTTTTGCTCGTTCAATCAGTGGTAGATTCACTTTATTTAACCATTTTAAATAGAAGCAGAAAATTGCGATCACTTTTTTATAAAAAAAGCGATCGCAGAGTTATTTTTATTTAGACTAATCCTGGGGTGGATTGGGAGGGCACCAAAACAGATTTTTACTTGACACTCCCAGAGAATTAAGAATTTCTCGCAGCACCTCTGTGCAGTAAAGCCAGTGCCCTAAATCAGCGTACATGCGATCGGGATTGAACTCCAAATTATAATGTAGCACATTAGGAATATCAGCAAATTCTTGGGAATCTTGCAAAGAAAAAATCAAAAGTTTGAATGGTTTCCCATAACATTTTGATTCTAGCTTTTGCATTAAATCGATTACACAGCCGCGAGTAGTACCCCCGGTGCGAATAAATAGAAGTTTATCAGCATTTCGCAGAGTATAACGGAACCTTTCCGCCCGTGCTGAATAACGAACGCGCATACGTTCGTGTACTGGGTGCATATTAAAAATTGGATTATCTGTATCTTCAACTTCGTGGGCGAATGACAAACCAGACCACTTGCTGTGATAGATTCTTTTTTCACTCGGATTGTAGTGTTGCAAAAAATATGGATTCCACATATCATAAAAATCGTTTGCTATGATATCGGCAACATCAGCAAGATTGCTGGTTCGGGTAAGATCGAAGGGAAAAGCAGGGCCATCATATTCCATTTTGTAGAGAAGCATACGAAGAGCACAGCGATCGCCCAGCGGTACAATAGCAACACGTTTTACTTCTGATAATTGGCACTTGTATTCAAAAAGCACCGAAGACTTAGGCGGCACTTTAACCCGACTTTCTAACCCCTGTTTGCCGATAAACATAGTGCGAAACGGCGTATCAGGATGACGCATATCTTCATAAACACCAGGCGGCATTTCTTTAAGAGCACTGCGTACTTCCTTCCACATGGGGTGGATATTGTATTCGTGAGCAGTTTCATTAATGACACGGATAAAATTTTCACTTTCCTTCAAAATTCCCAGGTGCCCATCGTAGAACAAAATTTGTGAAACTTTAGGCGAAAAGAAATTGAAAGCGGCGCTGTATTCCAAATCAGTACCAGGGGGTACATTTAAAGTTGTTTCAATAGTGCCATCAGAGCGAACCGAAAAGAAAGAAAGCGCATCTATTGGGGCATTTTTGGCAATATAGATACCGGGCATCAATCTAGCTTTACTTTGAATAGCAGTTTGTAATTCTTGCCAATAGGGAGCGATCGTGTAATCATAGGGAGATTTATTAATGACGCGCAAAATTTTCTCATCTATCCGGGAGAATATCTGGAAACCTTCGTTGTCGCGAAAGACTAGGATTCCATCTTTCTGCTGTGCCAGTTGTTTTTCTTTTGCTAATTCTTCATGACTAATTTGGAAAATGCGGATATCGATCGCCTCATACATCAGGCGGTGACCCAACATATTTGGGTGAGCCGGATCAGTAGAGATACCCGGTTTCCAACGCCCCTGCCCATCATCGAGAGCATCTAACCAGTTGAGTACAGGAACGCCCCAACTCAACATACGTTCGTGAGTCTCTCGTAGTAGCCAGTAATGTTCAGAGTTATAATCTCCGTGAGGGTATACTGCGCCCAGAATTGGACGTGCTCCCAGTTCCTGAGTCATTTTGACAAGAAGCTGCAATCCACTTTCAAATCGTCGCTGCACTGCTCGTCGTTCGTGGGGGGCACAGTAAGCTAACCCTTCATTACCCAGGGAAAGAGAAATAATAACTATATCAGGTTTTTCTGGGGCGACTACTCGCTGAAAGCGGTTGATAGTAGTAATGACATTAGCACCAACTTCTGAGACATTAACGAGTTGGTGTCCGTATTTTTTGTGCAAATCTTGCTCTAGATACCAAGTCCAACCTTTTAATAACCATCCATTGCATCCCAAAGCGACGGAAGAGCCGATGACAACGATTTTCAAACCCTGAATGCCTTTGGGGAGGGGCTTGTGAACAACGGGTTGTTCTAGGTATGCTTGCGGGCAGGGTGGCAGATAACCTATCCAGCCATCTTCTATAACCAGGGTAGTTGAGCGAGCATCGGGTTCGACGGGCACCCAGCGATTGCGTCCCCAGGCTTCCCATTCAATGCGGCCATTGGGAAGAATGCGGATGTACTTATATTCTATTGCTTGGCTGGAGAAGGTTGCAACGGTATCAACGGGGATGTCAACGTCAGCCCACCACAAGGGGTAGCGATCGCTATTTGTATTCATACGCACGCATTTACTGACATCCCACTCTCCCAACTCAGGAGTCGAACCAACAATACCGATGAATTCTCCCGGTTGCGTGTGTGCATTAACTTGGAATCGATACATATATCTGTACTCTTTAAAAATACGACATGAGATAATTTGCTTGAACCATCGCATCTTTTATGTTGAAATGCAACTAACTTGATTTGAGGCCATCAAAGGAGCGCTCGCCAACCGTTCTCTTTGCTGACAGTATCACATCTAACCTTTTTCAGTCTGTTTCGCCAATCACCTTATTAAATTTATTCCTCCTCCAGTGGCTCCTAAAAATTCTTGGACTTTTCAAACCAATAAAAAACGCTCTCGCTTACCAGCCCGAGAGCGAAAAAATAATCAGAATTAGAGCCCACGCGCTTACCCAGGCAAATTAAACGGAATCGAATCTATCTCTTGCAGTAAATCGCCAGGATTAAGACTTTGAGAAACCAGAGAACCACCCTCGACATTTTCACTTGCTCGCTGTTGAGGCTGTCTAGAGGGTGTGATGCGCCGATTGACTGGCGTAAAAAGTGGTGTATTTCTTCTAGTCTGTATTTCCCGTTGATTAATATATTCCAGCAACTTACTTTGAGCCGTAAAGTAGGCGGAGGTTCCTTTGGGAATTCGTTTAAGCAATTTGATTGCGCTAACAAAATCTCCAGCAGCCGCTTTTTGATTAGCTTGTTGCAGTAATCCGTCAGCCTTGAGACGCCGCTGTTGACTATACTCTATTAGCTTAGCTTGCGCCAACTCGTAAACAGAAGTACCTTTAGGAATCTGTCTAATTAACTTAACGGCACTACTGAAATCCTTACTTGCAGCCTTGGCACTAGCGGTTTTCAGCAATTGCTGCGCTTTTGCTTCCAGTTTGAGAGTTTGCTTTTGCTTGTACTCAGTTATTATAGCTTGCACCTGGGCATAGTCTGGCACCTCTTTAGGAATTTTTGCCAACACCTGTAGCCCAGCGGCAAAATCCCCTCGTTTAACCTCCCTGTGAGCTGCTTGTAACAATTGTTGAACTTCTGGTTTGACTTTAAGTGCCGCTTTTTGAAATAGAGGTTTAAGCTTTTTTTGCCAGTAGGGATTATCAGGAATCTGCTCTGCCTCCCTGAATACATCTAGCCATCTATTTTCTTTAAAAGCTTTTTCAACTTGCTGGAATCGATGAGAAGCCTGATTCCATTCATTTTCCCATCTTTGCATCGCGTTGCGGGCTTCGTAATAGACTGCGCTGTAAGTGGGAATAGATTTTGCTAGTGCCAGTGCTTGTTTAAAATCCCCTGACTTATACTCCTCTGATGCTTTAGTAAAAATATCTTGCCCCGGATCGATTTGAGAAGCTTCTAGCAGTGTCGTTAGCCCAAATATCATCGCCCCAGCATTGGCAGTTACGCCTAATCCTAGCCCCCCTGTTATCAGTAAGCGGCTGACAGAAAATGGTTTGCTGCGACGGCTAGATGGCTTTTCTGTTAAGGAGGTAAGATTTTCTGTTTGATGCTTGCTGGATTCCAACTCTAGCAAACAACTATCTTCCCTGGTTGTCACTCGCATTGCAATTGGCAGATAATCCTCAACAGAGGCGGTTGGGGCTGCCGCCATACTGGTTTCTTTGATGTTAACTTGCAACATTTGGTTGAGAACTGTTGCCAATTGGTTACTCACCGGCACTGGCACCCGCCCTCTCCAATTTTTTATGTCGGTATCGGCGACAAGTTGCTCTGGATTTAATCCTGATAGAGCTGCGATCGCAATAATACCCAGAGCATAAACATCCACAGTCGCTTGATTGCAGTTTTCAGCGCTTTCAGCTTTAGAACAAATCTGACTTTCGCAGCCAAAATCAATTAATACTAATTTACCATCACTTGCCCGCCTGATGAAAGTCTCCGGCGTAATATTACCATGAATAAAGCTATAGCGCCGAACAAATTCAAGAATACTCAACACTTCTTGTAACAGCAGCACAACCCGCTCTTCATTCCAAGGTTGCCCTGGTACAAATTCTGCACTCAGTGATTTTCCTTCTATCCATTCATGTACCACATAGAAGGATTGATTTTCTTCAAAGAAGCCGATTAGCTCTGGAATCTGAGGATGAGTTCCTAACTTTTTCAGGGTTTGCACAACATTTGCAAACCGCAGTCTAGCAGTAACCCACCATTCGGGATCATTATTTGCAGGCTCGATTTGTTTGACAAGGCATTTGGGGCTGTCAGTTTGGTAAATGTCTTCAGCCAGGTAGGTACTCACCTGCGCTTTGACACTGAGAATTTCGACAACTCGGTAACGCCCATTTAGTAATGTTCCTAACACAGGTTTTAATATTACTTTTGACATAAAACACTCCACACCCACTCACACTGATGCCCCCAGATAGTTTGTCTGCAGATCCTATCTTTAATATTTGGATCAAAATTTTTCTCGTCATCGAAACTTAACCTCTAGCAAGTTCACTAATATCCCTTCTTCAGCAGGAAAGAAAGCCAGTTTCTTGCTCAGAAGCTGGCTGTATATCTATTTCATGGATTTAGCATTCATGTTAGTGAGCCTTCGCCCGCCATAATTCTTTAAAGCGTTTATGCTTAGGGGGTTTAACCCCCTATATGGCTATAGTAACAAAGCTGAAAGGAAACGATTCCCTGAAATTTAGAGAAAGCTTGACACAACTGCACGCGATTAATAAAATAAAAACTAAACCCAACCGCGTCTATTTTGGCTTTGGCACTAATCTCTAATAACAAAAAGTTCTGCGCGCCCTTTTGAAAGCGGCAGACTTTGAAGCTTTTTGCGTAAACTTGCTTAACGCACAACCTTTCTCATCTTTCAGCTATCTATTCCTGTTTCAGGAAAACTTATAATTGCTGACTGCGGAGCGATTTCTAGCAAGAAATCTCCGGGGTTGAGTAAATTGTGGGTGTTGATACTTGGCAGCAGGGAAGGAAATTGCAATAATTCTTTACAATTATCCTTAGCTTTAGGGATAGTGGCGAGAAACTTCTGGGCAACAGGTAGAGATGCGGCAGATTGGGCTGTTGTCTGGCGCTGTTTTTCTTCGTATTCCTTTATTTTCGAGCGAGCAGTTTCGTAAACTGCACTGTTAAAGGGAATCTGTTTAAGAAAGTCTACAGCCCCGGTAAAGTCTCTGGCGCTAGCTCGCTCATACGCTTGCTCTAGCAGTTGGTGATGCTCTCCCAGTATCTGGAAACTTTCAGGCGCGGCGATATTCTCAGTGCCGTGCCAACTTTTAGGAAGGCGAGTAGCCAATTCCGCTTTTTGCTCTTGTGCCGTTTTTATCTCTGTATTACCAGAATGAGCAACTTGCAGTAAATAGCCTCCTACTGCTAGCGCTAACAGGTTGACTGCCACCCCAACACCAACCGCCGCGCGAATCGATATTTCTTCAGATATTACAGCTGCTCCTATTGTGGCTTCGGGGCTTGGGCTGGCAGCTTCTACTGATACGTGGGTATCGGCGGCTGAAATTGGCTCGCTAGAAACCCCTACTGAAACATCTTCTATATAATAACAATAGTTGTTATTTAAACTGACTTTAGCGCGGAAAAAGCGCAAGTGCCCTTTGCTATCTTCTTTGAGATAGTCAAATACCATCTCGTCGCCCACCCGTATTTGCTGCTGCCACTTGAGTTCGGTTGTGACTCCCGGCGGTTGTGTTGGCTTCCCCTCTAGTGTACCGAAAACGAAAGATACATCGATTTGCTTTGGCTCACAAAACTGAGGCTTAGGGTTGGGCTTAGACGAAGCCACTTCTTCTACTTGCAAAAATTGATCTTCCTGCTGCGCGAGGGGTTGGGTGGGATTGTAACACATCTGCGGTATTTGCCCTAGGTTTGAAGGAAAGTATTTACTATTCGACGCTCGGAAAGTTGGCATAAAACTACTCTTTATATAAAACGATGGTAGTGCCCCTGTCTGGTTTTTCGGGCTCTAGGTTTAGAACACCCTTATTTTGACATCTTGTATGATTGTCTGTGAGTAGGCTCAGAGGCGGTAGCTTCTCCGAGCGCCTGAAAGCGCAAGCTTTCACGTTTCGGTTTAGGCGCTGATTGTTTCATATCTTTCAGCAGTCGCTCGCTTTTTCAGGAATGTCCACTGTCACCTAAAGCCATATTTTAGAGCGATTAATGCCTTCACAATAATAAAACCACCAAAACCCAAAATTTAATAAAACTAAAAAAACACAAAAAACATAATATCGAACTTAAAAAAGGGTAAGGGCTGGAAAAATTTCTAGTCTTTACCCGAAAAACTATGCAATTAAATAATGGTTTACATTGAGTCTTTTTCTCCCAAAATGGTATAAACCATAGTTTCGGTTTGCTTGCCACGCAGTTGAATTGCGCCTACTTCTTTGGTAAGATAGCGCTCGCCGAGATGAGCTAAAGTACTATCAGTCAGTAAAATCTTATAAGGATTATCTGCCGTCAACGTCTTTGTCATTGACTCCAGTCGCGCCGCTACATTCACAGTATCCCCAAGCACAGAATAACTCAGTCTTTCGGCTCCCCCCACAGTACCGGCGACAACTGTACCCGTGTGAATACCAATTCCAAATTTAATTACAGGCTTACCTTCAGCTATAAAGCGTTTGTTTAACTCTTCCAAACATTTATGCATATCAATAGAAGCCTGAATTGCGGCAACTGCATTTCGCGCGATATCTTCAGCCTGGGTTTGCGGAAAAGGAATTCCAAATACCGCCATAATCGCATCACCAATATATTTATCAATTACACCGCCGCGATTCATAATGCAGCGAGCCATTACATCAAGATATTCATTTAACCAATTGAGCAAGTCACGCGGTGCCATTGTCTCGGAAATAGTTGTAAAGCCGCGAATATCCATAAACAGCACAGTTGCCGTCAGCTCTTGGGCTTCTAATTCGCCATTTTCAAAAATTTCCTCCTTGCGTTGCCAAATTACCTCTGCCATTTCTGGGGCAACGTGCTGAGCAAATAAACTCATTAGTTGTTGTTTCTCATACTGTTCGCGTAGCTGCACGCTGATACCCGAAAGCAAAATTGTGCCTATGGGAGTAGCGATGGGAATCCACCAATTGCCCCAACTAAAAGCTGCTAAAGCGATCGCAAACCAGATTGGAGGCAGAGCCAAACCTATTGCTATTCGCCCTCTAAGCTTACGGTTAAACAATAGCCAACTGCTACCAGGGCCAATTGCTAGCACTAGAGGAATTGTTGCCCAATCGGGAAATCGCTTTAGTAATTGATTATTTAGTAAATTATCTAGTAAAGCCGCGTGCAGATAAACTCCTGCCGTGGGAGGATCGCGATCAAGCGGCGTGCTTAGGGGATCCATTCCCGTTGCCGTAGGACCAATCAATACTAATTTGCCTGCAAAAATTTTCGGCTCCACTCGCCCTTCTGCTACATCTGCAAATGAATAAGTCTGTGCCGCTTGCGTTTTTGCCGGCCAGTTAATCCAGACATTTTGGAAATTTTGACTAGCAATAGGTTCAGGCAGGGAAATGCGATCTTTAGGATTTGCGGAAGAATTGTAAATTTCTAGCATGGCAAGAGCCAGCCCTGGAATATTATGTTCGCCTGCGTTTACCCATATTGTTGCCTTGCGGCTAATGCCGTCACTATCTCGTTGATGTAATATATGCCCTACTAGAGCTGCTGCATCTGCCAAAACTGGGAGTGCTTGTAGACTTCTGCCTTTTTCATCCCAAGCCCGCGCTAATACAACTTTACCATTTGCTGCGATCGCTGCTGCCAATTCATTATCAACCGGACTGGGAGCGATAAAAAGTATATCAAAGCCGATCGCTGCTGGGGGTGCTGCTTGTAAAACTTGTAATAATTTTATATAGCGTTCTCTTTTCCAAGGAAATTGACCATATTTTTGTAAACTTGGCTGGTCAATAGCGATCGTTATTACTCTATCATCCCATTTTCTTTGGGGGCGAATTTGAAAAAGTCCGTTGTATCCAAAATTTTCTAACTCTTGCCAACCTCCAAGCTGCCATATTCCTAGTGAGATTACTGCTGCTATTGCTCCCGGCAGCCAGGGGCGTTCGCTGGTTATATAATTTTGAATGCGTTTAATCCAGCTTTTCATTTTCTCCCTGTCAAAATCCTTAAAAATATAAATATTTTTAGCTATATGTTAGATATTCTTAGTAATTCTTGAATTTTAAAAATTTGAGGTGATCGCCTCTAAAAAAAAAACAAAAAAGTGATTCTTTTCTACAGAAACACCTTAATTTAAAAAAGTTCTCTTACAGAACTGCGATTTCGTAATAGGTTTCCGTAACAATTGGTCCTCGTAGGACAAACCTGACACGTCGATTTAGCGGTCGCGGAATAATAATAGAAAATTTGCCCTCAATGTCAGTTTCTACAGCTATGCCATTTACATATACTAATTCGTGAGGAGATGCTTGCCCGATGATACGAATGCCGTTATCACCTATTTTTCTGACACTGAGGAGTCGGAAGGCGGCACGAGTGGGAGCTTTTTCAGGTTTTGTTGGGGCTTTTCCGGGTTCGATGACGACATATTGACCCTTATTCACGACAATTTCTTGTCCCTGGGCGATCGCAACAACACTACCTTCCAAAGTAGAAATACCAGTTTTGCCAGTTGGCCCAACATTCACTCCAAAGCAGGTACCTTGCACACCGGCAATTCCTGCTGGAGTTTGAATATCTATCGGATAATTCCCTCTTGAGGAATTGCGTTGAGCGATTAAATATTTTTCGTTTTCTCCTTTGCTTTCCTGTTTTTGGGAATTGCGGGTTCTAATCGTTTTACCGATAGAGGCTCTAACTCGCCCTTGCCAGACAAAAAGAGAAGTTTTTTCCTTCGAGAGGGTTTTGATTTTCAGAGTAGTGTTTTCTGCTACTTCCAAAGAGCCGATATGATTATCGATATACAAGCGTACTGTAGAGTTTTGCCCGGTGCGGAGTTCGTCTTCTCCGGCTCGCAAACGCTGGCCAACTGTCACCGCTTGCATTGATGGCCCGTATGTAACCGTTCCCTTCACTTCTTCTACTATGATCGCTCGTTCTCCTGTTTGCTGCTGAGCCACTGAGAACTCTTCTGGGGGATTAGCTTTTGCGATCGCAGTCGGCCAAATTGGAATTATAAGCGCCACTGCCCCTACAGACAAGCTCAGGATAGCAATTTTCGGCGACAGTCTACAGGAACTTAAACAATCAAAATTTAACATATGCACTCACACCAATATCACTTGCGATTTTGTTTCTAATTCTGTCTCTGCCAATCCGGATTAACTGGACATCGGGCCATACCCATGGCCCACGGCTCGCATAGACTCAGTTTGAATTTAGGAATCATAGAGTACAGTCTACCATCCAGAACTCGATGACCTTTTCCCTAGTTCCCGTGCCGCCTTTTTTTCGTTTTTTCTCTTACTTTTTCAATTTATATTCATATTTATTCTGGGAAGTTCATATTTTTTAGTCATTCAATTCAACTGTATTATTTGTGAACTGGGGATAATTACAAATAGGCTTGCATTGGTGAGAAAGCCAGGAAAGAGCAGCAAGTGCTGCTATTACTATCGCTATATAAGTGAAGTAAAAATAAACTGGACTAAAGAAAAGTTCTAAGCGGGGTTTCGAAGGTTTATAAGAAGGCAAAACAGATTTATTTAGAGCTGTTATAGGCAAAGAAGCAGCTAAGCACTCACCATCCAAGCCCAACGCAGAGCCAATGCGGCGGATAAACCCTCGAACGTAGATAGGTTCTGGCAAAAGCTCGACACGCCCCATTTCTAAAGCTTTGAGATGATAAAGGGGTACTTTTGTCAAAAAATGAAGTTGTTCGAGAGATATTTTTTGAGCTTGACGCACCTGTGCAATTTGCTCGCCCAATTCCCGCAGCCTTTTATTCCAATCGCCATTGGCTAGATACTCACTCTCCGATACTATTGCAGACTTTTCAGAGGCTTCCAGAGCAACTTGATTTTCAACACCCTGTGCATCTGAGGGAGAAGCCGACTCAAAACTAAATGCTGGATTAACTCCTGACATAATATTTCTCTCTCCCAGAGTAAGGGATTACAATTTCGCAGTTCAATTTGAGGGTTTATACCCATCATGTATTAGATACCTCATATTAACAATCTGGAACCAACTTGTCTAGTTGGTTTAGGTGAATGTGAAAAAATAGGCGCCTACAGCGGTGTTGCGCCATTAATAATTGCAAATAAAAAATAAATAATTTATGAAATATGCTGACGAGCTTTTGTAGCGGCGGATTTCTTAGACAAAGGAATAGAAACAGGTTCAGTGCCCACTCCTAGCTGCTTAGAAGTATCTAGCGCTTGCAGCCCGTCGAGCAGGGCATCGCGAATCAAAGGCTCGGCTTCGCGACTGAGCATTAGACGGAAATAGTCAAGGGCAGCGCGTTGTTGGCTACTGTCAGCGCGCCCAGCTCTTACCAGACGAGTCAGTTGACGCACCGCAATCAACCGCTTGAGAGAATCGGTATCACTCAAATCTGCAACGAGGTTATCGAAAGTTTTCTCATCCCGACTAGATTGATGGCTGAAGACGTGCCAAACCAAAAGGCTGAAAGTAGCCATTACTCCTAAGCCTTGCAAAATCGCAGCCGTTGCTATCCAGTGATTTTCTGATTCCATCCACAGGGAAATAGCAATGTAAGTGCTGAGGGTGGCAAAGCCGCCACTACTTACAGCTAGTGTGATTTGTCGATTAGAGCCGCTTAAAATATGACTAAGTTGCGCTCGCAAACGCTGCCACTTCCGCCCCTGAAGCGAGTAAACGGCTAACATCACTAACACCCCTGTGCTAGTGGCTATCAATAGTTTCCCATTCCATATCCAGAGGGCGACTATTCCAGCTAAACCATAAAGCCAGCCTTCTCGCCCTTTGAAGCGGTGTAGAGAAAGCAACTTTGAAGCGGAGCGTTTCAATTCGATATTTATGAAATTTTCAATCAGGTTGATTAGGCGCATTTCAAGCCCGCTCTTGGCATGGGATCAGGGGTAATATACCGAGATGTAATTATAGCAGAGTTTTCCGTTTTGGTTAGCTATCTTGGGAAAAATTTATTTCGCTATCCCACGCGCGCTCGCACCTTGGCAATGTCAGTAGTCTTCTTCTGCAACGCTAGTAGTTATTTGCTATTTTTTATAAAAATTTCTGCTAAAAAACCTGAACCCACTCCAAAGCTAGTGTAAATTAAAGACTTAAAATCACAATTATCTAAAAAAAATACTCATGAAGACGACGCGCCGACAAGCTCTCTGGTTAATTGCGGGTGTTGCAGGTGGCGCTTTGCTACATGCCTGTATACAATCAGCCCCAAAATCTATAGATAATACTTTCTCGGCTTCTATGGGGCTGCTCACGTGGGTAGGGCTTACACCTTTATATATTGCTGTAGAGAAAGGTTTTTTTAAACAGCAAGGTTTGAATTTGGATATTAAAGTTTTCAGCGCTAACGCCGATTCTAATGCTGCTTTTGCAGCCGGGCGTTTGAATGGTATCGCCCCCGTGACTTCTGAAGCTGTTTTGATAGCGGCTCAGGGCAAAGATTTCCGTATTATTATGATTCAAGATATTTCATTGGGTGCTGATGGTATTTTAGCACGAAAAAGTATTGCTGATATTAAGAATCTTAAAGGAAAGCGGATTGGGGTTGATAAGGGAAGTGTCAGTCATTTCTTTTTGCTGCAAGTGCTGAGCGAAGCGGGATTGAGTGAGAAAGATGTGACGCTGGTGGCGATGACGCCAGAAGCGGCGGCTGCAGCTTATCAAGCTGGAAAAATTGAGGCTGCTGTGACATATTCGCCTTTTTTAGAGCAAGCAAATGCTGAACAAAAAGATGGGCGTGTGATATATGATTCTGCTAGGATGCCAGGAGCGATCGCTGATCTTTTTGCTTTTGATACAAAATTTCTCGAAGCTTATCCTCAAGCAGGATATGCTTTTGTTTGGGGAGTTTTAAAGGGATTGGATTTTTTGAATAAAAACCGTTCGGAAGGATTAGCGATCGCAGCCCGGCGTCTGAACATTAAACCAGACGAATTAGACAAAAATTTAAACTTGTTGAAATTACCTGATTTGCAGTCAAATATAGATATGCTAACTAACCCCCAAAGTCAACTTTTCTTGGGTAAGCAAATACAGGAAATAGCCAAATTTTTGCTAGCTCAAAAACAAATAAGCAAATTGCCGGATTTATCTAAATTGATAGAGCCTAAATATTTAAAAGCAGTTTCTGACTCTGGAATTCAATAAATACGCCTATGAAACCCTTCAGTAAAATCACCTCAAATGGCGTCATACCACAACCCAACCCATTCGGGCGCTATTGTCAAGGGGATTAGGTTTCTTTTAATGCTCCACCCAAGGCGTAAGCATTTTCGCCAATACTTTAAAAAACCAATCAGTTGCCCAGCCAATCAAACCAATAATCGCGATACTAAATAAAACCTTATCGGTTTGTAAAAACCGTTGTGCTTGCACGATTTTAAATCCTAAACCATTTTCAGCCGCAATTAATTCTGAAACTACTAAAAAGTTCCACGCCCCTGCTACATTTACCCGCAACGCATCTAAAATACTGGGAAAAACTGCAGGCAAAATCACACGGAATAATACGGCGCGGCGATTTGCTCCGAGTGTGTAAGCAACATTTAACAATTCGCTAGGAATGAACTTTACCGCATCGGCAATCATAATAGCATTGTAAAATACAATTCCCAAAAAAATAATTAAAATTTTGGCTTCTTCACCCAAACCAACCCACAATATAATTAGAGGGATAAAAGCTGCCACGGGCATATAACGCAATGGGCCAACAAATGGACTGAATAAACTTTCCATACTCGGAAAAGTACCCATTGCTATTCCTACAGGAATGCCGACAGCAGCTGCTGCTAAAAATCCCGCTAAAACCCGCCCGCAACTGACAAGAATATCCAGCAACAAGTTATCTTCTAAAAACATATTTTTGCCGGCTTGCAAGACTGCTGTGGGAGTGGGTAGAAATATGGGAGAAATTAACCCCGTGTAACTAAGTAATGCCCACAGCAGTAGGGGTACAAGCAGGGAAGCAATTACTAGGGCAATGCTTAACGATTTAGGGATGCTTTGGCGAATGCTCCAAAATACGGAAGGTTGCAAATAGCGCTTTTTAGAAGTGGGTAGTGGTTCAAGCATTGTAGAAAATTTGCGGTATTATCAACATCATTCATCTTCTTTGAGGTATAGGTATATCCTGATTTTATATCGTTTACTCTGTAGGGGGGATAGCGTTTCGCAGCACGCCACGTCACTATGTTCAACCAATCTGATAAATATAAATTAGAAGTTCGCAATTTGTTTAAAAGTTTTGCCAGTCAGGGTAAGCAACTGATGGTGTTGCAGAATATTAATCTGCATGTTTATCCTGGTGAATTCGTTTGCATTGTCGGCTCGTCAGGATGTGGCAAATCTACTTTACTGAATATTATTGCTGGATTCACAGCGCCTTCTTCCGGAAAAGTGCTGGTAGATGGGCAAAGCGTGCAGGGACCTGGACCAGATCGCGGCATTGTTTTTCAAACTTATTCGCTGTTTCCGTGGTTGACGGTTGAGGATAATATTGGATTTGGATTGGAATTGCGCGGATTGCCCCGCAGGGAAAAACAAGAGCGCATTGCTTATTATTTGCATGTGGTGGGTTTGACACAGTTTGCTAAGGCGTATCCGAAACAGTTATCGGGAGGGATGAAACAGCGGGTAGCGAGCGCTCGTGCTCTTGCCAATGAACCGGAAATCTTACTCATGGATGAACCCTTCGGAGCGCTCGACTCCCAAACCAAAGAACAAATGCAGCAATTTTTATTGCAAATGTGGGAGAAAACTCACACCACTTTTCTAATGATTACTCACGATGTCGAGGAAGCAATTTTTCTTTCCCAACGTATATATGTGATGAGTGCCCATCCAGGTCAAATTAAAGAAGAAATTAATATAATCCTACCATCACAGCGTGATTTAGAGTTGAAACTCGCGCCAGAATTTATAGAAATCAAGCGAAAGATTATTCAGGCTTGGCGTTAGAAATTACCTTTTTCTATAAAATCTAGCAAAATTTGCTGATGAAGCGAACCGAGGGGGCGCACCTCACCTGCGCGTTTTGAATAGCGCTCGCCTCGTCGAATATCTTCCGGCGTCAACATACCCAAATCCCAACCTTCATAAAGCACCAGTTCGCTAACATCTACAGTCAAGGCTCCATGAAAAACGTGCCGCACCACTGCCTCGGAGGCATAGACGCCAAATTCTGAAACTATGGGCGGAGCATAGCCGATTTCTTCAAGTAATTCTCGTCTGAGAGCTTGTTCAGGTGTCTCGTCGGGTTCGACGTGCCCGCCAAAAAAACCCCAGCGCCCAGGATGGGCAATTCCGGGAATATTATCGCGCAACTGCATGAGAAACTTGCCATCTCGATGCAGGATAGCGAGCGCGACAACAGCTTGGTGGCTCATTTTGATTCTGTAGATGTATTTTGGCGCTGCAATTGTTCAATTTCTTTTATATAAATCTCTCCTAACTCTTTACCAGCTATGGGAATACTTTGATAAGTGACATTTCCCTTAATTTTAACTATATCCCCCTGGGCAGGCAAAGCGCCATCAGTTACAACCCAAATACTACCTGTAGCATCTTGCAGTTGATAAGCACCCCCTTCCAGAAAAGGGGCTAGACTCCCTACTGTACCTTTCAGATAAACTGTAGTATTGGCATCCCGCGCCTGTTGAAGCTCACTGATGGGGGTAACGGGAACATCCCCAAATAAAATAGCCATCGAGCCACAACTGTACAGCCCTCCCAGCAGCAGGATTGCCATTCCCAGGCGCAATATAGCAGTAATAGGAGAAGTCATAGCAATTTCTTTCTGTACTAGCTATTTATCAGGCTGCTTAGGGCGTGCTGCCCCTATCTATGCAAAATTTAAAATCTAAAATGCAAATGAATTACAAAAATGCTCAAATTCTAGACGGTAAAGCCCTTGCCCAGCGTATGCAATCAGAGCTGCAAGCGCGCATTGCCAGATTGCAAAAAGAGCGCCATCGTCCTCCGGGGCTAGCCGTACTCATGGTAGGAGACGATCCCGCCAGTGCTACCTACGTGCGTAACAAAGAACGCGCCTGCGCTAGAGTAGGCATCGCCTCCTATGGGAAGCACTTTCACGGTGACACAACTCAAGCCGAACTCGAGCAAGTCATTTACCAACTCAATCAAGACGAGCGAGTAGACGGCATCCTAGTGCAATTGCCCCTTCCCAAACACCTAGACGCGATATCTTTGCTCTACCAAATTCACCCCGACAAGGATGCTGACGGTCTCCATCCGGTTAATATGGGAAGATTAATACGGGGAGAACCTGGTTTACGTAGTTGCACCCCTGCCGGCGTCATGCGTCTGTTAGAAGAATATAAAATTGATGTCGCTGGCAAAAATGCCGTAGTTATCGGGCGCAGTATTTTGGTAGGTAAGCCAATGGCACTGATGCTGCTGCAAGCCGACGCTACAGTAACGATCGCCCATTCCAAAACTCGCGAAATAGACGCGCTCGCCAGGAGTGCCGATATTCTGATTGTAGCCGTTGGACGTCCACACTTAATAAAAGCAGACATGGTAAAACCCAAAGCTGTAGTCGTCGATGTAGGGATGAACAGCATCACCGATGAAGCTGGAAACTCCCGCCTAGTAGGCGATGTCGACTTCGAGGCTGTCAAAGAAGTAGCAGATTTTATTACTCCAGTTCCCGGTGGTGTTGGCCCTATGACAGTGACAATGTTACTAGAAAATACTGTATTCAGTTATAGCCGAAGCCGTTAAAGCCGGGATTAGGGGTAATGGGGAGGGTAAATTTATCTCTAAATCCCCCAATTCCCCAATCTTTGCTCCTACTCGTGTCAGAGTGTCAGATTTTAAATCCCAAATCCGAGTATTCTGAATCCTTATTCCCCGTAGAATTGTTGAAGAGTACACAGGGAAGAGGGATCAAGGGATGGTATCGACTACAGAAATTCAGTCGCCTGATAAAGACGCGGGATTTAATTTGTCAGCCTATCTAGCTGAAAAACAAGCTTTAGTGGAAGCAGCGCTCGATCGCTCTCTCCCGGTTGCTTATCCTGAAAAGCTTTATGAAGCGATGCGCTACTCCCTGCTGGCGGGCGGCAAGCGCTTACGCCCTATTTTGTGTCTGGCAAGTTGCGAACTGGCGGGGGGTACGCTGGAAATGGCCATGCCCACGGCTTGCGCCTTGGAAATGATTCATACTATGTCGCTGATTCATGACGATTTGCCGGCAATGGATAATGATGATTATCGTCGCGGCAAGTTAACTAATCACAAGGTTTACGGTGAAGATATTGCGATTTTGGCAGGGGATGGCTTGCTGGTTTATGCTTTTGAGTGGATTGCTACTCAAACCCAAGGGGTACCTGCTGAGCGGGTTTTACAGGTGATTGGGCGTTTAGCCCATGCTTTTGGGGCAGCAGGGGTGGTCGGCGGCCAAGTAGTGGATTTAGAATCTGAGGGCAAGCCGGATATTTCTCTGGAAACTCTCCACTATATCCATACGCATAAAACCGGGGCGTTGTTGGAAGCGTGTGTGTCAAGTGGAGCGCTGCTGGCAGGAGCGCCGCCAGAAACTTTACAGCGACTGTCTCGCTATGCAGAGAATATTGGATTGGCGTTTCAGATTGTAGATGATATTCTGGACGTTACCGCTACCGCCGAGCAACTGGGCAAAACCGCTGGCAAAGATTTGCGAGCGCAAAAGGCGACTTTTCCCAGCCTCTGGGGGCTGGAGGAATCTAAGCGTCAGGCGCGGCAGCTAGTGGAAGAGGCAAAAGCCGAACTTGAACCGTTCGGGCAAAAGGCTCTACCCCTGCAGGCGATCGCGGATTTTATTATTAACCGCAGTCATTAGGGATATTCAAATATCATGAATGACTTTGGCCGCATTCTAGACAACCACGTCTTGCTGGTTGCTCTCCTCGCCTGCGCGATCGCTCAAGGATTGAAGGCGATTGTTGAATTTCTCAAGCACGGTAAGCTGAATTTGCGGGCTTTGGTGACTACTGGCGGCATGCCCAGCGCTCATTCCGCATTTGTGACTGCCCTGGCAATTGGCATCGGGCAAAGTGTGGGATGGGAAACGCCGGAGTTTGCGATCGCTACTTGCTTTGCCATTATCGTCATGTATGATGCCGCTGGTGTACGTCAAGCCGCCGGTAAACAAGCGCGCATTCTCAACCAAATCATCGATGAGTTGTTTCAAGAACACCCTATATTTAACGAGGATCGCCTTAAGGAATTGCTGGGACATACTCCCTTTCAGGTGCTCGTCGGTTCTTCCTTAGGTGCAATTGTTTCCTGTCTGGCAGGTCCTGCATATTAAATGTAGAGTGTGGAGTGTGGAGTGTGGAATTAATTTAATTTAATTTATTTTATTTTATTTTCTCTTGTCTTCTGTGCCAACAGTTTCACACACTCCTCACTCAAAATTCATTTTTTTTAATTAATTTTTTATTAATATACTGCAACTAAAGAAGCTAAGGGATCGGGAATAGTATCTGACGGAGCTTGAAATTCTCCAGTCAGAACGTATTCTAAGCGTAGTTTTAACCAAGTTATGAACTGCCGATTAGTGGAAATTATTGCTGCAGATGGTTGCGGACATTTTGCCTTAATTTCTTTCATTTCCGGAGCTTCCAAAAAAGCTGGACTCTTTACCAGCCAAAAGTCTATTTCTTTTTCCTGTTCTTGGTAATTGCGAGTGCGCTCTCTGAACACTTCATCTAAAGGTTCTTCTTCTAGCAGAAAACGCTGACTGGCGAGAACGTAGTAGTAGGTTTTCATCTTTCCAATAGCTAAAGTAAATGTTCAGCAGTAATAGTGTTCCCTAATAGAGGTAATATAGGGTAATATACATTATATATTTCCCAACATGGCTTGTTTCATTTCTCGCACGGCTCGCTCTAGCCCGACTAAAACTGCTCGACTAATAATTGTATGCCCGATATTGAGCTCTTCCATACCTTCAATAGAAGCAACGGGGTAAACATTCCAGTAGGTGAGTCCGTGACCTGCGTTAACGCGCAAACCGGCTTGGCGAGCCATTTTACATCCTGCGACTAAAATCGCTAATTCCTTTTGTTGCTCTTCTTCCTCTTTCGCTTCAGCATAGCGACCGGTATGCAACTCGATAAATTTTGCTTGCACCTTGACAGATGCTTCGATTTGTGCTGGTTCGGCATCGATAAACAAGCTGACGGGAATGCCAGCCGACTGCAAAGTATCTACCACCTTAGTTATGCGTTCAAGCTGCCCTAAGACATCGAGTCCGCCTTCGGTGGTCACTTCTTCGCGACGTTCCGGCACTAAAGTAACGTAATCCGGTTTGATATCGAGGGCAATTTGTACCATTTCATCGGTAGCAGCCATTTCTAAATTCAAGTGCGTGCGTACTGTCTGTCTGAGCAAACGCACGTCTCGCTCTTGAATATGACGACGATCTTCTCGCAGGTGTACAGTTATACCGTCTGCTCCAGCAAGTTCAGCTAGTACTGCAGCTGCTACGGGATCTGGTTCTACCGTACGTCTTGCTTGACGGATGGTGGCAACGTGGTCAATGTTGACGCCTAATGTGGGCAATCGGAATTTCTCCTACTCTTTAGAATTCTTCGCTCTCGATTTTACCGCGAACGGAGGTGAGGGCGATCGCGCTTAAAAATGAAAAATCGAAAAGGGGAAAGAAAGGAAAGAAAGAAATAAAACCCCCAATCCCCCCGGCATATATTAGATTAGAGCGTCAGAGATTGAGCGTCAGTTTCGATTAACTGCGCCAAATCTTGCAAGAAAGCAGCCGCATCTGCCCCATAGATAATGCGGTGGTCACAAGTAATATTCACCTGCATTTGACGGCGCACGCCCAGCATCCCCTCTTCAGTGGCCACTACTTGTGGGCGAGAAGCACCGATCGCCAGAATTGACCCTTGTCCTGGGGGCAAGATAGCATCAAAGCGCTCGACCCCAAACATACCCAAATTGGAAATAGTGAAAGTGCCGGTGCTGTACTCTGGTGGCTGCAACTGCTTAGTTCTTGCGCGCTCGACCAAATCTTTCCAAGCGCGAGAGAGGGAATATATATCAGTTTGATCAGCATTTTGGAGGACGGGGGTAATCAGTCCTCCACCATCCATTGCCACTGCCACGGCAATATTAATAGCAGAAGAATATTGAATCCCTTGTTCAGTATAGCAAGCATTAAGCAGGGGATGTTTTTGTAGCGTTACGGCCACTGCTTTCACTAGCAGGGCTGTCATAGTCACCCCTTTAGACTTAATTTGCTTGTAGAGTTTCTCAAGATTGTCGGTTGTGATAGTGTAGCCGACGTGGAAAGTTGGCACTTGCAGGCTAGCAACCATATTCCGCACCACTGCATTTTGCAGGGTGTTAAAAGGCACGACTTGCCCCGGTGCGGCTGGAGCTTGAGCGGCGGCAGCGGGTGCTGGTTTGATTGCGGGAGCTTGAGGGACTGGAGGTATGGCCACAGTGGTTGGCTTGCGTCCGGCTGCTGCTTCCACATCTTCAGCGACTATTCGCCCGTGAGGGCCACTTCCTTTGAGGGTACTCAATTCAACGCCGAGTTCCTTGGCCAATTTTTTGGCTCGGGGGGAGGCAATAATTCGTCCGTTTTGGCGAGCGTTGCTTGTACCGATCTCGGTGGCGGCAGTAGTGGGTAGGGCGGTGGAGCTGGCAGCAGGTGGTTTTTCGCTAGCGGCGGACTTCTTCTGGTTGAGAGCTTGTTGCTTGGCGGTTTCTATTTCCGCTTCTGTTTCAGCCACCAGGGCGATTGTCGCGCCAACAGGAGCCACTTCTCCGGCGGGCACCACAATGGCGGCCAGATATCCCGTAAAGAAGGACTCCACATCCATATCTGCTTTGTCAGACTCGACCACCACCACGGTTTCACCTTTTTCGATTTTGTCGCCTGGGGATTTTTCCCAAGAGACGATTTTGCCTTCGGTCATTGTGGAACTGAGGGCGGGCATGAAGAGTTCGTGAATCATAAGGTGGCGAGCTGAATCGACAGGATTACAACAGAGCGATTTTTTATTGTATCGCCTCTGGCAACCTAAGTAAAAAGTTGCCCGCTTTGTCGGTGGGTAGGGGAGCAGAAAGGCTTGCCCCAGTGGCCCGCAATTGTCCCGACAGGAGGCTGGAATTGCGCTCGCCTGCGAAAATCTGGGGGCTTGCCACTATTAACAACAGAACTCACTATTGCTAGATATCGCCGCGAATTTCCTCTACCATCCCATCCCGCAGCACAATTTCCACTTGCATTTTTTGGATTAGGTTTTCTCCCCGCTCGATACTGAAGACACTTTCAATCTGACCTTGATTGACTTCTTGTTCGAGTTCCAGAGTCTGAACGTGCTGTAATTGTTGCAAAATCTGATTTTTCTGTTCTAGCAGCTCACTTTTCTTTTGATTCACCTGAGATTGTATATTTTCAATTTGTTGCATTACCTGCGGGGGTGGAGGCTGCAAACTTTGCCTTTGAATTTCTGCTATCATCCGCTGCCCCTGCATTTCTAGCTGTTGCAACTGACTATCTATTTGATTAATTTGGGCTTGCAGTTGTTGCTGCGCTTCTTCTTTCCAGCGAGGCGTGACGATAGCTTTAACAGTAATAGCTCGTTTCAGAAGTAATTGAGAACCTGTCATATGCATAAACATTGCGTTGGCAACGGTTTATATGTCAGAGCGAGAAAACATCCCGTCAATCATATCGCGGTAGCGTTCCATGACGACGTTACGCTTGATTTTCAGGGTTTGGGTCATCATGCCATTTTCGATGGTAAATGGCTCTAGAATCAGGCGAAACGGGCCAATTCGGTCGTCAGGACGATAACCGGGGCGATTTTGCACTTCCCGATTTAATTCTTGCCGAAACAAATCCAAAACTGGCTTGCTCTCTAGCTCAATTTCCTGCAAACCTGCCAACTGGCTGGTTTCCCCTTCTGCTGCGACTGGTAAGCGCAGCCGATAGTTTTGAGTAGCTGCCCATTTTTGCAGGGCGTCTACATTAGGCACGATTAGAGCACCCAGACTTTTTTGATCCTGACCTACGAGCATGATTTGGTCGATGTATGGGCTGCGCAAGCAGGCATCTTCAATCGGCTGCGGCTCGATATTTTCCCCGTTTGTAAGTACGATTGTATCTTTAGCGCGACCTGTGAGTACCAAGTCTTTACCAGAAGTCAGCCAACCCAAATCTCCCGTATCAAACCAGCCTTCTGGGTCGATCGCTTTTTTGGTGGCTTCGGGATTTTTATAGTATCCCTGCATAAGCTGCGGCCCCCTGGCCATGACTAAGCCGCCCTCGCCTACAGGCAGTTCTTGGCGGGTGTTAGGATCGACGATTTTGATTTCTGTATCTGCGAGCGGTCGCCCTGCTGAGCCTCGCAGGTTGTGCCAGTAACGGCGAGCCGTCAGTACGGGGGAGGTTTCCGTTAGTCCGTAGCCCACTAACACTTCCAGTCCAACAATCTCGAAGAAGTTTTCCAAGTGCATTGCCAGAGAGCCGCCACCGCTGATGACGTATTTTAACTTTCCACCAGTTGCCTCTCTTACTTTTTTATAGATTAGTTGTTCTCCTAGGGCATGTATTGGCCAAAGTGCGACGACTAATAGCCCCGCTAGCACTTGGTCAGCAAGGGAAGGAGGTTTGGGTTGTAGGAGCAATTTTTTTACGGTGCGGCGCGCTTGAATATAGCGTTGGCTTATGCCCATGAGGGTTTCTATTAAGCGTTGTTTGTTGGGGGGTTGTTCGCGAAATTGCTTTTGGATGCTTTCATATACTGATTCCCACAAGCGGGGAACGCCTACTAGATATTGGGGTTTGAAGTCTTTGAAGTCTCGTTTGACGTTGCGAATGTTGGTATAAATCTGGGTACAGCCTTGGGAAAGGAGGAAGTATTCGCCGATGCGCCCGAAGCTATGCCAGGTGGGTAGGATGGTGAGGGCGCGCTCGCCTACTTGCGGCTGCAGTACTTCTCTAAGGCTGTTGATTTGATGCAGCAGGTTGGCGTGCGTCAGCATTACCCCTTTGGGTTTGCCTGTAGTTCCGGAGGTGTATAGTAGTGTTGCTAGGGTTTCCCGCTTATGGGTACAGGGTTTGGGCGAGCGCAATCCACCAGCCGCCATCACTTGGGAAAAGTTCTGCACTGGTATCGATTCTTCTGTAGGCGGTTGTTCGTCTGACAGCAGCACTATCCATTGTAGCGGCAGATCATATATTTTTGGAGAAAGTTTTTTTAACGTCGCTAAGTTTTCGACTACCAGCCCCATACTTTCGGAATTTTCCAGAATGTATAACAATTCCTCCCGCTCTGCCGCTGACGAACGCACCACATCTGCTGCCCCAGCCTGGATAATACCTTGATCAGCAATAAACCAGCGGGAACTGTTGTCAGCAAACAGGGCAACGCGAGGGGGTAATCCATCTGATATCGGTGGTATCCCCAGTTCTTGGAGCCCGCTGGCAAATTTTTTTATCTCCTCGACGAGCTGAGTGTATGTCAGCTGTACGGTTACTTTGGCGTGTGGTTCCCACAGGGCCAGAGTTTGGCCAAATCTCTCGGCCGCAAGAGGCCAAACTTCTGCTAGCGATTGAACACTGCTGTAATTAACTGTGCTGGCTAGGGCACGTTTTTTCTTGCTGAGGTTGTAGGAATTCGAGGCAGGGCGATTCATTGCTATTGTTCTAGTTGCTGGGTGAAAAACCTTCTACTAAGGTATTAAATTTACTATCGAAAGTTTGGCTGCAAGGGTGTGACAGTATCGGAACAGTCTAAGATATTGCCGTCAGCGCCTTTCTCTTTTCCTTTTCATTTTTTATAGGTAAAAATGCTATATATCCAATAATATGAATTAACTTGTGTTGCCATCTCGAAAAAATTGCAGAATAATTAAAAAAGCTTGGAAACAGAAATTTGAATATTAGCTGGCGGTAAAAAATTTATGTTACCCTTCCACTCAAATCTTTGAATTTATATAAAGCAAGTGCGCGTAGTGTGAAGGTATTGATTTTTAATCATACTTTTGGCACAATCCTTAATTATATTTTATTTTTTTACTTTTGTCAAGTCTAAATTTCCAAAACTAAAAAATTAGGCGCAAGTGCGTTGACACTTCCTTTCCCATTTATTACAATCTATAGAAATAATAATTTTAATTTACTTGACAAAAGTAAACAGTTGTATTAATATCGGCTTTAATAGACGATTTTTAACATTTCTAGCACATGATATAATTTTAATAAAAAATAAGCATAAATTTATATATTTTATCATAAAATCTATTTTTATTCAATTTTTAAGAAAAAAATAATAAAAAATTATAAAAAAATTTAAAAATGTAATTATAGAAGAGGGGTATAGAGAGGGGGAGGGGTGTAAAGAAGCAAACTAAATTAAAGAAAATAAATATCAGTCATTAGCTGTAAAAATAGAGCCATCAAAAAAAGGTGATAACGTGTTAGAAGCATGTGTATTTGCAACAATATTTTGCGGATTTTTTGGCATTATACTGAAAAAAAACCTAGTCATGAAAATCGTATCTATGGACGTTATGAGTACCGGCGTAGTTGCCTATTATGTACTCATAGCATCTAGACAAGGTTTTTTCACTCCAATTTTGGAGAAGGCTAAAAAAGTTGATTATGCCGATCCAGTGCCACAAGCAGTAATATTGACAGCGATCGTCATAGGCTTGTCGATCCAGGCGTTAATGCTCGTCGGTGTAATGAAACTATCGCGAGATAACCCCACCTTAGAAAGCAACGAAATCGAGAAAAATAATACCCCATGAACACCATTACGATCGCGTGGATTGCACTGCCATTTTTTATAGGTTTCCTGATTGTTTTACTACCCAAACTTGACCGATACCTTGCATTATTCACTGCTATAATTTCAGGTATATATGCCTTTCAGCTTTTTGCTCAGCCAGAACCCATAAAGCTAAAATTACTCGATAATTTTGGCGTCACCTTAGAAGCAGATGAATTAAGCGCCTTCTTTATCTTAACCAATGCCCTAGTAACCCTTGCAGTCATATTTTACTGTTGGGGCACTAGCAAAACAACTTTTTTTTATGCCCAAACCGTAATCCTACACGGCAGCGTCAACGCCGGATTTATCTGTTCAGACTTTATCAGTTTATATGTAGCCCTTGAAGTCAGCGGTATTGCCGCCTTCCTCCTAATCGCCTATCCCCGAAATGATCGCTCAATTTGGGTAGGATTGCGCTATCTCTTTATCAGCAACATCGCCATGCTATTTTATCTAGTTGGCGCAGTGCTGGTTTATCAAGCGCATCATTCATTTGCCTTTGCGGGGTTGCGAGGTTCGCCTCCAGAAGCACTTGCCCTAATTTTTATAGGGCTGTTGACAAAAGGAGGAATCTTTATATCGGGATTGTGGCTACCGCTTACTCACTCCGAATCTGATACACCCGTATCAGCTATGCTGTCGGGAATTGTCGTCAAATCCGGAGTATTTCCGCTAGTGCGCTGCGCGCTGATTATAGAAGAAATCGATCCCATACTCAGGATTTTCGGCGTATGCGCAGCTCTTATGGGCGTGATATATGCCATCTTTGAAAAAGACACCAAGCGGGTACTTGCAGGTAGTACGATTTCGCAGTTAGGTTTTATACTTGCGGCACCTGAAGTGGGTGGTTTTTATGCTTTTACGCACGGTTTGGTGAAAGCGTCGCTATTTTTAATAGCCGGGGTTTTACCAAGCCGAAGCTTTAATGAACTGCAACAAATAAAGCTGGATACTAATCTTAAAATCGCCCTTGTAATAGCCAGTTTTTCGATATCGGGTTTTCCTTTACTATCCGGCTTTGGGGCGAAAGTATTGACTATGAAAAATCTTGCTCCCTGGCAAGTTATTGTCATGAATGTAGCCGCCTGGGGAACTGCAATAACTTTTTCTAAGTTTATATTTTTGCCGCATGGGGGGCGAGAAAATATCCGCTCTGGTTTCTGGCTGGCGGTGTGGCTGTTGCTCGGTGGTTTGTTTGCCGCTAATGTCGTTTACTATCAGGCATATACCCTGGAAAATATTATCAAACCCCTTGTCACTATTGGCTTGGGATGGTTGGCTTACGGTTTGATTTTTCACCGAATAAGTATTAAGCTACCTCGCCTACTGGAGCAATTCGATCATCTGGTTGGCTTTATGAGTCTAATGTTGATTGTTCTTTTTTGGATGGGCTTTACATGGTTGGGCATCTGATATTTAGACTAACAATTTGGTTTTTGCTCACTGCTAATTTTACTGTTACGAATATTATTATAGGCGTTGCTTTATCCCTGCTTTTGCCACGCAGATATTCCTACCCGGAAACTTTAAAAGACTGGCTGCTGGTGCTGGGTAAGATATTACTGGCGATTCCCCAAGCCTATCTTGAGGCGTTTGAGCTGATGTTTCGCCCTCATGATGAAGAAGAAGTTATTCTGAAAAAAGTGGCGAAACAGCGATCGCATCGTCTCGTATTTTTAGATATCTTCCTGATTACCTTTACGCCCAAGACAATTGTTTTGAAATACCAGGAGGAAGAAGGCTGGTATGAAATACACATTCTCAGGAGGAAAAAGGCGTGCTCATAATATTAATAGCGATGATTATTGCCCTGCTCATTCCTATCTACGATGCTTGGAAGAATGAAAATATTTGGCAGAGAATGTTGGCTCTAAGCAGTATTTCGACAAAAACATCAATTATGATTTTGTTTATCTCAGTTTTGCGGAATGACTGGATGATTGGTATTGTAGGGGTTATTATACTGACTGTAGGAAATGGAGGCTTAATGCTTTTGGCACATCTACTAAAAAGAGTGAGTGAGACATGATAAAAATTGCTAGCTATTTTTGCCTAGTCGTAGGAATTGTATTTTGGTTTTGGGGAACATCTCACCTAATTAAAAACCGCTCGGTACTGTATAAGTTACACAGTCTTTCAGTATCAGATACTCTCGGCTCGATAAGTATTATTGTTGGGCTGCTACTGCAAAGAACCAGAGAATGGCCACTGCTTGTTTTGGCGATTATCTGCTTGGCAATTTGGAATACAATCCTGGGATATGTATTAGCTTATTGTTCAAGCAGTGGGGGAAAGTATGAATGACATCTATAATGATATCTATATTTATGTCATCGTTGCTCTGATGCCACTATCTGCTGGCATTTTAGTTCTGCAAGTTAATCCCTACGATGCGCTAGTGCTAAGGGGGATATTGGGTGCAGTGTCAGCGACTATCTATGCGATTTTGGGAGCGGCAGATGTGGCTTTGACGGAAGCTTTAGTGGGTACACTACTAGCGATTATGCTCTATGCGGTGGCGGTGCGTTCGTCGCTGGTGATGCGTCTGGGGGTACTCAAAGATGAGTTAGTCGAGGAAAAAGGCGAGCGCTCTTTTAGCAAACTCATTGATGACTTACGAGCTATTTTTGGCAAGCGCTACATGCGTCTCGAACTCATCCCTTATGCCGATGTAGAAGACTTACAACGGGCGCTGATGGAAAAAGAAATTCATGCCACTTGTTATCGGCGAGCGCAAGTAAAACAGCCCCTCTATCTCACCGAAACAAGAGTACAGCGTCTCTATAACATCTTACAAAGCGAACTTTCCTCGCCTACTACTATTGTTAGCTACGTTAGAGCATTAGACTTGGAGGAAAAACATTGATGAAATGGGTGTATATTGTAGCAGGAATCATACTCTACGTCAAAATGCTCTTCATGCCCAATCCGGCATCCCAATTTGACCCTATATCGATTGTCGAAAAAATTGTAAAAGATTGTGGTATCCCCAGTGCAGTTACTGGTATTATTCTTAGAAATCGCCTCTATGATACTATCTTTGAAGTAGTGGTATTTACCATTGCTATTATAGGATGCAGTTATTTGCTAGCAAATGAAAAACCTTTCAGCAAAATCCATCAATTCACCGATCAACCCTCTCTTGTTCTAGCGCGTTTGGGAGCCACAATTTGCGCTTTGGTGAGTGTCGAATTGGCAATTCGCGGACATTTAAGCCCTGGTGGTGGTTTTGCGGCTGGAGTGGCTGGCGGAACCGCTATCGGGTTGGTGGCAATTACCTCATCGCCGGAGATGATGCAGGCTATTTACAAACGCTGGCACGCCGCTATTTTGGAAAAAGTTTCGGTTTTGATTTTTATCGTATTGTCGGTTTTTACACTTGCCGGTGTGGAATTTCCGCGCGGAGAAATGGGTAACCTTTTTAGCGGTGGGGTGATTCCCATCCTCAATATCCTAGTTGCTATAAAAGTCGCTTTGGGGTCTTGGGCTGCTGTATTACTTTTTATTCGCTATCGGGGATTATTGTGAATAAACATCCCGTTTTTGTAGGTTGGTAATTTTTAGTATCAACCCAACCTACAATTATCTAAACTTTGGGAGCGCTCGCCCACTCCTTGAATTAACGGTAGAAATACTGAAACTAATTCCGGCTGACTGACTACTAAAGTCGGAAAACAACGGCTACTGTAATCCAAACCGGGCTTGAGCGGAAATATCGGCTCTGATTCTAGGGGCACCCATGCTGCACCAGCAGCTTGCACGATAGCCCAAACTGCAGCAATATCCCAAATTTTTGGTGTCGCTTCTACACCGCCCAAAGTCCAGCCAGCAGCTACCATGAGAAAATTATAACTGGCAACTCCCAACATGCGGATTTTGCAGGGGAAAGGATGTTTTATTGCTGAAATGCTGCGCGAACAAAAACTGAAAAAATGATTACTGCTGGGGGCATCGCTGCTTGCAAGAATGGGGCGATGATTGAGAAAAGCACTGGGAAATAAATGCCGGGATTGAGGGATTAGGGAATTGGAGAAAGCGTCGGGCTGTTCGTTCCAAAATCCGTGAAAATTTTGTCCGAGTGGGGGGAGAGAAACGTAGCCGAAAACGGGAGTGCCGCGATAAAATAGGCTAAGAGAAATTGCCCAAATGGGAATACCTCGGGCAAAATTGGTGGTGCCGTCTAGGGGATCAATAATCCAGCACCATTCACTGTCGGGAAATATATGTTCACCTTCTTCGCTTAAGATGCCATGCTCAGGAAAAACTGAGGCTATGCTTTCGCGAATTTCGCGATCTGCCCATTTATCTGATTGGGTAATTAGGCTGCCATCTGCTTTTTCAGATGCCTGTACGAATCCAAAATCTGCTATTAATTGTTTGCCTACTTTCGCAGCAGTTGTTTCGGCAAAAGTTAAAACAGTGTCCCAGAAATCTGTCATGGTTGTATAGAGTTGGTTAATTGTTTGTCGTGAGGGTTTTATTATCCTCACGACGAAGGGGAGAATTTTATCCGTCTAAGTCGCTTTCTATGACAGCAGCGATCGCAGCTTTGGCTGTATCGCGGAATTCTTTGATATTGACTCGGCTCAGACAAGCGATCGCCAAAATAATACCAACAGCTTGCAGGGCAAATACCAATCCGTAAGCTAGAACATTGGAAGAGCTAAATATAGCTTTGCCTATATCTAATACAATTCCGCCCATAACGGTTGCGGTTCCCCTAGCAAGCGCTTGTGCCGTTCCCCAAGCACCTATAAATGTACCTGCAGTTTCAGCCGCCGTTAAATCTAACATCAAACTGAGAGCCCCTGTGGTAGTAACGCCAGCAGACAATCCAAAAAGTACTAGCACAGTTTGAAATAATTTGGCATTGCTCGTAAATCCCGACAAAATCATTAAGATAAAACAAACAGCTACTGCCAGACAGCCAAATTCAGTGGTTTTTCGCTTACCCAGGCGGGGAATAAGAAAATAACCCGTCGCACTCAAGCTCATTAACATACCAATACCCCAAAAGGTATTCAGCATCGACGATTGCCCAACTGACATGCGGAAAACTTGACCGCCATAAGGTTCGAGTACTGCTTCTTGCATGAACAAACTCACTGTCATTACCAACAAGAAGGTAAAAAATAAACCGGTTTGGCGGCTGGCAGTTAGGATTTTTATAGCGGCACCAAGGGTAATTTTGTCTTCGCGCTCGCCTATTGTAGAACGAATAGAATAGCGAGAGTATTTTTCTTCTATCCCGAAAGTAGCAATTATCGCCAAAAGAAAGACAATCGCAGGCACAATAATAAACAGCCCGTTGATAGCAGCTTGCAATTGCTCGAATGAGGCATTACTCTCCTCTAATCGCTTCAGCAAAACTTTGCTGATAATGCCACCGACAGCAATACCAACCGTCATCATCGACCAGACAATCCCTACTAATTTGCCGCGATTGTCTTCGTCAGAAATATCTACCAACAGGGCAAAAAATGGCGTGGAGCTGACGCACAGGGCTATCCCATACAAGGCAATCATCAGCGCTAACAGAGCGGTTTCCAGAATAGTTTCGGTTGTCCATACCCACGCCCCATTGGCCCGCACTACATCGCCTAATCGCCAGATGACACCTAAGGCAAGGGATAAGGCGATCATAAATAAGGCGGCGCCAATCCAAACGTAACCCGTACGGTGCTTCCCAAATAAAGGTTTCGCATCCGATATTTGGCCAAACCACACTCGCGTCGGAGCCACAAACTGAGCAACCGCCAGAGTGCCGGCAGTAATCGTGGCTGGGATATTCAGCTCAGCGATCATCACTCGATTGAGTACTCCTAACGTCAAAACCGCTAACATGCCTAATCCCATCTGGAATAAACCCAGCCGAAACATCGTCAGCAAGTTAATCCTGGGGGGCAGTTTCTCGGTTGACGCAACTGAATTTGTACTTGAAAAATCACTGATTGCCATAACTATAAGATAAGAAGGAACGATGCCAGAAAAAGCATTCTTCCTTTATAAAGATATAACCTCGTCCGGGACATTCGGTTGTTAGAGCCACCCGCTGACGCTCTGCCCAAAACGGTGACGGCGAAACTCAGCTAAATTAAAAAATGATAAATATTTTAGAGTTATCCCTTAATGAAGTCTATTAACCGCGTTCGAGCCCCCGAACTTCCTCAGAACTATCCCTGGCTGAATAGCGCGCGCCCCCTATCCCTGAAAGAGTTGAGAGGGCGGATAGTCATTCTCGATTTTTGGACATATTGTTGCATCAACTGCCTACACATTCTCCCAGATTTGAAATATCTCGAACAAAAATATAAACACAGCCTTACTGTTATCGGCGTTCACTCTGCTAAATTTGACGGCGAAAAAGAAGTTGAAAATATTCGTCAAGCTATTTTGCGCTATAATATCGAACATCCGGTATTAGTCGATAACGGTTTAAGAGTTTGGCAGCAATATGCCGTTAGAGCTTGGCCAACTATAGCTGTCATCGATCCAGAAGGCTATTATTTAGGCAGCGTTTCCGGCGAAGGACATCGTCAAACTTTAGATGAATTTATAGAACAATTAATTGTAGCGCATCAAGCTTCAGGTACAATAGTTTTTAAAGAACTCCCCCTGATTCTAGAAAAACAGCGGCAGCCTCTGCGAGCGCCATTGGCATTTCCGGGTAAAGTATTAGCAGATGAAAAAAGCGATCGCTTATTTATTGCCGATTCCGGGCATCACCGCCTCGTCATCAGCACCCTCGACGGCAAAATTTTGCACATTATTGGTACAGGGAAACCAGGTTTAACCGACGGTTCATTTGCAGAAGCTCAATTTTCTGCACCCCAAGGCATGGCATTAGATATAGAAACTGAGATTCTTTATGTCGCAGATACCGAAAATCATGCCTTACGGCTAATTGACTTAAAAAATCAGATCGTTAAAACAATTGCCGGTACAGGAGAGCAAAGTCACAATATTCGCCCCCGGGCGAGGTTTAGAAACCCCCTTAAATTCACCTTGGGATGTAGAAAAAATAGGAAATCGACTTTACATTGCCATGGCAGGTTGTCATCAAATTTGGGAAATGCAACTCACCACCAGCATCGTACAAACCTATGCAGGTACCGGAGCCGAAGCTGGCATTGATGATGTGACAACCAAAGTCGCCTTTGCCCAACCCAGTGGCATCACAACTGATGGGCAAGAATTATTCATTGCCGATAGCGAAATTAGCTCAATCCGCGCCGTTGGATTAAGTGCCGTGCCCCAAGTGCGAACCGTCTGCGGCAGTGGCGAACTTTTTGGGTTTGGCGATAAAGATGGTAGCGGAAAAGAAGTGCGACTGCAGCATTGTTTGGGCGTCGAGTACGCTCGGAATTATCTCTGGGTAGCGGATACCTACAACCACAAAATTAAGCGGGTTGATATTCGCTCCGGTGTCTGTGAAACAATCGCGGGGGAGGGCATTGCGGGCTTGCAAGACGGGCAGGGAAAGAATGCGCGTTTTTTTGAACCTTCGGGCTTGAGTGCTGCTGGTTCTTATTTATATATCGCTGATACCAACAATCACGCTATTAGGAGAATGGAATTTGAGACGATGAAAGTGACAACGCTTGCATTTTCGGGTTTGTGCCCTCCCGATGTATGCATTCCTGTATAAGCCTATTAGAGTAAATCAGAATTTTCACTTCCTGTTAGGATTCTGAGAATAGTACCGACATCCTCTAACTCACCCACAATTCGCCGCACAGGCAGCGGCCAAATTTTCAGGAGGGTAGGAGTGACGGATACGCGATCGGCTTCTGCTAAATCTGGGTGTTTGAAAATATCGATAACTTTGAGAGTGTAGGGGCAAGCGAGCGCTTCTTGCAAAAGCTGGTAAAGGCGCTGGAGAGTACGCTCTTTTGCAGCCGTGCGTCTGCCGACATACAAACGCAAGACGTAGCCGTCAGGTCCGGATAGCTCGGGCATAATCGGTACTCCCTGTTGGCGGAAGAAATATTCGCTCTTAAAAGCTGCAACATCTCTGCAGGCGGGAGGATGAATGAAACCCCTTTTTATATTTCATCCTTCCTCTCCCATCCTGCTGCCTACTTATTATTTAAATCCGTCCTCGTAAGAACTGAGCCATTTCATTAGGAGTCGGAGACATTTCCAACGCCGTCTCCTCAGTAATCCGCCCTTCTTGATAGAGGTTAAAGAGAGCCTTATTCATAGTAATCATACCTTCAAATTCTGACTTCAACATCACTTGGTAGATTTCATCCATCTGACCTTTAATGATGTATTCCTTAATCGCATCAGTTGCAATCAGAATATCGTGAAAAGCCGCCCGTTTACCGTCGGTTGTTTTGCACAAACCTTGAGCAATGATACAGACAAGAGATTCAGCCAGCGAAACCCGCAAAGGTTGCTGCTCTGAAGGCGGGAACATCCCCAAAATCCGCTCAATAGTTTTAATAGCGCTGTTCGTGTGCAGCGTTCCCGCCACCAAGTGACCTGTAGAGGCAGCCTTCAAGGCGATATTCATCGTCTCTTGGTCGCGAATTTCCCCCACCAGCATCATATCCGGGTCTTCCCGCAGGGCCGCTTTTAGAGCGTTTTTAAATTCGAGAGTGTGCCGTCCGACTTCCCGGTGTTTGATTAAGGATTTGCGGCTGATGTGAACGAATTCAACGGGGTCTTCAATGGTGATGATGTGCTTCGCCATTGTTTTATTAATGTAGTCAATCATCGCCGCCAGTGTGGTGGACTTACCCGAACCCGTCGGTCCCGTCACCAAAATCAGCCCTTTGTGGTAGTGGCAGACATCCTTAAACACCGGTGGCAACCTCAGCTGCTCCATTGTTAAGATTGTCGAGCCGATCAGTCGCAGCACCATCGCCGGTCCAGTTAGAGAGTCGAAAATATTGATCCGGATGCGGACAAAGCCCATATCTGCTACGCCGTCAAAGTCTAGGGTTTCTTGAAAACGGCGAATTTCCTCATCCGTGATCACTTCCCGCAGCCAGCTCATAAAAGTGTCCAAATCTGTCACTGGCCACTCTGTCGGCACGATATCGCCCCGCTTGCGAAAACGAGGAGCTTCATTGACACCCAAGTGAATATCCGAAGCCCCGTTTTCATTTGCTGTCCAGACGATATCTCGCAATGTCGGTTGGCCGGGACTGGGGCCTGGACCTCTAAGCGGCACGGGGTCTGGCGCCACCAGTGGCTTAATCGGCGGCAAATCTGAGAACATCACTGCCGGATTAGGCAGCCCTTTTTCTTTTGCTTCTAAGATCGCTGTTTCTAATGTTCCCGGTATCGGAACTTTAGTCGGTGCTGGTGCTGCTGCGGGTGCAGGTGCTGGTGGTGCTGCCGGGGGGGCACTGGTTTTAGGAGCTGCCGCTGCGCCTGCTTTGTCTACTACAGTTGGCGGCGCAGACGGGCTTGTTACCGTTGGCATGGCTTGTGTTGGTGTTCCAGGTACAGCGCGCCCCCCTGGAGGCGGCGGCGGAGGTGGCACTCGCCCTGGAGGTGGGGGCACGGGTGGAACACGGGGGGCACCAGGAGGGGGCGGAACGGGTGGACGTGATTGTGTCATAAAACACTACTTCTATCTAATTTATTACTGAAGCTTTGATAGGCTGTAGGCTGCTTACCGGAGTCAGGCTCGTAACCGCTGGATGCCGGCAGCTGCCTGCTCAAGAATCTGTAGATGCAGGGGGTCCCCCTAGGTAGCCTAAAAGGGAAATTTAATGACTCTCCACCTGACAGGTTAGCTGCTCTTTTTTGCCCCTGCATATTTTTTCGGATAAATTTTACAAAATTTTCTCTTTTAGTTTTCCCAAAATGTAGGACTTACTATCAGTCCAGTTAGAATAATGCAGAAGCCGCTCTGCATGAATGGGCCAGTATTGTATGTCCTACTTTTGCTCTCCCTGCTGGTTATCTGTGAGTTTATCTCTCTAAAATATGCTAATTACCTAATGTCTATATATTATACCAGCAGAATTTCAATTTGTCAATTAGATATTTACTAAAATTATCTGTAATTTTTTTGATTTGTTTTGATTTTGGAAGATGGCGAAAAATATCTACGAAAAATATCTGCGAGCGCAGAAAAAGGCGCTCTTTGAACGGGGGAATGAGAAAATCTTTTATAGTTTTATAGTTTGCCTGTTGTTATTAATTCAATTTCAATGCTCAAGTCTCCTATTTCTGTCTGCATTACCCTAGGAACTCGTCCAGAAGCAATTAAACTCGCGCCAGTAATTCAGTTAATGAAGCGCTCGCCCTCATTTAACACACAAGTAATTCTGACAGGGCAACATCGAGAAATGGTTGATCAAGTCATGCAACTATTCGCTCTCAAAGCCGATCGCGATCTTGCCATCATGCAACCCAAACAAACCCTAACAGATATCACCTGTCGAAGCTTGCAAGGGCTTGAATCCCTTTTCCAAGAGCTAAAACCCCAACTTGTCTTAGTACAAGGCGATACTACCACAGCTTTTGCAGCCGCTCTGGCAGCCTTCTACCAACAAATCCCGGTGGGGCATGTAGAAGCCGGTTTACGTACTGATGACTTATTCAATCCCTATCCCGAAGAAGCCTATCGGCGTTTGATTTCCCAATTGGGGCATTTGCACTTTGCCCCCACTTCCCAGGCAGTGGAAAACCTACAGCGCTCCGGAGTGGTAGGTGAAATTCACTTGACAGGTAACACAGTAATTGACGCACTCCTACAAGTGGCGTCTCGCCAACCTGAATGCGAAATTTCTGGTTTAGAGTGGCAGCAGTATCGCGTGTTGCTAGCAACTATTCACCGTCGGGAAAATTGGGGAGAACCCCTAAAGAGAATCGCTAGAGGATTTCTAGAAATTCTAGATAACTTCCCGGATACGGCGCTACTTTTGCCATTGCACAAAAATCCAACAGTGCGCGAACCTCTAAAGGCGCTTTTGGGCAAGCATCCTAGAGCTTTTTTGACGGAACCGTTGGATTATACCGCATTAGTAGGAGCAATCGCTCGCTGTTATTTGCTGCTTACAGATTCTGGCGGCTTGCAAGAGGAAGCCCCTGCCTTAGGTAAACCGGTACTGGTGCTGCGTGAAACTACGGAGCGCCCGGAAGCTATTAAGGCGGGCACAGCTAAACTCGTAGGTACTAACCCTACCCAAATTGCAACGGCAGCGGCACAGCTTTTGAGTGACTCTAGTGCCTATCAGGCTATGGCAAGGGCGGTGAATCCTTTTGGAGATGGGCACGCTGCCGAGCGTATCTTGGCAATTGTGGAAAACTATTTCTCAAGGTAAAAGACTGATGGAGGGGTAAAATAAGTAGTCTATTTTTTATCTTTTATCTTTCCGTTTTTTCGTTTCCGGGCGAGCGCTTATTTTTACTTGTTTTTAAATTGGCGCGCGCCCTTATATCCCGACAAATCAGCTAATTTCTCTAACGTCTGCATACCCGGATATAACTTGCCGTTTATTTCCCAAGTCGGATATCCCTGTATTCTCGCCGCTTTGCACAATTGAGGACGAGCATTTTCGCCCCTTGCATCGCATTCAATGTAGTCTATGATAGCAAATGCTTCTTCCCCAAAAAGTTGCTTCTGCATTTGACAGTGGCGGCACCAGAAAGCGCCGTACATTTTTGCTCCCTTGCTTTTCAGGTGGCGTGCTAAAGCTATTTCTGCTGACTCTGATTTGCTTGAAATGTTACTTTCCTCTGTTTCTTTGGCTACTTGTGCCTGTGGGATAAAAAGCCTCTCAGCACTGAAACCGATTGCCACTTTCCCTGCTATAGCTAGTATGCCTGTTAACAGAGTAATCAAAGCTAGGTTTAATTTTTTTAGTTTCATTTGCCTGTAGATATGAGTTTGCTAGTTATCGCGATCGCTTCTAACGGTGTCTGCGCCACAAAAACGTTTTCTTCAGATAATTTTTTAAAGAAAACTTGACTTTCTGGGTGATTATTCAACAAAATCACTTTCTTTTTCGCTACGAGAGCCAGCGCTATTTCCGAGGTAGTGCCTGCACTGATACCGCAGGCAATCACTACATCAGAAGAAAGCACGTTTATATTATTGCGAGCACTCCCCATGGCTGTTGCGATCGCAATATCGACTGCCTCCGACATGCCCCTTGTATCTGCTGTTGGCAGAATACCAACTACCAGCCCCCCTGCACTTTTTGCACCCTTACTGGCGGCATCCATTACCCCTTCATCCCTGCCCCCGGTGAGCAGTACCCATCCTTTCTGGGCTATAAGTTTTCCTAATTCCCAGGCATTTTTACAGTCTTCTGGTAATGGATTGGCACCAGGTCCCATTACTCCTATGACTATTTTTCTCATAGCGAACCTGTTAGATTGATTATACTATATCATAACTTGCTTGTGTGGCCGCATCCTTTTAAATAATTCCCAATATCTCATCTACAATTATCTGTATCTCTGGAAAAGTCTGTGGACCAGATTTGGCCCTCTTTGAAACTTCTGTATATTTTGATATTCATTAGCTGTAGGTTGTCGGTAAACTTCAACAGCTTGCTCGTCTATATTTACCAGCCACACTTCTAATATATTGCTTCTAGCGTAAGGAGCACTTTTATTTTTCTGTCATATTCGATGGTGGTATCTGCTACTTCTACTAATAATAATAAAATATCCTTTGGTTGGGGATGCCCTGATTCGTAGGAATCTTCCAGCAATGCCATGTCTGGTAAATGTTCTAATTTATCGTTTAATTCTACTGGAGCTTGCCAGAAGTGTTGAAAGATAGTTTAAGAGGCTAGAAAAAAGAGAAGAAATGTCGTATTCTTCCCTTAAAAGAAGAAAAAATATTCAACTTACTATGGCATCCTTTGCAAATCTTGTCAAGTTCATTCTCAAGCACCTCAGCTCTTGCGACTATGCCGTTTTGAACTCTCAACTGTTCTTCAAAATCTGGTTGACTTATGTTCTCGACCAGAGTTTAACGAGCATGAGAGCCTTGTTTTATCGGTTGAATCATTCAGGGATTGCAGTGGATATGTCCACGTTTTCCAAAGCCAATAAACTCGCGAAACTACTTTATTTCAAGGCATTTACACTGAACTAATGTGTCAGGCTCAAAAGAGACATCGGTGTTCAGAGCGAAGGCTGTTCCCCATCGATTCAACGGTGATTACCCTAACCAGTAAACTCTTTTGGTTCTATCGATATCATCAAGTAAAGTTACTGACGGGATTTGATTTAACAGAGAATTTAACGAGCGAGGCGATTATTTCCTTTGGGGAGAGACATGACCTGAGTTTTCAGGAAGAGATTCTGGAAATGCTCCCTGAGAAAGCTGTTGCCATCATGGATAGAGGGTAGGCGAGTTGGAAATTTTTAGACCGATTAAGTGAGAGGAAGTGTTTGTTTATTGTACGTATCAAGAATAATATGAGACTGACGTTAGCTGCTCACCGATACCGAGTGATTCGATTTTATGACGAGAATGGGACGGAGTTTCGGATAGCAACGAATCTCAGACATCTCACAGATGAGGAAGTGAGTGAGCTGTATCCAAATCGATGGGGGATTGAGAATCTATAGAAATTCCTCAAGATGCATTTATCCTTGGATAAGCTGATTACAAAGAGTTTGAATGGAGTGATTAATCAGATTTATATGGTATTGATTGGATATTTAATTTTAGAGTTAGTGGATATACCTAAATACTTTGGCAGGAAGCTATTAGATAAACTGCGTTATTTACTACTAGAACTCAGTCATCGGTGTTCAGTAGTGCATTGGAGCTTTGACTGGCAGCCAGAGCTACTAGTCACTTAAGATTTTAAGTTTTGTTTCAGGATTCAACACTTCTGCTATAGCAGAGCAGGTTTTGGCATTGAAATCTAGGAAACCAAAACCACTAAACCTTTTCATTTCAATCGACGAGCAACTATCCATCCTAGCAAAGAGTGCAATCAGGCGAGCTCTGCGATTTCAACCCAAATAACGTCCTCTCCTGCCCAAAGACTACTTGGCAAGTGACCTCTAGGCATAGTTGTAGAATTGTAATCAAAGCTAGAATTACTACGCCATGAATAGTTGCCATCTGCATCTTTTATTAGCCAACCAATCTTTTTTCCAAATTCATCTCTATTTTGAGAAGACTGTTGGTAAATTTCCTTCTGGACGCTGAAGCCAAATCGTCCATCACTATGTTTTCTCCAGAGCAAATCAATCGTATTTAAATCGACACAAGGAAATAAATTTATAGCGCTCCGGTTAATCTCTGTCGAATTAGTGACCTTTTGAATCACCTCTTTCATGAGGCGGGCTGTTTCTTGCTCTGCCTCGCGCCATTGTTTCTTCTTTAAGTATCTTTTCAAAGTGGCATAATCCACACCAACACAAGATTCCATTAGTACTTGGAATCGTTCATCCTTCCGCAAATGATCAAAGTCGGGATTAGTTTTTGCAAGCTGTTGAGATGCCTCTGGATTGAGCCTGGCAGCCTCTTTCAAATTTTCGAGTGCTTGCTGAGCATAGCCAAGCCGTGATTGACAGGAAGCTTTCACATACCAACCTAAGAAGTTTTCTGAATCTAGATCAATTAGCTTGTCAGCAGTTTTTATGACTTTCTCAAACTCTTGAAGATTATAAAGACATGTCCCAATGCCCCACCAAGCAGAGTAATTATCTGGATCAAGTTTTAGGCTTTCTTCATAAGTTGCGATCGCTTCTTCATTTCTACCTAGTCCCCGTAGAGAGTCACCAAAATTATTCAGTGCAATCACTAATGTCGGATCAAGTTGGATCGCTCTAACCAGAGTTGGTATTGCCTTCTCAAATCTTCCCAGCTGATTCAATGCGTAGCCTTTGTTATTCCAAGCAAGCACTAATCCAGGGTTGGCTTGGATTGCTTTGTCATAAAATTTTAATAGCTTTTTGAAAGTCTTTCGCTAAATACTCATTTCCTTGGTTGTAAAAATTAATTGCTTGAGCCAGTGATTGATAGGTAAGTAACCTGATCGAAGTTGTATCGTATAAAAGATCTCTTAACTTCCCATAAACCACTTGCATAATGGATTCCCACTTCTGCCAAACCCTGTCTCTTGCTTTCTGATACTTATCCCTCAGTTGCTCTAGAGCTTTTTGCTGCTTGTTGCCCGCCAGCCAGCCACCAATAGCCCCGCCAATCACTGAACCAATACCAGGAGCAATAAACGATCCAATAGTAGCCCCAATTACAGCTTCTGGCGGTATCGAAGTTTCACCATAGAGATTCGCAGTAAATTCTTGGGCTTCCCCTGTAAAGAAAGCTTCTAATGCATTAGACTCCTGAGGAAAGTCAGTTTGCAGAACTTTTTGTGTTACTTGCTCCAGATCTCGAATTGCTAATCTAAGCTCAGCAAAATTGGAGTCAGTTACGTCAGAAACAATAGCCTGTACTTTGGTTTGCTCTAGTTGAACTCCAAAGGATTTAGTAATGTTAACGACCTGTTTTGCAAATTGATCAAGATCTCGCTTCAGAGCTGCCTCCAGTTCATAAACGAAATTTTCCACAATCTCATGGATTGTTTTATCATCTTCTGAGCTTACTTTATAGTGAAGGTGTTGGTAGCAAGTCGTTTGAATTGCAGTATAAAGCTGATTCGATAGTCCAACGCTGTCAACTTCCCGTACTACTGGCAAAGTTTGAACTTGCTCGCTCACCCCAGAAGAGAGAGATAAGTCCGGGCTTGTAGGCTTAATTTCCTGAGATTCTATTTTGTCTGCAAACAGTTTGATTTCTTCCTGCCAATCAGGAAAATCTTCTCCAGATTGTTGGCCATATAGTCGCAAACTCTTGATGCCTTGGACTCCCAACTCCTGAAACTCAGATTGCAGCAGTGCAACCATTTGTTCTTGATTTGGAACTTCTGCCGCTTCCAGCATTACTTGCAAACAATCATTTTTTGTACTAACCTTCGCTACAATTCTACTTGCCTGTAGTTTTTGGTTAATTAGTGTTGCAATGGCTTTGACATCTCCTTCTCGCCTAACCTTAAACTCTTGCACCCAATCTGGAAATTCTTCACCTGCCCGTCGCCCGTAAACCTTCACGGCACACCAACTGTCAACAGCCAAACCTGCCAATCCTTTACGAATAAAGTCAACCAATGGTTGCTGCGGCGGTGTTTTAACCGCTTCGAGCATGATATGCAAGCAGCTATTTTTGATGGCAGCTTTTGCTGTAATGCCTTTGGGTTGAAGTCTTTGGTTAAGTAAGGTTGCGATCGCTTTCGGGTTCCCTGTTTTGCTTGAGCCAAAAGGGATGCTGAGAACTTTCCATAGGTACTCTAGTAGAGCAGAAAAATGAGGAGCTTTTAATTGCTAGAATACCCTTAGGATAGGCTGATTTACTTTCAAGCTAAACAATTTTTAAACTATTTTGCTCTATAATTTCCACAGTTCAAACTTATTCAACGCCATCCTCCACACAGATAACGCTACAACCACACCCAGACTGGGAACTAAGCAGCCCAACGGCAAAGTTGTGCGGCGGCGCTCGCTCTCCACATCCCCTCCCCAATCTTACTTCCATCCGTTGCAACGCTGTGTTATCCAGCGGCGCTCACCCGAGCGAGCGCTCTACTTAGTCTCAAAAGTACACCCAATTTTTGAGCTTGTTGAGTCTCTGTTGACGCTGGTATCGCTCTCTCATCGGGGGTGAGCGCCCTAGTGAGTTTTTCGGGTTTACCCTACGACTGCCGAGCGATTGTACTCACTGAGCACGAGAACGATATCTTCGCTCTTTATTTGTTAGCAACAGTATACACATTTTCTACAATAACATTCCGGCAATGCAAGCTGTCATAAAACAAGCGAGCGCTCCAGCAATCATCGCCCTCACGCCCAATCTAGCTAAATCTTGCTGACGAGCCGGTGCAATTCCACCAATTCCGCCAATTTGAATTCCTATAGAGCCAATATTAGAAAACCCACATAGGGCATAAGTAGAAATAACCACTGCCCGTTCTGAAATCTCTTTTTTTTCTATCATTGCCTTTAAATCCAAATAGGCAATAAACTCATTAAGGATAGTTTTCTTACCTAATAAAACTCCGACTTTAGCGCAGTCATTCAAAGGCACTCCCATCAGCCAAGCAAAAGGTGCCATTAAATAAGATAATATCCATTCTAATGATAACTGCGGCAATCCCAACAGCGCCCCAATCCAACCAAGCAAGGCGTTAAACATCGCCAACAATCCCAAAAAAGCTATTAACATTGCTGCTACATTTAACGCTAGTTTCATACCGTCGCTAGCTCCCGATGCAACTGCATCAACGGGATTGCTGTAAGTTTTTTCTACCTTTAACTGCACGGTGCCAACTGTCAGCGATTTTTCTGTTTCGGGGTAAAATATTTTAGAAATTGCCAAGGCGGCTGGAGCAGACATCACGGAAGCGGCAATTAAATGTTCTGCTGGCACTCCAAAGGAAATATAAGCCGCCATTACTCCCCCTGCAATAGTAGCAAATCCTCCTGTCATTACTGAATGAAGTTCTGAGCGCGTTAAAGTATGAATGTATGGTTTAATTAATAAAGGCGCCTCGGTTTGACCGACGAAAATATTAGCGGCGCAGGAAAGGGTTTCCGCACCCGATGTTTGCATTGTTCGTACCATTAACCACGCCACCCATTCTACGACGCGCTGCAAAATGCCGTAGTAATAAAGCAAGCTGATAAATGAAGAGAAAAATATAATGGTGGGCAGGACTTTAAAAGCAATAAAGTGTTCATCAAAATTATCGCCAAATACGAATTTGGCTCCGACATCGGAAAAGGCGAGAAACTGACTTACTTTATCGCCGAGAAATTTAAATAGTGCAAAACCAGGGGCTGTTTTGAGGATAAGAAGGGCAAAAATAAACTGCAATGCAATGCCCCACAGCACGGTACGCCACTGTACATATCGTCTGTTTACAGAAAAGGCGTAAGAGAGGCCGACAAAAACAACTAAACCCAACAGTGAAATTGCTCGCTCCATATATTTTTAGATTTTTAGTTTGATATATTACAAGAAAATAAGAAACAAGACTGAGCGGGGGTGTGGGGCGAGTGCGTTTTGAGGAGTATATCTCTATCTATGGTTAGAAAAAATAATAGCCTCCTGATTGTGATTGCTATTTGTGGTGCTGTTGGTGCGATTCTGAAGATGCTTCGAGCTTAGCCCAGAAGAATAACTATTGGTAAGGAGAGAAAAAATGGCTAAAATATAAAAATTAAGCCGTTTATTATTAGGCGAACTTGTAGGTTTTTGTTTATGTCTTTGCCCATTGTTGCCGTTATAGGACGCCCTAACGTAGGCAAGTCCACTCTCGTAAACCGTCTCACTGGCAGCCAAGAGGCGATCGTGCATGACGAACCGGGGGTGACGCGCGATCGCACTTATCGGCGCTCTTACTGGCAAGATCGCGAATTTCAGGTAGTGGATACTGGCGGGTTGGTATTTGACGACGATACAGAATTTATCCCCCTAATCCGCGAACAAGCAATGGCGGCATTAGCAGAATCAAGCGCGGCTATATTTGTAGTAGACGGTCAAGAAGGGCTTACTCCAGGGGACGAAGCGATCGCCGCCTGGTTGCGCTTACAACCCGTACCTGTATTACTCGCCGTCAATAAATGCGAGTCTCCAGAACAGGGGATGGCCCAAGCAGCACAGTTTTGGAAATTAGGATTAGGAGAACCTTACCCGGTTTCTGGCATTCACGGCAACGGTACTGGCGAGTTATTAGATAAAATTATAGAATACCTACCGCCAGTCGGGGAAATTCCGGAAGTAGAAGAGATAAAAGTGGCAATTGTCGGACGTCCCAATGTCGGCAAATCTAGCTTGTTAAATGCTTTTGTTGGGGAAAAAAGGGCGATCGTTAGCCCGATTTCCGGCACTACCCGCGACGCGATCGATACGGTAGTAGAAAGGAATGGCCAAACTTATCGCCTCATCGATACAGCAGGCATCCGTAAGAAGAAAAATGTTGAATACGGGCCAGAATTTTTTGGCATTAACCGGGCTTTTAAAGCAATTCGTCGCGCCGATGTCGTTTTGCTAGTTATCGATGCCCTCGATGGGGTAACAGAACAAGACCAAAAACTCGCCGGGCGTATTACTGAAGAAGGACGCGCCTGTGTGATAGTGGTAAACAAGTGGGATGCGATTGAAAAAGACTCGTATACAATTTATGAGTACCAAGAACACATAAAAGCACGTTTACATTTTGTTGAGTGGGCGGAAACGATTTTTGTTAGCGCTCTCAGCGGGCAGCGAGTGGAAAAAATTCTCGACTTAGTCAATACAGCAGCTCAACAGCATAAGCGCCGTATCAGCACAGCGGTAATTAATGAAGTGATTGAAGAAGCCCAGCGTCAGCATTCTCCCCCTACTAACAGACAAGGTCGTCAGGGAAAAATTTATTATGGTACGCAAGTAGCCAGTCAACCACCAACGATAGTTTTATTTGTTAATGAGCCGCAGCGGTTTAATGATAATTACCGCCGCTACATCGAAAGGCAATTCCGCGAACAACTGGGCTTTGGGGGAACGCCGTTGCGATTGATTTGGCGGGGGAAGAAAGCTCGTGAAGTCGAGCAATCAAGGGTCAATCGAGCCACTCGCGTCTGATGATAGGTAGATAATGGATTTAATGCGCTCGCTGCCTTTAGGGCTTTATCTCGAACAGCCAGTGACTTGGCTACATCAACTCGACTCGCGGGTAAAATTTGCCTGGTTGATGACTTTCTTATTTGCTCCCATCCAAGCTTCTCCCCTATGGCGCCTCGGCTTGGTGGTGGTGCTGATATTAATTACTTGGGCGGCTGCTATCCCCTGGCGGGTGTGGCGACAGCAGATGGGATGGCTGCTGATGTTTTGTTTATTGCTGTTTGTTTTGAGCGCACTCGCTCCAGACGGCATCGCCGTTAGTCATCAACCCCGCCTCCCCTCTGACGAGCTTACTTTTCCCCAGCAAAGCACTACCTTGCCACAGCCTTCTCAGCGCCACCCTTGGTACAATCCCTTTGCCTGGGGGAAAAAGGATTCTTCCTTTCAAGGAAAAAATACAGGGGATAAAACTCTACAAAACCAAGTTGCACCTAATCTTCCTCAACCTACGGATTACAGTTACGTTTTATTTCAGCAAGGACCTTTGAGAGTCACCCGTCGCTCTTTTGTTCTCGGGCTTAGTGTTAGTACGTTGTATTTTACTTTGATTTATAGTACGAATCTTTTTCTGCTGACGACTGCGCCGGAAGAAATTACAGCCGGACTGGAAAATTTAATGCAACCACTGCGGTATTTAAGATTGCCAGTAACCGAAATTTCCTTGACGCTTACTTTATCTTTGCGGTTTATTCCTTTAGTTTTGGAAGAAGTGCAAAATTTGACGCGCTCAGTGAGTACACGAGCAATAAACTGGAAAAAACTCGGTTTTAAGGGTTCGATGCAGGTTTGGCTGATTGTGGCACAGCGGCTTTTGGAAAATTTACTGCTGCGGGCTGAGCAAATGGCAAGTGCTATGCTAGTGCGCGGCTTTACAAGCCCTAATGAACATCGTGTGCAATGGAATGTGCTGCAATTGAAAAGCAGCGACTGGCTAGCTCTAGGAATTATGGTTGTTTTCTGGGTAGGGCGATTGGTTTGGGGGTGGGAGGCATGAACCCTAATTGCATACAGCCATGGTACTGGCGCTTGCTGCCTTTAAATAATCGCACTGGCTCGCAAGTATTTGACGCCCTGTTTCGCCCGCCCCGTAATGCATCAGGAGTAGAAGCGATCGCTACCCTGCTCGAAAGCCCATATACCACAAAATCTACCAATTGTCAACCCCTAGCGAGATATTCCATTTGCGCTGGCAAGCCGCGAATTATTAATGGCCAACCACAACTGTGGACACCGCCCGTTGGCAAAATCCTCCCTTTCCTGCGTCGTCTGCTGCAACGCCCTAGGGCAGACACTCAGCATTTTTCACTCCCTTTCAGCGGTGGTTGGTTAGGTTGGCTGGGATATGATCTCGCTTGGGAAATCGAAAATTTACCTTCTGTTAATACTGATCCCCTGCCTTTTCCCGTTGCCTACTGGTACGAACCTGCATCATTTGCTGTACTCGATTACCAAGAGCAAACCCTCTGGCTAGCTGCCACAGAAGCAGCAGAACTCGACCGCTTACAAGCGCAACTAGAAAAAAATAAAGCGCCGGAAATTCCGCCCCAGCTTATTTACAATCCCCCATCCCCCCTTCCTCAATTTCAGATGTCTCAAACAGATTATGAAGCCGCTGTCATCCAGGCGAAAAAATATATTCAAGCGGGAGATATTTTTCAAGCCAATCTTTCCCTACGGTTTGAGACTGAGACTACAGCAGACAGTTGGGCAATATACCAAGCCCTACAGACAATCAATCCCTCCCCGTTTGCCAGTTACTGGCAAACACCGTGGGGAAATGTAATTAGTTGTTCACCAGAAAGATTAGTACGACTGAAAGCTCGCCAAGCCGAAACACGCCCTATTGCCGGCACGCGCTCGCGCGGCATCACCCCAGAACAAGATCAGCAACAAGCGGCTGATTTAATTTCTAACGCTAAAGAACGAGCAGAACATATCATGCTTGTTGACTTAGAACGTAATGATTTAGGAAGAGTTTGCGAGTGGGGAACAGTAAAAGTAAATGAACTGCTCGTCATTGAACGATATTCGCATGTCATGCATCTCGTAAGCAATATCATCGGTAGATTGCGCCCGGAGTGCGACGCAGTGGATTTGATCCGCGCTATGTTTCCAGGCGGCACTATTACCGGTTGCCCGAAAGTTCGCTGTATGGAAATTATTGAAGAACTTGAGCCTGTGCGACGCAGTTTATTCTATGGTTCGTGTGGATATCTGGATTGGCGGGGTAATCTAGATTTAAATATTTTGATTAGAACACTGCTATATGTACGGAAAGATGAACAAGTTAGTACCGTGTGGGGGCAGGTGGGGGCGGGAATTGTCGCCGATAGCGAACCGGAAAAAGAGTGGTATGAGTCTCTGCACAAAGCTCAGGCGCAACTGGCAGCTTTGAAAGTCGCTCAGACGCATCCCCCCAGATGCTGAAATTAATAAATCATCTATTATATATATGATTTATCTAGGAACTGACATTGTTTGTATTTCTCGCATTCAACATGCTTTAGAGCGCTTTGGCGAAAGGTTTATCCGCCGAGTTTATACTTCTGCTGAACAAAAAGACTGCGGTGTGGGCGAGCGCTTTACTGATAACACCACAGTGAGTAAAAAAGCGATCGCGCAATTGGCGGGGCGATGGGCGGCAAAGGAAGCCACAGCCAAAGCTTTGGGTACGGGCTGGCAGGGTATTCGCTACACTGATATCGAAATCCAACGCCTTGCTAGCGGAGCACCTGCTCTTTGCCTACACGGGGCAGCAGCAGCGGTAGCAGCAAGGTGGGGAGAGTGTCAGTGGCAGTTGAGCATCAGCCATGAGCGAGATTATTGCGTTGCCGTAGTAATTGCGATTCAGCTTTACTGACGCTACGCGAGCGCGCCTTTTTGCTCTAATTATGCATCTTAATCAGCAAACTTACGCTTCGTTCGACAATCTCCCCTATTAGCTTTTAGCAATTTTTAAGATTTTAAAACCTAAAATTTTTAATATAAAATGGTATGATTTACCTATCGGGATAGGATAGTCAATGCCTGTTATTTCTTCTTTCTCCCACTCCCCTCTCCCCCCATATCTCTATCTTTCTCAACTACCCCCTTTCCTAAACCCTTTTTCTCTTACCATCTAAACTCGAGCTATTTTCTGCACAAACAGATACCGAATGGACGACGAAACATACCTAAATCATCCAACATTTGGCCTGCTGTACCGAGTATGTATGGTTGGAGAAAACCAGGAATTATTCACCACACTCTACGCACAGCGCTTATTTTTTCTCGTCACTACCACACCTAACGGCTTGAAATTTGAACCGATCGGACGCTCGGACTCTCGCCTAATGGTAGAAAACCGCTTACGCCAGCTCCGGCGCGCAGGGCAAATGAAAGAATACGAACAACTACAGAAAATACATCAAAGAACTTTTCAATGAACATCGCCTCTCGGATTGCCAAAATACGCGCTTCTCTGCCAGAATCAGTGCGACTGATTGCTGTCAGTAAGCAAGTGCCTACTTGCGTCATGCGAGAAGCCTATGCCGCAGGAATCCGCGATTTTGGCGAAAGTCGCATCCAAGAAGCAGAGGTGAAACAAGCAGAGTTACAAGATTTGCCAGACATCACCTGGCATCTAATCGGTCACTTGCAAACCAATAAAGCCCAAAAAGCTTTACGGCTATTCCAGTGGATTCACTCCGTTGATAGTTTGAAATTAGCCCAACGCCTAGAGCGCTTAGCCCAAGAGCTGCAAGTCTCGCCACAAGTCTGCTTACAGGTAAAAATTCTCAGCGATCCCAACAAACACGGCTGGAGCGTGCCAGACTTGCTCGCAGATCTCGAAGCCCTCGATCGCTGCTCTCAAATAAAAATTAAAGGTTTGATGACAATTCCGCCTCTGGGATTAGACGAATCAGAAACCCTAGCAGTCTTCAAGCGTACCCGCGCACTGGCAGAGCAGATTGCCCAGCAAAATTGGTCAAATCTGAAAATGGAGCAGCTTTCTATGGGAATGTCAGCAGATTATCATCTTGCCGTACAAGCAGGGGCAACAATGGTGAGACTGGGGACGGCACTGTTTGGAGAGCGACAAGCATAAGTAATTGTATGAAAAGAGCCTGTAGGAACTATAGAATAAAACAATAGAATAAAGCAGTCAATTGGTAAGGTCTAGACCCTGCCATTGATGTTAAAGGAACCAGCCTGCTCTCTTACAAATGTTGACAAACACAAGCACAAAGCAAAATGCCAGAAAAATTCTGCACGCAGCTAAATCCTATCAAGGTAACTACTAAAGTGGAACGTATCAATAAACTGTGATAAAAAAATTCCAACCTGGGTGCAATACTTTGACCAGGATTGGCAACGATGCAAAAAACCTACTTCTGTCAACGAGCGCAGGCTAAGTGCCAAAATTAACCATAGTTTTAATGGAGCGCTAAAAGTGAACTCGATTTTTGCCAAATTAAGAGACTTCATCGGCCTCAATCAGCCAGTAGATTACGATTACGAGTACGATGAAATGGATAGAGAGGGCTATCATCAAAATATTTATCAAGAGCAACCCCCTGCCCCTCCTCCACCCGAAGAACGCCAAAATCGTACTCGGTTGCGGGAGCAAAGACTGGGTGCTACCAGTACAGGTATGATGGGAACTGGTTCGGGATTAGGAGCGACGATGAACAACGTAATTGGTTTGCCAGGAGCTACCAACGGCATTTCTGAAGTGTTAGTAATGGAACCCCGCTCTTTTGAAGAAATGCCGCAAGCAATTCAAGCACTACGGGAACGCAAGTCTGTGGTTTTAAATCTGACGCTGATGGACCCAGACCAAGCACAACGGGCTGTGGACTTTATCGCAGGCGGCACTTATGCTCTTGACGGTCATCAAGAGCGCATCGGCGAAAGCATTTTCTTGTTCACTCCCAGCTGCGTTCAAGTCAGTACGCAAACAGGGGTGGTTCACGATGTTCTGCAACCGCACCTGCGTGGTTCCCGTCCAGCGGGCCAACCAACAACTGCTAACTGGTCGGCAGAATCAGCCCGCATGGCTCAGTAAGTCACAGTGCATAGAAAATTGGAGATTCTGCTGGAAATGGGGAAAAGGGCGGCAGCGGATATTTCGGTAATGGGGCATTGGGAAAGATATCCCTCAACCCCTTTATCCCTCACTCCCTATCCCCCATATTCCTATTTCCAAAGGGTTTGAAATAATAGACTTTGGGCAAATGACGAGCAAACTTGGCATTATCGGGGGCGGGGTGATGGGAGAGGCTTTAATATCCCGTCTAATCGCTCAACGGGTTTATCGCCCGGAAGAAGTTATAGTCAGCGATCCTCAAACTCACCGCCGCAGTGTTCTCTCTCAGCAGTACGGGGTTCAGGTGACAGGGGATAATACCTTGGTAGCTCGCGCTCAGGAAGTGCTGCTTTTGGCTGTGAAACCTCAAGTTTTTGCTAAAGTGGCAGAAGAACTGGCGGAAATAGTCGGCGCAGTCAAGGAGGGCTTGGAACCTCTGGTGATTTCGATTTTGGCAGGGGTCCCCTTGAGTCGTTTGCAAGCGGCTTTTCCAGGATGGCCAGTGATCCGGGCGATGCCTAATACTCCAGCAACTGTGGGGGCAGGAATAACGGCGATCGCAGGCGGCAAGTATGTTCAATCCTCTCACCTTGAACAAGCTAGGCGCATCCTCTTGTCGGTTGGCGATGTGGTGGAAATCGATGAATCTCTTATGGATGCAGTTACTGGCTTGTCAGGCTCAGGACCTGGTTATGTGGCAATCTTGATTGAAGCCTTGACAGATGGCGGGGTCTATGCAGGATTGCCTAGGGCGATCGCTACTAAATTGGCTCTGCAAACTGTTCTCGGTACGGCTCTGCTACTGCAAGAATCGGGAATTCACCCCGCTGAACTTAAAGATCGTGTCACTAGCCCCGGTGGCACGACGATCGCAGGAATTGCTCAGCTAGAACGCATGGGAATGCGCTCGGCGCTAATTGAAGCGGTGAAAGCTGCTGCTATGCGAGCGCAAGAACTCGGTAGCTAGCAGCTCACTTAAATAGTTACTTAATTATAATTAATAACTATTTTACTATTTTTATAAAAATTAATTATTTTAATTTTCAATACACTAAAATAAAATGTCAAACCGCAATTCTGGGCCATATTTATTTTAACAAAAAACTAATGCTTTTTTGATTTTAATATTAAATAGCATTTCTCTTCTCTAACTTTCAAGAAAATATAAAAAACAAATAAATAAAGCTAAAGATATCTGTATTGCTTTGGGATGATAATATAGGTATAATTTTTTACACTATACTTATTTATTGAAAAACTTTGAGTTACATCTACAAGGAAAATACGCTAGAATCCACGCCAGTTTATCACATTCCAGAACTGAGATTTGTCTACTATATGATTCTTCCCCATGCCACTGCAGGAAAGATCCTGCTGATATCAGATAAAGGTGGCTGGGTTCTCCCACATTTCATACCTGTAGAACACCACTTTGGTGTCGTCAGCCACATAAACCAAGTCATGCAATCTCTCTTGGGTGTAGAAGTTACAGTGCTACGCTGTGTTTACAATCACGTCAATCGTGCCGCCAAGTCAGTGCATCGGGTTTATGTTTTAGAAAACCACAGCCCCAGATGGAATCCTCCGGCAAAAGCTTGTTGGGTAGGAGCTGAAGAACTCAATTATCTAACCCTGGTAATTCCTGAACACCGCGCGTTGTTGAAAGCTTGGTTTGCTCAGATGGAAAAAGCAGAAATTGCTGAAAAAGAGGTGCCTTGGGCATTACCAGGATGGTTTGACGCGGCAAGAATGTGGATTTACGCACAACTTGAGCGCTTAGAAATAAAAGCATGTTTTCCTATTGAGCAAGTAAAATCTTGGGAGCTAGCCTGTGTTTTACGCCTCCGTACGACAGTAGGAACTATTTATTTTAAGGCTACCCCAGAGTTGTTTTCGCAAGAACCAGAATTTACTAGAGTTTTGGCAAAATATTACCCTGATAACCTACCCAGAGTTTTGGCTACAAATTCTGAAAAACACTGGATTTTGATGCAGAATGTGGACGGTAAACCCCTGCAACAATTTCCCGATATTCAGCATTGGGAAGCAGCACTACGTGAATTTGCTAAAATTCAAATTGATTCTTTAAAATATCTGGATATTTTTGTAGCTAAAGGTTGGCTCGAACTCAGACTAGAACACCTTTATTTGCTATTTAAAGAAACGCGATCTTGGTTAGATATTTGGCAATTTTTACCCTTTGTATCCCCATTGATTGCTATGTTGGAAAAACTGGCAAATTTGCGGGTTCCTCATACAATTGTACATGGGGATTTATCGCCGCGAAATATTTATGTTACCGAAAAAGATAAAAATTATGTTTATTTGGATTGGTCAGATAGTTGTATTTCTCATCCGTTTTTTGACTTGGTGCGGTTTCTATACGAGATTGAAATGGATTTGCCAAAGTATTATAATAATGCGCGCGCTCGCCTGCGCAATGCATATTTAGAACCCTGGACGATTTACGAGCCAATGGAGCGCTTAATTCCTGCTTTTGAGCAAGCGTCAGAGACTCTAGTGAGTATATATGAAGCAATTAGCGATCGCCAACTGCTCCAGAAAATAGAAACTCAATTTCAATGGCCAAACAAAACAGCGGTAACTTTTTACATTCAACGACTGTTAGTACAAGTCTCAACTTACTTAAAATTATCTTTAAAAGGCAATTAGAGCCTTATAAAAAGCGCCTCTAGTATTAAGAACTCACTTCAGGTTCTTGAGAGATTTTTTCCCCAATTCGAGGCTCATTGCCTGCCAACAACCGCTCAATATTGCTACGGTGACGGGCGATGACATACAAACCACCGAAAACAGCAAATAAACAGTAAGGAAGCGGTTGATGTGCAAGCAACATCAATCCCGAACAGGCGAGCGCTCCTATAATAGAACTAAGAGACACGATGCGCGAAATCGCCAAAACAATTGCAAAAATACCCAGAGTAGCCAATCCAACTGGCCAATATAAAGCCAGTAAAATTCCCAGACTCGTGGCAACCGATTTACCGCCCGTGAAACCTAGCCACACAGATTTACTGTGCCCCAGCACAGCCAACAATCCTGCGCCCGTCACCATCCAAGGCAGCCAATTTTCGAGAATAGGCGGTGCGGCAAGAGTCGAGGTTATTTCTAGAAAATATGCCCAGCGAACAATAGTGATCGCAGCCACTCCTTTCAAAACATCTATTGCCAATACAACTAGAGCTGGTCCTTTTCCAAGGGTTCTAAGTACATTAGTAGCACCCGTCGAGCCAGAGCCCACTTCCCGAATATCAATTCCTTTCAGCCTGCGCGTTATCACGTAACCCGTCGGCAACGAACCTAACAAGTAAGCTAAAAGTAACAGTCCTAGATTTAAACCTAACCACAGAACCATTTTTTCTCATTACCAATTACCGATTATCTATTCCCCTATTCTCCGCTAAAAATCACGCGCAGCTGCCATTTGTTTAAGCTCAGGGGCAAAAGCCAACCACAGGGGAAATTGTAGCAGTGAAATGCTGATTTGTTCTTCCGTTTCATCTATGATAATCAGTGGCATTTGTCCCTCTTTCACCAACCTATCAGCTTTTTGTACCAAAGGTTCCGGAGCTTCAAAGAGGACGATGCCCCGATCTGGACCAAAATCGTTGCGAGTGATACCCAAGCAATCCTGCAAGCCCCGACGCCATTCTCCCAAACGTTCTGGGCTATTGGCTAGCAGTAAAGTCCGCAGGCGATTGCCGTAGAGGTGGCGAAGTACCGAAATCGCTGCAGAAGCAACGAGGATATTTTGTAGACGGCTACCCATTGTCCGCAAAGCTCCCCGCCCGCCTTGGGTGAAAAACCAATTAGAAATTCGCTCTGCGTGTATAGGTTCAAAAGTGCGGCGCAGTTGCCAAGGAGGGCCATAGTAATCTGGGTTATTGCGATATTGATCTAATAGACGCCTAATTTGTTTAGCGCGATCGGAAAATCCTTCTTCGCCAAATTTTGGGGCTTCAGATTTTAGTTCTGTTTTGGATTCTTTGTTGACAGAGGACTTTTCATGTTCCCGCTGAGGTATTAACTCCAACTGCTCAGCAGCGCTTACCAAATCCTGCAAGCTGCCTACTAAATAATCTTTAAATCCCTGAACTCTAATCGCCAAATCCTGGGAAACTCCGGCAAAGGTGGTTCGCATTTCGTTGCGGATACGTTCTTGACGCCTTTCGAGTTGTTCGACGGCAATTTGCAGTGTCTGCTTGCGCTGCTCTAACTCCTTCAATCCTTCTTGTACCAAACGTCCGATCGCTAAAGGGGTTTCAGCCAGAGTTTGCATTAGTTCAGCACGGGTAGCTTGCAAAGAGGCAATTTCCTCTCGCAAAGCGGCTTCTTGTTGCTGCAATTCCATCACTCGCCGTTCTAACTGGGCGATTTCGCTCAACTTTTCTGCTGTTGGCAAAGCCGACACTTTTTCATCCTCTTCCCTACCTAGCTGCGTCGATTCTGTGAGTGTTTCTGTATTTTGCTCCACCACAGGAGGCTCTGCCGCTGTTTCTGGAGTAAGTTCTGAGATTGCTTCTGTGTTTAGAGTTTGTTCCTCTGGAGCCGTTTGCAATTCGACTGCCGGAGCGGATTGTACTTCTGGGGTTTGGGTTTCGTTTGGATTCATAGCAAATAGGGGCAATCCTGAAAGATTCAGGGGAGCGCGGATGTAAACAATCTCTGGAGAGAGGAGATAGGAAGGATGATGGCTGAGGGTTTTAGAGATGCGTTAAGGGGTAAGGGGTAATAGAAAATTTTCTCTTCTCCCCTGAACTCACTTTTCCACTTTTCCTCTTCCTCTCATTACTTGCGGGGACAGCGCTGTTCCAGGCAAGTCCGCAACATCTTGGGATCAAACAGAATCGGCAAGAAATGGATGCTCTTTATTTCTCTAAAGTAAAACAAAATGGGGACTGGAGGCCAGAATATCCGCCAGTTTTGCCACTCCTGATAGGGAAAGCGGCGAATTAAGGTTCCAAAACGATAGATATCTAAGGCGTTTTCCGTAAATTGCAGGCGGATGGTTGCTGTCTGGAAGAGCAAAAATAAGCCAAATAGGGAGATTGCTGTCCCTAAATAGGGCTTAAGCAGCAATAAGGGAATCGCTGCAAAAACTAATGCGCTCGGCAAGGTATAACTAGGAGCTAATTCGATAGTTTGTACCGATGCGGGAGTAGGCGTAGTTGCTGTCATTGGCTCATCCCCTTTGCTGGTTGTGAGGTAAGATTGTGTTTTTTTTATTCTAGTGGTTGACTTTATAGCCCCTTGATTACGCCGCCACCAGTTCCCTGAAACATTAACCAGGTAAGAAAGAAGTTGCTGATAAAAATAGCCAGCAGGGAGGTGACGACTGCTGTTGTGGTGGATTGTCCGACTCCTTTTGCTCCTCCGGTTGTTGTTAAGCCCCAGCTACAGCCTATCACGGCTATTAAGGCTCCGAAGCAGAAGGCTTTGATTATTGTTGAGAAAAGATCCCAGACATCTAGGAAGTTGCGGGCAGAATCTATAAAAATATTTTGGGAAATGCCGTACATACTCCTTGCTATTAGCATTCCCCCCACCATGCCTGTCAGTAGTGATAGTATTGTTAAGATTGGTAGCATTAAGCAGCAGGCGATGACGCGGGGGATTACTAGGTAATCTATTGGATCGGTTTTGAGCATGTAGAGGGCGTCAATCTGTTCGGTGACTTTCATGGTGCCGATTTCAGCGGCAAAGGCGCTGCCGATGCGCCCGGCAATAATCACAGCGGTGAGTACTGGAGCAAGTTCGCGGCATAGTGATAGTGCTAAAACACCTCCTACTGCAGTGCCTGCTCCAAAGTAAACGAATTCCCGTGCTACTTGTATGGTAAAAACCATGCCCACGAAACTGGCGGTAAGCAGGGCAATCATCAGGGATTCGGGGCCTACTGTGGCCATTTGCTCGATAGTGTTACGGCGGTGAATTTTGCCGGCGAGTAGGTGAATAATTACTTGACCACCCAGTATGAAGGCGGCAAATAACCGCTGGCCCCAGTTTTGGAAGTCGGAAAGGGGAGTGTTTTCGCTCAAGGGAGATAGTTTTAGTCCCTAGTTTTTTTCTTTTAAGGCTTATTTTAGAAGTGATAGGGCGTATTTTATGCCCAGGGCTGATGTGTATGCTGTTGGTATTGTAACAAAAAGTACGGAAATTGCGAGCGCTACAGGGGCAAAAAACCGAATCACTTTTTCCTGGATTATTTAATAGATTAAAAATGAGCTCGAAATAGAGCAATAAACCTATAAAAATTCTAGTAATTGGAGACAAAAACTATGCCACTCGTTCGTTGGGAACCTTTTCGGGAAATTGAAAGCTTACAACGGGAAATGAATCGTATATTTGATGCTCTGACACCAACCGTTGAAGGGCGTGTAGGTGGATTGGCTTTTGTTCCGGCTGCAGAAATGCAAGAAACTCCAGATGCTATTTACTTAAAACTGGAAGTGCCGGGAATGGAACCGAAGGATTTAGACGTACAAGTCACCGCTGAAGCTGTTTCGATTAGTGGCGAACGTCGCTTTGAAAAAACTGATCAAGAAAATGGCTCGACTCGTTCTGAATTTCGCTACGGCAAGTTTCAACGGGTGATTCCTTTGCCTGTACGGATTCAAAACCAAAAAGTTTCTGCCGAGTACAAAAATGGTATTCTTACCCTAGTTTTGCCCAAGGCTGAAGAAGAAAAGAACCGTGTTGTTAAAGTTAACATTGGTTAATTTCTCTGTCAAAGCTGAACTTTTTATTTCGGGCTAATTCTAAAAAAACTATAATAAAGGAGTAGATTAGGAGCGCATATGTCTACTCCTTTATATTCGTAATTACATTTTTCACCTCCTAAAAAAATAGGGGCTAGCGGTAAGCGTAAGCCCCGAAAGTGAAATTGATAAAATCGAGAAGTCAATTAACTGCCACGGGCACCCTGGCCAATACTGTCACTAATTTAACACCATATTCTGCCTCAAATGCTCCTTTCTTTTGCTCGAGACTCCAGCGTTCTAAGATGCATTCGTCGTCTGGTAAAGCTGGTTGTAAATGTAAATGCAGTTCCCGTGCAGCCGGGCGATATTCACATTTGACAGAAGCGATCGCACCTATTTGACGGCGATCGAGCGCTACAGCTAAACGTAGTAGTGCGCTCAATTGACAAACCATCTGGCGGTGCTGCTTGCTTGGCAAATTCCGAAAATTTTCATGCTTTTTCTTGGGAGTACTTTTGCGGTGGTAGCGGGCAATATTGGCAATCACATCTATCTCAGTTTCGGTATAACCGAGGAGTTCACCATTGCGAATCAAGTAGTAAGAATGCTTGTGATGGGCTGCGTGATTGACGTAAACACCGCAGTTGTGTAATATCGCCGCTGCCCAAAGAAATTCCCGCTCTTGCGAACCCCAATTATGTAGAATTCCCTGAGTTTGATCGAATAAACTTAAGGCAAATGCAGCTACTCGTTCACTGGATTCCAGATTAACATGATATTTCTGGGCGATTTTGATAGTACTACGTTGACGGATAGAACTCTGAAACCGCAACCGATCTTCAATCAATCCGTGGGTGAGCATCCAGTCTACAATAATTCCTTCCCGGAGCGCTCGCTCACAAACGGTGATAGAATCCATTCCTAGCATTGTCATTGCTTCTTGCAAAATTAAAGCGCCAGCAACAATAATTTCTGAGCGCTTGTCTGACATACCGGGAAGTGCTGCCCGCTCTGAATTAGAAAGTTTTCGTAGACGATTGACAATATTAGAAATATCTTTTAAACTCAGTAGGTATCCAGTGAGAGGATTAGGCACCATACCGAGCTTTTCGCGAGCGTGGAGGGTTGCCAAAGTTTCGATTGTACCGGATGTTCCCACTAAACGCGGTTGCTCTGTGGGCAGGAGTTGCGATCGCAATTCATCTACTGCCCTTTCAAGATTTCCTCGTACAAAAGCTTGCAGGTATTGAAACTCGGCGTTGCTAATCGGATCGGTGGTAATAAATTCACTGGTAAGACGAACTGCGCCTACTTTGGTACTGCTGAGGAAACGCGGCTCTTGCCCATTTCCGAGAATTAATTCTGTCGAACCGCCGCCGATATCGATGATGATGTGGGGCTGGTTGTTGAATTCCATGCCCGACAGAACCCCCAGATAAATGCGGCGGGCTTCTTCTTGCCCGGAAATCAAACTTACAGACAGCCCTAATTCTTCTTCCAGCTGCTGTAAAAACTGTCGCCCGTTAGGCGCTTCCCGCACAGCGCTGGTAGCGACGGCAACAATAGTTTCGACGTTCAGGCTTTTGGCTATTTCCTGAAAGCGTCGCAGGGTGAGGCTGGCGCGTTGCATCACCGCTGGTTTGAGCTCGCCAGTTTCGGGATCACGCTCGCCCAGACGTACAGTTTCTTTTTCTTTGGCAATAATAGTAAAAGCTGGGAGTTTGGGGTCGATTCGCACTACTACCATATGTAGTGAGTTCGTTCCCAAATCAATCGCAGCGATGATGCGCTCTTGCTCCACCACTGGAGCCGGAATTTTAACTAAAGGAACTGCATTCACCATTCCTATTTATCCAGGGGTACCACCCCACATCTTTCTTCCAAATTAACGATATCTTATAGAGCATATAAAATCGGGCAATTTTCAAAAAATTCTATGCTTACATCTGAAAAATCAGAACCCACTTGGTATACTGTGATTCGGCTCCTGAGATGGCACAAGCCAGCAGGTCGTCTGATTTTGATGATTCCTGCTCTCTGGGCAGTGTTTTTGGCAGCAGAAGGAATGCCACCTTTGCCGCTGGTGGGCACGATCGTTTTGGGTAGTTTGGCTACCAGTGCTGCCGGTTGTGTAGTCAATGATTTATGGGATCGGGATATCGATCCACAGGTGGAACGTACGCGCGCTCGCCCCATTGCTTCGAGGGCATTGTCTGTCACTACGGGTATTGTTGTCGCCCTGATTGCTTTTGCTTGTGCAGGCGTGCTTGCACTTTACCTCAATTCTTTTACTTTTTGGCTGTGTGTGGCTGCCGTGCCCGTGATTATCTGTTACCCTCTGGCAAAACGGGTTTTTCCTATACCACAGCTAGTACTCTCTATCGCCTGGGGCTTTGCGGTACTGATTAGTTGGAGTGCGGTAACAGGCGGTTTGGATTTGGCTACCTGGTGGCTCTGGGGTGCTACGGTACTTTGGACTCTTGGTTTTGATACTGTTTATGCTATGAGCGATCGCGAAGATGATCGTCGTTTGGGAATAAATTCTAGCGCTCTATTTTTTGGTCATTTCGTAGCCGAAGCGGTGGGATTTTTCTTTCTCGGTACTGTTGCTTTGCTCGCCGCTCTGGGAAATACTATGCACTTACATTTCGGTTTTTGGATAGCGCTTTTATTGGCTGCGCTCGCTTGGATTTGGCAGTACATCCGTTTGCGCCAAGTAGATTTGCCTAAACCAGTTTATGCTCAAATTTTTGCTGAAAATGTTTGGATTGGGTTTGTACTTCTCGCCGGCATGATTTCCGGGATTATTTTTTGATCATAAGTAACTATTTTCCTTAGAAACCTTGTTTCTACTTGAAACTTGGTTTCTGTTTCCCTTTCTTTATTAATATATTAATAAATAATAAATACCCCCAGGGGAATTCGAATCCCCGTCGCATCCGTGAAAGGGATGTGTCCTAGGCCTCTAGACGATGGGGGCACGTCACTTGCACCTTTATTAAGGTAACGAAGATTTTTGAAATTGTCAATACTTAATTTAAAAAATTTTTTTGCGGTAGGGATAGTTTTACGGGGCGTCTGCGAGTTGCTGGCAGTAGGCTTCGAGGATGCGAATACAATTAGCGAGCGCACCAAGGTGAGCAATTTCGAAGCCGTGAGTATTTTGGGTAGGAAAGCCTAAACACGCAGCACGGGCAACGTGACCAAATTTCAGAGCTAGGGAGGCATCGCTGCCAAACCCAGCGAGCGCAGCTTGTTGCACTGATACTCCTGCTTTTTCAGCCGCCCGTCGCAACTCCCCATTCAATCCCTCATCGTAAATCCCATACCCATCTTGAGACAGTAGTACCGGCTCAGAGCCATCCTTAATTGGATATTCCGGAGCTAGGGGACAAATTTCTAAAGCTATGAGCGCTTCCAGTGGTTGCCGCATTGTAAAATACAGGGCACCGATGGCTCCTACCTCTTCTTTTGCCGAAGCTACTAAATAAATATCTACTGGCGGTTGCTTCACTACCTCAGCCAACACCAGCAAAATTGCTACTGACGCTTTATTATCTAACGTATAACTACCAATATAATCTTTTAATCTTAGAGGTTTTTTGCGGTGTTTGCCCACTACAACGCGAGTGCCTGCCCGAATTCCTGCTGCTTCTAATTCGGAGGCAGTACATTTCGTTTCTACCCAAGCATTTTCCCATGTTAGGGGTGCTGATTCCTGCTGCTGTTTTTGTGGCGATTCGTGGGAAACATGGCGTGAACCGAAACTGAGGATACCGGTAATAGTTTGCCTGTCTCCGAGTAAATCCACTACTCCTTCACCGTAAACCCAGGGAAATGCGCCGCCTAATTTACGAACTTCTACTCGCCCGTCGCTGCGGATAGTTTTCACTATTGCGCCGATTTCGTCTTTGTGCCCGGTGATAGCGATCGCTCTACTGGAATCTCTCCCTGCTATTTTTGCAATTACATTCCCCGCGCTATCTTGCCAAACTTCTACTCCTAATTCAGCAAATCGACGCAACAGCAGTTTGTCAATTTCTGTTTCTACACCACTTGGAGAGTGGTGCATCACTAACTCTTCTATTGTAGCAAACAATTGCTCGAAATTTGGTAAATACATGAATTTTTTATTTTCTTAATATTTTGCCTAATTTCTCGATTGTAAGCGGGGGTTAAAACTTGCTCCCGTGCGTCCTGTCATAATCCAAATTATAGAACGAAAGCAGTCTCGTACAATTCGCTTTAGCGATTCTGGTGGGTTTACTTTGGAAGGCACTGTTACTGGTGTAACGATAATGCCACGGCTACCAAATACTAAAGTAGCGATCGCCCGCGATCGCGCCATATGATATTCCGATGTTATTAAATACAAATGCCATATTTTCCAGGCTGCAAACTTATCTGCTATACAAGTAAAATTAGTCACAGTATCTGTAGGACAAAGATCATAATGCACTTTATTTTCAGGAACCCCTGCCATTTTAAAAATTCTTTGATTATCTTTTAAACTAGAATCCTCATCTGATATCCATATTTCTAGATTAGAAGGCAAAGAGTGCCAGAATTCGGCAGCAAATCGCATCCGCTTAATGTCTCCGCCCAGTACGAATATAGCTTGAGGTTCAGGAACGAGAAAGCGAGTTACGGATATACGCACTGGAATCCAAGCAAGGGGCACAATTAATGCAGTACACAGCAGCAAAATCAATATTTTTTTTTGTCTCCTTACGGAGAGCATCAATATTTTTGTACTCATGATATTTAATTAAAAAAATATTTTCTAATTTTTAACTGATAGTACATCTTTAGCAGAAAGCCCTTCGCTTTGAGAGCCAAAATACCACAAAGCGGCTGCCGCCTCAGCGCGGCTTACTGATTTTTTGGGTTGGAAGAGGGTAGTATATCCAAAAACTCGGCGAATCATACTGCGCTCGCCATTTTGAAAATCGGCTAATACAGCACGTAAGGCATCGGGATCGATTTTAGCGGCATCTTGAAATCCCCACGTTTGTTGCACCGCATCTACGGAAGCAGTGGGGAGAGCACGCCGCGTGTCGAGAGGAACTTTCCATTGCACTAGCACTTCTCGCGTCACAGGAGCATCGGGGCGAAACAGCACTTCTGTCTCTTTTCCGGAAAGAGGGCTAGGAATGATGCCTGCCTCAGCCAATCCCTGAATTGCTGCGAAATCGGGATCTTTCACTGGCACATCTTGAAAAACGGGTTGTGCTGTTTCTAAGCCTGGGCGAATTTGACGAGCGGGCTGGTTGGCATGAATACGATTGTTAGCAGCTAGCAGCCAGCGTGCGTATTCCCGGCGAGTGACAGGTTTGTTAGGCTCGAATAGATTGGTGGTAGTTGATTCTTTGTTGTTGGTGGGGGCGGATACGGCAGTGAGTACTTGTAAGGCTGCTAAGTCTTCTACATAGGGGCGCAACTCTGCTGGTGTTTTATTTAAGTCGGCAAAGCTGTTGGAAGATTCTGGGGCGAGTGTTGTTGGAGTTGGGGTAGAGATGGGTTGTGGTTGTGCCGTTGAGGTTTGCGCACGCAAATATTTGACGACAAATGTCGTCGCCCCATCTGCTTTAGGCGATTCCAGTTCAACTTTTGCCTGCAAGTTATCACGACGTGCTAGAAGAATACCGGAGGTGTCGCCTGCTGACGGGTTTTGGAGTTGCCAATTGTTTTCCTGCAACTGCTGGCGGTAAAATTTTTCCACTGCACTAATGGGATCGGTACTTATCCAGCGGGTGAGTTTTCCTTCTTCGCCGTTATCTCCCGTTATTGGTTTTACTTCTTGCAGTTGGGCATTGGGATAGCGAGGAATTTCTGCTGGAAAATCATCGGGCAGTTGCGCCGTTTCAGTAGAGCTGTTGGTGGGAGTAGGTGAGGGGAGAAATTGAACGGGATTATTTTTGAGTCTGGGATCTGCTGCCAAAGACTGCTCTAGCGACTTGCCTGTGGGGCTATTGGCACAGGCGGTGAGAGCAATCGGCAGGCAAGTAACCAAGGCAAGGAATACAGCAGAGCGTCGAAACAGCAGCACGGTAAATCATAAGATCGTTTCTGATTCCTACATTAGCGCACACTGAAATGTTGACAAACCTGGTTGTTTGAATTATCTCTTAGTCTAATAAATAAAAATATATCAGAATTTTAGTGGCCAGTGTACTCCTACTCCGTCGGCAGGCTGATTTTCAGAGCCGATGCTGGGTAAGCAGGGTTCGACGCATATGGGTGCTACTAGCTCAGGCTGATCGTTTTCTAATCCTCGGTTGGTTCTTGTTCGCAAAGATTTGCGTTCTATTTTATCTTTGGCTTGCTGGATAGAATTTTGCATTGACTGTGCCTGGATTTCTTTTTCGTTTGGTTTGAGATCTGCTGCCGTGCCGGTAGGTTGGTTGATATTTGGATTGGGATTATTTTGAGAAAGTGTATTATTGTTTACTTCGTTGGCTCTGGCACTGATAGTGGCGATCGCTACCCAGCTCAACCCTAGTAAAGCTGTTATAATTCTTTTCATTTTTATTATTCCCCCGATTGCTCTCAACTTGGCCCTTACGGGCGCTTTTCTTTAGCTGCCTGCCTTATCTATCTGCGCTGCCTTTTTCTTTTCTTAGTAATTCTGTTCTTTCTCTATTGAAACATTAAATTTTCAAAACGTCAATCTTTATAAAAATTTTACTTTCTCTTATTCGCCCATTTTTCTTCTCATTCACTTGCTGCGATCGCTTTCTTTCCTCGCTTTTATTATTTCTTTACAAAGCCTGTTTTTAAAAATATTTTACCATTTTAAGAAGGCCGCGTCAACTCCCTGCTCTCGTCTGATTTTTCCGTCTTTTTCAAACCAGGCAATTATTTGCGGCACGGTTAAGTCTTCTACTGAGACTCCTGTATCTTTGGCAATGTGTTTAAGTAGCCTTAGGGAGGATATAGTTAATCTCACTAGAAATTTTTCGTGGTTAGATAGCAGCGCCTTATCAACTTCTGCTGATTCTTCGGGGGTGAGAAACTGCACTGATGATTGCTGTGGTTCTGTCATATAAAATCCGGTTTAATAAGTAGGTTATTGTTTAGTGGGAGGAAGCGGGGGAGGTTTTGGTAAAGGTTCGAGGGAGTGTGTAGGGTTGTTTACTGAGAGTCTCGACTTTGAATTAAATAGCCGCAACGGTGTTCGCCATTGATAAGCCACTGCGTGCGTTCAACCGTACAATCGTCGAAAATGGCTGCGAACATTTCTAGTTCATGGTTGCAGACACTGGGAAAGGATTCAGCAACATTGGAAATAGCACAGTTGTATTCCGTAACCATAAAACGCTGCTGCTTGGTTTCGGAAGCGCTCGCTGGTTCTAGGGCGTGCCACTCTGCCATATAGCCTTCAGAGCGGCGGAGGTTGACTAATTGGGCAACTCTTTCTTGCAAAGAACCTTTGCCGAGGCGAGCGCGATATTCCATTGCCTTGCGTTCCCACTGCTTGCGCAGAATTGATCCCACTTGTTCGTGACCCACTGTTTCCGCTAACGTATCTAGCAGAGAGACAGCAAATTCCCCATAGCGACTGGGAAAGCGATCGCGTCCTCGTGCCGTCAACTGGTAAACGTGCTGTGGACGTCCCATCCCCGTCTGTAAAGATTGGTGCTGGATCAGCCCTTCTTCTTCCAAATCTTTAAGGTGGCGGCGAATCGCTTGCGGGCTAATATCCAAAGATTCCGATAGTTCAACCGCCGTTGCTTGTCCCTGCTTAAGGATATATTGTAGGATGTCTTGTTTCGTCGAAGTTTCCTGAGTAGTCGTCATTTTTACTCCAGAACTCGCAGCTCTAAAAGGTAAAAAAATTTCACATTTACTTTGACAACTTGAGTGTTGCTAAAGTATGCTAATAACAAGTTAAGCAACACGTCTGTTGTTTAACCTATTATAGACACAATTGTAGAGGCCTCCCCTACTTCCACGAGTATGAGCAAAAATATACACAATTAAAAGCGCATAATCACGTTTACACAATTTTATGCATAGTTTAAAATTCTTTGAGAGAATTGAGATTTGACGAAAGATCCCGCTGCCGACATACATACATATTTAGAGAGAGAGAGAGAGAAAATAAGAGAACACGCGCCATGAGTACCTCAGTAAAAAAATTAGTCAATCAGCCCTACAAATATGGCTTCGTCACCAACATAGAATCGGAAACAATTCCGCGCGGACTAAACGAAGATATAGTCCGCCTAATCTCTGCCAAGAAAAACGAGCCGGAATTCATGCTAGAGTTTCGGCTGCGTGCGTATCGGCAGTGGTTAAAGATGACAGAACCCACCTGGGCGCACGTAAAATATCCAAAAATTAATTACCAGGATATAATTTACTACTCAGCGCCGAAAACAAAGAAAAAGCTAAACAGCATAGAAGAAGTAGATCCCGTATTGCTAGAAACCTTCGAGAAACTGGGCATACCCCTTTCCGAACAGAAGCGTCTGAGCAACGTAGCCGTAGACGCAGTATTCGACAGCGTATCGGTTGCCACCACCTTTAGAGAAAAACTAGCCAAACAAGGCATAATCTTCTGCTCAATATCGGAAGCCATCAAAGAATACCCAGAGTTAGTGCAAAAATACCTTGGCAGTGTAGTACCAGTGGGAGACAACTACTTTGCCGCCCTCAACTCAGCCGTATTCAGCGATGGTTCTTTCGTATACATTCCCAAAGGCGTCAAATGCCCGATGGACTTGTCCACCTATTTTCGCATCAACAACGGCGAATCGGGGCAGTTCGAGAGAACACTAATAATAGCAGATGAAGGCAGCTCAGTTACATATTTAGAAGGTTGTACGGCTCCCATGTTCGACACCAACCAACTGCACGCTGCCGTAGTCGAATTAATTGCCCTAGACAACGCCGAAATCAAATACTCCACAGTACAAAACTGGTACGCTGGCGATGAAAACGGCAAAGGCGGGATTTACAACTTCGTCACCAAACGTGGTCTTTGCCAAGGGGTCAATTCCAAAATATCTTGGACACAAGTCGAAACCGGCTCAGCCATAACCTGGAAATATCCGAGCTGCGTGCTAGTCGGAGACAATTCCGTCGGCGAATTCTACTCCGTTGCCCTAACGAATCACCGACAGCAAGCCGACACCGGCACCAAAATGATACACATAGGGAAAAACACCCGCAGCACCATAATTTCCAAAGGGATTTCAGCCGGATACTCTCAAAACAGCTATCGTGGTTTAGTAAAAATAGGGCCAAAAGCAGAAGGAGCTCGCAACTATTCCCAGTGCGACTCAATGCTAATTGGCGACAATGCCCAAGCCAATACCTTTCCCTACATCCAGGTACAAAACAATACCGCCAAAGTCGAACACGAAGCCTCCACTTCCAAAATAGGAGAAGATCAACTCTTCTATTTCCAACAACGGGGCATTTCCGTAGAAGACGCAGTATCGATGATGATCAGCGGATTCTGCAAAGATGTTTTTAACAAGTTGCCTATGGAATTTGCCGTCGAAGCTGATCGATTGTTGAGTCTAAAACTAGAAGGCACGGTAGGATAAAGTGTGGGAGATTTGGGGAAAAAATAATCCTCACACCCCAAATCCCCACAAATAAAATACAAACTGCAAAGATGCTGTGCAACAAAGGAAGAGGAAAAGTAGAAAGATGATTGTAGAGAATGCTGAGGTGATTTTATCCGTTCGAGATTTGCGGGCGGAGGTTGATGGAAATGAAATTTTAAAAGGCTTGAATCTGGAGATTAAAGCGGGAGAAATTCACGCGATTATGGGGCCAAATGGCTCTGGAAAGAGTACGTTTTCTAAGGTGTTAGCAGGGCATCCTGATTATACGGTGACGGGGGGGGAGGTGATTTTCCAAGGACGTAATCTGCTGGAAATGGAACCGGAAGAAAGGGCGAAAGCAGGTATGTTTCTAGCGTTTCAATATCCGTTGGAAATTCCAGGGGTGAGCAATTTGGATTTCTTGCGCGTAGCGTATAATTCGCACCGCAAGTACAAGGGGTTGGAGGAGTTGGATGCGTTTGATTTTGATGAGTTAATAAAGGAAAAGTTGGAAATTGTCAAGATGAATCCGGCTTTTTTGAGTCGCAGTGTTAATGAGGGGTTTTCTGGCGGGGAAAAGAAGCGGAATGAAATTTTGCAGATGGCGCTGCTAGAGCCGAAGTTGGCAATTTTGGATGAGACGGATTCGGGGTTGGATATTGATGCGCTAAAAATTGTAGCAAATGGAGTGAATCAGTTGGCAAATGCTGAAAATGCGATGTTGGTGATTACGCACTATCAGCGTTTGTTGGATTATATTGTGCCGGATTTTGTGCATGTGATGGAAGGGGGGCGGATTATTAAGAGCGGTACTAAGGAATTGGCTCTGGAGTTGGAAGCTCGCGGTTACGATTGGCTGCTGGAAGATAAGTCTGTTGAGGTGGTGGCGCGATGAAGGCGGTGGGATTGAAGCCAGAGGTGGAGTATTTGCAGGAGCTACTGCGCGCGGCTCGTGCAGGAGAACAAGTTGTGCCGCCAGAGTTTGCTTTAGATGGAAAAACGGCTGTTTTGCTACAACAGGTACGAGAGCGGGCAACGATATGGGCGCGGGAGTTGGCGCTGCCAACGAAACGGGATGAAGAATGGCGGTTTACGGATTTGTCGGGGCTGATGGCGGTTCGTTTCCAAGCGCCACTGCCGGTAGAGGTGCAAGAATTGGCACTCGCTCCTTTGGTGCTGCCAGAGGCGGCTTGCCGAGTAGTGTTGGTGAATGGGGTTTATGCACCGCATCTTAGCACGGTGACGGGTTTGCCTTCTGGCACTTTGGTGGGGAATTTAGCTCAATTACCAGAAAAATACCGCGAGCGCCTTGAGGTATATTTGGCAAAACACCCTAGTAATAATGAAGTGTTTGCAGCTGTTAATACTGCCGGATTGACGGATGCGGCAGTGGTATGGTTGCCGAAAAATACTAAGATTGAAACGCCAATTCACTTGCTGTTTCTGTCAATAGCCGCAGAAGCGTCGGTGATTTCTCAGCCCCGTTGTCTGGTTGTGGCAGAAGCGGGCAGCAGCGCAACGCTAATTGAGTATTACAGTACATTGGAATCTCTTGGGTGCCCTGGGAGTTCTTCCGGTACCTATTTTGCCAATGCGGTGACGGAAATTTGGCTGGAAGATAATGCCGAAATCGTTCACGTTCGGGTTCAACGGGAAGCGAGTGAGGCATTTCATATCGGCAAAACTGCGATCGCTCAGGCTCGTAACAGTCGCTATACTGGTTATGCAGTCTGTTTGGGGGCTGTGCTGTCGCGACACAATTGGGAAGTTTTACAGACGGGTGAGGGCACGACAACTACTCTCAACGGGCTAAGCGCGCTCGCTGGCTCTCAACTCGCCGATACCCATAGCGCTATCTTTTTAAATCACCCTTACGGCACTTGCCGCCAATTGCACAAATGCATTGTCAATGACTCTGCTCGCGCAGTATTTAACGGCAAAATCTTAGTTCCCAAACCGGCACAAATGACAGATGCTGCGCAACTGAGCCGTAATTTGTTGCTTTCGCCTAAAGCTAGAGTCGATACAAAACCACAGTTAGAAATTACCGCCGATAATGTCAAATGCTCTCACGGCGCAACCGTAAGCCAGTTGGATGCAGAGGAAATTTTTTACCTGCAAAGTCGCGGCTTGAGCCGAGAAATGAGCTGTAATTTACTGATTGATGCTTTTGCTACAGAAATCATTCAGCAAATTCCAGTTAAATCTTTACAAAAAATGCTGTCTCGGTGCGTGGCTTGTCGGCAAATTGATTAGTCATTTCATCCTTTGTCATAAGTCTACTGTCATTTGCAAGTGACAATGACAAGTGCTCCAGTCCAAATTATAAAGGACAAAAGAATAATAACAACAAAAAAATGACACTCACTCAAGAAAAAACTCTTGCTGCTAAAGTCCGTTCTGACTTTCCGATTTTAATGCAAGAAGTCAACGGTCACCGTTTAGTTTATTTTGACAATGCGGCTACGTCGCAAAAACCCGTAAAGGTATTAGAAACACTGCAAAATTATTACAATGAATATAACTCAAATGTGCATCGCGGGGTTCACACCCTAAGTGCAAGGGCGACGGAAGCATACGAACAGGCACGAGAAAAAGTTGCTCGGTTTGTTAATGCATCTAGTCATCAAGAGATTGTCTACACGCGCAATGCAAGTGAGGCAATTAATTTGGTTGCCTACGCTTGGGGTTTGAATAACCTGCAAGCAAAAGATGAAATTATTCTCTCGGTGATGGAACATCACAGCAATTTAGTACCGTGGCAAATTGTTGCTAAAAAAACAGGGGCAGTGCTGAAATTTGTTGAACTCACTGAAACACAAGAGTTTGACATGGAACAATTTAAGGCACTGCTTTCGGATAAGACTAAATTGGTGTCGGTGGTTCACGTTTCTAATACCCTCGGCTGTATTAATCCGGTGCAGGAAATATCGGCACTGGCGCATGAGTATGGCGCAAAAGTGCTCGTCGATGCCTGTCAAAGTGTACCGCATATGGCAATTGATGTGCAGGCGATCGATTGTGATTGGCTAGTGGCGTCGGGGCATAAAATGTGCGCTCCTACTGGGATTGGGTTTCTATATGGGAAGTTGAATTTGCTGCGCTCGATGCCTCCATTTTTGGGTGGCGGCGAGATGATTGCTGATGTGTTTCTAGAGTATTCAACTTATGCTGATGTGCCGGCAAAGTTTGAAGCGGGAACGCCTGCGATCGCAGAAGCTATTGCTCTCGGTGCAGCGGTAGATTACCTAACTCAAATCGGAATGCATAATATCGAAGCTTATGAACACGAACTTACCGCCTATTTGTTCGAGCAATTAAATAAAATTCCCGAAATTAAACTTTATGGTCCCCAACCTAAAGCAGATGGCAGTGGCAGGGCTGCACTGGTAGCTTTTACTGCTGGAGATATTCACCCCCACGACTTATCTACAATTTTAGATCAGGCGGGTGTGGCAATTCGCGCTGGTCACCACTGCACGCAACCGCTACACCGCTTTCTCGGTGTCCAGTCTACTGCACGGGCAAGTTTATATTTCTATAATACCCGCGAGGAAATTGATATATTTGTCGCTGCTTTGAAAGAGGCGCTCGCTTTTTTTGGCGGTATTTTTGCATAAGGCTGTTTCGAGTTCACTTTGGCACGACTGTTGAAACCCGTTTATTCGGGTTTCTTTTATTTGAAATAGATAAAAAAATAAGATTTTTGGATATGGTGGCCATCTCTACTGCAGAACAGCGAATGGTGCTGGAAAATATAAGCTGGGAAACTTTTGAAGCACTGCTCAGAGAAACCGGCGATCGCAGAGGCTTTCGATTTGTTTACCACCACGGCACTCTAGAAATTATGACTCCTTTTTTTGAACATGAGAATGCCAAAATTCAGTTAGATCGCTTTATCTTTACTCTAGTAGAAGAACTGGGAATCGAACTAAAAAGTGCTGGCTCACTTACTCTCAAGTGCCAAGATGTCGCAGTGGGAATCGAACCCGATAATTGCTATTATATCCAAAACGAACCGAAAGTCAGAGGCAAAAGCAAAATCGCTCTAAAAAATGACCCCCCGCCGGATTTGGCAATTGAAGTAGATATTACCAGTAGTTCTGTCAACAAATTGGAAATTTACGCAGCGCTTGGCGTTCCCGAACTCTGGCGATATAATGGAAGAGTTTTAAAATTCTATCAGCTCGTAGAGGGGCAATACAATGAATGCGAATTCAGCCTTGCCTTTCCTTTTATCTCGGTAAATGAAATAGCTAGATTTATCGAGGAAAGCAAAACGACTGCAGAAACGGTTTTACTGAAATCATTTCGAGGTTGGGTGCGAGAGAAAATTAAAACTCGCTTCCCCTCATAAAAAGAAAGCATAAAAAGAAAGGTATTTTGTAAAAAACTTAAAGACAAGCAAGAGCGCTCGCCCCTTTACCTAATGTAAAGATGAGAAGCGATCGCCCTGCAGTAAATACACCACTGAAATCACAATCAAAAAATAATAACTATAAATATTAACTATGATGCTGCTTGGCGGCGCTTGCGCAATTTAGCACCGAGCAAACCAAAGCCAGCGAGAGTTGTTCCCAGGATCGTCGTAGGTTCAGGCACCATTTCTCCTTCAAGCGCAACCCCGTCGTTTGCGCACTCAGCAAACAAGTGAGCAATAAAGTTCCCCTTCATTTCCTCAGTTCTAGTAAAGCTAAAACCGAAGGTATGAGAACCAAGGGGAGTCGAGCCTGCTTTCAGCCCTTCAGCGAAATTCAAACCGCGAGCGATTAAAGCTGCTTCATCCAGTAGTGTGAAATTATCATTTGCTACTTTAACTCCGGAGGCAATACTCGTGGGAGCTGCCTTTGTTTGATCGAAGTAGGGGCTGTTGGCTGCTAAGTGCCCCAGAGATGGGGTATTTTTATTGCCACCCGTCAGTTTTTGCGTGCCGAGATGGGTTGATACATAATTATTATATGAATTGAAGTTGCTCCAGCCGCTATTTATGTTGGTTACACTGGTAGTAGTAATATTCTTATAAAGACCGTCAGCAGTCAGCTTAGAATCGCTACCATATGCGAAGCGTACGCCAAACAATTGATTTGGATTCGCCTCAGCAAATGTGGGTTTACCGGAGAAATTGAAGATCAAATCGCCCCAGCCGACATTGCGGATGCCTTTGTTTGCACCGACGGTATTTTTGGGAACGCGATCATCTGTTGTCGTCCATCCATCCCTGCCCATATTGGCATTGATAGCGATGAAAACAGTGTTGCCGACTTGCGAGAAGGCGATACCGTAGATTTCAAAGGCAGTTCCGCCTACAGCTGTTGTATAGTACAGGGGGCTTTTTTTATCGGAGGATGCAAATGCTGTACTATCTGTAAATGAATCACGGGCGTAAGTCCATTTACCAATTCCAAATGCCTTGGCTTCTTGACTCGTTGCTGCTATCAGGCAGAGAGTAGCAGCAGAGGCGAACAGTGTGTTGATAGTTTGACGTTTCATGGTAAAAGTCCCTATTTTCAAGTCTTTCAGGTATTTGGGGCGGCAGACGATAGACAACGCCTGTCCGACTCACAATTCAACCTTATCTGAGCTTTTGTAAAGTTGTCTACCTCTGGCAAGTCTTTTTTGGTAAAGTTTCTGTAAACTTTTTTCCAATTTGGGAACATAGCGGTTTCGGAAAAATACGTATAGGTACCAAGGTACCAGGAAAAATTTTCCCCTCCTTTCGTGGACATCGTCGCTATTAAAAATAAAACCCCGGCTTTTCCTGGTTTTTTTATTAAAAATAATGGATTTTATAATAAACTTGCTAATAGGCATTGTACGTTTTTTATTGTAAATTGGCTAACTCAGTATATTCTCGGTTATAGGCATGCAAAAAATATTTTGTTATTAAAAAATAATTGCATATTTTGTTAGCTCCTTTGGCGTCAAGCAGAGGTTAGCCCATCATCTCAGTAAATTTATGGAGCAGCAGTCTCAGGGCAGTTTCGAGTGGGGAGAAAAGCCCTATACCATCCTCAATAGTACCGTGACTACAGATTTAAAGCTATTAAGCTCTTTATAAAGCGTCAACATTATTTATTGGCATTCTTTGTAATCTACCCAGATGAGAGGTGTTTTAAGTAAAGATAAAAAGTAAAAAATTTTTTATGGTAGAGGGGTAATACCCACAAAGGGTATAATGTAGTACAGGGGTAGTCGGAACAAAAAGTGACACTTGAAGTGCCACTAGCGACAAACTGGCATATTTCCCTATTCATTAATTAATTAAATGAAAAGGGGAACCTGGAAAGCAGCCCCGCTGAGTATAAATTTAAGAAAAGGCAGGGCACTGTGAAAAAATTTTTGCAAGGAATGGGGATTTTATTGGGGACTTTCGCCTTCGTAGGCACAATGATGATTCTGATACTGATAGTGGTTTGAGTTTAATACAAATTAGGCGAGCGCAGTGAAAGCGCTCGCCTGCCTAATAACTTCCGTGCCCCAATTCACGCAACTGATTGCATAGTTTAAGTTTTTATAGGTTTTCCTTCGCGATCGACAATACGACTTTCACCGTCTCTTGCCGTCACATTTTCATAAACACCTTTATCCCGTTTTACGAGCTTAGTAAAGCCCAAGTTCCTATAATCGCTGTCTGATGTCGGCACCATCAGGCTTGGAGCGCTAAAAAGACGGTGCACTGGCGCATCTTTTGGCGTATCCCCCGGATCGCATTTTGCTAGGGCACACAATTCCCCCCAGGTTTTAACTTCCTGGTTAATGCTGTGCATGACTTCGATTTTCCGATTGTTACTCGGACAGAAATAATCGTAAGTAGGCATAGCGGGAATCTTAATGACAATAAATCAGCCTATCCACCTACCAGTATAAAGGATTTTAGCTAAATTTATCTTCGCATTTGCAAGTGCCAACCCTCGCTCCAGTCGTAAGCCCCATGAAACCTTATCAACAAATCCCTATTCAAGAATGCTTTGAGCCACTCGTGCCCATACCGCCGCAGCTATTTGCGCTAGTTTCTCCCCATCCTTACCAAAAACTAGGCGCTCCCTATGGAGACAAATCGCCATTCTACCTTCGCCAAGGTGTACTCGACAGCTTGATTCAAGCCCAAAAAGAGCTACAGAATTTATCCCCAGGCATACGCATCCAGATTTTCGATGCCTATCGACCGGTTGCGGTGCAGCAGTTTATGGTGGATTATAGTTTTAAAGAACTAGCGCGATCGCTTGGTTTCAATCCCAATAATTTAATAGAAGTGCAGCGGCAATCTATCTTAGAGCAAGTCTATCAATTTTGGGCACCACCTAGCCTTGATCCTGCCACGCCGCCACCCCATAGCACTGGTGCGGCTGTAGACGTGACACTGGTAGATGCTACAGGGCAGCCGCTAGACATGGGTTCACCAATTGACGAAATCTCGCCCCGCTCCTATCCTGATTATTTTGCCAACAGCAGCGCTCCTGTGGAGTTGCAGTATCACCGCTCCCGACAATTATTGCGAAATGTAATGCTTTCAGCCGGATTTGCTCAACATCAAAATGAGTGGTGGCATTTTTGCAAAGGCGATCAGATGTGGGCGTGGCTGACGCAACAAAAAAGTGCCCGTTACGGTAGAGTTGAGTGAAATTAGCTCTTGGGTGAAACCAGGGGGCTATTTTTTATTTTTAGCTTCCAAAGACTACCGATAGTGTAAACTGGCTGAATTTTATATATATCATCTCGCTTAATTTTTTCTAACAGCTTTCCGGACGGACGAAATAAAAAAACGTCGCTAAATTTTTCCGAAATTTTAGGTAAATTTCCGTTTTCGACTAACAATAAATTCGTGTGTGGATTGAGTTTATAACTCAGAGAGACTAAACGACTGACTCGCTCACTACTACTGATGACGAGCGGGCGTGGAGTTTGGTTAATAATTTTAGCAACACGAATATTGTAATAGCAACTGTACTTGTTCCACCAAGTTTCGGCTTGCCCGCTGACGATACAGGAGATAATGCCCGCCGTGAAAATTGCGATCGCCACCACCCGCCAAACTAGCCGCTGCCCAGTTATTTTTACAGCCAATAAATAAGCAACAGCTATCTGAATTCCCAAATATGAGGGAATGAGATATCGGGCAATTCCTGAGCGCTGACCCCCAGAAATGATATCGGGCAAAACCATCGCCATCGCCGGTACCACAATTAATGTGATTAGCGATAACCAAATGCGCCCAGTTGTCTGCCGGCAGACGAAATAAACCGCATAGCCCACCAAAATTAAAATCGGCACTATCAAATATATCAAAAAATTTACCGTTGCGAAGATATTGCCATCTTGACCAGCCTCCACATCAAACAAACGCTCATTATATATGACTTGCATATCAAAGAAAATTGCACTTAGATTCAGCAACCATCTTTTGAATAATGTAAAAAAAGGAATTTCTCTAGCCACCCAATTGCCGATACTGCTGCCGCTAGCTATATATAAAAGCATCCAGGGAATTAAAGTTATAAATCCCAAAACAGTTGCTAAAAAGTAACCAGAAAAGACTGAATAATTTTCATCTTTATCCCGGCAGAATAGTTGATAAACCAAAACATAAATGCCGTGTCCGAGACAAACCAAACCTGAAATCAAGTGAGAATACAAACTGACGGCTACTGTTACCGCATAAACAAACCATGCCGACGTGGTTTGTAGGCGAATAGCCCGCTGTAGTGCTGCACTCGAAAATAGGATCGTCGCTGTCCACAAACTGTATTGTCGAGCTTCCTGAGCGTAAAGAACGTGAAACGGAGAAATGGCAACCAGTGCCATTGCAATTCCTCCTACGAGTGGCAATCCAAATAGTTCTAAACATAGCCAATAAATACCAGGAAACACGAGTAAACTGAGAACAGCCGCCAAACCTCGCGTCACTTCTATAGAGCTGTCAAACCACTGCATTGCCAATCGCGCTAAGATATAATAGAGCGGTGCATGTTCAGCGTTGCCTGCGAGGGCAAAAATTGTATCGCTCCAGGTTTTTTCAGGGGAGAGTTGCTGAAATTTGTGCAATTCTTTGATGCCGATAACGCGATTTGATGGAACCAGTTCGGCAAAATCTGCTTTTCGATATCCAGAAATGCGGAGTGAGGTATGGACTTCATCAATCCAGTAAATTTTTTTTTCCAGATTGTTTAAGCGAAAAAAAATTCCCAATGTAACGAGAATTATAATTAGTATTAGCACCCCAATTGTCTGCAATCTTTGAGACTTCATCACTGAGATTTCACCTGTTATTTTTTAGAATACAATCTGTTGTTAGCACAAAAAAATTGCCAGTTTCAAAAACAGAACATTTTTGTGAGACGTCTGCTAAAGCAGGAAGAATGCCGCGATATAAGTTAGCGATCGCTGAAGCTGCTGCGGGCTGATATTGGCTCAGCCAGCGATTTTTTGCAATATAATCAGGAGTAAAAGCACCTTTTTCCAGCAGCCAGAAATCTACGCCGTACTTTTGCGCGAACTTTTGCACGTCGGATATATTTGTACTATACTGAGCTAGGAGTAATTCAAAAACTCGCTCGCGGAATTTTTTATAATAGCCCATGTGGTATGGTACGGCATATTCTCGCCCCACCAAAATCGAGCGATGGGCAAAAGTTGGCAGATTATTTGCCTCTTCTGTAAGGGAAGCAATAATAATGTCTTTGGGTTGTGCTTTAAAAAATTTATAAAGGGCTGGTTCTTCACCAGAAACGTAATATGTCCAGGGAAATTTTTTCATTGTAAAATTGGGATAAGTAATCAGGATAAATGAACATGGAAACAGTAAAAACAACCCAAACCAGGTTTTTTCTTTTCCTGAAAAAAGAGAGAGTAAAGCTTCTAAAATTAGTGTCAGAGCGAGCGCAGCAGAGAGGGCAATAACGATTCTAAAACTATGCTGGGTGTAGCGGCTGGGCAAATGCAGTTTAAACAGGAGGGCGTGAGCGGCAAAAAACATTGCCAAAGAAGCTATTAATAGCTGAGGTAATATGGCAATGCGCTCGCTTATTACATTAGATAAAGGAAAGCGGGAAGGATAGCGCAGTAATACTGGCAATAAAAAACCAGCCGCCATAAATGCGGGTGTCAGAGATGAAGAAAGCCCGATGCCGCTGCGCCCGTGCAGCCAAAATTGCCAGGGATCTTTGACAAAAAAGCTACTTCTTCCTCCCGGCAAAAATTCAGGCATGGTTTTGGCTTCGGCAACTGTAATAGTGGGTTCAAATTCAGACGTACTCAAGGCATAGGGCAACAGAATGAAGAAAGTGACACACAAACTTGCAGCACACAAGAGATAATCGTGGCGATTTTGAGAAAGACGGAAATGCCATTTTTTCCATTCTACCAGTTGCAGGATTGTCAGAGCGGCAGCAATCAAGACGCACTGGGGGTAAAATAATCCTAAAAGCAGGATACATATACCAACAGCAAGGAGCGCTCGCTTCAAAAAATAATACAAAAATGCCATAAATAAAGGATAGACAAATGCTTTTGGCGTAGCAGAAATTAACCCATCCTGCATCCAGAGACTTTGATTTAGCAGCAAGGTAGCGAGAAACCCGGCAAACGGCACTGGAAATAACTGCATGGAAACACCGAAACAGTAAACTGTTGCTACCAAATCCAGCACCAGCGGTAAAAGTTTACTAAGCAGTAACGGAGTAATACCAACAGTCGCCATTAGGGCATAAACAGCCACATATCCTGCTGGAGCCACTGACTCAAAATAATCGGCGATTAAATCATTAGGAAACAAATCTGGTTCTAAAAATCTTTGCATCCAAAAAACATGCTGCCGCGCATCATCTTGCACAACATATTCGCTGCTCAAAGCTTGCCGCAATGCTAGCAGGCTATACAGGGCAGCAAATGTCATGCTCAAACTAAACCAAAAAATTTTTATAGATTTGGGAGTTTTGCTTGCGGGGGTTGTTAAAAATTTGTGGAGGAGTGCGCTAGGCATGGAAATAAAATTTCAAGGGGTTATCTGTAAATATAGAAAGAGCCGGTAAGGGTATGCGGTTTCGATAATGCAAGTTGTATATATCGTATTGCCTTCAGCTTAATGGTTTAGTATACACGATGCTTTCAACAGTACTAAATTTTCAGTTTCGAGTACTTTACACGAAGAAAGCACTTTTGCCAAGGCGGGAAGTTTACCCTGCTGCAAATTTGCCAGAGCCTCTGCCGTTGCGGGCTGATACTGTCTTAGCCAGTTATTGTCAAGATACTTAGTTATAAAGGCGGCTCGCTCCACTAGCCAGAAATCGATGCCGTATTTTTTAATAAGTTGTTTAGCTGCTGCTAAATCGGGGCTATACTGAGCGCGGATTAAAGCGAGTGCTCGCTGACGAATTTCTTGATAGTAGCCGACGTGGTAGGGCAGGGCGTATTCTTTGCCTACTAAAATTGCTCGCTGAGCAAAGCTAGGGATGTTGTTTGCTTCCGGTGAAAGGGAGGCGATTAAACTATCTTTCGGTTGTTTTTGTAAAAATTCATACAGTTGAGGCACTGCACCTACTTTATAATTGGTTTTGGGAAAATTTTTCAAAAAGTTGGGATAGAGAATCAAACAAGAAAGGAGTATACAGGCAAACGGAAAAAATAGGCAAATGCGCCGCGATCGCAAATAATAAAATGCAGCATCCAATAATATAGTAAGGGCGAGCGCACTAGCAATTGCCAGCACTACCCGCAGGCTGTGTGCCGTGTAACGACTAGGTAAATAAAGTTTAAATAGCAGAGCATGAGCCGCTAAAAATAAGCCTACAGATACCAGCACAATTTGAGAAAGGAATTTGATATTTGAATTCACTTGTTTTGCTAAGGGAAAGCGGTAGGAAAACCGCAACAGTAGCGGCAGCAACAGCCCAGTCGCAAATAACGGTGGCAGAGAGGAAAGGGGCCACGGTAATAGCCCGCTGCGCTCGGCATTTAACCAAAAACTCCAGAAATTTTCCAGAAAAAAACTCACTCTTCCTCCTGGTAAAAATTCTGGCATTTTTTTGGCGTCAGCAACACTGACAACTGGACCAAATTCTGAGGGGGTTAATGCTTGAGGTAAGAGAAAAGCCAAGGAAATTGCTAAACCAGCAGCATAAAATAAATAATCATATTTGCGTGCGTACAGACACAGACGCCAATTTTTCCAGCCAACAAAATTTAGGATGAGCAATCCAGCACAGATAAGAATGCCTGGAGGATAAAATAGCCCCATCAGAGCGAGCGCGCTCAAACATAGCAGCCGATATCGTCGCAGTAAATAATAGAAAAAAGCCAGAAATAATGGATAGAAAAAAGAGCGGGGAGTCGCAGAAATTAAATCGTCTTTCAGCCAGAGAGATTGATTCAACAGCAGCGAGCCTATAAAACCAGTAATTGGCAGAGGTAGCAGTTGCGTGCAAACGCTAAAGCAATAAATCGTGGCAGCAACCCCCAATAGCGGCGGCAAAATTTTATTAAACAGCATCGGATTAATGCCTGCGGCTGCCGCTAGCCTATAAAGTGTCGCATATCCCGACGGCGCGTTTGATTGCATGTAATTCGCAATCCAGTCATTGGGAAACAGCCCGGAATCCACAAACCGCTGCATCCAAAAAACGTGCTGTCGAGCGTCATCCTGCACGACATAGGGGCTACTGAATGCTTGTTTGAGCGCCAAAAATCCGTAAATTGCTGCAAAGGTAAGGCTAAAAATAAACCAGAATACTCCCGAATGCCAAGAGTTGTCAACTAAGGTAGTAAAAAAATTGTGCAGGCGCTTGCTGAGCATGGTATAACTAGAGATTTTTCGGTTAATTTTTATCAAAATAGAGAAACACAACTGATAATAATATAAAAAGGTAGTAAGATATAGGTTGCAAATAGGTAGGCTATAGTGGCGAGAAAAAAGAGAGGGAAAAGTCAAGCGTGCTAAAAAGTAACAAATTATGTGAACACTTCTCACCAGAGTACGGAAATGCAGAGACAATTAATACAGCTTTTTCAGTTGTCGTACCCGTATACAATGAAGAGGCAAGTGTTGCAGATACCCTGGATCGCCTACAAGAAATTCTCAAATCAGCTGGCTGCAAATATGAAATCATTGTAGTTAACGATGGCTCGACGGATAGAAGCGGAGAAATATTGCGATCGCGCCGCGATATTCGCCTTTTTGTTCATAATAGCAATCGGGGATACGGTGCTGCACTGAAAACCGGAATTAGACACGCAAAATACCCTTTAATTGTTATTACCGATGCCGATGGAACTTATCCAAACGAACGCATTCCTCAATTAGTAGCGATCGCTTCCGAAGCAGACATGGTAGTTGGTGCTAGAATTGGTGCTAATGTTTGCTATTCAAACTTCCGCAAAATTCCTAAATGGTTTCTCATACAATTCGCCCAGTGGGTTACTAGGTGCCGCATTCCCGATTTAAACAGTGGGCTGCGCGTGTTTCGCAAGGATATCGCCTATCAATTTATAAATATACTGCCCGACACATTTAGTTTTACCACCACTATTACTATCGCCATGCTGACAAATAATTACGTAGTACATTACGAACCAATTGACTATCGCGCTCGCGTCGGCAAAAGCAAAATTAAACCCATCCGCGATACTTTGCGTTTCATTCAGATAATTTTGCGCACAGGAGTTTATTTCGCACCTCTTAGAGTCTTTTTACCAGTAGCGGGCATTTTCTTTGCCGGATTTTTGATAACCTTATTTCAAGATATTTTTATCCGAGAAAACTTGACTGAGAGAACTCTAATACTCTTGGTAACTTCTACTCAGATAGGAATGTTTGCCCTCCTCGCAGATATGATCGACAAGCGCAGCAGCAAATAGTAAAAATATTTTCAACATGCCTCAACATGCCGCGCATCATTGTTTTTTGTAAATCGTTATAACTGGGTTAATTTTATCAAAATTTGAATATATTCGCATGTATCTGCCCTGGCGAGCACTCAATTCTTCATAAGGCAATAGCTCAACTTTTGGCTGGAAACGATATTGCAGCACTTGTTTATATCCAACTGCTCCTGCTTCCAATTTCGAGAAAAATTCCGATTCCGGCGTGTTTTTTTCAAAACGTCTGCGATCGTAGCCGCTGCTTATAATAATATAGTCTGGTTGTATTCGCGTCAATTCTTCTAAAGACGGGTTCTCAGTATTTTCAAAATTAAAACCATCTAATCTGGGTAAATACTTTATCAAACCAATTGTCAAAATTTTAGCGCTTTTATCAATATTTTCGCTCATCCATTTTTCTACATAATATCGAGAATCATTCACCATCCAAATATTTACGGAAAAGGTATAAGCAAATGTATAAACAAAAATCGCCCCTACTGCGGCAACTCGGAAGCCAAATAGTTTTTTAGAAGTTTTTAAAAAAACATCGATAGCCAGCCCACCAAAAAAAGTAAAAATTATACAAATCGGTAGCAAATAACGTACATCATTGAACAAAATTATTGTAATATAGAAAATGTAGTAAGAAACAATCGGCACTAACAGACTTAACAATATATAATTTCTGTTACGCCTAGTAAAAGCATGCAATATTCCTATTAGACAAATTATATAAATTGGCCATCCAAACGAAAATCTGATGTGTCTGAAACTTTGCCATAACATATTGAGATGCCCGAAAATATTTTTTTCGTATCTAGGGCGAATTTTTCCGCTTCCTGACGTAATTAATCTGATGTGAGCAAAAAAACCATCGAAGTTGAATACGATATTGTGTAAAATCAGGAATACAAATAACCCAATTGCGAGCGCACCAATAATTTTTTTATCCGTCAGAGATTCTTTGAGAGTAATCGCCGGATTCTTCTGTTTAAGATAGCGATGATGCTGCCAGATAATAAAGAAAGGCGTGCTCACATAGAAACCGTAGGCTTGATCTTTTGTTGCCACCGCCACAGCCGCCGTAGCGGAAAACAATAAATAATATTGAATTTTGTGAGATTTTAACAATTTAATGTAAAATAGCAGTGAAAGTACAAACCAGAATAGATAGGGAACATCTAAGTTAATAGTTTTGGCATAGTAAATAAAAGGACATATTAAAACAGTTATAAGAGCAGCCAATAGGGCAGCGCGTTTTTCATATATTTCTCGCCCGCATAAATAGACAAAAAAAACGATCGCAGTTCCCTGGATGACACTGAGAAATCTACCTATGTAAAATAGAATAGTATACGTTTGTAAACTGGATATTTCAAGTATATTTAAACGAGCAAGTAGTAAAATAGGAGAATATAATATCGTTAATAGATAGTAGTGAAAGGGAGGATACTTGTAATGCCATCCGTTAGAAAAACCTTGTGATATTCCCTCTAACACTCTAGCGGGTATTAACTCATCCGCAGCCCAGCCATTAAAACTTGGGAGCCCCCAACTAATCCCGTAAAGATTAAGGGAAAAGCTCAAGAGTAAAATGAGAGCGATCGCAATATTGAGTTTTTTTTCTGATTTCATAATTTTTTTTGAAAAAATATTTAAAATTTGCAGCTTAACCTCCCTTCCCCTCAACTGATTTTGCTAAAATACATTGCGAGGGCAAAACAATTAAATCTTTCACTTCCAATACCGAACACTGATTCATCAGGCGGGCTAAAGCAGGCACCGTTCCCTCTTCCAGGAGAGAAATTGCCTTTTTAGCAGCAGCTTGATACTGCATAATCCAGCGCTCGCGTTGCAAATACGCCGAAGTAAAAGCTCCTTTTTCCACCAGCCAAAAATCTATTTTATACTTGTTGATAAAACGGCGTAACTCCTCCATATCGGCACTATAATGCGCCTCGATTAGAGCGACAGCGCGAGCGCGAATTTTAGCATAGTATCCTTTATGATAAGGCACAGGGTATCCTTCCGAACCCACCAAAATCGAACGTTTAGAAAATATCGGCAGATTATTTGCCTCTTTTGCCAAGGAAGCGATGAGAATATCTTTAGGTTGCTGACTGAAAAACTTATAAATCAACGGCACCTCGCCGACGATATAATTCGTTTTGGGAAAACCTTTTATAAAATTAGGATAAAGCCCCAGTGCAACCAATAATACGCAGGTAGTAACCAACGCCAACAGGTGACGCCAATTTGATTTAAATTGTTTGTCATCTGCCCAGTTTAAAACTGCGTCGATTATAGCAGTTATTGCTATGCCAGCCCCTAAAGCCGTCACCACTCGCAGACTGTGCTCGGTGTAGCGACTGGGCAAATGTAGTTTAAAAAGCAGCGCGTGGGAAATAAAAAACATCGCCAGTGATGCCAGAGTAATCTGTACTAAAATGGCGATATTTTTAGAGAGTTTCTTTAGTAAAGGAAAAGGAGCAGGATAAAATAACAATAGTGGTAATAAAAAACTCGCTACGAGCGGTACAATAGTTCCGAAACGGGGCAAAATGCCACTGCGCTGAGCGGTAATCCAAAAATGCCAGGGATCGTCGAAAAAAAACTTACTTTTTCCTTTAGACCAAAATTCTGGCCAGGTTTTAGCTTCGGCGGCGGTAATCACTGGGCCATATCCATGAGATTTTAAAGCATATAGCAATATCACCGCTAGAGCAGTTCCCAGACAGAAGGCGCAAAACTGATAGTCGCGTCTCTCTGGAGAAAAACGGAGACAACCGTTTTTCCACTGCACTAATTGTAAGATTAAGATACCAGCACAGATAAATACGCACTGGGGATAAAATAGCCCTAAAAGAGCGATCGCTACACAACTACCGAGTAAATATCGCTGTAAAAAATAATATAAAAATGCCGTAAATAACGGATACACAAATGCAACCGGCGTTCCCGATATCAAATCATCCCGCATCCACAGATAATGATTCAATAGCAGAGTACTGAGAAATCCTGCTAGCGGCACTGGCAAGAGCAGCATAGAAATGCCGAAACTGTAACCCGTGACAATTAATCCCAGCACCGGTGGCAACAATTTGCTTAATAGTAAGGGGTTAATGCCGAGGGCTGCCATCAGTTGATAGAGAAAAGTATATCCCGTTGGGGCAACAGTTTGAAAGTAATTAGCGATTAAATCGCCAGGAAATAAGTCGCCATCGACAAACCGCTGCATCCAAAATGTATGCTGTCGCGCGTCGTCTTGCACGACATATTCGGCGCTGAAAGCTTGCTGTAGCCCCATTAAACCGTAAATCGCCGCAAATGTCAGACTTAAACTAAACCAAAAAATAGTCGGGGAGCTTGATGTTTTGGTAGTGGTAGCGGTGAGAAATTTATGCAGACGGGTGATAGACATAAAGGGGTTTAGCGCAAATCGCGGATACTAAGGAGATATTTTCCCAGAAAAGGTAAACCGGCAAGCGCAGGTATCAAATAACGACTCGTACACAGCAACCCCAACGCCGCAGCCGTTGGTGCATCGAAATAAGGTTGATAAAACAATATCAGAGCTGCGTCGCGCGTGCCAACCCCTGCAAAAGTGAGCGGCAGCAACCCGGCGAGAATTGCCAGTGGCGAAAGGGCGAGATTTGCCAGAAAAGGTGTCTGAGCTTTTAGTGCCAGGATGAAAAACCAAATTTGCAGCAGGTGGCAAAACCAGATAAAGATAGAAGTGGCTGTTATTTTGGCAAGTTGGGTTTTATCGCTCCAAAAATAATCGTGCATCTCATTCCATGAAAAGTGCAATTTGTCAAGTTTTAGTTTTAATTTTTTGGGAGCGAATCGGCTGACAGAGACGAAAAATAGCTGGGCGAAGCGGCGATAACTCAATAACAGCACACCTGCTATCAATCCGCCAGCAACGCTGATAGTCATTATCCAAAATAACCAATCTTTTTGGGGATAAAGTAACAATCCGAAGGCGCACCAAAGCAACAGCGACAGCATGTCGCAGGCTTTTTCAAAAATTACCAGTGATAGGGATAAAGAGCTGTTTAAGTAGCGTGAAGGGAAACTGTTTCGGAGGGAATTGCGCATAAAATAGGCTTTGGCAATGTCTCCCATTTTCGAGGGCAGCACCATATTTAGCGTGCTGGCGACTAAAATAAGACGATTTGCTTCTGCGAATCCTAAGCGTGTGCCTGCGGGGGCAAGTTGCTGTAGTCGCCACGCGGTTAAAGCCGTAAGCGGCACCACCATGCCCAGACTGACGCTCATCCAGAAAGCACTGCAATTCTGGAAGATGTGAATTAGCCCGGAGAAATTTATTTTTGAGTAGATAATTGCTAAAATTAGTAGGCTAATAGTTAGAGAAATTAGTCGTTTCATCTGTTAGGGGGTGATTGGTTTTATTGCCGGCTCGCTCCCCCTACTATACCTTTTTTAGTTTTAATTTTATAATTTTACAATATAGGTTTTTTAATATTGTCTCGGATTAAAGCGAACGCTCCACTCGCAGCGGTTGCTCAGGAGTAAGTTTTGGCAATTCGCTTGTTAAATCTAGCCAGGGCTGCAATTGATGAATTTGGAAAGTGCGGCTCATGACGACATAAATAGAAGTTTGATCGCAGCCGATACCAACGCTGATAACATTTTCCCACGATTCTGCTTTTAATTCATCGGTGACGAGCCAGCGCCCATTATCCCATGTCAGCTTGCGCATGAAGCGGAAGGGAGCATCTTGTTTGCCGATAATTAATATTTTTTGCAGTAACTTTCGGATTAGATTTGGGAAGAATCGCCCGCCAAAAAGCATGACGAGGCGGAGGAGAATTAATTTGGTGGTAGTCATTTGTTGTTGTTTTGACCAGCCCATTTTTCCGAGGATGATAATTTCATTTTCTTTGATTTGAATTTGATAGGAGCCGATTAAGTGAGCGACAGCATTTTTGATTTTTTTACCATCGCGGACGAGCAGGGAAAAATTGGTGTCGGAGGCGATTAACTGGCGATCGCGAAAGATTTTGAAAACTCCACCCTTATTGAGGGCAAGATACAATTCCGTGGTATGCGGGCTTCCCAGCCCCTCAGAGTGCGAGCGGCGCTCGATAAGAATTTGCGCTTCCTGTAGCCAAATCTGCCCAATCGGGCGGGGTAAAGGAGTCGGGCGCTCCGGCACAAAATCCCGCCAAGCTAATAAATAATTCCAAGTGTGGTGTCCTATAATGTGATCATCTGAATAGCAAGGAGCCAAACCATTGGCCATTCCAGCCAAAAATTGGTCATTTATCCGCAATGCAGCAGGCAACCAGCGCCCAACAATTTCAAACCCGTGGGGAAAGAAATTATAAGTGTTGCGACTGCCGATTTCGCCACCATAGGAACCGTCAGGATAGATAAAATGCGCTGCAAATTCCACCGCTGCTGTCAGAACTTCTTTTAATCTCGGATCGGGCCTTATTTGATATAGTCTAGCTAAACAAGAAATAGTCAGGGTATGGTAGCCCGGATCACATCCTTCATATTCTTGAAACCATCCCTCGGAACTTTGCCAGTTGAATATTCGCTCCAGGCGAATGGCTTTAGCTCGTTTCCACTTCGAGGTTTTTAGCAGTCCCGATAGCAGTTCCAAACACAGCACAATTAGGGCTTGGTGATTAGTAAGCTGACCGCTTTCGTGGTAATTGGCAAGCCAGTCAGCCCGGTTTTCAAAAAATTTTAACATCTCGAAGTTATCTAGTCCGAGTAGCCGGTAACTTTCAATACAAGCTAATAGGGAAAATGCTGCCGCTCCGCCGGCGCGTTCGTAGGGAAAATAATCGTCGCACGAGCCATCTTTGTGGGCGCTTTTGGCGGCATAGAGGATGCCGGCTTCTACCCACTCGCGAATCATTGGCTGGTGGTAATAGGGGTTATTTTGTATGTTAGTTTCGTAAGCTAGGGCAAGTGGCCAGACAAATTCCTGGGCCATGCCGCTGGGAAAGTCGATAATTTTGTAGTGCCAGAAGTTACGATCAAAGCAGCCATAAGTGGGGCTATGAGGATTGCGATCGCACAGAGTTAAAATTTTAGGAATTTGCGCCAGTGCTGCGCGGGCAAATAAATCTCTATTCATCAGTTAGTTTTTATAAAAAAATAATTATTAAAACAATAGGGCGCGTCGAAGCACACCCTAGTTGCAGTTAGTCTTCGTTGCAATCTTTGCGCCGTAACCGCACCTGAATTTCTTCCATTAACTTGCGGTTGACAGCCAGCAAATCGGCCACCAGTCCCAAAATCCACAACTGAAAGCCCATTAAAATCAAAATGGCTGCCAAAATTAAACTGGGAACCCGGGTGCGTTCGGTGCCGAGCCAAAAATAAATTAGCCAGCGGATGCCGAGGGTAACGCCCATACTAAACGGTACGCTTCCTAAAAACAGGAAAAAGCGTAGCGGCTTGTAAACCATAAAGATTCGCAGGATAGTGAAGAGCGATCGCCAAACATAAGAGGGCGTATTCTTCACCAACCGCGAGGGGCGGAGTGGAGGATTAGTACGCACCGGCACCGAGGTGATGGCCATGCCTTTTTGACCGGCTTGGATGATTGTTTCCAGAGTGTAGGTATATTCATTGAAGACATTTAGCTGTAGCGCTGCTGAACGGCTGAAGGCGCGAAAGCCGCTGGGGGCGTCGGGAATATTTGTATTGCTAGCAAGGCGCACCGCCCAACTGCCTAGTTTTTGTAGGAGTTTTTTCGCTACAGAAAAGTGTTCGATATCAGAAATGGGGCGCTCGCCTATGACAATCTCCGCCTCCCCTCGCAGGATGGGGGCGATTAAATTGGGGATGTCATCCCCACAATATTGATTGTCGGCGTCAGTGTTGACGATAATATCAGCCCCGATTGTAAGACTGGCTTCCAGCCCCACCATAAAGGCTTTGGCTAAGCCCTGGTTAGCAGACAAACTGATAATGTGATCGACACCCCACTCCTTAGCCACTTCAACAGTGCGATCGCAGCTGCCGTCATCAATCACCAGCCATTCAACGATATCAACTCCCGGCACCTGGCGCGGCAAAGCTGAAAGGGTGATGCCGAGGGTTTCTTCCTCGTTATAGCAAGGAATTTGGATAATCAGTTTAGTCATCAGCGATTTTAGCAACTAGCAGGCTGCACTTGAAAACAGCCCACACATATAGTCGACAGCATACTATCGGTTGACAGATTCCGAGGGCTTTCGCTCTCGAAATCGATAAAGCCAGCTATACCAAAAATAAGATTACCGTTTTCGGTGAAAGCAGAGAAAAGGGGTATTGAGGGATTAGCCGCTACCTATGCGCCACAGACGGGCAAACTCCGCTAAAGTGGACTCATTGATTTGCAACTGTAGCCATTCCAAAGCCTGATGTTGGTGAGCTTTACCCTGATAAAACTTGCAAACGTTAATTAAGTGGATGGGGGCTGTCGAGGCGGTTGCGTTTCGCCACCGGTTAGCAAACTCACGCAAAATGTTAGAGGGGATTTGCTGCTGTAGCCACAAGAGCGCTCTTACTTGGTGAGCCTTGCCTTGATAAGATCTACAAACATTAATTAAGCGAATATCTGTATATTGGGAGATGGATTGGCTACGCCACTTTTGAGCAAAATTTTCTAGAATATTTGGGGGAATTTGCTGCTGTAACCATAAGAGTGCCTGTTCTTGGTGGGGCAAACCTTGATAAGATTTGCAGACATTAATCAAGCGTACCGGCGCTCTGTATGTCGTGTTTCGCCATTTTTGGGAAAATTCTTCTATGATCGCTAAGGGTATTTGCTCCTGTAATCCGTCAAGAGCGTCATCTTGGTGGACAAAGCCTTTATAGGATTTGCAAACTTCCAAAAGACTGATAATAACTGGCGGTTGTGGTTGTACAATTGGTTCGGGTTGCGGTATTGGTTGCAAAAATGGATCCATCAGCGCTACCCAGGTTTTTATGCCGACAATTCCGTCAGGTTCCCAACCCATTGCTTTTTGAAAGGAGATAACTGCTAATTTTGTACTCTCGCCAAATACGCCGTCGCTCGCTCCCGGAGCGAAGCCTTTATTTTTTAGACATTTTTGAATGAGCATCACTTTTGAATTGCTTTTTCCTTGCAGCGAACTTTGGAAGCGATTTATATCTACGCTGCCAGACACGCCACGCACCCGCCCGGAATCGGTATATTGCCAAAAAGTCCAGGTATCCCACCCGCCGGGAATGTATGGCTCTTCGTTGTTGGTATAGTGGGCAATCCACAAGGGATACTCCGAGAAGCGCCGCAAGTTACCGATGCGCTGCCAAAATCCAGGGTTGGTGTAGATAATCGGCATCCTGCCTGTGGCATTTTCCACCACCTGTAGCCACTTCGCCATCCGCGAAGCGATCGCTTCGCCCCCCATCCCCCCCGTCGTTTCTACATCCAAAACTGGCGGCAAGTCGTAGGGCTCCAATTTCACCACTCTCAGGAAAAACTCCGCCTGTGCCTGGGGATCGCTACTCGGACGAAAGAAATGATAGGCTCCTCGAATCAAACCCGCTGCTTTGCTTCTCGCCCAATTGCTAGCAAATGTTTCGGCTACGAAAGAAGCCCCCTCAGTCGCTTTGATAATCGCAAACAAAAACCCTTCCTCAGCAACGGCTCTCCAATTGACGTTGCCTTGAAAATCGGAAACATCAATACCATATGCGCTCATATTGATGGCAATTTTTCATGTTTATTTTGTCAATATTTGTTAACTATTACCAATTTTTTTACTAGTTTCAGTAAAAATTTTAAAATTGTAGAATTTAAAATTAATAAATATTAGCTGGGGAAGGGACGAAAAATAATAAAAAAGTTGCCTAGATAAAAGGAAAAATTTTGAGAAATGGTAAAATAAGAGAAAAAAGAGAAAGGAGATAGAGAAGTTTGGAAAAGAAATAGTAAAATTGCTGAGATTGAGAAAAATTTAAACAATTAAAAAGCGAAAAAATAGCTTATGGAAATCATACCAGCCATCGATATATTAGAAGGGCGTTGCGTGCGGCTGTATCAAGGAGACTACGCGCGAGCGCAAATATACAATCAAGATCCAGTAGCCGTAGCCAAAGAATGGGTAGCGCAAGGGGCAACCCGCCTGCATTTGGTCGATCTAGATGGGGCTAAAAAAGGTGAACCGGTGAACCGAAAAGCGATCGCAGCGATCGTCAATGCCGTAGACGTACCCATACAGGTAGGGGGCGGATTACGCGCTCGCGCTGCCGTCGCCGACTTACTAGCAATTGGCGTACAGCAAGTCATTCTTGGCACCGTCGCCGTTGAACAGCCACAGCTAGTAGCCCAACTGTGTGCAGAATTTCCCCAGCAAATAGTAGTCGGCATTGACGCCCGCGACGGCAAAGTTGCAACCCGCGGCTGGCTAGAAACCACAGAAATATTGGCCACAGAAATTGGCCAGCAAATGGCCAAATTGGGAGTAGCAGCAATCATCTACACCGATATCCACCGCGACGGTACCCTCAAGGGGCCGAATTTGGCCGCTTTACGAGAAATGGCGCAAGCAGTTGATATTCCAGTAATTGCCTCTGGCGGCGTCTCCTCAATTACTGATTTGTTGAGTCTATTAGCCCTCGAACCCCAAGGCGTGCGCAGCGTTATCATCGGTCGCGCCCTCTATACCGGCGACATCTCCCTGAAAGAGGCACTGCAAGCAGTTGGCCCTGGTCGCTGGCAGGATGTCCCGCCTGATTTAGGTTTCTCCGCATTTGGATAAACAACGCAAGCAGTACCCCTATAAAGGCTGCTGGATAGGAATTTTGATAATAAATTCCGTTCCTCGTCCAGGGGCGGAAATACACTCTATTTGCCCACCGTGTTTTTCCACCACTATCTGATAGGCGAGCGATAAACCTAACCCCATACCCTTGCCCACGGGTTTTGTAGTGAAAAAGGGGTCAAAGGCGCGAGCGCGCACCGCCTCTGTCATACCGGGGCCATTATCAGCTATTCGGATAGCCACCTTTCTATCATCGGTAACTTCAGTACGAATCCAAATCATCGGGCGCGGCTGTGTTTCCTCCCCAGCCCGTGCCCCATTCCCCTCTTCTAATGCTTCGATCGCATTATTAAGTATATTCAGAAACACTTGATTAAGCTGAGCTGAATTTACTTCTACCAGCGGCAAATCTGCATAGTCTTTTCGCACTTCAATATCAAGTCCGTAGGGCGAGCGCAGTCGGTGCTGCAAAATCAACAGCGTACTCTCTATACCTTCGTGAATATCTACCCTCTTGATTTCCGCTTCATCCAACCGCGAAAAATTCCGCAGAGATAATACCAAATTGCGAATCCGTTCCGAACCCGCTTTCATCGAATCCAGCAGTTTTGGCAAATCGCTCATTAAAAACTCTAGATCGATTTTTTCCGCCAGTAATTGTACCTCCGGCACTGGTTGAGGATAATTTTTGACATAACTTTGTATCAGTTCTAGCAAATCTTTAAAATACTGCTGGGCATAATTCAGATTGCCATAGATAAAACTCACAGGGTTATTCAGTTCGTGGGCTATTCCCGCCACCAATTGCCCCAAAGAAGACATTTTTTCCGCATGAATTAATTGCAATTGAGCTTTTTTTAGCTCCTGCAACGCTTGCTCTAATTGCTGCTTTTGCTGTTTCAATTGAAGTTCAGAATTCCTCAGCGCTTCCTCTACCCGCTTACGTTCCGTAATGTCAAACCTAATCGCCAAATATTGAATCGGCTTGCCTTTTTCGTTTAAAAAAGGTATGATAGTCGTATCAACCCAGTAAAAACTGCCGTCTTTAGCTTTATTTTTTATTTCCCCTTTCCAAACTTTCCCCTTAGATATTGTAGACCAAAGCTCCTGAAAAAATTCTTTAGAATGATATCCAGAATTAACTATATTGTGATCGCGCCCCAGCAGTTCCTCCCGCTTGTATTGAGAAAGTTCACAAAACTTATCGTTGACATAAGTGATCAAACCATTAGCGTCAGTGATAGCTACAATTGCAGCTTTATCTAAAGCAAATTTCAGATCCGATAATTCTTTAAGAGAATTTTGGAATTCTGCTTGTAACTGCTGACTTTTCGCCTCCAAATACAAAGAATTGAACTCCGTGATATCGCGAAAACACCAGACTCTGCCAACAATCTCATCTCCGAGACGCTGCGGTTGGGAATGGCACTCAAAAATTTTGCCATCTGCAAGAGCAAGATGATAGTAGCTGCGTGCTCCTGGGCGTGCCGCCAATTCTTCAACTTGCAGCAAAAAGGCTTTCGGCTCTTTAAGTTTCGGCAGCACTAACGCCAGAAATTGACGCTCAGAAGCGCTCTCAGACGTTTCCGAGATGCCCCACATTTCCAGAAATTGACGATTGCACTCCGAAATTCTACCAAAAGTATCAACCGCTACAATCCCATAGGCGCTCGCTTCTAATGCAGCGCGCAGTAACGCCAGAGAGCGTTTTGCATCCTCCTGCTCCCGCCCTCGCTCCTTTGCAGCAATATTTTCTGCTCCATTTTCCTCTATCTTAATCATTTTCTTCCTCCTTTTCCTGAGTCTCCTTATAGCCACAATCCGATTTTACTAAAAATTTTAATAAAAATTTAATAAGTTTATTAATTATACTGTAAATAGCAACAGTATAAAAACAGGGTGCCAACTGAATCGTAGTATTATTTCAGCTCGGCAAATTCACTTTACCAAATAAAACCTCTCTTTCTAATTCCCATTGCCCCTAATCCCGGCAACAGAACAAAAAAGGAGAACCATAGTGGACTATAAATTGCAGGTGCAACAAGTTATAAACACGCTCAAGAAAGACTTGCCAACACTTTTTGAGCGCGATATTTCCTATGAAATTTATACAAAAGATATCTATTTTAAAGACCCCGTCAATACCTTCAAAGGAAAACTTAACTATCGAATTATTTTTTGGACATTGCGATTTCACGGTCAGTTATTTTTTACAAAATTATATTTCGATCTTCATGAAGTTTCTCAGACAGCCGAAGACACAATTACCGCCACTTGGACAGTTCGTGGCACTTTGCGAGTGCCCTGGAAAGCGCGCATATTTTTTAACGGATATTCTACTTACAAACTAACCCCAGACGGCTTAATTTACGAACATATTGATACTTGGGATCGACCCCCGATTGAAATTTTAAAGCAGTTTTTCCGCCGAGGCAGCGACAGCACCTAAGCTCTCAAACCATGAAACTTTGGCTGCTTACTTTAGTTTTTTTTGCCGGAGCGGAATTTCAATAATAAATTCAGCCCCCTGATTTGGGGCAGAATTACAGTACAGCCTTCCCCCATGGGTTTCTACCACAATCTGATAACTAATAGATAATCCCAAACCCGTTCCCTTTCCCACAGGTTTTGTGGTAAAAAAAGGGTCAAACAACCGACGGCGAACTTCTTCAGTCATGCCGGCACCGTTGTCGGCAATCGAAATCACAACAAATGGTGAATTGGAAATAGGGGATGGAGTATCTTTTTCATGTGTTTTTTGCAATTCTCTAGGTACTAGGAAAGTGCGAATTCGGATGGTACTGGGGTTGGCTAAAATTTCTTCGAGAGAGCGCTTACTATTATAATCTTCCAGGGAGTCGATCGCATTGGAAAGCAAGTTCATAAATACCTGATTGAGCTGCCCTGGGTAGCACTCCACTAAAGGCAAATCGCCATATTCTTTAATCACCTGAATACCAGGATGATCATGTTTTGACTTTAAGCGATTTTGCAGGATCAGGAGAGTACTTTCGATGCCTTCATGAATATCTACCTCTTTCATCTCAGCTTCATCTAGGCGCGAAAAAGTCCGCAATGAGAGAACAATTTCGCGAATTCTTTCGGCTCCTACTTGTATGGAACTGAGAATTTTTGGCAAGTCTTCGATTATATAATCCAGTTCGATCGCTTCCATTTTTTCCAGAATGGCTTTTGTGGGAGGGCATTGCTCTTGATAAAATTTCAATAGTTGCAGTAAATCGCGAGTGTAGTCTTTGATATAAGTGAGATTGCCGTAAATAAAATTTACCGGATTGTTAATTTCATGGGCAACGCCGGCAACGAGCAGCCCTAGAGAAGACATTTTCTCACTCTGAATGAGTTGAGCTTGCGTAATTTTAAGTTCTTGCAGCGCTTTTTCCAGATCTCTGGCTCGTTGGCGTTCCCGCATTTCAGATAAACGCAGCGCTTCTTGTGCCTGTTGACGCTCTTCGAGAGCATCGTAAAGGCGCTGAATGACATTTTGCAATTCACAAGTGCGCTCGTCTACTTGCATTTGTAGCATTTCTTTGGTAGATTGCAGCTTAGATTCGGCTTGAATACACTGGCGATCGCGTTCGCTTAAAAGAAGGGCAAACCACCAAATAATAACATAAAGAAAAATAAAATTAACTACACTTAAAACAGCGAGCGTAACTTCAGCACTGAAAACCCAAGCTCGATAACAGATAAGCGACAGCCAGAGCAAAAATAGCGACAGGATAATCGCCCCAGGCAAACAACGCCTAGCCGTAACACCCCCTATATCTGTTCTGACAAAAACGCCTACAATACCTTGGTATGGGCGGGCTAATAAAATACTCGCGCACAACAGTATAAAAGTAAAGGCTTCGTGCCATTCCATACAGATATAAAAATCTAAACCATACAAAGGTGTCAGCCCACCAAGACAAATTAGCCAACCCAGCCAAGCGCTCGCAAATGCCACCATAGTCAGAAGCTGGGCAGGAATATAGTTAGGAGTTATATTATTCAGCAAAAGCAGCGCCGCTCCTAGTAGAAGAAAATTAACAGCCACATTCACAGGTATTCGTGCCGATGTAGCTGTAAAATCAATGTCTAACTCATCTATTTTTAAAGGGGGAATAATTGAGGGAGACTGAGAAGTCGTGCTTTCTTGAAACAGCAGTTGTGAAAGCCCTGAATTCCAGCCAAACCCGTATTCGCTCAACCCCAGCACTCCTACAAACAAGACAGCAAGCGCGCAAATTTGAGCAACACGACGCGTCAAAGGGGAACTCAGTTGCTTATGCCACAGCCAACTGGATAAACCGCTGAGGATAAAGCACAAAGCCGTAATCGGCTTCATGTTTCCTCCTCCTATCCAGAAGTTTTTAAAAAATTCGATATCGAATTGCCAACCTATCAACACCAGACAGCCAATAAAAATGACTACAAGGCTGGCTTTTTGGGAAAAAGATTGCAACCATCCTCTCGGGGCTGAGGTTCCCCCCCAGGCTTCTACGAGCAGATATGCGTTTTCTAATGAAACACCCCGATCATTTTCAAATTGATTCATGTGTCTGCTTATATTCTATGATATATTTTCCAGTATACTAGTACTGACTCTTTTATTACTCACAAGCGCTTTGCAAATGTTTACTTTTTACTCGGCTTGAAAGAAAAAAGAATAAACACTTGCCAGCTCCCCCCCGCTAAGTAGTAGCTTTTAGAAAGTCGGAGTAAAATCTGAAAGCTTTACTTTTGGCACTCACGTATTGGCAAACCGAGGGCGCGCTTTTTCAACCCAGACTTTCTTACTCCCGCGCGTACATCCTAAATTTTCTATTATTCCGGATAAAAACTCGCATAATTGCATCCAGGCAGCAAAAGCTTTCTAACTTTTTGCGCTCGCAGACAATCAAAGCATCTTTAAAATTAAAACAGTAAAAAAAATTATGAATTCCGGAAAACTTGCACAAAAATTGTAAATTAATTTAAAAATCCCGAATAAAACAAGAGGATGAACTAATGAAGCTTGAAGAAATTGTCGAAAAAAATTTAGTTATTAACTTGGCAACTTTTAAAAAAGATAAAGAATTAGTCGAGCAAGTACAGCGGAAGCTGAATGCCTTAAACTTGTATCCGGGTGGCGCGTGGATAGATGGTATATATGGTCCACGCACAGAAGTAGCGCTGGTTCAATTTTGCAATTCATTGCAACTGGACAACATGAAAACCGGCAAATTTAATCGTGCTTTTGCCGAAGCACTTCTGAAATCTCAATCAGAAGTTTTTGGCTTAGAAGCAGGCAAGTACCGCGAGCAGGTATTTTTAGATTTTTTAAAAGCAGAAGCCGGTTTTAACGCCGATAAACTTGCTTTCCTAGATCGAGGAATTGATCACTCACCCTATAAAACAGAAACAGAAATCATTCCATTAAGATTAAAAGAAAAACCAGACGGTCAAAAAGTTGTATCTTTTGGAAAAAAAGCAACGCCTTATAATTCCAAACAATCTGTAATATTCAACCCTTATCCAAAAATAGGAGAGCTTCCTAAAATAGACGACAAAGGACTAATTTTTCTCCACACAGACATCAAAGAAGCCTGTATTTGCATTGGCAGTTTTGTAGAAGGAGAAATCAGAGCGCACTGGCTGGGCAGAAACGCCTTGAGTAACGTTCAAATGTGGAGTACGACAAAAATAATACCGATTTTGAATACAATCTGTAAAGTAAATAAACAGTATCCTACTTGTGATATCGACAACACAGTCGTCAAAGACAAAAGTACCGGAAACAGCTATAGATTTAACGATTTAGTTACAGATGTGTTCACCTACAAGCAAAAAATAGCAACTTCAAATTCTCTTGCAGCTATGTTCAAAAGATTTGATACTTATGCAGGTTTGGAAACATGGCTGAAAAATATTACTGGCAATAAAAGCTTGCAGTTTCGGGGCACTTATGGAGAAGCAGCTTTTATCTCTTGCCCAGAAATCTTTGACCAAAAATTGCAACGAGTAGTGTTGAGTGCGGCTCCTGAAACAGCAATAGGAAATAACCTCGTGTCTGCTTACGATTTAACGCGGATAATTTCGATGCTGGGATGGCATTATCACCTGCCACAAGCAGTGCGGCTGCCCGGTGCGCAGTGGAATAGTCTAGAAAGCCTTATCAGAGCAATGGCAAAAGATAGCGCTCGCTATATAGATGTGGCGATCAAAAAATTAGCATTGCAAAATACAATCGAATCACCGGTAATTTTGTCTAAATTGGGATTTGGGCGAAGTAGCACCAGAAATCGGACTGAGCTTGCTTATGTAGCTTTTTTACAGTTTATTGATACCCGCCCAAAGGCACAAGGAAAGCCGGCAAAATTAAGAACGCTAGCAATGGCTTTGCGGGGAGCAAAAGCTTTAGAAGATATTAATCAGGAAGCAATTCAAATCGATGCCAGAATGGCAGCTGAGGTGACAGAAATTATTCGCCGAGTCGTGACTGAAGAACTGATTTGAGAATCTGCAGAACCCGGTTTTTAAAAACCGGGTTTATATAGCGCTTGCAGTTTTTCCTGGATTTTAATAGCCAATGATTCAAAAGCTTTGTAAGCTTCTTTAACAGTATTTAGATGAGAGCCAATAGCGCCATCAGCTGAAGTCAAAGAGAAAATGGGCTTGTGAGCTTTCTGAGCCTTTGGCATCAAACTTTTATAGTTTTTGATCAAAGCCAGACAATTCGGATCGTCTTTTTGAGAATTATCATTTACTTCTTTGTCTGAATTATCATTTGCTTCTTTGTCATTTAATTTTTCGTATAACACTTCCTGCTTATAAACATTTGGAATTTTGGCAATCCAATGCTTGTATGATTTCACCGGACGGTTTAATCGTTCTGAATGCTGCAAAACGACATAACCCAATGGATTCATTTGCCCTTGCGGCAAGTCTAAATCATCTACATCAGGTTTTTGAGCTAGTCGAGATTTCCACTCTTTTCTCCACTCTTGCAAAGTGGGACCGAGGTTGCGCAAGCCTCGTAATGAGAACAAATCCGGTGAAAGCGGCAAGACAATGTAATCTGCTGCGATTAGTGCAGCACGGTTAATCGCCCCCAAGTTGGGGCCTAAGTCCACCAAAATCACATCAGCTTTGTGCTTGGTGGCTGCTTTTTGCATAATTCTCCAAAAAGCAGAAATGACGAGGAAAGCTCGCTCGTCTTTATCCATGCATTTAGGCCATACTTCTGATAGCTGCCCCTCAAAAAGCGAAAGATAAAGATCCCCGGGAAGAAGTGCTAGCTTATTCTGGTTATTGGTATTATTGATATTGATAAATTCCAAGTGTGGCTCTGTAATATCGCCTCTCCCTTTAATTAGGGGTTGCACGCAGCCAAAAATTGTGTTTGAATGATCCCTTCTGCTGTTTCGATGATCCCTTCCGCATGTTGTGTTTGAATGATCCCTTCTGCTGTTTGGATCATCCCTTCCCCATGGCCAGATTTTTTCGAGGCGCTCTTCCTTTAAAAAGAAAGCAGTAAGATTAGCTTGGGGGTCTAGATCGACAGCCACAACCCGCTGCCCTAATTCGCTATACATCCAGGCTAAGTGGAAGGCTAAGGAAGTTTTGCCAACTCCTCCTTTGTTTTAAAGAAAGCAATAGTTTTGGTTTTCTCGATATTCATTGTTTGATTTTTTTGATTGTTAATGATACGTAGGTATACTATAACATGTTCGCAGCAAGTTTGGCAATGCCCTGCTAATTTCTTTGTTATCTTTAATAGGGTCAGTTAACTCACTTCCTTCAATACGAAGAAGTTGAATATAGGCAGCGGGGAGGAATTGCCTCGGCTCGTTTTCCACAACTAATACTTCTAATACAGTCGGCTTAGGATGATCAAGCGGGGGTGTTACAAACCGCATGGATGCAAGCTGTTCTATGGAATAAATCTAAATCCAAGTCATCCAGACTCGCCGATTCCAAAGCTCTAAGATCGAAAGGTAAGTCTTTTGCTCGCCTGCTGTAGCGATCGCTAGGCGGGTTCCTACGCGCACTCAAACTTGCCCTTTGAAGCGCACAGGCGGTGCATCTGATGGTTCAACTATGACGATAGCTAGTTTGCAGCCTCTAATAGTTCGCTTTTAGACAATCATTGATGGAAAAGGTGTTATTTCCCTTTGCATTTGAGAAAGCTTCTGCAATAGGTGATCGTCAATATTCAGGTTGGCGCTTTCTGTCATTGTTAATCCCGATAAAAAGTACTCGTGGTTTTTGATGATTGGGAAGCTCGTAAGCAAACCTGCAGTTCACCTTACGAATTGTATCGCGCTCAGATATGGAAGCCTTTTTTTTCTATCCGAGCTGATTTTTTCATACGATTACTGGTGGGTGCTTTTGTAATACCTGCTGTAAATATTGCCCGGTATAAGAGCGATCGCATTTTGCCACCTCTTCTGGCGTTCCCACGGCAATAATTTCTCCCCCCTTGTCACCCCCTTCTGGTCCTAAATCGATAATCCAATCAGCGCAACGAATAACATCTAAATTATGTTCGATGACCAAAATTGAGTTTCCTTTGTCCACCAATCGCTGAAGTACATTCAATAACTGGTGTACATCGTAAAAAGATAAGCCGGTTGTGGGTTCATCGATTAAATAAAGCGTTTTCCCTGTGGGGCGACGAGACAATTCGGTTGCCAATTTAACCCGCTGCGCTTCGCCGCCGGATAGAGTAGTTGCTGGTTGACCGAGGTGTATATAACCTAATCCCACATCGATTAAAGTTTGCAGGCGACTAGCTGCCCTAGGAATATTTTTAAACATTTCCAGGGCTTCTTCAACTGTCATGTTAAGTACATCGGCGATAGATTTTCCCTTGTATTTCACCTGCAAAGTTTCTCGGTTGTATCGCGCGCCTTTACAAACTTCGCACTGAACGTAGACATCTGGCAGAAAGTTCATTTCAATAATATTAACTCCTTGCCCGCCGCATGCTTCACAGCGCCCGCCTTTAATGTTGAAAGAAAATTGCCCTTGTTTGTAACCTCTTGCTTTTGCTTCTATGGTTTGGGAAAAAACCTCGCGGATGACGTCGAATACTCCTGTGTAGGTGGCGGGATTGGAACGGGGGGTGCGTCCGATTGGGGATTGATCGATGACAATTACTTTATCGATCGCGTCGATACCTTGGAGGGCATCTAATTCATTGGGGAAGGCTATTTTTTTAGTGAGGTGGTGTTGTAGGGCTGGATAGAGTAATTCATTGATGAGAGTAGATTTTCCTGAACCGGAAACTCCTGTGATGCAAACGAATTTGCCGAGGGGAATTTCTACGTCTAGATTTTTGAGGTTGTTGCGGCGGCAGTTTTTCAAAAGCAGTGATCGCCCGTTGCCTTTTCTTCTTTCTGCAGGCGTTGCGATCGCTTTTCGCCCTGACAAATACGCCCCTGTTAGGGATGCTTCTGTTGCCAACAAAGTTTCTAAATTTCCTTGAGCGACTATTTCGCCGCCGTGTATACCTGCTCCAGGTCCAATATCGACGATATGATCGGCTGCGCGAATTGTTTCTTCGTCGTGTTCTACTACAATCAAAGTATTTCCCAAGTCACGCAATTTGAATAGCGTTTGCAGCAAACGATTGTTATCTCGTTGGTGTAATCCGATACTTGGTTCATCCAAAACGTAGAGTACGCCAGTCAATCCGGAACCGATTTGGGTTGCCAGACGAATTCGCTGTGCTTCGCCGCCGGAGAGTGTCATTGCCGCGCGAGAGAGGGTGAGGTAATCCAACCCTACATCAATAAGAAATTGCATGCGAGCGCGGATTTCTTTGAGGGGGAGTTCGGCGATTTTTGCTTGCCGTTGATTCAATTTTAAATTATTTATTCTTTCCAGACTTTCCCGAATTGAAACTGAAGTTATATCTTCAATGCGATATTGCCCCAAGCGAACGGCTAGGGCTTCGGGTTTTAAGCGTTTTCCTTGACAGACTTCGCAGGGGCGATATATAATGTATTGCTCTAATTTTTGTTTTTGTAATTCCGAGGAGGTTTGCTCATACTGTTGCTGCAAGAGTGCTAGTATTCCAGGGAAGCGTCGATAGTAATTTTGTTCTTCTCGGTAACGAGATTCGGGGTTAATCCAGACTTGTTCTTCACAACCATAAAGGATAATTTCCTGTTGTTTTTTAGTTAAGTTTTTCCACGGGGTTGTGATATCGAAGTGAAAAGCTTTGCCGATGCTATTGAAGAGGGTGAGATAGTAGATGTTATCTTTTTCCGCCCAGGGGGCGATCGCTTTGTAAAAGGGGGCGTCGGGAGCGGGCACGACTAAATCCGGGGAAAAGGCACGCAAGAAACCCAATCCGTGACAATGGGGGCAAGCCCCGTAAGGGGAGTTAAAAGAGAACAATCGCGGCGATAATTCTTCTATAACTGCTCCATGTTCCGGACAGGCAAAGTTTTCTGAAAAGATTATTTCTTGAGGGAGAATCTCAGTTGTGTTATTCTTTGTAAGAGTATCATTTAATATTTGAATAACAGCAATTCCCTGAGAATGGTGCAGACAAGTGGTGAGGGAATCGGCAAGACGCTCCTCGATACCGGGCTTTTTGATTAAGCGATCGATGACTATTTCGATAGTGTGGGTGTGATTTTTGTCAAGCTCGATAGTTTCGGAAAGTTCGATCACTTTGCCATCGACTCTGACGCGGGCGAATCCTTGGCTAGCGAGACTAGAAAGCAACTTTTTATGGGTACCTTTTTTGCCCCGAACGACGGGAGCCAAAATTTGCAACTTGGTGCGCTCAGGTAGTTCCATAATCCGCTCGCACATTTCGTCGATAGTTTGCGGGGCAATACAGCGATCGCAGATAGGGCAGTGCGGCTCACCAGCGCGCCCGAATAGCAGTCGCAGATAGTCGTAAATTTCTGTTACCGTGCCTACTGTAGAGCGGGGGTTGTGGGAAGTAGACTTCTGATCGATAGAGATTGCAGGGCTTAGCCCTTCGATCGCATCTACATCAGGTTTATCGAGTTGCCCAAGGAATTGACGGGCATAGGCGCTGAGGGATTCGACATAGCGGCGCTGCCCCTCGGCAAAGATGGTATCGAAGGCGAGGGAGGATTTACCTGAACCGGAGACGCCGGTAAAGACAATCAGGCGATTGCGCGGCAGCTCTAAATCAATATTTTTCAGGTTGTGCTGTCTAGCACCTCGAATGCGGATGCAATTATTGCCCCCTAGTTGTGGTGTGGGGTTGTGGTCATTTTTAGCCGAGATTGCTAGGGTATCTGAGAGATCTATGGGGCGAGACATGGGAGGAGAGCGTAACAGTGCTTAATACGCTGCTGATTATAAAACTATATGCTTCAAGGGGTAAAAAGCTGCTACTTTTCAAACAATTTTATAATATTTCACTATTTTCAAACACAGAAAATCTCTCCCTTTTCCATTCCCTAATTCCCTAATACCCTTTTAAATAAAGTAATTTTATGTGTCAAAATTTTATGAAAAGTAAGAGAAAGAGAAAAGGAATACGGAATGAAGGAGATACGGTTGATTGTTCTATGGGTATCGATCGCCTTTTTATTATCTGTGCTAGCTTTATTTTCAGAATTGAAGCCCAGAGTAAAAGGCCCGTTTGCCTTAGCGGAATCAGCGTTTGACAAGCCGTGGTATGTGCAAAGCGGATTGCGGATTGCCACGCTGCGAGAAAAAGTGCCAACAGTTGATCGAGTAGTTTTAGTACCTGATGAGGCGACATTTCTAAAGGCGATCGAGGAATGGAGCTTAGAAGGTCGCTGGCCGATTTTGATAGAAGATGAGCGATATGCGCCGATGTTTGTGCGTCGCTTCCAACCGGCGGAAATCATTCGCTTGCCGGCAGTTAAAACGCCTTTGCCGAAGGGCAATAAACTGCGTAAGGCGATGCAGCAAGCTGTTGCTAAAGCGTGGAATGTAAGAGATAGTGACTTTTTAAGAGGAAAATGGGAGGATTTGGGCTGGGAACCGCCAGGAGTGGCGATTACCTCTGTCAGTGATCCTGCATGGCCAGCGGCGGTGGCCTTAGCTGCTGATCGTGGTCAGCCGCTTGTTTTTCTAGAGGGTGATTTTGGCAAACCTAACGATACTCTCTATCTTGAGGATTGGTGGAATTTGAAAGCGGAAGTGGAAAGATTGGTAGAAAAGACAGGGTATGCTTATAGCAATCTCGGAGATGCTATTGATACTGTGACTATAGTTCGCCAGATGGCTGTTAAATATCAATCTCCACGAAGAAGGAATGAACAGTTATCTGTGACTGATGGATTAGGGCGGCAGGAAAATGGCGATCGCTGGGCAGTGGTTGGTTGGATTTTCGGCTCGCCAGCTCGTGCTGTCTATCAAGCCATGTGCGCTATTTTTCTCGATCCTAAAACAGCAATGCTTTATGACGGGTATCCGAAATCAGGAACGTGGCAAAAATATGAGATGAATTCAGTCGCCCGTCAGTTGCGGCAATTTGGTATGAATGTTCAACTGGTACAACGTCCGGAAGCCGGGGTAGAAAAGTGGCGTTCTTTGGCAACCCAGGAATGGGAGTTTGATTTAATCTTTGTCAATTCCAGCGGTAGCCCGGAAACTTTTAATGTTGCCGGTGGGGATGCTTTTGTGCCAGATATTCCTACTCTGAATTTTCCCGCCGCTATACACTTCATTCATAGTTGGTCTGCAACTGCTCCTGATAATCCAGATACAGTAGGTGGGCGTTGGCTAGCGAATGGGGCGTATCTTTATGTTGGCAGCGTTCACGAACCGTATTTGCGTGCCTTTGTACCACCGCAATTAATTGTTAACCGTCTTCTCAATTCTACTCCTTTTCTAATAGCTGCTCGTCAGTTGGATTTGCCTCCTTGGAAAATTACTACTATTGGCGATCCGTTGATGATAATTTCTCAACCTAGGCAGAGAATTTCTTCGGCACAGAAACCGCTAAAACATTCTTTTTTGCGCTCTTAATTTTGGTAGTTCGAGTAGAAGGCCAGAGTTAATTTGTTTTTTCTACTGACTCTGGCTTTATTTGAATTGCCTCTAGTTGTTTCTGTGCTTGCTTCTGTGCTTCTAGGGCTTCTCTAAAATCTGGTTTGTATTGAATGGCTTTTTCGTAAGATGCGAGCGCTTGTTCATAGCGTTTCAAACTTAAAAGTGTATTTCCTCTGCTATACCATGCTTCAAAGTAATCAGGTTTCAAATAAACAGCGCTGTCATAAGATGCAAGCGCTTGTTCATAGCGCTTCAAACTATATTGTGCGTTGCCTTTATTGTACCATGCTTGTGCGTCATTTTGCTGCGCTTGGATAGCGCGATCATATGCTCTTATTGCTTCTTCATAGCGCCGCATTTGATGCAGTATTCCTCCAAGATTTTTCCATGCTTCCCCATTATCCGGTTGCAAGCTTATTGCTTTTTCATATGATTCTATCGCTTGCTCATATTTACGCAATTGCGACAGGGCTGCCCCGCGACTGTACCATGCTTTAAAATAATCCGGTTTTAGTTTCAAGGCTTGTTCGTATGATTCTATTGCTTCTTTTTGGCGGTTAATTTTTAGTAGTGAATTACCTCTATTATACCAAGCTTGCGGGTAATCTGTATTAAATTCTAATGCTTTGTCGTAAGATTTTATTGCTTCTTCGTATTGCTGCAAGTTGTGCAAAGCCCAGCCACGATTATACCATGCCTGCCAATAATCTGGCTGGTATTCGAGAGCGCGCTCATAAGCTGCGCTCGCTGCTTCGTATCTGGGCAAGCCCATGAGCGCATCGCCTTTTCCCTTCCAGGCTACTACATTAGAAGAATCGATTTTCAGCGCTTCTTCAAAAGAGGCGAGCGCTTCTTCGTATTGCTGGCTTTCTTTTAGAACTATTCCCCGCCCATTCCAAGCTTCTACATAATCTGGTTTTATCTGAATTGCTTTATCATAAGACTCTAGTGCTTCCTGGTATTTTTTCATATTATACAGTACGTCGCCTTTATTTTTCCATGCTTCGACATAGTCTGGTTTTAGTTCTATTGCTCTTTGGTAAGCAAGTATTGCTTGTTCATAACGTTTTAAACTCGACAGAGTTTTGCCGCTCTTAAATTGCTCAGTTGCGTTATTATAATTAATCGCCTTGACTAGAGCCAGCGATGCCACAGCGCTGGCGCCGAAAAAGGCAAAGAATATTAACCCAATTAAGATTTTTTTTGTATATTTTTTCTGCGGTGGTAAAGCAGGAATCTGCACGGGCAGAGTCACTGCATTTGGCTTTGTTAATTCCTCAAGTGCTTGCAACGCTTCAGTTGCAGAATAAAAGCGCTCGCGAAAGTCATACTTCACCATTTTATCGATAATTTTTGTCAACTCCTGGCTCACCGTTGCCAGCTCGTGCCAGAGAATTTCTTCTGTATTATGATCTATTGGCAATTGGCTAGGAAGCAAGCCGGTGAGGGCTTGAATTCCAATCATTCCTACTGCATAAATATCGCTACTAAGTTTCGGGTTACCGCGTGCTTGCTCGCTGGGCATATAACCTGGAGTGCCTACAATCACGCTCAAGTTGGTATGCCCTTGAGGATTAATTGTCTGGGCGGTGATTTGTTTTACTGCTCCAAAATCAATTAAAACTAATTTACCATCTTTCTGACGGCGCAAGATATTGCGGGGATTAATATCGCGGTGGATGACATTCTGTTTGTGTACGAATTCTAGTATTTCTAAGATTTCTTTTAATAGAGCGAGCGCTTCATCTTCACTGAAACATCCTTGAGGGCGCGTTATTTCCTGACTTAGATTCCAACCTTCTATATATTCCTGCACGAGATAAAATTCTTGATTTTCTTCAAAATAAGCGAGGAGTTGGGGAATCTGAGGGTGAGTTCCCAAATTGTAAAGTACTTGCGCTTCTGTATCGAACAAACGTCGCGCAGTCTGTAGTGTTTCTGGCTCGGAAGTGACAGGTTTTAGTTGCTTGACAACGCATCGATGGTTTCCGGGTAGCTGTCGATCCTCTGCTAGATAAGTTTGACCAAATCCTCCGCCTCCTAAGTGGCTGATAATTTGATAGCGCCCACCCAGTATTTTGTTCAGCATGAGTTAATTTATACTAATTACCAATTACGCAAGATTACCAAATGGCTTTGCCATCAGGCAGCGTGCAACCGTGGGAGTCTGCTTCCTGCAAATTCACTCCTTCTATATTAGCACCGCTTAAGTCGGCATCGCGCAGTTTTGCTCCACGCAATTTAGCATTTTGAAGATCTGCATTAATGAGGATAGCGCCGCGAATGTCGGCACCACTTAGTATTACACCTGACAATTTAGCATTTTTAAATTCGGCATTTCTGACGTCGGCATACTGCAAATTAGCATTTTCCAAATTAGCATTATTCAGACACGCATCGCTGAGATTAGCACCTTTTAGGCAAGCGCAATTCAGATTAGCGCCTGAGAGTTTGGCACGACTGAGATCGGCATTTTCTAAGTTGGCGCTGCTCAGGTTAGCGTTGTTCAGGTTTGCAGCCCACAATTTGGCATAGCTCAAGTCGACATTATTTAAGTCTCGCCCCTCGACTTTGTAGTTAACTATTTCCCAGACTAAACGCCATTTATTATCGAGTAAAGTAGTTTCGTTAATGATGGCACCGCACAAATTGGTAAGCTTCAACTGGGCATTTTTCAAATTGGCATTACTCAAATCTGCGTTGCTTAAATCTGCTGCTTCTAAGCAAGCACCTTCTAGGCAGGCTCCGTTCAAATTCACGCCACTGAGGTTGAGATTTGTGAGATTTGCTCTTTCTAGGTGGGCATGACTGAGGTTGACGTGACTGAGATTGACATTTCTGAAATCAATTCCTCTGAGGTTGGCGCCGCTCAAGTTGGCATAGCTGAAGTCGGCACCTTTGAGGCAGGCATGGGCAAGATTTATTTGCGTGAGATTGGCTCCGACGAGACAGATTTTTTTTAAATCTGCTCTCATTAAGTTGCATCCACTAAGATTTATATTGTTAAAATTTCTCTCTCCTGCGGCATAAAGCCGTTGGAATTCGTGAACTTTCCACTGATATGATAGTAGGGCTTGTTTGGCTTTAGGATTGTCTATATCTCGTAGGATACTGTAAGCCATCCATAGTACGTCGCCGGATGCGTTTTGTAAGGTAGCAATCGCTGCTTCTATGCCTGCTTCGCCATATTTGAGTGCATCTTGCAGGGCTTTCAGTTGCGGCTCGGCAATATTTGACGCCAAGCGCTGCCTCACTCCTTCGATTCCTCCCAAAACCACGCCTCCCACTGGCGGTGGAGATTTTCCACCAAAAACCGCATCATATTTTCTGGGTTGATTGGGATTATCATTCATGATGCTGTTTTCTCTTTGTTAATATTTATTTAATTATGATAATCATTCTCTATTCCATTTAGTAACAGGGGCTTCTGTTTCAACAAGTAATTTTCCCTGCGAGATAACATACAGCACTGTCGCCCGCCGTCGGATGGCTTCATAGCGACTTTCGGCATCCAATACGATTAAATTTGCCTGTTTTCCTACTTCGATGCCATAATTCTCAAGTTGTAAGGTGCGGGCTCCGTTATCTGTTATCATGTCATAACAGGCGTTAATTTCTGTCATCCCTGTCATCTGGCAGACGTGAACTGCCATATAGGCAACATCAAGCATATTACCTGTTCCTAAACTGTACCACGGATCTTGTATGCAGTCATGCCCAAGGGATACATTTAAGCCGCGTTGCCACAATTCTTTTACTCGTGTTATGCCGCGACGTTTGGGATAGGTATCGGTGCGCCCTTGTAGAGTGATGTTAATCAGAGGATTGGCGATAAAATTGATTTGCGCTCGCTCTAATAATCCCATCAACTTATAAGCATACGCGTTATTGTAAGATCCGAATGCTGTCGTGTGGCTGGCGGTGACTCGTGCCCCCATGCCGCTACGAATTGCACCAGCAGCGATAACTTCTAAAAAGCGGGATTGTTCGTCGTCTATTTCGTCACAGTGTATATCTATTAATTTGTTATATTTTTCTGCTAATTCAAAAATGCGTTCTACGGAGCGCACTCCATCTTCGCGGGTGAATTCGTAGTGAGGAATGCCTCCTACCGCATCGGCTCCCATTTTTAATGCTTTTTTTAGTAGTTTTTCATTTTCTGGCTTGCTGTATATCCCATCTTGAGGAAAGGCGACTACTTGTAGGGTTATCCAGTTTTTTACTTCTTCTCGTACTTCCAATAAAGCTTGCAATGCCGTGAGGGTAGATTCACTGACATCTACATGGGTACGAACGAAAAGAACTCCTTGTGCGGCTTGTTGTTTTAGGGTTTCTATAGCGCGTTTTTTGACATCGTTTAAGCTTAAATATAGTTTACGCTCTCTCCATATTTCTATGCCTTCAAATAAGGTACCGCTTTGATTCCAACGGGGATCGCCTGCTGTTAGGGCGGAGTCAAGGTGGATGTGTGATTCTACAAATGGAGAACTTACTAGCTTACCATTGAGGGGAATTTCTGTGGCGGCGCTGGTGCTGATTTCCGGTGCGATCGCTACTATTTTTTCCTCCTCTATTGCAATATCCACTCTTTCTCCTGTTACCAACTGCCCTTGACGCAGGATTAAATTATATGTTTTGTCAGACATAAAAAACTCTCGTAGTTTTGATTTTACAAATTTTTAAATAAGCTAAGCTCTGGTAAGCTTACCCTTTTCCCGTTCTCCTTACGTTCTCAGTCGCATTATTCTGTTTACCCAATTTTTCTATTTCACATAAGTTTTGAATTTTTTCCCTAGCCTCACAATATTTATTATAAATCTTTAAATCTACAGTTATAAATATAACCCTCTCGATTAAAGAGTTATTTTTTTCTAGAAAATCCTTTACTTCCAAAAGAGCAATTATAGCTGATTTCTCTATTGGTAATCCCCGTATTTCTATATCGATCGCCGGAAAAACAATTGTTCGTATTGGATGCTGGGCTGCCACATTCAAACAACTCCGATAACACTGAGCAAGATTCTTATCTTGTTCAGAATTTTCCCCAAACCATAAGGGAATTGCTGTATGAATCACCCACTTAGCAGGCAGATTATATCCTTTGGTAATTTTTGCTTCACCAATATTACAGCCCCCCAGTCTTATGCAGGCTTTTCGCAATTCTAAACCGCCGGCATTTTGAATTTCACGATCAACTCCTGCAGTTCCTGAAAGCATTTTATCGCTAGTATTTACGATCGCATCTACCTGTTGTTTAGTAATATCTCCTTGTAGAATCGATATTTTCTTAAATATCGACATATCGGGGCAGAAATTTTCTGTCACAGTCTCTGACAAAACCGTAGTTTTCTCTCCCAGGTTCGAGTGTTCATGGAATTCATTTTGACTGGTTTTTTTAACGTCAGCAAAGCTTACTATAACAGATAAATTTTTCACTGCAGCAAGTGCTTCTTTTGCTGATGGGTAACGCTGTCTGAAATCCCACCGCACCATTTTATCGATAACATCTGCTAGTTTAGGGCTGACGTTAGCTTTGTCGCGCCAGATGATTTCTCCGGTTTTTATATCTTCTGACAATTCCCTAGGGTGTAAGCCGGTGAGGGCTTGAATGATTACCATCCCGACTGCATATATATCGCTGCTAAAGCGAGGTTTCCCTACCATTTGTTCATTTGGCATGTAGCCGGGGGAGCCGATAGCAATAGTGACACTCGTCTGCCCCTGCGAGTCTATTACTTGGGTATTAATTTGTTTAACTGCTCCAAAGTCAATTAAAACTATTTTGTTATCTTTACTGCGTCTGATTAAGTTAGAAGGCTTTATGTCTCGGTGGATAACATTATTTTCGTGAACAATCTCCAAAACTTCTAAAATATTTTCTAAAAGGGCGATTGCTTCTTCTTCGCTGACTTTTTTGCCCGGTGTGAGTTCTTTACTCAGATCTTTACCTTCTATGAATTCCTGAACTAAGTAGAATTCTGTTTCTTCTTGAAAGTGCGCAAACAGTTGTGGAATCCGCTCGTATTTGCCTAAGCGATACAAAACTTCAGCTTCTCGCTCAAATAAGCTTTGGGCTGCCTGTAAATTTGCTGAATCGGTATTTTTTGGCGACAGTTGCTTAACGACGCAGGGGGGCTGCCCCGGCAAGTGGAGATCCCGCGCCAAAAAGGTTTTGCCAAAACCGCCTTGCCCCAACTTTTTGACGAGCTGATAGCGTCCTCCGATTCTCTTCTTTACCATGAGTTACAATTTTTGTCAATAGTGTATCTGGAAAGTAAGTTTCGCCCAACTCAAGCTGGTTGAGCGCTCGCTGTTTTCCATTTTGGCACAAAATTCTCATAGCAATAATTTTGCAGATATATTGCAAAATATCTGCAAATTTCTTTCCTTACAATGCTCGGGGTGAAACTGCTTTATTTAACTTTTTTTTTACTTTTTAGCTTTTCTTAAATTAGGGATGTTTCTTTTACCCGAATAGGTAATTTTCTAAATATTCCCAGTCAGCTTCGTGGAAGTTAGCTTTCAGACAATCCTTAGCTTCCTCGGTGAGGATTAATTCACCTGTAGCAGTTTCCGAAAAGTGGTCACTTTGTTTCAGCAGTTGTGTCGTTTTTTTGACTGCTTCAAATAAGCTGACAATAAACTGATACTCGGATATCCATTCTAGTACGTCGGGTATGGCTGTATCCTCACTCTTCCGTTCTGGAGCATTTCTCTGGGTTTTGGTAATCATTTTCATTGCTCTCCTTGACTATAAAAACCCGACGTACCAAGAAAACTTAGCCCTATTTTTATAATTAACTTAAGTCTGAATTTTATTTGTGATTTTAGTAGCTGTTAATCGGTGATATATTTTCAAAATTTTGGTGATTTTCATCACTGCAAAAAGGGATATTTTTTGATAAGCACCCATTTGAGAAAGTAGCTCAGGAAAATTCAGTTATGAGCGGACGGTGTAGAAACTCTGAGATGAGTTGGTGCCGACTTTGGCGCTTGCTCGCTGATAACATTGCATTATCTCATAGCTATCAGGCTTGATTTCCATAGCGATGCTATAAGAACTTACCGCTTCTTTGTAGCGCTGTAGAGTTTCCAGTACCTCGCCGCGCCGTAACCATCCCTCATACTCAGCGGGGTGCAATTGAATAGCCCGATCGTAATTAGCCAAAGCCTCAGCGTATCGCTGCATTTTACTTAGCACTTTACCGCGTCTGAGCCAGAGCGTGTAATTTTCTGGCCAAATGGTGAGGGCTTGGTTGTAAGTTGCCAGTGCTTCTGGTAAGAGGTTGTTAAGTTCCAACGCCCTGCCGCGTTTTAGCCGTGCTTCTAAGTCATTGGGGTAGAGCAAAATTATTTGATCATAGGCTGCGATCGCTTCTTCGTAGCGTTGCAGCTTTTCCAGGGCGTGACCGCGTTTTGACCAGCAGCGGTAAGCCCACTGACAGTCATAGGGGTGCAGCTGAAGGATTTTATCATATGAAGCGATCGCTTCGTTGTAACGCTTTATTTGTTCTAGCGCTTCGCCCCTACGGAACCAAGCCTCAGGGTCATCTGGCTGTAACTGAATTGCATTGCTGTAGGCGACGAGGGCTTCATTATAGCGGCGCAATCCGTAGAGAGCAATTCCCCTTCCCAACCAAGCTTCTTTATAATTAGGATACAATTTAGTTGCATGGTCGAAGCAAGCGAGTGCTGCCTCGTATTGTTCTGTTTCTACAAACACCAAACCCCGTCCGTACCAAGCTTGGGGAACAGAGGGTTGCAGTTGAATTGCTTTATCAAAACAGGCAAGGGCTGCTTCCGACCACTGGTGCTTGAGGGCCATTCCTTTGCAATACCATGCAGCATAGCAATCAGGCTGAAGGATAATAGCCTGATCGTAGGATTTGACGGCATCGGTGTAGCGCTGCAATTGCTCTAAAGCCCGCCCGCGATTGAGCCAGGCTTCTAAGCTGTGGGGGTTGAGCTGTAGCGCCCGTTCGCAAGAGACGATCGCCGCATCATAGCGTTTGAGGATGGTTAGGGTGATAGCTAAATTCAGCCAACTGTCGAAATCATCTGTTTTTAGGCGCAGGGAGCGCTCAAAAGCCTCTGCTGCTTGTGAATATTGCTGCAACTGCACGAGCGTGCAGCCGAGGTGATACCAAACCGGTTGAAATTTCGGCATTAGTTGAGAGGCTTTGCGGTAGGAATCTGCTGCTGCCTGATATTGCTGTAGGGCTTGAAAACATCGACCTTGATAGTACCAGGCTTCCGAGCGGTTGGGTTCAATTTGAATGCCTTGATCACAAGAGGCGAGCGCTTGAGAATATTGTTGCATGTGGTAGAAAGCTCTGCCGCGAAAAGTCCAACCCCAGTAATCGTCTGATTTGAGTTGCAGCGCTTTATCGTAAGCTGCGATCGCCTCATCGTAGCGCTGCAATTTTTCCAGTGCCAATCCCATCTGTAACCAAGCTGGATACAATTCTGGTTTTAGTTGCAGGGCTTTTTCGTAAGCTGCGATCGCTTGCTCATACCGACCCCTTTTATACCACTTGTTTCCTTGCTCATAATCGCCGGTTGCGCCTTTTAACTTGTTTACTATGAAATTGGTCAAGTCAATCAATCGCCCTAACGGTTGTTCCAAGTCAATTGCCTTCTGCCGCTGTTTTCTGCGCTCTTGCAAATTAGTGCGGCGGTAGTTGTTATTGTTTTTAACGCCTTGTTTAGTCGATTCAGGCTGTGTTTTTTGGTTTTCTGCAATATCAGTCAAATTCGACATATAGGCGTAACCCTTGCGTTTGGACCCTCTCAACCGCGAAGAAAAATCTGCTGTTTACATATTATCCTTAGTCCCTCAGAGAGTATCGTCTTTATTTTTTATATTTGTAAATCTTTTCAATACTAAATAATTTGCAGTTTCTCAAAAAAAAACACCCTTTTTGGGGGTGCAATTTGGATGAGTCTTTTTTTGGACATGCAGCTATTAGACAGCGGCGTCGCGCCTGGTGGTAGTATCTAGGCGCAATGCCTTCTTGCGGAGGAATTCCATTCGTGCCAGAGAAAATAGAGAACCCTTAAACATCGATTCCCACTTCGGCTGCCGAACGTACCAGTAGAGAGCGCTCCCGGTTGCGATCGGCGCGTTGCCGTTCGAGCATCAGATAACGAGCTTTTTCACTCGCACTGTAATCTGGGTTGATTGCACTATTGGTGAGTTTCATAGTTTTCGCCTCCAAAAATTATTGTGGTGATTTGATTTGGGGCGCGTTCCTTCGGGAGCAAGTCCCTACTTCCGTCTCTCCGGTACTCTTTCCGGCGGTTACCGACGAATCCCTGAGAGATGAACGATTTACTTTCTGTATTCATTGTTACCGTTTTCCAAAAAAATGTCAAGTTTTTTAGAAAAATTTACATAACAAAAAGTAAGACGCGCCTAAGCGCGCCTTTATTTTTCCTCTTTTTGCCTTTAGGTAGGGAAACTCAAGTTTAGGGGAGAGTCAGGATTTCAACGCCATCCTCAGTGACGGCAACGGTATGTTCAAATTGAGCAGAAAGCTTGCGATCGCGAGTAACTGCGGTCCAGCCGTCGTCCAGCATTTCCACCTCCCAAGTGCCCTCATTAATCATCGGCTCGATTGTAAACACCATTCCGGGGCGGAGTTTTTTGCCAGTTCCCCGCCTGCCATAGTGAGGGATTTCCGGTGCCGTGTGAAAAACCCGGTGGATGCCGTGCCCTACAAAATTGCGCACCACCGAAAAACCCTGGGATTCTGCATATTCTTGAATTGCTGCCCCGATATCCCCAATGCGCGCTCCCGGCTTCACCTCAGCAATTCCTCGTCGCAAACACTCCTCAGTCACCTCTACCAGCTTTTTCGCCGTGGGAGAAGGTGTACCGACAAAAAACGTCTTGGAAGTATCTCCATGATAGCCGTCCACAATCGGCGTCACATCTATATTAATAATGTCGCCTTCTTTGAGAATCTGTTTAGCGCTGGGAATGCCGTGGCAAACCACTTCGTTAACACTTGTGCAAATAGATCTGGGATATCCCTTATAGCCGAGAGGAGCACTCTTAGCTCCGTGAGCTTGCGTCCAACGCTCAGCCTCTTCGTCTATCTCCAGTGTACTTATTCCCGGTTTAATCATCGATTCTAGATGTTGAAGGAGTTTAGCAGCCAAGCGCCCAGCCTTTCTCATCTTCTCTATTTCCCTGCTAGATAAAAGCACAATCGTTTCAGTTTTCATCAGTTCCTCTTACTTGATTAACGGTGGCAACGCTTTCTCTTCCCTAGCCTTCTGCCTAGGAAAAAATCAATTCTCCTTCCCTCCTCCATAAGGAAGAGCGCTATGAAAATTTATGTAAAATTGCTCTGCTACCCTCTGTTTGAGTAAAGGGTTAGAAAGAGGTGGCAAGGAGGCGGGGGTTTAGTTTTTATTTTAAACTTTCACTTTCATCTGCTACTGAGGAAGGCACATAGCAACATGAATGCTGCTCCTGTTGTATCTTGCAAAATTTTTCTAAATTCGCGTTTTCAATACGTGGCGGTATCTTAAAGATATTTTTGATTTTATTAACCGTGACTTGGTGAAGACTATTTGCCTTCGCCACTTGTCCGTAATTCCTTTCCCTATTTATCATTATGGAAGCTTAGCGCTTAGATTATTCGAGCTAACAACTAAGATAACACGAAAGAAATTTTTAATTAAAACAATTTACCCCCAGCCGCGCCTCTCCCAGCAGGAAAAAGCCCGTAAATCGCCATAATGGATTTAATAAACACCATAATTTAAAGACTATGGCTCAAAAAAGCCCAGGATTGAAAATACTAAGCGATAATCGACAAGCCCGTTTTCTCTACGAAATTCTGGACACTTATGAAGCAGGGATCGAACTCAAAGGAACGGAAGTTAAATCGATTAGGGAGGGAAAAGTCAACTTGCGAGATGGCTATGTGCTGATTCGCAACGGGGAAGCGTGGCTGATTAACGTCCATATTTCGCCCTATGGAAAGGCGAGCAATTATTTCAACCACGATCCGCGCCGCACTCGCAAACTGCTGCTGCATAAGAGAGAAATCCGCAAGCTTATCGGCAAAGTGGAACAACAGGGGTTGACATTGGTGCCTTTGAAAATGTACCTCAAGGGAAGCTGGGTGAAAATTGAAATTGCGCTTGCCAGGGGTAAGAAATTGCACGATAAGCGCGAAGATGAGAGACGGCGGGAAGACAAACGAGATATAGAAAGGGCGATGAAGCGGTTTTGAAAGCGCGAACGCTACTGCTGCTGCACTTCCTTAGATTGGAACAAAAACTAAAATCTCGACAAAAAAAAAGCCCCTAGAAAGGGCTTTGTAAAGATTAGAAGAAGTTTCAAGCAGAGGTTTCTGCAGTGCTGAGGGCAAAAGCAGGCTGTCGGTGCGGTGGAATATAGTAACTAGCGATTATGGCAACCATCATCCACCACAGGCTGCTGACTTCGGGGCGATACCAAACCGTATCAACAAAACCGTGGGCTAACATGCCAATCATAGTCGCGCTCGCTGCCATCAACCAATAAGCCTCAGTATTGCCGGCTTGCCGCATTCTCACAAGTTGCAAACGAGCTTGGTTAAAAGTTACCAAAAGTAGCCACATAAAACAGCTCAAACCGATAAAACCTGTTTCAACAGCTATTTCGAGCCAGATAGAATAGGCACTCAAAGCCGAAAACCGAGGGCGCATGTAGAGAGGGTAAATTTTATTAAAAGCATTATTACCAGGACCTATGCCCAAAATCGGGCGAGCGCGAATCATTTCCTGCACAGCCGCCCAAACATTTATACGGAAATTATTACTACTATCCCCGCGCCCGACAAACATACTCAAAACGCGATCGCGCACCGGTTCAATAAACACAACCGCCAAAATTAACAGCACTGCTGCAGACATCAGCGTTCCCGGCAGCGCCCAAGTTCGCCAGTGCGTAGGCAGTTTAACACTAAACCAGTAAACCAAAAACAGGGCTAGTGCCCCCAAACTTACCACAAAGCCAATCCAGCCGCCCCGGCTAAAAGTCAAAATCAAGCAAGCCCCATTGAGTACCGCCATAGTCACCGCCAGAGCTTTTGGCCCCAACCCCCGCCAAGCGAAAATTGCCGCAATACTAAAAACCACTGCCGGCACTAAATATCCCGCCAACAAATTAGGGTTACCCAAATAACTATAAACCCGCGTCATTTTTGCCAGGGGAGATTCCGGATCAGTCCAAGTTGCAAGTGCCTCTGCTTTAAAAAACCATTGCCGCATTCCGTAGACACTTACAATCAGGGAAACGTGCAAATATACAGCGATTATCCAAGAGCGGAAGCGGTTTATTCGCAAAACTCGCGCCAGCAGGGCAAACAGCAGCAAATACAGAGTTAACTTTATCAATCCTATTAATGCTGCTTTTTTTACTGGAGAGAGAGCCGTTGCCGTTGTAGCAATGCTCCAGTAGAGCAAAACCAACAGGTGAATTGGCGAGACACCTGTGATTTGGGGTTCATCCGAGAGTGTCAGCAGAATCCAAAACCCAGCGCAGGCGATAAGCAACACGCCCAATAGATCGTTTGACACAAAAGGAGCGAGGGCAAAAAATAGACTTATCAATAGCGCCGCGAGCGCATCGCCCCACTGCAGCAAAAAACTACTTTTTCGCCAAACTCGTGCGGGGCGTCCTATCAAACTATAAAAAAAACTGGCATCTTGCCACCGATAAAGGGAAAAATTTTCCAGGGTTAAGTTTTGCCAAAGGGTCATTAACTGTTTTCTCTATCCGAAAAACAACGATTAGTACGATTTCTGGTTTAACTCTGCTGCCTATTTTATTCAGTTGCCGGAGCGCTCGCTGGCAAACTTACCTGATAGCGATAGCCGCCAGTTGGCGATCCCTGCAGTCTAATTTCTCCCCCGTGCATTTCTGCCAGCAGACAACTGAGCAACAGCCCGAGACAGGAGCGCTTTGCTTCTTCCTTGATTGCCTTTAGCGGCTCCGCTTCAGATCCTACTAATACATCCTCAATATTTTTAGGGGCAGTTTCCCCCTGACTGCTTTCCACTCCTTGTCTATTTGCGTCCTGGTAGAATTCGTTTACTGGCGACATTTCTTCGCTATTCTTTAAAAGAAATGGAATCGCGTCTTGGCAGGAACAAAGATCCGAGACCGAGATTCCCTCACTTAACCAAGGGTGAGAAACCCAAACTAAAATATTAACTTTGTTATTTTTGTGAGAAACGTGAAGGCGAATGCAACTGCCGACGGTTGCCGCGTGGATGACGCTGAAAATCAAGTGATAAAGCAACTGATAGACTTTCACCTTGTCCAGATTCCAGATTCGCTGACCTGGTTCTATAGATAAGCGAATTTCTTGCTCGCGGCGGCTGGCTTCTTGTTGCAAGGCATTTATTACTTGTTGGCAGATCATTTCCAGATCAACGGCACTTAAGCGCAGTTCAAAGCTTTGCTCGTCAATTTCCCCCAGAGCCAAAATTTCATCTACTAAGGAGAGCAAGTATTTACCGCTATCGTTAATAATTTGCAGGTATTCTTTTTGTTTGTTTGTCAAGGCGCCGTATATGCCGCGACTTAGAACGCTAGCCATTCCAATCACGGATGTCAGGGGGGTGCGTAATTCCTGCGTCAAGCGAGAGAGGATTTGAGATTTGATTTGCTTGAATAATTGCTTTTTGCCTGTGCTACCACGAATTGCGATCGCTTGTAACTCGCCATTGAAAGAGCCGACTTTTTTTTCTGAAAGCCGCTGCCGCTCGAACTCGCTCATTACCCAGCGGGCTGTCATCTCTAGAAACTTGACTTCCTTAGGGCCAAAACTCCGCGGAGCCAAATCCATCACTGCTAGCGTGCCCAGACAGTATCCCTCAGAATTCAGCAGAGGTACTCCCAAGTAAGCCCGGATGCCGTATTGCTGAACCAAAGAGCTATTAGCAAAAGTTGGATGGGTAGCTGTATCGCGGATGGATACTACTTGAGAGTTTTCTACGACTAGACTGCAGAAGCATTCTTGGCGCTCAAGCTGGGGCAGAGATGAAGGTTGATTTAGCGGCAGGATTTTCTCAAGCCCGACACCTGCTTTCAACCACTGCCGCTGTTTATCCATGAATCCCACAATGCAAATGGGCGTTTCCAGAAATTCGGCTGCTATTTTGGTTGCCTGCTCGAATACTGGCACTTTTTGCGAGTCTAGCAATTCCAATTCTGCTAAGGCTTGCAGTCGCTGCTCCTCTTTTGCTGTCGCTGTCACATTGTCAACACAAGACATTTGCTTTTTCTTAGGAGCTACCATAGCAGTTTTGGGTAGGGTCTTCAACCATTAAAAGGATTTTTTCAGACTCAAAAAAGAGGGGGTGGCGAATTCGATTGCTAGCACCCAGGGAGATTTATGGCAATCGAAGCCTGTGCTCTTTATCAAGTCCAATTTCAGTCTTCAGCTTTTCGGATAGCACGTGTTACCTGTATTTATTTTTCCCTGTCGAGCTGTGTCATCAACGCTCAAGAGCAGAAACATCTCAGGATTTTATTACTATCCAATCCTGACAGTAGCTGATTTTTCTATATGTAATTTAGCTAGCTGGTGTCTCCCACGCGGGGTGCAATAGCAACCTTTCCATCATCCGTACTCCCCGTAATTGGTTTGATAGAGGCAAATGTCCCCGTGGTGCCGTCAGATTCCAGGTAAACTCCTGCGGGTAACGCGTCCAATTATTGCCCTTTTTCCAGCCAATTTTTGGCCACAGCTTATCCCAATTTTTTCCCAGGGATAGCCAAATTTCTCTTTGTACGGAAAAGCCAAATTTGCCTTCGGAGTGAACTACCCACAAAGTATTTACTGTCTGCAAATCTGTCACAGGGATATAATCTACTTCTGTGAAGTACAGCCACTTTCTTTGCATTGCTTGTGGCCCTACTACTTCGCAAAGTTTTTGCAAAGTCATGCGATCTGCTTCTAGAAAATTCTGAGCGGCGAGGAGCTGTTGCAGTGGGGCGTAGTCGATCCCACGCTGCGAACGCAAGGGTACAATCCCGTTAGGAAAGTAAGTTTTAAGAAATTCAGCTGCTTGAGGGGATTTTGACTGGTAGAGGATTTGGTAAGCTTTTGCCGCTGCCAGCGTTGGCGGTGCTGAATTGCGCTCGCTTAAAAATTGCATTAATACTTGCAAACTCGCTTCTTCGCTGGTATCTGCCAGTTTTTGCAACACTTGCAATTGAGTTTTTTCCGGAGCTGTCTTTAACTGGGAGCCGAGAGCGGCAATATTGAGTGATGCATCTGGTGCTGAATTATTCATCGAGTCATGAAATGGGAAATTTAAGATTGCTTCCACCTATCTATTTTCTTACAATTCGGCGGCATTTCAAATTCGGTTAATTATAATTCTAACTCTCTTGCACTCCCCTTATAGGCTTATGCGGGCAGAAGTTCTATTTTCCGGCTTCCTGCTTTTACAGAGCGCTTCCATAAGTGTGAACGCGCTATTCTCGGAAAAAGTACTACTCTATATTGCTCTTTCTATGGTATAATCGCCCGTTCAAGTATCTCTCACTTCGGTTAAATTTTGGTACCAAAACCAAAAATACCGCACTAAATCACTACAAACACTCCCTTTATTTTACAGAATTTCTGATAGTAACCTTAACTTTAATAAATAAAATAAAACAGCTTTTTAACTTTTAAAAAATCACTATCTACATAATAAATATTCCAAAAATACCCCCTATTTCCAAATCCTAGCTACAAGAAATTGTAAAAAAAATAACAGAATTTTGAACGACTATGTGGCTAAAGGCAAAAGAAAGTTCAGAGAAAACTGCAAAAAAGATTAATTTTGCCAATTATTTCAGGAAAAGCTGGTAGCTTCAATTTGGAAGTAAAACAAACTGCGGTATGTACGAAAAGATAACCCCCCCAGCAACTGGCGAGCGCATCATCTTTAAAAACGGCGAACCAATAGTCCCCGACAATCCCATCATTCCCTTCATTCGAGGTGATGGCACCGGAGTAGACTTATGGCCAGTTGCCCAAAAAGTCATAGACGCCGCCGTAGAAACCGCCTACGGTAGTAAGCGAAAAATTAGCTGGTTTAAAATCTATGCAGGTGACGAAGCCTGCGAAAAGTACGGCACTTATCAATATCTCCCTGAAGACACCCTTACAGCCATCAGAGAATACGGCGTGGCCATCAAAGGCCCCTTAACCACTCCCATTGGTGGCGGCATTCGCTCTCTCAACGTTGCCCTGCGTCAGATTTTTGATCTTTATGCCTGCGTTCGCCCATGTAAATATTACCCAGGAACGCCTTCGCCCCACAAAAACCCTGAGCAATTGGATGTAATTATCTATCGGGAAAATACCGAAGATATTTACCTTGGCATTGAGTGGCGACAAGGCACAGAAATCTGCAATAAGCTCATTCACCTGCTCAATAACGAGCTTATCCCGGCAACACCAGAACATGGTAAAAAACAAATTCGTCTCGACTCTGGCATTGGCATCAAACCGATAAGCAAAAGCGGTTCTCAGCGTCTGGTGCGCCGTGCTATCAAGCACGCCCTACGCCTGCCCAAAGGCAAGCAGGTAGTGACGCTAGTTCACAAGGGCAATATTATGAAGTACACTGAGGGAGCCTTCCGAGACTGGGGATATGAATTGGCAACAACCGAGTTTCGGGCGGAGTGCGTAACAGAGCGAGAATCATGGATTCTCAGTAATAAAGAGCGCAATCCGGATCTTTCTGTGGAAGATAATGCCCGCCAAATCGAGCCTGGGTACGATTCTCTTACTGAAGATAAAAAAGCTGCTGTTTGCCGAGAGGTGGAAAGTGTCCTCAATGCTATTTGGGACACTCATGGCGAGCGCAAGTGGAAAGATAAAGTCATGGTAAATGATCGGATTGCCGACAGCATTTTCCAGCAAATCCAGACACGCCCTAGCGAGTATTCCATTTTGGCAACCATGAATCTCAACGGCGATTACCTTTCTGATGCAGCAGCAGCGCTCGTCGGCGGTTTGGGCATGGGACCAGGGGCCAATATTGGCGATGAATGTGCCATCTTTGAAGCTACACACGGTACAGCACCCAAACACGCAGGTTTAGATCGCGTCAATCCGGGTTCGCTAATTCTTTCCGGCGTAATGATGCTAGAATATATGGGCTGGCAGGAAGCTGCTGACTTAATCAAGCAGGGTATTAGCGCTGCGATTTCCAATCGCGAAGTAACTTACGACTTAGCCCGATTAATGGAGCCTCCAGTCGAGCCCCCGTTGAAATGTTCTCAATTTGGCGATGCGATTATCAAGCACTTTACCAAAAAATAACCAAAAAATGATTAAAGGTTGTTAATTGGTAATTGTTAATTGCTATCCAAACCCTTTCCCCCCTTATTAAGGGGGGAGGGATATTGGAAACTACTGCTTGCGTAGCAACTAGCGTTCGCTTTCAAGGATTTGAGAAAGTATTGATTTGCCCGCCTCCAATGTATCGCCCTGGAATAGGGCGGGGAAGGGAAGTGTTTGGCGTCTGGGTTGGCTGCGGGGTTGGTACACTTGTATTTCCATAAGGTGTATTCACCCCGGCTCCTTGACTAAAACTAGGTAAAGGTGATTCCCTGTAATTGGCAGGCACAATAGGAACTGTCACTTGAGGCACTCCGCTAGTGTTTGCTCGACTGCCTTGATTTAATCCAGAGGCAGGTGTTGAAGACTCAACTGCTTGCGGCGGGGCAGTCAAAGTACTTTCCGAAGAGGCTCTGGGTAAGAAGAATTGCCCGAAATTGTTTGGAGTATTGGGCAGCAAAGGGGAAATCGGCGGTGTAGAAACCCAGCCCGTGCCTGGTGTTTTTTCGGAATAAAGCGCTCGCCCCGAATTTGGCGCCGAAGTCCAACCCCTGCCTTGGCTTGCTCCGGAATAAGGCAAGCGCCCCTCAGGAGAAGCGGCAGTCGGATTCAAGCTCGTGCTCTCACTTAGATTATTATAATATATCGATGCTCCGCTGTTATTGAAATTACCGATTTGATCTAACACCCCTCCTTGCTCAGCATTTATACCTAGCCTATCCTGCTGACTTCCTATTAAATAAGAATAGGAATTTGCGGCGGCGGAATTTGGATTCCCTTGGATTGTAGGCGTCAAACCAGGCGTCAAACCGGTTGAACTTGATAGCCCGCTATTATTAAAAGATGAAACTTGTTCAAGCAAAGTTGGCGCCAATTGCGGCGTAGTCGAAGGGGAAGCAAAGCTAGTCACACCGGGAGTTTGAGTTTGCCAAGAAAAAGCAGTGGGGTATGTTGGCTGTATCATCCTCGGAGTGACTGGGGAAAGAGGGGATACCGAAGAGTTAGAAACAGACTTGCTCTGGGCAGATAGAGAAGAAACAGAATTGGTTTGGTTTCTTTGAATTGCTACTGCTAATGGATTTGCCAAAGCAGCAGCAGCGGCGGCGGCAGTAGCATCGAAGCTAGAAGAGTCAGTCGGGTAGTTAAAACCAGTCATCGCCTTGTAAAGCTCGATGCCTGACGGCAGCCCAGATGTAGGCAATATCGACGGCAAACTATTGGGGTTTGCCATATCTAACCTATCAGAGGCAGTAACGGAATTAAAATTCTGCGGCTTGCCCTCATTGATGGGCAGTAGTAAAGGCTCTTTTTTGTCAGCGTTTTTAGCCGCTTTATCTGTAATGGCTTTCTCGACTGCATCACCCTCTGATGGAGTTTTTGCGGCATTTGCCTGAGAATTCGAGAGTATTTCTTCAAATAAGCCTTTGTCTTCTAAAGCTTTGGCTGGCTGGTTTTCTGTATCGGAAAGATTTAAATCTTGCAGCGGTAGTGAAAGGCTCTCGATATCCGCTGCTTTTTTCTTATCTTCGCTAGAAGTTTTCTCAAAGGGAGTTTTTCTAGAAGAAGTTGCTTTTTCCCCGATGACTGGCTGCTCTGGCTGTATCGATTCATCCCAGAAGAAGAGTATCACCAATGCCAGAATTGCTGCTGAACTCCAAAACACAAAGTGCAATAATGGCCACATTCTGGCTCTAATATTGCGGAGGAAGTGAGGGAGATGGTTTGGCGGTAACATAGGAATAAATGCAGCGTCGAGTTACTTGGTTATGCGCTACTCAGTAGTTTGTTTTCTGGTAACGCTGAGAGATGGTGGTTTGGTAGAGTAGGCACTCAAAGAAGGTGCGGTGGTTTGCTCTAGGATTGTGTTTCTATGCTAGCCTCGAATCCGCTTTTAGGGGGCGCACAGAGAGCTATTTTTTTATTGTGACTATTGTGACTATTGTGACGCCCGCACTAATACTACCACTCCCATGCCAAAGCCGCAGAGGGTTGGCAGCCAGCCCGCCATTACTGGTGAGAGAATACCGCTAAGCCCTAGGGCATCTCCAATTGACATTAATACATAGTAGGAAAAAACTAGCACGACGCAAATGCCAAATCCTGTTGCCTTGCTAGTGCGCTGCGGCTTAGTGCCTAAAGCTGCTCCCACTAAGGCAAAGGCGACGCAAGCAAATGGGAGTGAAAATTTTTGCTGAATGCGGATTAAGAGTTTGCGAATTTTTTGTTCTTTGCCGCTTTGGCGTAGCAAGTTTAGATATTCTAGGGATTCGGCAATGTTCATTTCATTGTAGTCTCGTTTTTTGTTTGCTAAGTCTAAGGGTGTGCGGGGCAGGGCTACCTCTTGTTGCTTGAATTTGCCAATATTACGATAGGAACCGTCGGGAGCTACAAAATAAATAGTGCCGTTGAAGAATTTCCAGGTATTTGTTTCGACATTCCAAGTAGCATATTCTGCTACTAATATTTGATTTATATTTGGCTGCGATCGCTCTAAAATTGTCAACCCTTTCATGCGCTCGCCGTCAAACTCTTCGGCATAAAATAAGCGCAATAAAACTTCTTCCTTTTTCCCGTCTTTTTGCTTTATTTTACCAAATTCTGGATAGATAATATTTTTTTCCTGAAATGATTTCGTTTCTTTTTTCAAAGCCTGATTGAGGGTAATTGAAGCTTCGTAGTTAGCAGCTGGCACTAAAAGTTCGTTAAAGAAAAAAGTCAAACCAGTAACGAAAAAACTCATGACGACGGCGGGTAATACTAAGCGGTAGATACTAACACCGCAACTGCGCAGAGCAATTAATTCGCTATCGCTAGAAAGGCGGCTGTAAGTGAGCAAAGTGCTCAGCAACATCGACATTGGGAAAGCAAGAACGATGAAATAAGGAAACTTCAAAGCCATGATTTTAAGAGCGATCGCCACTGGCAAGCCAGATTCAGTAATCTTTCGCACCAAGTCAAACATCGTTCCGATCGCTAGCCCCAAAGAAGAAAAAGTTCCTACCCCGAATAAAAAAGGGGGAAGTAACTCCGTTATAATGTAGCGATCCATAACCGTTATTCTCGGTGCAAACCAGCTAACAGAGCTTGAAGAATTAGACAGGGTTAATTTCATCGTTAAGGATAAGAAAATGAGTTGCAAACAGCCGGTTTTAAATAAAAAAGTTTGTCATTATAGCTGAAAACTTTCACCGAGATAGTATTGCCGCACTAAGGGATTATTATAGAGTTCTTCGGCATTGCCAGAAGCAAGAATTTGGCCATCTCGCATAATATAAGCGCGATCAGTAATAGCAAGAGTTTCTCTAACATTGTGATCAGTAATTAAAATACCGATGCCGCGAGCACGTAGCCCCCTGATAATTTGCTGGATTTCTGAAACAGCGATTGGATCGACTCCTGCAAAAGGTTCATCTAACAGCAAAAATTTTGGTCCAGTTTCCCCGGCTGCTAGTGCTCTTGCCAATTCAGTGCGGCGGCGCTCCCCTCCAGACACTTGAATTCCCAAACTAGAAGCCACTTTTTCCAAGCGAAACTCTCGTAACAAAGAATCAAGACGCTCTTGCCATTGCCGACGTGGCACCCCCGTCTGCTCAAGAACTAAGAGAATATTTTCCCTAACAGTGAGGCGACGAAAGATACTTGCCTCTTGGGGGAGATAGCCAATCCCCAACTGCGATCGCTTATGCATGGGCAGAGCAGTAATATCCAAGTCGTCAAGCCAGACTTTACCGTGATTTGGTTTGCTCAAGCCAGTGGTAATATAAAAAGTCGTGGTTTTGCCAGCCCCGTTAGGTCCTAGCAGCCCCACGATTTCTCCTTGCGCCACCGACAGGTTAACGCGATTAACGATGACGCGCTTTCCATACGATTTGTGAATATTTTCCAGCAAAATTTTCACACCAGAGATAATTTAGCTTAGAGACGAGCTGTTTTTATTGGGCGGTGAAAACGCCGGGATGAAATTAGCACGTCAGTACTAGCAGCGCTTGACGAATATATATTACTTGAATCTAAAATTTTTATCCTTCACAGCATTAAAACCCTGAGCGGCTCGGCTGCCCCATTGCCCCTGGGGATACGACATCAGATTCGGGGATGAGGTAAATCGATTCTACTTGGCGATTATTTTTGGGAAGTGCAATAAATCGCCCTTCATCAATCAAGTAGGTGATTGTTTCGCCCCGGAGGCTATTGCCTTTTTGCAGCACGTATACATCGCCACTGAGAACGATACGGCGTTCTCGACTGAAATACTGCGCTTGGGCAGCAGTGGCTTGAATCTGTCTAGCTGGATAGTCAATTTGCACGTTACCACGAGCTGTGACTATGCCCGTTTTAGCATCGGCTTCTTGAATATCTGCTCGCAGGGTTAGGGAGCGAACCTGCTCACTTGAATTTTGGGGATAAGATGGATTAGCAAGCGCCCCCGTCAGCGCCACCGGCAAGAGCAGGGCGAAGGATAAGCGAAGCATTAATATCCCAGGCATTTTCGCAAAAGGCATCATATATCGTGTGGCTCCCAATGTAAACAATCAATCTGGGACTTTCTACTTTAGGTAGTTTACTGCTTTCTGCCAAGACTGTATCTCCATCGGACAGTCTGAGCCACAGGCACTTACCACTTGGCAAATACCTCGACGTAAGCGACTTTTGGCGATGTTCCCACCCTGCATGCAATTGTACAGCAGTATTCCCCGCAGTTTGTGAGGCTTATTGCCGAGAAGTCATTCTTAAATATACATCAAATTATTTGCCTTTCAGGAGAATTGTCAAGAAACTTAATTTCATAGCTATAACATTCCTGATTGAGCGTTAAATTTTTGGAAAAAAGCAATTAAATATTAACTTTTTATATTTAAAAACTTGAAAAATTTAAAATTTCCGGAACTTTTGTTTTTAATAAGAATCTTTTTTATCTAGAGAAAAACAAAAATATATAACTCCAGGGGGCTCTACCAGGCAAAATTTTCTGGAGTTTAAATATGAAGAGCAACGGAATATCAAAAAACACAAAAATTTTTGAAAATAGCAAATCTAAATCAATAGTATTTATAGATTCAAATATACCTGAATACTCATCTTTATTAAAGGGAATCAAAGAAGGCGTAGAAGTCATTATAATAGATAGTCAAATTGATGGCGTCGAACAAATTACCAGAGCTTTGCAAAAATTTGCAGTTCTACACGGCTACGTTGAGGCAGTTCATATTTTTTCTCACGGTAATCCGGGACAATTGCATTTGGGTTCAACTATTCTAAGTTCAGATAACCTAAAACAGTATATATCTCAATTGCAGCAATGGCGAAATGTTTTTAAAAATTCGTCTTCTACAGCTGCTACAGGTATTTTTCTGTACGGTTGCGATGTAGCCTTTGCAGAAGGTGCCAGCTTTGTTGAAAGACTCAGTCAATTAACAGGCACAAACGTGGCTGCCTCTACTGACAAAACCGGCAGTGCAATAAGAGGTGCTAACTGGGATTTAGAGTATAAAACTGGTGAAATTGAAGTACCTACTGTTTTAAAATTAGAAACACAAAAAGCATACAAAGGCGTTTTGGGAACGCTAACGGTAACAAATAATGCCGACAGTGGTCCTGGCTCATTAAGAAATGCGATCGCAACAGCTACACCAGGAGATACTATAGTCTTTGCTCCCAGCCTTGCAGGGCAGACTATTACCCTCACCAGCGGTCAAATCTTAATTAACAAAAACTTAATTATTGATGGAGCTGCTGCACCTGGATTAACAATCAGCGGAAATAATACAAGCCGGGTGTTTGAAACTAACATAGATGCAAGTTTTAATCCCACCAACGTTACACTTCGCAATTTAATAATTGCTAATGGAAAAGTAACTGGGGCAGATGATATTGTAGGGGCTGGAGGCGCTATCCGAACAGGACAACAGTGTGTTCTTGTGATAGAAAATTGCCAAATTAATAATAATTTTGCCGAACTCGGTGGCGGTGGTATTTATGGAGGTTATCGCAGTACTACAATTGTTATAAATAGTAAATTTAATGGTAATGATGGCACTGCGGGTAAGCAAGAAAGAGGCGGAGGTGCGATCGCAGCAAGAAGTGAAAGCATCATCACTGTACAAGGCTCGGAATTTATCAATAACAAAGGTATTAACGGCGGAGCAATTAATAGCCTTTTAAGCCAGCTAACTGTAGAAAATTCTAAATTTATCAATAATGATACAACCGCAGGTATATCAGCTTCTGGAGGATTTGGTGGAGCCATTTATACTGATGGAGCTAGTGACAACCTAAAACCAGACTCTGGCACAGTTTTAATTCGCAATAGTCTTTTTGAAGGAAATAAAGGAACTGGTCAAGGAGGGGCAGCATTTCTTTACCTTTACACTCCCGACAAAGCTATTGTTGAAAACAGCACCTTTATCAACAACTCAGTTATAAAAAATACTGCAGGAGTAGCTCTAGGTGGAGCAATACGCGGCTCAGTTGACTTAACAGTTAATAACAGTACCTTTGCCAACAACATTGCAGAGACTCAAGGCGGTGCAATCTGGCTTGGAGAAACCACAAAAGTCAACATTACTAACTCTACATTTTCTGGTAACAAAGCAGTAGATGCTGCTGATCAAGGATTGGGTGGAGGCATATTTTTTGCGAATGGCAGTGCGGCTAGCAATATAGTCAACTCAACCTTTGTCAATAATTATGCGGGAAGCTTTGGCGGAGCATTTGGGGGGGGCGGTACAAATGTTACTCTCAAGAATACAATTGTTGCCAATAATGTAGCAGGAAATCCTTTTAATAAAAATCAACATACTATCAATCAATTTACAGACGGGGGAGGAAATATCCAATGGCCCGCTAAAAATCCTGCCGATGCCACAGATGTGAATGTAACAGCGGCTATTACGATTGCTAATCCCTTACTCGGTCCTCTGCAAGACAATGGCGGCAATATTTTAACTCATGCTTTACTCCCCGGTAGCCCTGCGATCGATGCTGGCACTAGCACGGGTGCGCCTACTACGGATCAGCGGGGCATACCTCGTCCACAAGATGGCGATGGTAATGGTACGGCATTGGTTGATAGTGGCGCTTACGAATTGATTGCATCAGTACCAGAAATTCAGGTGCTTGACGGTTCAATAAATATAATTGACGGTACGACAACTGCAATCTCATTCGGCAGCACTACTCTTGGCACTCCCATCATTAAAATTTTCACCATTCAAAATACGGGAACGGCGGCACTCAATCTCAGTAATCTAAGTTTGCCTACCGGGTTCAGCCTCGTGGGAACTTTTCCGAATAGTATTCCTGCAGGTTCGCAAGCAAATTTGCAAGTGCAATTAGATGCAACAGCGGTGGGAAATTCTACTGGGATTTTGTCATTTATAACTAATGACAGTGATGAAAATCCTTTTGATTTTGCGATCGCAGGTACTGTCGTTGCCACAACCCCTGCTAGCTGCCTTTGCGACAAATTTCCCATCCCCAATTTCAACATCCCTTTGCCAGTTGCCAACTCCGTTACTAACACCATCAACGGCACCAACAGCGATGATACTCTCATTGGAAGTGCTGCGCCTGAAGCTATCAATGGTTTGGGCGGCAATGACATCGTTAGTGGTAGGGATGGTAACGACAATATATTGGGCGGCGAGGGTAATGATTTCTTGTATGGCAATCCGGGCAATGATATTATCCTAGGTTACTTTGGCAGAGACACAATTTTTGGCGGCAAAGATAATGACGCTCTTTTCGGTGGAGCCGATGATGATGTTGGAGCCGGCAATCTAGGTAATGATACTATTTTCGGCGGCAAAAATAATGATCTGTTATATGGCAATGTCGGTGATGAGCTGATATATGGGCAACTAGGCAATGATACAATTTTTGGCGGTAAAGATAATGATGCTCTTTTAGGAGGGGCAAATGACGATATTATTGCCGGCGATATAGGTAATGATACTTTACTTGGAGAAGATGGAAATGATTTGCTTTATGGAAATGTCGGTGCTGATTTTATTGCTGGGGGAATTGGTGAAGATACGATTTTTGGCGGCAAGGATAATGATATTCTCAAGGGTGGTGTCGGCAATGATATTGTCGCGGGCAATGTAGGTAATGATACTGTCTGCGGTGGTGACGGTAATGAGCAGTTATATGGGAATGTCGGCACTGATATTATGGATGGGTGCGAGGGTGATGATACGCTATTTGGTGGGCAAGATAATGATATCCTTATTGGCGGGAATGGAGATGATTGGTTGTTCGGGGATTTAGGTAATGATACCTTGACTGGTGGAGTAGGAAGCGAGCGCTTTATTTTTTCTGCTACCACTGGCAGCAATACGATTACAGACTTTGAAGATGGCATCGATTTACTCGGATTAACAGGAGGTTTGACTTTTGCTGAATTGACTGTTGCCCAAGGTGCAACTGGAACTTTGATCAGTATTACAAGTAGTGGAGAATTGTTGGCATCTTTGAATGGAGTTTCAGCCACTTTAATCACGGCTGACGATTTCACTTTAGTCTAATAAATATAGAAGTTAGCTTTAGAATTTCAGGAGGGGGCTATTCAAAAGCTTTTTCCTAATTTTTTTGGTATTTGCTGAATACTTGCTACATAACAGCTTTTCTAATTATAGAGTTTTAGGCAACCATGCTAACACAAAACTGCAAATTTTAAAAATTTTTAATAATTTTTAATACGCACTTAAACAGTACGGATTTTATGATTTAGAAATGTATATAAGCATAGATTCTTCTAATGTTTTCAGGTAGAATTATATGCGCAATTATACTCAACAAAACTCCCTCCATGTTTATAAATCTAAATCTATAGTTTTCATAGATTACAGCCTGAATGACTTTCAAACTATAGCCGCAGGAATCAAAGATGGCGTAGAGGTATTTTTTCTCGATCGCAGTCAAGATGGTATCACTCAGATCGCTACAATTTTGCAAAAATTTGTCGAATTGTACGGCTCACTTGAGACAGTTCATATATTCTCTCACGGAAATCAGGGTCAATTAAAACTTGGTTCTACCATTCTCAGCTCAGATAACCTAGAGCAATACAAAACCGAACTACAAAAGTGGGGAAATGCTTTTAGGTTTTCGGCTCCCACAGAAAATTCATCTGCAATTTTACTTTATGGCTGCAATGTAGCCGCTGGAGAGGGTATAAAATTCATTAACAAACTCAGTCAATTAACTGGGGTTTCCATTGCCGCTTCTACTGATAAAACAGGAAGTGTAGCAATGGGAGGTAACTGGAATTTAGAATATGCTACTGCAGAAATTAAAACACCCGCTGTTTTAAAACCGGAAACACTAGCTGCTTATCAAGGAGTTTTAGGCATAATAACGGTAACGAATAATAACGACAGCGGCGCTGGTTCATTAAGAAATGCGATCGCTACAGCTGCACCAGGAGATACCATAGTCTTTGCTTCCAGTCTAGCGGGGCAGACGATTACACTTACCAGCGGGCAACTCGAAATTAACAAAAATCTGATTATTGACGGCGCTAATGCTCCAGGTTTAACCATTAGCGGAAATAATAGCAGCCGCGTCATCAATCTTCAGGCGGGGCAAAGCTTAACCGTGAAAAATCTCACCATCGCCAACGGTAAAGTCACCAGCACTGACATACAAGAAGGCGGAGGCGGTATTAAAGCGGGAGACAGTAGCACGCTAACAGTAGAAAATTGTAATTTTAAAAACAATATTGCGCGTCTGGGCGGCGGAATTTTTGCGTTCAATCAAAGTACTCTAACAGTTCTTAACAGTACATTTGACGGCAATGACGCTACATCGGGGCAAGACTTAGACTATCGAGAGCAAAGTGGAGGTGCGATTGTAGCCTTTGTCGCCAAAAACATGACTGTCAAAAACAGCAAATTTACCAATAACAAAGGCATTAATGGGGGAGCAATTAATAACCTTTTAACACCCGTTTTAATCGAAAACTGTACTTTCCTGAATAACGATACAACCGCAGGGGCTTCACTTTCTGGAATCGGCGGTTATGGCGGTGCCGTGTACAGTGATGGAGCAAGTCGATTCAATAACGACAGTATAGGCGGTGAATTTATCATTCGTAACAGCCGATTTGAAAACAACAAAGGAGCTGGGCAAGGTGGTGGAATATATTTATACATGTACCCGCCAGATAACGCAACAGTTGAAGGTTGTACGATCATCAATAATTCCGTTATTCAAGATGATATCGGAGATGCCTTAGGTGGGGGCATGTTTTATGCAGGAAAAACTGGGCTAGCGCCAGGTAATAGTCTGCTGACGATTAACAAAACTACCTTTGCCAATAATGTAGCTGGTGATCAAGGAGGTGCCTTGTGGGTAGGAGAAAATGCACCGCTGAATATTACCAACAGCACTTTTTCTGGCAATAAAGCCCTAGACGGACCTTACGGTTTTGGCGGAGCCCTTACTATATTCAATCAGTCTAATCCTACTACTATCGTTAATACAACTTTTGCCAACAATAATGCAGCTAAGTTAGCGGGAGCGATTTTTCACGGTGATCAACAACAAATTACTGTGAAAAATACGATTTTTTATAAAAATACTGCCAATAATGCTGTACAAAATCAGCAACATGTTTCCCGGTATTTAATTGATGGGGGCAATAATATTCAATGGCCAGGTAAACTAACAACAATTCCTTTTCCTGGGGATTTGAATGTCACGGAGTCGGTTAATATTGTAGACCCACTTTTAGGTCCCTTACAAGACAACGGCGGCGGTATTTTAACTCATGCCTTGCTTCCCGGCAGCCCTGCGATCGATGCTGGCACTAGCACGGGTGCGCCTACTACGGATCAGCGGGGCATACCTCGTCCACAAGATGGCGATAGTAATGGCACGGCAGTAGTTGATATTGGTGCTTATGAATTCACTACTGCCGCTCCAGAGATTCAGGTATTAAACGGCACAACTAATATAGTTGACGGCACGACTACTCCTCTAAATTTTGGCACAACTGTAGTCGGCACTTCTGTAACTCAAACCTTCACGATTAAAAATACCGGCAGTGCTGTATTAAGTCTCAGCAATTTGCAATTGCCAACTGGTTTTTCTGTGGTAGGAACCCTGCCTGCTAGTATACCACCGGGAGGGCAGGCAAATTTGCAAATAAATTTAGATGCAACTGCTGTGGGTAATTTTAGTGGCGAACTTTCTTTTGTTACTAACGACAGCGACGAAAATCCTTTTAATTTCGCGATATTTGGCTCAGTCAATACTCCCACTCCCACTCCTACTCCCACTCCCACTCCTACTCCCACTCCCACTCCCACTCCCACTCCCACTCCCACTCCCACTCCCACTCCCACTCCCACTCC
>DVEG01000032.1 GCA_015295835.1 Oscillatoriaceae cyanobacterium M7585_C2015_266
GCTGCTTCTTTAAGGAGACGCTCCTCTTGAGCTTGCTGTTGAGCTGCTTCTTTAAGGAGACGCTCCTCTTGAGCTTGCTGTTGAGCTGCTTCTGCAGCTTCTTCCGGTGTCGGCACCAGCAGCCCCTCGGAAGTAAAAAAGCGCAATTTTTGCTCATGAATGCCCAGATATAAACCTAATTGATGACTCCACAACCTACCAGAAGCATTAGGCTGGATAGGTTGGTAAATGCCATCTACCAAATGAAAGCCTGCAAATTCTAAAGACTCGGGAGCAAACCAGAAATAATCTGGAGTGCGGAAAATATCTTGATAAAGTTGTTTTTTAAAATTTTTATCTGTTTGGGCAGTAGATTCTGAAAGAAGTTCTACAATTACATTTGGATATTTGCCGTCTTCTTCCCAGACAACCCAACTCGAACGGGGGCGCCGCTCCGTGCCCAAAACGACAAAAAAATCAGGTCCACGAAAGTCTTCTGATTTGCGTTGTCTTGGGCTATAATAAATTGTCAAGTTACCGGAGGCGAAATAGTCATTTCTATCTTTCCACCACCAGTCAAGGCATTTTATCAGCAGAATCATTTGCTGTAAATGTAGGTAAGTTTCCAAGGGCGGTTCGTTACTCAGTAAGTTGCTGGGGGGAAATATAACATCTTTTGGAATGTCTGGGGCAGTTTCTATATCTTGAGTTCTAGACATGGCTGGGAAAAGCTTATGGAAGGGTATTTTTAGTTTAGCGTGAAAATTGCGCGCTTGTCTACTCCATAAATTAAAAAGCCTGCCTGTGCAGACTTTGTTCGTGCAACACTCTTTTGGTTATGTGTTGAGGTGATTTTAAATTGTGCATTTAATTTAATAAAAAATAAAAATTTTATATTTTTAGGAGCTATTACTTTTGTTTCGATTGGCAATATACGAAAATTAATTTTGCAATTCAGAGGATAAAGATGAACTAAAGTTGGAATCGCATTTACGCCTATAAATGGAAAATTTTTGCTTTTTACCTAAAAAATAACGCCTATGTTGGCGATCGCGTAGACAAAGAAACCCTGCTTTTAAAAAAAAGCAAAGTTTCTAAATTGCAAGGTTTTTCGTTTCTATTACATTATCGAGAAGCAACAAACCATGCAACAATACCGTCGGCGATCGCTGTAGCCAATTTCCGCTGTTCTTCTGGATTAACAATCCATTCAAACTCAAAAGGATTAATCATAAAACCCAATTCCATCAACACAGAAGGTGCAACCGTCGGACGAGTCAGAGCTAAATTATTCCAAAATACACCATAAGAAGGACGCCCCAACTTTTCCACTAAATAGTTATGCAGAAACATTGCCAAACTGTGCGCTTGCCCGTGATACCAAAACATACCGATGCCTTTTGTATTCATAGCATCACCGCTATCGGGCAGAGCATTATAGTGAACCGAAAGGGCAAGAGTAGGCTCCTGTTTAGCGATCGCCGCCGCCCGCTCATTGGGCAATATATCTTCATCTCCTTCGCGCGTCATTATCACCGTTGCTCCCCGTGCAATTAGTTCATTGCGTAACAATTTCGAGACAATTAATGTCACATCTTTTTCAGGATAACCATTCGGTCCCCTGGCACCCAAATCTTCTGGACCACCATGTCCTGGATCGAGCAGAATTCTTATCCCCACAAGTGAGCGAGGATTGCTATTAATCGCAGGGGGATGCCGCAGCGACAAAACCAATGTCGTGCCGCGATACTCTAATTTATAACCCCATTGTTGTTGCGATTTCAGATTAAAAGTATATTGCACTTGCTCTGGCGCGACTTGTTGCCAGTCGAGGCGGGCAACTACAGGATCATCATCGAAGCGAATTATATCAGTTTGGGCGATAGTATTGTATAGCGTCAGGGTAAATGTATTCATTCCCTGCTGCACACTTATCGGCACTGGCACCTGTAAAGGAAAATATACTTCTGTCCACTCTCCCACTTGCCGGGAAGTAATGCTGCGAATTAGCGAGCGCGGCGGCATTGCTTTTTTCACGATTTGTACTTCTTTCTGATTAATCCACCCGCCGTAATCGAGGCGCACCCATTCTCCCTCACGCCCCGTCACCCTAGCTTGAGTTCCTTTTGGTAAAGGTGTCAAACGTGAATAATCGGTACTTGGTCCAGTTCGTGCCACTCCTGCCTCTGCCGTCACTTCAGCAATCTCGAATTCTGTAGGCGACAGAATCGAAATTCTTCCGACTCCCATTTGAGTTTCCGTTTCTCCATTTAGCGTCAATTGAAATATTGGTTGCCCCATATCTCCCGGAGTCGATGATGTTGTGCACCCTTGATATTTACCAACTGACTCAACCGATAGATTTTCCCCCGTCAGCACAGCATTATTTGCCGGTAATTTAACTTGCGATTGTAGGCTTAGGGGAATAGTTTGCCCTGCCAGCAAAACGGAGACATTTGCTCCGGCGGGTGCTACAGCTTGAAAACAAATCAACTCTCCTGGCATTTTAGCGATATCAACAGCAGGAGTGAGAGAATTTTCTGCAAATGCCAATCCTTGCGACACTACAGGGGTTGTAGAAGTGCGGATTACTTTTATTTGTAGTTCTTGGTTTTGATAACGTAGCGTAAACAAATTTTCTCCCATTTTTAGGGGGAAAGTGGGCGCAAAATGACCTGCGGGGCTGCGTTCGATCGCTTGCCCATTTATCAAAACTTCTCCCTGTGGTGGCGCAGTGCCTATCAAAAATATTCTGTCGGAGGTAGTTTTGTGTTCAGCCGGTGGATAGGCAACGAAAAGCGATTGCTCGGCGTAGGCGGGAGATGCTACCATAACAGCACCTAACAGAGCTGATTCTAAAATCTTTCTCATGTTGAATTGGGATTAAGCCAAAAGATACTATAGATGATTTAATATTTTATATTTTGCCACTTCTACACTACCACTCTCTTGAATACTACCTTTCTATCTGATGGGGAGTATTTGGGCGAGCTACAATAATTCCCGTCACCCCCTCAACATTATCTACATAGTTTTGCAAATCCTGCGAAATTGTCACTCCCCTGCTGGGGGAAGCGTGGATAAATCCTATAGCGCCGTGCTGATGATAAATAAATCCCGTGTGTGTTACATCAAGTCCTTTTATATCGGTAGTGGTAGCAACAATATCTCCGGCTTTTAGGCGATTATAGAGGGTGTAAATCTGGTTTTTGGGAATGTAATAGAATTGGATTTTGTCGAGTTGTGCTTCTCTAGAGCGAAGACATTGATAATTTACATCGTTCCTGGCAATTTGTGGATAAATTTCTCGGTTATTGCTCATAAAGTTAAATGTTTTTAATATTGGTATACCGCCTAAATTTTGCGTTATATTAGCAACATTGCCTCGTTTATGATTGTCATAAATCCAGTCGGAAAAATAGTGTAATCTGCTACAATAGCCGTTTAGTTGACCATGGCGGTAACGCTGGTTTAATATATTATTGGCAAAGGTGGAATAGGTATAATCCTGCATGGCTACGCCGCGAGCGATCGCCAATACAGTTTCGACAAACAAAACGCAGTCAAAGCCTGCAAATGAGATGATGAGTTTTTCTTCTGGTGATTTATCTAACAAGCCGGAGATATAAGGAGTGCCTATAAATTGTTCAGCGATAGCTTGTACGATTTCTCCTATTGGGCGCTGATATAATTGTTGCGAGCGCGCGTACTCGATTAGCTCGTTAAAACGTCTCAGATTTTCCGGCTCAGGTATATTGACAGCGATATTAAATAAATCGTAAGCTTTTTGTTTTGAAAAGCTTCTTACAGACGCTCTTGCTTGTAAAAATACATTCACTTCAAGAGGGCCAGCTTTGGCAATGTTGAAAATTACCACAAGAAAGAATATTGCTATTCCTACAATTGCTAATTCTAAAATTTTGTGCTGTTTAAAAAATTTTTTCATTGCTTGGCGAGCGCCTTTTTTTTATTTTTACTTTCTTGTTATATTTAAAATTAATAAAAAAAAAATAAAAAATCTAATAAAGAAACAACTCTCTAAAGGATAAAATAATGGGGAAGCTTGGCAAACCAGAGCAAGTGCGTCAGTATCGTCACGGGTTGGAGAGCTAGGGCAATAATGCTATCCTATTCAGAAGGAAAGCAAATAAGCATAGCTCAGGCGAAACACCAAAACGAGGCGAAAGCAGAAACTTGTAGTCCAATGGACAGTAGGTTTGGCAGGGTGGAAAAATCAGCATATAGTGAAGTTTATGACTAAGTTTGTGTTTATAACCGGTGGAGTAGTATCCAGCATTGGCAAAGGGATTGTAGCAGCGAGTCTAGGGCGGTTACTGAAATCCCGAGACTATTCTGTTTCGATTTTAAAATTAGATCCATATATTAACGTTGATCCGGGAACAATGAGTCCCTTCCAACACGGAGAGGTTTTCGTCACCGAAGATGGAGCAGAAACTGACTTAGACTTAGGGCACTATGAGCGGTTTACCGATACATCCATGTCGCGCCTCAACAGCGTAACAACAGGAGCGATTTATCAAGCAGTAATAAACAAAGAGCGCCGTGGCGACTATCAAGGGGGAACGGTACAGGTGATTCCCCACATTACTAATGAGATCAAAGAGCGTATCCATAGAGTGGCGAAAAATACTAATCCCGATGTAGTGATTGCGGAGATAGGGGGAACAGTGGGGGATATTGAATCCCAACCATTTCTGGAAGCAATCCGACAGTTTCGCAAAGATGTAGGGCGCAATAATGTCGTGTACATTCACGTTACCCTAGTACCCTGGATTCCGTCGGCAGGGGAAATGAAAACGAAACCGACTCAGCACTCAGTCAAAGAATTGCGCTCGCTCGGAATTCAACCAGATATATTAATATGTCGGTGCGATCGCCCCTTACCCCGAGGCATGAAAGAAAAACTATCAGAATTTTGCGACGTGCCAGTAGAGTGCGTGATTACAGCACAAGATGCCCGCAGTATTTATGAAGTACCACTAATTATGGAAAGAGAAGGGCTGGCAGAACAAGTCCTCAACTTACTAAAAATGGAACAGCGAGCACCGCAGTTAGAGCAGTGGCGAACCCTCGTCGAGCGCTTGTATCAGGGGGGGCAACCAGTAGAAATAGCCCTAGTAGGCAAATACGTACAACTAACAGATGCCTACCTGTCGGTGATTGAATCCCTACGCCACGCAGCGATCGCCCAAGGAGGGGAACTCAAACTCCGCTGGCTCAATGCAGAAGAAATCGAAGCCAACACTGCAGAAACCCATCTCCAAGGCGTTCAAGGCATCCTCGTGCCTGGGGGATTCGGCATCCGAGGCGTCGAGGGCAAAATTGCCGCCATTAAATACGCTCGCGAAAATAACATACCGTTTTTGGGATTGTGCTTAGGAATGCAGTGTTCAGTAATTGAATGGGGGCGTAACATCGCCGGTTTTAAAGATGCCAACAGCGCCGAATTTGACCCCAATACCTCTAATCCAGTCATCCACCTCCTGCCGGAGCAACACGACGTGGTAGATTTAGGAGGCACAATGCGTCTGGGGCTTTATCCTTGCCGCATAACACATGACAGTCTTGCTTTCAAGCTCTACCAACAAGAAGTGGTTTACGAACGTCACCGTCACCGCTACGAATTTAATAACGCCTACCGCAACTTATTCTTAGAAACCGGCTACACCATAGGCGGCACCTCCCCCGACGGACGCTTGGTGGAAATTATCGAACTCCCCAAACACCGTTTTTTCATTGCAACTCAATTTCATCCAGAGTTTCAGTCGCGCCCCAACAAGCCTCATCCTCTATTCAAAGGATTCATCCAAGCAGCGATGGGAATGCAGCCTACTGGCAACCTTTCCCTTAGCAATAGCTGCGAAACACGCGCGCAACCTTCAGCGGAAACAAGCGTACCTGCTGAAATCTCTTAATGGCGGCATCCCCGAATTTTAATGTGAGGAGATTTTGTGGCGCGCTGGATCAAGATTAGTTACGAGCGAGAAAAGCAGGTTTATGCGATCGATTTAGAACGGATCGGAGCCTTCTCCATTTCTTTAAATGGTCGATTAACCCTTTACTTGCCGAATAACGAACCCCTCGTACTCACTCAACAGAGTGATCCACAAGCGTATCACCAGATTCTCGACTACATCAAAGAAACTACGGGCTTAGTTTTACCGTAAATAAGAATGGGGCAGGGGGCGGGGGAAAATTCCCCATACCCTATTTCCTACCGCTGTTTTTCTACTAACTGCCATGCCAGTTTCGCCGCACCAACTATACCGGCTTGATTGCCCAATTCCGCTCGCAGCAGTTGCAATCCCAGGCGGCATTCAGGGATGACGCGCCGCTCGATTTCCGCCCAAGTCGCAGGTAAAAAAAATTCCGCACTGGCACTAATGCCGCCTCCTATGATAATCGCTTCTGGCGTCAGAACGTAAATCAAACTCGCCAAACCCGCTCCCAGTTGGTGCCCGTAGGTTTGCCAAAATTCTAAGGCTTGGTGGTTGCCGGCTTTAGCCATATGACCGAGTTCCTCCGGATCTACTCCGGTGCTGCGGCGAATCCCCTGCGCGGAAACATATTGTTCCAAGGATCCCTGGTTACCGCTATTACACGGTGGGCCATAAAGATTTAGGGTAATCAAACCCAGTTCCCCGGCAGCTCCCGTATGGCCAACAAATAGCTCACCGTTAAGGATAATCGCTCCTCCAACTCCTGTTCCTAAGGTGAGCATAATCATGTTGCGAAATCCTCGCCCCGCTCCCAACCACGCTTCCCCCAATCCGGCACAATTGGCATCGTTGGCTAGAATGACAGCACGTCCGGTTTTTTCTTGCAGCCAATCTGCTAAGGGCACATTCCGCCAGCCGGCAAGGTTAATTGCTACTTTGGCAATCCGCCCGCTGACATCGACTGGACCAGGAGTGCCGAGGCCAATGGCCACGCATTCGCTTTCAGGGTCGATTTTGGCAATCGCATCTGTGAGTGTATGTAAAACCGCTGTAGGCGTTGCTGGGCAAGGGGTTGGCACACTGAAAGAGCAGCGTAAGCAACCATCTTTTGTAAATCTTCCTAGTTTAATTGCTGAGCCCCCTAAATCAATTCCTATTACTTCTGGATTGCTGCTCTTTTCTCCCATCACTTCGGTGTCTGTATTCATATAATCAGGCGATCGCTTTATCAATTTGAATTGAAAATCGTATAAGCTCACCAGTAAAGCAATAGTGAGTTTGGCGCCTGCGCGCCAAGAAAATCTTTAGCTTTCTCGCCGTAGTTTCGGATTAACAAATTCATTCAATCCCTCTCCTACAAGGGAAAGCCCTACTACCATCAGCGTCAGTGCTAAACCCGGAAATAAAGTCGTCCACCAAATGCCAGTAGGCAAACCTTCTAGAGCTTGTTTCAAATCGTGGCCCCATTCCGGCACCTCTTCAGGAAGCCCCAAACCGAGAAATCCCAAACCCCCAAGGGTCAAAATTGCGTCAGCGGCATTGAGAGTAAACAATACCGGCACGCTCTGAATAACGTTGAGAAAGAGATAGCGCGTCAAAACAGTTACCGTATCGGCTCCCAGGGAGCGGGCAGCTTCGATAAAGAGTTCGGTTTTAACACTGACAGTGTGATTGCGCACAACACGATAATATTGCGGGATATAAGAAATACTAAGAGCGATCGCTGCATTCAAAATTCCCCGCCCCACCACAAAAGCTAAAGTAATCGACAGTAACAGCCCTGGCAGAGTATAAATCGTATCCATAAGAAACAACAGCACCCTATCTAGTCTACCTCCCAGATAGCCGCTCACCATCCCTAAAGGCACGCCAACAATCAAACTAAACGTTGTTGCCAATATCACCACCTGCCAAGCTGCTTGGCTGCCAAATATCGTGCGCGCAAATACATCGTAACCGAGTTTCGAGGTACCAAACCAGTGACTAAAAGATGGCGGCTGGTTGGGAATATTATCCAAGAATACCGTAGGGTTTTGTACCCAGCCCCACCGCAAAAAAACCGGAGCCAAAATCGCCATTAACACGAAAAATAAAGTAATTGCTAGCCCCACCCACATCATTTGCACCGATAGACTAGGGCGAGTGAAAATCTGCAAAAATCGGGGTAGATAGAGTCTGGAAGGAGCCATATCAGGTTTTTCTCGGAAAATCAAAAGCAAAAAGCAGCGGTGCTAATTTGTTAACTTATTTTCAACACTTTCACTAACTCCGTCTGTTGCACAGAAAAATTTTCTCTTCAAAATAGCATCTTTTGCCTGGATTCTCCCTCGCTATTTTTTCTTGGCAATTGCTAGCAGCAGCTATTTTACCACTATCTGATTTTCTAAAAAATTATTATTATAATTATTTTAATAACAGAAACTGTGATAATTATACATAATTATAGTGAGATAAGGCAAGAACAGGGGAGATTCTAGCTGATTCCTAATATCAGAAGCTAGAAATTACCCCATGCCCTATAATGCCTGATTACAGATTATTTTGGATCATTTCCCGGTACTGACTCTTTGGCTTGACGCCTCTCATTTCCCCTACCTTATCTTTGTGTTTGAAAAACTGAACCGTTGGCGTTCCCGTAACGCCGGCTGCCTCGGCAATTTCGGGATCCTCCTCGATGTCAATTTCTATATAGTGAATTTTCCCGTCAAACTCATCCACAACTTTACTTAAGATGGGTTTGAGGGTATGGCAAGGACCACAGGTGGGCGAGGCATACTTGACAACTAACAGGCGATCGCTCTCATGGTACAACTTCCTAAGCGCCCAGCCCCCTTTGTGACGCGTTGCCGTAATATCAAACGTCTCTGGTGTATCGGCAGCCGACTTTTCAGCCGGTTTCTCTGTCTCTATAGGCTTTTGAGCCTCTGGTGTTTGGTGGAATTCCTGCAACAGCCCATTGTGCGACAGCCAGCGCTCGGCTAGTAGTGCAGCCATGCAGCCAGTGCCGGCAGCAGTAACGGCTTGGCGAAATTCGTGATCTTGTACGTCTCCTGCCGCATAAACGCCCTCGACACTGGTTTCCACTGAACCAGGTTTCGTAACAATGTACCCTACTTCGTCTAGTTGCAATTGCCCCTGGAAAAGTTGCGTGTTGGGGGTGTGACCGATCGCGTAGAACAATCCTTTTACAGCCAATTCCCCTTCCTCGCCGGTTTTGTTATTTCTAATTTTCACTCCTTGCATTAAACCGCCTTCTTCACCGAAGACGTCTACTGCTTCAGTATTCCAGTGAACGGTTATTTTAGGATGATTCAATACACGATCTTGCATGGCTTTTGATGCTCTCATCTTATCTGAGCGCACCAGCATGTGAACGTGTGAGCCGTATTTTGTTAGATAAATCGCTTCTTCTGCCGCTGTATCGCCCCCGCCAATGACTGCCAGTTCCCCTCCTTTGAATATTGGAGTGGCACCGTCGCAAATTGCACACGCAGATATGCCTTTATTCCAAAATTTTTCTTCTGAAGGCAACCCCAACCTTTTGGCTGTTGCTCCCGTGGCAATTATAATACTGTGGGCTTTGATTTCCCGCTCTTGCGATCGCACTACAAACGGACGCTCCCTCAATTCTACTGAAATTACATCTTCTGTATAAAGCTCTGCCCCCCACCGCAATGCTTGCGCTTTCATCCGCTCCATTAACTCTGGCCCTTTTATGCCCTCTGGAAAGCCCGGAAAGTTCTCGACTTCCGTCGTGGTCATCAGTTGCCCCCCTGGCAGCCCCCCCATTTGATATCCTTCAAACACAACCGGTTTCAGGTTGGCGCGCCCTGCGTATATCGCCGCCGTATAACCTGCTGGTCCTGAGCCGATAATCACTAAGTTCTCTATTTTTGCACTTGTCATTCCTTCTTACCTGAACTCATAACGACTTTATTATATCAGCTTATTTCTGCAAGGAAAGGTTAAGAAATGTTACAATAGAAACGGTGGCAAAATTGTGCAATAGTAATAGAAAATTGCCAAAATCAAAACACTAATGAAAAATAAAGAGATGTAATTAGCGATCGCTATATTTTTTATGCACACTCATTTATAAGATTTCTATTAGTAATACTATTATCACTATATTTACAAACTTACCAAAACTATGCAGCGAGTACTCGAACCAGAAGTAATGGATACATGGGAAGAAGCAGTAGAATATGATGCGATGGACTTCACCGAGGTGAATACAGCTTTTGCCCAACGCGCAGTAGAATTAGGACCGAAATCGGCAAGAATTTTAGATGTAGGCACTGGCACAGCGCGCATTCCGATCGCAATTGCCCAGATGCGCCCTTCATGGCAGATAACGGCAATTGACTTATCAAAAAATATGTTGTTAATTGGTGCCAGGAATGTAGAAGCATCGGGATTACAAGCAAAAATTAAGCTTGAATTAGTGGACGCCAAAAAAATGCCTTATGAAAACGAGTATTTCGATATGGTTATATCTAATAGCATCGTCCATCACCTACCCGATCCCCTGCCTTTTTTTCAGGAAGTTAAACGAGTACTCAAACCTAATGGCGCTTTGCTAATCCGAGATTTAATCAGACCGACTGATGAAGCAACTATGGATGCTTTGGTTGCTGATATCGGTGCTGAATATAATGCGCATCAGAAAAAATTATTCCGAGATTCTCTGAATGCGGCATTTACACTAGATGAAATCAAGCAACTGGTGGAAGCCTCAGGTTTAGAAGGTGTGCAAGTTTACAAGTCGAGCGCTCGCCACTGGAGTGTCGAGCGGGCTAGTCAGGAACGCTAATATCCAGATTATTGTGGGGCGCTTGGGCAAATTATCAAAAATTGAAATTAGCCTTTGGCTAGCAATTCGTATTTGTAAAAGCATTTTGCCTTTTTAATAGCCCCTGTTATAAATTTAGGAAATTAATTCGGTTGCCAGGAGTTCTCCGGCGTATTTTTCCACTACAAACTTGTGTCGTCTGATTAATTTTTCATTCTTGAAAACAAGAAATACTTTTTTTATCGAGGTATTTGTATCTAAAAAATTTTTAATTTCAGTCACAGCAATTTTCGATGCTTTCTTGAGAGGAAACCGATAAAAGCCGATACTGATGGGTGGAAAGGCGATCGTTTCTACTCCATACTCTGCGGCTAATTTCAAACAATTGCGGTAGCATTGTGCAAGCTGCTCCTGCTCTCGATGTTTTCCTTGCAACCAGATTGGTGCTACCGTATGTATGATCCACTTAACAGGAAGATTGTAGCCGCGAGTTATTCTGGCCTCACCTGTGGGACAGAGCTCGAACTGGCGACATTCTTCTAACAACTCCGGTCCTGCTGCTTGGTGAATGGTCTTAAATATGCCATGACCCTTAGTCAGATTATTTGTAGTAGGATTGACGATCGCATCTACTTTGAGTGTAGTAATATCACCTTCAATAACTTCGATTCTGTTCGACATAGCTGTTTTTCATTGTTCTGTTAGTTTTTATTTTATAGGGGCTGCCAGCTTCTGTTTAATATGAAAAACTTAAAAAAGTGGAAGCTATTGCGCTCGCAGATTGTTTTTAAAAACCGCTGGTGTCAAGTAAGACAAGACGAAGTAGAATTGCCTAATGGTCAATTTATAAATGACTATTTCGTCAATGTCAGACCCGATATTGCCCTAGTCTTTCCCCTAACCAAAAATCGAGAAATCGTATTTGTACGTCAGTATCGGCACGGCGTAAGAGAAATTTTGTTAGAGCTGCCAGCGGGGGCTTTCAAAGCCGATGAAGAAACTCCAGAATCAGCAGCCATGAGAGAATTGAGGGAAGAAACAGGATATACCTGCGAGCGCCTGATCAAACTTGCCACACTATACGACAATCCCGTCAAAGATACCAATACGATTCACCTGTTTTTTGCCGCCGACGTTGAAAAAACCGGACAGCAAATTCTTGATATTACAGAAGAAATTGAAATAGTTTTAATACCGATTTCCCAAGTCCTAGAAAAAATCACAAGCGGCGAAATTTGCGTAGCTGGAAGCGTGGCAGCAATTTTCTTGGGATTAAATTTCTTCAGCCAATCCGGTTGGCAAAATTTCCTTACCAGCCCCTAGTTCCCGCCCCACCTTTAAAAGGGCCGACAATATCCTTGGTAATCCAACCGCCATAGAAATCTCCTGGCTGTGGCTCTACCTTTTCCCCATCCACATAACAGGCATCCATCCGGCTGGCGTAAAAAGCCACATAGTCTTTTATCGATGCAAACGCAGGCGTAGGATTAGGATAAAACCATGCAGCATCGGTAGCAAGCTTTTCGCCAACCACAATCGTATAGTAACAAGCCTTACCTTTCCACTCGCAAAAGCTGGAGCGGGAGGTTTTGATCAAATATTCCATTTTGATGTCTTCAGGCGGGATGTAGTAAACGGGCGGGTGGCTAGTTTCCAACACTCGTTTGGCGCGGCGCGTATCAGCAATGATGACACTATTGAAAATCACTTGCAAGTGTTTGCACGTATCTTGCCAAATAGGTGGACGTGGGTAATCCCAGACAGATTCTTGGCCCGGACCTGGTTCAATGCGCTGGGGGTTCACGTTGAAAGATCTATCCTAGAAACAGACGTAGAATATTTTACCCTTTATTGCTTTATTTGCCTCCTATAGAAAGTATCCGAAATACTATAGAAATTAGCGGTAGAATTTCCTCTACCGCGCGTTGTTTGAGAAAGAGAGAAATCACAACTTTACTAGGTGGGAATCAACTCTCCGGGTCGTAGTCTTGCCCACTTACCGATTTCCTGCTTGAAACTCTTGCAGTCCACTACATCCCATTCCATCTGAATTTCATGATCACGGGTGCGGATATTAACATTGATCCTGGGTTCTATTGGGTCAAAATCCGGCGTTTCCGTTAAATGCCGCTCTTGATGTTGCGTTTCCACTGCGTGATAAGTCAGACAGCGGTCAACGTAGTGACAGTTTACACAAATACACATTGCCCAAGCCTCCTGTGGCTTTTTTGTTACTCTAACTCAGTTGACAGGTTAGTTGCTTGGCTTCTGGGTTGATTTTTGTTGCTAAAGCAGTTTTTGCCTAAAAGTTTTGAAAAATTCGATAAATCGGAAAAATCCAGTTTTTGGAAAAACCAAAAATATAGTACAGTATATAGTAAAATAAGAATATGTCAAATTTATCACCATTCGCCTGCTTATTTCTCTCTCCTGAAAATTGGCCATTTAGCCGAGAATGGCTGCCGCAACCGACTTATCTAGTAGGAGGAGCAGTTCGCGATGCACTACTTAGGCGTCAGTCAGAATATTTAGATTTGGATTTTGTCATGCCAGATTTGGCAGTGCAAACCGCAAGCAAAATCGCAGCAGCGTATAAAGTAGGGTTTGTGTTGCTGGATGAGGCGCGTCAGATTGCCCGCGTTGTTTTTGAAAAAGCGACGGCTGATTTTGCCCAGCAAGAGGGAGCGAGTCTAGAGGAAGATTTGCGCAGGCGAGATTTTACAGTTAATGCGATCGCCTATAATCCCTACACTGAAGAATTTACAGATCCCCTGCAAGGCTGTGCCGACATTCAGGCGCGCACCTTACGTATGATTTCCCGCGCCAATCTAGAAGACGATCCCTTGCGGTTGTTGCGGGCTTATCGCCTTGCAGCGCAACTGGGTTTTACTATTGAACCAGCAACGCGAAAAGCAATCCGCGAGTTAGCCCCGTTGCTTGCTTCCGTAGCAGCAGAGCGGGTGCGAACTGAGCTGAGCTTTTTGCTTGCTATTCCTGAAGGAAACGCACAACTGCAAGCGGCTTGGGAAGATGGGGTGCTGCAAATTTGGTTTCAGAGTGCTACGAGAGAGGGTTTGGCACTACTGGCAGAAGTTGACCGAGCGGCAGCGCTATTGAGGGGCATGTGGCCAGCACTGGCTCCAGAGCTTTTGGGTAGCGTGCTTAAGACTGTGAAGACTTCAAGAGTGGCGCTCGCTAAACTGGTTACTTTGCTAGCTCCAGAGCCAGCATTAGCAAATCAACAATTGCTACAGTTGAAGTATAGCCGCGCTGAAATTCGTGCTGCTCTGGCTGTAATCAAATACTTGCCGCAATTGCGCAAAACTTCACCGACGGTACGAGAACAGTATTTTATGTTTCGGGAGCTAGGAGATGTTTTTCCTGCTCTGGCGGTTTTGGCTGTCGCAGCCGGCGTGCCACTCGCCGCCCTCGCACCCCTTGTCGAGCGTTACCTCTCTCCTGATGATCCTGTGGTCCATCCTGTCCCGCTGCTGAGCGGCGAAACGATTATGAGCGCTTTGCAGCTCTCCCCTGGTCCTCAAGTCGGGGAACTCCTCACCGCGATCGCAATTGCCCGGGCTGAAGGCTGTATTTCTACTCCAGAAGAAGCCCTACAATTGGCTGCACGGCTACATGCTTTTGAAAAAGAAAAATCAGCCGCCACTAATAGTTATTAATTTAACTTTTATTTAAATTTTGCAATTAATCAGGACATCAGTGAAAAATTTTCATTCACAAGTAGAAGTGAGAGTATACTTGTCAATAGAATACCTGTAAATAGTCTGGACGATATCCCTAATCAGATATCAGATGAGTCTCTAGAAAGATGTTACCACCTCTTCAGGCTTTTTAGTATGAGACTCAATCACTGAAACAGCTACAAAAATAAGGAGTAGAGTTATGACAGGTAAAAGCAAGCGAGGATTTGCCTCTATGGATCGAGCAAAGCAGCGGGAAATTGCCAGCAAAGGCGGAAAAGCTGCCCATCAAAAGGGGACGGCACACGAGTTTACCCCAGAGGAAGCTAGGGAAGCAGGTCGTAAAGGAGGCGAGGCGGTAAGCAAAAACCGCGAACACATGGCTGAAATAGGCAGGAAGGGCGGCGAAGCCGTGAGCGAAAACCGTCAACACATGGCTGAAATAGGCAAAAAAGGTGGCAAGCAAAGTCACAAAAACAGTTAAAACCCCCTTGACTTGATCGGGGTGTAACGCCTACAATACAAGCGTACTCCAACTAGCATACCTTTGAGTAAAACTACTGTGTAACGACATTTATACTGCTGCTAGCTATTCGCCCTTTCTTGTACAAACGAGGAGTCGTAGGTGAGGAGACGGGCAAGAACCCCAAAACTGTTGAAACCCGTTTTCTAGTTTTATGAAAACGGGTTTTTAATGACAAATATTAAAATTTTTTAATTTCATTAAGAGCGGGTATGCATACTATATTTTCAATTTGATTTGTTTGATTTACTTTTGTGTTAAAAAATTAAGTAAACTATTTACGAGCGATCGCATCCCAAAAACCTTCCCCAGGCAAATCTAAATTTTCCAGAAACTGGTTAACAGTTTTCGCAGCAGCTATTCCAGAATTGAGGGCACTTTCAATAAAGTTACCCCCCACATCACCCCCACACCAATCGCCACAGCAAACCAGCGGTAAAGGCGTCGCGGCACTCAAACAAGTTTCTGAAAGAGGATAGCTAGGGAAAGCATATCGCCAGCGGTGAACTTGCATCCATTCTGGAGAATTTCCCCAAGGGAGGAGGAATTTAGCCGCCTCAGCAATTAGTGCTTGTGCTGCTGGTTGTAAATCCTCAGCGTCGAGATACTGCTGCGCAAATTCAGGGCTGCTGTGCAATACAAAAACAGGCTGAGCTGAGAGCGCTCGCTTACTACTATCCCAGCCAATCCAAGCTAACTGAGACTCTTTTGGAAATATCACAGCTCGCCAACCAACATCGCGTTGCGCCATATCTTGCTGCCGAAAAGCTGGGTAAGCCGCAAGCACGCTTATACATGGTTGGTATTCAGCATATCGTACTTTCCTCAAAAACTCAGCAGGCAAATCTGTTAAAGGTGCCAACAGTATCAAAGCTTGAGGAGCAGGTATTGCCACTACCACTGCCCGTGCAGTTAATTCCGTGGGAGTTTGAGCGTCTTCGTTAGCGGCTTCCAGAGTCAGGTACCAAATTTTGCCATCTTTTGCTGCCAGCCTCTGTACGCGCCGATTCAGCCAGATATTTAAATCTGAAGCCAAAAATTTGCCGACAGCATTCATCCCCTCCGGTGCCACATAATACAAACACCAGCCCCCCGCCTCTGCCACAGAAAGTTTTCCTGTTATCGGATTAACCGCGTAAGTAGTATCTGTCCAGATGTCCACAATTCCGCGACTGCGCAAAACTAGAACCAAACGCCGCAAAAGTTCGCTTTTAGGTTCCAGGTATCGCGCCCCGTGATCGACGCGAGTGTTCCCCACCCTTCGCGTTGCCACTCTTCCCCCCACTCCACGGGATTTTTCTACAACCACAACAGAATAACCCGCTTGCTGTAACTGTTGGGCACAAGTTAGCCCTGCCATCCCGGCACCGATCACTGCTATGTCAAATTTATTTTCAGAGCGTGCTTCCAACTTTTCCTCTTAGTCAGAAATAATAGTAGTAATTTTTAATTTTCGTTAATTTTATTTACTAGTGTAGCACAAAAATTATAAAATTACTATATTTTTTGCTTTGCAAGCTCAGACATCCAGCTCGAAAAGTAAGTTTTAAAAATTAGTTTATATAGAAAAGCTTTAGCTGCGCATTTGCCTCCAAACCTCACTCCTTGCCAAAGCGCCAATAGTAGAATAAAAAACAGAAATTATAAGCGCGGAGGTATAAAAGTTGGACGAGCTGAGAGCTGCACTGGAAATGGCCACAGAAGAAGAATTGCAGGAATTGACCTACCTGCTATTCTGTCGCAAATTTAATCCCCTAGACTATCTCAACACCCCCACGCCGATAGACATTCAAAGCCGCGAGCGAGAAGCGTGGCTAGATGCTTTAGAGCAACGATTTCGCTATTTAGCAGCCGATGGCATAACCGTATTGCGGGGCCGTACCGATACAGTAACCTATCGACAAGCAATTATAAAAGTTTTTCGTTACCTGAAAATTCCCTACTCGAATAAACTCTCCACCACCGACTTAGAGGCAGAACTATTTCTCAACTTACTAGGGCGAGCATGGAAGAAAATGCCAGCTTCCGAACAGCAAGCCTTGACAGTGCAACTGCAAAAAAGTCTAGCAAAAGCTAAATTTTCCACACCGCTACCCCTCTCTTTTGAGAAAGATCCATTCGGCTTACTGTTTAAAGGCGGCAGCGCCCTAGCAGTTTCTGCTGTGATAAAGCCAATATTGCTGCAGCAACTCGCCCGTCAGTTTGCTATTCAATTTGCCAAATATCAAGTCGCTAAAGCTACCCTAATGCAGGGGGGGCTGAGCGCAGCAGCAAAATTCGAGAGCTATGTGGCACTGCAAACGGCGCGACGGGGAATGGCGTTGAGTGCCGCCCGCTATGGAGCAGTGCGCAGCGTCTTCGCTTTCCTCGGACCAATGCTTTGGGCCTGGTTTTTAGCCGATCTAGGTTGGCGAGCGATCGCCACCAACTACGCCCGCATTATCCCCACCATTTTTACCCTGGCACAAATTCGTCTTACTCGCGCCGAGTGCTGGGAACCTGCCTGAGAAAGTAACACTACAGCCTTACGGAGAAAAGTGAAAAACCTCCTTTCTCCTTGCCCTAACCCGCGCTTGCAAGCCTCCTGGAATGCAACTCAACTGGGATTACTTTGTCTGCCATTGAGTCCATTTCTTGGGGCAGTCTGTCTGGGGCTGGCAATGATAGATACTAGTCGACAGCAATTAGATAAAATCACCCGCCGCCCCCTCAACCAAGGCTTCGCAATTTTAGCAGGCTGGCTTGTGATCACAGCTTTTTTCGCTTATGACAAAGGCGCCGCCTTGATTGGATTGTTTAATTTCCTGCCTTTCTTTATTCTGTTTGCTGCCTTGAGTACCTTGATTCAAACACCCGCGCAGTTGCGGCAAATAGCCTGGATTATAGCGAGCGCTTCCCTGCCCGTCGTCATCATCGGCTACGGGCAGTTATTTTGGGGCTGGGCTGGGCACCTCACCTTTTTGTGGATTGTTATTGATTGGCAGCTAATGCCAACAGGTAACCCCCCTGGGCGCATGGCATCGGTTTTTCAATATGCCAATTTACTAGCTATTTATCTAATCATTACCTTTATTTTGACTTTGGGGCTGTGGATTGAAACTTGCCAAACTTTGCAGCACAAAAACTTTTTATCGGCAGAAGAAAAAAAGCTGATTACCCCCTCCCTACGTTTGGCGTTTTTAAGCCTCACCGTTGTCAGTCAAACGCTCGCTCTCATCCTCACTAACTCCCGCAATGCTTGGGGTATCGCCGCTCTAGCTTGTCTTGTGTTCGCTATTTACTTACAATGGTATTGGTTCGTCAGCATCTTTGTTAGCATCAGTGGCAGCGTCTTCTGGTCAGCTTTTGGCCCTAACCCCCTCCGCCAGTGGCTCAGAACTATTATCCCCCCTTACTTTTGGCAGCGGCTTACCGACGAACTATATCCTAACCGCCCCCTCGCTACTTTGCGAACCTCCCAATGGCAATTTGCTTGGAATATGACTCTGGCGAAACCTTTAATGGGATGGGGATTGCGCAATTTTAACCCAATTTACCAAGCTAAAACCGGCGAATGGCTAGGGCACCCGCATAATCTATTTTTGATGTTATCTTCAGAATCTGGTATTCCAGCAACACTTTTATTCTGTGGGTTAGTTGGATGGATTTTGGCAAAAACTATATTGTTTCTCCGCAACTGGGCGCAAGAGAGTTTAGAATTAAAAGCGCTCGCATCTCGACAAGATCATTTTATTCTTTTCACTTATCTAGTAGCATTTTTCGCTTGTACACTCTTTCACTTCTTTGATGTACCTCTGTTTGACTTGCGGATAAATGTTATGGGATGGCTACTACTATCAGCAATTTGGGGAATCGTGGAACATAAAAATGCCAACATCCCTTATCGATAGCAAAATTTCAACCTAAAAAAATATATAACAAAAAAAATATATAGGGCGCATCTAACAACCCACAACCTTCTTCCCAGCAACCTTTTCACCAGTGCAAGCTTGGGAGAGAAACAACTTACTTCATGTAAACCATTACCATTGAGACAAAGTTATAGAATATGGCAGAAAAATTAAGCGCTAGTGAAATTCAAAAATTATATACTGCTGGGAGAAAAAACTTTCGCAACATAGATTTGAGCGCCGCCGACTTAAAGCGCGCCAACCTTCCAGATATCAACTTTCAACAAGCAAACCTCCAATGGATTACCTTACAGGCAGCCAACCTCCAAAGAGCCGACTTCTCCGGCGCAGACTTACAGAAAGCCAAAATGCAAGACGCCAACCTACAAAAAGCCAAATTACAAAAAGCCAACCTGCGCGGTGCTAACTTACAATGGGCAAACTTACAAGAAGCAGATTTACAAGAAACAGAGCTACCCAAAATTGACTTATTTAACGCCAATCTAGCCGGGGCAAATCTGCGCTGGGCAAACTTACAAGCCGCCAACCTACAAAAAGCCAACCTTAGCGGCGCAGATATGCGAATTGCCACCCTGCGAGAGGCTAACCTGACTGACGCCGATTTACAAAAAACCAAACTCCAAAAAGCCAACTTACAAAGTGCCAACCTCAGCGGCGCTAATCTCAGCGGCGCTAACCTGCAAGGAGCAAATCTCCAGCAAGCCCAGCTCATCAAAGCCAATCTCAGCAACGCCAATCTCAGCGGCGCTAACCTGCAAGGAGCAAACCTGCAAGCAGCTTTACTACCATCATTAGAAAATATGCAAGGAGCTAATTTGCAGGGGGCTTACCTTCAGGGGGCTATATTATCTGCAGGGGAAGACTTACTTGCCGCTATTCAGCCTGATGGTTTGGTTGCAGCTAAGCAAACTTCTTCCCTAATTCAGCCTACAAAAAGTAATGTAATACCAGAGAAAAATTATTCTATCAAACAATCCCTCCAAACTAGCCCGGTTGAGGAAAAAATTTTAGAGGAAAATCAAGATATTGAAAAGAAACGCGAGCAGGTTTCTGCTCTTGAAAAGCTAGCCGCAGCACAAGAGCGTATCGATACTTGTTTTGAAGAGAAGGAAACTCTGGAAACTGCCGCAGAGCGCATTTACGAAGCGCTCGCATTACGGCGCGGAAAATCAGCATTTCGTCAGAAATTACTCGCAGCCTACAACTATCGCTGCGCCATCACTGGTTGCAATGCCGAGCCTGTTTTAGAAGTAGCTTACATACTTTTTGATACCGGGGTAACCGAGGAAATATCTAATGCCCTACTGCTGCGAGCAGATATTCATAATCTATTTGATTTAGATATGATTGCCATAGAGCCGAATGGGATGATAGTGCGGGTTGCTCCTGCACTCATCGGCACTAACTACAGTGAATTGAATGGGCGCTCGCTGCAACTACCAATGATTGAAGAATTTCATCCGAATAAAGCCGCACTACAGTTGCGCCTTCGTCGCTGCAAGTGGTTATAATATAACAGCCAGTCTTAGAGGTTGGTTTTGTCAGCCGAGAATAAAATCGGTACAATCGTTAAAAAATTTTAAAACAGCCCAACCGCAGTTATACCGTTTTATCAAGAAACTAAGTTTAAATAATCTGACTAGACATAATTATATAAAACCTCTAAGTAAAGACAACCCGAAAAGGCAGTGATTAGCCTCGGAATCCCCGTTTTTTTTAGAGCAGCGGATGAGGCTCTACTGCAAGCGCTTCCAGCCGTTATAATCTCTAGGTGGCGGCTGCCGTTGGATGATTTAATTCCTGTTGGAAAAAAGGAACTAAAGTGAGTCAAAAAAGGGCAAAGCTAAAAGACGAAGATCCAAAATTATATAACTATATAGCATTGGAAAACAGTTACTATGCCTTGCTAGGGCTGCATCCGTCAGCGTCGGAAAGCGAAATCCGGCGAGCCTACAGGGAATTGAGCAAGCTTTACCATCCGGATACTACAAAATTGCCAGTGGATGTAGCGACAGAAAAATTCCGAAAACTGAATGAAGCTTACACCACTCTCAGCAACCCAAAGCGGCGGCTTTTATATGATTACTCTATACGCTATTCTAGTATTTCAGAGATTCAATCGCCGACAAACTTGAGAGGCGCGAAGGCTAAGTCTAAGGCAGCGCAATCTTCATCTAGCGCGTATTTAGAGCCGAGCGAGCGCCCCCTCTCTGCGGGCGAGTTATTTGCCCTTTTTATCTTGGGGATAACTTTTATCGGCTGCCTGCTGTTGGCAATAGCAGTTGCCTTAACCAGAGGAGATACCGCTTTTCAACCCGTAGGCTTCAACCTCAAAACTGAGCAGGTTGTGCCAGCACCAGAAATGCTATCGGAAAATATCATGCCAATATCCTTCACTTCTCTAGATCAAAAGTGAGGTTATAAGTTGAATCTTTAAATAAAGATAAATTTTCTTGCCAATTTAATATTCAGTAGTCAAAAGTCAATTTTACTTAAACCGCATATGTCACTTCCTAGCGCAGATACCCCCCTATATAATCATCCGCTTCCCGATATCGAAGAGTGGTTGAAATCTCAAGGGTGCGAGCAAGATAGTCAACAACTCCACTGCTGGCACGTTCAGAGAGATAACTGGGAAGCAGAAGTTATACTGGATATAGATCAGATCACGGTACGCTATATAAAAGCGGGGGCAAACGGGCAAGATATACAGCGTTCCTTTAAGTACTCCCTGAGCCGGAAAGATATTGAAGACGCTGTTTTTTCTGGCCCTTAAATAGGGAGAAAGAGAAAGTTCAGAAAGAAGTGGGAAAAGAAATATTAAATTTAAAACTACCCCTTTGCAATTTTACCAAAACGGCGATCGCGCTGCTGATAGGCGCGCAGGGCAAGGTGGAAAGCCTCACGGTCAAAATCGGGCCAGAGAATATCGGTAATGTAAAGTTCCGAGTAGGCAACTTGCCAAAGGAGAAAATTACTGATGCGCATCTCCCCACTGGTGCGGATCAGTAAATCGGGATCGGAAATGCCGGCAGTGTAGAGATGGGATTCAAACAGTGCCTCGTCAATTTCCTCTGGTTGAATAAGCCCTTGCTGCACCTGAAAAGCGATCGCACGACAAGCTTGCAAAATCTCCTGACGGCCCCCATAATTAGTAGCGACAGTAAATTGAATACCAGGATTATTGCGAGTAGCTTCCACCGCGCGAGAAATTTCTGCTTGCAGAGAAGACGGCAAAGCAAGCAAATTACCGACAAACTTGATACGCACATTCTCGCGTATCATCTCATCCAACTCTTGCCGCAAAACCCGCTCGAACAGAGTCATCAAAAAGTCCACCTCTTCAAGAGGGCGGCCCCAGTTTTCTGTAGAAAAAGCATAAGCAGTTAGGGCCTTAATGCCCCAATCCCTACAGCAGCGCAACAGCTCTTTGAGGGCATCCACCCCTCTGCGGTGCCCCAAAATGCGCGGTAAGCCCTGACGTTTGGCCCAACGTCCGTTTCCGTCCATAATCACTGCCACATGCTTGGGCAGGCGATCGCGATCAAGATCAGCAGGTAGCTCTTGCAAGACAGTTTGTTTTGTAGTCATTTTTTTTCACCAGAAGCCGATGACGACAGACGCAGAAAACGCGAAACCAGTGCCAATATTCGAGAACTCAAGCGCCCTAAAAAAAGGCTCAGATCCGGAGTCACCGCTTCGCGCTCTACAGATTGAGAGAATCTAGCCTCCAGCAATTCTTTCAGTTTACTGCTGGTCAAAGGTCGATTGAGCTGTCCCTTTTCGGCTAGGGAAATCGAGCCAGTTTCTTCAGATACAACCACACACATACAATTTTCCACACGCTCAGTAATTCCCATAGCCGCTCGGTGGCGTGTCCCCAGCTTTCGCGAAGCCGTGCGCTCCGAAAGTGGCAGAATCACCCCAGCTGCCACGATTCTAGCCCCCCTAATCAAAACCGCCCCATCGTGCAAAAGCGTTGTCGTCTGAAAAATTGTCTGTAACAGTTCTTTAGAAACTTCACTATTAAGTTTCACACCTGGCACCGAAAAATCCCGCTCGTCAATTGGAGGACCTGTTTCTAAAATTAACAAAGCACCCGTGCGGTTTTGGGACAACTCCTTCACCGCATCGACAATTTCATCGATCACATTGTCAACCTTTAAATTCGCTCGGCGGGAAGATTGAAAAAGCTGAACGATCTCACCACGTCCTAATTGTTCCAGAAATCTGCGGAACTCCGACTGCAGGATCACAGCCATCGCCACCGCCGAGCCGATCGTCATCTTTTCCAGTACAAAACTTAATAACCTAAGCTCCAGGCTAGTACTCACTGCCGTGGCTAGCATTAGTAAAATAAAGCCTCGCACCATCCATAGCGTCCGCCGTTCTCCAATAATGACTAGCACCATGTAAGTGAGAAGCAGCACTAACCCTATATCAAGAGGACCTTTTAGCCAGTGCGTCCATATATCTATAAAGTAACGCAGCAAAGCTTGAGTCCAATTAGGGTCATAAATAAGACCCGCATTCATGGAAACTTTATTGGGCTTAACCAGCTCACCGATAAGCCTCGCCTAAAATGGCAAGGTGTATTTAGTTTATTACTATTACTGTTATAAGCAAATTTGAATAGAATAAGCTTACGTAATACTAAACCTCAACTTTGTAAGTATCAGAAGTTTAGGGAGTAGAGGGATTCGGGTAATGGATGCGTTTTCCCTAACTAGAAAACCAGCACCGTATGGCTTAGCCATAGGTGTCTGGTAGTTGAGATTTACTTTTACTGCATGTTTGCTAAAAGTCTTTCTGGTAAACGATCCTGTTTGATTAGATCTTGGTAGGTTTCTCGCTGTAAAATTAAGTTGCTCTCGCCATCTTTGACTAAAACTGCTGCCAAGCGGGGCAGTCGGTTGTAATTGGATGCCATACTGTAATTGTAAGCGCCAGTTCCCATCACTACCAAGATGTCTCCCGGTTGTGTTTTTGGCAGTTGGGCGTCTTTAATTAGAATGTCTCCGGATTCGCAATGTTTGCCTGCAATTGTCACTATTTCCGTTGCCGGCTCACTCATGCGGTTGGCTAATACGGCGCGATATACTGCTTGGTAAGTAATGGGACGGGGATTGTCCGACATGCCTCCATCTACTGATATGTACTTTCTAATTCCTGGAATTGATTTTTCAGAACCGACTCTATAAGCTGTTACTGTACTTGAACCAATTAGCGAGCGCCCCGGTTCGCATAGCAGTTTTGGCAGAGGTACCTGCTGCTCTGAACAGGCTTTGACAATTGCTGTAGATACGGTTCGCACCCACGCTTCAATACTGGGGGGATCGTCTGCTTCCGTGTAGCGAATTCCCAACCCGCCACCCACGTTTATTTCCGTTACCGGCAAGCCACAGGCGATCGCTTTTTTGAACCACTGTACTAAAACAACCGCTAAATCTTCGTGGGGCTGCAGTTCAAAAATTTGCGATCCTATGTGGGCATGCAAGCCAATGCATTTCAGGGATTGCTGCTGACTGACTAGGTTAAATACCTCTTCGATTTGCTCGGGAGCGAAGCCGAATTTATTGTCTAGGTGCCCTGTGCGAATGTATTCGTGGGTGTGACATTCGATTCCTGGTGTTAAGCGCAGCATGATGCGGATAGGTTGGGAAGAACCTGCCGTCATCTCTGTCAAATCATGCAACTCTTGCCAATTGTCTACCACGATCGTACAGCCTGTTGCGATCGCCAGTTGAAGTTCTTCCTGGGATTTATTATTCCCGTGCAGATAAATTTTGTCGGCACTGACGCCTGCTTGCAGTGCCGTGTACAGTTCTCCCCCCGATACTACGTCTACTCCTAAGCCTTCGCTTGCCACAATGGCACAAATGGCCATACAGCTCCACGCTTTAGAAGCGTATAGCACCAGTGTTTCTTTTGGATAGTAGCGACTGAAAGCCGAGCAATACTGCCGACAAGCTGTTCTTAGCGTTTCTTCGTCAACAATATAAAGGGGAGAGCCGAATTGCTTAACCAGGGTGGCCACGTCACAGCCCCCGATTTCCAAGTGATCTTGATCATTTACCCTAGCCGTGAGGGGCAGGATTTCCTGGTTAGGCGATCGCGTTTCTAATCCGGCGCTGGCAGAGGGCAAGTATTGAAGGCCAGAATTTTTCCGAACCCCAACAGGGCCAGTTGATACCATAATCTTATTTTTGTCCTTAATTTATTCTGGGCGCGAGTTAGTTTCCTTTTTCAGTCTACTATTTTTTCTTTTCAATCCCTAGCCCCTCAACCCCCTCTCAGTCCCTAGTCTGTCCTCCTCTTCTCAGTACAACCTACTTTTCCCTATTTTCTTAGTCAACGGCCATCTTTCAAAAACCATTACCTTCAGTAAAGGCAAAAATATCTACAAAATTAAAATCAACATTTCGTAACACATTTTTCTTGATTTTATAAAAAAATTATTTTCTAATGGATAGAAATTGAAAAACTACAGTAAGATTGAAACCAAAAAGTAGGCTGAATGCTAGAAAACCAGCTTTCAAAATAGAGGCAACTTGAAATTATCTTTGTCAGTAGGGCAACCAAGTAGGCAAAAATACCTCGACTAATGTCGATGGAAGTGTCAAAAACCAAATAAAATAACTCTCCTCCAATCATAGAACAGTGCCTTTTTTATTAGAACTCAAACCTCTGACATCAGATCTATTAACCGCAGCTGTGGAATTAGATCGGCTATGTTTTGGGGGACTTTGGACTATAGAGGGCTACCGCCGAGAACTAAATAGCCCAAATAGCGATTTATTGGGTTTAGTGATAAAACCGGCGGCGCAGGAAAGTAGAAAAATCAATGAATCGGAAAAGGAAAAAAAAGAAAAACTTGCCCTGATTGCACCTTCCTCTCCTCTGCTCATAGGAATCGGCTGTCAGTGGGCAATTTTAGAAGAAGCACACATCACCCTCATCGGCATTCATCCAGACTACCAGGGCAAAGGGCTGGGACAAACAATGTTTCATGCCCTGCTAAAAGCCGCAGTTGCCAGACAAATGCAAAGAGCAACCTTGGAAGTACGGGCTTCAAACCAGCGGGCTATAGCCCTGTATAAAAAATTTGGCTTTCGGGAAGTAGGGCGGCGGCAACGCTATTACCAAGATACCGACGAAGATGCATTGATTATGTGGCTAAACGGATTGCACAAGCCAGAATTTGGCCAATTGCTAGAAAGCTACGAGTTGCTTTGTCGCGATCGCCTTGCTAAATCAGGTTGGTATATTTAATCACTTCCAAGCAAAAATCGATGAGAAGTTTCTGTGACGTAATTCCCAAGCTAAGCCAAGCAACAACGCTTTGCCTGCCATAGAAACAGTTAAAAAGTCCCGGCTTAGACTTCCGATTCCTCACCAGGGAGAAGCAGATTGAAAGCAGAGTAATTTATTGCAGCGAAGAAAGCCCCAAAAGCAACTTGAGTTGCTACAATTCAGGTAATGGATAGATATAAATATAAATTTCAAGCAGTCCTTTTTGGGGCTAAAAGTAAGCCAGCCTGTAACGCCTAATATATCTTTGAAGAATATATTTGGGATTAAGGCAAAAGCCCCTGACTTTAGTCAAGGGTAGCTTACTTATCAAACAGCCATATAAATTCCCTGTGCTAAAATCAGCTTACGGGCACGCAGCAGGTGATGGAAAAACGCCATGTTTGAACGCTTTACAGAAAAAGCCATAAAGGTGATAATGCTGGCCCAGGAGGAAGCACGTCGCCTGGGACACAATTTCGTAGGAACCGAGCAAATCCTTCTGGGGTTGATCGGAGAAGGAACCGGAGTAGCCGCTAAGGTATTAAAATCAATGGGTGTCAACCTCAAAGACGCTCGGATTGAAGTAGAAAAAATCATCGGCAGGGGATCCGGATTCGTAGCCGTGGAAATTCCCTTTACCCCCAGAGCAAAGCGGGTTTTAGAGCTGTCCCTGGAAGAAGCTCGCCAACTGGGTCATAACTACATCGGCACCGAGCACCTGCTTTTAGGTCTGATCCGGGAAGGGGAAGGCGTGGCAGCAAGAGTGCTGGAAAACCTGGGAGTGGACTTATCAAAGGTCAGAACCCAAGTCATCCGCATGTTGGGTGAGACAGCAGAAGTGACAGCAGGCGCAAGTCAGGGGCGCACGAAAACCCCAACCCTCGACGAGTTTGGGGTAAACCTGACCCAAATGGCAGCGGAAGGGAAACTCGATCCGGTAGTAGGACGCCAGAAAGAAATTGAACGAGTAATTCAGATTCTAGGTCGGCGCACGAAAAACAACCCGGTACTGATAGGAGAGCCAGGAGTCGGGAAGACAGCGATCGCAGAAGGACTTGCTCAGCGAATTGCAAACAACGACGTACCTGACATACTCGAAGACAAAAGAGTCGTAACCCTAGATATAGGACTGCTGGTGGCAGGAACAAAATACCGGGGTGAATTCGAAGAACGCCTCAAGAAAATAATGGATGAAATCCGCTCGGCGGGTAATGTCATCCTGGTGATCGACGAAGTACACACCCTGATCGGTGCAGGAGCAGCTGAAGGCGCTATCGACGCCGCAAATATTTTAAAGCCAGCTCTGGCACGGGGAGAACTACAGTGTATCGGCGCAACCACCCTCGACGAATATCGCAAACACATCGAACGGGATGCAGCTCTAGAACGCCGCTTCCAACCAGTAATGGTGGGCGAACCAAGCGTCGAAGAAACAATAGAAATATTGTACGGTCTGCGCGAACGCTACGAACAACACCACAAGCTAAAGATATCCGACGCGGCTTTAGAAGCGGCAGCAAAACTCTCCGCTCGCTACATTTCAGACAGGTATTTGCCTGACAAGGCGATCGACTTGATCGACGAAGCAGGCAGCCGCGTCCGCCTGATCAACTCACAACTGCCGCCAGCAGCCAAAGAATTAGATAAAGAATTGCGGCAGGTTCTCAAGGAAAAAGATGAGGCGGTGCGAGCGCAAGACTTTGATCGCGCCGGGGAACTGCGGGATCGGGAAATGGAAATCAAAGCCGAAATCCGCGCGCTCGCTCAGAGCAAAAAAAGCGACTCTCCGCGCACTAGCGACGACACACCGATCGTCACCGAAGAAGACATCGCCCAAATCGTCGCCAGTTGGACCGGCGTACCAGTCAATAAACTCACTGAGTCCGAATCAGAAAAGCTGTTGCACATGGAAGATACCCTGCATCAGCGTCTCATCGGACAAGAAGAAGCTGTTAAAGCCGTATCTCGGGCTATCCGTCGCGCTCGCGTCGGCTTGAAGAACCCCAACCGCCCGATCGCTAGCTTCATATTCTCAGGTCCTACAGGAGTAGGCAAAACCGAACTCGCTAAAGCCCTGGCATCCTACTTCTTCGGTTCCGAAGAAGCTATGATTCGCCTCGACATGTCGGAATACATGGAGCGCCACACCGTTTCCAAACTTATCGGCTCTCCCCCCGGCTACGTCGGATACAATGAAGGCGGACAACTCACCGAAGCAGTGCGTCGCCGCCCTTACACCGTGGTGCTGTTCGACGAAATCGAAAAAGCCCACCCCGACGTCTTCAATATGTTGTTGCAAATCCTCGAAGATGGACGCCTCACCGACGCCAAGGGCCGCACAGTGGATTTCAAAAATACTCTCTTGATTATGACTTCCAACATCGGCTCCAAGGTGATCGAAAAAGGTGGCGGTGGTTTGGGCTTCGAGTTCGCCTCGGATAATCCAGCTGATGTCCAGTACAACCGAATTCGCTCTTTGGTAAACGAAGAACTTAAGCAATATTTCCGCCCAGAGTTCCTTAACCGTCTCGATGAAATTATTGTCTTCCGTCAATTGAGCAAGGAAGAAGTCAAGCAAATCGCTGATATCATGCTACGCGATGTCTTCAAGCGCCTGACGGAGCAAGGGATTAAGTTGGAAGTCACCGAACGTTTCAAAGAACGCTTGGTGCAAGAAGGGTACAACCCCAGCTATGGAGCACGCCCCTTGCGTCGTGCTATCATGCGCTTGCTTGAAGATGTTCTCGCAGAAGAAATTCTCTCCGGGCGCGTTAAGGAAGGCGACACCGCTATCGTCGATATCGGCGAAGATGGGCAAGTGAAAGTAATACCGAACCAAGAGCGACAATTACTACCCCAAGCTAATGTTTGAGGGTTTGGCAGCAAATATGTAAATACTATCTCGGAATTAGCAATTAAAGATTAAAATACGGTAGAGAACAGAAAACTCTATCGTATTTTTTATTTTTTTATATTTTTAATCATAAAATTTTTATCCATTTTGAAAATTATTTATTTTAGAAAAAATCACAACTTATAAATGATTTGACAACAAGAAATAAATATAAAATAAAAAAATGGGTGGTTTTAAGGAAAAACAAAAGAAATACATGCAATTTGAATAGCCTTGAGTGAGGACGAAATGGAATTGAAGCAACAGAATTTAAATAATACGCCGATATGGTTGCGAATATGGAATAGACAGCGAGAAAATGTCCAAATAATAGCGATCGCATTAGTTTTAGCAATTTTGCTCCGCACCTTCGTAGCAGAACCAAGATACATTCCATCCCAATCCATGCTACCCACCTTACAAGTAGGCGATCGCATAGTAGTAGAAAAAATATCCTACTACCTGCGCTCGCCAGCAATCGGCGACATAGTAGTTTTCGACACCCCCCCGCAACTCCTAGAAAGCTACCCCAAAGATCAAGCCTTCATCAAGCGAATTATTGGCATACCGGGCCAAACCGTGCAAATTAAAAATGGCCAAGTTTACCTCAACGGCATTCCCCAGCAAGAAGATTATATTGCCGAACCAGCCAAAGGCACTTGGGGACCCCTACAAGTTCCTGAAAATCAATACTTTGTCATGGGAGATAACCGTAACAACAGCAACGACTCCCGCTATTGGGGGTTTCTGCCAAGAGAACATATCATAGGTCGCGCCTGGTTGCGCTTTTGGCCCCTCGACCATTTTGGTCCCGTATGACCAAAAACAGCACAGCTTCACGCCAAGTCTAGTCAGAGGGTAGGGGTTTCCGCACTCGTTCACTATCAACAGAAACAGAAGAGTGAACTAAAATAAAACTAGGCAACCTAAAAACAGCGGGACTTACCCTCTTGTTAAAATCAACTCGGCGGGAAAAACAATGGGATTTTTTGATTCAGAAATTGTTCAAAAAGAAGCCAAACAGCTCTTTGAAGACTATCAAGCCCTCATCAAGCTCGGTAGTAACTACGGTAAATTTGACCGTGAGGGAAAAAAGCTATACATCGAGCAGATGGAAAACATGTTAGAGCGCTATCGCATTTTTATGAAGCGCTTTGAACTTTCAGAAGACTTTATGGCTCAGGTGACAATCGAACAACTGAAAACGCAGTTAAGCCAATTCGGCTTGACCCCGCAGCAAATGTTCGAGCAAATGCACATCACCCTAGAGCGAATGAAAGTAGAGTTAGATAAACAACCCTGAAAATTTTAGATTTTAGATTTTAGATTCTCGAACACTTGTCCTTTAATCCAAAATCCAAAATCCACAATCCAAAATTACCTTACTTCACTTCTAGTTTTCTGAAGGCGGTTCAAAATCAGAAGGTGGGCGGAAATATTCCACCGGCGTATTTTGTAGCGCTTGCAACATAAAATCCCGCCAAACTGGTGCGACAAAACCGCCGCCAGTAGCTCCTGCAGTCAAAGGAGTATAATCATCATTGCCAACCCAAACTGCAACAGACAACTGCGGCACATAACCCACAAACCAAATATCCCGTTCTGAAGAAGTTGTCCCAGTTTTCCCCGCTGCTGGCCGTCCAATCTGGGCAGCAGTTGCCGTACCCTGAGAAATCACTCCTTGCAGCGCACTATTCAGAGACGCAGTAGCCCAAGGATCTAGAACCAGCCGAGGTTTAGGGGTATTATCCAATAATACATTACCACTACTGTCCGTGACTTGAACAATAAAAGTAGTATCCGAATGCCAGCCATTGTTAGCAAAAGTAGCAAAGGCACCAGCCATCTCCAAAGGGGTTAAGTCCACAGCACCCAAAGGCAAAGAAATCACCGGCTCAATTGGACTCTGAATGCCAAGCGTGCGGCAGACTTCGATCACCTTATTTAGCCCTACCGCTTGACCAATTTTAATTGCAGGAATATTCAGAGAAATCTCTAGTGCCCTGCGAATCGACACAGCACCAGAAAAACCGCCCCCATAATTCCTAGGAGAGTAATAACTGTCACCGTCAGGATAGCTAACAGGCGTATCTAATACAATCGATTCCGGACTGTACTTGCCGGTGGCAAATGCTGTGTAGTAAACAAAAGGCTTAAAAGCAGAGCCTGGTTGGCGACGGGCTTGGATAGCGCGGTTAAACTGACTCTTTTTGTAATCAACCCCACCAACCATTGCTTTAACAAAATGGGTGCGGGGATCGACTGCAACCAGAGCCATTTGGTCAGCACCCACTTGGTAGTATAGGCGATTGTGCCACTCGCTCACGATTTTTTCAGCTAGCCGCTGCATTTTCAGGTCGATAGTGGTTTGCACTCGCATTCCGCCTTTGAGAACCGCATCTCGACCAAACCTTTTGGTCAACTCTTGAACCACTGCTTGCGTGACATAAGGCACCTTACTGCCAGGAAAAGAGGTAATTCTACCAATTCCTAGCGGTTGTTTAAGGGCAGCCTGTTCTTCTTCAGGCGTGATCCACTTTAGTTCTTTCATGCGATTCAAGACAGTTGCCTGTCGCTGTTTCGCTAGCTTGTAATTAACAAAAGGGCTGTATTCTTCAGGAGCTTGAATCAAGCCTGCCATCATAGCTGCTTCTGCTAGCGTTAATTCAGAAGCAGGCTTGTTAAAGTAACTACGAGAAGCCGTCTCAGCACCGTACAAGTTGTGGCCCCAATAAACCTGATTGAGATAAAGCTCTAAAATCTGGTTTTTACTAAAAATTTGCTCCAAACGAATGGCCAGAACGGCTTCGGCTACCTTGCGACTGAAAGCTTTTTTGGGAGAAAGAAAAAGGTTTTTCACTAACTGCATCGTTAAGGTAGAGCCGCCTTCCACTGTTTTGCCTTCTTCTATATTTTTGACTAAGGCTCGAATCACGCCTCCTGGGTTAATGCCGTGGTGGGTGTAGAAGTGGCTGTCTTCTATTGCTATTACCGCCCGCTTTAGATGGGGAGAGATTTTCTCTAGGGGGACAACCTCTCGATTGGCTTCGTCGTGAATGCTGGTAAGATGCGTGCCGTTGATGTCGTAAATGTAGGTAGTTTCTGTCGGCACATAATTGCGCAAAACTCTTACATCTGGCAAGTTACGGAAGCTGATCGCCAAGCCAACCAGCCCCCCTGCTATTACAGAACTGGCTAACATGGAAACGCCAAGTAGTGTTCCTGCTGTTACCTTACCGACGCCCTGAATAAAATCAAAAATCGGTGCTGGATCTTGAAGTTGTTCTTGTCTAAGTGTGTTAGTTGACACGGCGATTTCACATCCTCAACTTGAAAGGCTTAATCCGAAAAAGCGCAACCTGGGCGAAACGTTTTTCCAGAGATTTTAGGTTAATGGCAACAATATAAGCACTTATATATTTGCTGTCCACCCAGTTTCCATAATTTCCCCACAGCCAGTAAAGCCGTCAGGAAGGAAAAATTTGCTGCTTGACTTCACGGGGCACGGTTTTGTCGGCGGCAATTACCAGAAAGGTGCGGCGTTGCCCTCTCCTTTAGGGAAGGGATGGGTAGCGCTCTCCTCAACCTCAAGGCTTATAGTAAAATAAATATTGAGGCAAAAGTACTGAAAACAATAGATAGAAACCCGGTTTTTCTAAGAAACCGGGCTTCTGATTGTATTTTTGGGCATACGGGAATATATCCAGCATTGGGTAAATGTTTTGGGGGTACGCGAACTCTGGGCTAAATACCGGCTGGTGTTTAGTTTGTAGGGTAGAGTGTGTCAATTGCTTATGAGGGCCTTTTTCAACACTTATTGCCTTATTTTAAGATATAAGTGCTTTTAGTTTTTTCTGTTTCCTAGTTAGTCTGTCGTCAGCACTGTTTCAGCCATATTTGTCGGATAGGTAAAGCGCGGATTTGCAATCTGAAAGATTATTATTGGTTATAAGTTGTAAATTAAAAGTCGCCGTTAGGGCGAGGCTTTAGACCCTGTTTTTTGGTAATCAACTCGATTGTGCATTTGCAAACTGATTCTTCTAATCATTCTAAAAGTTTAATCCCAGCAGAACTGTCTTGGCTGCGTCGCGGTGTCAGCGAGATTTTCCCCGCTCGCGCTGATTCTGATTCTACTGACGAGAATCTCGTCGCCCGTTTGGCTAAATCGAATCGTCCCTTGCGCGTCAAACTGGGAATTGACCCAACTGGTGCTGAGCTTCACCTGGGGCACAGTATAGCAGTCCGTAAGCTACGCGCTTTTCAAGATGCTGGTCACACGGCAGTATTAATCATAGGTGATTTTACCGCCAGGATTGGCGATCCGACTGGTAAATCTGAGGTCCGCAAGCAACTCAGCCCTGAACAGGTTATTGCTAATGCTGAAACTTATCTTGAGCAAGTGCGTCCGCTTTTGGATTTTGATACGCCAGGACGTTTGGAGATTCGCTACAACTCTGAATGGCTTTCCCAGTTAGATCTGTCTAAAATTATCGAATTGTTAGCGACTATGACAGTTGGCCAAATGCTGGCCAAGGAGGGATTTGCAGAGCGCTACGAACAAGAAAACCCTATTTATTTACACGAATTCCTCTATCCGCTTATGCAGGGTTATGATTCAGTTGCAGTGCAAGCTGATGTGGAGTTGGGCGGAACGGATCAAAAATTTAATATTGCTGTGGGACGGGATTTACAACGATATTTTGGCCAACCTCCCCAGTTTGGACTGCTTGTGCCGATTTTGATTGGGACGGATGGGGTGCAAAAAATGTCTAAATCTCTTGGCAATTATGTTGGTTTGTCGGAAGCTCCCTTGAGCATGTATTCGAAACTGGAAAAAATTCCTGATCCACTGCTGCCTCAGTATTTCGAGTTATTGACAGATATTCCTTTAGATCAATTACCAGATAATCCACGCGCTCGCCAAAAGCTACTTGCTCTGGATATAGTTACCCAATATCACGGTAAGGAAGCTGCGTTGGCTGCTCAAAAAGCAGCTCTTGCTCTAGTTAAAGGCGATGCTAAACAAGCTGATGCTGTGCCAGAATTTTCTCTAGGATCAGTACAGTTTCCCGCCAAACTATTTTATATCCTCAATGCTTGCGGTTTGTGTCAAAGCAGTTCTGATGCGCAGCGGCAAATTAAAGGTGGTGCAGTCAAACTGGATGGGGAGCGGGTTGAGGATGTTAACCTTACCTTTGACTCGCCAGAAGCCCTGTACGGAAGAGTTTTGCAGGTGGGCAAGAAAAAATTCGCCCGTCTCGTTCCTTAATTCTATAGATAGTGATAGTACCCGAAGGGGAGTTTTTGATGGTATCAGCAGTCGAGCGCATCATCGTTCCTCTAGACGTGCCCACCGTTGCGGAGGCGATCGCTCTTCTTGATGCTTTACCGCAAGTGAAATGGTGGAAAGTCGGGTTGGAAATATTTGTCAGCGCTGGTCCTGCTATTTTGACCACATTAAAAGACCGCCAAAAGCGTATTTTTCTCGATTTGAAATTTCACGATATCCCAAATACTGTTGCAGCTGCATGTCGCGCAGCAGCCCGCTACGGCGTCGACTTGCTTACCATACACGCAACTGCCACTCCAGATGCACTGAAAGCCGCACAAGCTGCAGTGCAGGAAGGGGCGGCAGCTGCTGGCATTACTCCACCTAAACTAATCGCGATTACTCTACTGACGAGTTTAAATTCACAGAATTTGGCTAAGGATTTGAAAATTCCTTTACAATTGCAGGAATACACGCTTGAAATGGCACTTTTGGCCAAAAATGCAGGTCTCGCGGGTGCGGTGTGTTCCCCCCAAGAGGTGTTGCGGTTGCGCCAAGCCTGCGGCGATGATTTTCTCCTGGTTTGTCCTGGGGTTCGCCCTACTTGGGCGCCTGCAGGGGATCAAAGGCGAACGCTGACGCCGGCTGAGGCTGTGAAAGCAGGTGCTGATTATTTGGTTATCGGACGTCCGATAACCGCTGCTAGCGAGCGCCTCTTGGCATGGGAGCGTATATGCGAAGAGCTCAACGGGATTGCTTAAAATAATTTCAATCCCTAATAGAAATATGGGAGAATTGCTAAACTAGAATTAAGTAGGCATTCCAGTGAGCAAATTGTCAAGAGTATTTTTTCTTAGAACGAAAAAGAAAATTTGAAAAAAAAACAGATATTAATAGTGTCTTTACTAATAATTCAAGGTTTTTGCTTACAGGAAAAGGCGATCGCTGCCAAATCCCTTCCTCCTGGTGGAAAATCTACTTGTCCAGCAGATTTAGAAACTTTAATTCCACTGTTATTGCGCGACTTGCCCGATTACACGAATCGTGTGATTCGCCGCTCTCGCCTGCAAGGCGTAGATTATGATATGACTTATGTGGTTCTGGCGGGGCGTGCTGAGTTTGAACCGCTGGCCCTAGGCCCTGGTCGTTCGAACCCTGAAATTTCGCCAAATACAGGCTTGCGACGCTCTGCAAGAGATGAGCTGCGCCAAGTATTTATCACCACCTTGGAACGAAATTACATTACTGGCAAACAGGTACAATTGCAGCACTATCACTGGCTGTTTTTCACTCAAACGGCTGAAGGCTGGCGTTTGGCGATGATGTTTTCTCGATTAGGCACTTCACTGCCACATAATATCTTGACGCCGCCGCGCGACAGCAGTACCGGGGCGCTCGCAATGGCAATTTCTCTATGGTTACGCGATTGCTATGCTGGCGCGATTCGATTTTAGATATTTCTTGAGCCTGGCAAAGTTTGTGCTCTGGGGTTTCATGCTACAATTTTTACAGGGGCGCAGATGGCTTTATCGAATCCCTATCAGGGACTGCAAGGGAGGGCTTTATGTCATACTCTCCATTATTTCGCGATCGCGCCGAAGCCGGTCAAAGACTGGCCCAACTCGTTTATTCTGAAATTGGCAAGCTCGATGAGCCACAACTGGCACGTAATCCTATCGTTTATGCGCTCCCGCGCGGGGGCTTGCCAATTGCCGCACCAATTGCCCGTTTGCTTGGCTGCCCGCTGCATGTGGTTTTAGCAAAAAAAATTACTCGCCCTGAAAACCCAGAACTGGCTATAGGAGCCGTAACCGCTGACGGTTATGTAGTTTGGTCCCCGCACTGTTCGTTCCGCAAAATTAGTGCCGCTCAGCGGCAAGCCGCCCTGGAAAAAGCTCGCTCTAAAGCTGAGGAGCAATTGGCGCAGTTTTCTCCGCTATTGCCAAAAATTGACCCTGAAGGGGCGCTGGCAATTGTGGTTGACGATGGTATTGCTACGGGCATGACAATGTTAACAGCGGTACAAGCTTTGAGAGCGCAAAAGCCGTCAGCTGTGTGGATTTGCGCTCCCGTTGCACCGCCTGACATCCTGCCTTTTTTGGGAGAATGGGCTGATCGTGTTTTGGTTTTGGCCACTCCTGAGCCATTTTTGAGTGTCAGCCGATTTTACGTTGAATTCCCTCAGCTGGATATGAATGAAGCCCTGACTTATCTGAAAGCACAAAATGCTTGGCTTTCTCCTTAATAAGCCCTAGCAAAAATTCTCCCTATTCATTTTTATTTATTTATTTATTTTTAAACGATTTAGCCCTCCTTCTTGCAGCCTCCTTCGATTCAACTTGAACCTCTTCTACTTTTTCTCTCTTTATAACTTTTTATTGATTTGATTAATAAGTTCTCACTTTTTAGAAAAATATAGGACTGTTACACCAGTGTAGCCAACAATCTTTCGACTTTTAGTTGTATAATCTACTATCATTTGGATAAAACTTAAAATCTAAAAGCTGAATGCCAATGGCTAATGGCCAACTGAGGAGATTGTGGCGATATTGGTTTCAAACTATACTTTTGTCAACTCAAGACAATCCTCCTAGGTTTGTCGAGGTGGTGATGCTATCGCTGGCTATGTTGTTGATTTTGGGCTGGGGATTGACCGGGAAATGGCCTTTCCTAGTACTGAGCTTAAGCTATGTTTTAGGGTCTTCTGTCTCAGTTTTAGTAAGAGAAACATTGCTGCCTTCTGCCTATCCCCGATTGGTTCAATTGACTGCCGTTGTACTTATTTTTATGAGTGTTTATATCCTCGTTGAATTAGTGGGTTATCTGTAAAAACGATGTAAAAGCGGTTTTTAGTAAAAATATGAAATGAAATCCGGTAAAATGATCTCAAATAGTCGAGGAACTTAAAGTTTTTTCGATTGGTGAAGAATGAGACGATTGCCAGCGGAAGGAGTAGATTTCTCTGCCGTGGGAAGCTGTTAAAATTTCACCTGGCGGAGGGAAACCCAAGGCGTAGAGATGAGCGCTCGCTTGTTCCAAATCATTCACTTCTAAACACAAGCTCATACCACTTTTGCCTTGGCGAGAAAATTCCGGCCAATTTTTTTCTTTTGGCTGAAAAATTCCTAGTCGCAGCCCTACCAGCTGAAATTCGGCATAAACATTAGCAATATAGGGCTGAGGAGATTGCCCATGCAAACTTGCATAAAAGTGTACCAAAGACGCGAGCTCGGCAGCGGCGTGACAAATGCCGCTCGGTATTGAAGAACCATATTTTTGGGAGCAACAGATTCCAGGGTTTAGATTTTAGATGCCTGGACTGCCATTTGTCATAAATTCGTCGGTTAAGAAGCAAATGACCGAAGAACTTGGAGAAATAACTCCCGACAAAGGACAATCTAGAGAATCTAAAATCTAAAGTTTAAAAGTGCTGGGGGGATTGGCAACATTTCCTTTGGATTGCAGGCGTTCTTCACGTTTTTTCCGTTCAGCTCTGAGGGCATCTTCTAGAACTGCTCGAGCTTGGGCCATTTTTTCCAGGTTACTGCGGTACAAGTCTAAGTCTTTGAGTAGCTTATCTACAGGCAGGTGTAAGGCAGCAGAAATTTTTTGCAGAGCCTCAGTTCGTTGCTGATCGTCTTTGACGAAATCTGGCCCTGCTATTTCCAGAAGAGTAAATAGTCCGATAGCAAACAGACGGCTGTATTTAAAGGAGGGGTTGTTGGCGAGCGCCACCAAATGCTCTTGTATATCAGAAGCGTGGGCTGGTAAAGAAACTTGACTCAAGCAAGCCACTAAATCTTGTGGAGACATACTCTGAGCAAAGGCGATTAGTTTCTCGGCATCCTGCCGATACTTTTGTGGCTCGTCTCCTATTGCTTGACAGAGAGCATTAAAAATCGAAACTTTATCCTTTTCTGGAGTATACCCTTGCATGAAGCGGTCAAAGGACGTCACAACCCCTAGGGCATAGATGGGGTCATAGCGAAAGTCCACATTGACCGAGAGTAAGTGCATTTCCACCATCAACTCTTCTACCACGCGGCGATATATTGAGTTGATGGGACGGGTGTGAATATTATAGAAAGTACGCTTAGTATCTGAGACAGTGCGGACGTTGTTCACGCTAAAACACTTTGAGGTAAACTGTACTTTATTGTCTCGCGCAATTGTCACCTTTGCCAAGACAGGAGAAAACAATCAGTAAGCGCTCGCTGCCATAATTAGCATTTAATTTTTAAAAATATTAATTCCCCCTTAAATTAAATTGGTTTAAAATCGCATTAATGACAATCGCACAAAGAAAACGGCCGCGTTAGTTGCCTGTTGTTACAGCTTTAATTTAAAAATAAATTTAAAATCGCCCCATGATTTTTTCTCCAGAACTAATTGCCCTAGCCACCTATCTTGCTGGTGAATTTGACAATCAAGCCCAAGCGTCAGCAGAGCCAGTGTGGTATGTCCACTTGCGACTGTGGCAGAGACCGGTGCCAATTTTTCTAGAAGACAGCCTTACTTTGTTTATAGAACAGGCAAGCGTTGTCAATCTAGATAAACCCTATCGCCAGAGGATTGCGAGACTGCGAGCAAATCCCAGTGCCCCAAGCGAGTTACAAGTACAATATTACATGTTCAAGGACCCGAATACCTTTAGGGGTGCCGGTAGTAATCCCGAACTGCTCAGACAAATAAAAGCATCCGACATAGAACTTCTTCCTGGCTGCACCTTAGCAGTTTCTCAGCAGTTATTGACTGCCAGCAGCTATAAATTTTCAGCCGTCTTGCCTGCCTCCTCTCGCTGCTGCTTTACCTATCAAGGAGAAATTCGCCAAGTGTTCCTAGGGTTTGAGGCTACACCGGCTGAATTACTAAGCTATGACAAAGGAATCGATCCAGCGACTGGAAAGGCACTTTGGGGGGCGGTTCTTGGTCCTTTCCGATTTGCGAAATGCCAGGATTTTTCTAATGAACTGCCTGTCAGATAATTTTGCAGGGCAATCCATCAGTTAGTGCAGTAGAATTACCAAACACAATTCAATGCACCCTACAAGCTTGATTCGATTTATGCTGACACTTGCGAAAGCTGAGACCATCAGGTGGATTGAGGATGAGATAGACAGTGGTTTTAAAGTTTAACTGGCACGAGGTACGCCTTCGAGTGCTTCTTCCTCTGTTTCAAAGATTTCAAAGACAGAATCCATCATGGTGACTTCAAACACCAGTTTTGCCTCTGGATGAACATTGCAGATGCGGAAACTGCCTTTTACCTTATCGGCATCCCGCATTCCTGCCACCAATGAAGTCAGTCCAGAGCTATCGATGAAATTGACTTGACCCAGATTTACAACGATATGGCGGCTGAGCTTAGAAATACATTCTTGCAGTTTTAAACGAAACTGCCAGGCTGTAGTGATATCTAAGCGACCCGTAGGTGCTAAGACTATCACCGTTGTGCCGTCTTTGGTTGTGTGTGTTCTCTGCTCTATGTGAATCACGAACCCTCCCCTCGAAAAAATGTATTTTCGGGTCGATCTAGGAACAGATCGGTTTATACCGGAACCAGTAAGCGATTCTCCTCCTACAAAAGAAAAGGTCTTGGTTTGGTTTTCTAGCTAGCGACAGGTTGCGGCAAACAGGTAAAACTAATAACCTACCCGTTTAAAATTTTACAGCAAAGCCTTGGGAGAGCAAGACAAGAAGGGGTAAGCTGATGGTGATTCTCCACGGAGTTACAGCTTGGGTTATTCTGAGGGTGGAGTCCAGTTAGCCCAATCTTGAGGTTTAAGGAAAACCTCGTAGAGTTCTGCTTCTGGGGTATTTGGTTCTGGCTGATATCCGTATTCCCAGCGAACTAAGGGCGGCAGTGACATAAGAATGGATTCAGTACGTCCATTAGTTTGCAAACCGAAAATCGTGCCGCGATCGTAAACGAGATTAAATTCCACATAGCGACCTCGGCGGTAAAGCTGGAAGTTGCGCTCGCGCTCGCCATACTGCATATTACGACGCCGCTCAACAATTGGCACATAAGCTGGTAAAAACGCCCGTCCACAGTCTTGCACAAAAGCAAATAACTCTTCCCAGCTGCGGGTTGCTGGTATACCGATTTGATTGCTGTATGTTGCTGCTGGGCCATTCGCATCTGGTCCGCGATAAAGTAAGCCCTGGCCATCTTGATAATCGAAAAATATACCGCCGACGCCCCGCATTTCCTGACGGTGCTTCAAATAAAAATACTCATCGCACCAGCGTTTAAAAACCGGATAATACTCCCAGTGGTGGTTATCGCAAGCTTGCTTAAGAGTGCGGTGAAAATGAGCCGCATCTTCAGCAAAAGGATAATAAGGAGTCAAATCTGCCCCGCCGCCAAACCACCAAATTGGTCCCGCCTCAAAATAACGATAATTCAGATGTACCGTTGGAATGTAGGGATTGCGGGGATGCAACACCATTGAAGTGCCGGTAGCATAGAAGCTGTGACCTGCTGCTTCTGGGCGTTGCGCCAAAATCGAAGGCGGCAATTGTTCTCCCCAGACTTCAGAAAAATTGACACCCCCTTGCTCGAAAACCGCGCCTTCACGCATAACGCGAGAGCGCCCACCGCCACCTTCTGGACGTTCCCAGCAATCTTCTTTGAAAATTCCTTTTCCGTCAAGCTTTTCCAAGCTTTGACAAATTTCGTCTTGCAGTTGTTTCATAAATTCGCTGACTCGTTCTTTGGAATCAGGCGGTGGTGGAGAAGACTGGCTGGTGGTTTCAGAACTTACGGAAACTGTCATAATTTCAATACTGGTGTTGTTGGGTACGAAATAAACAAGAGAAAGCCCGAACGGGGGAGAGCTTAAGAGGAGTGGATAAGCGAACCCTCCCCTCTCTCTGATTTCGCCGAAGTGGGTGCTGGCGAACTATGTATCGGACAACCCCTATTAATACCATTTTTATGACTACTAGAGAAATATGACAGAAAAAATTAAGATTAATTAAGAAGAGAGAAAATTAAATTATTAAATTACCCCGATTTAGGGGGGAGAACAGAATGTCTGTGATGCTCGATGCTAGTGCAGTCTTAGAAGTATTGCGCCCGGTACAAGATCCCGAACTCCGCAGGAGTTTGGTGGAATTAAACATGATTCGCAATATCAAAATAGAAGGGGACAAAGTCAGTTTTACCTTAGTGCTGACGACGCCTGCGTGCCCCTTGCGGGAATTTATTGTCGAAGATTGTCAAAAAGCAGTCAAGCAGTTACCGGGAGTCAGGGAAGTTGCGGTAGATGTTACGGCTGAGACGCCACAGCAGAAAGAACTGCCGGACAAAAAAGGAATTTCTGGAGTTAAAAATATATTAGCGATTTCTAGCGGCAAGGGCGGTGTGGGCAAGAGTACGGTGGCGGTGAATGTTGCGGTAGCCCTCGCCCAAGCAGGAGCGAAAGTGGGCTTGATCGATGCTGATATTTATGGCCCCAATGCCCCTACGATGCTCGGTCTTGCTGATGCTCAGGTGAAAGTGCGGCAAAGTCAGCAAGGGGAAGTGTTAGAACCGGCATTTAATTACGGTGTGAAGCTAGTTTCGATGGGTTTTTTAATTGACAAAGATCAGCCTGTGATTTGGCGCGGTCCGATGTTGAATGGGATTATTCGTCAATTTCTTTATCAGGTAGATTGGGGAGAGCTAGATTACCTGATTGTGGATATGCCTCCGGGCACTGGTGACGCTCAGTTGACGTTAACACAGGCGGTGCCAATGGCGGGAGCTATCATCGTGACGACGCCGCAGAATGTGGCGCTGTTGGATTCTCGCAAGGGTTTGAAGATGTTCCAGCAGATGGGAGTGCCGGTTTTGGGGATTGTTGAAAATATGAGTTATTTTATTCCGCCAGATATGCCTGAGCGCCAATATGATATTTTCGGTTCTGGCGGCGGTGAAAAGACTTCTAAGGAACTGGGGGTGCCGCTTTTAGGGTGTGTACCGCTGGAAATTCACTTGCGTGAAGGTGGGGATGTGGGGTTGCCGGTGGTAGTTTCGCAACCTGATTCGGCATCGGCGCGTGCTCTGAAGGCGATCGCTTCTCAAATTGCTGCTAAAGTTTCTGTCGCTGCCCTGGCATAGGTAATTCTGGGGTGTAGGAAAGGAGAAAGAAAGAAAAAATAAGCCGGAAGAGAGAAATTATCTCACTTCTCACTTTTTGGTTGATTTTGTTTCACCTAAATCCTCACCCTAAAACAATGTTGCAAAAACGACTGATTCTCCGCCGCTGGCAGTCATTGGTAGAACCTTGGGAAAATGTTGACTGGCTGCTCTTCATTTTGCCAGTAGGATTGACTCTGTTCGGCGGAATTGTCATCCGCAGTACCGAACTCAACTATGGTTGGACAGATTGGTGGCAGCACTGGTTGTTCGGTGGAATTGGCTTTACCCTATCTTTGGCGATCGCTCGTTGCCGCTACCACACGCTGCTACAGCTGCAATGGCTCATCTATACTCTCACTAATGTATCTCTAATTGCAGTCATCTTTATAGGCACCAGCGCCCTAGGAGCACAACGGTGGATTACTATCGGCGGCTTCAATATTCAACCTTCAGAATTTGCAAAAGTCGGGGCGATACTGACGCTGGCAGCGCTTTTGCAAGAGCGAACTGCCGCGACGATTCCTGCCGTAATCAAAGCACTGGCAATCATAAGCGTACCTTGGGTTCTGGTATTCGTACAGCCAGATTTGGGCACATCACTTGTATTTGGAGCGATCGCCCTGGGAATGCTTTATTGGGGTAATGCCAATCCTGGCTGGTTGCTGTTAATGATTTCCCCGATTGTCTCCGCTCTCCTCTTCAGCATTTGCGTGCCGGAGTGGTCCCAATGGTCCCCAGATTTGGCACAAGCTCTTTTGCGCAGTCTTCCTTGGTTGCTCTGGGTACTGGCAATGGGCGCAATCGGTTTTTTTACGCTCCCTTGGCGCCTACTTGCAGGTGGCGTTGCCCTTCTAATTAATGTCATCTGCGGCGAATTGGGACACATTTTGTGGGGATTGCTAAAAGATTACCAAAAAGATCGCTTGATTCTCTTTCTCAATCCCGAAAAAGACCCCCTCGGCGGCGGCTACCACCTCATCCAATCTCGGATAGCTATTGGTGCGGGTCAGTTTTGGGGACGAGGGCTGTTTCAGGGCACTCAAACCCAACTCAATTTTATCCCCGAACAGCATACCGATTTTATTTTCTCAGCAATTGGAGAAGAACTGGGTTTCGTCGGCTGTGTCTTGGTAATGTTTGTCTTTTGGATGATTTGCCTGCGCTTGGTAGCGATCGCTCAAAATGCTCCTGATAACTTCGGCTCTTTACTTACAATCGGCGTTCTCTCAATGTTACTCTTTCAAGTAGTAGTCAATATCGGCATGACTATCGGCTTAGCTCCTGTTACTGGCATCCCTTTACCCTGGGTAAGTTACGGGCGCTCGGCGATTCTGACTAACTTTATTGCTATAGGCATTGTGCAAGCCGTGGCCAATAACCGACGACAGCGGCGCTATTATTAGAATTTTAGCAAAATTTTGCAGGGCAAGCGAGATTACTTGGTAGTAAGCTAGTAAATGAAAATTTATTTTCCTGAAACTATGATTTTACCCGGCTCGGCAGTGCGTGTCAAAAATCCCAACGATACCTACTATGGATTTCAAGGGCAAGTGCAACGAGTAACCGATGGCAAAGTAGCAGTTTTGTTTGAGGGCGGTAACTGGGATAAATTAGTCACCTTCCGCCTTTCAGAATTAGAAGAAATCGATGCCACGGCGGGGCGCTCTAAAGCAAAATAGTAAAATAAACGGGTAATGGATAATAAAAACGCTCCATTACCCCTCACTTATTCCTTATTTCCCCAGATTTAAAAATATGCGCCTCCCTCTGCCACAATTTAAGCTCGGTAATCGTCAACCAAATCACATTGCTGAAGTTATCGAAACTTCGACAACTGAGTTTTTAGCCCAGTGTCTAGAACCAGAAAACTTGAACTTTCCAGCAATGCCACCTTTTGGCAGTTGGGTGAGTTCTGTAGATGAAGTATCCGGAAATCAAATATATGCGATCATTTACCACGCTACCACCAGCCCTATCGATTCTGTTCACCGAGCCAGGGCTTTAGGTATGTCTCTAGAAGAGTTGCGGGAGGAGCAACCGCAGATTTTTGCTATGTTGAAAACTGAGTTTCGGGCAGTTATTGTTGGATTTATTACTCCCGATAATAGAAATGGTTCTAAAGAACCAAGCGGTACAATATATCAGTACATTCCTCCACGCCCGCCACAAATTCATCAACCCGTCTATCTTTGTGAGTCAGCAGAGATTATTCGCTTCAGCGAAAAATTAGATTTCTTGCAGACGCTGCTGGAATTGCCAAATGCACCTGTTAATGCACTGACGGCGGCAGTCATTCGTCAAATCTATCAAATGCGAAAAGCTGAGCGGGCTTGGTTAGTGCAAGCAGGGCGAGCGCTTAACCTGATGCTGAAGGATGACTATGATCGCTTGAAACTAATTTTAAGTCAAATTCACCCATAAGCAGCCGGAATAGATTAAAAAAGTATAAAATTTACCAATTGCTGGTGCAAATAGCGAGAAAATTAAAAAGAGAGAAATAAAAGATTAAATAGTATAAAAAAATATAGTAAAGGAGCGGTGCGATCGCAAAAAAAGTTTGGCTGGAATGCTTCGATTTAGAGAGGCTACTTATTGGCTTCTCATACCCTTTTGGCATATTCGATAGTCATAGGATTTTTACAGACATCGGCGCTTTATTAATAATAGCTGTTTGTATTGGTATTCATGCAGGTGAATTCACGGTTATCAAAATCCTCACTCTCATTGGCTCCTTAATTATATACTCGACAGTTGTATTATTTGAATTAGATTGGGCAGGAAAAGAATTCTTTCGACGCAGTGGTGACGCTACAACTGGCAGGGGATGCTGACTGGTTGCTGTCTCTGCCGCAAGTAGCGGCGACTTTAGAACAGCGTAATTGTTTTAATGCTGGTAACGTCAACAATTAGTCCCCTAATTACAGCTCGGGTTGCTGTTGGATTAAGAATACCGGAAAATAGGATAAAAATGAGGGGTAGTTCTTTTGATGAAGAAAGTCGAAAAATCGCTCAACGTTTTACGGTAGTGGTGCCGGTTTATAATCCTCAGACGGAGTAATATTTAATTGAAGCGGATATTCAAATTCAAGTTGTGCGTAACGCGGATCTTGTCAAAGTTATTCTCAATGCTTCGCAATCCGTTGATTTAGTAATTTTGAGAGTGCTGCGACGTCGCACTTCAGCCAGTCTATTTGATAATGCTTGGTGAACATTTTTACTCTCACAGTGACGTTTTTTCTTTTCCTTCCTAGTCACTAACTTTACTTCTGCTACCTTTCAATAAATTGAACTAACAATATTTTATTTTTTTTCATGTAAAATTTTTCTATATTATATTTACTATTTTTTTCTTTTATTTGATTCAAAATTAAATTTCCAGGAGGATAAGTAAAAAAAACATGACTAAATCCATTAGGGATAGTAGGAATGTTTTCTTTGAAAATAAAAAGGAGACGTACTTTAGGTTCGAGGAGATAACTCAAAGGCAGAGTCTGATTCAGAGCATAGTTAGAAAAATGAGAAATAATCAGAGGGCGTGTTGCTTGATTGACGATGCGAGCAATTGACAAATTAAAAGAACCAGATTCTTTTGTCCACCATGTTTGAGCTTGAGAACTAATAGCGCAGGAGAAAATACTGCTAGAAAAAATAGCGATCGCGATGATCTGAAGAGTTTTTTTATTTAGATATTTGAAGCTGAAGGGGGAAGCTAGAAGATAGGCAACAGCCAACTGAATGCTCAAATAACAGGGGATGAGATAGCGGCTTTTTGTGGAGCGAATGCCTCCTATTATTAAATCTGGTAGAATGATAGCGCTCGCCGTTACTCCAATTGAGATTAATATAAACAAACCAACATTTTGAGGAGCATTTTTGCATAAAAAATAAATCGCATAGCCGACAATAATCAATAAACTGAAAATAACTGGTATAGCCAGAAAAAGCTGATACTTTGGCGATTCTGAAGTCATGCCAAAATCGAAAAAAAGACGACCGATATTAGCTGCCCAATTGTTAGCTAAAGAGAGTAAATGAATTTTTGATTTAGACCACTGAGTAGTTCGGTAAGCAGCGTGAAAGTTAGCAATAACTGCGACAATCCAAGGTATGAAAGAGAGAAGGGCTGCTCCAGAGACGAAGGTGAAAGCAGCAGAAGTTTTAGTCCAGCGGAAGCGTTCAATAATTGCGACATAGAGAGCCTGTCCGAAAAAGACTAAAACAGAAAGCAAATGAGTGTAGAATCCTAGAATTGTAGTTACTAAATAAACGCCCCAACTACAGATTGTATTCAGACGGAGAGCTTGTAACAAAGAAGCACTTGACAGCAAAAGCATCACCGTCCACAAACTATAAGGTCGCGCTTCCTGGGCGTAAAGAACGTGAAAAGGGGAAACAGCGAGCAGTGCGACAGCAAACCATCCAATTCTAGGGGAAGAGAATAATTCTAGACACAGCCAATAGATAGCAGGGAAGGCTAGTAAACTAATGAGAGCAGACAAACTTCTGATCCCGGCCACAGAATGGCCAAACAACATCACCCAAAATCGAGCGGTAATGAAATAGAGCGGTGTCAGTTGCGGTTCTTCGATAGCAAGCCCCTTAACGGTATCGATTAAGCTTTTTTCGGGATTAGGGCGCTGATAGTGCATCAAGTCTTGGATGGTGATAACTTTACCGTTGGTGACTTGCTGGACGACTTCTGTCTGGGTGTAGCCAGAAATACGCAATGAAGTAAAAGTTTCGTCGTACCAATAGAATTTGCGATCGAGGTTAAAAAATCGAAAAAAGACACCAATGATCAATAAGAAAGCGAGGAAAAATTTTAATTCACGAGTCATTAAGGGGCGATCGCTTTAGAGGGGGCTATTGAGGGAGGGAAATTAGGAAAAACTCAGGTTCGCTGATAGGAAGCATCAGATTTAGGCTTATATCCCTTAATACCATTAGCCACTATACCCAAGACAGAGGCTCCAGAGATTTTCAAGCTATCGAGTGCTTTCATCACCAGAGCGCGGTCTGTTTTGTCAAGCCCTACAACCATAACTACGCCGTCGGTATGGGAGCCGATGATGTTGCCATCTGCTAGACCTACGAGGGCTGGGGTATCGTAAATCACCAAATCGAAAAAGGCTTGAAATTGCTCCATGAGATAGAGCATTTTTTTAGAGGAGAGAAGTTTGATGGGATCGGGGAAGAGGGAACCAGCAGTTAACACAAACAAGTTATCTTCTCCGGGCAATTCTTCCGACCAGACGCCGCCTGCTCGCTGGATGATATCATTGAGACCGATATCTGAACTAATGGCATCGCTGAGTCCGCGAACGTTAGGCAAGCCAAACCGTTGGTGCAAATGAGGACTACGCAAGTCTGCATCTACGAGCAGGACCCGCTGGCCGATCGCTGCTGCCGTTTGGGCCAGGTGGAAAGCAACTGTAGATTTACCATCGCCGGGTGATGCCGAGCTAATTGCCAGAGAGCGGATAGGGGTTTGAGGGCTGAGCAAGCGGATATTGGTATAAAGTGATCGGAAAGCTTCGAGAACAGTAGAGTCGCTGGACTGTTGGGCTTTGGTAGCAGTTCCCAGTACGAGGGTGTGGCTTGAGGGGCGTAGCGTCAAGCTTGATGTTTCTGATGCCGGAGTTGTTTTTTGGAAGCTTTTAGCAAAGGGAATGACGCCGATTATGGGCAGTTTAGTTGCGGCTTTAACTTCTTCGGGGGTGTGGAAGACTGTGTTGAGTACTTCTACGAGGAAGCCTACGCCGATGCCGAGAAGGGTAGATAAAATGATTGCGATCGCCAAATGCCGGGAAGTTTGTTTTACAGTTACGGACATTGGCGCTCCTGTTGCATCGCGCACTAGATCTGGCTTAGCAATTACTTGCCAATTCACTTGCTGCTGAGCTGCTCCTAGCTGTAGGGCTTCTCGTTTTTCTAAAAACAGCTTCAGGCTGTCTGTTGCAACCTCTAATTCTCGCTGTAGGTCATCGTACCTGCGCATAAACGCTGGCAGATTTCTAATTTGTTGATTTAGGTTATTTTCTGTTTCTGCCAAACTCCGTTCGCGAGCTTCTAATTGTCGAATTTGCCCAGCTATATTATCCAGGGCTGTTTCAGCTTGTTGACGCAGCAATTGACGCAGATTTTGCTGTTTTTCCCGCAAAGATTGTATGGGCACACTATCTTCGCGAAACTGGGCTGATTCTATAGCAATTTGACTTTCGATCGCACTTAGCTGACCAACAAACGTTTCGTATGCTTTAGGGTTTATCGCCATCATCCAGCTTGTCTCACCGGCAGCCAATTGTTTTTTTAGATTTTCGTAATATGTTCTCATTTCTGCCAGTTGAGCTTGGATATCTAATCGCCTTATTTGAACGCTGCTCACCCGCTCCGCCAAATTTCTGCTCATCATTTCTGGGGTTGTTATATTAGCCTGTTTTCGCAGTATTTGCAGCTCTTTTTGGAGCCTGTCAACACGCTGCCGCACTTCTGGTAGTTGCTTATCAATAAAATCAATTCCCTGTTGGATACTTGTCAAGCGTTCTTCACGGCTGTAATCCAGATAATAATTAGCTACTGCCTCTAATATTGGCCTAATTCTTTCTGGTCTTTCGTCTTGATAAGTAAATTGTAATATTTTTGTTCCCGCTTGTTTTCCATCTCTCAGATAGGTGAGGCGGCTTATTTCTAGTCTTGATGCCAATGTTTTATACGTAATTCCTGGAAATTTTTCTTGTAGTTTTTTTACCAATGGACCCATTATTTCTGGGCTTTTTAATACGCGAATTAGTGTCTGGTAATCTACCATGCTTGATTCTTCTACTGAGGAGCCTATTCTGCTTAAATCTGCGACTCCTTCATTGACGCTTTGAGCTTGTAACATTAGTCTTGCCAAGCGTCCTTCAGCGGTAACTGGTTCAACTAAAACTCGAAAATTACCTTGATATTCTTTAATGATTTGCTTGGAACTAATTACGATCAAGCCTCCGGTTATGGCGCTCAAAGCGATCGCAACTCCTGCCATAACAGCTATTCTTCGGCGAACAACGCTCAACAGCCAAGCCAGATCCAAAGTTTGTTGTTCGCTTTCGTCGGTTCCGGCTGTAGAAAATTGAGGCAGAGGCTGATGTATACTTGTATTTCGTTTGTGTGAAATTGGCTGAAACTGGTAGTCTGTATCCATTTTTTTGTCTATCTTCCCTAAAAAACGCTATCTATTTTTCTTTAAAATAATCCCATTAATCTCAGCAATTCCAGAAACCTAGTAGGAATAAGAATCGTTCCGACAACGGCATTTGCCGGACTCAATGCAGTATTCAAAGAATCCGAAAATTTAGTTATGCCAGACCGTCTGACGACGATAATGTCATTATTGCGGAGCAGGGGGTTGGTTGTTTCATTAATTCCTTGACTTAAATCCACCGGCACCGTTCGTCGAGAAACCGTACCATCTAAATTCAAGCGGATCAGCTCTACAGAATCTGTCTTAGCCCGACCTGGCGTAAATCCTCCTGCTGTCAGGAGCGCTTGATTCAAGGAAGTTCTAGGTGGAACTCTCACCGTTCCCGGCCCTCGCACTTCCCCTATCACACTTACATCAATAGTTGCAGGAGAGAAATTCGTCTCACTTAATTTAGCTACTTCTGTAGGATTTAACTCAGTTGCAGTTGGAACAATTATAGTATCTCCATTTTGCACAACTGTGTCTTGAGCAATATCACCGGCTTGCAATAGCTGCCACAAATTGACATTAAATATTTGTTCAGCGCCTGTTTTTGTTTGCCGGCGTATCTGAATCCTGCGAATGTCAGCCGTTGACTTGATGCCCCCTGCTAGCTGAAGGGCCCGCGTTACAGTAGGCAGCCCCAGAGTTCTTACAGAATTGGTTGTCTCTCCTCCGATGACGACATAGCTACCGGGGCGGTTGACTTCCCCTAATACAACCACACTCCGTGGCTGATCTGTTGGGTTGGCAAAGCTGGCATCTGCAAGCAGGCGTGCATCTGCCAAATTGACACTCGTAGAAGTAGGGACAAAAATCGAATCTCCATCCCGTAAGGTAATATCTTGAGTGACATCTCCAGTCTGTAGATATTGCTGCAGATCGAAATAAAAGACTTGTTCGCGTTCAGCATCGAGACGACGGCGCAGTTGAATACGCCGAATATCAGCCGCTTGCGTCACACCTTGAGCCCTTTCCAGAGCCTGCACCAAAGTTGGGAATTGAACAGAAGGATTGTTTCCCGCCCCAGATGTTAGGGGAATTATATATGAGCCTGGGCGAGTCACCTCACCAGCGATCCATATATTGAGAGGGCGAGTTGCCTGTAGGCTGACGGTAATTAGGGGCCGTTTGAGAATGCGACTGTATGCGGCTTTTATAGCCTCAGCTGCTTCCTCAAGTGTTTTCCCTTGGAGAGATATACTACCAATCAGAGGAATTTGTATCACTCCACCGGCTGGAATTTGATACTGCCCGCTGAGTTGGGGTAAATCAAATATCTCGATGCGGATGTTGTCGCCGCCTCCTAAAGTGTAAGTCCCCTGCACTCGCTGCGCCAATTGGGCTGTCGTAGGAGTTGGCTCGGTGTATTGGATGTTTGTCTTTTGAGCCTGGGCGGGGAAGGGGCAAGCTATGGTTGTTAAGGCTAATAAAATAATTAAAACCGCATCCCCATTGCTTGTTTGTCTGAAAAAACCTGGACAGACCATAGGCAATATAGTTATCTTATGATATTAATGTAACCTTGTCGAGGAGAAACTGCCAAACTCTACGCCCCCGGCTGGTTAGGAAAGCCCTTACATTCTCGCTTTTGTTTGACTGGAGGGAGTTTTTCCGCGTTAGGGCGCGCCCAACCCTTGTCGAGAAAATGGGGCAGGCTGTCTGTGCTACTCTGAAGTTGTTGTGTTTTTGCGATCGCTAGCTAACAGCCTTCTTTGATAATGTATCATTCTTTGGTTTTTCTGGCTGCGTTCGCTCTTTTTTCTACCCCTTATTCCAATTCCCCTTGTATTTCAAGTCACAACTTCACGGTTCAATCCCCCATCCCCTCTATTAAAATTTTAAAATTTTTATCAAAAATATTTTATAACTTTTATTATGAAACAAATACTTCTTAATCCTTTTTTTTTACTTATCATTATCTCCATAGCAGTAATTTATATTGCCACCATCTATACCATTGTATCCAGAAATAAAAAAATCGCTATATTTCTAGGTAAAATTTTCCTTGGCGTATTTATATTTACTATTTCAGGTGCTTCTGGCGTCACCGTAATGCCTTTCAAAAAACTAAATCCTGTAAATTTATACAACATTAAAACAACGCCCCCTACTATAATTGGCCAAATTGGTATATATTGCTTGTTTTTATTTATTTTATCTCCTTGGTTGCGCTATACTTTAAGTAACTTTCTTGACTCTTGCATTCGGATTTTTATTAAAGAACCTTTTATTTTTCTTTTGATGATAATTTCTACTTTATCAGGTTTCTGGTCGGAGACTCCCGAAATTACATTCAAAGCAAGTATAGTTTTATTAATAACAACATTTGTTGCAATTTACATGGGCAAGCAATATACTTGGCTAGACATATATAAATTTATACTCTCCCTAAATTTAATTATACTATTATACTGTCTAGCCAAACCTTCGACTAGAGCAGACGGAGCTTGGGCAGGAATATTGGGGCACAAAAATCCCTTTTCATTTTTCATGGCACAAACAGCAGTAATATGGCTAGTAAACGCATTTTATTATCCAAAACAGCGTTACTTATCTGTAGTAATCTCTCTCTTAGCTCTTTATGGACTAAACCGAGGCGAAAGTGGAGCCAGTAAAGTATTATTAATTGTCTTAATTGGACTTTGGGCATACCTAAGTTTCATAAAAAAATTATCAGCGCAATGGGCATTTGTTGCCGTAATCCTGTTCATGGTAGTCAGCATTATTCTCGGCATTATCATCATAGAAAATTTAGAAACTATTGTTGTAGATGGGCTTGGCAAGAGCATGACCCTGACTGGGAGAACAGAATTTTGGCCACTGATTATTGACAAAATAAACGAAAAACCTCTCTTTGGCTATGGAGTAGTCGGATTTTGGCAACCTTGGCGTGCTGCCGATAATCCAGCACGTAACATCATAGTTGCTTCAAGTGGTTTTGTACCGCCTCATTCTCACAATGGTTTTTTAGATCTAGCATTAGAAGTAGGTTGGGTAGGATTAGGATTATTTACTCTTTCATTTTTCAATAATCTAGCAAAAGCAGTCCAGTATCTGACACAGACTAAACTCCCTGAAGGAGGATTGGCTATTTTCTTGTTAGTATATACGCTGATGACCAACCTAACAGAGGGTGGACTGTTTGGCGTCACAGGTATTTGGTTTTGGTATATTGTAGTCACAGCTCGCTTAAACTCGGACAACCCCGGAAAAATACGAACATGACAAGTAGATACCTCAAACTTGTCTTGCTATAATCAAAGCTGACTTAAAATTCCCTAACAGGCAGAGAATCGGTAAGCAATTCGCGCACAGTCAGAGCGCGCCTCGTAAACAGTCATTTTTTTTTGTAACAAATTGCAAAGTTCTGATGTTAAACAAACTCGCGGCAGTTAGTAAAAAGCTCAGTCCCGGTCTGCGTCAAGTAGTCAGTAACATATCTTGGCTGTTCGCTGATAAAATCCTGCAGATGGGTATGGGGCTGCTGGTTGGGGTTTGGGTGGCGCGCTATTTAGGGCCAGATAAATTTGGACTTTTGAATTACGCCATTGCTTTTGCCTCCCTGTTCAGTCCACTTGCTACCTTGGGATTAGATGGAATAGTGGTTCGCGACTTGGCGCGCGCTCGCGCTTCCAAAGAGGAAACTCTAGGAACTACCTTTACCCTCAAACTTATAGGCGGGCTCCTGACGGTTTTTTTATCAGTTGGCACTATTTACTTGTCAGATAAAAACCCTTTAACCGTCATTTTGGTGGCAATTATATCAGCGGGGACAATTTTTCAAGCTTTTGATACAATCGTTCTCTGGTTTCGCTCACAGCTAGAGGCAAAATACACTGTTATAGCAAAGAGAACCGTATATATATGCATCTCTCTCGTAAAAATAGGATTAATCTTAATCCAGGCTGATATAATTGCTTTTGCAATAGTCATTTCCGCAGAGACAGCTTTCGGCGCACTGGGGCTGGTAATTGCTTATCAAAAAAGAGGTAACAAAATTCAAGTATGGCGGGCTAATTTTAACAGGGCAAAGGAATTGCTTGCAGACAGTTGGCCGCTATTATTGTCAGGCTTGACAGCTTATATATATTCTAAAATAGATCAGGTAATGCTGGGTTCTTTATTAGAGAAAAAATCAGAGTTAGCATTTTATTCAGTAGCGGTAAGGATTTCAGAAATTTTTGATTTTTTACCTATGATGTTAAATACGTCAGTTTTGCCAAAACTTACAGAAATAAAACAAAAAAGTCAAAAAGATTACCAGGAAAAGTTTCAGATATATTTTGATGTAATGTTATTATTATGGCTGGCTATTACTATTCCTATTTCTCTTGGGGCGTCATGGATAGTAAACATAATGTATGGGCCAGCATATGCCCCTTCTGGAGGAATTTTAACAATCTATGTCTGGGCTCAGATAGGAAGTTACTTAGGTCTGGCTAGAAGTGCTTTTTTACTGATAGAAGGCAAGCAAAAATGGTCTCTCTTTTTCAGCGTGACGGGAGCTACAATGAATATTATAATAAATTGGTTATTGATTCCAAGATATGGTGCATTGGGAGCTACAATAGCAACTTTGATTACTTATTACAGCGTCACTTTAGTAATTAATTTCTTTGTTCCCGACTTAAAACCAGTTGGAGGGTGGATACTCAATTCTTTAAATCTGTATAAAGCTTGCATGAGAGTAAGAGGATTAGTACGGTGATAGAAATAAAGCCTACTATACAGCATCAGTCTATTTGTCCATATAGCGGGATGTTACTCAAGCCAAAAAAAATACTCTGGCAGGGTTTGCATGTTTGTGTCATTTCTAATTCGCCAGACAGAGAAACTGAAATTCTCGAAAATTTAAAAGTAGGTCATTATGTAAACTACTCTTATCAAGCCGATTTAAAAAGTGGTAAAATTTTTGGCGACTTTCCTCCGGAATGGTGGGGTATAAAGCTTATTGAATCGCTTTTAGAAGCTCTCAAAAATCCAGAGAATGAAGAATTAAAAATTTCAAAAGAGGTTTTTAAGTATTGTCAGAAGGTTATCATTTTAAACTGCATAGATTATCTTTATGGTCACGCTCTGCTAAAACTCCTAAATGCCCAAAGACATTTAGAAAATAATCCAGATTGCGGTTTGGTAGTGATAGTACCTAGTTTCTTGCGATGGATGGTTCCGGAAGGGGTAGCCGAAATATGGACTGTGAATATCTCTCTAAAAAATTCCCAAAAATACTATCCTAGTCTTGACAAGTTTATCAGCGAAGAATGCGAAAGATTTGAACAAATATATATAAGCGAAGCTTATTCACATCCTAGGAATTTTGATATTTCAAGATTTACAAAAGTTCCTAAACATAGTTTCGACACAGAAGAGGTAAAAATAACTTTTGTATGGCGTGAGGATAGGATTTGGTGCAACGATTTTATTTTGAAAATATTAGAAAAAACAAGAAAAATAAATCTGGGATTATGGCTGCAAAATAGGAAGGTGCAGAGGTTGTTTGCCGAGATAAAATCAAAAATACCTACGGCAAAATTTGCGATCGCAGGAATGGGAACAAAAACCCGATTTCCTGAATGGATTGAAGACGCAAGAGTAGCTCAATACAATGAAGAAACAGAAAGAAAAACTTGTCAACTCTATTCCCAAAGCCGTATAGTCATAGGAGTTCACGGCTCTAACATGCTACTACCATCTGGTCATGCGGGAATGACCATCGATCTTATGCCACGGAAACGGTGGGGGAACTTTGCTCAAGATATCCTTTATCAGGAGAGCGATCCCCGAATTGCTGCCTTCCGCTATCGCTATGTTCCCTTAGAAACTAGCATACCTGAAATAGCCTGGATTGCTTCACGGATGGTTTTGAGATACTCAAACTATAAAAAAATGATGACAGCTGATCAGTAACTCTGATAGATAAATTAATTATTTGACGCCAGAAATCAGGGATGGTACATTAATAGTATATTGACTGCTGAGATGTAGTTATATCAAGTAAGAATACCTGGCGCAAAAACCGCAAGTAATATTTTTTTAAAAATTTAAAAAGTGAAATGATCTTAGTTACGGGAGCAGCAGGGTTTATTGGTTTCCATCTGTGCAAATACCTCATAGAAAGGGGTGAAAATATAATTGGCATAGATAACCTAAATGACTATTATGACGTCACCCTCAAACAAGCTCGGTTAGCCCAACTGGAAAACCAGAAAAATTTCCAGTTCTATAAACTGGATATAGCCTCGCGTAAGATGATCGCCGAGTTATTCGCCTCTATAAAACCCGATAGAGTCGTTCACTTAGCTGCTCAACCAGGTGTGCGCTATTCCCTAAAAAATCCCCACGCTTATGTCGATAGCAACCTAGTAGGATTTGTAAATATTCTAGAAGGCTGCCGTCACTGTAACGTCAAACATCTTGTGTTTGCCTCCTCTAGCTCAGTCTATGGAGCTAACACAAAAATGCCTTTCTCTCCCCAAGACAATGTAAACCACCCGGTGAGCTTATATGGGGCAACCAAAAAAGCAAATGAACTCATGGCGCACGCCTACAGCCATTTATACGGCTTGCCAACTACAGGATTGCGATTCTTTACCGTATATGGCCCGTGGGGACGTCCAGACATGGCCACCTTTTTATTCACAAAAGCAATTTTAGAAGGTAGGGCCATCGATGTTTTTAATAATGGCAAGATGCAGCGAGACTTTACTTATATTGACGACATAATTAACGGCGTCGCGCGGGTGCTAGATAAAATCCCCGTTCCCGATCCCAATTGGTCGGCAGAAGCGCCCAATCCAGCAAGCAGTTACGCGCCTTACCGCATTTACAACATCGGCAACAACAAGCCTGTTGAATTGCTGTATTTTATTGAACTGCTGGAAAAATGCCTGGGCAAGAAAGCCGAAAAAAATTTTCTCCCCCTGCATCCGGGAGATGTTCTGGCTACTTATGCCGATATCGACGCTTTAGAAAAAGATGTCGGCTTTAAGCCGAATACTCCTATAGAAGTTGGGATTCCGCGTTTTGTTGAATGGTATCGGGATTATTACAAAGTCTGAAAGTCTGCTTTTCGCCAGCGATCGCTTTCTGAGGCAGAGGCAGGGCTTGCTTTTACCTCCCTTCTATATCTTGACTCTTCCTCTTCTGGATGCTAAGATTAAAAAGTATGGATGGCCCTTAATAAGGCGTCAAACAGACAGATAACTGCAATTTTATAAGACATTCTTAAAAAATGCTCCTCGCCAGAAAAATTACGATAAAAAAGGAGCAAGGGCTGCATCTAGCAAAAGACTCCAGAAAAGAAAAATACTAAAAAACAAAATTTCCAAAATAGAGAAGCAGGGACAATTTTTAAAAAGTCTGGAAAATCCAAATCCTCACTGTGGGAAATATTAAATGACTGATTGGCAAGTCAAAACACCAGTTGCCTTTATTATTTTTAGGCGACCTGATACTACCGAAAGAGTGTTTGAAGTAATTCGTCAAGCCAAACCTCCCAAGCTCCTGGTAGTGGCTGATGGTCCCCGTCCAGATAAACCGGGTGAAGCCGAACAGTGTGCGGCGGCTCGCGCAATCATAGATCGCGTTGATTGGGATTGTCAGGTTTTGAAAAATTTTTCCGATACGAATCTCGGCTGTAAGCGGCGCGTTGCCAGCGGCTTGGATTGGGTTTTTGAAACTGTGGAAGAGGCTATTATTATCGAGGACGACTGTTTACCGCATCCGACATTTTTTAGATTTTGCGAAGAGTTGCTACAAAAATACCGCGATGACGAGCGGATTATGGCGATCGCAGGCGCCAACCGACTGGGAAAATGGAAATCAGACATTCAGAGCTATCATTTTTCTAATTACGGGGGAATTTGGGGATGGGCATCATGGCGACGAGCATGGCGTTATTACGACGTAGATATGAAACTCTGGGCAAATCCAGAAGTAAAAAAAAGAGTCAGAGATGTCTTGGCAGATGATTATCAATTTAAATTAAGAAGTAAAATCTTTGATGCTACCTATGCAGGCAAAATTGACACTTGGGATTATCAGTGGAAATTTGCTATGCATATTCAATCAGGGCTCAACGTTATTCCAGCAGTAAACTTAGTTTCCAATATAGGGTTTGGTGGGCAAGCTACCCATACGTTTGCTTCCAAATCTAAATCGGCAGAAAATCCTACCTATGCAATGGAATTTCCTTTAAAAGAACCCCCTTTCGTAGCCATTGATCGCGACTATGATCGAGGTTTTTTCAAAAAAGTTTTGGATGCTCCAAGTCTCCCAACCAGAATTATGAGAAAATTAAATAAAATACAAAATAATATTTTGGCAAAAATAGCTATAAATAAAAAATAATATAAAAATATAATAAAAAATATGAAGATAGGAATATTAACGTTTCACCATACTACCAATTACGGCGCCACCCTACAAGCATATGCATTGTTTCAAACCATAAAAAAACAAGGACATAATGTAGAAATCATAGATTACCAACCTTATAAAGCAATCAAAACATATATAAAAGCTCTCTATTTTAACCCCCATTTCTTAAGCAACGCAGTCAAGTCTTGGAAAATGTGGAAATTTTTACATTCTCAAATGCAAATAAGTCCAAGCCGATGCTATACAAGAAAAGGGTTGAAAAAGTGGGAGCAAGCGTATGATGTAGTAATATGCGGCAGCGACGAAATCTGGAATATTAATTCCTTTCGCGGCTTCGATACATCGTACTTTTTAGATTTTGTCAATAGTCAGAAAACCCGCAAGATAAGCTATGCAGCAAGTTTCGGTTTCACTACAACTCTGGGCAAAAACAGAGAAAAAGTCGCAGAATTACTAAAAGACTTTAAAGCAATTTCAGTTCGCGATAGCAATAGTTTGAGAATAGTAGAAGAAGAATGTCAGTTGTCTGCTATAAAAGTATTAGATCCGACTTTTTTGGCTGACTACACCCAGATTATATCTCAGCCAAAACTCAACGACTATCTATTGATATATGGCGGTTTGTCGAGAGAAGATGAAGCGTATGTGAAAAAAGCCGCTAAAGCAGAAGGATTAAGAGTTATCTCTGTGGGATATCCTTCTAGGATAGCACAAGTTAACTTAGTCGGAATAGCTCCAGAAGAATGGCTCGGTTATTTTGCAAAAGCGTCGTATGTTTTTACCAGTTTTTATCACGGGGTTATATTTTCGATAATTTTCAGAAAACCTTTTACTGTTTTTGGCAGACAGGATAAAATGTCAAAAGTACAAGATCTATTGACTGACTTCAAGCTAGAAAATCGCATTGTAAAAAACGGTCTGCCTGCATGGAAACAACAAAAAAATAATATTGATTTTGATGTAATTTCTAGTTCAGTAGAAAAGGCAATAGAAAAATCAAAAACCTACCTTTTTGAAGCTCTCAATTAATCTGGTAAAATATATGAAAATATTGCATTTGAGTAGATCCGACATAGGAGGAGGTGCAGCCAGGGGAGCTTATTGGCTTCACAATGCTCTGCTACAAGCAGGAGTTGAATCGAATATGCTGGTTGCTACTAAATATAGTGAGGATGCTAGAGTAAGAGGTTCTTCTGGACCTATCAGTAAACTTTTCTACGAATTGCGGTTCAAGTTAGATATTCTACCGATAAAAATATTGTACAATGAAGATAGAGATTTTTCTATATCGTGGCTTCCCAGTAATATTGCTTCCCAGGTTCAAAAAATAAATCCAGATATTGTTAATATACACTGGCTAGGATGGGGATTTGTAAAATTAGAAGAACTGGTGAAATTCAATAAGCCGATTGTCTGGACTCTCCGCGATATGTGGGCTTTTACAGGGGGGTGCTATTATTCGGGGGATTGCGTAAAGTATACGGAAAAGTGTGGTGCTTGTCCAGTTTTGAAATCCCAGAAAGAAAAAGATATATCTCGTCTAGGTTGGCATAGAAAAGAGAAAATATGGAAAAAATTAAACCTGACGCTTGCACCGCTTAGTAACTGGCTGGCTGAATGCGCAAGAAAAAGCAGTCTTTTAAAGGATAGAAAAATTCAAGTGATTCCCAATGCTTTAGATCACAATAAATTTAAACCTTTGCCTAAAATACTTGCAAAAAAAGTATTGGGGATAAACCCAGACAAAAAAATTATAGCATTTGGGGCGATTTACGCAACCGAAAAAAGAAAAGGATTTCAATATTTAGTGCCAGCCTTGCAAAAATTAGCTACTAACGGTTGGAGCGAGTGCGCTGAATTGGTAGTATTTGGTTCGTCTAAGCCCCAAGAGGAGCCAGATTTGGGTATGAAAGCGAATTATCTGGGCAGGCTAAACGATGATCTTTCTTTAGCGCTCGTATATGCGGCTGCTGACGTGATGGTGGTGCCTTCTCTTCAAGAAGCTTTTGGGAAAACGGCAATGGAAGCTTTAGCTTGCGGCACGCCAGTGGTGTCTTTTGACTCAACGGGGTTGAAGGATATTGTCGAACACCTGCAAAATGGATACCGCGCTGAGTGTTTTAGCGTCGAGGATTTGGCACGGGGGATAAACTGGGTTCTGGAAGATGAAGAGCGCTGGCAGGCTTTGTCGCATCGCGCCCGAGAAAAGGTAGAGCAGGAGTTTACGCTAGAAATTCAAGCGCGTGCTTATAAAAAGCTTTATGAGGAAGTTTTAGAAGCATCGCGGTAATAATTGAAGCGCGCCCTACCTTCAAACTAACCCTTACTTCCAGTCTTCCTAAGATTCATTGAAAATCGACCTGGTAGCAATACTCTTGCCTGCAACTAACATATTATCACATATTATCAATTTTTTAGGGAATTAGCGCTCGCAAAGGAATCTGGAAAGGATAAGCCGTTTCCTCACCGTGCCCCCCTTCGTTCTTGATTGCCGGGGGCTTCTGGCGGGCTTTTTTCCATACAAGGGTGAAAGTCGTTCGCATAGCGGCTCCATAGGAGTATCGCACTCTTAATCTTTGCTCCCGATATCTCTAATTCCTTGTTATTCTTTTTCGCAATTCCAGATTGCCACGTGGATAACCGCTACCGCTGGGTGGGGCGCTCGTCTAGGGCAGATGTGCCTTGGGAGGAAATTTGCCCACCTACCCAGTCGGTAATTTCCGTTAGGCAAATGGTAAAACCGCGGTTCAAGGCTTCGTAGAGTTTTGGGAGGTGCGGCTTGGGAAGCTGGTGTCAACTCGGCAAGCCAAGTTAAGCAAAGAATAAGGCTGAGGAGTGATTTTTTCTTGAATATGCAGTTTCGTTGCTGCATATTGGATGGGCTGTGGTGTCTTATATCCAAAATATAAACCCTTCTATTTCTGCCAGATGCCTTCCGGTATTTTTTCAAACTTCAATTTCATTATTTCCCACTGCATTTTAGCAATTTTTACCAAAATTTTTATACTGAAACAGCACATAATTAACTGAAAATTTTGAAATGCCCTTTATATAATCGCAGAAATTATAAATTATAAATTTCTGAAAAATATAATTCAAAACCGAATGTATGTGGTACAAATTTATACATCAGGATAAATAAATATGGCTATTTGGACAGGAACATTTGCTAACGACTATTTTGCTTGGAAAGGAGCAGAAAACATCGAAATTATTGGCAATGATGGAAACGATACATTGTTGGGTTATACGGGCAATGACATCATTGACGGCGGTAACGGTGCCGATCTTTTAGATGGTTGGTCTGGTGATGATTATATCTTTGGCGGCGCTAACAATGATACTATATTAGGCAATGTCGGAAATGACCAAGTGTGGGGTGATTCTGGTAATGACAGCCTATTAGGAAACTCCGGTAACGACTGGCTTGACGGCGGTTTTGGTAGCGATATCCTTAAAGGCGGTTCCGAAAATGACACAATGAAAGGCGGAGCTGATAACGATTTCATGGATGGCGGCTCAGAAAATGACTTAATGTTTGGCGAAGTTGGCAACGACACAATTGATGGCAGCTTTGGCGACGATTTTCTCTCCGGCGGAGATGGCAACGATCGCATGTTGGGCAATATAGGAAATGACAACGTGTGGGGTGAGGCTGGCAATGATACCGTATTCGGAAATAGTGGTAATGATCAGATATATGGCGGTATTGATTCCGATAACTTAGATGGCGGCGATGGAAATGATATCGTTTCTGGTGCTACTAGCGTTAACTATTATCTGGAAGTTGATACTTTAACGGGTGGTTTAGGAGCAGATATTTTTGTGCTGGGGGATGCCACCGGCTCTTTCTATTTGGGCAATACTTGGGCGATTATTCAAGACTTTGCTTGGGAGCAAGGAGATAAAATTCAACTCAGCGGCTCAATTGGGGAATATTCTCTCAGCAGTCGCTATGAGCCGGGAGCAGGCAACCCCAATGTTCAAGATGGCTTGGTGATGAAAAGCTCTGATGTTATCGCTGTTTTGGTTGATCGAACTGATGCTATATTGTCGGTTGATTTCACTTTCGTTTAATCTTTAGAACGGGCGCAGCTACAGGTGCGAGCGCCTGTTTCCTATAATTCTACAATTAAATTAATTATTAATAATATTAACGGGCGCTCGCTCCTCCCTCATCTCAGCAAAAAATAATCAATGCGATAACTCTATTCCTATCACCTCTAGAAAAAACTGTCAAGTCAAGTAATAGAATCAGGCTCTACGCCAAGCGCCCTTAATTTTTCCTCTAGCTTTTTAACCCGCTGTTTGGCTTGTTGGATACGTTTTTCCGCCGTCAACAATCGCTTTCCTTGTTCGTCATACCAATACACCCACTCCTGCTCCCTCCCCATATAAATTCCTTCTTCTCTACCAATCCCCAAACCTATTTCCGGCAGCCAAACAGGGTTTCCTGGCTGCAAAATATATTCTCCATCAATCAAGCGATACACGCTTAAAGTTGGATATCTGCAACGATAGGGAGCATAAACCACATAATATAGCGCCCCAAGTTCTTTATACTGTTTCGCCTTAGTAGTGAATTCTCCCCGATAATTTCTAGATCCTATTTCCATCACTAAAATCGGAATACTTTTCTCTTCCGGCACCCTGTATTCATAGCGCCTACCGTCATAATCTCTAACCCGCTCTACCCCTATACTGAGAAAAGTATCTGGAACAAAACGAGGTTTTCTCAAATCGCAGCCAATATTAATACGAATACCAAAAAACCAATCCCAGCGCTCTGCCCACACAAGAGCAAGTACTTCGTGCAGGAAATTAGGAAGCAAATAATGCAGATCGTTCTCTATAGGTACTTGCTCACAACCTTTGAAATACTAATAGATATCATCAGAGCATAAATTTGGTAGCTCGCTCTCTCTATAATCCCCTACTGGAGCTTTTCGACATAGCATGTGAGCTGGTGGCAAAGGAAACTGCTCAGACATAATAGATTTCTTCTAAATTTCTGAATTTCTTAAAATAGCGATCGGGATCAATTCCCAATTCCCGTAGCTTTTCCGCCAGAATTTGGGCGCGACGAGAAGCTGCATCCGCTTTTTCTTCCGGAGTAAGTAATCGCTGCCCATTTTCATCATACCAGTATAGCCACTTCTGCGTTATACCTTGATAGGTTCCTCTTTCGCAACCAATTCCCAATCCTATTTCCGGCAACCAAATTGGGTTACCTTCTAGCAAGAAGTACTCTTCCTTTACCATACGATACACTTCTAAAGTTGATTTTTTGCCGCGTATAGTATTGTAAATAACATATTACATTACTCCCATTTCTTCATAGTTTTTCTTTTTTTTGCTATATTCTGCACGATAATTATCTGAAACTACTTATAGCACCAAAATAGGTATGCTTTTTTCAATTGCCAAATCGTATATTTGACGTAAGTTTTCGTCAAATATACGAACCACTCCTAAAGCAAGAAATGCATCTGGCACGAGAATTTGAGTGGGGTAGTTTAGACAATTCCCATATCTATACCAAAAAACCAATCCCAACTGCCCATACTAAAGCTAAAATCGAATTGAGCAGATGAGGAATTAAATCTTGCAATTTATTATCCACAGGTGTTTCGTCTGAGTAAGATAAATCTTCGGGAGTGGGGGAACAGGGAGTTGTATTATAACATAACGATTTTGGTGCTTTTCTGGTATTTAAATTGTAGCTGATGTTGAAAAAGTGATTTTAATTCAGAGCATTTCAGGTAGAAGCGATCGCTTTCCTTTCAAAATAGCTAGAAAATCCTAAACTTCTAAAAATCAAGACTAATGCGATTGCCAATAAACCAGGCGAGCGCACCCAATCCCCAGAGCACAGGCGTCAACCAATCTCCCCACCTTACATATAGAGTTTGCGTCTGTCGTCGATAGATTATATCCGCGTGAATTTCATAAGTATTAATCCCAGAAATCCAAACCGTTTTTCCCTGGGGATCAACGATTCCCGAATAACCAGTATTTGTTGCCCGCACCGCCCAGCGATTAGTTTCAATTGCTCGCATCACATCTTGAGCGTGGTGTTGCGCCGGCATAGCCGGGGAATAATGAGCATTATTCGACGCCGTAAGTATAAATTGCCCTCCCGCAGCTGCCTGTCGCCGGAAATGTTCAGCAAAAGCCGATTCGTAGCAAATTCCGACTATAGCTCTTGCAAATGGAGTATCGAAAATCTGCGAGGCATCACCTGCTGCTAAATGCGCATTCAGCGGCGAAAGTCGATTAATTAAACCGCCGATAAATTCCTCAAAGGGTATATATTCTCCCAATGGCACTAATTTAATTTTGTCATACTGACTGAAGACTTCACCGGTTCCCATTAGAGTAAATAAGCTATTGGTATAGCTTAGCCCCCGGATGCCAAAAGCTCCTATCCAAACCGGCACGCCTTTTTCTAGAATAGTAGCGTAAAAGTTTTCCTGCTTAATTTCGCTTAAATACATCGGCAAAGCAGTTTCTGGTGTCAAAACTGCCTCAACTCCCTGTGCAGCTAAATTTTTATAGCCAGCGGTATAATTATCTAAAGCGCGGCGTTTTCCATCTTCATAGAGTTTGATAGTGTTGGGAATGTTGCCTTGAATAATGCCTACTTTTAGGGCGTCTTTCGGTGTATCATTGAGTGGGCGGTTATACAAGCCCAATCCTATTAGGTGTAATCCTACAAATAAACTGGCTGCTACGCTTAAATAAGTGTAATTAACATTTAATTTTAATTGCCAAGGCGCCCAGAAATTAAAGGCTGTGTTTTTGGGGGTACATTTTTTGCGATTAATCCAAGCTTCGGCAATTAAACCATTGACGGCTACAATAGAGGCTGTTATAGTAGAAGGACCGGAGATTTTGCCCAGTTGTAATATGAGGAGATTATTTGGGCTTTGAGTATAAGAGAGGGATGTCCACCACAAAGGACCGGAGCTCCAAAGGGTTTCTAAGCTTACCCATAGGGCTGCGCCTATTATAACGCGGCTTAAAACTAAATGTAAAGAGGTTTCTGTTTTTTTTAAATTTTGATTTTTGAGTTGGAATGTGAAGATAAAAGAGAGAGCAAAAGCCCAAATAGTAACAAGGGCAGCGCCCCAGAGGGTGATGAATATCCAACAGAAAAAAGCGATCGCTAAACTAGAAAGCCAGGGCACTCCCATCCAAGTCATGGGATGAATGCCGGTAATCCAAAATAAAGCAACACCGTGAAAGCCAATTCCCCAAAGTAAAGCAGGAAGGGAGTTTATAAGCCAGTTTTTTTTACTTTCAGCGATAATTATGACAGCACCCCACAGAGGTGCGAGGGCAATCCAAGCCAAAGGCCACGCACTGACGGGAGCGGGGGTTAATCCCATAATAATGCCAGAAATCAGGGCAGCAAATAAGATAGAAAACCTGGGGGTTTTGGGAGAGAAAACTGCGGTGATGGGCATAGTAGAAAAAGGCGTTCGCAGGTTGAGCATTTCTGGTAGGGGAATAGGCATAATTAGCGTTCGCCCATTCCCTGAGCGCCTCTAAATTTCTTCGTCTTCTTCCGAGCCATTAGTAGGCGGAACGAGAGCAATTGCAGCGATCGCATCATCCTCATCCAAACGCTGCACACGCACCCCCGTAGCACTACGGGATTGAATAGAAATCGCATTAACACTCTGACGAATGATAATCCCTCGGTTTGTCACCATCATCAGCTCACTATCCCCATTCACAATCCGCAATCCTGCCAGTTGATCCTTCTTTTGGCGAGACTTAAATTTTGTCGCCAGAACACCTTTACCAGCCCGATTTTGCAAACGGAATTGAGACACCGGCACCCGCTTCCCGTAACCGCCAGTAGTAACAATCAGCACCCACGGTCCCGCCGCCGCAGCTGAGGAACCGGATTCCTCCCGCTCCGTATATTCCCCTTCCTCACAAGAGACTTCTAATTCCTCCAATTCTTGCTCTAGCCCTTCAGCCGACTCTGTCGATTCCAATTCCGATTCTTCATTTTCCTCAGCAGCTAGCATTGCTGTAAATTGCCCCGAGAGAATATCCATTCCCACCGGTTCATCACCTTCACTAAACTTCATCGACTTCACCCCCCTGGTGTTGCGCCCAGTTGCTCGCAATTGTTCTTGATCCGCTCGGAAATGAATTGCCATTCCTTGGCGCGAACCAATAATGATGCTATCTTCTTCGCGGGCAAGTCGCACCCACCGCAGTTGATCACCTTCTTCTAGGGAAATAGCTATTAATCCATTAGTTCGAATATTGCTAAAGGCAGACAGAGCCGTTTTTTTAATAAATCCCCCCTTCGTGAGCATTATCAGATATTCATCATCGCTAAACTCGCTCACCGCTAAGATAGATGTGATTTTTTCGGTTACTGGGATGGGCAGCATCTGCGCGATCGCAACTCCCCTGGCCGTGCGAGAAGCCATAGGAATTTGGTATGCTTTCAGAGAGTAAACTACCCCGCGATCGCTAAAAAATAAAACACTATCATGATCGCAGCATGTTAAAAAATGCTCCACCCCGTCGTCTTCTTTCATCTTATTTGCCGACTTGCCCCGCGTTCCCCGGCTTTGCGCCTCGAAAGTATTCACCGGCATTCGCTTAATATAACCCTGTTCAGTGAGTAGAATCAGCACCTTTTGATTGGCGATCAAATCAGTATCTTCTATCTCACCTTCTGAGTGTTCGATCACAGTTCGTCGCGGCGTAGCAAACTTTTGTTTAATTTCTTTCCCCTCAATTTCGATAATTTCCAAAATCCGTTCCCGCCGCGCCAGAATATCCTTCAAATCTGCTATTTGCACTTGCAATTCTTCATGTTCTTGCCGGATTTTTTCTGCTTCCAAAGCTGTCAGTCGCCGCAATTGCATCTGCAAAATCGCATCGGCTTGTGCCTCAGACAGTCCGAAATCCTCCATTAACTCCTGACGAGCTATACTCGTATCAGCAGCACTGCGAATCAGTTGAATAATTGCATCCAAATTTGCTAGAGCGATTAGTAACCCTTGTAATAAGCGCTCGCGTTCCTCAGCTTTGCGCAGTTCGTACTGAGTCCGCCTGGTAATCGCTTCTACTCGAAAATCTAAGAAGACAGTGAGGAATTGTTTCAGGGTTAGTAATTGCGGTTCGCCATTAACCAGAGCCAGCATATTCGCCCCGAAATTGGCTTGCAGAGGTGTTTGCTTGTACAGGTTATTGAGGACAACACGGGGGTAAGCATCCCGCTTGAGTTCAATAACAATGCGCATTCCAGAGCGATCGCTCTCGTCACGGATATCCGCAATTCCCTCTAGTTTCTTATCGTTGACTAATTCGGCAATTTTTTCGATCAGCGCCGCCTTATTTGTTTGATAGGGCAGCTCAGTAATAATAATAGCCTCTCGCTCCGGACGCCCCCGCTGTTCAATTGTTTCGATAGTGGCAACTCCCCGCATTGTAATCGAACCGCGCCCGCTGGTATACGCCTCCCGGATCCCGTTAACTCCTAAAATCTGACCCCCTGTGGGAAAGTCTGGCCCCGGGATGTAGCGCATCAGTTCCGTATCGCTAATGTTCGGATTGTGGATAAGTGCTACCAATCCATCGATCAATTCTCCGAGGTTATGGGGAGGAATATTGGTAGCCATACCCACCGCAATCCCAGATGAGCCATTCAGCAGTAATTGAGGAATGCGGGCGGGCAGCACCAGCGGCTCTTGCTGAGAGCCATCGAAATTATCCCCAAAATCTACTGTTTCTGAGTCGATGTCCCGCAGCATCGCATCAATACTCAGAGCAGTTAAGCGGCACTCCGTATAACGCATCGCCGCCGGCGGATCATCGTCTATCGAGCCGAAATTGCCGTGCCCTTCTATGAGCGGCTCGCGCATGGAAAAATCTTGAGCCATCCGCACTAAGGCGTCGTATACTGCCGTATCGCCGTGAGGGTGGTATTTTCCTAGCACTTCTCCCACAACACGGGCGCACTTGCGGAAGGGTCTATCCGGCGTTAACCCCAATTCGTGCATCGCGTAGAGAATGCGTCGGTGTACTGGTTTGAGACCATCCCTGGCATCTGGCAATGCCCGCCCTACAATTACGCTCATAGCGTATTCGAGATAAGACCGGGACATTTCGTTTCCCAAATCCGTAGGGATAATCCGCTCTTGGGAAGTCGGCTCCTGGGACGTACTCATACAGTGAAAAACTCCAAAAATGCGAGGATTCGGCAGCTAATATGTAAGAAAAAACGATATCTGCTACCTGCTTTTTTAATTCTTTGCAAATATTCTTAAGATTATATCACATTTTTAGAAAAGTGTTCAGTGGTAAGTTTTGAGTGTTAAATGTTGAGTTGAAATTATTAATTGCAAGAACAATAAAATTATTTCTCCACTACCGCTGTAAGGGTTCAAACTCAGTACAATCGGGAAGTAGCCTAGTTTGAGGTAAAGTGTGCTGCCTGTCATCTACTCGGAAGATTTCCTGTTACACGACACGGGGCGCTTCCACCCAGAGCGCCCAGAGCGTTTGAAGGCAATTGTTCAAGCTTTGAAAGCAGCTCCTTGGGCGTCTAAACTGGAATGGCAATTGCCAACTCCTGTGCAGGAGCGCTCGCCCATCGATGCTATGCAACAAGTCCACTCCCTCAAATACATCGAGTCAGTCAGGCTTCTCGCCCAAAATGGCGGCGGTTACCTTGATCCCGATACCCCTGTCTCTCCCCGCAGTTATGACGTGGCACTGCTGGCAGTCAATGCTTGGCTCGATGCTCTTGAGCGCGTCTTGAATACAGGAGAGCCTGCATTCGTACTGGCACGCCCCCCCGGGCACCACGCTCTTCACTCCCATGGTATGGGATTTTGCCTGTTTTCAAATGCAGCGATCGCCGCCCACTCCGCCCTGCAAAAACCAGGCATCCAACGAGTAGCCATTCTCGACTGGGATGTTCACCACGGCAACGGCACCCAAGCCCTAGTCGAAAATAACCCCCAAATAGTCTACTGTTCCTTGCACCAATCTCCCGCCTACCCCGGAACCGGCTACCCTGAAGAACGTGGTACCTACAATAACCTTTTGAATATCCCCATGTCTCCGGGCAGCACCCTTTCAGAATACCAGCAAGCTTTTGAAGAAAAAGTAATGCCATTTTTGAAAAATTTTCAACCGGATATTTTAATAGTCAGCGCCGGATACGATGCCAATGCCGTCGATCCCCTCGCAAGCATCGAGCTGCAACCCTCAGATTTTGGCATCTTTACCGATTATTGTCTCTCTTTGACTCGCCGCATTGTTTTTGGCTTAGAAGGCGGCTACGATCTAAAAGCCCTGGCGTCTTCAGTTGTGGCAACTATCGAGCGCTGTCTCGTGTAGAGTAAACAGAGTGTCTTTTTTTGTTATAATGACCCAATTTATGCTAAATAAAAAGAAAAAAAATGATTCAGTACGAAGAAATTTTTGAAGTCGAGGGCGAAAGCGAAGAAGAATTTAGTGCTGAAGAAACCATACTGGCAATCTCATTCATCACCATGTTGGCAGACGGCAAGGTAAACAAAGAAAAGAATGAGGCTTTTAATAATATTATCTCAAATCTCGGCTTTTATGACAATTATTCAGTCAATGAATTCAATGAAATGTTGGCAAAAATAAACCGCATTTATAATAATAATGAAGGACCGGTATTTTGTTAAATACCGCCCCGCCCTCCCAGAGGAAATGGTAGAAACTGCTTTGGCAACTGCAGTAGGCACTATATTAGCCGATAGAGAATTTTCTGAACACGAAGAAGAATTTGTGTACGGGCTACAGCAAGCTTTAGGCATACCAGATGATGTAGCAGAAGAAATTATAAACGCCGTAGCTGAAGAGTGAAGCTCCACCTTCCTTAAACTGCCAACAGTCAATAGTTTTACATATCCCCGCCAAAAAACCTAGGCGGAAACTACATAATAAAATCGACAAACATTTTATTATCTAGTTTTCCGCCTTTTTTTACAACACCCTGCATGTTTTTTTGCATCTACCTTGGGTATAATAATCTTAACGACGAATCTGCAGAATACAAGCAGCCCACGTCGCCCCTAGAAAAAAACCTAACAGTCAGCCAAAACGTCGATAAATTATGTTCTGCCTCCTCACCATAAGCCAGCCTCCCGATTTAACCTCTCAAACAAATCAAAACTGATGTTAGTATCAGAACCAGAAAAACCCCGAATCATTCTTCCGGGGTGGGGAGTGCATCAGTTCTTTTAGGCTAGGCGTAAAAGCAGGGGGAAGGGGTTCAACAGCTAACAATACCGCAGCCAGAACGCCCTTTCACGCCCTGTCGGGAGTGTATCTACAGGATTAATAAATATTTATTTTCTTTCTCGGAGTAAATTGTGAGTATCGCGATTATCACCGGCTCGGCTGGTCTAATTGGCTCTGAAGCCGCCACCTTTTTTGCTAACGAAGGCTTTGACATAGTTGGCATCGACAATGACATGCGCAGCTATTTCTTTGGTGAAGAAGGCTCCACCAATTGGAATAGACAACGACTGGAAAAATTATTAGGTGCCAAATACCGCCACGTCAGCGCCGACATCCGCGACTATGAAACGATGACAAAACTTTTCCAGGAGTACGGTTCTGATATCAAACTCGTCATTCACACAGCAGCCCAACCATCTCATGACTGGGCGGCTCGCGAACCTCTCACCGACTTTAGCATTAATGCTAACGGCACACTCAACATCCTGGAAGCAACGCGCAATTACGCTCCTGAAGCGGTTTTTATTTTTACCTCTACCAACAAAGTCTATGGCGATACCCCCAATAGGCTGCCCCTCGTCGAATTGGAATACCGCTGGGAAATAGAGCCGGGGCATACTTATGAAAACGGTATCCGAGAAGATATGTCAATTGACAATACTCTGCACAGTGTGTTTGGCGCCTCGAAAGTAGCTGCTGACATTATGGTGCAAGAGTACGGACGTTATTTTAATATGAAAACAGCCTGTTTTCGAGGCGGTTGTCTGACTGGCCCCACTCACTCTGGCGCTGAATTGCATGGCTTCCTCGCCTACTTGATGAAATGTGCCGTGACGGGCAAGCCTTATAAAGTTTTTGGTTATAAAGGTAAGCAGGTTCGGGATAATATCCATAGCTCTGATCTAATTCGGGCTTTTTATGAATTTTTCAAAGCCCCTCGCATCGCAGAAGTTTACAACAGCGGCGGCGGTCGCTTCAGCAATTGTTCGATGCTAGAAGCTATTCAAATGTGTGAAGAAATTACCGGACGAAAACTGAATTGGAGTTATGTAGAACAAAATCGTATTGGCGATCATATTTGGTGGATTAGCGATAACAGCAAATTTAGCAGCCACTATCCTGAATGGAAATTGAAATACAATATCCGCCAAATTTTAGAGGAAATTTACGAGTTTAACAAGGAACGCTGGGAGAAAGAAACCGTCTGATATTTGCAGCTCAGCTGTAGCGACGTTAAAAACATAAATAAGACGAATATATATATTTTGATCGCTACAGCATAAACTGCGTGCATATCGTTTGAGAAAAAGGAAAATATTTTCAAGAGGATGTACTCACATAGGTGTTTCAATGATAGATAAGGGAAAAAAAAATATCCTTGGGGTTTGCGTAAATGCGATCGATTATGAGGCGGCTGTAGAGAAAATCATTACAGCAGCGCGTGAAAGACAAAAAATGACTGTCTCGGCACTTGCCGTTCACGGAGTAATGACTGGGGTACTTGATGAAGTCCACCGCTACCGCCTTAATCACCTTGATTTGATTTTGCCCGACGGACAGCCTGTGCGCTGGGCGTTGAATTTACTGTACAAAGTCGGCTTGCCCGAGCGCGTTTCCGGACCAGATATAATGCTGCACATATGTCAAAGAGCAGCACTGGAGGGACTGTCTATATATTTGTATGGCAGTAAAGAGAAAGTGCTAGAACATTTAGCGAAAAATCTCTGTGCTAAGTTTCCTAAATTGGTGATTGCGGGGACTCAACCTTCTAAGTTTAGGCGCATCACTCCTGAAGAGAAAAAAGAGATTGTTAAACAGATTCGCGATAGCGGCGCAGCGATTACTTTTGTTGGTTTGGGGTGTCCACGTCAGGAGGTGTGGGTTTACGAATATGGGTATGAACTCTCGATGCCGCTAATTGCTGTGGGGGCGGCATTTGATTTCCACGCTGGCAATTTGCCGAAGGCACCGGAGTTTCTATCAAAGCTTGGCTTAGAATGGTTGTATAGACTCATCCAGGAACCGAAGCGACTTTGGAAACGATATATTTTGTTAAATCCTCTATATATTTGGCTGTTTATTTTGCAGGCATTGAATTTGCGTCGTTTTGAACCTTGGAAAGCGACGCCGCCGGATGGAGAAATACTGTATGGTTGATTTGGTTGGATATAATGCCAGTTGAAGGCTTGGGTATTGCGGCTGATAGTTTATCGGTTATCGGTTAGTTATAGGCAGGGATGGGAATGCGATCGCTTTTATTTTCCAGCTGCGATTTCTTCATACAACTGAGCAAAGAACTTCCCTTTGATATCCCAGTCATAGAATTCTCTCACTCGCTTTTTCCCAGCCTCACCCATGCGAGCGCGCAGCTCTGCATCGCTTGCCAAACGAACCATCGCCTCTGCTAGCCCGCTTACCGCTGCTTCTGGTTCCATAGCCGGTACTTTAATCCCTGTCTCTTCAGTTACCTGAGTAGCCGGACCCCCTAGATCTAAGCAGATGACTGGTCGCCCTGCTGCCATTCCCTCAAGACACGTCCATCCGCCAGAGTCGTGTAAACTGGGGTGAACCAGAATGTGGGATTGTCCTAACTTTTGCAAAGTTTCTTGTCGGGGCAGCCTTCCCCAAAGCTTGACTCGGGCAGCAACGCCGAGTTCCTTAATCATCGCCTGTAGGCGAGGGCGTTCAGGTCCATCTCCCAACAACCAGTATTCTGCGTCAGGCAAGTTTGCTTTAGCAAACGCCCGCACCGACAGGTGATAACCTTTCCAGTGCAGAAGCCTACCCATACTGATCAACCGAATTGGCTGATTTGTAGGTATAGGATACTCTGCCAGAGTTGCTATTTCTTCTTTAGATAAACCTGCTTCAGACAAGATTTGCACGTTTTTTGCTCCCAGCTGCCGCACCCGCTTGGCTGTATCCTCCGTTGTCACGAATGTCACAACACTCCGTCTAGCTGTCATGCGAGTAAACGGATCGCTTTCGCCCATCCGCTGTCCGAAATCCCTAGCTATTTCGTAAATCTTTGCCTTGAGGCTGAAATCTCGCCAAAACGGTTTTGGTGCAGCTTCTCCGCCTCCGACTGGTCCCCATATGAAAGGAATTGGCAGCAATGAGATGAAACTAGGGGACCAAAACTTTACATAGGTAACGTGGCGTGCCAAGTCAAAGCCTATTTGACGGTGGAGCGATCGCGCCTTCATATAAGCGAGAATCTGCCATAGATAATAATGAAGTTGGAGTCCCCCTTGTCTGCCTTTAAAATTCTCTTTCCAGTTCAGCGGTTCGATATAGACAAAGTGCAGATTGGGAATCGGATTTTTGCAGATCTCTGCCTCAATAGCATCTCGGTAAAAAGTTCTAGTCAGCACCCATGTCTGATTGTACTTAGCGGTTTGTAAAGCCATATTCCAACCGACACCTTCCTCGGAGCCCAGCCCGGGTTCGCAGGCAAAGCAAGATAGAAGAATTTTCATTGATGGCTACCCTCTTTTTTTCCCATCAGAAAATATGTCACCTCTACAAAGCTCTGTGCTGCTGATTCGGGAGTTGCTTTGGCAATGATTTGCAGCGAGCGCTCCCCCATTGACGCGATTATGTCTGGATTCTCCAAAAACCGCCGCATTTGTTCTGCCAACTGTTCAGGATTATGCGGATCAAAAATATAACCGTTCTCCCCTTCTGCAATCAACTCCCGGGCAGCTGCCCCGCTAGAACACAGAATTGGTTTCCCAAATACCATCGCCTCTGGCACCACCATTCCCCAGACATCTTCAAACGTCGGAAAGACGAAAACATCTGCCTGCTGGAAATACGCCCCTAAAAGTCCATATTCAACCCATCCCTGCCAAGATATTTGTTCTTGTAAATTCTGCTCTTTTACAAACGCTTCCAATTCCTCCCGCTGCGGTCCTTTCCCGACAATCAACAGTGTGTAGTTAGAATATCCCTGATTTTTCAAAATCGCGCAAGCTTGCAAAAGCGTTTTCAGCCCTTTTCTCTGCTCTATCCGCCCCACATATAGAAAAATCGGACGCTTTAGATTTAGATCCTGAATAGGCGCTACCGACTCTGCCAGAGGTTTGCGCAGTGTTTCGGCATCAGGAACTAGATAATTTTTAATAAATATTTTATTTTCCGGTACTTTCAGAGCTTCTATAAGATATTTCGTCCCTGCCTGAGAGTTAGAGACGAAGGCATCTGCAAATTTCGCCAGCAATCGACGTGCCAAGGTGCGAAAACTTGAATCTCTAAAATCTGTATTGGGGGAGCTGCCGTCGTAAATTATCGCCAGCCGCCAGCGAAACAGTGGTTTTAGGAGTACAGCAAAAACTGTCCACAGGGAAAAAGCTTGGGGAAAGACGATGTCAGGTTTAAACTCGAATAAGTGACCGATTATTTTCGGCGAGACGACTATAAAGCCGCGATCGTAGCCTGTTCCTATTTTCTTTGTCTCGACAAATGTTGTTTTTCCCACTAATTTTATCACCGAACATCCCGGAGCTGTTGGCTCAAATCCTGGCCAAACCTGACCTGTGTAAAAAATTGTATTTTTAAATACTTTTGTGAATTCTCTCAAAACAGGCTGCCAGTATGCCCCCAATTCTACTGAGGGAACAAGCCAAGCAATGCGGATATCTTCCATACATTTTCCTTGTTTTATAGCTGCCAATTTAATGCAGGTTTTTGGAGGCAGTTAGCGAATTTTCATGCACCTTTCAAGAAATCAGTAGAAAACTGAAGTTTCTTCATAAAGGGCAAATCTTTATTAGCTGAACGGCACAGTGCCGGCGTTGGGGAATACTTTTCTGATAATCTGGCCAACACTATTGACATCGGCATTGATAGTTTTACCGTTTCCAGATTTGAACAAACCCCTCGATGCACTCTGCGTTCTTGATAGGTTTTTGCTTTTTTGGCAGTTCCAAGTCAATGTCCAACGGCAAACACCTAAGAGCTTACAAGTTTCAGAGCTCGTTAATAATCTCTCGCTCACGCGCTCGCCCTAATAGTCCCAACCATTGGTCATAGTATTCTTGGAACTCTTCTCATCAGGGTCAGGTTCAACAGGATGTTGGAAAACACGCCCGTCACTAAGCTCAAATTCAAACTCATCAACTCGCACAACTCTTGGATTCCCCACGCCTGGCATTTGCTTTTTGGTGAAAGTTATTACTCTCTCCTTGTTAAAATGTTATATTATACAATACAATATACTGCGGTTTTATACCATTTGTAGGCACTGTTCGTCAACCCCAACTGCTGTATATCCAGTTCTAATTGTTGCTGACGCGCATCATTTGCCCGCAAGTTCCTCGTCAACGGGATTTTGACTTTTGGTGGCGCAGGTGAGCCGTTGGACTAAATCTTCATTGTCGGCAGGTAACTGGTAAAGCCGCAGTAGCACATGAGCCTGTGCCAATAGTGATTGAATGGCTCGGATTAGGGCTTGGCTTTCCGACTCAGGAAAGGTAATCTTCTGAAATATGCATGGCATCCATACCAAAGTCACTGCTGCCTTCTGCTTAGCAGTCAAAGGCTTCCTCTGCCTCTAAATCCAATATTGATCTGGCGAGCGCTGCGCCTGAGATGGACTTTGGTGAATACCTACGTTTACGGGGCGAACTCAATGAGTTAAGCATTCCCTAGTGGAGCTTCTGAAGCTAGAGTAGGTTTCCGCTCAAGCACTACAGGAAACCAAGTGAATCCAACTCAATGTGCTTTTATCTAGGAGGCAACAAAATGACTGCACCGGTAAATGTAATCACCTTAGAAAGTGGCGAGCACCTGACTCGCGAAGAATTTGAGTATCGTTATACCCAATCTCCCCATATCAAAAAAGCCGAATTGATTAACGAAGTCGTTTTTGTGGCCTCACCCATTAGAGTTCGAAGGCATGCTCAGCCTCACGGCAACATTCTGGGTTGGCTATTTAACTACAGCATTGAATTTAGTGGCTTAATGGTCTGTGATAATGCCACAGTACGGCTCGACGATAAAAATGAAGTGCAGCCGGATGTCTTATTGCGCTAAGAGGAATCGGTTGGGGGACAGTCAAGGATTAGTGCAGATGACTACATTGAAGGTGCTGCAGAATTCATCATAGAAATTGCTTCCAGTAGTGCTGCCTATGAGCTGCACGATAAAAAGGAACTTTATTGTCGTTGCGGCGTCAAAGAATATCTGGTTTGAGTAGTTTCTAAACAGGCGTTCTACTGGTACCACTTAGAAAAGCCAACCTACATTCAACAAATGCCCGATGAAAATGGCATTCTACGCAGTCGAGAATTTCCCGGACTGTGGCTGAACTTACCTGCGCTTCTAAAGGGTGATATGAAGGCAGTGATGCTCACATTGCAGACGGGGGCTAGCTTCCCTTGAATAACTTCCTTCAGCTTAGCAAGTACCATCCCAATCTCCGGTGGGATCACAGAGAAATGTGGGAGCGAGTACCTGCTCAAAAGTGTAGGGACAAGTTTTTGGAAATACTCTTAGGGACAACAGTGTTTCTCGCAAGGTAACCTCAATGCCCCCTTCAAAACCATCCATGAGTGCCTCAGCCCACAAAGTGTGGAGACTCGGATGGCGGCGAAGATGTCGCTGAATGGCTAGCCGTTGCTCTCGAATCGTTAAAAACCAACTCCGGCAACGAGCTTTCGCAAAGACTCCAGTTCTTTTTGTAGGTTTAACCATTCGAGGTTTGCC
>DVEG01000006.1 GCA_015295835.1 Oscillatoriaceae cyanobacterium M7585_C2015_266
AGAGCATTACCGCGAGGCAGAACTTCCTCGGGGAAATTGAAATGTTCGTGGGGTTGGTCCGCTGGCGCCATCCAAGCGCGAATCCCTTCGTTCAAGAGAATATTCTTGGTGTAGAAGGTTTCAAACTCAGGGTCTTCTGCCGCCCGCAATTCTTGGGAAACGAAGTCGTAAGCTCTTAGGTTCAAGCCCAAGCCGACGACACCGATAGCGCTCATCCACAAGCCGGTGACGGGCACGAACAACATAAAGAAGTGCAGCCAGCGCTTGTTGGAAAAGGCAATCCCGAAGATTTGTGACCAGAAGCGGTTAGCAGTAACCATCGAGTAGGTTTCTTCCGCTTGGGTTGGTTGGAAGGCGCGGAAGGTGTTAGCTGCTTCTCCGTCTTGGAAGAGGGTGTTTTCTACTGTGGCTCCGTGGATAGCGCACAGCAGGGCGCCTCCGAGAACGCCGGCTACTCCCATCATGTGGAAGGGGTTGAGGGTCCAGTTATGGAAGCCTTGGAAGAAGAGTAGGAAGCGGAAGATAGCGGCGACGCCGAAGCTGGGTGCGAAGAACCAGCTCGATTGACCGAGGGGGTACAGCAGGAAGACGCTGACGAAGACGGCAATCGGAGCGGTGAAGGCGATAGCGTTGTAGGGACGGACGCCTACTAGACGGGCGATTTCAATCTGACGTAGGCAGAAGCCGATCAGACCGAAGGCTCCGTGGAGGGCGATGAATGTCCACAAGCCGCCGAGTTGGCACCAGCGGGTGAAGTCGCCTTGGGCTTCTGGACCCCACAATAAGAGTAGGGAGTGTCCTAGGCTGTTGGGGGGGGTGGAGACGGCGACGGTGAGGAAGTTGCAGCCTTCTAGGTAGGAGGAGGCTAAACCGTGGGTGTACCAGGAGGTGACGAAGGTGGTGCCGGTAAGCCAGCCCCCGAGCGCTAGGTAGGCGCAGGGGAAGAGCAAAAGTCCTGACCACCCGATGAAGACGAAGCGATCGCGTTTTAGCCAGTCGTCGAGGACGTCGAACCATCCTCGCTCTGTCTGGGCGCGTCCGACTGCTATGGTCATTTCGTTTTAACCCTCTTATTAAAACTGGGAGGTTTCTAAGTAACTTAACATAACTATATATGAAATTTACCTAAATTTGCAAATACCCCCTTAAAATTTATCCGGCTCTTCTCTCGGCGCCCTGGCTAAGCCTTGGTTTGTACTTTCATTTGCAAGCAGGGTTTCGGGACTTTGCTTGTAGCGGTACAAGTGGCCACTTGAATACTGGCAACATAAACTCTAATATCTATAAGTAAATCTCTATATTTTGCCTTGCAGTCGTGTATGCTCTAAAGCACCCTCGCTACTATCAGCTCTTTTAAACAAGTCCGCTCTCAGAGTAAGTATTTCTCTATCTACTGATTATTCCTATTTGACGACGGACTATCTATTTCAAGCATAAATTTCTATTTTATAGATATACTTTTCCAAACCATAACTTGATATTTTTTAATTTAAAATTTCATGCTAAGAGATAATTTTACAAATTTTTACACATTGTGTTAAGATTTAAAGGGAGTGACAAACAATAAATTTATGGCAGCACAAACACTCTCCAAAAGCGATCGCATACTGCGCCAGACAATTATAGGTTCTAGGCGACTGAGCAATTACTTAATAGCCACTATAGTCACGCTCGGAGGCATCGGCTTTCTACTTTCAAGTATCTCTAGCTACCTGCAAGTAAATCTGCTGCCATTTGCCGAACCCACCCAACTAATCTTCATCCCACAAGGTTTGGTGATGGGGCTGTACGGAATTGCGGCAGTACTATTAAGTCTTTACCTATGGTTAACTATACTTTGGAATGTCGGCGGCGGTTACAACGAATTCAATCGAGAAAATGGAACAGTTAAAATTTTCCGCTGGGGTTTTCCGGGTAAAAATCGCCGTATCGAATTAACTTATCCCATAGAAGACGTGCTCTCAATTCGAGTCGATATCAAAGAAGGGCTTAATCCCCGCCGCGCTCTTTTCCTAAAAATCAAGGGTAAAAATGACATTCCCCTGTCGCAAGTGGGGCAGCCGATTTCCCTGTCAGAGCTAGAAAATCAAGGAGCTGAATTGGCTCGTTTTCTTGGCGTGCCTCTAGAAGGCTTATAATCAAAAAGCTTTCAGCAGGAGCGCTTGACCCTGTAGGGGCAATACACCCTGGCCCCAAAAAAGCAATTAATTGGCTGATAAACTAGCAGCCAATTGTATAGGTAAAGCAAAATGCAGGTAAAAATTCCACACTGGCTTGTATCCTTGACATTATTAATTACGTTAATTTTGGGAGGATGTGCCTCTCAACAAGCAACTTCCGTTTCTGAAATAAATGCTTCCAAGACAACCATAACTTCTGCACCAGCTACTGTTGCTCAAAGTCGACAAGAAAGTAAATTACCTCGACTAGAAGGAAAAGCAACAGTTGTAATGCTAGTCAAAGGATCGCCTATTACTATCGAAGTAGATGGCACGAATGCTCCAATTACTGCTGGCAATTTCGTTGATTTAGTTCAACGCGGCGTTTACGACGGGCTGATGTTCCACCGCGTGGTGCGCGAACCTAGCCCATTTGTCGTGCAGGGGGGCGATCCCCGGAGTAAAGACACTTCTATTCCGGCTGAGGAGCTGGGAACAGGGAGTTTTATCGATCCAGCAACCAATCGCCCTCGCTATATACCTCTGGAAATTAAACCAAAGGGGGCAAAAGAGCCAATCTATAGCAAAACATTTGATGCGGCGGGAGTGAAGACAGAGCCAGAGCTGCCCCACAGGCGGGGCGCTGTGGCAATGGCGCGCTCAAGCTCTCCTGATTCGGCAAGTTCTCAATTTTATTTCGCTTTGACGGATTTGTCGTTTTTGGATGGCAATTATGCAGTGTTTGGCTATGTTACAGAAGGTATGGATGTAATTGATAAGATCGAACAGGGCGATCGCATTGAATCTGCTAAAGTGACGCAAGGAGCAGAAAATCTCAAATAGTGATTGGCAAGTTAGATAGAGGCGTGGAAGTTGTCGTTACTGGAATCGGTATGATTTCAGCTTTGGGCAATCTTTGCCAGAGCTGGAATCACCTAATTTCCTCTAAGTGTGGTATCAGGCTGTATCAACCTTTCCCAGAATTGTCGCCGCGCCCACTGGGGTTAATCAAAAATAAGCCAGCACAATTAACAGCACTAACCCGAAAAGTAGTGGCAGAGGCTTTACAAGATGCGAATCTAAAGCCTCCCCTGCCGGAAATAGGGGTGGTAATCGGCTCGAGTCGCTCTTATCAGGGGCAATGGGAACAGTTGGCGCGGCAGTATTGGCAGGAAAAATCTATACAAGGAAAAAACGCAAGCAATTCCCCTTTTCCCCTTCTCTCAGATTGGTTGCAAACTTTACCTAATATGGCAGCGATCATAGCAGCGCGGCTAGTGGGAACAGCAGGACCAGTTCTGGCCCCAATGGCGGCTTGCGCTACGGGGATATGGGCCATTGCCCAGGGGTTTGAGTTAATACGGGCAAGACAGTGCGATCGCGTTGTTGCCGGTGCAGTGGAAGCCCCGATTACGCCACTGACGCTGGCGGGATTTGCTAAGATGGGGGTTTTGGCAAAAACGGGGGCTTATCCTTTTGATCAACACCGAGAAGGTTTGGTTTTGGGTGAAGGCGGCGCTGTCTTCGTGCTGGAAGAAGCATCGTTAGCTCGACGGCGAGGAGCACGGGTTTACGGTCGAATTTTAGGATTTGGCTTGACAAATGATGCCTGTTATGCCACCTCTCCAAATTTGCAAGAAGAAAGTGCGCTTGCCGCTGTTAAACATTGTTGCCAACGCAGCGGTATTTCCCTAAGTAAAGTAGATTACATCCACGCTCACGGCACTAGTACCCAGCTCAATGACGAGTGCGAGGCTCAACTTATCCAGCGTTTGTTTCCCGCTGGGGTGCCTGTAAGCTCTACTAAAGGTGCTACCGGGCACACCCTCGGAGCTTCTGGGGCTTTGGGGGTGGCTTTTTGTCTGATGGCTCTCCAGCATCAAGTATTGCCCCCTTGTGTTGGATTGAGAGAGCCTGCATTTGCGTTAGATTTTGTCAGGGAAGCGCGGCAATTTCTGGTTGAGAAAGTTTTGTGTTTGAGTTTTGGATTTGGTGGACAAAATGCTTCAATAGCGTTAGGAAGGTAAGTAGATAGCCAGAAATAAACTTAACTCATTTATTTATTTATTTCTAACTAGATCTAAAAAAATAATTTATAGCCAAGTACCCCTAATATCTCCTTTAATTCATTCTCTTTGCACTACTTTCAGTTCCTCTCCGCTGTCAGTAATAACCTGAAGTGGTAGGTGAGCTTGATGCTCTTTTCGCCAAAATTGAATCATTTGCACGCCTTTTTTTGTTGGTTTGACAACCATGATATAGCGATCGCCTGTCCACTTTATACTGATAACTCTATGCAGCAAAATCCATACTTCTGCACTTTCTCCAGAGTTTAACTTAGCAATTCGATTGGCATCATAACAGCTCCATATACTCCCTATAATTGTCCACAATCCTGACAAGTATATCGGTTCCTGACGGGCGCTAAGCCCGTAACTTTTAAAAGAAAATATATTCTGATTCCAAAAAGTTTGCCATAAACTTTTTAAAGGTTCTCGATTTAATTCACTACTATATCGCGGTAGGATCTGTAGTTGTCTAATTTGTTCGCTTTCACTTGGGCGCTCCCAGTTTTCGTCTTCGTTACAAATTTCAAACGGAATATCTGAGGCATCTGCTTGAATGGTAGGTTTTTCTTCATCTAGCTGGTATTTTTCTGTCTTGTAAAGCAGAACTTTTTTTGACAAAAATTTTTCTTCTGTTTTGACATTTTTTTGCCTTGCCGGCACTTCATTTTCGACTTTAGCTTCTAATAATAGAAACGATATTCCAATAGCAATTTGCCCGATTGCTAAAAGTTCAAATAGCGCTCGCTGATTCGTTATTTTTTTCATTAACTTTTTATTTCGCACCCAAGTAAATATATACTTATAATAGTAGCATACAATAAATTTCTCAGAGCATCCGGAAAGAAAAGTCAGTAAAAGCGATCGCCTTCAACAAATGCCTTCATTCCTCTGGGGAAGCTATTACCAGAGAGCGCCCTCAGCAGTAGCTGGGTTATTGGTTGGGCTGGAAGCTGAGGCTAAAGTTAAAGGGCTCTGACAAAACTGCTAGACTTCTGTAGTTGCGGAACATAGGCAAGGCAGACTGTTATCATAAATTTAAACGCAAAAAATACCTAAGGCGAGTTATTTTAGTTTTTTTTTATTTTCTGCTACGCGTAGCAATGGTTTCGATATCGGCTGGCACTTTTTACTGTAAATATATAAATGCAGAAACTGCCGGACAAAAACGCGAAGCTCGCTCTCGAAACGGGATAGCGAGCCTAGCAAGTAAATCTAGAAATTTGACATGATTCTATATTATTTCTAAAAACAAAGCAGAGGCTTTTTTATGAGAAAGCTAGCTAGCCGAAAATATGATGGGAACACGACCCTTTTACTCTGCATTGAGAAATTCCAAATAATGATTACTCAACTCCTTAACCGCCACTTCGTAAAATTGTTTGCCATGTTCTGGCGTTGCTAAAGCAGGATTAGATCCCATGCGCCCATCGGGATACCGGCGGCGAAAATCAGCAGCACTATAAATAGCGTGATCCCGCGAAACTTCAGAGGAAAGAGGCGCTTGTTTAATTGATTCCGGATAGAGGTATTGAGTCAGAGCTATTTCACTAGGTGTGGCATGAGAACCTTCTTGATCGCCATATAACTCTTTCGCTAATTTATAAACAGAACTGCACATAAACCAATTGCCGATTTGACACTGCACTTTATCGGCATTAGCAACATTTAACTCGGCAAGGGTGTAATAGGTTTCTGAAAAAGCTGCCTTGAGCGTAGCAATATTTCCGCCGTGCCCGTTAATAAAGAAAAATTTAGTAAATCCCGCCCTAGCCAGACAAGTAATATAATCTCGAATCATTTGTATCATCGTACTGGGGCGCAAGCTGATACTTCCGGGAAAGGCAGTATGGTGCAGCGCCATGCCAACGTTAATTGTGGGACCAATTAAAGCGCCCGTTGCCTCTCCCACCCCACGGGCGAGCGCCTCTGCGCAGAGCGCATCTGTACCAATCAATCCCGTTGGGCCATGTTGCTCCGTCGAGCCAATGGGAAAAATAATTCCTGTCGATTTCTCAAGATATGCTTCAATTTCTAGCCAGGTACTTAAGTGCAATAGCATTGATAGTTTATTAAAAGGTCCACTACCGATCCTAACGAAGTTGTAGCCACCACTGCTGTAAAAAGTTAAAATTGAGCTGATATTTCAAAAAAAGTTGATGTTGCAAGCTGCTACCACTACAATCTTTCAAATGGCTGCTGGCTTTCACGCCTTATCTGATCCCCTGCGCCTGCAAGTAGTTGAACTGCTGCGCGAGCGCGAGTTGTGCGTATGCGAACTCTGCGAACAACTGGAAGTCAGCCAATCCAAACTCTCCTTTCATCTAAAAACCCTCAAAGAAGCCGCTCTCGTCCGTTCGCGTCAGGAAGGGCGCTGGATTTACTACAGCCTCAACCTGCCCCAGTTTGCTGCTCTTGAGCAATATTTGGCAGAATACCGGCGCTTCAGCCCCATGCTCCCCGTACGCCGTTGCCAGGACGATCCCTAATTTATTAAATTTCTTAACAATCTCATCATCTAATCTGTGATTCCGGCTACTTGACAAATCAATTTTTTTTGAAATGATAGAAATGTAGCCCTTAAGGAGAAAAAAAGATGAACGCAACAGTAAGCAGGCTGGGTGCGGTTTTGGGGCTGTTAATGCTAACTGCTAGTATGGGCACATTTTTAGGAGCGTGCGCCCAGCAAGAGACTCCAGCAGCGACTACGCCGAAAATGATCAAAATAGACGGTTCCAGTACCGTCTTTCCGATTTCAAAGGCGCTCGCTGAAAAATTCCAAAAACAAAAAGCAAACGCAATAGTAGTTGAAGTAAATTTTTCCGGTACCACAGGTGGATTTAAAAAATTCTGTGCCGGAGAAACTGATATCAGCAACGCCTCCCGCCCAATTCTAGCTAAAGAAATGCAAGCCTGTAAACAAGCAGGCGTACCCTACATAGAACTGCCTGTAGCCTTTGATGCTCTCACCGTAGCAGTGAATCCACAAAATAACTGGGCAAAAGAAATTACCCTAGCAGAGTTGAAAAAAATCTGGGAACCTGCTGCCGAAGGGAAAATCACCCGCTGGAATCAAGTTAGAGCTTCGTGGCCAAATCGACCCCTTAACCTCTATGGAGCAGGCAAAGATTCTGGCACCTTTGACTACTTCACAGAAGCAGTTGTCGGCGAACCCGATGCCAGCCGCCAAGACTACACTGCCAGCGAAGATGACGACTTTTTAGTAAAAGGAGTCAGCGAAGATGCTAATGCATTAGGCTACTTTGGCTTTGCTTATTACGAAGCCAACAAAGATAAACTGAAAGCCCTCGCAATTGATAGCGGCAAAGGGCCAATATTGCCAAGCCGTGAGACTGTAGAAAATAATCAATATCAACCCCTTGCTCGCCCTTTATTCATTTATGTCAATGCCAAAACGGCTCAAACCAAACCTGAACTGATATCATTTGTAGAATTCTATCTCAAGAACGCAGCGCAGGTAGTAACATCTGTAGGCTACATACCCTTACCTAATGAAGTATACCGGATTGCACTAATGCACTTTTATGAAGGGAAAGTAGGCACGGTTTTCGAGGGAAAAGCTCAGCTAAACCTGACGCTTAAAGAATTGCTGCGTAAACAAGAAACTTACTAGAAAAACTATCGATTTTTACCAAAAGTAAATATCAATGAGTAGCGAGAATATTTCAGCCAGTATCTCGCCTGTGGCAGCGGGAGGGCGATTAAGTTTTTTTGAAAAATATCTCACCTTTTGGGTATTTCTTTGTATTTTAGCGGGTATTGCTCTAGGACGATTGTTCCCCGGAGTAGCGCTCGCACTAGACGCAATGAGCATCTACCAAGTCTCAATTCCCATCGCTATCTGCCTGTTTTTTATGATGTACCCCATCATGGTGAAAATCGACTTCACCCAGGCAGTTAATGTCATTCGCGCTCCCAAACCCGTCATTCTTACCCTAGTCGTAAACTGGGCAATTAAACCCTTCACAATGGTAATATTTGCCCAGTTTTTCTTAAACTGGCTGTTTCGCCCTTGGTTGAGCGGCACTGAAATTATTCGCGGCAGCGAAGTCACTCTTTCAAATTCCTATATTGCCGGAGCAATTTTACTAGGAATTGCCCCCTGTACTGCAATGGTACTAATGTGGGGATATCTCTGCTATGGCAATCAGGGGCACACCCTGGTTATGGTAGCAGTTAATTCTCTGACTATGCTATTTCTATATGCGCCCTTGGGAAGGTGGTTGTTAGCCGCTAACGATTTAGTCGTACCCTGGCAAACTATTGTATTGTCAGTACTGATTTACGTCGGCTTGCCCCTAGCAGCGGGCATGTATAGCCGTTACTGGATTTTCAAAAATAAAGGTAAAGAGTGGTTTGAGCGGAAATTTTTGAAATATCTCAACCCGCTCGCTATTTCGGCGCTGTTAATTACCTTAGTGCTGCTGTTTGCTTTCAAAGGAGAGCTAATTGTCAAAAATCCGCTGCATATTCTTTTAATTGCAGTACCGCTTTTTGTGCAAACGAATTTTATTTTCTTAATTGCTTATGTAGCAGCACAAAAGCTAAATCTATCTTATGAAGATGCGGCACCTGCAGCGCTGATTGGCGCAAGCAATCACTTTGAAGTAGCGATCGCTACTGCAGTGATGCTATTTGGCTTAAATTCAGGCGCAGCTCTCGCTACTGTTGTCGGCGTATTAATCGAAGTACCCGTGATGTTGATGTTAGTAGAATTCTGCAAGCGCACTGCTTTTTGGTTTCCGCGACAACCAGAAAAAGCTACATTGCCAGATCCTCGGTGCATCAAAAAATATTAATAGATTTGTTATCAGGTGTAGCAAAAATGAAGCGAGTAATGTTTGTCTGTAAAAAAAATTCCTGCCGTTCCCAAATGGCAGAAGGATTTGCTAAAATACTAGGAGAAGGAAAAATTCAAGTCACCAGTGCGGGATTAGAGGCAAGCAAAGTACATCCCACAGCGGTGCAAGTAATGTCAGAGATTGGTATTGACATTAGCTCTCAAACTTCTAAAGCATTGAGCGATTTTCAGCCAGAAGACTACGACGTCGTAATTTCCCTGTGCGGGTGCGGTGTAAATTTGCCAGAAGCGTGGGTGTTGCGAGAAGTGTTTGAAGATTGGAAAATCGACGATCCCGACGGGCAACCGATAGAAACTTTTCAAAGGGTGCGGGATGAAATAAAAGAAAGAGTAGCCAAATTAGTGCAATCTCTAACAACAGGTGTTTCGCAATGAGTACAATTAAATTAGAAATTCTCGGCTCAGGCTGTAAGAAGTGTTATCAGCTAGAGGAAAATGCAAGAAATGCGATCGCATCTCTTGGCATAGCAGCCGAAGTTATCCACATCACAGATATGGCAGAAATCGCTAAACGAGGCATTTTATCCACTCCTGCCCTAGCAATAAATGGAAAAGTTGTCAGCAAAGGCAAAGTGCTTTCACCCGTCGAAATTAAGACACTTTTACAGTAACCGCGCCTTATCTTTTCAATCGATTTGATTACTGAAAAAACTTGTAATTGAAGGCAAAGCTGCTAGTTCCCAGTATTTACTGGGAACAAAAAATTTTTTTAACTTTTTAAATTTTATTATTTGATTTCATGTTCGATCCATTTTATCCTTTTAACTGGCTAGCAGCGCAAGTTGTCACCCGAATTTTCGGTTTATCGTTAGATTCACATTTGGGTGCGAGCCTGCACTTTTTTTTATACGACGTTTTAAAAGTGTTGACTTTGCTAATAGTTATAAGTTCGATTGTTGGCACGCTGCAAACTTTTTTACAGCCGGAAAAAGTGCGTTACTGGCTGGGCGGGAAAAAAACGGTATTTGGCAATATTATAGCAGCCTGCGTAGGAGTAGTCACGCCTTTTTGCTCATGTTCGGCAGTGCCACTATTTATCGGCTTTTTAGAAGCAGGGGTGCCGTTGGGAGTGACATTTTCTTATCTTATTTCTGCCCCAATGGTGAATGAAGTAGCGGTGGTGTTACTGTGGGGATTGTTTGGGCTAAAGGTAACGCTTATGTATGTGGGGTTTGGGGTTGTAGTAGCGATCGCATCTGGCTATATTATAGGATTACTTAAACTTGAAAAATGGGTAGAGCCTTTTGTCTGGGAATTGCAGAAATATCGTCAACAAAACAATCCAGATGAAGACGATAGTAATGAAATAGAAATGACTTGGAAACAGCGATTTGAGCATGGAAAAAACCACGCCATAGAAATTCTCAAGACAGTCTGGCTTTATATCGTCGGCGGTATTGCACTTGGTGCGGGAATTCACGGCTACATACCAGCAGATACAATTGCTAGTTTTGCAGGAGCTGGCAATCCTTTAGCTGTACCCATTGCCGTTGCACTAGGAGTTCCTCTTTATGCCAATATCGCCGGCGTATTGCCCATCACTGAGGCACTAGTAGGCAAAGGAATGCCTTTGGGAACGGTATTGGCTTTCACAATGGCAGTGACGGCATTATCTTTACCAGAAATGGTAATTTTACGCAAGGTTTTGCGCCCCCCGCTTCTGGGTAGTTTCGTCTTAATTGTTACCCTTGGAATTATTGGGATTGGCTACCTATTTAATGCTTTACTGATTTGAGCATAACGCCATTGGCAGTAAAAAAAGCCTGCTTTCAATAAATTGGCCATTTGCTCAAGCTAGTTCGCATCTGTTTTTCAGGTAGTTAATATAAATTTTAATATTTGCATATTAAAAACAAAAATGAGCGATTAAAATCTACAAAATTTCTTTGGGCGAGCGATCGCCGGGGAGGTTTTATTCTATGTATGGAGGTAGAACTTTCAAAAAAAAAGTAGGAAAAATATGTATTCTATTGAATCAACCAAAAATCCTTCCTTACCAGATCTAGGACAAACGGGTCGGATTTTGGTAGTGGAAGACGAAGACCTGATCCGAGACATGCTCGTTTTAGCATTAACAGAAGAAGGATTCGAGGTTACTTCTGCCACTGATGGACGTCAAGCCTTAAATTTACTCTGCAATCCAGAATTGAGACAGGGAGAATCCCCATTTGACCTGATTGTGCTTGACTTGATGTTACCGCAAGTCAACGGCCTCGATCTGTGTCGTTTGTTACGACACCAAGGCAATCACGTACCGATTTTGATTCTTTCGGCAAAAGGGAGCGAAACTGATCGGGTTTTAGGGCTAGAAGTCGGAGCCGACGACTACCTGACAAAGCCCTTCAGCATGAGAGAATTAATTGCTCGCTGTCGAGCCTTATTACGTCGCCATCGTTTAAACGGCTATTCGCCCCCGTCACCCGCTCTACAGTTTAAAGATATTTGCCTGTATCCTCAAGAGTGCCGCGTTGTCGTGCGAGGGGAAGAAATGGTCCTCTCCCCCAAAGAATATAAACTGCTAGAACTATTTATGAGTCACCCCCGCCGGGTGTGGTCCCGCGATCAACTACTTGATCGCGTCTGGGGAAGCGATTTCGTCGGCGACAGCAAAACCGTAGATGTTCACATTCGCTGGTTGCGGGAAAAAATCGAGCGCGATCCCAGCCAACCGGAGTATGTTATTACAGTCAGGGGGTTCGGGTATCGGTTAGGGTGAAGGGGAAGATCATATCCTTTCCTTCATCGTTCAGAGGGTCGAGATGGCTCTTGTCGCATTTTTTCTCGGTTTGGCTGTGGGGGTCGGATTTTGGCTCCTACAGCAGCTCTTGCTCCAGCGGCAGTTGCAGCGGCTTTTGGGAATGTTACCGTCAGATTTTACAGAGGCATCCTTGCCGAAAATCGTTCGCTTACGCCGGGGAATTGCCACCGCTAACGAACAGCGACAAAAGCTAGCTGAGAACCTGCAAATCTGGCAGCAAATTTTGCAAGTAGCCCCTGTTGGCTATCTGCAGGTTGATGAAGAAAATCAACTGCTCTGGTGTAATCAGCAAGCACGGCAGATGTTAAATATTCAACACTGGGAGCCGGAAAGATCCCGTCTGTTGTTAAAAGTAGTGCGCTCCTATGAGCTAGATCAATTGATAGAGCAAACCCGCCATTCGCAGCAAACAACTCAGCAAGAGTGGGTTTTTCATCCTGCGCTCGCTGATGCCGAGGCAGTAGCACAGTCGCGCTCGCTTACCTTGCGCGGCACAGCCTGGCCTTTACCCGCTGGCCAAGTAGGGGTATTTCTGGAAAATCGGCAAGAAATAGTTGACAACTCTGCTGCTCGCAACCGCTGGGTTTCCGATTTAGCCCACGAATTGAGAACCCCCTTAACCTCAATTCGCTTAGTTGCCGAAGCTCTTATCCCTCGCTTACAGCCTCCCGCCCGTGTCTGGGTGGAGCGAATGCTTACAGAAACTAACCGTCTAATTCAACTTGTACAGGATTGGCTAGAATTAATGCAGATGGAAGCCGATCCCAGTAACAAACTCTCCCGCAAACCCATAGAACTAGGCGCCCTAATTCAATCAGCCTGGCAAACCCTAGAGCCACTCACCAGCCAAAAACAGCTTTCTTTGGCTTATTCTGCGACAGAAAATTTCTGCATAGAAGCAGATGAGTCTAGTCTATTTCGCGTTTTCCTGAATTTATTTGACAACAGCATTCGCTATAGTCCCCCCAAAGGAATAATTCAAGTCAATATCACTGTTTCGCCAGTTTCCTCATTCTACCTTCAAATCGATCTGATTGATTCCGGCCCAGGTTTTCCTGAAGCCGATTTGCCCCGAGTGTTCGATCGCCTCTACCGAGCTGAAAATTCGCGCTCGCGCTCTATTTTCACAGCAGATTCGCCCTCGCCCCAAGCAGCAGCCTTCTCTGCATCTCCCTCCCCTAGTTCCGGCAGCGGCCTCGGTTTGGCCATCGTCCGCCAGATCATTCTCGCTCACGGCGGCTCGATTACCGCCAAGAATCACCCCCAAACTGGCGGCGCTTGGCTCTCTATTCAGTTACCCTATCAACAGAGTGCAGCCAGCACCTAACCCTCTCGCCCCTTTCTCGATTTGTTATATTTTCTTACATTTTTTTGCAACTTTTTTACTATTGGCGTGATTCTAAGTTACTATTGTTATTTATCCCATTATATATTCAAATTGAGAAGAATTATGAACTGTTGCGCTGACGCAAGTGGCCATGAAAAAAACCATCTGAACACTTCGTTAAATTATTTTTTAAATTTAAATAAAAATTATTTAAACAACTGAAGTGAATTCTGTTTCGTCCAATTCCAATCCCGAACGCACCCACTTCGAGCGCCAGATAAAACGCTTGGAAAGGGATGTTTTGCGCATGGGAGCCTTGGTGGAAAATTCTTTTCGCCTGAGCCATCAGGCATTGTTTGCCCGAGACCTAGAAGCGGCTAAAGCCATTGCTCCCCTGGATAAGCAGATAGATCAGTTTTACCGCCAAATCGAGTCAGAATGCGTAATCTTGATGACTCTTAGAGCTCCTGCGGCACAGGATTCTCGGCTCTTGGGAGCTTTCATGCAACTGGTGCGAGACATAGAACGCATTGGCGACTATGCTAAAGACCTAGGGGAAATCGCAATTAAACTCTTCCCTTACCCAATTCACCCCTGTATGCCTCAAATTGAAGTTATGTCTCAGCACGCTCAGGCTATGTTTTCTATGAGTCTGGTGGCTCTGGCTGATTTGGATGCAGATATCGGTAAGCGTCTCAAAGATCAAGATACAACCGTTGATGATGCCTATGAATCTCTTTATCAAACCCTCGCCTACCAGCGAGATGTCAAAGGCGTGATCGAACCGATCCTGTTGTTGACTCTGGTGATTCGCCACCTAGAGCGCATGGCTGATCATGCTACTAATATTGGTCAAAGAGTCGCATATATCGTCACCGGGCACCGCTAATAAGTTAACCGAATCATAGTAAAAGTTTAATATTTTTTTTATATAGTTTGTGAAAATTAGCTATAATAACTATAAGAATATGAGAAAAAAATGAGTCAGCAGTAAAAAAAATAGCAAAAAATATGTTTTTTTTTATAAAATATAAATTTAATAAATAAGATTAAAAATAAGTAAGTAAATGGAGATATTTAAAGAGAGAAAATATGAGTATTAAGCGCCGAGATTTTTTGCTGTTGTTGGGCGGAGCAGCAAGTGCAATAGCACTCAACTCGCTGCAATCGTGCGTGCCAAATCAGCCGAAAACAACGGTGGCACCAGAGTTAAAAAAGTTTATCTTTCCCCCCATAAAAGGACCGATGCCACTGGCTACAGATGGCATACCACCAGCGCAACAGCAAGAAGCATACAAAACTTATGAAGTAGTGGATGATCTGGTATTGCCAGAAGGATTTACTTATCAAGTAATTGCGGCTTGGGGTGATAAGGTAGGAGATTCTCGTTTTGGATACAATAATGATTATTTGTCGTTTGTGGAAAGCGGCAAGGATGAAGGCTACCTGACGGTAAATTTTGAATATATTAGTGAAATACCATGGATACAAACATACCAGCAGGTAATCGGCAAATCCTTGCCATTTGAAGAAGCGATCGCAGCATTAAAAAAAGCAGGCAAAAAAGGACTGAATGTATTTACCCTGCCAGATAGTAATCCGATAAAAGCTAAAATCCGGGAAATATGCAAAGAAGCACTCACCGATTTGGGTATGGGTGTGATTTCCCTGCGAAGAAAAGCAGATGGCAGCTGGGAACGAACTTTTTCTAAAGCGGATCGCCGTATTACTGGCATCTCTGGATTAGAAGACGGACGCTATTTGAAAGCAACTGGACCAGCAGTGGCCATTTTTAATAAAAAGAATGGTCAGGGATATATAGATCAATTGGGCGAGCGCATTATCGGTACATTTGCCAACTGCGCCGGCGGCACCACACCGTGGGGCACGGTTTTAAGCGGCGAGGAAAATTTTCAAGATCAAGTTCCAGAAGCAGTTTATGCTGATGGCACCGCCGCTGAGCCAGGAACACTAAACTTCAAACTAGACGGATTGGGAAATGTTTTTGGACTTGCAGGAAATAAATACGGTTGGATTGTAGAAGTCGATCCCGCCAACCCAGACGACTACGGAACTAAACATACTTGGCTAGGGCGCTATCGTCACGAAGCTGTCGGCATACGAGTAGAAGCAGGTAAGCCACTGGCGTTTTATTCTGGATGCGATCGCATGGGTGGCCATATTTACAAATTCGTAAGTAGCGAGCGCGTGCAGCAAGTCACCGACAAAGCCAACTCAAAACTCTTAACAAATGGCATGTTATATGCTGCCAAATTCAACCCGGATGGCACCGGCAAGTGGCTCCCCCTAAAAGCAGATACGGCAGTTGCCCCCGACAATCCCAGCGATATCGTCGGCAATAAAATTCTCCTGCCAAACGGCGACAAAACAAAAGGGAAAAACCAGAAACCTACTTACCTGCAAGCAGAAAAAGATGAACAAATCGTCGAATACAAAAAACAATTCAAAACTCTCGGCGAACTCTACGTCGGCAATGATACTGAAAAACAAGGCGCAATCTTGATAGACGCTCACTATGCAGCCAATGCCGCTGGCGCCACCTGCACTGCCCGCCCCGAAGATACCGAGATTGCCCCCGACGGTTCCCTCTATATATGTTTCACCGCCGGTATGTCAGATGAAGAAGGAGGGCCAGATAAGCGCATTTTTAAAGGGCCAGCAGGCGAGACGCCCTACCCCTACGGTTGGGTGATGCGCCTAGAGGAAGAAAACAACGAACCCGATGCTCTGACTTTCCGCTGGCAGATGGTAGCCACGGGGGGAGAACCGGTTGCCGGCGGTGTTGGTTTTGCTAATCCCGACAATATATTAATTGATCGCAGCGGCAATCTCTGGATAGTTACAGACATGAGTACCGGCAGCCAAAACAAAGCCGTGAACAGCCGCGTTGACGGCAATGGCAAACCGGTTCCTCAATCAAAGCTGGTGGGTGTATTTGGTAACAATTCTATTTGGTATATGCCCGCAACCGGTGAAAATGCCGGTAAAGCTTACTTGTTCGGATATGGCCCTATGGAGTGCGAGACATCAGGGCCATTTTTTACGCAAGATCAGCGCACTCTGTTTCTCTCGGTGCAGCATCCTGGAGAAATGAATGGCACGCGTCAAAATATGGCAACAGAAACTCGTAAGTTTGCTATGCTGACGGTGGATGGGAAAGAATTTGTGCAAACCCGTAAAGTGCCAGTCGGCTCTAACTGGCCAGGAAAAGGGGCTAATGAGCCGCCAAAACCAGCAGTAGTCGCTATTCGTCGCACAGATTTTGGGGCGATCGCCTGATAAAAAAGCGCTCGCTCGCTGAATTTTATTTTCTTCAATTTCCTGTATCTATTCCTAGCTAACTTATCAAAATTAATCCTATTGCCTACCTCCTAAGGCAATAGGTTACTTTATTGTTTATGGTTTTGAACAGTTAACATAACTATTAATAAAATTAACATTTTAATTAATATTAAGTATAATAAAGATTAAAAATCGGTAATACAGAGAACTATGAGTGAAATTCGCGTTGCTCTGATAGAAGATCATGACCTAACTAGAGTCGGCATAAAGATGGCTTTACAACAACACGAGGGGATTACAGTTGTTGGAGATGCTGCCAACGGCACTGAGGGGCTGAAAATGGTGAGGGCAACTAAACCGGATATTGTCATTGTAGATATTGGCTTGCCCGATATTGACGGGATTGAAGTGACAAAACGGATTAAGGATACTCAAGCATCAGCAGCCGAACCAGATACGAAAGTGCTGATATTGACATTCCAAGATAACGAACAGGAAGTGCTAGCGGCATTTGCTGCGGGGGCAGATTCTTATTGCATGAAAGATATAAGCTTCGAGCAGTTATTGGAAGTGTTGCGGGTTACTTATGAAGGTAACTCATGGATAGATCCTGCGATCGCTCGAATAGTTCTCAAGAAAGCAAAGAATCATATATCTGCCACTAAACAGATAGAAAAGTCAAAAACCGTGATGATTAACGCCACCGATTCGGAATTCAACCAATTAATAGAAGCCTATCCCTTGACGGAGCGGGAACTGGAAGTATTAGAGCTAATTGTACAAGGCTATAGCAATGCAGCGATCGCCCAAAAACTTTACATCACAGTTGGTACAGTCAAAACCCACGTCCGCAATATTTTGAATAAACTTTCGGCTGCCGATCGCACGCAAGCTGCTGTTTTGGCGTTGCGGTCAGGATTAGTTGGATAATACCATATAGCCTGTTTAAAATGGTGAATCTTTTTCCTCAATTTCACTATTTTTAATCCCCTCTATATCTCAAAGCAGCCAGCCGGCATATAATCATGAAAAGTCAAAAAACCAAACGCTTAAAAAACCCGGTTTTTAAAAACCGGGTTTATGATTAATAGCCTCTTTCTTCTTCGTATTCAGGAGTTTTCGTTTTTTCGGGAATGTTGACGCGAGGCGGCTTATAGGTTTTGCGTTCTTCCTCGTCAGCCCAGGCGTCTGATTCTACATCATCGTATTCGTATTCGTCTTCGTAGCGCTCGCTGCCAGAGTATTGACGCTCCTCGCGACGTTGCTTGTATTTTTCCTGAGCCGGAGTTTCACTCCAATTCTCTTCCTCTTCCAAATCTTCCTGATAGTAAACCGACTTTGAAGGTTGCTCGCGAACGACTTTGCGAACTGGAACCGGTTCCGGTTCTTCCCATTCATCCTCATCCCACTCAGCGGCTGCTGGTGCAGATTTCCGCATTGGTTCAGAAGTTCTTACGGGAGCTCCTGTTCCCAGTTGATTTTCAGGACGAACCACAGGCGTGTAGTAAGTTTCTTCTTCTTCCCTTTCCCAGGGTGGTTGACCTATGCCCAGTCGCTCTAACACCCCCACTGTCAGTTGAGTGAGTCGATTTTCTGCTCCCTCGAACACGATCAGACGATTTGGCCCGCTGCTGACAATTTCTTCTACTGGCAATTCGTAGGTGCTGATCACGCGATCGGGAATTAAAGGAATCCCCAGAGAAGCAATTATCAGCGAAATCAATTCACCGGTTTCAGTGTTAAATTTGAAACTGCGCACTCTTCCTAACAGCTCGCCAGTTTCGGTAATTACTTCGCTATTAATCAGGGGACTGTAAGCATCGACATCGATATCTTCGATGACATTCTCGTCGTCAACGAGGATGACATCTCCTAGCTGGCGGATACTGCTAAGCTGCATGAAGCGGGGCATCCCGGCAATCGAGAGCAGGTTGTCTCGCAGACCGAGTGCCACAACCTCCCGCCGGTCTATGTCTACCAAGATTTCTTTAACCACCCCTAGGCGTTTGCCACTATTGCGGGCAATTACTTGGATATTTAAGAGTTCTGAGCGTTGGCGGATTTGTTCAGATGTCATTGTGATTACTCGAGTCTTGCTCTCGAATCCTGTTTTTCTCGGTTGTCGGTTTTCCGCTGTCGGTTGTTCAAAGTTATTGAACCTTGACTGCGAATTACTTGCCTATCACTTTCATACTTAAGAAAGCTGTAAGTGCAAGGATTTTGGGTACTACTGCTTTTTAAAGTAAGGTCTAGTTTGTCTTACACAGTCATACCTAGTCTTGCAACTAGCTCTTAAGTATAAGTGAACTCGGCGGTGCCCCAGTGTACTGGCTGTGATTGTAGCATAAGAAGGCGCCTTTCTGGGAGGGGGGGTTTTAGTACTCAATTACAAATAAAATCACACGGACGAACTTTTGGACTGCAATTTAATCCCAATAACTTGGGTATAAGCTCCCCTAGCTTGGGTAACGCCAATAGTTTGCTCAGCAGACTCAATCATAGGTCTACGCAAGCTGACGACGATAAACTGCGCCTGTTGTGCTTGTTTTTTTATCATTTTAGCTAATCGTTCCACGTTTGCCCCGTCAAGAAACATATCTACTTCATCAAAGGCGTAGAAAGGAGAAGGGCGGTAGCGCTGTAAGGCAAAGATAAAGCTTAAAGCGGTGAGGGATTTTTCGCCTCCCGACATAGAAGCAAGGCGCTGTACGGGCTTGCCTTTAGGGTGGGCAATGAGGTTGAGTCCACTGTTGAAAGGGTCTTCGGGCTCGTCTAACTGCAAGTAACCGTCTCCTTCGGAGAGTTCGGCGAATATGTTTTGAAAGTTTTGATTGACGGCGTCGAAAGCTTCCTGGAAGGCGCGCAGGCGTAGAGTGGTAAAGTTTTCGATGCGTAGCAGTAGTTCGGTGCGTTCAGCTTCTAGAGTGGCCAGTTTTTGGCTGAGTTCTTGTAGGCGGGCAGCGGTGTGATCGTATTCTTCTAGGGCGAGCATGTTAACTGGTTCCATTGCCTGGAGGCGTTTTTGTAGCGAGCGCACTTCTTTCTGTAGTTGTTCTAGATTTACATCTTCTGGTACCGACGGTAGGGGTTGAGGTAATTCCGCTTGTTGGGCTTGTAGGATTTCTTGCAGTGCTGCTAGCTGCTGTCGCCGCTCTTGCTGGGTTTCTTGTAGTTTTTGCATCTGCCATTCTAACTGTTGTAGGGCGAGATGTTGCTCTCTTAATTCTGCTTCGGCGCGATCGCGTATTTGTTTTTCTTCCTGCAATTGTCTTTCTACTTGCTCCAGTGCCGCTTTTGTTTCGGCTATTTTTATTTCTAGGGCTGCGTACTCAATTCTGATTGCTTCTAGTTGCTCTTCCTGGGCGTAACGTTGAGTGCGATACTCTTCAATATTGCTGTTGCTTTCCTGAATTTTTTCTGTCAAAATTTTGCATTTATTTTCTAAGTATTTCAGATTTTGTTCTGCTGCTAATACTTTTTTTTCGCACTCTTGTAATTCTGCTTCTTTATTTTGCAGATTTGCCTGCAAATAAAGCCACTCGCTGTGAGTTTGGGATTGTTCCAATTCGGCGAGAGCCATCCGTAACTGCTGCATCTGTGCTTCTTGCCCTGGCAATTCTAATTCTAAAACTTGTAAGTGTGCTTGGGCGTCGGAGAGTTCTTGAGTATTTTTAACCAATTGCGCTCGCAACTGCTCCTGCTGCGCTACCATATTCTCCAAATCGTTACGCAACTGTTCAGCTTGGCGCTTGGCATCCCGCTGTTGCTGCTTTACCTCAGCAAGCTGCAATGTTCGTGCCTTGATAACAGACTGAGCCTGCTCCATTGCCCGGCTACACTCTGCCAATACCTGCTCAATTTCCAAAAGACGAGCGCGCAAATCCGAAATCTGTCGCGCCTGCTCCCAAGATTCCCCACTTCCCGAGCCAAAGTGCAAACGCAAACCACCACTATTGAAACTCCCCCCAGTCATTGCCCCTGTCGTCTCCAGCAAGTCACCCTCTAAAGTAACGAGCCGAACTAGCCCCAGATAGCGGCGGGCGTTATTGATTTCGTCGAAAACCGCAGTATTGCTAAAAACAAAAGCAAATACCTCCTTGTAGCGGGGATCATATTCTATCAGGTTAACGGCATAATCAATAAATCCCTGGGCACGGTGTAACGGTTCCACTGGCGTAAATCGGGGAGCGCGAATTTTATTCAAAGGTAAAAAAGTCGCCCTACCGCCGCGCTTTTCTTTCAGCAGTTGAATCCCGGCGGCGGCTACGGCATCGTCTTCTACCACTAAATAACCCAGACGCCCGCCTGCTGCTGTTTCCAGCGCTAGTTGATAACGGGGTTCCACGCGACCGAGCTGTGCCACTAATCCGTAAACGCCGGTTAAACCTGCTTGTAGGATAATTTGACTAGCACCTGTGCCGCTGGTTTCTTGTATCACTTGGGCTTGCGCTTCCAATTTGTCAATTTGTCGTAGCACTTCCCTTTGCTCTTTTAAAAGGCGCTTTTGGGTTTCCTGGAGGGTTTGCAATTCTTTTTCAGCAAGTGCTAGTTCTTGCTCTAAAAACTCTATTTGCTGGAGAAAGGAAGCTTGCAAGTTTTCTATATGAGCGTAAGTATCTTTCTTTTCGTTTTTCTGTTTTTCTATTAGTTGCAACCTTTGGTGTTCTTCTTGAATTTTATTTTCCAGTTGCAATACTTTTTCCTGCAATCTTGCTTGCTGGAAACGCAGGGGAGCGAGGGTGCTTTGTAGGGTTTCGATTTGATGGTGTAAGTTTGTTTGCTGTTGTACCCAGGCTTCGGAGGCAGAGGCGATCGCTTTTGAGTGTTCCCTTAGGCGCTCTAAGGCTTCCCTGACGGCGTCTCTGCAAACACTTATGGCTTCTATATTTTTGGTTTCCGCAGCCTGAATTTGAGTAAGCTGCTCAATTTCTTGCTGATATTCCTTGACTTTTTTCTCTGTTTGTGCTATAAGATTATCTGTTTCTTGGCAAGCGTTGGCAATTTCTTTCTGTCGCTGCTGTAATTGACGGTTTTCAGCTTCTTGCCTGGCAAGGGTGGATTGCAGAGAAAGGAATTCGTCTTCTCCCAAGGCTTTGACGCGGGCATTCAGCTGGTTGAGTTTTTCAGTTGCGGATTGGATTTGCGCTCGCAGCCCAGTCAATTTCTCCGAAAGTTCCCTACCAGAGCGCTCTCCCGCTTCAATCTCTTCCCTCAGCACCCACTCTTGCTGTTTGTGCTGACGCCAGACAAGTATTGCTTCCCACTTTTGTTTATCTAAAAGTTCCGAGCGCAGTTTTTGGTATTTTTCCGCTTTGGCGCGATCCTGGGAAAGGCGCTCTAATTGTGCCCTCAGTTCCCCCTCAACAATGCGACTACGTTCTTCCCTCTCTTTTACCTCCTCAAGTTTTTCTTTAGCAAGAGCAATTTTGCGATCAAATGTCGCCACCCCAGCGAGTTCGTCAATAATCTCTCGTCGCTCTCGCGGGTTCATCGAAATAATGCTAGTAACGTCTCCTTGTAGTACAACGTTGTAGCCTTCTGGATAAATCCGCAAACGGTTTAGCTGCTCGTGTAATTCAGTGAGCGTGCAAGGAGAGCCGTTGATATAATAAGTCGAGGTATAGGTTCCCTGTTTGGTAACGCGCAATTTGCGTGTGACACTCCATTCGCGGGGATTATCCCCATTTGTTTCATTTTCCAGAATTAGGCTTTCTTCTGACTTTTCTTCGCGCTCGCAATCGTTTTCTAATTCTGCTAATTCTGCCCTTGCCGCCTGCATAGGCATAGGCTCGTCGCCCAAATCAAATATTACAGTTACGCTAGCTTCAACGGTGCCGCGTTTTTGACTTACTTGGGTATGATTTACTAAATCTGGTAAACGTTCCGCCCGCATCCCCTTCGAGGAAGATATACCTAAACAAAATAGTAGGGCGTCGAGAATATTAGACTTGCCCGAACCATTTGGTCCAGAAATTACGGTAAATCCAGGCAGTAAGGGGATTTTCGTAGTGCCGCCAAAGGATTTAAAGTTTGTGAGTTCTATGCGCTTGATGTGAACCATTGGGGCTGGTTTGGCAAGGAAAGGCAGGGTAAATCGAGCTTATTTTAGTGTACGAGGCTGCAGCACTTCACGGGCAATCTAAACTGCCAGGGCACCTATCAAGCCTCTACGCTGGTAAAACCTATCTTGACAGATTTCCGGCGATTCGGCTCAGGATCCGTCTGAGAAGACTAAATTTTTGATCACTAGGCTCTTAGGTAGACATGAAAGCAAAACCCTACCTATTAAAGAGAAATAAGTAGTTGAACATAAATAATAGCAAGAAACCCGGTATTTTTCAAAAAACCGGGTTTCTGATTCCTACGGTTAATTTATGTCTGCTTATTTACCCGTCAGATAGTAAAGGAGAATACTACAATTGAAAGGGTTAGCAGAAAACAATAAATATTTAGAACTAACCAAAAAATGAGTGGTGCCAATGCGTAGCCCCTACATCTAAATTTACAAAATCAGGGGATGCTGCCTACTGCCACTAACAACTATTTAAGCCAATCCTACCAACTTAGCACTCAGTTCCCATAGACGCTCTCCTTTCTCTGCGTCACGAGCTTGGGGAGAAACCTTCTGAACGAATGATTTGCCATTCTTTTTCTGACGATTCCCCCAACTCCAATAAGCACCGGATTGCCTGTATTCAGGATCGGCAACCACAGCTGCCACTCGTTCGCCTGCCAACTCTTGAGAGACATATCCGCCAGTAATATATTTTTGAAACAGCGGGAAAAGTTTCTGAAATAAGGGATAGTGGTTGCGGAAGAGGGGCGTATCTGCCACACATCCGGGATATAAAGATGTGAAGGTGATGCCTGTGGAGTCGTGATAGCGACGGTGCAATTCTCGCATCGTCAGGATATTACAAACTTTACTATCTTTGTATGCTTTGACGGGTTCAAACTTTTTACCGTCAATCATGGAAATCGGGGGTTTAAATCCGGCGGCAAAGCCTTCAAGATTGCCCAAATCTGGACGCGGTGGAATTTTTCCGCCTAGCTCCTCTGGGTTGTGTGTGACGGTTCCTAAAATTACTACCCTTTTATCCTCTGCTGGTGAATTCTTTAAATCTTCTAGCATCAAGTTACACAGCAGGAAGTGACCTAGGTGATTTGTTGCCATGGTTAGCTCGTAACCTTCTGGGCTGCGCAGCGGCTCTTTTAGTAAGGGCATGTAGATAGCGGCATTGCACACTAACGCATCTATATGTTTGACGCTTTTTTTTACATCTTTAACAAAGTAGCGCACGCTGTCTAAGGAGCCTAAGTCGATGTGGACAAGGCTGTAGCTGCCCTCCGGCAGTTCTAACTCACGGGCGGCTTTTAGGGCTTTATCTAAATTCCGACAAGCCATGACGACGTGCCATCCCCTGCGGGTTAGGGCTTTCGTTGCGTATAAGCCGATTCCCGATGAGGCTCCGGTGATGACAACTGTTGGTTTCCGATTTGCGTCCATTCCTTTTAAGAGATGCAATTAAGCTTATTGACTAGATCTAGGATCTCACACTCTGGAATTATTAGATCTAGTTTTTTGTCATCTCTAGACGCGCTTTCTTGGCCACCCGCTCCCGCTCCATAAAAGACTGCCTCCTTAAAGCACACTTTTTCTAAAATATGTTCACCGTCTACTTAAATTGCAGAAACAGCTCAGTAACTCGTTTACTTTCTGACGCTAGAGCTGCTGACAGAATTGGAACAATAATATTTAGAAAATTTTGCGCAATTTTTTATTTTTTATATTAAATTTTTAAAATTTTAATATTTTAAATTGGAGATATTATTCTAAAAATATAATAAAAATTTTCAGAAAAATTTTGATATTAATTTTTGAATATGAAGAGAAAAATGTTACCCTGGAATGACAAGAAATAGCAGGCTAGCAAAAAATTCGCTACAATCCTCGATTCAGTAATTCAGAGGACATAAAAATGATCCCAAACCATCAGGGGTTTAAGGCCAAACCGCAGCAAATCGGATATAGAGATTGGACGATTTTGGCCATTCCCACAGAGGCAGGGTTTAGCCCTCTGTGTATTGCGTCGCTTGCGGACTTTTGGAGCGATGAAAAAAGCTATTCTACCCCCGAACAGGCGATCGCAGCCGGTCAGCATTTCATCGATACCATCCTCGACAAGCAAGAACACTATCACCCATCAACAGTAAAATAAACAAGGATATTAAAATTGAATTTCCTTTGTAATAAATCGTCATAGTCAAGCAGAAAAAACTTTTCAGAAACCCAGTTTTTTTCGCCAACGTCAATATTTTAGTCGAATTTTTACCCCCTCAAGAAAGGAATTAAAAATGGCTAACCTCGAAATAGTCAATCAGGTCGTCAATCTAATTAATGCAGAACGCGCTCGTGTTGGCTTGCCACCGCTGACAATAGATAGCCAACTCAATAGTGCCGCTTTAGTACACAGCACTGACATGGCTTTAAATGACTTTTTCGCTCATGAAGGCTCAAATGGCTCCAATGCCGCTACTCGAATTAGAAATGCAGGGTACAACTTCACAACCTATGCTCAGAGCATTGAAGCTGGCGAGACAACACCAGCAGCCCTGGTAGCAGCTTTACTCAACAGCGCCCAAAGAGCAAACCTGCTCAGAAATGACGTCAATAATATCGGCGTTGGGTTTTTCTTCCTACAAAATGATACAGGTAGATTCAATCAAAGATATTACTGGACAATACTAGTTGCAAGTCGCGTTTCTCCAGCCACCGAACCGATTGTAGGGGTGCCAAGTGAACCAAATTCTCTCGAAGGAGTGGAAGGAGACAATACACTTATCGGCGGCATTGCTGATGACAGCTTAACAGGCAATAAAGGGAATGACTTAATTATTGGCTTATCAGGAAATGACTTTCTCGACGGATTAGAGGGAAACGACACTATATTCGGCAACCAGGGTGAAGATAGTATCCAGGGCAATTCCGGCAATGACTTACTATTTGGCGGGCAGGGCAACGATTTGTTAGATGGCGAGCGGGGTAATGATAGTCTGTTTGGCGACTTCGGGGATGATTCTGTTCTCGGCGGGCTTGACAATGATTTTCTCGTAGGTGGAGAAGGAAATAATTATCTAGAGGGCGCGCGCGGAGAAGATATCCTCCTCAGCGGTAGCGGTAACGATACTCTGTTAGCAGGAACAGAAAACGATTACCTCGACAGCGGCGCAGGCAACGATTCTCTAGATGGTAGCGACGGCAACGATACTATGTTTAGCGGCGCCGGTAACGATACCCTTTTCGCAGGGGCGGGTAACGACTTCCTTGAATCCTCCGACGGCAACGACTTATTCGACAGCGGTGAAGGGAATGATACGCTACTAAGCGGTGCCGCCAACGATACCCTGTTTTCGGGTTCGGGAGATGACTACCTATTGGCTGACGAGGGCAACGACTTTCTAGAAACTGCCGAGGGCAAAGATACCTTGCTAAGCGGTAGCGGAGATGACACCCTGTTTGCCGGCTCTGATAATGACTATGTAGATGCTGGCGATGGTAACGATTTGCTTGACGGTTCGCGAGGTAATGACACGCTTATTGGCGGGGCGGGAAATGATAATCTCGCGGCTGGTATAGGCAATGACATACTGTATGGGGGCGACGGCATTGATTATCTGGATGCTAGCGAAGGCGAAGATACTCTATATGGAAATCAGGGAGAAGATATTTTACTTGGCGGCGCTGGCAATGACTTAGTTTATGGCGGTAAAGGTGCCGATTATATGGTGGAAAGCGGCGTTGGTAATGATTCTGTCTACGGAAATATTGGTCAAGATACTATCCAGGCAGGTGTTGGCAATGACTTGGTTTTCGGCGGGCAAGATGGCGATATTATTTTGGGGGAACAGGGAAATGATAGTTTGTTTGGGGATTTGGGTTTAGATACGATTGTCGGAGGCTCAAATTCTGACTACATACAGGGGGGCGATGGTAATGATTTGATTTATGGAGATGTCAGTAGTGATTCTCTTTTGGCAAGTCTGAGCAATGACAGTGTTGGCGGTGCCCCCGGTAATGATAGTTTGTTCGGGAATTTGGGAAATGATACTTTGGTGGGCAGTAACCTTGATAACGTGTTTTTCGGAGGGCAAGGTAATGATGTTATTTTTGCTGGCACTGGTAATGATAGTATATTTGGGGATCTGGGGGCGGATACGATTTTCGGCAGCGACGGTAGTGATACAATCGGCTTGCGAGTAGGTGGGGCTGATTTGATATTTGATTTTGTTAGGGGGGTGGATTTTTTCTACCTGAATGAGGGTTTGACGTTTGAAAATCTCATTTTCCGCGACGGTTCTCAGCCTAATACTTCGGAAATTTATGTGCAAGAGTCTTTGTCAGGTGCGGCAGGGGAGCTACCAAGTGTGACGACTACTCTATTAGCTGTGGTGGTAGGGGTTCAGGCTTTTAATTTTTCTAGCGCTGATTTTGTTGGAGCTGGGGCGGAGACGACGTCGCCTGATACGCAGCCTTAGGTTAATGGGTAATTGGTAGTGGGATTACCGATTACCCGTTTTTTTTGCGATGCGTTAACTAGCGACTGGCGGGAAAAGAAAGGAGAAAATTGGCTAGCGATTGCGTTTTTCCTTTTGTTGCTGTCGGCGCTCGCGCCATTCCACCGCTGTCAAGTAGATAATTCCGCCACTGACTGCAATCAGCAGCCCCAAAGCTACTAACGCTAAAATACTCAAAACTGTATTTTCCACAACCCCTCCTGTTTCTGAAAATATTTCAGAACGCGTTTGCTCAACTCCTTCTGATTTCAAACTTAACTGTCTCAAATCATACCGTTATTCACGGCTTTCAATCGGCGGCAGTTCTTCCAGAATCCTGAAACGGACGTGATTGATTGCTAAGTTGCCTAAGGAGATTTGGGATTTGTGAACTCCTTCTCCGTTCAGTCTCAGGCTTTCAAAACGAATTCCTTTGCCCAGTTCAATGTGATACCAAGCTAAGCCCATGAAAAATCTTAGAGGGTGTCTGCCGTCTTCGCGATCGTCAGGATTTGACTCCATCGGCACCCAGCCAAAACCGGGTACGTAGAATTCCAGCCAAACGTGATTATAATCGGGTTGTTGGGGAACGAAAAGGCGCTCAGCATAGGGGGGACATTTGTAGCGTCCAACTGTACGGCAGGCAATTCCATTCAGGCGCAATAGGGCGAGTAAGACGCCGACATATTCTCCGCAGGAACCGACGCCACGCTCTAGAACTACGTCGGGGGGATCTATGTAGGATTTGATACCGTAGGAAAGGCGATCGTAGACGTAATCGCGAATACTTAGTACTTGTCGTAATAGGTTTGTTTCTCTTGCGATCGCAGCGCGAGCGGCTCGGCGCACTATATCTGAATCCATTGCCAAATTGTCATTATCTACTAAGTAGCGCTCGCGAAATTCTGGCGGCAAATCTGGCAGGTTTTCTACGTCGCGGGGAGTCAGTTGGTATTTAATCCCATACACTTCTACCAGCGCCCGCCAACCGAATAACCGCGTTTCATTTGGTTTGAGGGTGTCAAATTTGAATACTGCTATGCGCTGCCCATCTTCAATTTCTTCTGTAAAATTCATGCCAATTGCTTCGACATGTTTTAGTTTTTGCCGGTGAGTTTCGGCTGGCAGGGCTATGCGCCATTCCAGATTCTCTAAATAAATTTCTTCTAGGGGAGCGATTTCTTCTACATAAGACATTTCGATTAGATACCCGTTGGAAAGGGCGTAACGCTCTGCCTCGTTGTAGTAAATATGTAGTGGGTGAATGAAAGTGCGCTCGCGAAAAGCAAGTTGATGCGGCTGAGGCGAATTCGGATCGTCTCTTATATACGGTTCCTCACTTGCATAACTTACATATAGTATTTCCCGCCCGGTTCCCGGTTCTGGATAAAATGCCAAACCCGTCGGTGCTTCAAAAGGCGTAATCACGCTATATTGTATTTCCCCTGTGCCCCTTTCTAAACAATAAACTGTTTGCTCTTCCGCATCGGATATCCACAGTTCTTCATTGCGTACTGTAATATTTTCTACCCCTATTCCTGGTGCGTAAAAACGAGTAATCTGCTCGCCAGTCCGGCGATTTAAAATTAAAATATATCCCGCTTTCTGACTAGTAACATACACCGTTGATTTCCAAACTGCTACCCCATTTGCAGGATATTGCAAAGTAACAAAAAGCTGGGGTTTTAAATCAGCAATTTTACAAAAGTAGACATTGGCCTCGCGGGTAAACCAAATAGTATCCTCCCAAAAAGCTAAACCCGTAGCCCCTATAAAATCTGCTGCTTGATATGGATTTAAAATTGTGGTATTGTCATTGTTGACATCTATACGCAGTAGATGCCCACGCACTGAATCAAGGGCAATCAAAGCATCCCCTGTAAAAGCGATGCCGTGCAGTGCATAGACGCCATAAGGTCTGACAGTACGCATCCACGGATTTTCTCTAACTGGGTTAACTTGCTGAAAGGAAATCATATAATAAACCTAAGGTAAATATGAGCTCAACGGTTTGCACCAAAAAAGTTGCTATTTAATAAAATTAACAGAGGAAATAGTAAATAGGAAAGCACTCTGGGACCACCACAACCATGGCAGTATGTGACGGAATACCAACTCTCAACCAGGTTTTTTAAAAAAACTTGGTTTTTGACAAAGGGTGCATCTCTGGCAAGGGAGACTACTTCTGACTCATCCGCGCTATTATAACTTTCAAACGTATCTATAAGTCTGCCAAAAAAGCGTTAACAATAAAATCCTAGGCATGGTATAGGGCAGTAGTCGGTATTTATACGCACTTGTGGGAAGGTTTTAATGCGGAATTTAATCTTAGAATCTTCCTAGCAGCCTGCTTAGATGAGATGAGGCGGACAAAGGGGCAAAATATTCTTATATAGGAAAGCGGTACATCTCGCCCCGCTTTCCCCTTGCCACTGCCCCCTGTGTTTTCTTGTAGAAGGGGTATTTGAAGGGCGAGAATATCCAACGGATGTAAAAATATGCTTAAGATAAAATTTCCCTTACAATTACTGACACTTTCGATTTCTTTGTGTTTAGGATTCGTTGCTTTTACGGGTTTTCCTTACTTAAAAGCCCAGTCCAGACAAGCAGAGAGGGCTGAAAGGAATATTATTATAACGGGGAATTGGAAAGCTTTTACTCCGCCAAAAGTGGGCTTGCCAGGTCAGCGGCAAGATGGCGGCGGTGTACGCGGTGCCTATAATAATGCTTGCCCCGCTGAGGGTCAATTGACGGCATTGATGCCCCAAACTAATATCGGCTTGACGGTTTCGGAAAAACCAAAGCTATATTGGTACGTACCAGGTAAGGGACCAATTGAGGCGGAGTTTGTGTTGCGGGAAGCAAGCGGGCAGTTGGTTGAGCAGCAAACCTTAGAGCTGACGGAAACGCCGGGGATTGTTAGTCTCTCCCCCTCAAAGCCATTGGAGGTGGGGAAAGATTATCACTGGTTTTTTTCGATCATCTGTAATCCTGATGAGCGGGCTGGGGATCGGTTCGTCGGCGGGTGGATTAGACGGGTGGAAAAGAGTGAGGCGCTTCAGAGTAAATTGCTAGGGGCAAAAGATGAAAGCGATCACATTAGTATTTATGCCCAAGAGTCGCTCTGGTTTGATACCCTCGCTAGTCTTGCTGAACTGTTACGTCAAAATCCTAATGATTCTATCTTAATCGATAAATGGAAAGAACTCCTGCAAGCGGTCGAGCTGGCTAATTTGGCTAAAAAACCGTTTGCAAAAATCAATCATGCGCAGCTGCCAGAAACTAAGCCGGAAATCAATAATTAATAGGAAAAGGGCAGGCGAGCGACTTCAATCTAAACATTTATTACCTGGAGCACCCGCTTGCCTATTTTTGAAGTTTATTTAAAAAATTTAAAAATTAAATTAATAAAGAATAAATAAATAAAATAAATAAATTTCATGTATTGGTGTGGGGTTTCAATTATAGGAATTGTTGTTGTAACGGGTATTTCTCCCAGCAGTAATGTGACTATTTCAGACGAATTGGGAGAAATGAGTACAAATACAAAATTGCAAATTACACAAGTAACTCAAAACCTGCCAGCACCGCCAGTCAATCCCCAACCGGATCCCAATCGCGAGCGCTTCCCACAGCCCATACCGCAGCCTCAAGCTCCCAAACCCGAACAACAGCAACCGATTTTACCAGAAACCCTACCTACTAAACCAGCCCCAACACAAGAGCAGCCGCTAATTCCTGTCAAAAAAATAGAAGTAAGCGGCAGCACAATTTTCAAACCAGAAGAAATCCAAACCATTACCGCCCCCTACGAGGGAAAAGATCTAACTTTAGAAGAATTGCGAAAAGTGGCTGATGCCATCACTCAACTATACTTAGAGCGCGGCTATATTACTTCCAGAGCTATTCTTGCTTCCCAGCAGATTATAGACGGGGTAGTAAAAATTGTTGTCGTCGAAGGCAGTTTAGAAACGATAGAAGTAGAAGGAGCCAAGCGAATAGATCCTAATTACATCCGCAGCCGCCTGCTCTTGGGAGCCGGAGTGCCTCTTTCTACTGCAGCTCTAGAAAATCAACTCCGTTTACTGCGCATTGATCCCCTGTTTGAGAGTATCGAAGCCAGTTTACGAGCAAGCGATAAATTAGGCAAGAGTATTCTCACCGTGCGCGTCAAGGAGGCAAAGCCACTGATAACTAATTTTAGTATTGATAACTATTCTCCACCCAGCGTCGGTTCGGAGCGTATTGGCGCGTTCTTTCTCTATCGTAATCTCACGGGTATTGGGGACGAGATATCCGCCTCTTATTACAAATCTCTCGGTGAATCTAATGTCTATGATTTGAGCTATCGCGTGCCAATAAACGCTATGAATGGCACGTTACAAGTAAGATTCGCGCCCAATAATAATGAAATCGTACAACAGCCATTTAGGGATCTCGGTATTAGGGGGAAATCGCAACTCTATGAAATTAGCTATCGGCAGCCGCTAGTGCGCACGCTCCAAGAAGAATTTGCTCTCAGCTTGGGCTTTACCCATCAGCGTAGTCAAACTTTTACCGCAGAAGGGCCAACACCATTCGGGTTTGGCTCAGATGAGCAAGGCATTACCCGTACCAGTGTGTTTAAATTTGGTCAAGACTATTTGCGGCGCGACATAAAGGGGGCTTGGGTACTGCGATCGCAATTTAGTTTTGGCACTAGCTTGTTTAAAGCCACCACCAACGACGATCCCATTCCCGATAGTCGCTTTGTAAGTTGGATGGGGCAAGTGCAGCGCCTACAGCGCCTCAACAATGATCACTTATTAATAGTACAAGCCGATGTCCAACTCACTCCCGACAGCTTACTGCCTTCACAGCAGTTTGTCATTGGTGGCGGGCTATCTCTGCGCGGTTTCCGACAAAACGCCCGCTCAGGCGACATTGGTTTCCGTTTTTCCGTCGAAAATCGTTATACAATCCAGCGCGATTCTGCCGGATTGCCGATTTTGCAATTTGCGCCTTTTCTCGATTTAGGGGCGGTAAAGAATGTGGGCAACAATCCCAATACTTTGCCGGATGATAAATTTCTCGCCAGTATTGGTTTAGGCTTACTCTGGGAAATATTACCAGGGCTTAATGTTAGGGTTGATTATGCTCTTCCTCTGGTGAAACTCAGTGATAAGGGTAACAATGCCCAAGATTCAGGGTTATATTTTAGTGTCAATTACTTCCCTTGATAAATTAGGGCAAAAAGTGCCTAGAGATGAGATTGCATAACCGAGCTAGTATAGCGTAGGCATTAAGCAATCGCGAAATGTTAAAGTCAGGGTATTCAATAAAAAGCCGCGATAAAGCTATATTTGACAAAGATAACATACTTTCCCTGAAAAGCAGAAGGGATAAACAAACATTTCAGCGCTACTTCTATTTGATTTTGCGTAATCCAACTCATGTCATCACATTTTCAGCCGGATTTAGCGAGCGCTTGGCATACTCTGGAACCAGAAAAAGCTTTAGAACTGCTTGAGAGCGATCGAGAAGCGGGGCTTATGGCCACGCAAGTGTCAGAGCGATTAGAGCGCTACGGTGCCAATGAACTGCAAGAAACCGCAAGTCGCAGTGCGTGGCAAATCCTCCTCGATCAGTTCACAAACATCATGTTGTTGATGCTGATAGCGGTAGCTTTCATTTCCGGGATCTTAGATCTAGTGGACATGCAAGCCGGCAAGTTAAAGCCGGGCGAGATCCCATTCAAAGATACACTAGCAATCCTAATCATAGTCATTCTCAACGGCGTCTTAGGCTATCTTCAGGAAAGCCGCGCAGAAAAAGCACTTGCTGCTCTCAAACGCCTTGCATCACCGCTAGTGCGCGTCATTCGCAATGGCAAAACAATAGAAGTGGCAGCCAGAGAATTAGTGCCGGGAGACATAATGTTACTGGAAGCAGGCGTGCAGGTAGCTGCCGATGGGCGTCTCCTAGAAGCTTCTAACTTGCAAATTCGCGAAGCCGCTCTCACCGGGGAAGCCCACGCCGTAAATAAGCAAGCCAACGTGGTACTAAAGGAAGATACACCCTTGGGCGATCGCGTCAACCTAGTATTCCAAGGCACCGAAGTAGTATTCGGTAGAGGAAAAGCCCTAGTGACGAACACCGGCATGAAAACGGAGCTAGGCAGAATTGCCGAAATACTTCAGAGCGTAGAAGCCGAACCCACTCCCCTACAGCAACGGATGACGCAACTGGGTAACGTTCTGGTAACAGGCTCCTTAGTGCTAGTAGCAATTGTCGTTTTAGTCGGACTTATCCAGAGTGGCTGGAATTTAAAAGTTCTCCAGGATCTTGTAGAAGTCTCTCTTAGTATGGCGGTAGCAGTCGTACCAGAAGGCTTACCAGCCGTAATCACAGTCACCCTGGCACTGGGTACCCAGAGGATGGTTAAGCGCCACGCCCTCATCCGTAAATTACCTGCAGTAGAAACCTTGGGTTCAGTTACCACTATCTGCTCCGACAAAACCGGCACCCTGACGCAGAACAAAATGGTAGTGCAGAGGATAGAAACCGCTACTCAATCTGTAATCGTCACGGGAGAAGGTTACGCCCCTATCGGCAATTTCAAAAGTAATAACGCAGACGTCAATCCCAATCAAATTCCGGAACTGCTTGCTATTCTTAGTGCCTGCGTACTGTGCAACGACGCTGTGCTGCAATCGGACAAAAATGACTGGACAATTCTCGGCGATCCAACGGAGGGAGCACTCCTTTCCCTCGCCGGCAAAGCAGGAATTTATAAGGAAGCCTGGTGTAGTTATATGTCTCGCGTTGCCGAGTTTCCTTTTTCTTCGGAACGCAAGCGCATGAGTACTATTTGTCAAAAAGAAGAATGTGAGAAGGTTTTAGATGAAATCAGCAATTGTCTGTCTTTTATTCCTGATAATTCGTCTTTGACGCTTTTTTGCAAGGGGTCCCCAGAACTAATTTTGGAGCGGTGTACTCAAATTCTTGTCGGCGCTCGCTCTGAAATTCTAACACAACAGCAGCGCGATCAAATTCTAGAGCAAAATAATCAGATGGCTAGTCGCGGGCTGAGAGTACTGGGTTTCGCTTACAAGTCTCTTGAGGAAATTCCGCCAGAAGGCTCTGACGAAACAACCGAACGAGAATTAATTTGGCTGGGTTTAGTAGGAATGCTGGATGCTCCTCGTCCAGAAGTGCGCGAAGCAGTGGCCAAATGTAAACAGGCAGGTATTCGCGTTGTCATGATTACTGGAGATCACCAGTTAACAGCTAGCGCTATCGCCCAAGATTTAGGTATTGCCAACCCAGAAGATCGAGTACTCACCGGGCAGCAATTAGAAAAACTCAGTCAAGAAGAACTTGAACAAGAAGTTGAAAATGTCAGGGTTTATGCTCGCGTTGCTCCTGAACACAAACTGCGCATTGTCCAAGCTCTGCAAAGCAGAGGCCAAATTGTGGCCATGACAGGAGACGGAGTTAACGACGCCCCAGCCCTCAAGCAAGCTGACATTGGCATTGCAATGGGGATCACCGGCACTGATGTCAGCAAAGAAGCAAGCGATATGGTTTTGCTAGACGACAACTTTGCCAGTATTGTTGCAGCCACCGAAGAGGGTAGAGTTGTTTATACCAACATCCGTCGGTTTATCAAATACATTCTCGGCAGTAACATTGGCGAAGTAATTACTATTGCCGCAGCGCCTATTATCGGGCTGGGAGATGTTCCCCTCACTCCTTTGCAAATTCTGTGGATGAATTTAGTTACAGATGGAGTTCCCGCTCTCGCCCTAGCAGTGGAACCTGCAGAACCCAATGTTATGAAACGCCCGCCTCATAATCCTAAAGAGAGTATTTTCGCTCGCGGTTTGGGCTCCTATATGATTCGGATTGGGATTATTTTTTCTATTCTGACAATTATCCTCATGCAATGGGCTTATAATCAAGCCCACCAGTCAGGCAATCCGGAGCGCTGGAAGACGATGGTTTTTACTACACTTTGTCTAGCGCAAATGGGGCATGCGGTTGCCATTCGCTCTAATACTCAGCTTACTATCGAGATGAATCCATTGACTAATCCTTTTGTCTGGGGAGCGGTAATTGTTACCACTGCTTTACAGTTGATGCTGATTTATGTTCCCCCTTTACGAGCATTTTTTGGAACTCACATTTTGAGTGGCTATGAGCTGGCTATTTGTCTCGGTTTCAGTGCGTTGATGTTTGTTTGGATCGAGTTGGAAAAATTATTTATTCGCTTTTACAACTGGAGAAGAAGGTAAATCGAGCTGGGGCGGCGGATAGGGTTGAAAAAAGATAATTACTGATTTCCCTTTTCCCGTTCTTATTTTTATATGTTTCTGAAAACCCTACACCTCCGAAACTTTCGCAACTATATAGAGCAGCGGGTAGAATTTAATGCTCCCAAAACAATTTTAGTGGGCGACAACGCGCAAGGAAAATCTAATTTGCTAGAGGCAGTAGGGGTGTTGGCTACTTTAAAAAGTTGTCGAGCTAATCGCGATCGCGAATTAATTCGGGAAGGAGAATCAGTAAGTCAAATTACTGCTTATCTCACCCGAATTTCTGGTTCTGTAGAACTATCTTTAACATTACGTAATAGCAGCCGTCGCACTTTAGCTGTAAACGGTTATACCCTGCGCCGTCAACTGGATTTCTTGGGAATTTTGAAGGCTGTACAATTTTCTAGTTTAGATTTAGATTTAGTACGCGGCTCTCCCGAAGTGCGGCGGCAGTGGCTCGATATTCTTCTGGTGCAACTCGAACCTATATATGCGCATATTTTGCATCAATACAACCAAGTTTTGCGCCAACGCAATGCATTGTTAAAAGCTATTAAAACTCAGAAATCAATAGAGGGCGAAAGCTTCGACATCGCCTCTAAACACTCAGAAATTGCTATCTGGGATCAACAGCTAGCAAGCATCGGAACTCGCGTTATCCGGCGTAGAGCACGAGCTCTAGTTCGTCTCACTCCAATAGCACAGGAGTGGCATTCGGCAATTGCCAGGCAGGGAGAAATTCTTAATATTCGCTATCTGCCGAATGTAGGCAGTCTCCTTGTTTCGCAGTTGTGTGATAATCCTGAACAAGTAGAATGTGCATTTTTAGAACAAATTCGACAAAAAGCGCTCGCCGAATTTCACCAAGGCACTACCCTCGTAGGTCCTCACCGCGATGAAATTGAATTTACCATAAACCAGGTTCCCGCACGACAATACGGCTCTCAAGGGCAGCAGCGCACTCTCGTTCTCGCTCTTAAATTAGCAGAACTCAAATTAATCGAAGAAGTTGTGGGCGACTCCCCACTCTTGTTGTTAGATGACGTTTTAGCTGAATTAGACCCTAAACGTCAGCATCAATTACTCGAAGCCATCCAAGAGCGCTTTCAAACGCTAATTACTACTACTAACCTCGGTGCGTTTGAGTCTTCCTGGTTGAGTAAATCTCAAATTCTTTCTGTGAAAGCAGGAAAAATTTTCAGTAAATAAAATTTATAAATTTATAAAAAAACTTATATCTTGACAAAACTGTGATTTCACAAACCAGATCAAAAAACCTGGTTTGTGTGGAATTTGTGTAGAAAGATTTAGAATCTTTCGGTTTCCGGCGCCGGAACCCCTGCTCCTGGTTGATTGAGGAATAAATTCTTGGCGGCGTCATTCTGATAAATACAGTCAATCTGCGGTGAGCCTCCGTCTAGATTGCCAGTATAGCCAAAAGTATTCATGCGATTTTTGCAATCGCGCACAGCTTCACCTTTGAGCAAACCTCTTTGCTCAAGAACTGCCCAGTTATTCGTGCGCAAGACACATCCGGGGCGCATGGTGGGCTGAGCAACATAGACGTTAAATGGGTTAAGAGTCAAAAAAACTCTGGTATCCATAACAATGGCACTGGCTCCGAAGGGAATGCACAGTTCGGGGTTAGGAGCACTGCGATCAATAATTTCACGGGTGGCAACGTTGGCAGGGCTGAAGTTTGCGGTTGAGCTAAAGGCAATGCCGATACCAATGCCCAAAATAAAGATGCCGGCAAATAGTGCTAGAGAGGTGTAATTGAATGCAGATTTCGGGTTACGTTTCATGGTGCCTCGACTAAGAGCAGCTTCAAAGCAGGGATGAACAGTTGAGGTAGGTGGTTTTACTGGTTGTAAAATGTGCAGCAGATGAAAATTGGATGGGTAGATGGGCAGTAGTTTTTTTATTTAGCGGGTGTTTGAGGCTGCGACGACTCTTGACTTGATTATTATCGCCAAGAAAAGAAAATACAGCAGGAAATCTTTTCAGGTTGCTATATTTTATTTCCCTATTTAGATCCTGCTTTGAATAGCGCTCAAATGGCAACTCAACCAGGAAGGGGACAAGTAAGTGCTTACTGGGCTGGAGGTTGCGGTAGTATTAATCATAATACAATTTAGCGCTTAACCTGCAAGTAATATAAAATTAAGCACTACTGCCTTTAAAGTCAGCTGTTGATTGTACCACACCAAATATTTGGAGCCATAAGCTGTGAGTAAAGAACGCAAACTCCCTAAAGCCAAGCTCCTTGGAGAATGGGCTTACTTGGCGATTAAGAAACATTTTCACAAAATCCTCAAACACGAAGATGATGTACTTAAAGATCGAAATCCAGAAGCCTTGCACCAAATGCGCGTGGGTATGCGGCGGTTGCGTTCGGCGGTGACTGGCTTGGCAGTAGCGGTGGATTTGCCAAAAGTGGCGCGGGAAAAACAAATTGCTAAAATTGCCCGCAGTCTGGGTAAGCTACGAGATTTTGATGTTTTGCTCGATGCTCTGGAAAATATCTATAAACCGCATTTGCCTTCAAAAGAAGCTTCGATGCTGGAAAAGGCGTTGGTAAAACTGACTAAGCAGCGCCGGGAAGCTTTTACTGATGTCGAGGTAATCCTTAAACATGAGCGCTACAAATTGTTTAAACAGGCTTTGAAGGAGTGGCTGGAGAAGCCGATTTATGAGGAAATTGCTTTTTTGCCTATACAGGATGTTTTGCCAGATTTGCTTCTGCCGGAGGTAAGTCGGTTGTTTTTACATTCAGGCTGGCTGGTGGGGCTGGAACTGAAAGGGTCTGAAAATGGACAGAATGGCGCTCGCTCCCCGGAGCTGGCAATTGCCTCGGCAGGGGAAATTCTTCACAGTTTGCGCAAACAAGTTAAGCGAGTGCGCTACCAAATGAATCTTTTTTCGCCTCTTTATGGCTCAAATTATGATAATTACTTGCAAGATATGAAGCAGATACAAACAGTATTGGGCGAGCTTCAAGATAATAGAGTGCTAGCTGAGGTGCTGACGGATATTTTGCAGGAGCCGCTCGAACGAGTAATGCCGATGCTAACTGAACAATTGGCACAAACCCGTGCTCGCGCTTGGGCAAATTGGCAACCCCTACAGCAGCGCTATATTAATCCAGAAATGCGGCTGGCTTGGCGCTCTGAATTACTACATCCTTTATGTTTTGTGAAAGAAAAATTATTGGTTTCTCCCGCTGAAATAATGAATGAGGCAAGGGAGCTGTAACACGAATTGTTAATTTAAGATAAAATGTTTAAAAACGCTATATTTGTTAGTGATGTTGATGAATTTCTATTGATGACAAGAAATTAGTAGCGGTAGTAAATAGGTAGCGATCGCCTAATATTTTCCACTCTCAACCACTTTATTTACAAACTAGAAAATTTAGTTTATCGGTAATCTTTTGATTACCTGAGCTTTACCTTTCTAGTTTAGATTTAAAGTCAATGTTTTTTTGCTGGGGTTCACAGGCATGTTTCCAATTTGCAATAGCAGAACGAATATAAACCACCCAGAAGCCAGTGTAGATCGCCGCCTGCATTATTATAAAAAAGGAGACACAATCCCCTTGCTCTACGAAGGTCTTTGGCAAGTCTGCAAAGGGATTGTACAACTAAGTACGCTTTACCCAAATGGGGAAGAAGGAATCCTAGGTTGGGTGGGACCTTCAATGTGCTTTGGCCATTGGTTTACTTTCCTGCAAACCCATCAAGCAAAAGCGCTCTCAGAAGTATATCTCGTTTCATTTTCTATTAGCGAAATCGAGGCGTCGCCTCAATTGTGCAAGCAGCTTTTACCGCAAGTTAGTCGGCGTTTGCGTCAGATGGAAGCAATGTTAGCGATCGCTGGATTGAAGCGGGTTGAAGATCGTATCCATCAATTGTTGCTACTGCTAAAACAGGAAGTTGGTGAACCCGTGCCGGAGGGAACAAGACTGAGTGTACGCCTCACTCATCAAGATATTGCCGCAGCAATCAACACCAGTAGAGTCACCGTCACCCGCATGTTGGGCGACTTGAAACGAGCGGGAATCTTGACTTTAGACGCCAAACGGCATCTTATTATAAAAGATTCTGCTTTTGCCAGAATTGTGGAGGATTCACTCTTGAGAATTTAAACTATTTTCAATACAATAATTTTAATTTAAAACCCGCAAATTTCGGCAAACTGCGGAAATTCTTTGCCTCTGACTAGGGCGATAGTCACCGGCAAGTGACCAGGGGGCGGGTTTTTAAAATCTGGTTCCATTCCGAGTTTATATTCCAGTCTTCGGGTTCGCCAGTTTAGTTCTCTGTCAACTAACAAAACAAAATTTCCATCTTGGAAAACAGCCCACTTAACTTCAACATACATCTGCTGCCAATCTAGCCCTTGATTTTTATAAATGATTTGCTGGGCACTAAATCCCAATTTTCCATCACTGGCTTCTCGCCAGAGCTCATCAATTTTTATTAAATCACTGCACGACAATTTTTCCAACTCATTTAAATCTATATAACCTCGTGCTTGAGATTTATCTCCTCCGAGTTTTAAAAGTAGTTTGTAAGTTTCTCTATCGGCTGCCTCCCAATTTCTTTGCCGCAAATAAAGAGCTAACCTGTCATAACTTGCCACATCCCACAATACAGTAGGTTCTCTATTAGGGCTGGGGCTTTCAACTGCTATTTTTTCGGAGTCGGGTTTGTTATTTAAAGAATTTAAAGAATATTTATCTGCAACGTACTGAAATGAAGTTGGTAAAATTAGAGTAAAAAATGTTAGTAATATTAAGAGTAAACGATTGAGTTTATTAGAACGCTTGTAAGGAATTGGCATTGGCGCTTCCAAGCAGGCATAAAAAAGTCAGTAGAGAAGGAAAAAATAGGCGCTCGCTCCTCTTATAAACTAAGGGTGCTTAAATTCTGATTTAACCAGTGGGCAAAACGTTGCCAGCCTTCGGTTACTGCTTCGTGGGCTAAATCCACCCAAGTTTCACCGTCAGGTTTTTTAGTGAGCGTCAGTAATCCCCCTGCTACTAAATCCTCAATTGCTTTGCCAAAGGCTTCTCGCTCCGTTGGGTTGGAGCCGACGATTTCCTGTAATTTAGATATTGGTTGTCGCTGTCGTATAATTTTTTTACTAGCCGAAGGGCGTACCAATTTTAAAAATACTTGCTCAATCCAGTCACGTTGCTGCTGAGTGAAACTTGCATATAAATTTTCAGCGTGTCGATTAAGTGCCTCAGAAATGCCGCCGAGCTGTTGATACTGCGCCAGTGTTAATTTACGGGTTTGAATATCTCGCTGATGCCATAATTGGGTGAGGGCAAACTGTAACAGGGGTAAACTGTCTATTTCTTGGAAGTCTTGAACAATAGCATCGAGCAAATCAGGTTCGAGCTGAAAACCGGTAAGGAGTGCGGGAGAAGTGATAGCGCTGTTTAAATCCTCTCCCAATAACGGTGGCATGTAAACAGCATAATCTTGAATCAGCTGAGTGAGTAAGGGATATTTCAAACAGGGTTCAAGAAAATCGGCTCGGATAACAAGCGCGATCGCCAGTTGGCTATTAGAAATCTCAGCTACTTGACAGAGCAACTGAATAAAACGACGCCGTTCAGCTTCCTGTGAACAGAGGGCGAACACCTCCTCAAATTGATCCACCACCAACAAAACCCGCTCGGAAATAGGCAATTGTTTAAGCAAAGGCTGCAAATCTGGTGATTTATCAAACAGGGAATAGACTTCTTGGAGCTCCAGGGGTGTCAAGAGCTGGGCAAAAGCATATTTTAATTCTGTGAGCGGTTCATTTCCAGGCAGAATAGTAGCGAGTACTCGCCAACTGCGGGCTTCTAGAGAGGGAATCAAACCTGCTTTAATCAGAGAAGATTTACCGCTTCCAGAAGCGCCTATCAGCGGTACAAAATTGGCCACTTCTAGTTTTTGCCGCAGAGTTTCAGTGACTTGACGACGTCCAAAAAAGTAGCGCGAGCGGGACCAATCAAAAGACTGTAAGCCCTGATAGGGGCAGATTTCCTCCCCTGTTGTCGGAGTCTGTTTAGGGGGATAACTGACTAAAACTATCGAAGAACCGGAACCCATGCGGATAGGTTGCTGAGAGTCGCTGGCACCGAACTGCCAATTGCGATTTTCTAGTTTTCTGAGAATGAAAGCAAACAAATCGTCTAAACGAACTTGTCCATCGATGGAGGCATTTTCTGGCAGCAATCCTTCTAGCAGGGCGGTGGTGAAAATGCTGTATCCCCAGCCATAGCGTTTAGTATCGGCATTGGGGGCGAAGCTGCGACAAGCTGCGATTAGGTGCGTATCGGGTTTGTGGTTAAAAACTTGTAGGGTTTTTTTCAGGGAATTTCCTTCTAAAAAATATTCCGCGTGGCAGCAATCAAGTAAAACCACCAAACTTTTAAGTTCTGCTTGCTCGATTACGTCGTTGAGGCTGTCGAGGGAAACTCCGTGTTGCTGCCCTACTATCTGCTTGCCCTCGATGGTGATTATACAGTCTGAAGCTGCAAGATAGCCTTTTTGTTGTCCCAGCTCGTCCACCACCGTGATGCCGTGACCACTAAAGTATATTAGTGCCTCGTTTCCTTTCGCCTGCTGGAAAAACTGTAGCAATGCCTGCCCTAATTGTTTGCCCGTGACGCGCTCTGGCACTACTTCGTAGCATTGTTTTTCGGCATTCCACTCTTTTGGCAAACGCTCTACTTTGAAATCGCCGTGTTTTTCTAGTCGCTGTGCTACAGCTTCTGCATCACGGCTTGGCTTTGTTAGGCTGGGTAATCCGTCGTAATCACCTATCCCAACCACTAAGGCATACCGCGTCATAAGTACTCCTTTGCAGGCGTTTGCACATTTATTATTTATTTCAGTTTGCGATCGCTCTTTTTATCTGCTGGGGTACAGATGCGATCGCCACTCTCCCCAACTGCATTTTAACGGGCATCTTTTAACTCTTAGAAGGTAAACTTGTGTAAAGTATAACTCTCAATAGTCTCCATGATCTCCCGTCGCACCATATTTTGCATTCTATTTGCTTGTTTTTTCACCCTTCTAAATTGGCTCAATTTTGCTGCACCAGCTACAGCCCTAGGCGGCACATTGCCTGCCATCAATCAACCAGCGCCAGAATTTACCTTACCTACAAATACCGGCGACGGTAAAATATCCCTTTCTGATTATCGCGGTAAGTGGGTAGTACTTTATTTTTATCCCAAAGACTTCACCTCTGGCTGCACCTTGGAAGCCCGCCGTTTTCAGCAAGATCTGCCAAAATATCTAGCCAAAAATACTCAAATTTTAGGCGTCAGCGCCGATGACGTCAACTCCCACGCCGAATTCTGCAACGCGGAAGGGCTGAAATTTCCCCTTCTTGCCGATACCACAGGCAGTGTTAGCAAGGCTTATGGCTCTTGGTTAGGCTACATGTCAGCACGTCATACCTTTATCATCGATCCCGATGGCATCCTGCGCGAAATCTTTGTCAACGTCAATCCCGCCATCCACAGTGCCCAGGTTTTGGCGCGTCTAGACGAATTGCAGGCGTCTGTTTCATAATAGGAATAATAGGAACAAGATGGCATGGGGCATTGGTTATTGGGCATAAATAAATAAATAATTAGTAATTTTGATAATAAACCCCATTTAGAATGGTGCCCTATGCCTAATAACAATCAGTTTTTGATTTTATAGCAATGGAATTGGAAAAACGCCAAAGCAGACTGCCGACTACGCCCCAGATTCCGGAATTTGCTCAACCGCCGAGTCGCGAGTCTATGGAATTGCGGCTTTCTATCCCGCTGGAATCTAAGGCAGAAGAAGCAGAAGCAACCGAAGCATCGCTTCCCTCGATGGCGATAGAAACTGTCGAAACCGCTAAGCAAGGGCGGCTGTCTGCAATTGTTAAAGCTGCCTCGAAAGCAGCGAGTGCCTATTTTACTGAGCTAGCGGAAACCGAATTCGCACGCATTAGTGATACAGAACTTCAGCCCGCCCGCATTCAGATAGGGCTTACCTTTATCGGCTTTAGTGCCCTGGCACTTGTATTTTTACTCGTGTATATCATAAGCTTGCACCCGGATATGAGTGCCTTAGAGCGGGTTCGTTACTACTGGTATCAATATATTTTGTTTGTGAGCTTGGGTGTTACTGGCATGTTTATGCTGGCGCGAGAATCCATCCGCCCAAAGTCACAACCTGTAGATGATTCAGAAAAGAAAATAAAATCGTGAATAAAAACCAGGGAATGGATAAAGCATTTTCAATTAGCTATTACCCATTCTCCCTACTTATCCTCTAACTTGCTAGTTTCTGGATATAAATCGTCTGCGCTATTTCATGATCAATTGCAGCTCTCGTTTTGCCTACTTTAATGATATACGACGGAAAACGCTGCTCCAAAACAATTGGCATTCCCGGAATCACACCCATTGCCATTAATTTGCGGATGGTGCTTTCATCATTAGTTTTCAGAGCGGCTACGGTACCGCTATCGCCATTTTTTGCAGATGCTAGTGCTATCATTTATAGATTTACCCCCAAAACATTCAAAACGACTTTCATTATATATCCCATCAGAAAAGCAAACGGTAAAATAAAAGCAATTATTGCCAAACTGCTTTTTAAGCCTTGCTCTTTTACCATTATCTGAAATTGAGCAATACAGGGCAGAAATAAAGTTAGAATAATAGCGGTAATGAGCAATTGATTGCCGCTAAAAATACCTTTTTGTTGCAAGTCAAATAATCCGGCTGCTCCATAATCCCTCCTAAAAAATCCGTACAAGAATATCGGCGCGGCTTCTCTGGGCAGCCCAAGCCCCAGCGCTAGCGGTTCAATTCCTTTGATTATCACATTAAACAGCCCTGTTAAACGTCCGATCCAAATAAAAATTGATGCCCAAATAAACAGAGGGAGAATTTCTAAAAAATACCATTTCATTCTCACCCATGTTTTCACAAGAATGTTCTGGAGTTTGGGAATTCGCAAAGGTGGAATTTCCATGTAGAAACCGGCTTGTTTTCCGGGGATCAGCTTAGCGATTAAATAACCGACGATTATGAAAATTCCTGTGATGAATCCGCCCCAGATTAAGAGGGCTAGTGGATTTTGGGCTAATAGCCCGATAATAACACCCCACTGCGCTGCACAGGGAACTGCAAGGGAGAGTAGAAAGGTAGCTATTAGCCTTTCTCGTTTAGTTTCTAGAGTGCGTGTTACCATTGTTGCCATTGTGTCGCATCCTAATCCCAGTACCATTGGGATGACGGCGCGCCCAGATAAGCCGAGAAATTTAAATAGGCGATCGAGCATTAGAGATAACCTGGGCAGGTAGCCGCTATCTTCTAAGAAGGAAAACATTAAAAAGAAGGTGGCAACGACTGGGAGAACGATCGCCACGGCATAGCGAATGCCGAGGGTGATTATACCGTATTCGTTGGCAATTAAATCTTGTAGCGGTACCCAAGGGAAAATTTGAGCGACTAGATGATTTATGTTTGGGTTGATATTTTCTTCAAAGAAGGTTTCGATGATGTCTACTAGGGTGCCGGCTCCGAATTCGCCGACAAATTTATAAACACCGTAGTAGAGGATGAGAATGAGCAGGGGAAAGCCGGTAATGGGATTGACGGTTAATTGGTGTAGTCTTTCGGTGAGGAGGTTTTTCTGGTTAGTGGGTTCGCTGAGGACTTTTTTTTCGATCGCCCAGGCAAGTTGCTGACGGGCAGTTGCGATCGCAGTTGACAGGGGTTCGTTTACCTGGCTTTCAGCTGTAGCGATCACCTCTTCTATCTCCCGCGCCAGGCGTTCGTCTTGTTTTATTTTTTGCCAAAATTCTGAATCTTTTTGCAACAGCAGCAAAGCAATGCTCCGCTTAGAGATTGGGTAATTTTTTGACAATGAATTTTCTTTTTCATCAGCAAGTAGCGCCTCGATTTTCGCGAGCGCTATCTCAATATGCTCCGGATAAACAATCTCACTTAACATATTCACAAATCTTTTCTTTTAATTCCGTCAAACCGAAATTCAGTGCCGCTGCCATTGTCACCACGGGCACTTGCAATTTTTTTTCCAGCTCTTCTCGATTAATCTGTATCCCCAACTGCTGGGCTTCGTCTATCATGTTCACAGCTAGCAGTACCGGCAATCCCGCCTCCAGCAGCTGAAAAGTCAGTGGCAGCATTCTACCTAGATTCTTAGCATCGACGACATGAACCACCAAATCGACTGGCTCGCTAAGCAGCAAGTCTCGCGCCACTTTTTCTTCTTCGGTAATCGGCAGCAGCGAGTACATCCCTGGCGTATCCACCACCGCAAACCTGCGCTCTTGTATCTTTGCTTCTCCTCGCGAGACTTCTACAGTCGTACCCGGATAGTTAGAAACCGTCACATAGGTGCCCGTTAAGGCGTTAAACACCACGCTCTTTCCCACATTCGGCGTTCCCACTAACGCAATCTGAGGAAGTCTCTCCCTGTCTGCTACTTCCTGATTTTTACCTAGCCACTTCCAAATGCCTTGTTTTTGCTTGCCCTTTGGCTTGTAGCAGTTTTTATTGCATTTGTGACATTCCATCTTATTTCTCCATTTTCTACAGCAACCTCTGATAAGTTTTTTAAATCGTGGTATGGCCAGACTTAAAACAACCTTAATGTTGTTTTAACCCTCTAGTTTCATTTTTAATCATAGCTCATTTGACGTTATTGAAAAATATTCTTAACAGAATGATAGCAATTTCAGTCCAAATGCGACGGTTGCGAAAAATGCAAAATGCCTTAAAATCAAGACAATAAAATGATTTTACATAAAATAATGGTATGATCTTGTTAGGGACAATATTGCAAAAAAACTTAAAAAATAAATAAGAATTATTGTAGCCAAGTAAAATGCCACTGGGCGAGTAGGGTTTAAAGCCAAGGGATTAATAAAAACAAACAATCGCCAGGAAAATATAAGTTAACCTGATGTAAAATTAAACACAGTAATTTGTAATTTAAAAATTATAAAAATTAAAAATATTACTGCCCTGGTTTAAAAACACCATTATGAACTACTATAAAGCAATCATCTGTTTAGACTTAGCGAGTTAATTCAAATTATCTCTGGTATTGTTGAAATTTATAGCGTTTTTACGTTCAGTTCGTTTGCTTGATAAGGAGCGCTTGCAGCACGCCCGCACTCTAAATTCCCTTAATAAAAATTATTATATTTGCGCTGCGTTTTAGCTTATAAAAAAATTGCCAACTCTAGCTGAGGAGGTGATAAAACGCGCCGAAGGTAACAAAACTGCTAAAAACTATTATCGCCTAAGGAGGATGATTATGACGGGCTTTGTAGTCATTCAAACAAGTTTGCTTCTTTTGTATGTAATTTTATTGCTAAAATTAAATCAAAGCTCTCAGCAGTCGAGGTGATAAATCTGCAAGAATTATAGCTATATCCGCCTGATAAGTTATAGATTGAAAGATGAATCTGATTCTGGCGGGAAAACCGGGGGGAAAATGCTTTAAATCCCCCCTATGCTTGCTGACGAGAAATGCCAGGGGGAATGTTTCAAAATTTGATGTGCTTTTTTGTAAAAAAAATAAACAAAAATTATTGAAAATATGTAAAATATATAAAGATTAATAAAATTAACTGGCTTTGCTGCTAGTACTAGGAAAAGGTCAAAATTAGGCCATTTCGAAGAACAAACACTGAACCGATCCGACTTTCCTTATTTTCCTGCGGGAAAGAAAATGGAAATACTGATAGTTGAAGATGAACCAGAAATCGCACGGCTAATCCAACACACCCTAGAAGCAGAAGGATTCTCCTGCCGCCACTGCCGCGACGGCGTCAATGCACTGCAAATCTTTCGTGAACAACAACCAGACTTGATAATACTAGACTTAATGATTCCCGGCTTAGACGGGCTGGAAGTGTGCGCCCGCATCCGCCAAAAACCGGGAAGTAAAGATCCGTATATTTTAATGCTGACGGCAAAAGGAGAAGAAATAGATCGAGTCATCGGGCTATCTACTGGTGCCGATGATTACATGGTCAAGCCCTTTAGTCCCAGAGAATTAGTGGCCAGGGTGCGGGCGCTGTTACGACGCAGCCTGCGGCAGGGCGGGCAACAGCAGCTCTATCGCACACAGCATTTCACGGTAGACGTAGAGCGGCATATTGCCTGCCGCCACAACAGCCCCGAAGAATCAGAAACTCTCAACTTGACGAGTTTGGAATTTAACCTGTTGGCCACTTTTGTTAGCTATCCTAATCGCGTCTGGAGCCGAGCGCAGTTAATTGAAAAACTCTGGGGGGATAACTTTTTTGGCGACGAGCGAGTCGTCGATACTCATGTTGCTCGGTTGCGCAAAAAAATTGAGCCTGATCCAGCCAATCCCATCTATATTAAAACTGCGATCGGGGTGGGTTACAAATTTGAAGACTCAGCGGTTTTCTAATTCGGAAATTACGAAAAATATTGGGGACAGAACCGTACCCATTTTAACGGCTGTTTTTCCTATTTTAAATATCAGAAGGAGGCAGCAAATAAAAGCCTCGACTGAAAAACTGTAAATTAACTGTAAATTAGAGGAGGGAAAATTTATGGCAATCATCAGACGTTGGGAACCTTTCCGGGAAATCGAAACGATACAACGGGAAATGAATCGCCTGTTTGACCGATTGATGGCTCCGACAAAAACAGAAGAGCTCGGAGAATTTATCCCAGCAGCAGAAATGCATGAAACCCCCGATGCTCTCCACCTGAAAGTAGAAGTGCCGGGGATAGATCCTAAAGATCTCAATGTACAAGTGACAGCCGAATCCGTAAGCATTAGCGGTGAGCGTAAATTTGAGAGCAAGACAGAAGAAGCTGGCTTCACTCGCAGCGAATTTCAATACGGTAAATTCCAACGCGTGATTCCGCTGCCGGTACGAATTCAAAATGATAAAGTTAGTGCCGAATATAAAAACGGCATTTTGAATATTACCTTACCGAAAGCGGAAAGTGAACAGACTAAAGTTGTCAAGATTAATCTGAGCTGAAGGAATTTAGTAGGTTGGGAAAATTAGAATGATATTTTCCCACGTGAAAGTTACTAGATTTAGGATATCAAGAAATTAAGTAAGGGAATGGAGAAGTAAAAAAAGCTAAAAAATATCTCCATTCCTATCTAAAATAGCCGCCACCTAAAAGTTAGGAGCTAAAGGCTATGGCTAAAGTCGTAGGAATAGATTTAGGAACAACAAATTCATGCGTGGCTGTTATGGAAGGGGGGCAGCCAGTCGTGATTGCCAATGCTGAAGGGCAAAGAACCACTCCTTCTGTTGTGGCGTATACAAAAAATGGCGATCGCTTAGTAGGTCAAATCGCCAAGCGCCAAGCAATAATGAATCCAGAAAATACCTTCTACTCCGTCAAACGCTTTATCGGGCGCAAGTACGAAGAAATCACCCACGAAGCCACAGAAGTTTCCTACAAAGTACTGCGCGACAGCAAAGGCAACGTCAAGCTCGACTGCCCTGCCGCAGGCAAACAATTCGCCCCAGAAGAAATTTCCGCTCAAGTTTTACGCAAACTTGTTGAAGACGCCAGCAAGTATCTAGGCGAAAAAGTCACCCAAGCCGTAATCACCGTTCCAGCGTACTTCAACGACTCTCAGCGCCAAGCCACTAAAGACGCTGGTAAAATCGCTGGTTTAGAAGTTCTCCGCATCATCAACGAACCAACTGCCGCTTCCCTTGCCTACGGTTTAGATAAAAAGAAAAATCAAACAATCCTCGTCTTTGACTTAGGCGGCGGCACATTTGACGTATCCATTCTCGAAGTCGGCGACGGCGTATTTGAAGTCAAAGCCACCAGCGGAGATACCCACCTCGGCGGTGACGACTTCGACAAAAAGATAGTCGATTGGCTGGCGGAAGAATTCAAACGCAATGAAGGAATTGACTTGCGAAAAGATAAGCAAGCTTTGCAGCGGCTTACGGAAGCGGCAGAAAAAGCTAAAATCGAACTCTCTAGCACTACTCAAACGACTATCAATCTACCTTTCATTACCGCTACGCAAACTGGACCAAAACATCTGGAAATGACCCTGACACGGGCGCAATTTGAATCGCTCTGTTCGGATTTACTCGCTCGCTGTCGTGCTCCGGTAGAACAAGCCCTGCAAGATGCCAAACTCACGGCTGCCGATATAGATGAAGTCGTACTCGTCGGCGGTTCAACTCGGATTCCTGCTGTGCAGCAACTGGTGAAGCGCCTGATTGGTAAAGAACCTTGCCAAGGTGTAAATCCGGATGAAGTCGTAGCCGTAGGTGCTGCTATTCAAGCTGGTGTACTTTCAGGGGAAGTCAAGGATATTTTGCTATTGGATGTGACGCCCCTATCTCTGGGGGTGGAAACCCTCGGCGGCGTGATGACAAAAATTATTCCTCGCAATACGACAATTCCCGTCAAAAAATCAGAGATTTTCTCGACGGCTACAGATGGGCAAACGAGCGTGGAAATTCACGTGCTCCAAGGTGAGCGAGAAATGGCGGCTGATAACAAGAGTCTTGGAACTTTCCACTTAGACGGGATTCCGCCAGCGCCAAGAGGGGTGCCGCAAATTGAAGTGACTTTTGATATCGATGCCAATGGGATTCTGTCTGTCTCGGCTCAAGATAAAGCAACAGGTAAGCAACAGTCGATTACTATTACGGGGGCTTCGACTCTCGATAAGCCAGATGTGGAAAGAATGGTTGCTGAAGCCGAGAAATATGCGGAAAGCGATCGCAAGCGTCGCGAACTTATTGACGCCAAGAATATGGCAGACTCGATTATTTATCAATCTGAGAAACAGCTGCGGGAGTTGGGCGAACGCGTACCCAAAGGCGAGCGTTCTCGGGTAGAAGGGCTGATTAAAGAGTTACGTGATGCTATGGGTACGGAAAACAGCGATCGCATCAAATCTCTTACCAATGACTTGCAGCAAGCCATGATGCAAATTGGCAGCGCTATCTACGCACAAGCTGGCGGTACTTCCTCCAATGGGAAAGCTCACGCTAGCGATCCCAACTCTGGAGGCAACAATGACGTTATTGATGCCGATTTCGTTGAACACCGATAATACAGTATCGAGTAAGGAAAGTGCTGAGTTAACAATAAATACTTTCTTAACCTCAGCACTTCTTACTCAGCACTTATAAATTAATCAAAAAAGCTGCTTAATGTTTAGAACTTTTAACAATATATTAAATAAAAATATAAGTACTTTTCATGAACCGAGGTGAATAGTAATGACTAAAGTAATTCGCAGCTTTCAAGCCGTGCAAAGAGTGTGGGTTGACGATAGCGGAAAGGTGAACTATATAGCCGACTCTCGCGGGTATATTAGGCTACCAGATGCCATAGAATCGGATTTCGAGCGCCTGCACGAACTTTACCATATGGGTATTTTTTCTCCCCAAGGTGAGCGCCTAGGCTGGGTAGAAGATTTCCTATTTGACTGGAATACTGGCAATATTGCTGCTTATATTATCGGGGGAAATATGGCAGCTCCTTTTGGCGGACGAGCCGTGCTGTATCCAGAGGATGTGGAAGTCATAGATGCAGAAGCAGTTGTTGTAAAAGAGGGAGCGCAGCTTTCTCGGTTTGAGAAGGAATCTCAAGGATTGCAAAGCTTTTTGAGTGCAACATCCCGAACTGTTGAGAATCTTGTCAAAACTGTAAGCGAGCGCTTTAAATCTTTGTTTTCTCCCCAGGGCAAATCCCAAGTTATCCGTGTTAAAATTAAACAAGAAGGCAACGCTTCAAATTCTTTGCCAAAAGCTACTAATTTCCTCCTTTCTCATTGGCAAAGCTTAACAGACAAATTTCAACGCGCCCTACAAGCAGCTTGGAAAGAGCTTACAAAGTAAACATAATTTCTCACTAAAATTCCGCTGTCAATTACCCGCGTGAGCGCTCAGAGGAGGGATAGCCTATGCCAACGCTACAAACATCCTCCCCCAATCGTCAACCTCACTCATCAATTCTAAACGAAATAATTTTTACTTACTTATTTATCTCACTTTGTATAGCTGGTTTGGGAATAATAGCTTTTCAATTACAAGAGTCACTCCTATCCCTGCTCGAATCTCTGCAAAAACGCTCAACAATTAGCGATTTTATAATTATTTTGATTTTAGCTTTTGTGATGCCGCTGATTGACGACTTGCTCAGCGGTAACAAAATCATCAAAAATCAAAATATTGGATAAAAATTAAGCTTGTCGAGGAGAAAACGATGTCAGATTCCGAAAAAAACCTCAATCCTTGGCGGCATCTCGGCAGCCACGCTCTGACTGTGGTGTTGAGTGTAGCCTTAACTGTAACAGCTTTGCACGCATTTCCTAACTTATTACTTCCCAAGCTTTCATCTTTATCTCAAATAACTACGGCTCAGCCGGCTGTTGCTAGCATTCCCAAACCGCAATCCGACAGTCGTAGTTTTGTCGCCGCTGCCGTAAATCGCGTCGGACCTGCTGTGGTGCGAATCGATACTGAGCGTACTATCGTTGATAATACCCCCGATCCGTTTTTTGACGATCCTTTCTTCCGCGGCTTTTTCGGAGAAGATTTGTTTCCGAGGATGCCGAAGGAATATCACCAACGGGGGCAAGGTTCAGGTTTCATCATTGACAGTAATGGCATTATTCTCACCAATGCTCACGTAGTCAGCGGTGCGGATACGGTGACAGTGACGCTAAGAGACGGGCGCAGGTTTAAAGGGGAAGTGCGGGGGATTGACGAACTCTCAGACTTGGCGGTGGTGAAAATCGACGGGCAAAATTTGCCGATCGCACCTTTGGGAAATTCTAGTGATTTGAAAGTCGGCGACTGGGCGATCGCAGTTGGCAATCCTCTCGGTTTGGATAATACCGTCACCCTGGGAATTATTAGCACTCTCAACCGTTCTAGCGCTCAAGTAGGCATTCCTGATAAGCGTCTCGACTTCATCCAAACTGATGCCGCTATCAACCCAGGCAATTCCGGTGGACCACTCGTCAATGAGCGGGGCGAAGTGATCGGCATCAACACAGCCATTCGCGCCGAAGCTCAAGGAATTGGATTTGCCATTCCTATTGATAAAGCTAAGTCGATTAAAGATAAATTAGCGCGGGGCGAAAAAATCCCTCACCCCTACATTGGCATTCGCATGACGACACTTACGCCAGAGTTGGCGAAAGAGTCTAATAGCGACCCCAATTCCCCCTTTACAATCCCGGAAGTTAACGGGGTATTGACTCTACAAGTAATTCCCAACAGCCCGGCTGCTGCCGCTGGCTTGCGTCGCGGCGACGTGATTTTAGAAATAGATGGACAACCCGTGACTTCTGCTGAGAAACTACAGAGTATAGTAGAAATGAGTCGCATCGGTCAGCCTTTGAAATTTAAAGTTCAACGGGGCGAGCGCATTGAGATCATATCCGTACGTCCTGGGGAATTGCAAGACGCTCCTCGTTCTTGATCACCGCATCCCATCTGCGTTTGCAACTGGAGAGCAGGCTTATACCTGCTCTCGATTTTTTCTGGCAAAACTCTTTAAAATAAGATTGGAGGGAGGTTTAAGCAAAGTACGTTCTCCAGCCTACATGAATATAAATAGCTAATTTTTCTCCTGGCTGGAAAACTACTCATATTATAATAGCGATCGCTAGGCAATAAATTTCCCCTGCCGTAGGAGGGCTTTTTATGTCGCTTGAAAATGATAATAACCAATTGAAAAATTTTCCAATTTTTCAAAGAATAGGAAAAGGATTATTGCTTTTTATAATAACATTTTTAATTTTTAATTTAGGAATAATTCCTTTTTTTAGCTCTCCCTCGCAAGAAATGGCTTACAGCGATTTTATAAAACAAGTAGAAGCAGGAAAAGTTGAAAAAGCTATTCTCGGCAAAGACAGGATAGAATATGTACTAAAGCCAGAGCCAGATGCGAAAAATAAAAACGAACGCGTTTTCGTTACTATTCCTGTAAACATCGACGTTGAATTGCCAAAAATTCTCCGTGCGCACGATGTAAAATTTTCCGCATTACCGCCAGACAATAACGGCTGGATTTTCACATTTTTGAGTTGGATTGTACCGCCCCTGATTTTTTTCGGTATTTGGGGATGGCTGTTAAGCCGTGCTCAAGGAGGAGGAGCAGCGGCACTGACAGTAGGAAAAAGCAAAGCCCGCATTTATTACCAAGGCAGTACGGGAGTAAAATTTGAAGATGTCGCAGGAGTTGACGAAGCCAAAGCCGAACTCGAAGAAATTATCGATTTTCTCAAAAATACCGAAAAATACACGCGCTTGGGAGCAAAAATTCCCAAAGGCGTTTTACTCATAGGTCCTCCAGGCACGGGCAAAACCCTTTTAGCAAAAGCGATCGCCGGCGAAGCCAGTGTTCCCTTCTTTAGTATTTCCGGCTCAGAATTTATCGAACTATTTGTTGGCGTAGGAGCAGCCAGAGTTCGAGATTTATTCGAGCAAGCCAAACAACAAGCTCCCTGTATAGTTTTTATTGACGAATTAGATGCCCTCGGTAAATTGCGGGGAGGTGCTAATCCCTTCAGCGGCAGTAACGACGAACGTGAACAAACCCTTAACCAATTGCTTACAGAAATGGACGGGTTTGATACTAATACTGGCGTAATTATCGTTGCCGCTACCAACCGTCCCGAAGTTCTCGATCCCGCCCTTCGTCGTCCCGGACGTTTTGACCGACAAATTTCGATTGCTCGCCCTGATAAAATTGGTCGGGAAGCAATTTTACGTGTGCATGCCAAAAATGTCAAGCTTTCTGAAGAAGTTGATTTACAAAAATTAGCTGCTCGCACTCCCGGTTTTGCAGGCGCAGATTTAGCAAATCTTGTCAATGAAGCGGCTTTACTAGCAGCACGCAAAAATCGCTCAGCAGTGACGATGGCAGACTTCAACGAAGCGATCGAGCGGGTAGTAGCAGGGCTGGAGAAAAAATCCCGCGTTCTCAACGAAACCGAGAAAAAAACAGTCGCTTATCACGAAGTCGGGCACGCACTGGTTTCTACTTTGATGCCGGGAGCAAACCAAGTCGAAAAAATCTCGATCGTGCCACGAGGAGTGGGAACACTGGGCTACACACTGCAACTGCCAGAAGAAGATCGCTTTTTGATGTTAGAAGATGAAATTCGCGGAAGAATTGCAACACTTCTGAGTGGACGAGCTGCAGAAGAAATAGTTTTTAACAAAGTATCGACAGGAGCGCTCGATGACATTCAGAAAGCAACAGAACTAGCAGAAAGAGCGGTAACTTTGTACGGCATGAGTGACGAATTAGGACCGATCGCTTTTGAGAAAATCCAACAAGAATTTCTCGATAGTTTTACAAGCCCTCGGCGTCTAGTAAGCCCCAAAGTGGCAGAAGAAATTGACCGACAGGTGAAAGCTATCATCGATACCGCACACCAAATGGCGCTTTTGATTCTTTCTCACAATCGGGAATTATTACAAGAGATAGCAGAAACTTTACTGCAACAAGAAATTCTCGAAGGAGCGCTCCTCAAAGAAAAACTCAATCAAGTAAAAGCTCCCCCACAGTTAGAAGAATGGTTGCGCTCAGGCAGATTTTCTGAAAATTTACCCCAATTTTCTAATTAATGGCAAAATTATAGTAGCAATTTTGCAGGCTTCTCAGCGAAACGCCAGTGGCTAAACTAGGGTTGCGAGCGCGCTTATTTTTATCCCACTTACTCGTAATGTTAGTGGGAGTCGGCAGTCTCGTCGTCACCGGAAAAATTTCCTCCCCTCGCATGTTTGTTAGCCATCTCGAAAAACTCGAAGGACCAGGTTTTACCCTACGCTATGCACGCACGGAAATAGTTCGCGGCTTTGAAACAGTTTGGAATCGCACCACTTTCTGGGCAGTAGTTGTAGGTACAACGGCTGCGGGAGGCTTGAGTTATTTAGTGGCAAAACGCATCGCCCAGCCTTTAATGCAGATGGAACAAATCACCCAAAAGTTTGCCTCTGGAAAAATGGATGAGCGAATGCCAACTTTGGAAATTCCAGAACTTAATCGTCTTGGCAAAAGTTTCAACCGCATGGCAGCTAGTATCGAAGATGTAGAACATCGCCGCCGACAACTGATTGGTGACTTGAGTCATGAACTACGCACCCCTCTCACTGTCATGCGGGGCTATTTGGAAGAACTCGCCGACGGCAGAATTGAAGCTTCTACAGAAATTTATTTGCGGTTGGTAAAAGAAACTAGGCGTCTGGAACGTTTGGTAAATGAATTGCAAGAACTTTCTAAAGCAGAAGCAGGGCATTTGCCAATTAATCTCCAGCCAGTCAACCTGCGTCCTTTGTTAGAATCTTTAGTGGAAAAATTTTCCGATCAGATACTTGAAAATGGGCCAGTTTTGAAATTAGACTGTCCACCACAATTGCCTCTGGTACTAGCTGATATCGATCGCACCGAGCAGATACTGATTAACTTGCTCGGCAACGCCCTGCGCTATACTGATCATGGTTCAATTGTCGTCAAGGCTACAACCGAAGCTGATAAACTATGGGTAGCAGTGACAGATACAGGCACCGGAATCGCTCCCGAAGATTTACCCCACGTGTTTGAGCGCTTCTGGCGAGCAGATAGAACGCGAGCGCGAGATTCTGGCGGCAGCGGTTTGGGTTTGGCTATTTCTCGTCGCTTGGTAGAATTGCAAGGAGGTCAAATTCAGGTAGAAAGTCAGTTGGGCGTAGGCAGCACGTTTCGATTTTATCTGCCTTTGGCTTAATACGGGTTTGTCAAAATTGTCATAAGTCAGCAACGCTAACGACACACCCTACCTCTAAGCTAAAAGTACTTATGTCAGCTTTTAGCTATCTCACAGTGACTGAAATGCTTGTTTCTGCGTTTTTAGTAAGTCTGCTGGTTTTCTCTGGATGGGCTGCGATCGCCTACCTTTTCCCCCACAGCACTCCCCCAGACTAATTCCTGAATTTGCTATCTCGCCTACATTTGACAAGCTCCTCATACATGCTATACTCTTCGAGGTGCAGAAAATGCCTCGATAAAGGGACAAGCCGCTCCTCAATCTAGTTTCCGTAGGGAAATTTAACTTTGGAACTGCCTGAACCAAAGGTTGATAGCACTTTTACACTTTTCATACTTGAGGCTTATAGGGGGGAAGTGTGGTCGTCAAAGTAGCAACCGAAAGTTTAATCGCCCTTCAAGGCGTGAGCAAATCTTACAAACAACCTAATGGTCAGCAAATCATTATCCTCGATAACATCAATTTAGAACTAATTCCAGGTCAGATTGTCGCTTTACTTGGACCTTCTGGCTCAGGGAAGTCTACTTTGATGCGTATCATTGCAGGTTTGGTACCCCCTACAGAAGGGCAAGTTTTCTACCGCAATCGCCCTCTTAAAGGATTAAATCCAGGGGTGGCGATTGTCTTTCAAAATTTTGCCCTTTATCCCTGGCTGACGGTACTAGAAAATGTTGAACTGGGTTTAAAAGCAAAAGGAGAACCGCCAGAGCAACGCCGTCAAAAAGCATTGCATATCATTGATATTATCGGTTTGGATGGGTTTGAAAATGCCTACCCGAAAGAACTTTCCGGCGGCATGCGTCAGCGCGTGGGATTTGCCAGAGCTCTAGCCGTAGAGCCAGAACTACTTTGTATGGATGAACCGTTTTCTGCTCTGGATGTGCTGACGGCAGAAAACCTGCGGTTTGAGTTATTAGATTTGTGGTTAGATCGCCGTATTCCTACTCAGTCGATTTTAATCGTTACCCACGGGATTGAAGAGGCAGTTATCCTGGCAGATAGAATTGTGGTTATCGGTAGGAATCCAGGGCGAATCCGCGCCGATATTTCTGTGACTCTGCCCCACTATCGCGAGCGCAAAAGTCCACAATTTCAAGAACTCGTAGACCGAGTTTATCAAATCCTCACTAAACCGTCTCTCGAAGAAACAATATCTGTACCCACTTCTCAGCCTAGCACTCCTGAACCACCCCCTAAATATCAATCTCTCCCCCCCGTACGAATCGGCGCGATCGCAGGTTTTCTGGAACTCTTAGAGGAGCGGCAAGGAGATTTGTACCGTCTAGCTCAAGAACTGCTCCTAGAAGTCGATGAAATGCTGCCCATCGTAGAAGGAGCAAAACTGATGAATTTAGTAGCCCTTAAAGAAGGAGATATTACCTTAACAGATATCGGCAAGCAATTTATTGCCGGAGAAATAGACGATCGCAAACAAATTATCCGCACCCAAATTCTTAATAACATTCGCATCGTCCAGCAAATTCATCGTCTCCTACTAGCTAAGCGAAATCAACGTATTCCCGAAGAATTGATTCTCGATATATTAGAAGCTCACTTCAGTACTGAAGAAGCAAAGCGCCAACTCAATACAGCAATTGAATGGGGGCGCTATGCTGAAATCTATGGCTACGATGAACCGTCAGGAGAAATTTTCTTAGAGAACATTCAATCTGAAACTGTGACAGCTTCCACCAGTTAAATACTTTCGTCTTAAATAAAATTAATACTAATACTACCATTATTTTTTTTATAAATGGAGAGGAAAATTTTTGTAGTAGAGTGGAAAAATAATAAAAAATGAATCGTCCCCTAACTCCAGCAAACAAAACCATAGAAAGAAAAACTTGGACTTTACCTGATGCATTACTAATTTTTGCAGTCTTATCACTAATCGTTGCGATTATCAAAACAGCCTCTCAATTTAGTGGGGCATACAATCCCAATATCGTCATTGAAACCAGCATAAACGTATTACCAGATTATACAGCCCAAACACTTTTGCGCCTGGGCATAGCTTATTTATTATCGCTGGGGTTTACTATAATTTATGCCTACGTTGCTTACAAATATAGCCTAGCTGCTGTAATTTTAATTCCCCTGTTAGATATATTACAGTCAATACCAGTTTTATCATTTTTGCCAGGAGTAGTTTTAGCACTAATTACCCTATTTCCTGGGCAGCGGATAGGAGTAGAATTAGCAGCAATAGTGCTAATTTTTACAGGCATGGTTTGGAACATGACATTTAGTTTCTATCAATCCCTAATTGGAATTCCGCGGGAATTGAGAGAAGCAGCAAAAGTATACCACTTGAATGCATGGCAAAGGTTTTGGAATTTAGAACTGCCATCAGGAGCAATAGGCTTAGTATGGAATAGCGTCATGTCGGTGGCAGGGGGTTGGTTTTTTCTAATTGCTATTGAATCTTTTACTTTGGGTGACAAACAATTTAAATTGCCTGGGTTAGGCTCGTTTTTAGCAAAAGCTTCAGAGGAAGGAGATTTGCAGGCAATTTTATGGGGCTTAGTAGTTTTGATAGGCGTAATCGTAATTATTGATTTTTTAGTATGGCAACCTTTGATTGCCTGGGTGGAAAAATTTAAAGTAGAAACAGTAGAATCCCAAAATGTACCCCGCTCGATTGTGCTAGATTTTATAAGGCGATCGCCCACTTTGAGGATACTCACATCAAGGCTACAAAGTCTGCGCGAAAGTTTCGATACAAATCTCGCCAAAACATTTGCTCCACCCCTTACCTTTGCAGAAACAGAAACTCGCCCTCCATTCCTACAATGGCTTAAATGGCTGTTTGCCAGCGGATTTGCCCTGATTATTCTCTGGGGCACTTGGGAAGCCCTGATGTTGCTACGCCTTTTAGGATGGGCTGACTGGCAAAAAGTTTTCACCGGCGCAATTTTTACCTCCTTGCGCGTACTAACCGCTTTAGTTTTATCACTACTGTGGACAGTACCCGTAGGAGTAGCGATCGGTCGCAATCCCCGTTTAGCTCAGCTTTTGCAACCCCTGGTGCAAATAGCCGCTTCCGTACCTGCAACGGCTCTATTTCCTATTTTACTATTGTTTTTAACTCAGATTGGCGGCGGCTTACAAATCGGCTCAGTGGCATTGATGATGCTGGGTACTATGTGGTATTTGCTGTTTAATGTCATTGCTGGCGCTCAAGCCATTCCCTCGGAACTTTTTGAAGCCGCTGAGGTTTATAAACTCTCCCTTATACAACGCTGGCGCACATTAATTTTGCCGGGAATTTTTCCCTATTTGATTACGGGTATTATTACGGCTGTAGGCGGGGCTTGGAATTCTAGTATCGTCAGCGAGTATGTCCAATTTCAAGGCAAAACTATTACTACTCCCGGTTTGGGAGAAACCATCTCTCTAGCAACTGAAACTGGTAATTTTTCTTTACTGTTGGCTGCTACAATTGTTATGTCGTCTCTGGTAGTGCTGACAAATCGAGCAGTTTGGCGCCCTCTTTACCGTTTGGCTGTGGAAAAATATCAAATTCTCATTTAAACTGAGTAACATTTTCAATGCCACTTTCTGGCGGCTCGCCGAAACGCTCGTGCTTAAGCATATTCTTGCCGTTGTGCTTGATAAAATACATTAAATTATTCGCTCTTTCTATCATTTCTTCAACTGAATTGGGAGGTTTAATGAAGGTTACTGCAGCTATACTGAATGTTACATTCCAATCTTGAGCAGCAACAGCTTCTGAAAGTTTACTTTGAACTCGATTGAGAACTATTTTTGCAGGATCGTAACCTGTTTCTGACAGTAAGATAGCAAATTCATCACCTCCGAGTCTGGCAATGACATCCGTCATTCTTAAAGTTGCTTTCAATGTAGTGGCTACTTCATTTAAAAGTAGGTTACCTATTTGGTATCCCAACTTTTCGTTGACTAGCTTAAAATTGTCGATGTCTATATAAGCTATAGTTAACTGATATTTAAATCGGCTTGCTCTTTTTATTTCTAAATCAGCAAATTCAAAAAATAAACTGCTATTTGCTAAACCAGTTAAAAAATCTGTTTTTGCCATTTTTTGTTTTTCTATCCTAAGTTTTTTTATGTAGTCAAGCAAATATACAAAGGTAGCAAAAAATATAAAATTTTGTCCTGAATTCCAAATGGAAGAGTTAGCGAAATAAAAAGTGATCGCACTAACAAAAGCGGTAAAAAATCCAGCTTGTTTACCTACAAACCAAGTACTCTGAAAAATAGGAATTAAATAAAAAACTGACAAGGCAATAGCAGGCAGAGCCATCAAATCAATATATCCTAAAATAGAGACTAAAACAAGAGCAGCGATGAAAGCTGTAACTTTAGTTTGAGTGAAAAAAAAGTTCATCAGATGCACTTGTAATCATTAATTTTTTGCCAATAGGTGAAAAAAGAGAGTGAGACAGTTTTTAGATTGACTGCGCCACTAACTCACATGCATGCGCTCGCCCTTCCAGAGGCGATTTCTACCTCAAGTAGAAAATTACTATAACATTAAGTAAGTTTACACCGAATTCTGGCATTTAAACAAAAATAGAGCAATCCCCCGCTGGATTGCCCCTCAAAAACAACAAATTATGCTAGTGCAAGATTAATTGTTTCGACGAGACTGCTGCACCGGAAAAGCCCCCGGACGCACAGCAATACGGAGATCTTGGCCATTGCGGCGGAGAGATATTTGCAATTCACTACCGACTCGCCCTTTTTCTACGGTTTGCTGTACAGTGCTGGCATCAGTCATCTCCTTACCATTAATTTGCTTGATGACATCACCAGCTCGCAACCCTGCTTTAGCAGCTGGCGAATCCGGCATGACTTTAACAATCAAGACACCTTTATCCTCATCTACAGTAATGCCACTATTGGGATTACTGTTGATATTACGCTTGAGTTCCGGGGTGAGAGTCGCCATCTGAATACCCAGATAAGGATGTTCCACCCTGCCTTTAGCTATCAGTTGTGCGGCGATATCTTGCGCTCTGTTAATGGGAATAGCAAAGCCCAGCCCTTGGGCACCTTGAATAATTGCCGTATTCATACCGATAACTTCGCCGCGCTGATTCAACAGGGGACCTCCCGAATTGCCAGGATTGATGGCGGCATCGGTTTGAATAAAGCTAACGCGCTTATCGGGAACGCCAATCTGTGAGCTAGAACGACCTGTGGCACTGATAATCCCTACTGTAACGGTATTATCTAAACCCAGGGGATTACCGATCGCGATCGCCCATTCTCCCGGTTGCAATTTATCCGAATCCCCCAACACTACCGTTGGTAAATTGCTAGCCTCAATCTTCACCACTGCTACATCCGTTAGCGGATCGGTGCCTAACACCTTACCCTGAAAATTGCGTCCATCCTTGAGGGTTACCGTTACTGTATCTGCACCATCAACTACGTGAGCATTAGTGAGAATTTCACCGTTCGGACTGATAATAAATCCTGAACCACTTCCCCGCTCTATCCGCTGTGAAGGTGGCAAAGGGAAAACAGGACCGAAAAATTCCCGGAAAAACGGACTATTAAAAACATCCGGCACCCGCGATGTTACCGTTCGCGAAGAATCAATTCGCACCACCGCTGGTCCTACTCTCTCAACCACGTCAATAATAAAGTTAGATTCACTGCTTATCGGCAATCTGGTTTGCAGTGTTGGCGCTGTTTGCGCTACAGGCGTTTCTCCTAAAGGCGTTTGAGATGAGAGGGGTTTTTGCGAAAGAAAGTAGCTGCCTGATAAGGTGATGCCTGCACCCAGGAGTAGCATTGACAAATAGCTAGCAGGCTTTTGCCAGTTGAAATGGCCATTTCCTTGCCCGCGATTAGTCTTTATGTCCTGTGGTTGTATTTGCATTTTCTCACCTCTTACCGTTTGCAGTTGTGATTGAGAGTTGATATTAGATTACATTTTTGGTATGACTTTCTCGTGTCAACCTTTTTGCAATGACGTGAAAATTCTTTCCCTTCGTTCCCACAAGTGTTGCCAAGAGCGATCGCTTTTTCCCTTGCAGAATAATGAAATTAATCACCTGTTTATATTATAAATAATTTTAATTAGGAATCTAGAAAATCAGGACGTGCCTGTTGAGTCTGCATTAGCTTTTCTTCTAAAACGCCCCATTCTTCTTTCTCAATGCAATCGATAAAAAAATCCAGTTGCTGACGGTAGCTTTTGAGAGTACGTAGTAATTCCTGACGATTGTAGCGAGCCATCATAACTCCTAATTCAGGATTACCGCCGCCGACACGACTGGTATCTCGAAAGCCACTACTGGCTATATGTTGGGCCAAAGATAACACTAGGGGATTAGATTCACTCATACAGGCAGAAATCAAAGCAGCGCTTACCATTACCGGCAGGTGAGAAATCCAAGCAACAGCGCGATCGTGAGCTTGCGGGGAACAGTGGTATAATTTAGCACCAAGGGCTTTAACCAAAAACTCGACGCTTTCAACCGCAGTCACAGGCGTCGTTGCCAGGGGGGTAATTACATAAGGTTGGCCCAAAAACAGATTAGCTTGGGCGGCATCAAGCCCGCTTTCAGTCTTGCCCGCCATCGGATGACCCCCTACAAAGTTGTGCCAAAGAGGGGTGATGGCTTCTACCACAGGAGTTTTTACCGAACCCACATCTGTCAAAACAGTGTCAGCAGCCAGAAACGGAATTAGTTGCTCAACAGTTGGTAAAATCGCAGATAGCGGCGTGCAAATAAATATCACCTTAGCTTTAGCCATCAGGGTAAAGTTAACATCTGCATCGTCTACAACTCCACGTGCGATCGCTGCACGGCAAGTTTCTGGGCGGCGACTTAGCCCCAAAACCCGATAGCCTTGCCTACGCAAATCCAGCCCCAGCGAGCCGCCAATCAGCCCCAGTCCGACAATACCGATATTCATCCACTCTTCCCTTCTCTTAGCGATTTGTCTTAATTTTTTGTCTAGACGCTAGCATGGTAATGCCCAGTCCTATGACTGTAAAGTCGGGATGTTGAAAAGGGAACCCCCGATGGAAACCGAGGAACTGATCAAAAAATATGCAGCAGGAGTCAGAGACTTTACTGCTGTCAACCTCTGCGAAGCTAACCTCAGCCGAGTCAACCTCAGCGGGGCCAATTTGAGTCAGGCCAACCTAAGTATTGCTAATTTAGGGGGTGCCAATCTAAGTCAGGCTAACCTCAGCCATGCCAAACTCAACGTTGCCAAACTCAATGGCGCCAATCTCAGTCAGGCTAACCTCAGCGGGGCAGATCTCAATGTTGCTAATCTTATTCGAGCCGATCTCAGCGATGCTGAACTGACTCAAGCAGCTCTGATTCGGGCAGAACTGATTCGTGTTGAACTAAGCAGAGCCAATCTCAGCGAAGCTAACCTCAATGGAGCTTCTTTGCGAGAAGCAAAACTTAGACAAGCCAATTTAGCAGGTGCTAATTTGAGCGAAGCCGATCTCAGAAATGCTTCTCTCAGAGGCGCTAACTTAGAACGGGCAACCTTGAGAGAAACTGACTTAAGAGGAGCAGATCTAACCGGGGCTAACTTGAGAAACGCAGAACTCAGACGTGCTAACCTCTCCCAAGCTAAACTTGTAGCAGCAGATTTAAGCGGAGCTAACCTGCGATGGGCTGATTTAAGCGGTAGCACTCTCAGATGGGCAGACTTGAGCGAAACTAAATTGAGTGGCGCCAATTTGCGAGGGGCTGACTTGTCAGGGGCCAATATGATAAATACCAGCCTTGTTTATTCGGATCTGACGCAATCAAATTTGATTGAAGTCGATTGGATGGGAGCGGATTTATCCGGTGCTACTCTAACCGGTGCTAAACTGCATGCGGTTTTGCGTTTCGGGCTGAAAACTGAAGGCTTGACGTGTGAGTGGGTGGATTTAAGCCCAAATGGCGATCGCTCTCAAATCTACCGTCTTACCCCCGAAGAGTCAAAAAAATTCTTCAATCAAACCCTGCCCACAGTTCGGATTATTGTCGATGCTACCCTCAATCCAGACGCTCACCTTGCTCTTGCTGTCGCCTACCATCAAATCGCTCACCGCTGCTCTACTGGCATGAGCCATCCTCCCAATATCGAAGTCATCGGACGACGAACCATCCTCACTTTCCGAGTAGGTAGCGACACCCGTTTATTTTCCACTGCTTATGTCGCTATCCTCCCCTTTCAAGATGCTGCTATTGCTCAAGAAAAAATCGTCCATTTGGTACAAATGATCGAATCACCAGAAGTCGCTAATATTCTCAATCAAACCCTAGAAAAAATCGATGAAATTAAAAAATCTGAAACCTTCTCTAAATTAGTCAAACGAGAAAAATTTTTTCAATCTCCAACTCTTACTGTTTTAACAAACTCCGGCAATCGCACTCTAGATCTACACCACAATAAAAGCTTTGGCAAACGTATGCTAACCGAAGAAGAATTCGGCGACTTACTTTTGCCAATTTCAGCTAACGACGAAACCCAACAAATCGCCCTTCCACCCGCCAGTGTAATCCTCAGTTTTATAAAAGGTTTGAACTTGAATTCTAATACTAATAAATAACTTTCTTATGGCTACGCGAATTTTAACTATAAAAGGCACGGTAAATAGGCATGGAAGTTGAGGAACTCCTAAAAAGATATGCAGCAGGAGAAAGAGACTTTGCCGGTGTGAACCTGTGTGAGGTTAACCTTAGCAGAGTCAACCTCAGTGGTGTCAATCTGAGTAACGCGATCCTAAGTATCGCTAATCTCAGTGGCGCTAACTTGAGCGGCGCCAATCTGGCAGGGGCAAAACTCAACGTCACTCGCCTAAGCGGTGCTAATCTCAGTAGGGCAAACTTAAACGGGGCTGTTCTCAATGTAGCTAACTTGGTACGGGCTAACCTCAGTGACGCCGAAATGATTCAAGCCTCCCTAATTCGCGCCGAGTTAATCCGAGCTGAATTGAGCAGAGCTAATCTCGTCGAGGCCAACCTCAATGGAGCAGATCTGCGAGAGTCCAAACTTAGACAGGCAATACTCAGCGGAGCAAACCTCAGCGAAGCTGACTTACGGGGCGCCTCCCTGACAGGAGCTAATCTTGAACAAGCCAAATTAAACCAAACTGATCTCAGCGGGGCAGAACTTACAGGGGCTAATCTCAGCAACACAGAACTTAGACACGTCAACTTTAACCGCGCTAACCTCAGCGGTGCTAACCTCAGTGGTGCTAACCTGCGTTGGGCAGATCTCAGCGGCGCTAATTTACAGTGGGCAAATCTTAGCGATGCTAAGTTGAGCGGCGCTAACTTAATAGGAGCCGACTTGAGCAATAGCAATTTACTCAACGCTAGTTTAGTTCACGCGGATCTCACACAAGCAAATTTGATCCGTGCTGAATGGGTGGGTGCTGATTTGAGCGGGGCAACTTTAACCGGCGCTAAACTCTATGCCGTTTCTCGGTTTGGATTGAAAACAGAGGGGATTACTTGCGATTGGGTGGATGTCAGCCCCTATGGAGATCACTCTCAGATTTATCGCCTAAGTGCAGAAGATTCTAAAAAGTTTTTTAATCAAACACCGCCAACGGTAAGGATTGTTGTTGATTCTCCCCTGGAACAAGAGGCAAATTTAGCTTTAGCAAATGCTTATTATCAAATTTCTCAGCAATATCCGGCTTTTAACCAGCCTCCTAGTATTTCAGTGGGCTATCGGCAAACAGTGTTGACATTTAGAATTGATAGTGACGAACAATTATTTCCAACAGCTTATGTAGCAATTCTTCCTTTTGAAAAAGCAACTGCTATTCAGAGAAATATTATTACATTGGTTAAGCAACTGCGCGCTCACGCAACAAATCACCTCAGTATTCCAGAACTAAGAAGGGTGCAGCAATTGAGTGCAGTGATGAGTCAAACTTTAAATCAGGTAAATGCAGTCGATTGGTCGAAGATTTTATCACCGGCTCAAGAACAAGTAAGCTTCTTACGCTCGCCTCTGCATGTGATACTACTGAATTCCAGCGATCGCAGTTTGAGTATCTATCACGATCCAAATTTTGGCAAACGGTTTATGAATATTAACTTTCCCAACAAAACAGTACCCGGCTTATCAACAGCTTCCCAACAGTTTTCCTTACCATCCGTAAATGCTGTGGTAGATTTTATAAGAGGGTTCTATACTTGGGAAAGCCAGTAAAATTAACTATAGAGGGAATAATATGAGTTCTTGGGGCGAGCGCTTCAACAAAATGCTTGGACGCAATCGCATTGTCGTTTGTCGTTTGTTTATTCATTTAGCAGGTAAAGAAGTAACACCTTTATTGGGAGTACTCAATCGCGCCGCCAGAAAAGCAATAGATGCAGAGGGAGATATGAATGTCATGGGCGAATTACTCGCCGAAATATGCCAAAATCTGCTACAATTAGATACATACTGGCGCTCTGCAGCTAATGAAGGCGATTTCTTCACAGACGAAGGAGAAGCAAGCGACTACTATAACTCCCTATTCACTGATTCGGCTTCCCGCTATCTCAGCGAACCTGATTGTAGTGAAAATTATTCTTCAGATGAAACCCTATCCCTACCCATCACCGAAAATTTAGTAGTAATGATAACTGTTGCCTTTGAAGGTAAAGAACCAGCACTGGAAACAGATCTTTCCCAATTCGACAGCCTGACAGCAGGATTAAAAGCACTGATAAACTTACACTATAAGGGAAGGTTACGCGCCGTCAGTATACATTTTTCGCCAGCTCAATTGGGAGAGCAACTTACTGAGGAACAATTATTGCAAAATTTCCCAGAATTAATACCACTATAAAGGCATAAAAAACTATGTTTCGCAAATTGATTACTTTATTAATGGTATTTACCCTTTGCTGGAGTGCAGTTGCCTGTGGCAGCAATACTGCGGATATTCAACAAAGCGAGCGCACAACAATAAGCTCGGGAAAAGCAACTAAAATAGCTGATGGACAATACCCCGTCCAGCAAGCAATCTATGACGAAGCAAGCGGCGAATACTCCTTATTTCTTCTCAATGCCTCTCCTGGAGTATACCGGACTACAGATTTACAAATGGCAAGACTGAGCGATGAAGAAATTCAAGCAGGTAAAAAAGCCTACCTCAAGGTAGAAAACGGGAAATCTGTGCTTTATTTGAGCGAAGATTTTAAAATAGAGTACGTCCATACCGTCACTGAAACAAGGCCCGCTCCACAAACAGGAGAACCAAAAACAGTTATCGTCCGTCAAGAATCAAGTTTTTGGGCGCCGTTTGCAGGAGCACTGGCTGGAGAAGCGCTCGGTAGTTTCTTATTTACCCCGCGTTATTATTTGCCGCCAATTTATCAGCCAGGAATAACTCTCACAGGTTATGGTGGCTATGGTAGTACTTACGATGAAGCAATAGAGCGCTATCAAGCTCGTTATCAAGCCCCCCCTCCATTAGTGCGACGCCCTCAAATGCGCACTAGCGGACGTATTAATCAACCTGCAAGCGATCGCCCCTTAGCACGCCCCTCCACTGGCAATAAACCTACCGGCTCAGGTTTCGGCTCCAGCACCTTGAAACAATCTGACTACTCCCGCCCTAGTCGTGTACAACCTGGTTCTGGTAGTTTTGGTAGTGGACGTTCCGGACGCAGCTTCTCTGGTAGTCGTAGTGGTGGCTTTGGCAGCCGACGCCGTTAAACAAATTTCTGTCTCCGCTAATAGGTGGGCTTTACTCGCATAATGCCCACCTATTCTTTTGACACTCCCCCAACTGCATTTAGAGGATTCTTGCCTAGTTATTGCCTAGCATCCAGCCTACTTTGATTTCTAGAATCACCGCAGCAGGTTTTTCGCCGCTTTTGGGATATCTATACTATATCACTAATGGGTGGAGAGAGCTTCTTCCTCCCCGTGCTATTGGTGTCAAAATGAAAATCATAAACAAAATTTCAATAAAGAGAAACGCCCTCGATTCGTGATTGAAGCAGAAGTCCACAACTCATTGCGTACTTTCCTGCGCTCGTCAGGTGCGCCTTTATGGCCTCATCACCTGACATTAGCCCGTTTTGTGGCGCGGGCCTTACGTCTGGGACGCAATACTCTTCTGCAAACTGGTATTCCTTCTACTAGCTCTCACGGGCGTTATCGGTTGAGTTATCTTATGCCTCTGCTAATGTGGTCGGAACCAGTTTTGTTGGTTGCCCCAGAAGTAGTACTCCAGCGTTTGCTGATGGTGGAAATCCCTCAACTGCAACAATGGCTTCAAATCTCAAAGGTAATTCTCTCAGGCTCTTCTTGGCCAAAAGATGATTTTCGGGGACTATTTCTAACTACTCCCGAAGCTTGGCTGGCAGATAAGCTCTTGGCTGGTGGTGCTTTTCCTCCAGGTATTCCTACTATTATTGATGGAGTGGATGAATTAGAAGATTGGGCACATCAGCAGTTTACTGCTTGTCTTCAACCTGCAGACTGGTATGAATTGATGCAGGTTTACCCAGATGCTGCAGAGACAATTCGAGATGTACGGGTTTTATTGACTCGGACTCTTTTTCAACATCCAGCTAATCGCTACGAATGTTATGCTCTGGAAGCCGCTGAGCAAGAAGAGTTAAAACGTCTTTTTACAATGCTTATTAATACGGATTACAATCAATCACTTCCCCTAGCATGGGGACGGTTTTGGCAACGCTGGCAAGTAAATACATCGATAGTTTGGGCAGAAGTGACTCGCAGTCAGGGTCTGTTTTCTCTTTATTGTAGTCCGGTTGAAGTGTCTTCACAATTGAGGGAAATTTGGCTACAACAACCTCTGGTGTTGCTTGCTGGCACTGTGGATCTTGAGGCTTCGGCTGCAACTTATCGCTCGCGTCTGGGATTGGGTGATATGACTTCTGTTAGACTCTCCCCCGATCGCCACCATGATACTATTGATTTGTATTTGCCCCAAGGGCTGCCTCTGCCTAATACCCCTCAATTTGAAGGCGCTCTCCTAAAGGAATTTCGTCGGCTGTTGTCTGTCTATGCCTCAGGAAAGGGTCTAATGGTTCTCCTCGTCGGTGATGTGCCTCTTAAGTCTCGCATCGGTTCGCTTCTGGCGGCTGAGTTTGGCTCCAGAGTACAGGTGGAAAAGCTTTGTTTGGATGAAAATAGTATTTTGGTTACCGGCTGGGAATTCTGGCTTGAGCAGTATCGGTTCCTCCCTTCTGCTCAGTTGTTGGCGATCGCTACTCTCCCTATCCCTTCTCTTGAACACCCCCTCGTCGCCGCTCGCGTCGCTTATTACAAACAACAACGTCAAGATTGGTTCCGCTCTTATCTCCTCCCTGTCGCTTTATCTCAACTCCATGCCGCGATCGCCCCTATCCGCGATCGCTCTGGTATTGTTGCTCTCTTTGATAGCCGCATCCACCACCGCAGTTACGGTCATCAACTCCTCTCTTCTCTCCGCCCTCTGGCTCGTTCTCAAACTCTCAACTCTCTTGCCTTTTTTCACCCTATCCACTAATTAAGTAAAATTAAGTAAAATAAAAAGATTGCTTTAATTTTGTTAAGAATTAAAACTCGCTCCTCATATAAGCGCTATCATCAAACTGAGAATAAATTTTCATATTTCGTGAAATTATGGGTGAATCCAAACGCCGTAAAGCCGCCCTCGGAGAACGTTACGGTCAAGAACCTACTATCCTCCCCTGGCTGCCTATTACTAAAAGTCAGTCAAAATTGTTTATGAAATGGACAACTCGAATTACCTGGATCGGCATTGGCACTCTCCTCGTAGTCTGGGTGACTGTTCTATTCGTCGGTCCTTGGCTCGGCTGGTGGCAAATTGACTAATCTTCAATAATTAGACAGTTTTTCCGGCTGAAAACCTATATAAATTCTCAATCTCTTTGATAAGAAACTGCAAAGACAAGAGGACAGCTCGGAACTTTCCATAATATTTCATGTCGAAATAATCGGTAGTGCCTCTGCAATTGTTATATTTGATACTTTGTAAGCAAAAAAATCAATTAAGAATTAAGATTAAATCCGGCTGAAGTCTAAATTTAAAAGAATTAAATTGGGGGTGAAGTAACTAAGAATAATAGCTACTGTGCGGGATTCTTCTGGCTTAGGGCCTGTGGCCGTCTAGTTAAAGTGGCCATCATCTTGGCATCAGCGCCAACAGTCGGTAGAATTCTTAAGAAAAGATAAAAAACACCCTAAAATCATAGGAGTGGTGATAGGAGGACAACCGTGTTTATCAGACTAGCAGCTCAACATCGTGAATTTATCCAAGACTTGGTGATGAATCTTCAAGCTCTGGCGATCGTGTTGGAGCGACGGGGGTATCTCGCGTCGTGCTATACTTGTGGAAATCAAATGAACAGCGCCTCTTTCATGGTAAGTCTCGGAGATAATCACCTGATCCGCTTTCTGGTATCGGATTATGGAATAACTTGGACAGAAATGCGGGACGAGCGCGAGCTAATGAAGTTAGAAGGGGCAGAAGCGATCGCTCAGCTGCAAGAGTTGGCTAATTTGGTTAAGTACCAAATCCACCCCTCTGAATGCCTGCCAGCATTTGCTCAAAAAGTTTGAGAGCTGAAGTGAGAGAAGTTAAACCATTGTTCTTTGCCGTTGCTGGTGTCTAGGTGAATGAAGATGACACCAGTTAGCGGGACTGAACAAATGGGTAGTAAGATGATAAACTAGAAATAAACTAATCGTTATTAATAAGTAAGTAAGTGATGCAGTGTGTTAAGCAAATGGCACCCCTAGAAGAAACAGAATGGCAACATCATTTTATTGAAACGAATCGTATTCGCTTGCACTGCGTCACCCAAGGAGAGGGAAAACTGGTTGTCCTCCTACACGGATTTCCAGAATTCTGGTATTCTTGGCGCTACCAAATCCCAGCATTAGCTCGCTATTTTAAAGTAGTCGTCCCAGATTTACGCGGTTATAATGATTCTGATAAACCCGCAAGCGGCTATGATTTGGATACTCTTAGTGCAGATATCCAAGGTTTGATTTCAAGTTTGGGTTATGTTAAAGCTCATATAGTCGGGCACGATTGGGGAGGTGCGATCGCTTGGCATCTTGCTCAGAAATTCCCTCACTATTTAGATAAACTAGCAATCTTAAACGCCCCTCATCCGCAACGTTTTCTACAAGAAATTGTCAGTAATTTCGATCAACTTCGTCGTAGTTGGTTTGTATTTGCTTTTCAAATACCAGGAATTCCAGAGTGGTTAATTCAACAAAATTTAACTGATTTTGTCAAAAACTTATTTCGTCAAACTGCCATTCGTCAAGCTGCTTTCACCGCAGAAGTAACTCGAATTTATCAGCAAGCCCTCGAAAAACCCGGAGTCTTAGCAGCAGCATTAAATTATTATCGTCAATTGATGCAACCTTCTCATTGGCTTGCACAATGGGGACATAATCCTGAACCAGTACAAGTACCTACTCTTGTATTATGGGGTGAAGAAGATTCTTTTTTGAGTCAAAAACTCACAGAAGGTTTAGATAAACTCATTGCCGCTCCTTTTAAACTAAAATTTATTTCCAACTGTGGGCACTGGATTCAACAAGAAGCTCCCCATACAGTAAATCGAGAACTTTTAACTTTTCTGCGGCAATCTTAATATTATAAATGAATAATCTTGTCATCAAAATCGCTGATTCTTCTCAAGAAATAGCTGATATTAAAATTATCAGAAAAACTGTTTTTCAACTAGAGCAAAATATTCCTAGCAATCTAGATTTCGATGGGCTAGATGATACTTCTCTACAAATTATTGCCTATCTAGATAAACAGCCAGTGGCAACTGCTAGAATTAGAAATATAGATGAAAAAACAGTTAAAATAGAAAGATTAGCTGTCTTGCCTCATGTTAGAAGGCAAGGTATTGGTAAAAAAATGACAGAAAAAGCTCTTGAAATAGCTGCCGCTCAAAATATTCATGAAGTTTTAATTCATGCCCAAGAGTATATAAAATCACTTTATGAAAAATTAGGTTTTATCGAAACTGGAGAAAAGTTTATAGAAGCTGGCATCCCCCATATTAAAATGAAAAGACACATTAAACATAAATAAATAAAATTTTGTGTTTTCGCCGCCGCTACTAAAATTTTTAAAAACATCTCATCAGATTATTTATTAATATTAATATTTTAATTAAATTGATTAATATTTCTATATTCGCTTTGACGTATATTGAATCGCTAATTTTTCGCCTATATCTCTTCACAATATGCTGCTCTGACAAGAGCACCATCTTCTCTCTGTTGGGGCTATTTTCTAAAGTATAGAAAAGTATAGATTGTAATTGTATTTTTTTATGATTCTGTATATACTAGAAAAACGAAAAATTTTTTCTTTTATTCATAAAATTTAACAATTTGATAAAAGACTAAAGGAGCAGACAGTGACTGAAACTATTAGAAACACACAGGGGTTGAAAACAGAACAAGATTATTCGTGGCCTTTTTGGTTAGCTATGCCCCTTTATCCATATGGTAAGCGGCAAACTATCCGTCATGAAGTTATCAAAGATTCTATATGGACATTTGATCAGCTTCAGGGTATTTTTTATGTGGTTGTACCGATTCGCATGACTGTTGTCAAGCTTTATGAAGGAGGTTTGTTAATTTATGCCCCGATCGCTCCTACTGGAGAATGTTTAAAATTATTACAAGAGTTAATAATAGAACATGGGGATATTAAATATATTATACTACCGACTATTTCTGGGTTAGAACATAAAATCTTTGTTGGTCCTTTTGCAAGAAAATTTCCCAAAGCCAAAGTATTTGTAGCACCTCATCAGTGGAGTTTTCCTATTAATTTACCTTTGAGCTGGCTAGGATTTCCTAGTAAACGTACTTACATAATTCCAGAAGATAGTAGTAAAAAACCTTTTGGTGAACAATTTGATTATAAAATATTAGGACCGATTGAACTAGGGGCGGGAAAATTTGCAGAAGTGGCATTATTTGATAAGCGATCGCATTCTTTACTACTTACAGATTTAATAATTTCTATACCAGAAGAGCCACCGGCGATTTTACAACTCGATCCCTATCCATTACTATTTCACGCCAAAGAAAAAGCTTCTGATATTATTGAAGACACACCATCAAATCGTCGCAAAGGATGGCAGCGAATTTGTTTATTTGCGATGTATTTTCAACCCAGCGTTTTAGAAACTTTGAAATGGAGTAAAGTATTTAGTGAGGCCTTAAAAGCAAGCGAGCGCTCCAAAAAGGCTTATTTTGGATTATTTCCATTCAAATGGAATCCACACTGGCAATTTTCATTTGAAGCATTAAAAAATGGTCGTTTATTTGTAGCACCAATTCTGCAAACATTAATATTAAACAGAGCGCCGATAGAAACTATTGCGTGGGCTGAACAAGTAGCGAAATGGGATTTTGAGAGAATCATTCCCTGTCACTTTGAATCACCGATTAATGCCAGCCCACAAGAATTTCGTCAAGCTTTTTCCTTTTTAGAAAAACAACCTGCTATTAGTGCAGGTTTATTTGATACTAGCAGTTATCCATTACCAGAAATAGAATTTAAAGTCCTCAGAGAAATAGACAAAAATTTGAGCAAAATTGGTATAATACCACCGGCAAAAGAGAAAGTTTAAAAGTTTATTTGAGAAACAACTTGTAGGCAGGATTTTGGGTTTCATCCCAATATTGATATCCCAACTTATCAAGAAAAGCCTGCCACTCTTCCATTTCATGGGGTGGTACTTGCATACCGACAACAATTCGCCCATAATCTGCACCATTATTACGATAATGAAAAAGACTAATATTCCAATTAGGACTCATAGAACCGACAAATTGCATCAAAGCGCCGGGTTTTTCGGGGAATTCAAAACGATAAAGCAATTCATTATGAGCAAGAGGCGAGCGCCCGCCTACCATATGTCGTAGATGTAACTTTGTCAACTCATCATCAGTTAAATCAAGAGTTTCCAAACCGTGAGCAGCAAAAGTTTCCCTCAACTTAGCTGCATCAGCACGATTTTCAATTTGCACACCCACAAAAATATGAGCAATTTTTTCATCAGCAATGCGATAATTAAATTCAGTTATACTACGTTTACCAAGACAATCACAAAACTTACGGAGACTACCAGGTTTTTCAGGAATAGTAACAGCAAAAATAGCCTCACGACGTTCACCAAGTTCAGCTCGCTCTGCAACAAAACGGAGGCGATCGAAATTCATATTAGCGCCGCAGGCGACTGCGATTAAAGTTTGACCTTCAATTTGTTCACGTTCAACATAGGCTTTAGCACCAGCGATCGCCAAAGCACCTGCGGGTTCTAAAATTGAACGCGTATCTTCAAAAACATCTTTAATAGCTGCACAAGTATCATCAGTATCGACTAAAATAATATCATCAACATACTGCTGACACAAACGAAAAGTTTCCTCACCAACTTCTCGCACAGCCACCCCATCAGCAAACAAACCCACCTGAGAAAGACGCACCCGATATCCAGCCTTAAGAGATTGATACATAGCATTAGCGTCGACTGGTTCAACGCCAATTATTTTAATTTCAGGATATAACCTTTTTACATAAGCAGCAATTCCAGAAATCAAGCCGCCGCCGCCAATAGCGACAAAAATAGCATGGATAGGTAGCTGATATTGACGTAAAATTTCCATGCCGATTGTACCCTGACCTGCGATTACATAAGGATCATCAAAAGGATGAATAAAAGTCAAACCTTTTTCAGCTTCTAATTGACGGGCGTAGGCATAAGCATCATCATAAGTATCTCCGTGTAAGACTACTATACCGCCTCGTGCCTTTACAGCTTCGACTTTAACTTTAGGAGTAGTGATAGGCATAACAATAATAGCTTGAGTTTGCAGACGACTAGCAGCAAGGGCAACACCTTGAGCATGATTACCAGCGGAAGCAGCGATAACACCTTTTGCTAACAAATCAGGGGGCATTTTTGCCATTTTGTTATAGGCGCCGCGTAGTTTGAAAGAAAAAACAGATTGCATATCTTCGCGTTTAAGAAGGAGTTTGTTATTTAGACGTGCGGAGAGGTTAGGCGCGTATTCTAGGGGAGTTTCTTGGGCAACGTCGTAAACACGAGCAGTGAGGATTTGAACTAAATAATCGCAATGCATGAGTGTAAGTAGATAAATAAGAGGTTGATGGTGTATTATTTTAGTTTATTGCTAATTAGGGAAGAGCGCTCGCATATGGAAAAAACTGAAAAACTTCACTTACCGCCTATGGGGTGTGGAACTTGGGCATGGGGCAATCGTCTAATTTGGGAATATAACGAAAGTATGGACAATGAGTTGCAAGCAGTTTTTAATTTATGTGTCAACAGTGGAGTTACATTATTTGATACAGGCGATTCTTACGGAACAGGAAGATTAAAAGGGCGCAGCGAAATACTTTTGGGAAAATTTGCCAGAGAATATGTAGGAGCAAATCAAGAGAATATTTGCATTGCCACTAAACTAGCTGCTTATCCCTGGAGATTAACGAGAGGATCAATGGTAGCGGCTTGTAAGTCTTCCGCCAAACGTTTAGGGAAAAAAGTAGATTTAGTGCAAATGCATTGGTCAACAGCGAATTATGCACCTTGGCAGGAGGGAGCACTTTTAGATGGGTTGGGGGATATTTATGAACAAGGTTTAGCGAAGGGAGTAGGGTTGTCCAATTATGGGCCAAAACGTTTAAAAGAGGTGTATAAGAGATTTAGCGAGCGCAACATACCGATTATTAGTTTACAAGTTCAGTATGGATTACTTTCCACCTATCCGATTACCGAACTTGGGTTAAAAGAAGTTTGTGATGAATTAGGTATTAAAATAATAGCTTATAGTCCGTTAGCTTTAGGGTTATTAACCGGAAAATATTCTGAAAAAGGGCCATTTCCCAAAGGTATTCGTGGATTTTTGTTCAGACAACTTTTACCGGGAATTACTCCAGTTTTAGAATGTTTGAAAGAAATTGGTAGAAACCGTGATAAGACATTAGCACAAGTAGCCTTAAATTGGTGTATTTGTAAAGGAACGATTCCGATTCCAGGGGCAAAAACAGTAGAGCAGGCGAGGGAGAATTTGGGTGCTTTAGGTTGGAGATTAGAAGAGGGGGAAATTGCCGAATTAGATAAAGCAGCTGCCAGGGTAAATAAGAAAATGGTACAGAATATTTTTCAAACCAGATAATCGAAAAAAAAGCCCCTTTTGGCAGGGGCTTAAATTTAGGGGGCAGGGAAATTAAAAAACTTAATAAGCATCCTGCAATTCGAAGAAATCGGGTGAAATGTAGTCTTTACGCAGGGGCCAACCCACCCAATCTTCAGGCATTAAAATTCGTTTAAGATTGGGGTGACCTTCGTAGATAATACCAAACATATCATAAGTTTCTCGTTCTTGCCAATCGGCAGCTTTCCAAATCCAATAGACGGAGGGGACTCGTGGATCTTCCCGTGGTAAGAAAACCTTTACCCGTACTTCTTCAGGGCGTTCGGCATAATCACTGACTTTGATTAGGTGATAGAAACTGACCAATTCCTGCCCTGGACCTAGGTCATAACCGCCTTGACATTGGAGGTAATTAAAGCCATAGGCATAGAGAGCCGTTGCCACAGGGAGTAGAAATTGGCGAGCGACCTTAATGATTTCCACACCCAAGTGATCAGGAGGTAGAGGTTCGTGCTCGAATCCGTTTTCTGTCAGCCAAGTAGAAATTTTACCCGGTTTTACTATTTGAGAGTCTTCAGCCACGAGCAGCCTCCTGTTTTTCAGAGGTGAGTAAAGCAGGGGGTACAGGCATTCCCATTGCTTCCGTCAATTGTTTAGGCGGAGTTTGACGAGTGGCCGATTGCAGATAAGTACCAGTTAAGATTGGTGGCACTGGTTTCATTTTATGACGTTTAGTGTAATAGCGGTGAGTTTGCTGCAACTTTGCCCGTTCTTGTAAGGAATCATTAGCAATTTTTTTACGCAACTTAATAATTGCGTCCATAATTGCTTCTGGGCGGGGTGGGCAACCGGGGATATATAAGTCTACAGGGATAAGTTTGTCAACACCGCGCACTGCTGTGGGAGAATCGACACTGAACATACCGCCGGTGATAGTGCAGGCGCCCATAGCGATAACGTATTTAGGTTCCGGCATTTGTTCATAGAGACGAACCAGTGCCGGAGCATATTTCATTGTGATAGTGCCGGCTGTGATTAGTAAGTCTGCTTGTCGGGGGCTGGAACGAGGTACCAAACCGAAGCGATCAAAGTCGAACCGGGAACCGATCATGCCGGCGAATTCGATAAAGCAGCAAGCAGTGCCGTACATGAGGGGCCACAAGCTCGACAAACGCGCCCAGTTATAGAGATCGTCAACCGTCGTCAGAATAACGTTTTCCGAAAGCTCTTGAGTAACCTGGGGCCGCGCGCTCGGGTTGGTAAGTTGGCCCTGAGAGTAAGTGGTTGTGAGATTAGAGTTCATGACCATTCCAAAGCTCCTTTGCGCCAGGCGTAGACGAGTGCAATAACTAGAATGGCGATAAAAATCAGGGCTTCGATAAAAGCTAGCAGTCCCAGTTTGTGGAAAGCAACTGCCCAAGGATAGAGGAAGACAGTTTCAACGTCAAAGACGACGAACACCAGCGCAAACATGTAGTAGCGGATATTGAATTGAATCCAAGCGCCGCCTATGGGTTCCATACCAGATTCATAGGTGGTACGACGCTCTAGGCTGGTGCCTTTTGGCCGTAGAAATTTAGATGCTGTGAGGGCCAATACGGGGACTAAGCTACAGATGAGCAGAAAGCCCAGGAAATATTCATAGCCGCTGAGGACAAACACGATTTATGGTGACTGTTTGAGTGAAGGTACTTTACAACTTCTTTACATTATATCGATAGAAAGGGTAGGGCATAGCATTGGCTGCGAGCGCTCGCTCTTATTGTCTTATTGTTTTTTTCTATTCCTGCTATTCAAGTACTCCTCCCACTCACTTAAGTGATATAAGTATAATTATTATCTTAATTTTTTAGCGAATTTTTTGACAATAGTTAAAGAAGTGAACTTAGATTTTAATATTAATATAGATTGCCAAATATTTTATGCTTGCCAAGCCATGAGTACGGAAACTCTTGATCCCACTAAGCTAGATAGGTATGAATGCCGGGCCTGTGGCTACATTTACGAACCGACAAAGGGAGATAGCAGAAGAAACATACCTGCAGGAGTGCCGTTTAAAGAATTACCGATAAATTGGCGCTGTCCTGTTTGCGGAGCTAAGCAGAGTGCTTTTATAAATATTGGCCCTGCTGGCACAGCATCTGGGTTCAAAGAAAATTTAGGTTACGGTTTGGGTGTTAATCAACTTACCCCCACTCAAAAAAGTATACTGATTTTTGGTGGCTTGGCCCTAGGATTCATCTTCTTTATTAGTCTTTACGCCCTACATTAACCGACTGTAAACATCGGCAAGTACAATAAAACAGGATTAACAAATATATACATTTCACCCTAATGGACTCGATCCTCAAACCTTGGAAGCTTATTCTCACATTGCTTGCAGTAGTAGCGTTATGCGTGGGGTGTGCAAAAATCCCCAGCACCAGCGTCAACCCCTGGAGCGTGATTCAGCTGCCAACAAAGGCAAACATACAAGACATAACCTTTACAAACCCTAACCACGGCTGGATAGTAGGCAGTAACGCAACATTACTGGAAACCACCGATGGCGGGAAAACTTGGCAGCAATATCTGCTCAATTTGGATGAGGAAAAAGCACTATTGACATCCGTGAGCTTTTCGGGTAGGGAGGGGTGGATTGTAGGCAAACCCTCTATATTGTTGCATACAGAAGATGAAGGCCAAACTTGGACGCGGATACCTCTGAGTTCAAAATTGCCCGGAGCACCCAGTACGATAGTGGCCCTAGGGCCAAAAACGGCAGAGATGACTACAGATGTAGGAGCAATATACAGAACCACTGATGGGGGCAAAAATTGGAAAGCAATGGTGCAAGAAGCAGTGGGGGTGGTACGGAATATAGAGCGCTCGCCAACTGGAGGTTATATTGCCGTATCGGCAAAAGGCAATTTCTACTCAACATGGTTTCCAGGAATGAATGCCTGGGAACCCCACAACCGAAACAGTTCCCGCCGAGTACAAAATATGGGATTTAAACCAAATGGCGGTTTATGGATGTTGGCAAGAGGCGGGCAAGTTCAATTCACAAACCCCGAAAATCCCCAAGAATGGCTTGAGCCAATATATCCAGAACAAGCTGCCAGTTGGGGCTTGCTCGATCTAGCCTACCGCACACCTGAAGAAATTTGGGTAGCAGGAGGCAGCGGTAGCTTACTTTGCAGTTTTGACGGCGGCAAAACCTGGGAAAAAGACAGGGCAGTTGAAGATTTGCCGACAAATTTTTACAAGATAGTCTTCTTCTCTCCCGAACACGGATTTGTGATCGGACAAGAAGGAATTATCTTGAAATATGAGCCACAAGCAGCAGCAACCGCTTGATTTATTTAAATAAGGGTTGAACCTTGTGAGAAATGTTCAAATTGCGTATTATTTAGATTGATGATTGCTATTTGACTAAAGGAGGAATATAAATGGCAGGAACAACAGGTGAACGTCCGTTTTCGGATATTATTACTAGCGTTCGTTACTGGGTGATTCACAGCATTACTATACCAATGCTGTTTATCGCAGGTTGGCTGTTTGTAAGCACAGGTTTGGCTTACGATGTGTTTGGAACACCACGTCCAAATGAATATTATACGCAAACAAGGCAGGAATTGCCAATAGTACAAGACCGCTTTGAAAGCAAAAAACAAATCGAAGAATTTATAGGTAAGTAGCAGCTAAAGGAAGAGGAGGAGGAGAAAATGACGAGCAAAAATCCAAACGAACAAGTAACATATCCAATTTTTACAGTTCGCTGGGTGGCAGTACATACTTTAGCTATTCCAACAATTTTCTTTTTGGGCGCGATCGCAGCAATGCAATTTATTCAACGATAGGAGAAAAATATGCCGACTCGTACTCCTAACCCAAACAACCAACCAGTTGAGCTAAATCGCACATCCCTATACTTGGGTCTACTGTTGATATTTGTTTTGGGCATCCTATTTTCCAGTTATTTCTTTAACTAACTGTGAATAAATTGTAAACAAAGAGGAGAAAACCGTGAACAGTTTCCAAAGTGGCAGAATTCCCCTTTGGGTTGTAGCAACGATCGCAGGCTTAGGAGTAATAGGGCTTGTCGGTCTTTTCTTCTACGGTGCATACGTAGGATTAGGCTCAGCTATGTAAAACAAGCAACTACAAAAAAGCGGTCAGTAGTCGAAAAGACTAAAGCTGACCGCTAAAGAAATTTTAATAGTTAATAAAATTAAAATAGAGAACTACTGTAGTGGCAAACTAGGAGGAGGCGGGGGTATAACCTGCCGGGAAAGAAAAACTTTATGACTTTCTCGCTTAGTAAGTGTTTCAATAGCGATCGCCTCAAACTGAACCTGAAAACTACCTAAAGGTACCATAACCGGCACCGTTGCTTCCAAATCTCCCCAAGCATTATAAGAAAACTCAGTCACCCAATGAGGACCATCAAGCAGCGAGCGAGATTGAAGATCTTGCAGCCAAACTTTAACACAAATGCGGTACCCAGTATCTGGCAATCTCACAAAAACAGTAACAGTTCGCCCGGCAACAAGCTGTTCTTGTCGAACATACAAAACAGGCGTAGGCACAGGCTCATCTTCTGGCAAAATTAAAAGCTCACTCTCATAACCAGTAATAGCAGTACATCCAGACTTACTAGCAGACTCTTGCTGTAATTCTTCAACCTCCTCAAAAACCACCACCTCTTGCGCTTCCCAATCCGCTACCGTCTTTACAGTCACCTCCGCCTTCTTTTCCGAAACATTCTCTGGCGCAGCCTCTGTAACTGGCGGTGACAGTAGCAACTCTGATTTCAGCCATTCTGTCAACTCAGCATCATTCGCTAAAGCATTTAACCTAGACAAAAATCGCTCCCGCAGCTTTTGCGAAAGTATTGACTTATCCTCAGGTTGGGATACCTGCTCCGGGGTTGGAATTTGAATCGGTTCAGCAGTTTCCGAAGCTACTGTTGTAGCGGCTTCATTCTCTATTTCAGCAATATCCGACTGCGATTTTGATTCCTCAATTGGCGGCGTAGGTTCTACTGACGACGGTTGTTTTGGCTTTACAATACTAGCATCCGGCTTAAAGCGCGGAAAACTTGGTAAATCCAGTGGTTTAGAGCCTGCCTGCTCAGCCGTTGGTTTGTACAGTTGCGGAGGCAAAGGGCGCTCTGTTGAAGGCTTAAATTCGACCCTCTGGGGATTTTGCAGAGTTTCTAATAAATCGTAGAAAATCTTGTCGGGCGTTTCCTGCCGCTCACTTGTTAGATCTTTAATTAGATTCTCATCAATGGCGTCAAGCAAATCTTCAACATCAGGGGCAATGGTAAAAGATTTCCTATCCACCGCCTCTGAAGTACCTTCGGAAAGAGTAATTTCCCCTAAAATCAAATTATTTTCACAATCTGCCGGGATTTCAAGTCCACAAGAAAAAGGTATCGGTGGTACGATTTGCGGGAGCGGCTGTTCCAATTTGACAAGCACCTGGGAAGTTTCCGCAACCCGCAGTTGAATATGCAATTTTGCTGCTTTTACAGGTACAGGAATAGACGTAGCGCCCGCTACCTCCACCCGCCCAGATATGGTAATCGGCTTTCCCCGACGTCTGATATAGGTATCACGATTTAAAGTTAGTTGCAGAAGTTTTTGTGGCGGTACTGGTTTAGACTCTTGAGGCGAGCGCTCTTTTACAACCTCACTTTCAGGCAGTGGCGCGGCGCTCTTTTCCATTGGCTTATAGGTACTTTCTTCCCCTATTTCAGACTGATTAGAAAGCACTTGCAGACTGACGGCATACTGCCATCCAGGGCTTTCTGAGGTTGAAGAACCCCTACATTCCAGCTTCCAAACACCAGGTTTAAGATATGTAAACGGAATAACGGCAAGCAAGCCTTCGGCATTCGTTTTGCTTTCTCGCTTTTGCACGCGACGCTTTGGCGGTTCTTCATCGGTAGATTGATAAGTTATTTGAATTTCTACCGTTTCGTTGACATGGCTTGAGCGCGCGACTACGCGATAGCGAGCTTCGATAATTTCTACCTCAGGTGTTTCTAGGGGTAGCCAAGAGCGATCGCCTTCTTTTTGGATCAGAAATTCCCAGTATTCCATGCGCCTGCGAGGATAGTGCTGTCCTGAGCTGTCTTCACACAGTTTAACTTAGCTCACGCCTTCTGGCATCAAAAATTTAATTTCAAGAAATCAAAAGATAAAAATTACAATCTCTGCAAATAGAAAAATACAAATAATTTTTAAATATTCAGTTTACTGAAAAGCTAATCATAAAAAAAATATCAGTTTTTTAACAGAAAACCTAAACTTTAAGCTTTTCTTTACGCGAAAAAGTTGCAAAAAGGGCTAACCTGAAAAAAGTGAGCGTTCATAAAAAGCAAAGTAAACAAATAATCTTATGACACAGCAAAGCTTTGGCGTAATTGGATTAGCCGTTATGGGAGAGAACCTAGCACTGAACGTAGAACGCAATGGGTTTCCCATCTCGGTTTACAACCGTACCCCTGAAAAAACAGATGCCTTTATGGCCACAAGGGCCAAGGGAAAAAATGTCAAGGCCACTTATTCCTTAGAAGAATTTGTCAAATCCCTAGAACGCCCCCGCAAAATCCTGATCATGGTTAAAGCAGGTGCTGCAGTAGACGCAGTAATAGCTCAGCTCAAACCCCTGCTTGAGCCTGGCGATATCATTATTGACGGGGGGAACTCCTTATACGAAGATACAGAACGCCGCACCCGCGATTTAGAAGCAGCTGGATTGCGATTTATTGGTATGGGAGTAAGCGGTGGTGAAGAAGGAGCACTAAATGGCCCCAGTTTGATGCCGGGAGGGACAAAAGACTCCTACGAGTATTTGCAGCCAATTTTAAGCAAAATCGCCGCTCAAGTCGATGATGGCCCCTGTGTTACCTATATTGGCCCAGGTGGTTCCGGTCACTATGTGAAGATGGTACACAACGGCATCGAGTATGGCGACATGGAGCTGATTGCAGAAGCTTATGATCTGCTGAAAAATACTTTAGGGCTAGATCATAACCAGCTTCATGAAGTGTTTTCAGAATGGAACACTACCGAAGAACTTAACTCTTACTTGATTGAAATTACGGCTGACATATTCAAGCATATCGATCCTGAAACAAATCAGCCTATCGTTGACTTGATTCTCGACGCTGCCGGACAAAAAGGCACTGGACGCTGGACGGTACAAAGTGCTTTGGAATTGGGTGTGCCGATTCCGACGATTATTGCTGCAGTGAATAGCCGCATAATGTCTTCTTATAAGCAAGAGCGGGTGGCTGCCTCAAAAATTCTTACTGGTCCAACGGCTAATTATGAAGGCGATAGGAAAGTTTTCATTAATAAAATTCGCGATGCCCTCTACTGTTCGAAGATCTGCTCTTATGCACAGGGTATGGCACTTTTAAGCACAGCGTCGAAAACTTTTGGTTACAATCTTAATTTGAGTGAAATTGCTCGGATTTGGAAGGGCGGCTGTATAATAAGGGCAGGTTTTCTTAATAAGATTAAACAAGCATTTAATCAAAATCCCAACTTGTCTAATCTGTTGCTAACACCGGAATTTAAACAAACAATTCTCGAACGCCAGCAGGCTTGGCGGGAAGTAGTTGCAGTGTCTGCTAAACTGGGTATTCCGGTGCCGGCATTTAGTGCATCGTTGGATTACTTCGACAGCTACCGACGCGCTCGTCTACCTCAAAATCTTACTCAAGCTCAGCGAGATTACTTTGGCGCTCACACTTATGAGCGCATTGACAAACCAGGTGTCTTCCACACTGAATGGTCGCGGAAGGAAGAAAAAACTTTACAAATTTCTTAAACTAAAAAAGCGATCGCTTTCTACTAGATAAGAAGGCGATCGCTCTGCTTACAAAATAACTAATTAAGGACACAAACGCCAAATTTTGACAGTATCATCAAAACCGCCACTCACCAAAGTTTTGCCAGTCGGACTAAAAGCCAGCTCAACCCAACTTGAATGACCTTTAATAGTGCCCTTCAAACCCCCAGGTTCAAGCTTCCACAGCTTAATAGTACCGCCAAAATCACCACTAGCTAGAGTATGGCCGTCGGGACTGAAAGCCACCGACTGCACTTGTTCGGAATGACCAGTAAAAGTATTCAAAAGTTGACCAGAATGCAGGTTCCAAAGCTTAACAGTTTTATCCCAACTTCCAGAAGCCAGAGTTTCGCCGTCGGGGCTAATAGCCACAGACCAAACAGCTTCGGAATGACCGATGAGCGAGCGCAGTAAACGACCGCTGCGGGCATTCCACAACTTAATTGTACCATCTGTGCTACCAGTTGCAAGAAACTTGCCATCAGGACTAAAAGCCACAGACTGAATATCAGCAGTATGTCCGTGGAGCGAGCGCTTCAAACGACCACTACGAACATCCCACAGCTCCACCGTCTGAGCCTCACCAGCGCTAGCCAGAGTTTGGCCGTCGGGACTGAAAGCAACTGAGAAAACTGCCTCAGAATAGGCAGAGAGAGTTTTCAAAAGTTTGCCAGAATGCAAGTTCCAAATTTTAACAGTCTTATCCTCGCCACCAGAAGCAAGCATTTTCCCGTCCGGGCTGATGGCCACCGACCAAACCGCCCCATAGTGAGCAGGGAAAGAGATTTTTAATTCACCGCTTACCAAATCCCAGAGTTGAATATTGCCATCAAAACCGCCAGTAGCCAGGGTTTGGCCATTGGGACTTACTGCCACCGACCAAAACGGACCGGAATTGCCCAAGAGCGAGCGCATTGGTTGAACTTCGGAAGTAAAATCCGGAACAAAACCCCTTTCAGGAAAATCCAGGAGCGGCTCTGGCGGCATCAAAATAGTATTTACAGGAGCAGGGGAACGCGAGCTGAGAGTGCCGACAAACAGGGCAACAGCTGCTGCCGCAACAGCGCTGAGAGCAAATTTTTTCTGGCGGGGGCTAGGAGCTGCAATCAGCGCCCAAGAATTTAAAGCTTTAACAATTTCCGAAGCCGAATGATAGCGAGCCGCTGCCTTGTGCTCAATCATTTTGTCGAGAATCTTACCAAGCTGAAAGCTGACTGGCGTTTTGAGAAAGTCGCGCCAAACCCAGCGTGCAGCCTTAACATCAAACATATCAAAAGGCGATACTCCAGTCAGCAAATGAATACAAGTAACCCCCAGACTATAGATATCGCTGCTAGGAATTACTTGCCCATTTATTTGTTCCGGAGCTGAAAACTCAGCAGAGGCATTGCCCACACCATTAGCAAAACCCACCAACACTAGGCGATTATCCGACTGACGGCGGATAATATTTTCGGGTTTAATATCGCCATGAATCAAACGGTGATTGTGAACAAACTGCAATACCGGTAGCACCTCTTTAAGTAGCGAGCGAATCTGAGTTTCGCTAAAAGTACCAGCCTCTGCCAACTCTTGCGCTAAAGAAATTCCTTCAATATACTTCTGTACCAGATATCCGTGGCCATCTAGCTCAAACCATGCCCACAGTTCAGGTATATGAGGATGTTTCCCCAAATCAGAAAGCCGAGATGCCAAAACTGAAACATTCAGACCATTCGATGCAATATACTTGGGGAAAAAATGCTTGACAACACAGCGGGGATGAGAGGGTTGATCTTCATCCACTGCTAGAAAAGTTTGACTCATACTACTGCGGGCTAAAATTTTAATAGCCCGGTAGCGTTCTTTGAGCAACAATTTGCAACCGCAGTTTTGGCAAAACTTTGTGCCCTCAGGATTATGGGGATTTTGGCAATCGGCACTAAAGCAGTAAGTCATAGGGCAGTCCAAATATATGTTTGATTTCTATGTTGACACTCCGCCCGTCTAAAATCAGGGGATTCTTGATTCATCCAATCTACGCACCTTGCTATCCTCAAGAGACAACAAGCGGCTTAAAGCAGGGTAGCGTTAATTCCCGTGGGGCACACGGTACTCAATCCTTTCGCTAATATCAACTTTGCACTCGCGAATTCCCTACTGTCTACATACCCACACTTTTCTTTTCTTTGAAAAGTTTTTCCTTGGTTGCTTCTCCCCCTGGAAAAAGTTATAGGAGTTTCTTCTGCCTTTGCCTACATTTTCGACAGTCTTGACTCGTGTATTCGGGCGGTACAGCTATTACTGCCTTGTTAGGGCATCAACTGATCACAAAGACGATCCTCGACCAATGCCCGTTAGCCCAATGCTAGTTTACGAACACTGCCAAATTTTAACTTTTTTATCCTCAGCACAAGTGATCAGGGTTTGCCCGTCGCGGCTAAAAACCATATCAAACACGACTCTCGAATGACCGGGGATGGTTTGGATCAGCCGTCCATTTTGCAAATTCCAGAGCTTGACGCGCCCATCTTTAGAAGCAGTAGCAAGAACGCGGCCATCAGGACGAAAAGCTACAGCTCGCAGAGCCTTGAGATGTCCTTTGAAAGTATAAATCACCTCGCCGCTGCGCAAGTGAATTAACTTACCGGTTCTGTTCGTATCCCCCGTGACAGCGAAAGTTTCGCCATCGGGGCTTACGGCTACGGAATGTCCCCACACAGCTTGGGGCATATAACTGTAAAGCTTTTTCCCTTTGATGACGTCCCAAACTTCGCTGCTAGTGATCAGATACTGACCGTCGGGACTGAATTCTAAAGCGTCTACGGTGCGCCAAAACCTTTTGCCTTCAGCTTCCCGGAGAGTTTCTAGCAAAGCTCCAGTCTGGAATTCCCAAAGTCTAATTGAGCCGTCGCTTTCGCCAGTAGCGATAATTTGCCCGTCTGGGCTGAGAGCCATTGAATAAATAGAAGTTCTCAGGGTGACGAGGGTGCGTTGCAGTTCGCCAGTATGGGGATTCCACAATTTGACAGTTTTGTTGTTGCTGCCGCTTATAAGCGTCTGCCCGTCGGGGGTGAAAATGAGAACGCGGACGTCGAATTGATCGGCTTCTAGGGTATGCAGCAATTGTCCTGTTTTGAAATCCCACAGCTTAATTTTGCCGTCTTGGCTGCCGGAAGCGATCACTGTTTCGTCTGGGCTGAGAGCTAAACAACGAACTATTTGTTCGTGCCCCCGCAGTATGCGGACGCATTCCCAGTTTTGCGGCTCTAAAGGTACTATTGGTATACTGGGAGGCGGAGATACTGTCGGTTTCAGTTCTGGATGTAGCTCCCATATTACTTCTGCTGCAGATTGAAAGCGCCTGAGCGAAAATCTATGCAGCATTCGCTCAATGACTTGACGTAGCCCTTCGCTGATGTCATGTCGCGTGTAATCCTGCCAAACCCAAGTATCTTTTTTGCTATCTAGCAGTTCTAGGGGGTGAATCTGTGTCAGCAGGTGCATGCAGATCACTCCCAAACTGTACAAGTCGCTGGTATAATTTGTTTTACCTTTTGCTTGTTCTGGTGCGGTGTAGGCAGTAGCCCGGATGTTGCTTGCGCCGCCAAAACCTACTAATACGTAACGATTATCGGTAGTGTAGATAATATTTTCTGGCTTGATATCGCCGTGAATGAGCTGTTTTTCTTGCAACAGCTGTAGTGCTGAGAGCATTTCGTCTAGCAGTTGCAAGATTTCTGTCTCGGTGAAACTGCCTTCTTGGAACAGTTTTTGGGCAAGATTTGGCCCTTCGATAAATTCTGAGATTAAATAATAGCGTCCGTCGCGCTCGCAGGTTGTCAGGAGTTGCGGAAAATGATTGTGCTTGCCAAGTTCAGCCAAATGCTTTGCTGTCTGTGCAAACACTTCTGATGGCGATTCTCCCTGGGAAGGGAAAAATTGTTTAACAACGCATTTTGGTTTAGAACGCTTGCGCTCGTCAACTGCCAAGAATGTGCTGCCGCCCGGTTTGCCTAGAGGTTTTAGAACTCGGTAACGTGCCAACAGAAGTAATTTTGCCCCGCAACTGCGGCAGCGGTTGACATCATCGGGATTTTGGGGGTTTTGGCAATCGGGATTCAGACAAAAAGTCATAGTGACAGAGCTTTTTCTCAGCTTGATTCTATCCTAAGTTGGCCGCAGAGTTTTCTGGTTTTTTGTTACTGCTAAAGTATTTTTCGGCCATCTTTGGAAGGGAAAACTTCTAGCAGTTTGTCCATACTTATTGTTTTTGAAATAAAAAATCATGTATTTGGAAAATTTCCCTAGCGCTAAAAAGCGATCGCTGCTATAATCATCCTAGATATGGGGCTGTAGCTCAGTTGGATAGAGCGAGCGCCTCCTGAAAAATCGGGCACCGTGGGGGAAACTCCATGCGTGAATGTGGTCAAATTCAAGAAAGCCTAAGTCTGGCAACAGATATGGTAATCTTGAGCCAAGCCGAAAGGTCTTTTATGAGTCAGCAGTTCCCAGTTCCAAAACTGACGAGCGATGGCTTATAAAAGATAAACTAATAAACCTTCGGAAGGTGCAGAGACTGGTTTGAAGGAGCCAATTAAAGATAGACTCTCATGTCTTATCAAAAGTAGAGCAGCGCGGAATTCTGGCAGGAATGTTATTGGGTGACGGACGCAAAAGTCAAAAAAACTTCTACATCCAATGTCCGGCACGAGATGAGGACTACCTTCTATATAAAAAAGAAGTTCTCGAAAAAATAACTAGAAAGCCAGTAATTATCCGACAAACGCGCAACCGACAAGGAAACAAAATCCTGCGCCTAGAACCAAAGTTAATTCCCTTGACGCGAGTCCTAGTCAGCAAATTATATAAAGGAGGAACTAAAACCATCACACGTAAGTTCCTAAACTTGTTGACTCCTCAAGGAATAGCAATCTGGTTCTGTGATAGGGGTTCTAAGTCCTTCAAAAAAAAAAGAAGGCAAGATCCACGCTCTAGAAATCACCCTCAATACTTATCTTTCCAGAGAAGAAAACGAGATAATCGTTTCTTATTTTTTACAAGAGTGGGGATTTCAGTGGGGACTAAACAAAAGTAACGGCTCCTATCGTCTGCGCATGGGAACGCAAGAGGGGAAAAAATTCCTAAACTTTATCACTCCTTACGTTCACAAAAGTAAGCTCTACAAAGTTAACACCTCCTCAAACACAACGGCCACCACCTAAGTGCTTTCCGGATGAGGTAGAAGCATAAGGTGAAGGAATAGTCCAGAGAGTGAGGAAACTCACACAAATCTGAAGCGCTAGGCCGCCGGTTCAAATCCGGCCAGTCCCGTTTTATGTTAAGCTTTATTTGAAATACTTACTGAAATAAGTGTAAATACTTAGAAAGAAGGGCTTGAAGCGAACTTGGCGCTTTCAAGGCAGCCTGGGGAATAGTTTCAAATATTAAAATTAACCAATATAAGCGAATGTTATTAAATATCTGTACAAAAAATTCTTCTAATCGTCGTACCAGGGTGAATCGTATCTTTAGACAGTTTAAGGGCAGGTTAATGATTTTGCTGCTATTGGGATTGGCGAGCGCCACTTGGTTTAGCTACAGGCAAATCAAAACCCAGATTACACAACCCAAGGCGATGTTAGTACTAGGAGGAGCTACAGAGCGAGAAATATTCGCTGCTGAATTTGCTCGGCAACACCCAAATTTAGAAATATGGGTTTCCAGCGGTAGCAATCCAGAATACGCCGATTGGATATTTTCAGAAGCGGGAATCAATTTAAACCGCGTACACTTTGATCGCAGAGCGGTAGATACAGTAACAAATTTCACCACGCTGGTAGACGAGTTTCATGCCAGAGGAATAGATAGTATTTACTTAATTACTTCTGACAACCACATGCTTAGAGCCTCGGTAATTGGTGAAATTGTATTAGGAAGTCGGGGCATTGTTTTCCATCCGATAGCGGTTCCGTCAAAAAGCAAACCGGAACCGCTACAAAAAACGATTAGGGATGGCGTGAGAGCTCTTTTGTGGGTGACGACAGGGTATACTGGCTCAACATTTAGCCGACATTTTAAAAAATGGCAATCTGATGCTAATTTTTGGCAGTTTTTTCAGCCAGTTACCGAAACGAATCTAGAAACGACTCAAGAAACCACTCAGCCTACCGATACAAATCAGTCTCAGCCTTAGATTTATAAGAACTAATCTGCTTCGCCAATCAAGGTAAAAGCTGCCCAATTTCTGGGAGCGGGATATTGTTGCATTGTGGCAAGCATAGCGTTTCTGAGGGAGAGGGCTTTGTCACCAGATTGTAATAGATTTGTATAAAATTTGCTCATCAAAAAGTCTACAGGTGTATCGGGAGAAGCCCACAAAGACAAAATCAGACTAGAAACTCCTGCAGCAATAAATGCTTGAGATAATAGGGCAACGCCATCGCCCCAAATCTTGCCACGACTGGTATCGCAGGCACTGATGACAGTGAGCTCAGCGTTTAGTTTAGCTGCCATAATTTCTGAAAGACGCAGAAAGCCGTCGTCTTCACAAGAGGGAGCAAGAGCTATAGCTGCTGACAATTCTTCTAAATAGTCTAGTAATCCGTGAGTTGCAAGGTGAATTACTTTTGCAGTTTTCATCTGCTGCATTACAGTTTTTTTAGTTGCACGTGTACCGATAAGAGCTTTGCTTCCAAGTAGTTTTGCTACAATTTTTGCTTCCTTTTCTGCTCTTGGTAAATTCGGTAGTGGCACTGGCGGCTCGTCAAATTGCAGGTAAATACTTGGCATGGCTGGATTGCCTACGATGAGAGCAGGAAGTAAGGGGATTTTTTCTCTTGTTTTTTCTTGCTTTCGATTACGATTGCTTATATCTAGTATCTGAATTGAAGGGGCTGTGCGAATTAGGTATTTTTCGATTAAGTAGGTACCAGTGGAGTCTTGTAAAGCTGAAAATGGCACTAGGAATAGAAAGTCTTGCGGGATAAATATGATACGACTGAGGGGTTCTTTGGGTAGTAAGTCAGCAATTGGTTCAATCAGTAATTGATAAAGTTGCTGCCAGAGGTTGTTACTTTTATTTTCTGTTTTTTCTGGATGGCTGACTTTGGGAAATTCCCTTAAATTCCGAACCACCGAAGCTAAAAACAGGTTTTGCCGCCAGAAATGTTTGAGATTTACCTGTCGGAAGCTGATTTCACCCGTTGGCTGGATTACCCAGATAAAGAGTGCTTCTGCATAAGCGTAGGTGCGATCGCTTCTTAATGCGAACCGAGACAACTGATACATCTGGTTAGCATCATACAATAGCGAATATTGCACCAAAGTGGAATTTTGGACTTTGGCTATTTGCTGGATTTTATCGATACTTGGCGTAACGGATATATGTTGTAACTTAGAGGTGACTGCCAGATGAGTCACTAATAGATTGTTTATGGCACGGAAGCGACCTTGTTCTGCTACTTCTAAGGCGTTTTCTATTCTGTTTTGAGCAATTAAAACCCGTTCAAATCCTCGGTAGATATCATAGGGGTAATCAGAGGGTAGATTCATGGGAGAGATTCCCGACAGGGTATTTGTCCGAAAATTCCGTATAGAAGCTAGGTAAACCACAATCTAAATATACCTCTAAAATTGCCAAAAATACAATTTTGGTATTAAATTTTATATTTTTTTTCTTGGCCGTAGTCAAAAGTTATAATTTAGCTGATTAAGTATAGAAAGGATATTTTTCATTTTTTCAGTATAATCACTGAAGTATAAATTAATTTTTAGCTGTTTTTATACAAAAGTATAACTAGAAGTTTGCGTAAAATTGTACTTTTATTTTTTTGTCAACTATATTATTACATCCGTTACCAGAAGGGGCTTTAAGGGAAGGATGGATAGCGCCTAGCTAAAGGCTTATAGTAGAATAAAGATTGAGGTTGTAGTAAGCAAGCATGTTAAAAACCCTCTTAAATACACCACGAAAACAGAAGAGATTTCTGATTGCATTTTAGATTATGGGCATAAGTTACCAGCCCTTTGAATGGGGTTTTCATCTGGAAAGAGGAGAGCTTTAGGCTAAATGCTTCTGTAGATATTACAACGGCCAAATCCTGACTTGCCGATCCTGAGCACCGCTGACGAGCGCCTTTCCATTTGGTGTAAAAGCGACTGAAAACACCCATCCAGGCTCGACAGCGATGGTTCGTTGTAGCTCACCACTAGCTAGTTTCCAAATTTTAATAGTTTTATCCCGACTACTGCTAGCCAACAATTGACCATCACGACTGATAGCAATTGACCAAATCAATCCAGAATGCCCGCCGAGGACATATACTGGCGAGCCGAGCAGATGTCCTTTTTCATCGGTGTTCAGCCGCCAGACAGTGAGAGTTTGGTCATCGCTGCCACTGACGAGCAATTGCCCATTTGGGCTGAAAGCGATGCAGCGGACATAGCCAGAATGTCCCTCAAGAGTAAGGAGCAATTCGCCGGGGGTTTGCCCATCAGTACCTACATACCAGATATTTATAGTTTTGTCGTCGCTGCCGGAAGCCAACAGTTGCCCATCTGGGCTAAAGGCGACACAGCGAACATAATCGGAATGACCAGAAAGTGTTTGTAGCAGTTGCCCAGTTGGTAAATACCAGAGATTAATTGTCGTGTCATCGCCGCAACTGGCTAAAATTTGGCCATTAGGACTGAAAGCCACGGAGCGCACCCAGTTAGTATGGCCCTTAAGTGTTAGAAGTGGTGTTTCTTGCGGCAAAAAGGATTGTTGAGAATCGAGCATCCAGATTTTAATAGTGCGATCGTTGCTGCCAGAGGCCAAATATTGACCATCAGGGCTGATGGCCACAGCTCGAACGTAGTCAGTATGACCAGAGAGCGAGCGCTTTGGGCGCAAGCAGGGACATCCGTTCTCCCCAATTGCTATTTGCCAGATTTTTACAGTTTTATCATCGCTGGCACTGACGATGAAATCACCTTGAGGGCTAACGGCGACGGCGTGAACCTGTTCGGTGTGACCAACTATGGTATTGGCTATTTGCGTGGCTCTATTGCGGAGAACGATCTCGCCCAATGGCGGGGCGGCGAAGTGCGATCGCAGGAACTCGTGCATAAACCTATAGCGCCCGCCGATTTTTTGCAGTAGCCACACCTCTGCTGCCCAATCCAGAAAACTCTCATAATTCCAGGGAATTGCACCCTGACTCCAGAGCATTAAGCGTAACGTCAGATGCTGAATACAAGTAATACCGCCGCAAGCCAGCCCAGCAAGTACTCCCAAACCCAGCCCGCCCAAGCCGCGCATCAGCCCGCCAAATAGGGCAAAACTCAAGCCAAAACTGACTCCGCTCACCAAAGTAAAAACCCCTGCAGTTTTAGCTGAAAGCCGAATGCCCTGATTAGGAATCATTTTGGCGTCGATTTCAGAATCTCCCAATCCCTGACTCAATCCAAAAATCAGCCCTCCAATCAATCCCCCAACTGTTGTACGCACCAAACCGAGAATGCCACCTGATTGAAACCCGCTTGCTACTAGAAATCCGCCGCCTATTAGCCCAACCATTAGCCCCAGGGTTATGCCCATTATCAAGCCATTTTTGGCGTTGTCCCAAGACCAATCTAGTGGCTCAGCAGGGGCTATGTCGAATAATAAACTAGCAAACAATGCAAATAATAAACCGCTAATCAGCCCTGGCAATAGTCCGAAACTTATTCCGCAGCTAAGCCCGCCGAGCAGCCCTACGCTTACTCCGACACTTAGGCGGTAGAGCCACTGGTACTCTGTGGGCAGCCAAGAGGGTTGGATGTTTTCAATTAAAAACTCACTTTTTGCTTCGCGTTTGAGCTGTTTTGCTAGCCAACTTAGCCAGTGTCGGATTTGCTGCACCCTCGGCGCATTTGCAGGCTTTTGCTTTAGCTGGTAGCGAATGTAGGCATCTAGCAAATAACGGCTGCGCGCTTCAGCAGAAAGGCGCGTCTGCCATTCTTCTAGAGAAATTTCTTCAGCAGCTAAGGCAATTATATTGAGAAACAGTGGCGATTTGGCCCAGTTTAAGAGATTGGGGTCTTTGCGGATGTTCTGCCAAAGTACTTGCAATTGCAGCCGCCAAAGGTAATCTTGAATTTGTTCTTCGTTTAGGGGCATTAAGTAGATTGCTGCATTGAGTTGGAGGATGGTTTTAGTGCTGGCATATTCTGTGAGGGAGCAGCTGACGAGTAGGTGTTTCGGCTGGAATTCTCGTAGAAATTGATTAATTGCTTGCACGCAGGATTTTTGCCAGTCGGCTTTTACTTCGTTGAGTCCATCTAGTATGGGTACTAGCTGACTCTCAAGTAGCCATTTTTTACTTAGTTCGGTGGTAACGCCATACTTGGCTTGTAGCTCGGCTACTATCCATGTGGCCAAGTTTTGTTGAGTTTCTTGCCAGGAGCAAAGCTCTAATAATACTGGGATTGGATGCAGGTGATCGCTGAAAGCGCGATTTACTAACACTGCTGCTATTTCTAGTAGAGTTGTGGTCTTTCCTGAACCGGGCGCTCCTAAAATCAATAATTTGCCGCCGACTGCTTTTAAGTCGAATATTTCTATTATTTTTTTTCCGGGCAAGAGCCGTACGCTTGGCTGAGAGCCAATTTTTACCTCAATATCCCAAAGGCGCTCGCTGGGCAGTTGTTGAGAGGCTTCCTGTGCCTCTGTCGTTAAGCCTTGTTTGTGATAAAGCGCTCTGTGTAGTGAGCGTGCATTACGTGTTTTTACTTCTGTGCTTACTTGAGAGAGGATTTTATATCGTGTCTTTTCGCTCTGGTTTGTTAAATATATTGCTGGGGCGTTTATAATCTGCTGCATTCTCCTCGCTCAAGTTATCGTAGATGGCGGCTATCATGCTATAAGATACAGCACTGGATGTTTTTTTGCTCAGGGGCTTTTCCATTAGTTGCAGTTATAGCCCCCTTTCCTTGCAAACTCAATGCAAAAATTTTTATAATTTCCTCTACGTTTTCTGAGATTTCTTATTAATCACTATTACTCCCTTTTCCTCCTCGGAGTAGATACTGTGTAACAATTACCTCGCAATCATCATATTTTGTTGAAGGCTGAATGCGATCGCGATCGCTTCCATAAACCGGTATCATCACAGCCTAGTACTGATCCCGATCCCACAAAAACTCAGAAATTATCACAATTAATCAAGCATGAGATCACAGTAACCTTACCAGAAGTAGCTGATATTGGGAGCATCGAGTTCACTTAGTAAATATGCCAGATCAAACCTTTCTTAATAAATCAAATGTCGCAGACGTTTTTGGTCAAGCCTGGAGTTCTGGACGTATTACTTACTCAGCTCGGCAACAATTGCAAGCAGCATTTTTAAATGGTGTTCTCAGCGAAGATGAATGTGCAGCTATTGATCGTCTTTTCCACGCCGTTCGTCGGGGATGGCTGAAAATAATCGACTAATCGCTTTGCGAGGTGGCTTGCTACTGCCCTTATCCTTCCAGACTGGCAATCAATCTATCATTCTCTCGCTTATCATTCCGACTCTAACTAACATTAAAAATATTTTAAACAAATTGGGGTGGCGCTCCCCTACTAGAAAAAATCTTATTTTAGTGTTTGAGACATTTGGGAGGCAACTGCACTGGTGAAGTGCAGTTTTTTTTATCAAATTCTGGACTCTTGTTTTTCCCTTAGTATAGTATGAAGCAATTACATGAAAATCAGGAGATTACTCATCATCTTCTTGAGAGAGAGGAGGCGTCCAGACACCATCCCAATCGGGAGGCGGAGGAGATTGCAGGAAATATTGACAACGCTCTAAGTGCAGGGCAGCAGGTTTGTCCCAGCTTGAAATCTCTAGCACTTGGGCGAATTTCTCTGCAGCTCTGACAAATTGACGCTCGCGGTAATACTCCCTTCCCTGGGTGTAGTATTCTATCACCAATAATTTTTCTTCCGGAATATCTTCATAACGCATTCCTACAAGTTCGTAAATAGTCACTGGTTGATGAGTATCTTTGAGGTGAATAAGGTCAAGTTCTCTTGCCCAGATGCGATTTGCGCACAAACGATAGGTATTCTCACTAATAATAATATCGCGCCCATATCGCTTGCTTTCTTCTTCGAGTTGTGATGCTAAATTCACACCGTCGCCGATCGCAGTAAATTCCATTTTGCGAGACGAGCCAATGTTCCCGACTATTGCTGTATCAGAATTTATTCCGATCCCAATGCGGATGGCTGGCTTGCCATTTTCAACACGACGCACATTTAATTCTACTAACCGCTGTCGCATTTCTACAGCAGTTAGTATAGCATTCCAAGCATGATCTTCAGAAGCAGTTGACAAACCAAAAACTGCCATGATAGAATCGCCTATGTACTTGTCTATAGAACCATGATTTTGAAAAACTGCCTCCGTCATCGACTCAAAATATTCTTTGAGCATTTGCATTATTTCTTGATCTTCTAGGTTTTCCAGCAATTGGGTGAAGCTGCGAATACCAGAGAAAAGGATAGAAATTTCCTTGCGATCGCTCGTGGGTATTTGTTCCCTTTCTTGCAAGGAATATATCTCTCGCTGTCTGCGTTTAAGTTCGCTTATATCTTCTAAAACAAACAGAACGCCGGCTTTTCTGGAAGCGTCGCTGTCAGGAGCAAGCGCCTGCATGGAAAGATTAATAAAGTATTTTTCTCCATTAGCAGAAATTAACGTGCGTTCAGGATAAAACTGTCGGCGATCGCTTTCTAATTTTCCTTCTATTGCCGTCTTAAACCATTCAGAAATATTTTCACCTTCTAGGCGAACAAAATCACGAATTGCTTTCCCTTCCAGAGAAATTTCACCATTACTGAAACCCAACAATCTTTCAGCGCTGGAATTAGCTATCACAATGCGACCGCTTTTATCAGCGTAGATGATACCATTATTCAAACCGTTCAGTATTTCTCTTTGAATACGCTCTTGTTGGGAAAGGCGAGTAAATTCGATAGCATTTTGTATGACTGCACCGAAACTGGCATTAAAAGCCTGCATGATTTCCAAATCAGTCTTATTAAAACTAGCCTTCCAGCATTCGGGAGCCTGTGGCCAATTATCATGGTTGTAGGCAGGAAATTCACCGGATTTTTTCTTATTAATTAATTGGGTGACGCCTATCAATTTTCCTACACTATCGAAAACAGGCAAAAATAAAAGGCTACAGGTGCGGTAATTAAATTTGCGATCAAACTGTTTGGCAGTTACAGAATAGGGATGCTCGTAGGCGTCAAATCCGATAGTTAGGGGTTCGCCGGTTTGGATTACGGTATTGATAAAACCGACTTTTTTAGAAATGCGGGCTTTTTTCAAAGTGCCGTTTATCTTTATTTTCGTCCAAAGTTCATCCCGCTCGCGATCAAATAGCCACAATATGCAAAGTTCGGCGTTAGTGATTTGCTGGGCTTTGGCAGAAACACGTTGTAAAATTTCATCTATATTATTTAATGGCATCTGACTCAAAGCCCGAATTGCTGATAGCAGTGCCTCATTAGCTTGCTGTTTCTGGGCGGTTTGATAAAGCAATTGGCATTTTTCCAAACTGCGAATAATTTCAGGAGTTAATTCGGATAAGCGATTTTCTACTTCGCGAATGAAATTACTAGAAAGAGGATTATTGGGTTGCGTTAATGGTTTGATTAATTGAACTATACCTGTTAATTTGTGAGGGGGTTTGAAAAAAGGGAAAAGCAGCATTGCCTGGGGGCGATCGCTCTGTTCATAAAACAGAGATAAAGATTGGGATAAAGGCTGATTTTCTAAAGATTTAAAAGACAGTTGCAAAGGTTTTTGTGTGGCAGTTACTTCAGCAAATATTCCTTCTTTTGCAGAGAGGCGAACGGTAGTAGCACGGTGCTCGCAAGAAGCGATCGCCCAAAATTCCTCAGTTTCTTCATCTAATAAAAAAATAGTAACGTGTTCACTTGCCAGTTTGTTTTTTATTTTTAAGGTAATTTCTTGCCACATTTCGCAGAGAAGGGCATCAAAACCCTGAGCATTCAACATAACAGTATTTCCTTTAATGAAAGGCATTTAGGAAAGTGATAAATTTCAAGAGTTAATCGGTGCCGCGCCTAATTCTCCCCTGACGCAGCCAACGGGAAAGCAATTCAAGTTCTAGGATAATTTAGCAATAGTAAAAATTTCACCCATAGATATCTGCTGGAAGGGAGAATTATTTTTACCAGAATTGTTTATCCAGAAACTATTCGATGCACCATACCTGCCTCTGTATTACTATACAGAGATTTTCCCGTCTACTTCCGCGCCTGTGAGGTAAGCAGGCAAGTTTTCCCGGCATTCTTGCAGGAAATGGCAAAAAAGTCTCCTTTTCCTGCAAAAGAAACGAGAGGGGTGGTTGGGGGCATTTGCTTCTTCCCGCCTTCGCTTGCTAGCAAAATGCTGCAACCTACAATTACCTTAACACTTTGCCGATATTGTACAATTTTAGGTGTAGCCACCGAAAAATGGCAGCAAGATGGCTTGAATAAGTTAATTGTGGTGAAGCAAACGGCTGGCGGGCGGCGGAGGTATATTTTTTCTGCACTTATTTGTTTGTTGGCGGGGCTAGTGATTTTTGTTTATCGAGGACCTGGTTGGGTTGTACTGCGGTACTATGTAGGTGATGTGATAGCAGTGGCATTTTTGTATTTTGGGCTAAGTGCCATGTGGAATGGCCCTGTTTTGGCCAGAATAGGGGCAATCACAGCGATCGCTGTTGCGATTGAGTTTGCCCAGTTATTAAAGTTGACACCAAAAGACGATTCTCTAATCACTGAGATTATCTTTGGTTCGAGTTTTGATCCTATTGATTTTCTTGCTTACGCCATTGGGTTGATAGCAGCATACGCCAGTGAATGGTGGTTTTTGTCAAAGCGTCACTCGGCTTAGTTTGGGTAAATTACATAAAATTCAGGTTGACTATAATAATTTTCACTTCCTTCTATCAATTCTAAAAATTAAATTTTAGAAAAACTTATATTTTTCTCTCACAAAAATTATATAAATTCTGTCATTTTTACTATAACATACCTCCTAAACAGCGCTCTTTTGAAAGCCAACATCTATTATTTATTTTTATAATCTTTCCAGCACCCGCTCCAGTTCGCCTGGTATGTAAAAATATTTTAAAATTTGTCAAAAATATTATTGTCTATCAGAGTATATAAAATAAATGTTGTAAGATTTAAAAAAAAGAAACTTATAATTGTTTTATTAGCCGAAAGTAAAAAATAGATTGACAAAGAATGGAAACTATGGATAAAGAAGAAAGCGATCGCAGGAGTTGAAACAAAATGGAAGCAAGAGAACTATTAAAGCGTTACCAATCAGGAGAAAGAAACTTTGCCGGAGTTGATTTAAGCGGAGTAAACCTAAAAGCAGTTAACCTAGAAGGAATCAACCTCGTCGGCGCCAACCTCAGAGGCAGCGATTTAAGTCGGGCAATTTTAACCAAAGCCGACTTGAGCGGTGCTAGCTTGAACTGGGCAAATCTGAGTTTTGTTAAAATGGGCGAAGCAAAACTCGCCGATGCAGATCTCACGAAAGCAGTACTCAGCGGAGCCTTTCTCGTCAAAGCAAAACTGCCAAGAGCCAAACTCAGCGGAGCCAACCTCACAGCAGCTAATCTCCGGGGAGCTAACTTATGGGGCGTCAATCTCTGCGGGGCAAATTTGCAAGGAGCCAACCTCCGCAACGCCAAGTTGACAGGAGCTAATCTCAACTGGACAAACTTGTCTGGTGCCAGACTGAGCGGGGCAATGCTTTATGGTGCTCTGTTAAGCGGCGTCAACTTGAGAAAAGCATTTTTAAACGGCGTCGATTTAAACGGCAGCGATCTCAACGGCATCAACCTCAGCGAAGCAAAACTTAACAGCGCCAATCTGGAAGGCTCAAATTTAATAGCAGCAAATCTTAGTTGGGCGCAGTTGCGCTGGGCTAGTTTGCAAGGGGCAGACTTGAGCAGTGCTAAACTTATAGGAGCAAGCTTGTATCAGGCAAACCTCAATTGGGCTCGTCTGTATCGCGCCAACTTGCGGGAAGCAGACTTGAGTGAAGCAACCTTAATCGGAGCGTCAATAGAAGGGGCAGAATTTGACGGAGCCAAAGTGCCTGAATTGACGAGACGATATTTCTACTTAACACTAGATGGAGCACGAAAGGCATAGCGCGCCTTTTCTTCAGCAATAGAAAATAGATAATAGGGAATGGGAAAACTTTTTACTCATTTCCAGAACCAACCAGAAAAATGAAATCAGATAGTAGCCTAACTGATTACGGCGTTGTCTTGATAGCAGTAGGCGAGCGCGCCCTAGCAGAAAAAATCGCCAGAGTTCTCGTCGAAACCCAACTTGCCGCCTGCGTTACCCTCCTGCCTGCCCACTCTATCTACACTTGGGAAAATAAACTTCATCAAGAAGATCAGTGGCAGTTGCTCGCCAAAACCCACTTGACAAAATTTGCACAATTAGAAGCAAAAGTGCGAGAACTCCATTCCGATATAGTTCCAGAAATCATTGCCCTGCCTATAGTTGCCGGTTACCACCCCTACCTACAGTGGATTGCAGAAAACGTAAAATAGTAATTCTTAATAGGGAATAGGGAATGGTAACATTCCCCTAAAACTCCATTCCCCTCATTCCCGCAAGCGAGCGCGGAAGCGCACAAACCCGTAAGAATTCGTAGAGGTTGAACCAACAGCGCTTGGAATCGTACCTAAATTCACAACAACCGCCCCATTAGTATTGCTTCCCTTACAAGATTGCGGAACTAAAGTTCCGGCTGGATAAAATTGACCGCCATCTGCATCGTCAGCATTGGTATAAGCAAGTTGGCTACCATTTAAGAATACAGCAATGCCTCTACCCGAACCAAAAGCATTGGCAAGGAACCCCAGATTCGCAGGTACCAAATCACACACAGTCACATTGGCTGCAGCCGCACCACCATCGGAGAGGAAGTAAATAGTATACTCAACTTCATCCCCTGGCTTAATACTGCCGCCGTCAATTCTTCCTTGCAAATAATTGCTTGGCCAATTTGCTGCGTCGTCATTCGTATCGTTAGGATCGTTAATTACTTCGGTAAAGATAGTAGAGTTAACACGAGTTAGCCGCTTCACAAGTCGTAAGTTGGGTTTTTGCGGAACGGCAACGCTAGCTTGGTTGTTTTCAGGGTTGGTATCTTTTTGATCTGCTGTCACTTTCGCTGTGTTGATTACTACCCCTGTTGTATTCAGCTTCGCTTGCACTGTTAGGGTGGCAGTGCCATTAACAGCGATCGCTCCCACATTCCAAATACCCGTGCTACTGTTGTAACTACCCACAGAAGGCGTAGCCGATATAAAACTCAATCCAGACGGCAGTGGATCAGTTACCAGCACATTAGTGGCACCTGCCGGCCCGTTATTCTTAACATTTATAGTATAAGTAATCGTTTGACCGACATTAGGATTAGCATTGTTAACCGTTTTAGTCACTAACAAGTCCGCTTTTTCTGGCCCTATAGTGACACTTGATTGGTCATCTTCGCTTTCATTATTATTGCCTGGAGTAGAATCGGGATCAGGTTGATCAGCAGCAGTTATCGAAGCGGTATTAGTTACGGGCACGGCATTCACTGTCGCTGTAATCTGCAAAGTCGCAGAGGCTCCTTGAGCCAAACTCGGCACCGTCCAAATGCCTGTAGTAGGATTGTAAGTTCCGACACTTGGTGTTGCCGACACAAATGTTAACCCTGACGGCAGTTTATCGGTAACTTGTATGCCCGTAGCATTTTCTGGTCCGTTATTTGTAAGGGTAAGTGTGTATGTTATGTTTTGTCCAGGGCTGGGATTGCTATTGTTAACTGTTTTGTTCAGAGATAAGTCAGCCCCTCCTGACGGCAATGTCAAGCTAGCTTGATTGTTTGTGGGCTCGGGATCGGCTTGATCAACAGCAGTGATTTGTGCGCTATTGGTGAAGCGCTCGCCTGTATTTACTGTCGCTGTAATTTGCAACCTCGTACTCGCCCCTGGAGCCAAACTCGGCACCGTCCATACACCCGTGCTGCTCTCATAAGTTCCCGTTTCCGCTGTCGCTGATACAAAAGTTAGCCCTGGCGGCAGTTGTTCTTTTATTTTTATATTAGTTGCTAAAGCTGGTCCTGAGTTAGTGAGTGTAATAGTGTAGGTAACATTAGTACCAGGCGGGGGATTAAAATTATCAGCTGTCTTACTCACTGACAAGTCAGCTCCCTGCTGCGGTATAGTCAGACTGCTACTATTGTTATTAGGATTAGGGTCTGATTGATCAGAAGCAGTCACTTGAGCAGTATTAGTAATTGCATTAGCGGTATTTACCCGCGCTTTAATCGTTAAAGTTGCAGTAACTTGATTAGCAATATTCCCCACTGACCAAATTCCTGTCGTGCTGTCATAAGTTCCTTGGCTTGGTATTGCCTCCAAGAAAATTAAACCATCCGGCAATTTATCCTTTACTTCAACGTCGGTAGCGTCTCCTGTACCTAAGTTTGTCAGCGTCACCGTATAATTAATAATTTGACCAAAATTTGGATTAGGATTATCAACAGTTTTTTGCACTGAAAGATCTGCTGATGCTTGCGGAATTGTAACGCTATTGCTGTTATTTGCAGGATTAGGATCGGTTTGATCAACTGCAGTAATTTGTGCAGTGTTGGTTGTTGGATTCGCTGTATTCACTTTAGCTGTGATAGTTAAAGTAGCGGTAGCTCCATTAGCTAAATTACCGACATTCCAAACACCCGTGCCGCTATTGTAAGTACCTTGAGAAGTAGTAGCACTGATAAAAGTAAGCCCTAATGGTAATTGATCTGTAAGAGAAATACCAGTTGCTGCAGAAGGACCATTATTGGTTAGCGTGATAGTATATTGAATATTTTGTCCGACAGTAGGATTGGGATTATCAACAGTTTTGTTGACAGAAAGATCAGCTACTTGCTGTGATAGAGTAACACTGGCATTGTTATTATTGGGGTTGGGATCGGGTAAGTTAGAAGCAGCGATCGCAGCAGAATTCGTCACCGAATTTGTAGTATTCACCTTGGCAGTAATCTGCAAAGTTGCAGAAGCGCCATTATTCAGACTACCCACATTCCACAAACCAGTAGTGCTGTTATAAGTACCTACTGAAGGCGTCGCCGATACAAAAATCAATCCTGGCGGCAATCCATCAATTACTTGCACACCAGTGGCCGTATCGGGGCCATTATTAGTAATGCTGATAGTATAAATAATATCACTACCGGGTAGAGGATTAGGATTATTTACTGTTTTAGCGATCGCTAAGTCAGCCTGAGAGATACTAATAGGAATAGTGACAGTAGAGCTGTTATTGTCAGGAGTAGGATCAGTGAAACCATTAGGCAGTTGTACCGAGGCAGTATTATTCAAATTCCCCGTAGCGTTAGAAGCAACATAACCAGAAACAGTATAAGTAGCCGTTGCACCACTATCG
>DVEG01000026.1 GCA_015295835.1 Oscillatoriaceae cyanobacterium M7585_C2015_266
CGTAACATTACTAGGTCCTGCATTACTGACAGTAATAGTATAAGAAATCGTACCTCCAGGAGTGACACTTGTTTGATTAGTAGTTTTGACAATACTGAGATCAGCCGATGGCAGTGTGACGGTATTTGTGACAGTAGAGCTATTGTTGTTGGTATCGCTTTCTCCGGGCGTTGCTACATTGGCAGAGTTAGAAACTTCTCCGGGAGTGGTGGGATTTACAGTAAGATTAATAACACTACTAGCACCTGGTGCTAATGGCCCTGGATTAGTACAGGTAACTGTTTGTCCGACTGCATTGCAAGTCCATCCTGTGCCGCTAGCGGAGACAAAAGTAAGACCTGTGGGTAAAGTATCAACAACTGTAATTGTACCCGTTGTCGGACCAGCAGTTGCAGCATTGGTGACAGTAATGGTATAAGTGCCATTTTGTCCGACTGTAAAGTTGCCTGTGTGGGTTTTGGTAATGGTTAAATCAGGAGGAGGATTAATAACAGTCGGATCAGTGGCAGTGTTATTACCGGTATTCGTTTCCCCTGGAGTAGAAACATTGGCAGTATTGTTGCCGCTACCTGCAGCCGTGGCATTCACCGTCAGAATAAGTTGACTGCTCCCACCAGCAGGTAATGGCCCTGGATTAGTACAGGTAACTGTTTGTCCGACTGCATTGCAAGTCCATCCTGTGCCGCTAGCGGAGACAAAAGTAAGACCTGTGGGCAAAGTATCAACAACTGTAATTGTACCCGTTGTCGGACCAGCAGTTGCAGCATTGGTGACAGTAATGGTATAAGTGCCATTTTGTCCGACTGTAAAGTTGCCTGTGTGGGTTTTGGTAATGGTTAAATCAGGAGGAGGTACAACATTAAATGTTCCTGTCTGAGATACACTGGGAAAATAAGTCCACAAATCTAATCCTTTTACGTCGCCAAAAGAACCTGTGCAGGGAGTATTAGTATTACCACCAGTAGCAGTACCAAATTGGCGATAGGAACTATTGACAACGGAATCAAAACCGTTAATAGGATCACTTCTACCTGGAAATCCTGGAGCACCTGGAGGAGGATTGATTCCACAACCCTGTATGGTTATAGGGGTTCCATTTTTGGTTACATAATTCCTGTCGTTAAAAAATGCTACCGAATTTCCTAGGGGATGGGCAGCAGGGGGATTGATAAGAGTAATGCTTGGTCCTCCCTGTGTGCTATTTTCTACATCTAAGAGCGGAAAGTGATATTCACCAGCCCGAACTGTAACCCGTGTTTGATAGTTGCTGCCAATTGGAAAAAAGTTACCACTATTATCTTTACCATCCCAGGTAACTGATTGAGGACCAGGTGCGCTCATGATTCCGCGCAATACCCTATTTAAAGGGTTGGCTGGGTCGAAGTCGGTGCTGCCACTACCTTTTATAATTAATTCGTAAGTTCCTGATATGTTGCTATTAAAATTAAAAGTTCCGCCTGTATTTACATAACTACTACCGCTGCCAGCAGTTCCCACAAAGTTAGGAGTAGATACTGTTGGAGTAGTTGGTGCTGTCGGAATACCGAGAGCAATTAATACTTTTTCTGCTTCTACCGCGATGCTTGGATTCTTTAAATCACTAAAAAAGATGGGAAACTTAGGACGTGCTAAACTAACTCCACCGTCAAGGGAAGAGAGGAGAGCATCGTTGCCGCGGACATCGTGGTAAAGTGGTGTTACTCCATCACTGTCAAGGAACCCTTCTAGGTTCCCATATACCATAAAGCCATTGGGGTCTATTCCTCTAAAATCTGTTTGATATCTGTAACCGTCTGTAGTTACGACATAGACGGTGGAATTAACAGGTCGTCCATTGTTTCCGGTAAATAAACTGAGAGCGTAAGTAAATAAACGTCCATTTATATCTGTAGTAGAAGTAAGAGAGTTTCTGACTGTGACATCCCAGCTAGAAACTGTTGAGAGCTGATTACTATTGAAGTTATTTGGATGATCGGGAATAGATCCAGTAACATCTCCGGGACCAGGATTAACATTAGTATTGAACCCATTTGGTCCGTATATAACTATATCGTAAATTCCGGTTATAGGTGCTTGGTAGAAGCAAGGAACGTAACCGTTAATAACAATATTTCCTGGTGTGGCTGTTGCAGGGTTTATAATTGTATCAGGTCCTGCTAATTCTTGAGCACGACTGGTGATTTTTCCTTGATTTGGGTTTCCTGTTGATGTTCTTTGATTTAGGCAGCTAAAACTGGGGGTAGTTGGAATGGTTTCACTGCCAATGCTGCCGGTAACTAAACCAGGATTGTATACTAGTATATCGCCTTTTTGTCCATTTGTGCCTAATACGTCAACTGCGCTTGAACCTAGGAGAATATATTCTCCTGCTTGAGCGTAGACTTTTAGTAGGGTTCGGCGCTGTAAAATTCCACCCCAAAGATTGCTGGATATATTAGAAGTGCGCCACTCTAAGTTGGCTCTAAAACCGGTAGCAGTGGCAGGATACAAATTTCTGCTGCCTTCGGCGTTTACTGGTTGGATGTTAATGCCGACTGCGCAGGTTGAAGCGGCTATAGCGATCGCTACATTTTTAGCAACAGTTTTAGCAAAAGGCGGAAGCGGATTTGTATTATTTTTTGTTTCAGTGCGGTTTATTTCCATTTCTTCTCGCCTCCTGAAGCATACTGTTGGCTGAGTTGTGAATGCTGAATACTAAGTTTTAAAGGAGTCTCTGGGTTCACTTTGCTTTCTTGTGGCGGTGCAGGTATGGGTTTTTGTAATCCAAATCCACTAAATAGCTCGTTGAGTTTTACGGTTAAACCTAAATAAGCGCCGCTAGAATTGCGGGAGTTGTCAAAATCGCGATCGCTAACATTTCCAAATGCATATCCGGCAGCTAATCTCAAATTCGGTGTCAAATAATACCCCGCCTCCAATGCAAATCCTGTTTCATCATATCCATCTGCCGGCTGACTTATCCATCGTGCTTCTCCCACTAAATCCCACTGATATCCTAATCGATATGTTGCTCGCGCTTGCGCTAGCGTCACTGTGCTACTACCTACTAAATCATCAGCGAAGAAAGAGGTACTATTGCGTAGCGCTGCTTTACCATAAAATTCCCATCGCCAGTTTGGCGCATATATTGCCTCTAAAGCAAAAGTATGATCTTTATAGCCGGTACCGTTATCAAAAAGTATCGTATCAGGAGTTGTAGAAGGATTATTACGATATTCATATCGCAACAGAGCATTAAATTTATCGCTATCTGGATCTCGATAAGCTAGCCCTATTCGCAAATTCACCGTATTCCCTAAATCTTCTAAAAGTTGGTTAGATGAGGAGGCTTGAGTAAATCGCGCTAGTGCTGTTAAAGCGCGGGAAATTTTACCATTTGCTGTTGCTGATATCACTGTGTTGCTCCCTGCGGATGAGGTGCGATGTTCGAGTCTTGCTGATGCTTGGAAATCGGGGCTGCCGGTGTATTGTAATCCAATACTAAAGTTGTCTCCGCCGCGTACACCTAACGCTGATGCACCTCTTCCATAAGCGTAGGGTTGTGCGAATCTTACACCTGCGCCGGTTTTACCAAATAAATCTCCAAAAATGCGTTCATAACTGGCGTCTAGTCGTAATCCAGGTGCGAGCGTCCAACCTTGTCGGATTCCTACTGCTCCTGTCATGGCTTGGGCGTTAACCATTCCGAAACGCCCGGTGAGAGTGGTATCTTCTCCTAATTTGTAATCTCCGAAGAAATCTAAACTGGTAATTGAATCGCTTTTAAATTGGCTACCGCTAAAGAAGATATGACTTAATCTTACTGCGATTCCGGGAGATACTGCCCAATCTAATGCTAATATGGTGCGATCGGGATATACTAAATCTTGTTTCGAGGAAAGATTAAGTTCATTTTGTGCTCGAAAAGTAAGGGTGTCAGTCAGTTGATATGTTAGACGTGATCGCAGTTGCGACGAGTTTGTTCTTAATTTATTAATTGGGCGATTATCTTCCCGGTAGCGATTAATATAGTCAAACTCCAAAGTTACATCTTCCCCTATTTGCTGTATTAATCCTGCAGATATCGTTCGCAGAGAATTATCTACCCGACTTCCTGGCAATGGTTCGAATCTCGGTTCAAATAAATCTGCAAAGGATGTCAGTTGGCGCGGCGCAATTCCTTCGTTTCGTTCAAAATCATATTGAAATCTTAACTGTGTTGTAGGCGAAACTTTTGCTAGTGCCAGTGCTCCATATCGGGTTTGCCCTGGTACAAAACTTGTTGTTGCTGTATTGGAAAATCCAGTATCGGTAGAGCGGTAATATAATCTGCCGGTAAAATCTGTTCCCAAACGCCCGTTTAATTCAAATCTGTAGGCGTTGCCACTGACAAAGCCTAAAATTTCTGATTCATTATTAGAATGGGCGTATTCTGCTATTAATTCGCCATATTTTCCGAATGAAATAAAAGCATCGGCTCCATAAAGCTCAAAATCACGTACGCCTTGATTTTCTCGCCAATAAGTGGCGCCTATCCAAGAAGAGTTATCGTAATTTCGCGATAAATGATACTGTATGCGCCCGCCATAAATATTTGTATCTCTGCCTTTTCCTTCAAATTGATAGGTGGCGACTATCCGACGCATTAATACTGTGCCGCTGGGATCTATATCTATACGCAATATTGGGCGGCGAAATAATAGTGTACCGCGATCGTAATCAATTTCATAATCGGTACCGCGAATAACTTGTTGTCGGTAAAGTACTGTACCGGGGCGATCGAAATCTTCTGCTTCAATAAATATATTTTCGCTGCCGGGTATGATTAAACGGCGAGAGAGGAAATAATAACCACTGGTGCCGTCGGGTATGATTGTATCCCGCTGAAATCCTTCTATGTCGGGGCTATAAAAACCGGTAATTTGGAAATTGCCTAGATTATAATTGGCTTTAAAGCCGTGAAGCGATCGCGATATACCGGTAAATTCTTGGGAAGTTCTAGTAAATTCTGCCATCCCATAATCGCCCCACATAAAATAATCTGGCTCTGCTCCAAGCAAAGAAGGGGAGCGTTCAAATCTTAAGTATAAACTATCCCGGGAAGGTGTCACTGTTTCTCGCGAGCAATTATCTCCGTAAATCGGATATGTCTGTTCGTAAAATTGAACATCTCGAAATAGCCGACTGTTAAATCCTTCACAACTCTGATTTAAAGTGCGATCGCTACTATATGCTCCCGTAAACAGCCACTCGCCAATTGCTCCTGTTGCAAACGTACCCCCCCTGATATTCAATTCATACTTATTATCTCCATCTGCTGGCAGAAACTCCTGAAAACTTCCCCAAAAATTAGTACTCCGTCGCCCAAAACGTAAATCTATAACCCCTGTTGCCAAACTAGGGCGCAAATTCGTTTCAAACTCTAATTGCGTAAACGCTTCTAATTGAAAATTAAAATTCGGTGCTTTCGGCTTTGGATTTTGAGTTGCTGCTCGAATCCGCACTCTTCCTGCTTCAATTCCTGACTGCAAAGTCGCCGAAAATAATCCCCTAGTTGCTTTCACCTGAAAACCAGGTTGAGCAGGCTCTTCATCTTCACCGATAAATTTACCAGCACTAGTAGTAAGCGTCACTATTGCATCTCGATTTGAGCGATTACCTCTTTCATCTAGCAACTCCCCACGCACCGTTGCAGTCGAACGCCCGTCTGCAGGTATGCGAGTTTCTACTGTCTCTACTTTTATTTGTGCTGGTGCTCCCACTACGAATATTGTTACTGTTTCGGTTATTTCTTTTTCGTCTGATACTGAGAGCTTATTTTCTCCCTCTTTTAACGGCACTCCGTACCAGATTTGTGTAGTCATTCCTGTACTGGTGTCTACTTCTGTACGACCAATTAATTTTGGATCTACTATTTCTCCATTCACCCGTAATTCCACTTGCTCTAGCTGTGAGGGAAATTGTATGGTTATGGTAGCAGCGGGTATGTCTAAAACAGTGCCATTGGCAGGAGCAAGAATTTTCAGGATTTTGCCGGGATTGGAGGATTGGGGGATTTGTGTTTCTGTTTTTTGTTCTTCTTTTGGCCCATCCGTATTTGTACTTACTATTAAATTTGTGTCGCGTGCCTGGGCAAAATTGCTATTTTGACTGTTATCTTCTCTGCTATGTTGTCTTGCAGTGTTAATGCTATATTCTTTCTTTAGTAATGGTTTTAATGTATTATTTTCTGCTTTTTCTGCTGCTAAGAGTGAAGTTTTGGCAATAGTATGCCCATTTTTACATGCTATATTAGTTGAGTTTTGGCAATTTGTCAAGTTTTGTGCTGAAAAATTTATTAAATTATTGTGAGAAAATTCTTCTACTAAGTTGTTGTTTGATGGGAATACAAGGTTGGTATTTTGTTCTGTAATAAGTGCAGTAGCTTGAGCGCATTTGGCGAATGCTCCGGTAATGCTAAGAATAAGAATTAGTTTGAGATTTAAGTTGTAGTTTTTCATCGGTTGCCCTCCTCCCCAAGTGGAGCGATCGCAAAATTCATTCTCACAAGCCCGCCTGGCTGTAAATGTACTAATCTCGATTGGCTATTTCTTTCGATAAAATAGCGATTGGGGGCAATTTGATAACCGGGAACGCTTGTTAAATCGAGAACGGCAGTACGATAACCAGGAAGTGCATTGATAACGGAAAATAAACCGTTTTCATCGGTGACAATACGGTTGCCGTCATCAGTGAAAATGACTGCGTTGGGCACTCCAGGTTCTCCTTCTTGTTGTTCACCGTCAAAGTTTTTATCGATAAATACACGCCCAATTATGGTGCCGCAATTAGAAACTATTCCAGGACGAATGACGATTCGGTGAATAGCAGGACCGTCTTTTACACTCCCTCCGTTGTCAGTACGAATACCATTGACGATCGCTGAATTACGCCCGTTACCTCTTAAGGCGTCAGGAGTAAGTCTGACGGCATAAACAATTTCTAGAATTTCTCCAGGAGGAAGAATTAATTCGGGAGCTGTAAAGTTAATTGTGGAGCCAGATTGGCTGACAACAATGTTTACTGGTTGATTGTTCAATTGTCCTCGCACTGAGTTGGCACGGAAAGTAAAACCAAAAGGCAGTTGATCTGTAATATTCAAATTGGTAATAGAAGTTGAGGAAAGATTGCGAATGGAAAGACGATAAAGAGCAGTGTCTCCAGGTTCAGCAGCAGCGCGATCGCCTGTTTTAATAATTGATATAGCAGCTTCGTCGCAGGTGCTTGTATTTAAATCAAATACCCCTAAATTCAATCCTATTTTTTCACCATCACTAATCTCAATAGTGCCGCTAATAGAAGTGCGCCCGTCGGTAGCACTAATCGGATTGCCATCTAGTGAAGTAGCGGTATAATTAACTCGATTATTTACTGTCTCACCAATATCAATACGAATACGTCGCTCCTGATAATTTGAACCTCTGGGAGGAGAAACTCGCAAAATATACTGTTTACCAGCCGTCAGTTGTCCACGTTCTACATCGAGCAAGAAATTATAAATTCCTTCTTCCCCATTAGTTAAGAAAAAGGGATTGCTATTTTCTCTGTTAGGTGCTAGCCCTTCTTTAATATTGTTGTTGGGAATATCTGGTACTTCCGTGGGTGTCAAATCTAATAATTTACCTAAACTCGTACCCGTAGGATCGGCAGTGTTTACTTCGTGTAAAGCAACACTGAAGCCTGTATAATCAGGCAAAATTTCTCCCACACAACCAGTAATTCTGCCCAAAGGATCTCTCAGAGGTTGTGATGTGACTACGGGAGGAATAATTACTGTTTGTGGTACAGAAATTTGCTCTTGTGGATTGCCAATATCAACGGTGACGCTAGTACCAGTTGTAGGTGCCGGATTTACCTGTACTATTACGTCTATATTTACTTGCCCACCAGGAGGTATGATGATATCGGTAGGAGTAGTAACCGGTATAGATGGTGTGGGAGTTGGTGTGGGAGTTGGTGTGGGTTCTGGTGTGGGTTCTGGTGTGGGTTCTGGTATGGGTTCTGGTGTGGGTTCTGGTATGGGTTCTGGTATGGGAGTTGGCGGGCAATCAACTATAGCAAATGAACCGGTTTGGAAATTTACTAAGCTATATTGAATGCCTTTAACAGTACCTCCCTTGACGCCTTGTTTTTGAAGGGTGTTGGGATCGGGAATAACAAATCGGATAGATGTGTTGCCAGGGTTAATGACTAGGAATTGAAATTGTAATACGTCTCCCTGCCGTATGCCTGTGCTAATACCCCGCCGTAAAGCGTTTATTTCGCGGATGAAATTATCTCGCAGTTGAGATAATAATTCGGCTTTGTTGGGAACACTGCTGACGAGCGCTTGATATACTGTTTCAAAGGCTTGATTGACTGGAGTCTCTCCCGTCGCTGCTCTTAAAGAAGTTATCGCTGCTTGGGTGGCTATTTCTGCTTCTGTTTCTGTTAACCCGGCAATTACTAAACGATTTTTAAATAAGTTTGAGATTATTATAACTGCAATTTCTTGCGCACTGTTGCGATTTAATCCTTTTATAATTTCTGCTTTTGTCGGTACTGCTTGCACTACTGCATCTCTGGCTGCGATCGCTAATTTTCTAAATGAAGAATCTGTCGGTTGAGATGCTAGTGTTACTATTACAGCAATAACTGCTCGCGTCGCTTCTTCTCTTGTAAATCCTAATCTTACTAATTCATCTGCTAAAGCCCCCGCAAATACTCCTGTCGCTTGATTATTACTACTATCTTTTACTCCCCCAGGTGTGATTGTAAATGGTCCTCTTCCTACTAATCCTAAATTCGCTGGATTGCTCGTTCCATTTATGATTTGAGCATTTACAGAATCCCTGTATGTAAAATTACTTTGATTCTGTAATATTATCCCCGGCACAACACATTTTTGCTCCTGCGCCCGCACACTGCTGGTAAAAATTACAGCCGAAATCGGAAGTAGTAAACAAGCAATAGAAAGAATGGGAAAGTTAGAAACTTTTAACCTTGTTTCCTCTTTCCAATGTAGACTTTTGACTTCTGATTTCGAGCGCGTGCGAATCACTGGCTATCACTCCTAGTTAAGCCTTGGGCAAAATGGTATTATAGAAATAACTTGAAAACCCACTAGCGAACTCTCACTTGATAACTCGCTTCTAATTCTGAAGCTGCGAGCGCTCCTTCAAATATCCAGCGAATATGAGTATACTGAGAAGCAGGAGCTGGTTTTTTTTCCACAGAGCCATCTGTATTTATTACTTCGATTGTGGGATTCGCCGTAAAAGTCTTACCGCCATCAATACTATAAGTAATTTTCGCTCGATTCCCTCTCGCCGAATTTAATACATACACTGTCTGTTGTGGTATCGGCTGGGTAAGTACAAAATTTTTTACTTCGCCGCTATTATTAACGCTCCGCAAAATATAGCGAATCACGTCTCCTGGCTGTACAATTGTATTATCTGTTATTTTCTGCCAAGAAACTCTCTCTTCTCCTTGTTGATTTCTTACCACTACTTGTTTTTCTGCCTCTAGGCGCAATTGAAATGGTGTCTGTGCCAATGCAGGTAAATTTATATATAAAAAAATTATCTGTATTGCTCCTATGAAGCTACAGGCTTTATATAATTTTTCTTTAATTCCCCTAAATAATGGTAGATGTTTCATCGCCTAACCCCTAAAATTACTGTTTTTAATTTTCAATTAACCCTTCTTCGGAATATAAATGTACCCGATTCTCCTGGGGGCAAAATACTAGGTACTGTATTTACATATTTTGTTACATCTGAGTTGACTGTAGTACCACTTTTATCTACAGATTGTATAATTGCTGGGCGTCCGCTGAAAAATGCGATCACCCCGCCTCTGGAATCAATTGCTGAACCTGGTACATTACTCGTATCAATTCCTGTTGTCAGGTTGCCGTCGCCATCGCTATTATCATTATCAAGTGCCCAACTGTTGCCAAATGGATTACTATTTGCGTCATAAGTTGTACCATCTTCTATTATAATAATATTACTAGCATTCAGAATAATATTTCCCCTGCCGCCACCAATTGAAATATTCTTATATGTCAAGCGATATTCTATAATATTTCCAGGAGAAGGAGTTTTAGGAGCGGCACTAAATAAATCTTGTCCTGCCTGTACGTCGGCACCAGTTCCTTTAAGAATACGCGACTCTTTTAAAACTTGTACAAAACCAGTATATACGCGATTAATTGTAGTATTTGCTGGCTCTCCTTCGGAGATTTTACCATCTTGATTGCTGTCAATAAATGCCACAATTGGTACAGGATATCCCCGCAGTTGTGCAGTGGCGGGCAAGTCGATTTCTACAGAATAATTAGCTCTTTGATTTGCCCCAACATTAGGAATTATAACCGGAGGCTGTGTGCTAGTAAACCCGCCTGAGCGAGTGTAGATATAGGTGACAGATTGATTACCAAAAATAATCGTTACTTTTGTGCCGTCGGGCAATTCACTGGGATTAGCAGGTGGTATGGGTAAAAGGGTAATATTGACAGTTGCCGACGAAGTATTCTGTACTGTATTGGCAAAAGTTATTGATTCCGGATCGATGGGTGCCGAGGAACTTAATCCGGCAGGAATAAGTGTGGATTTGTTGGAAAAATCATCGTTATTATCTGTTGGACCGATAGCATCTGGCGCTTCTTTTGGGCCATTTAAAATACTTGTGGAGCGCACATTAATAATAATAACATTAGCTTCACCTCCGGAGCCAGTGCCGGTATTATTATTACTTTCATCTGTTCCTTGGGTACTAGGATCGGCAATTCCCGTGCTGATAATTGGATTGCCATTACTATCAGTAGCTCCAGGAGTGCCGTCATCGTTATAATTGTTAGGCAATTGATCGCCGGATTCGTCGTAAACTAAGCGAGTGGTATCGCCTTCTGTAGCTCCGAAAATTTGGGCAATATTGGCGATCGCTCTAGATGTAACAACCCCTTTAGTTACTACTTGGAATGACAAGCCGCTGACAAGTGTTCCTTTCTTAATTGTACCGTCAAAAATAAAGCCAATTCGGGTTACATTTGCCAGCCCACCGATCGCGGTATTATTAGGATTGGTAAACCACCGCGCCGAGAGTGCATTTACAGTAGCAGGATTATCTTTTGTGAAAACAACTTGCCAGCCGTTGGGAACTGTCCACTTGCCGTTGAGTTGGGTGCCCGAAGGCACGACATCGGAAACAAGAATCCGTGTGACGGAATTACCGTTTACATTAATGGGGCTGCCTGTAAAATTAGCTAAATTAGCGGGAACGAGATTAGTGCTGCCGGGGGGCGTTTGCGCTCGCACTTCCAGAGCTAAATTGTAAGTAATAATATCATCAGTGGGATCAGCGGGATTGCCTATATTTATTGGTTGAGTATGAGTTTTGTATAGTGCTACTAAAGCAATGGGCGGTGCTCCCACTGTAGCAGTTTGTATTGCAGAAGCTTCTCTAGTACCATTTACCGGCTCTCCTGGGGATTCTCCTACTACTCCATCTGGGTTATCGATGGTATAAACATCGCCGGCATCTGCCACTCTTTGCACATTTTGGGCGCTGTTAGGAGTTTGCCCTAATTGTACGGAAATTATATTGCCGTTTGTGGCTGTGGCAGCAATTTTTACAGGCACGCGTACGCGAATAGATTCTCCTGGGGCAAAGGAAGCTGTTATTACTTGTTCGTCGCTAAAGGTGTAGCCAGCAAGCGTAGAATTGCTGGCGATATTTATCCAAGTGTTGCCGCCATCAATGCTGATTTGTAGCTTGCCGTCGATGGTAGCGGCTCCGTTGACTGTTGCTAAGTTGGGAATGCGGAACTTTGTTGGATCGTTACCGACATTTGTAACTATGAAGTCAAAAAATAAGCGCTCGCCTGCTTCGATTTTGCTATTGCCATCTTCTTCTTTAAAGCCGGCGGGGGTGACGGTGATACCTGCTACTTCTGCCACTCTCACTGTCACTGTATTCGAGATTACTTCTCGAATTTCCCCTGTATTTGGATCTTGATAAGTGCCTGTTGCCTTATTTTCAATCAGGGTTCCTGCTGGGGCGAGTTGTGCGAGGGCTTTTGTTGTCCACAGTAGGCTTGTAAGCGGCAACAATACTGCCACTACTCCTCTAATCGCAAGACGAGTTATAGCTTGTTGTGGCCTCTTTTTGGCCTTTACTGGCTGTCTCAAGGTATTACACCACACAATGTAAATGACCCTCTTATCAAAAAAATAGTTATTTGATACTCTGTTCTACTTTACGAGTATACACGGAAAAATTTTTCACCGCCACCTGTAATTTTTCTGTTTTTCCGTAATTTTTATGTTATTTATTATTATTTAAGTAAGTTGCTTTTGTGAGTTACTATTTAAAACAGGCAAAAAAAAATTAAGCCGAAGCTTGCTTCGGCTGAAAAATAACTTATATTTCATAGCTTGAGAGATTAATTAATATTAAATTTTGTTAAATTTATTTAGAAATAAGCCATGCAAGAGGGAAATGCATAAATTGGTGGATTTGTAAAATAATTATTTTTAATAAAAAAAACAACTTCTATAAGAATGGTAAAAATACTTAGTTTGTCTTGGGATGGGAAGGGCGCGGTAGGATTTACGGAAGGGAGATAGGGCGCTAAAAATAGGCGAGCGCAGTTTTGAGAGCGATCGCAAAAAGCAATACCAGAAAATTAGAATAGTTTCTAAGAAGATTATTCTTTCGATGTAGTTTTTGTTTCAACAGTTGTATGTGTACGAACGCGGCGGATGGGAAAATTAGCAACAAGAGCGGTAGCTCGCTTATTACTTTCGAGAGAAAACTCCAATCCCTCCGTCTCAATTTCGACATAACGAGAGACTACTTCTAAGATTTCCTTTTGCATAGACTCGACTATTTCCGGAGAAAGATCAGCGCGATCGTGAGCAATTACCAGTTTGAGGCGGCGTTTGACTTCCTCACGACTACTGTCTGTAGCGGAGCGAAAAAAAAGTCGTTCTAAAAGATCACTGATCATGGGGCTTGCAGGGGACACAGGCAATTAACCAATTTTAGTGGATAATAATTTGCGAATCCAGGCAAAGAAGCCTTCTCGTTCGCCAGAAAGCTCGAGAAAATCAACCTTCTTGCCTTCCAAGCGCAGGGCAATATGCTCGAGTGCTATTCCTGCCTGGGAAGAATTATCTGCTAAGACTAAGGGTTCCCCTCGGTTAGTAGAAACAATCACTTTTTCGTCATCAGGGATAACACCGATTAAAGAAATAGCCAGAATTTCTTGGACATCCTGTACCGACATCATATCATTAGCCTGTACCATATTTGGTTTGAGGCGGTTAACAATTAAACTAATACGGCGGATGCCTTGAGCTTCTAGCAAGCCGATGACACGATCGGCATCGCGGACGGCGGCAATTTCTGGGGTGGTGATAATCAGTGCTTCTTGGGCGGCTGCGATCGCATTTTGGAACCCCTGCTCAATACCTGCGGGAGAGTCGATTAAAACGTAGTCGTATCTAGTTGCCAATTCACCAATCAACTTTTTCATTTGCTCTGGCGTAACGGCATCTTTCATCCGATTTTGAGCAGCGGGTAGTAACACCAGACGTGGCTGCCGTTTATCTCTTACCAGAGCTTGCTCTAAGCGACATTCGCCGCTGATAACTTCGACAGCGGTATAGACGATGCGATTTTCCAAGCCCAAGAGCAGATCGAGATTTCTCAAGCCAAAATCGGCGTCTACGACAGCGACATTGCGGCCCATCTTAGCCAGGGCCATGCCTAAATTAGCTGTACAGGTGGTTTTGCCCACCCCTCCCTTACCTGATGTAATTACAATAATGCGACTCATGAAATGCTACGATTTACGATCTAACTGCTGCTGAGTCGAGACTCGGACTTATCCCCGCTCGCTCCTTAACATTAAATTTTCTACTTTTCTGGCTTTTTCCAGGATTTTTTCGGGTTGAGCGCTCCCCAGAGGAAAGCGCCACCACTTCTTCCCCTAGTGAGCCTTCTAATATACCTTATTTTTCACTTTTCAACTGATTTTTGCAGCAGTTGTGCCTTGGAAAATTCTGCTGCTGGGGTAATGCGGATACCTTCTGGGGTGATATATGCCACTTCTGGCTCATACCCAGCCTGGGGCGGTTCGGGACAACGGGCTACAACATCGCTGATGCGAATTTGGGTGGCTTCCATCTTTAGTGCCATAATCACACACTGAAGATTGCCGGCGGCACCGGCATGAGCGACTCCGCGCAAGCGTCCCCAAATGAGTATATCGCCATCTGCAATTACAGAACCGCCGGGGTTAACATCGCCAACGACTATGACGCAGCCGGGATGGCGGATTTCCACTCCAGAGCGGATAGTCATTTCTAGATAAAGGGGATCTGCTAGCGGTTGGGCGGGGGCTTCCGGGGTGGTTTTGGTTAGTGTGGGGGTAGGAGCGGAGTACTGCTCTACGGAGTAGCCAGCAGTAGCAACGGCGACAGCGGTTTGGCGGCGGCTGGTATAAACCCGCGTCAGAGAAAGTTGGACTTGGTTGAGGGCATCGGCAAGGGCTTGCAACTGACGGATGTCTAGTAAGCGCTCGCCTGCCATCAAATAAACTTCTGTATTCGGCTGCCAAAAGCGCTCACCGCCATTAAGTCGGAATTTAATTTGCTGCCAGACTTCTGTCCATGTATTGGCTTGTGGTACAGTCGAGCCGCTAGTTTCGATTTCTGGCGGCAATATAATTAGCAGCCGTCCGTTCTCAGTTTTAAACTGGACTTGTTGATTGCGGTTAATTTCGGGCGGGCTGGCAAGAGCGGAAGAATCAAAATTCATTTCAATAATGTCTCATCCTTTAGGGATAGACTGGTTTTAGTATTCTATCTATTTTTTGTTTTTGTCTTTACTTTGTCATTGAGGAGCGATCGCCAATCACCATCTCCCCTACTGACAGCGGGCGATACTGCGGCGGTTGGGCAAAAGTGCCCCGCAAAAATCGGCCCCTTCTACCTTAGTATCTATGAATAGAGTATTGCTCAAATTCGCCTGTCTTAGTATAGCGTTAGTGAGATTGACGCGAAACAGGGTGTTGCTGCTCAAATCTGCACCGGTGAGATTAGCTCCTTCTAGGTTAACATTCATTAATCCATCAGTTCTGATCCGGGCGCCGCTGAGATTGGCACCTGTCAGATCTGCACCTGTTAGGTTAGCATCGTCTAAAATAGCTTTGCTTAAATCTGCTCCCCTGAGATTGGCATCTTTGAGATCGGCTCCTTCGAGAATAGCACCATTGAGTTTAGCTCCCATGAGATCAGCTCCAGCTAAATTTGCTCCCCGAAGATCTGATTCCGTTAGATTTGCTTGTTGTAATTTAGCTTTGAAGAGCTGAACGTTTCTGAGATTGGTTTTGGGTAGGTAAAGCTCAGTGAGTTGGCATTCTAAACATCTGCGGGTAGTAAGTAATTTTTCAACAAGCAAAACTGACGGATTCGGCAGACTCTGTTGCGCTTTAACTGAGGCAGCAGCGACGCTGGTAGCGATTATGGCGAATAATATGATAAGCTTTTTTAGTCTCATAATCCCTCGGTTATATAGATGGTTAAGCTATTGAATATTCAAATACTCCGAGTGGATATCATAAATTTGATGGCAGGCGATCGCTTAAAAAACCCGGTTTTTCAAAAAACCGGGTTTCTACTTTCCCGGTTGCTATTTTCCCAAGGTAAGCAGGTAGGGGTGTCTCCTATTAAGCAGCAATCTTTTTGCTCAAACGCTGGTAAACCTCAACCAAAGAATTCGCATCGCCAACATTACCGGGAAATAGTACTACTGGCAAATTGGGAAACTGTGGGTGAGCTGCTGGAGTCCGCACTACTGAACAGCCGGGCAAAATTTGACCCAAAAGCCGCGCGGTTCGCAACGCTAAACCTTTACTAAGTACGTCATTTGAGGTAATGCCACCTTTACTGATTAAGAAGCCGATATCAGTCGGCAAGCCCCGTACTATATCCATTAATAACTCAGAAACGGCAATCCCAAATTGCAAGCGTACTTCCACACTGTCAAATACTAACTCTTCACGGCTAGTATAAACTACAGGGGTTTGGCCATCAGCATGGGCTTTGTGGACTTTTTCTAAAGTGGCGGCAAGTAGTTGCGATCGCTGTTTTTCTGATTCCTCGAGTAAGTGAGCTACATCTACCTCGATACCTACAATCCCCTGTTCTTGTAGCAATCGCTCAAGCTGTTCGGTAGTTTTTTTGACGTGGGAACCGACAATTACGGCACCGGGCTTGCCAAAACGAACGTATTTAGCCATATCTTCAGCGGCGATTGGCTGGGGACCTAGAGCGGCAAGGGAGGTTAGGATACTTGCCGCACTACGAAACAGAAAGCGTTTACCTTGACTGGTAGCATCAAGAATGTCGGCAGCAAATTTATTTAAGTCGGCTTGGGTTTCGCCATCAACTACACAGCAGGTGTTGCCGGATAGCTGCATTAATCTTTCCAAACAGCCGCCGCGAACATCGGAGAGTAAAAATTGCTCTACTTGTGAGGCGAGTATGCGACTTTTAGTTTTTTCTTCTACATAGTCTGGCAAGTAGCTATGATGGTAGCCGAAGACGGAATCGCGGGCGAATTCGGTTTCATGAACGGGGGTGGGAACGCCGTTAATGATTAGGTAGTGTACGCTGTCGCGGGTGAAACGCCCGCCCTCGAAGAAGGCGGGAACGAGAAAGTGGGCGTCAAAGGGACCTAGTTCTTCGGCAATGACGTCGGTTTCGACGGGGTAATGCCCGCGCAAGGTGGAGTCGGAACGACTGACTATTAGGAAATCTTGGATGTTTTCGGCTGCGAGCGCTTGTTTTAGATTTTTGCAGACTTCTCTTGTTACTGCCGCGGCTTGTTCAGGTGCGAGCGCTCTTGTATTAGTGAGGATAAAGAAAATTGGCGATTCATCCCGCAATCCTTCTCTGAGGGTTTCTATATCCCAGCGCATTAGTAGCAAGCAACTGTGGACAGTTTGGGAGCCAGTTGGATCGTCGTCTAGTACTATGATTTTGGGTTTGGCTGACATACTGATTTATTTTTTTCTAATCTTTCTATTCCAACATATCCCTATCGCGTTACTTTTTAGCCTTTTTCTTTATTTCTCAATATATTTTTCAAATTAAAATTAAAATATTTATCTCGCCTTCTCTTCATTTCTTCTTGTGTACTAATTGCAACTTGTAATGCCTCATTCAGCAGCCTGCCTTGTTCCGAAGCGCGATCGCTCACTTGCAATGTTGTTAAAACTGCTAAATTATTGGCAAATATTTCTGGATTTCTGGCTATAAAATCCTTGTTCTTTCTAAGAATTCGCTCTGTCTTAAGTGCCCGTACTAAATCACTTCTAGTCAATTTTAGCGCTTCTATTACTTTTTCTCTATCTTTAAATTTAACTTGTGTATTTCCTGCTGCTTCTATTTCATCATTAATGTTTATTGCTTTGATTATATCATTATACCGCTCCAGTTCATCAAACAGAGCTATGAGAGGCAGCGCATCGTTAGGTTAATCTTGCGAAAGTCATCGAAAATAAGTGCCACTGCAACTGACAAGTGTATAAAAACTATCCAAAATAAATTTTCCGGAAAAATATAACTCAATAAAAAACCCGCTAAAATAAATTAAAATTAAAATAGTCTGAAATATCTCAGTAGCAAACTTAGTTAGCGTCGGGGGGCGCAAGACATCCCCGAATCCCACTCCAGTCAGATGTTTCAATTCTCCTTTGGTAATTTCCAGCCCTTGCAAATCCGGTTTCACAGTTTGAGAGTTTTCGGGTAGATTTTAGTTGAGTGACAAGATAATACTATAATTTTACTAGCCCTCACCGCTCTGCCAGGATAATCTCTGCCAGAATTGACTGCTTTACGGAATCAGTAAACTAAGATTTAGTTATTTTCCCAAAACCAGACTTCCGCTGGTAAAATTTACTTCTATACAAATAGAAGGTACTTCTTTTTGTTTTCCCAGCTCAAATGACACTTCATTTTCTTCGGATTCGCGAGTGGCACTACCTATTGGATAAACTCAAATTTTATAAAAGAGGAGTATAAAAATATAATACCCCCACCCATACCTTACATAGGCGGGGGAGTTTACTGAAATTATAACTTAGTGAATTAACTCAAGTGCGCGTTTAGTGAGTGCTTCAGCCGTCAATCCATTAAATGCCATTAATTCGCCGGCGCTAGCAGTTGTTTCGCCACGCTTCCAAGCGAAGATATCGCGTTTGACATTACTTCTTAGCATCACAGGTTCTAGCATTGCTGAAGAGCCGCCGGTGACACCAATCAGGGCATCGCCATCGAATAATTCGGCAAATTTTGCATCATCTAAAAAGCCGCCGTCAGGTTCAAAACAGGTATCCCAGGCTACATCACTAGGGCGATATAAGCGGCGGGGATTAACAATTGAAACGATCCGCACACCGATTCCTTCTGTTTCCAAGAATGCGGCAGCTTCAAATACGGGGATTAGAATCATGTCGCCGATAACGGCAAAAACGACTTTTTTGTCGCCGGCGACTTCTTGCAAAATGACAGCACCGTCGCGAAGGGCTTGGCGGGTTTGCTCGAAAGTAGTGCGAATTGGCAGGGGGGATTTGCTAGCAGTAATGATGATTCCTTTATTTTTAGTAGTTAAAGCCCATTCGTAGCAAATTTGAATGCTATTAGCATCGGGGGGAAATAGGGGAAATATGTTGCCATTGCGCATCATAGCAGCAAAATAGGCTTCGATTTCTGGGCGTTGATGTGTCCATCCGTTGCGCCCTTGTTCTAAGGCACCTGCGGTATATAAGGTAATGGTTGAGGGGGTTTTACGGCGCAATTCTGCCATTGCTTGGGTGACGGTTTGCCAGATGGGTAAACCGTTGACGGCGAAGGATTCATAGGAACACCAGAGGGTGCGAGCTCCCATTAATGACAAGCCGGCGGCTAAGCCTGCACAGGCGTCTTCGCTTAGGGGTTCGTAAACTTGCCCGTTGGGATTTTGGTTGTAAAGTTCGTCGGTGGTGGGGTGAATGATTTTTAGGGCTTGGTTGATGTTGGCGATGCCGGAAGCTTCGTTGCCGTCGGCGTTGGTGACGAGGAAAGTGTGATCGCTTTGTCCGACTTTAGCGACTATACGCCCCATTGCGGTTGTGGAAACTTTTGGTTCGCCGCCGAGGGGATATTCTTCTAGGGGTAATTCGCCTATGTCTGGCAAGGGCAACTCGAATTCAGTGACCACGGTTTTAGCAGCGGGTCCTCCATTGGAGCGCTCGAAATTTGTTCGCACTAATTGCCATGCTTCTGGGGGCAGAGCTCGTGCTTTTAAGGCTTCTGAAATATGTGGTGCGTCGAGGGTATCTTTGGGATAGAGGTTGTGAGATTTGGCTCCGCGCGCGTGGACGCCGGCACCTTTAAGTTGTTTGATGATTAAGACGGTGAGGGTGCCGTTGAGGGCGGATTTAGCGGCTTTATCGGTGGCAACTAAGACGGCTTTGGTGAATTCTAGTCGTTTTGGCAGGGAGAAAGCGGTGCTGTCTACGTAATCGCCGGGCTGGTTTTTGTCGTCGAATTCTTTGGCATCGACTAGGATTACTTCTTGAAAACCGTTGCCTTTCCAGTAGGCGATCATTTCGGCGTTGGTTTTGGTGGAAACCATGCTGTGATGTTCTTGGCTAAAGCCATTCCACACTAGCACGGGTAAGAAGTTGGTGACGCTGGGATAGGCGGTGTGGAAGTGCGCCATGCTGCTCATGGGGTAGGGTTCGCCCATGCCGCCGTCGCCTAGGGTGAAGGGGAAGAGTTTGTCGCGGTGTAGGAGGGCGGCTGCCATTGCGAAGTGTTGCCCTTGCCCAAGGGGACCTGCTGGTGCGAGAATGCCTGGGATGTAGCCGGAGAGGTGTCCGAGTAGTCCATGTTTTTCCCGGAAGCGATCGCGTAGTTGTTGTACGGTGAAGATTCCCATTTCTTCTAGGGAGCGATCCAGGAAGGTAGCGCTGTAAAATCCGGGAGCATGGTGACCTACTTCTGTGATGATGTTTTTGTATCCCAGCATAATTAGGGATGCATGAGCTTCGGCGGAGCTAGCAAATCCCCCTGGGTGACCTGAGGCTTTGCTGCCGGTTATTTGTAGTGTTAGGTAGCGTAGGGCGTCGGCAGCTATGAGGGTTTGAAATACGGCAGCATCATCTGTGGGTTCGGCGATCGCTTTACTTGATGGGGCGATCGCTGCCACTTGTCCGTATGTTTCGAATCCTGGTATGGCTTCGCCAAAATATTGTATCCCTTCACAAAAAGATGGTGCTTGCAGCGTTGCTGGGGTGGCAATTGTCATGGTTTTCCCGATTGTATTTCTAATGCTGGGATCTATTTAAGAATTATTTTAGGTCTTTTCGTGTTTTCAAATTTGCTACTCTCAATAAGGTTTGTTTTTCCTTACCATGCTCACAGCTCTATCTTTTATTTAGTTATTTATTTTATATTTTAGATATTTATTTTGCTTAAATCCCTATTCTTTCTATTTTCTTAAATATTTTTAAATGCAAAACAACAAAAATTTTTACAATGCTTGCTTGTTGCGATCGCCGTATTTACTACGTTGGGCGCTATAATGTAGGGCGCTATAATAATTTATGGTTGCCGTCTATGCATAAGCCTCTGTTACTTTTTCCGTCTATTTACTTAGAAAAACATAAGTAGATAATTAAAATATACAGAGTGAGAAAAAGAAGGTTTTTACAACTTGTGAGTTATTTATATGTAAGTGAGGAGGTAGTGATGATATAAAGAAAAAAATCAGTAGCAAAGATTACAAATTTTTTAAAATAGATATATGGCTGTGCGTACTTGCACGCTGCTAAGGAATCGAGCACAATAAAAAAACGAGAAACAAAACTTAAGGTTTTTCTCATATTTATAGTTACATTAATTAATGGCCGCCATTCATACTCCCAACGGGCTGCGAGCCGGGCAGCCTGTGATCGCCTCTAATTCCACCCCCGTCACCCGCCTGTTTAACCGCCTACAACCAACCCCGGAAACCGTTGTCATGCTTTTGGCAGTACTCATAGGCGGGAGTACCGGCATGGGGGTAGTCACCTTCCACTACCTAATTGATCTAATTCACAGCCTAACCCTAGAAGACTTGATGGGCGTGATCTCCGGGTGGGGCGCATGGACTTTAGCCTGCGTTCCCACCCTCGGCGGAGTAATTATCGGGTTCATGCGTTGGCGCTGCCCCGATTTTGGTCCTGGAATATCCTCAATGATAGCAGCAGTGCAGCAATCTCCCCGCAGCGTACCCCTCGCCCTCAAACCAGTAACCAAAATGGTTGCCGCCTCCGTTTCTCTGGGAACCGGAGCGTCATTAGGACCAGAGGGACCAAGCGTCGAAATCGGGGCTAACTTCGGGATGCTAGTATCTCAAGTGCTACAAGTATCACAAGAGCGACAACGCCTGCTGTTGGGTGCAGGAGCAGCCGCCGGCATCGCCGCCGGATTTAACGCTCCAATTGCTGGGGTATTCTTCGCCCTAGAAGTCGTACTCGGCACCACCTTTGCTACCTCAGCTGTCAGCGTCGTACTACTGGCAGCAGTCGTCTCGGCACTTATTGCCCAGATTGGCTTGGGAGCTCAACCGGCATTTGCCCTGCCTGATTATGTCGTGCGCTCGCCCCTAGAATTACCCCTCTACATGGGCTTAGGCTTATTAGCTAGCATAATTTCTATCGCCAAAACCCAAGCAATAAAACTTTCCCGTCGCTGCTTTCAAGGCGAAATTCCCGGCTTAAAATGGCTAGGGCGCCTGCCGAAATTCTTCCACCCCGTCATAGGCGGAGCCTGCGTCGGTATCGTCGCCCTCAAGTGGCCACAAATAATGGGTATTGGCTACGAAACTATAGAAGCAATGCTTCAAGACGTGGAGTTCTCTTTGCAACTCCTACTAATACTCCTCGTCCTCAAATTGATAATGACAGCCATAAGCCTAGGCAGCGGATTAGTTGGCGGCACCTTCGCGCCTGCAATGTATCTGGGTGCATCATTAGGTTCTGCTTATGGCAAAATCCTAGCAACATTCATACCCGGTATAAAAATTTATATGGCAGGACCGCCGGCTTACGCAATGGTGGGCATGGCGGCTGTGCTAGCAGCAAGTGCCCGCGCTCCTCTGACCTCTATAATATTGCTATTCGAGTTAACACGAGACTACCGCATCGTACTACCTCTGATGGCAGCAGTGGGGCTGAGCGTATGGCTGGTGGAGCGCCTCAAGCCAGCTTCCACCCCGAATACGAAACTGCAACAAATGGGGTTGAATATCGAAAAAGATTACAACCGGGAAATTTTGCAGCGTATTCCTGTTAAAGACGCAATGCAGCCAGTACCTCTAATGCTGCCCGGAAACAAAACTGTGATCGAAGCGGGCTTTGCTATGACAAACAGCCAATCTCACAGCAGTTTAGTGCTCGATGAGGCAGAAGAGCTGGTGGGAATTATTACTTTGCGAGATATTAATCGTATCTTAACGCGAGTAGAAAGCGATTCCCTCATGCGTTACCAAGCCCAGCAAAAAATAGCCGATGTCTGCACTAAGGATATCCTGTTTGCTTATAAAGATGAATCATTGGCTGATGCTCTCGATCGCATGGTAGCGCGAGGCTTGCACCAATTACCTGTCGTAGAGCGTGATAATCCTTATCGCGTTCTCGGCTTGTTAGATGAACAGGCAATTTCTCTTGCTAGTCAGCTCGCTTTAACACGGGAAGTCTTACAAGGCTACTGTTCTTTACCACACCCTGCTGAGAAAGTGCCAATCGAACTCTTTAAAAAAGCCGCGTGAAGTTAAGGCGGGCAAAAGCCCGCTTTTTTATTATCCCTTTCTATCAATAGAAAAGCAATTTTTGAAACTGAAGAGTTATCCTAACGATACCGATATGCTTGCCACAAGTAGAATCCTGAGGTGCCACAAACCAGAAGCAGCATTACCGGTAAGAAGGCAATACCCAGCCCCTGTGACACTCCGATTGCCACTTGGATCATTTTCCATTCAATGAAAGTAAATAGCCAAATAATTTCTAGTTTCAGCCACAGCAGTAAACTGAAAGCAATCTGATATTGTTTGAGCGCATTCTGCTGCGTAATTGCTACAGGATAATTAAAAGTGTGGGGAAATTGACTGGTGATCGTAATCCCCAAATAAAGTATAATATTTAGTGTCGGAAACAGCCAGAGTGTCTGACGAGCGCCCCAAACATCTGGCTTACCACTTAGTCCAAAATGAATCGGAATGGTAGGGGGCAAAGTAGGAAAAGAACGCAGGAGTATCAGGAAGCTTAAAACCAAACCAACTAGAGCGGCTATTTCCAAAAGTACCTGGAAGGGAGAGTGAGAGAGATAGAAAATAGGTTGGCTAGATTTATTATCACTCATGTTCAGAAGGGGTGGAGGGCGAGCGCAGTTTCCAAGATTGTTTCTAAGATAGCAATTTATAATAGCTTAAAAAGCGCTCACCATATTCATTCGAAAAATTTTTCTCCCCAATTGCTGCAGAATGCATTAAAATCATCCTATCACCAAAGCCGCCACTGACAATAAATTCGTGATGCTCACCCAAGAAAAACAACAGCGCAACTGGAAGCCAATAATCAAAGAATTCGAGACTGTCGTTGGCAAAAACGGCGTCGTGCAGCGCAAAGAAGAATTGCTTACCTACGAGTGCGACGGGCTTACTAGCTATCGCCAGAAACCAGCAGTAGTAGTATTGCCCCGCACCACCGAACAAGTAGCAGAAATAGTAAAAATATGCGCTCGCTACCAAATCCCCTGGGTTGCCAGAGGAGCAGGCACCGGCTTATCAGGAGGAGCCTTACCCGTCGAAGACTGCGTACTCATCGTCACCGCCCTAATGAATAAAATCCTTAAAGTTGATCTAGAAAATCAACGTGTCATAGTACAACCAGGAGTTATAAACAACTGGGTGACACAAACAGTCAGCGGTGCCGGATTTTACTTTGCCCCCGATCCCTCCAGCCAAATTGTCTGCACTATTGGCGGCAACGTCGCCGAAAATTCCGGCGGTGTTCACTGTCTAAAATACGGCGTCACCACCAACCACGTTTTAGGATTAAAATTAGTCTTGCCCGACGGCTCCATTATCGATGTTGGCGGCGAAATTCCTGAAATGCCCGGATACGATATCACCGGATTATTTGTCGGCTCCGAAGGCACCCTAGGCATTGCTACCGAAATTACTCTGCGCATCCTCAAAGCCCCGGAATCCATCTGCGTAATTTTAGCAGATTTTACTAGCATAGAAGCCGCAGGCGCATCAGTTTCGGATATCATTAGTGCCGGCATCATTCCCGGCGGTATGGAAATCATGGATAACCTCAGTATTAACGCTGTGGAAAATGTTGTCGCCACCGGTTGTTATCCCCGCGATGCAGCAGCTATTCTATTAATAGAAATAGACGGATTAGAAGTAGAAGTAACTGTCAACAAACAGCGCGTTGCCGAAATCTGCAAAAAGAATGGCTGCCGTAGTATTATATCAGCATCAGATCCAGAAACACGATTAAAATTATGGAAAGGGCGAAAAGCGGCTTTTGCTGCAGCAGGGAACATCAGCCCCGATTATTATGTTCAAGATGGGGTAATTCCTCGCACTCAGCTACCTTTCGTTCTTAAAGAAATTGAGGCTCTAAGTAAAAAATATGGGTATAAAATTGCTAATGTGTTTCATGCTGGCGACGGCAATCTACACCCGCTGATTTTATATGATAATTCGGTACCAGGTTCTTTAGAAGTGGTAGAAGAATTAGGCGGCGAAATTCTTAAGCTATGTGTGAAAGTCGGGGGAAGTATTTCGGGAGAGCACGGAATAGGAGCTGATAAAAAATGCTATATGCCAGAGATGTTTTCCGAGGTAGATTTAGAAACTATGCAGTGGGTACGGCAAGTATTTAATCCCCAAGGGCTGGCTAATCCGGGGAAAATGTTTCCAACTCCCCGCACTTGCGGCGAAGCTGCTCGCGCTAAGTTGGAAAAGTTTCAAGGAGCGGAAGTGTTTTAAAATAGGGAAGAGTTGAAAGGGGTGCATTTAAGAAAAGGTTATGTTAACAATTGGTTATGTAGATGGAATTGGGTTAAAGTCTGGTTGGGAGTCTTTGCTACAGCCGTTTAATGTTGAGAGAAACCTGAGTAAAAGAGTTTTGTTTGATTTGGTAAGTGCGTATTGCAGCAAAGAGAGATACTATCACACGCTTGGGCATATTCAGCAGGTTTTAGAGATAGTAGAGGGAATGCGCACGCTTGTATGTAATTTTCCAGCAATTCAGCTTGCCGCGTGGTTTCATGATGTAATTTACGATCCGAAAGCAACAGATAATGAGGAGAGAAGTGCTGAATATGCAGCAACTGCTTTAAAAAATTTACTACTTCCGCAAGCTACAATTGATGCCGTTACGGCAATGATATTGTCTACTAAATATCATCAAGTGTCTAAAGAGGATATTGATACTCAAATATTACTAGATGCTGATTTAGCGATTTTAGGTGCTGACGAGCCGGAATATAAATTTTATTCAAAGGCAATTCGCCGAGAATATGGCTGGATGCCGGAGGAAGAATACCGCCAAAAAAGGGTGCAGGTTTTGTTGAATTTTTTAAAACGCGAGCGCATATTTTTTACCAAAAATAAAGTGTTTGATGAATTGGAAACAAGAGCACGACGCAATATCCAAGCAGAAATAAAAACTTTATCATCAAATGCGTAATTTTTAGGGGCGTAAAAAATAAAATCTAAAGGGGCGCTCTTGCGGGAGCGCTTTTTTACATTTTTATAAACTCACATATGTTAGATAAATATTTTGTAACCTAAATGAAGGTAACTAAAGTATAAATTTTCTGCCTCCTTAGAAGCCCTCAGAAAGAGCGAAAATTTATATACAGATAACTTGACAAAACCGACAAGTGACTATATCGGGCAAGTTGAAAAATATCTAACGAGTGCGGACGAATGTGGCGCTGCCGATGCCTGGAAGTTAAAAATTTTTAATCAGAGGGAAAATGATAAAACCAAACCTTTACAAATGTTTGCAGATAAATCGGCAATCTCTGTCTTGACAGCAGCCGCAACATCGGGGTAATTAGAAAAAGCGATCGCCGCCAAACAAAAAATAAATGTTATTCCCAACCAAATTAGAACGCACCACCGCGTAAGCTGTAGGGCTTTATATATGCGCTCAGGAGTGATAGGAAAAATAGGATCGCCTAATAGGGGTTTGTGTTTGGCTATACCTTGATAGTAATTAGTTCCGCCCAATTGAACACCGAGAATGGCAGCATAAGCACATTCGCTCCAGCCAGAATTGGGGCTGGGGTCGAAAATAGCATCACGACGACAAATACTTAAAACATGACTAGGTTTTCCAGAAATTACGGCTAAAGTAAGCACAGTCAAGCGACAAGGCAACCAGGTGAGAACGTCTTCGAGTTTGGCACTGAACCAGCCTAAATCTGTGTAAGGCTCATGTTTGTAACCCACCATAGAATCGAGGGTACTGACAGCTTTGTAGGCTAGGGCGAAGGGAACACTACCCACTTTTGGCAAAACTGCTCCAATAATGGCATAAAATAGGGGCGCAGTTACGCCATCAACTGCATTTTCAGATACAGTTTCAAGAACAGCTCGAAGAATTTCTGGTTCTGAGAGATTGTCTGTATCGCGACCTACGTAAAATGATAATCGTGTTCGCGCAGCAGCTAAATCACCTGTGGATAAAGGCTGCAAAACGTCACGAGCGGCGTCTGACAAACTGCGGAGGGCAAAACAACTAGCAGTAAGAATACTAGCGATCGCAATGCCGAATAAAGGGTGCAGTTGTTGGGCAAATTCAACTATCAACCAACCGACAAAAGCAGCACTAATGCTCAGTGCAATTCCGAGGAAAATACCGGCAAAAAAGCGCATCTTGGGTGTATTGCAAGTTTTAAACACCAATTGAGTATAGCGAGCAATACAAAAGCCCATTACTCGCACAGGATGCGGCCATCCCCAAGGATCGCCAAGGGAATAATCTAAAAGGGAGGCGAGCGCTAAAATCAAAATTGCATTGATAGCGGTATTCATTAGTAGCGTGGTAATTTTATCCACAAGCTTTTAGCTAAACAACAAAACTTGTTTCCTCCCCCTGAGCAGCTTGCCAACTGCGGGCATCATAATACAGCTCTTCAAGTGAAATGCTGTAGAGTGCTTCTTTTAGCTTTTGGTGCAGGCGGTTCCACAAAGCAAATGTTACCCAATCCTCAGCTTTTTCACTGTCGGGAGAAAGTCCCGATAATGGTTCAATCGTTTCCCCCACAGCTTCCAAGATTTTACCGATAGAAATTTGTTTCGGCTTTCTTGCTAATTGATAGCCCCCTTGGGCACCGCGAATAGAGCGAACTAAACCGGCTCGGCGCATTTCTATCAGTAATTTTTCCAAGTAAGGTGCTGGGATGTTTTGCCGCTGAGCGATCGCTGTCACTGAAACTGGGCCACTCTTTGCCCACAAACTCAAATCCAGCATTGCTTTAACACTATAGTGTCCGCGAGTGGTTAATTTCATGTCAAGTAGTTTTTTATGCTTGCGGGTAAAAACTCACCTCAAGCATAAGTTATTTTTACATTCCTTACGATATTCCAAACCTGCTTTTGTTTTTAAACTGTTGCCCACATAACACAGCTTTCTTTTAGCTAGGGAACGCGCCAACAAGGTCACTTACTTTTCCCCTCGAGGGTTTTCCCTCAATCTCTAAAAGCTTTCTATTATGAACAGTCGCTTCTCGGTTAGTTGCCCTCCAGGAATATCGCTTTGCTACTCTCAAAATTTAGCCGCTTCAATTCACCAGCAGACGCTGGCTGTTTAATCTGCCTCGAAGCACCCACTTTTCCCTTTAGGAAGATAATCCCTGACTAGATGTTTCCGCTGCGAGCGCCCCTCAATTCTGGTTTAATTCCTCCCTTGCTTGCGCGGAGTAGACAACAAGCGAAAATGGGCACCGCTAGTAAGCAAACATCTATACAGTAGCATCTAGAATATCACCTACCCAAATCCCTGAAAAGTACTCGCCTCAAACACTGCCTATCCTTATATATTTATATTGCTTCTTTGGCTTCCTGCTGACAGACGTCCTTCCCATTAACTGTCCTGCTGCTATCTTAGTTCAAAAGTTGATATAAAGCTAAAGACTTTTTTTCCTAGCAAAGTTCATGTATTATATTAATGGATAGAAAACCTTTATTCTCTTAGAGACAAGTTCATGAACAAAAAGAAGAAGATTGAACCACTAAAAGGAGAGGAACTTCTCCAGAAAGTAAGAGAGCTAGGCAACCTAAGCAAAGAAGAGAAAGCCAAAGCCTGCGGCTACTATACGATCACTAAAAATAATGTCGAGCGCGTCAACATGATGAAATTCCTCAATGCCTTGATTGAGGCAGAGGGGATCGAACTCGATAGTAAGCAAGCAGGCAATGGACGTGGAGGGCGTAGTGCTAGCTATCGAATTAGCGTGCAGTCCAATGGAAACTTACTAATTGGCGCTGCTTATACTAAACAGATGGATCTCAAACCAGGAGATGAATTTGAAATCTCTCTGGGGCGCAAGCACATTCACCTGAAACAAATCGACCGCAACCGAGAATCAGAACTCGAAGAAGAGGTCGCCTAAGTGGCGCTCAATTCTATATAAATATGAACTCCCAGCTCTGGGTAAATCCCAGCGCTTCTTATCAGGTAATTGGACAACAGCGAATGATGGCAGTGTAGAAATTTTTAGCCATTGCCATCATTCTAGGGTCTTTAACTTAGCAAGCTCTGGGCTTTATTTTGCTGGGTTGTAAAATTAATCCGCCGCAGGGGGTTTTATGTGGCCCGTTTTAGCGTTTTCCTGAGGGCGTTTTGAAAGCATTTGAGCGAGCAAAGACACAAACATATTCAGCGAATTTTCTTCACCTACAATCCAGATGCCCTTTGTCAGTAGTCTGAGGGGGGAAAAATAGTGCTGGGTTTGTACATTCCTCGAGCAATTTGGCTGTATTTCCAAGCCCTAGCTGCTGTTTTTTTTCCCTTTTATACTGTTGCTGCGTAGAGCTCAGAGGAATTGCGCTCACGAAAACAGCAGCCCAGAAGTTTTTTTGCCTACAATTTTTCGCCCAGATTTTTTTGAGTGATGGCTCGATTCTAGAAAAATTATGGCAATTTTAATGGGGGCAGAGGGACTTGAACCCTCACGACCTTTTTAGGGTCAACGGATTTTCATTCTCCCGCAGCTTTCGCTACAGCCAAAGCAGGTTTTTCCCGCTGGCGATCGAGAATTGGACTCTCCCTTTACCCTCGACTTAACGTTAGGGTAGCTCCCGTCGAGTCTCTGCACCTTCTCAACCAGACAAACTGATTGGGCTTGGCTCAGGATTGCCTTGTCTGTTGCCAGATTTAGGTTTCCCTGAATTTGAGAGCTTTCACTTGAGGGATTTCTCCTTCAAGGCTCAGTTTTCTAAGTCCGTAGCGTCTACCATTCCGCCACGCCCCCAGGGTTGATTTTCTACAGGTGGGTTTGACCTGCGATATTTTTTACATTTCTATTTCACCACAAAACAGTTTTTTTTTGCAACTGGTTGACAAGAAGCGATCGCCAATGCTATTGGCTTCAATCCAGCGACTTTTTCATTTCACCTTTTGACCTAATCGCAGTAGACTTTATACTTTTAACAGACAAGTTAGTTTCTAAGCAACCCAAAAAGCTGTAAAATAATGCAAAAGCAAATGCCGACTCAGCTGGCGCGCTTGGGCAGGGCAAAAAACCAGAAGCGCCCCCCGCCTGAAAAACGGCGATGGACATCGGTTTGACAACAAAAAGTCTAGTTGTTCTATTTCTCTGATAACAAGTATGTTGGTTGCATTAATTTACCTGATTCTGGGCGGTGCTTACCTAGTGATTGTTCCCTTTGCTTTGTATATCTACCTGCAAAAACGCTGGTATGTGGCTGGCTCCTTCGAGCGTTCCTTTATGTACTTTTTAGTGTTCTTTTTCTTCCCCGGTTTAATGCTCCTCGCCCCATTTCTGAATTTCCGACCCCAGCGACGGCAGTTAGAAATGTAAATTCATATTTGATAAGTGAGGAAAACTTCTTGGCAGACAAGTATTAAAGTGATTCAGCTTCACAAAAGTGAAAAGCCAGGAAGCATTTTCTCCGCTTCCCTATTCTTTTTCTACGGCAATGCGACGAATTGACATTATTGCAATTGGCCTAGGCATTTTTGCTGGGGGTGGCCTGATCTATCTGCTGTTGCAGGCTCTAGGTCTGAATACACAAGATGCTGGCATCTGGAGCCAATTTATTTTAGTCTGCGGGTTAATCGGCTGGATACTGAGCTATCTATTCCGCGTCGTGACTCAACAAATGACCTATAACCGACAGTTGCAAGATTACCAAGAAGCAGTCTTACAAAAACGCTTGCAAGAATTGACGCCAGAAGAACTAGAAAAGCTACAAGCTGAAATCGAACAGGAAAACAGCCGCAAGTAATGCTATACAAGTAGAGCTTTTGTGAGCTTTTGAATAATGACCATTTCCCAATGTTTTGAATCCCTGCGTGCCAAACATCAGTGTGCCCTGATTCCATTTATTACTGCTGGCGATCCCGATTTGGAAACAACCAAACGCGCCCTACAGGTTTTAGACAATAGCGGTGCCGACTTGATCGAACTCGGGGTTCCCTACTCCGATCCACTTGCAGATGGGAAAGTGATTCAAGCTGCAGCTACTCGCGCTCTTGCTAAGGGAATCCGCCTGGAAGGAGTGCTAGAAATGCTGGCAAGTGTAGCACCGACGCTGAAATCGCCAATTATTTTATTCACCTACTACAACCCTATTTTGAAGCGGGGAATTGAAAAATTTTTGCAGCAAATAGCGGTGGCAGGGGTGCAGGGATTGGTGGTGCCAGACTTGCCGCTGGAAGAGGCAGAAATTCTGCTGCAACCAGCAGCAGAGCAAGGAATTGACGTGATTTTACTGGTAGCGCCGACAACGCCACCAGCAAGGATGTCCGCGATCGCTCGTAAGTCGCAAGGATTTATCTATCTAGTAAGCGTCACCGGCGTCACCGGAATGCGCGAGCATCTCGCAGAGCGCGTCAAAGATTTACTCACTCAAATGCGTCACCTTACCGACAAACCAATTGGCGTCGGTTTTGGTATCTCCGAGCCTCAACAAGCTCGTCAGGTAAAAGAATGGGGTGCTGATGCTGTGATCGTCGGTAGTGCTTTTGTTAAGCGCTTGGCAGACACTACCCCGGCAGCAGGCTTACAAGCGATCAGCCAATTTTGTACTAGCCTCAAGGAAGCTATGCTGTCTTAATTTTGTCTTAATTTGCGATCACCCTGCTCTACCAGTGCACCCTTACCAGTAGACAAATCGGAAAAATCCTTTGTCTACTGGGCAATGCCAGTCTCTAAAACCAAAAAGTTATGAATTCATAACAGAAACATTAGTCTACTTCTCTAAGCAGCTATAATATATTTTCTGCTGAAATTACTTGTATAAATTAGCGTCTTTCTAGGCCAGACATTAGCAATTATTTCCTGTTTGCTTGCTGGCAGCCCCATCCGACTTTTAAATAAAATTATCAATATTTTGGAAAGAATTTATAATCTGCTTATAATCTTTATAGGAATCTTTGTATTCCTAATTTGGTTCTTATAGAACCTTAAAAAAACTCTGTAGTCAAAGTTTTTAATCATGCCTCGCATACTTGTCATAGACGACGACCCTGCAATATCCGAACTCGTAGCCGTCAACTTAGAAATGGCTGGATACGAAGTCAGCCAAGCCGAAGACGGCATCAAAGGTCAGGCACTGGCTCTGCAATTGATGCCAGATCTGATCATGCTCGATCTGATGCTGCCAAGAGTAGACGGCTTCACCGTCTGCCAGCGCCTGCGTAGGGACGAGCGTACCGCAGATATTCCCGTTTTAATGCTAACGGCTTTAGGTCAAACTCAAGATAAAGTAGAAGGCTTCAACGCCGGCGCGGATGATTACCTCACTAAGCCTTTTGAGGTAGAAGAAATGCTGGCGCGGGTAAGAGCCTTGCTGCGACGCACCGATCGCATCCCTCAAGCAGCTAAACATGCTGAAATCCTCAACTATGGCCCTCTAACCCTCGTCCCAGAACGGTTTGAAGCTATCTGGTTTGACCAAACCGTCAAACTCACTCACTTAGAATTCGAGTTACTGCATTGCTTATTACAACGGCATGGTCAAACGGTTTCCCCCAGCGAAATACTCAAAGAAGTATGGGGATACGATCCCGATGACGACATCGAAACGATTCGGGTACACATAAGACACCTGCGCACAAAACTCGAACCTGATCCCCGCCACCCTCGTTACATCAAAACAGTCTACGGTGCTGGCTATTGTTTGGAGTTGCCCAGCACCGGTCCAGTTTCAGAACCAACAGAAACCACAGGTTTGCCTGAGTTGGAAACCAATTCCCTCAAAGAGTGACCTTTTTTGCCCTCAAATAGATAATTCTAACCTCTGAGGGCAGGCTAAACCTGCCCTCCTTCAGCTTTGGTAATTGAATTGGCGCTGGCGCCGCCTGCGCAATCATCTCCTTCCTCAACTTTTTACTTGTTTCTGGTACAACCCCAGTAAGGATATGCCTACGACCTTTTTGAAAAATAACTAAAAAAAATAAAGCTGCGCGCTAGTTTATTGCCGGCACGCAGCAAGCTAAAAGCATCGATAGCGATCGCATCTAAGTGCGAAAAATTAGGGTGCTAGAGCATGACCCCGCAGCAAACTGCCAATAGTCTTAGCTGTAATTTTTAATTGCACAAGAGGATTAGCAGGCACAACAGTCTTATAAAGATAGCTGTCGAATGTTAGACGTTGCACATCTCGATCAGCGCACATTTCCACAAACGCTTCCCGGGTAGCGTCGGAACGGTAAAAAATAGTTTGCAGGATGTCGAGTACTTTGTAGGTAAGCCCATACTTCTTATCCCAGCGCTTTAGGTAAATCTTAAGTTCCTCCTCGGTGGGAATACGCTTACCCCCGTTAGAAACCTCGACAATCGTTTCCGCGCACATCCGCCCTGACTTAGCAGCAAAGTAAATGCCTTCTCCAGAAGATTTAGTAACATAGCCAGCAGCGTCTCCGACAAGGGCCACACGACCGACAACGCGACGGGGGCGGGGATGTTCGGGGATGGGATGGGCTTCAATTTTGATAATTTTGCCACCTTCCAGCTTACGAGCAGCGCGAGCACGAATGCCGGCTTGCAAGTCTTTAATTTTAGCCTTATTCACCTTCATTGTGCCCGTACCGACGGCTACGTGATCGTATTTGGGAAAAATCCAAGCGTAGAAGTCGGGGGAGACGTCATTACCAACATACATTTCGGCCCGGTCTTCGTAAAAGGCCATTTTATCTTCGGGAAGACGAATCCGCTCTTGAAAGGCGATCGCATAGTTGTAATCGCCAGCATTTATATCCTTAGCGATACGGGAGTTGGCACCGTCTGCCCCAATCACCACATCTACTTTTAGAGTTTTACTCACTCCTTCCACACTGCCGTTCGAGTGATCGGCATAGTGGATGGTGTAGGGTTCAGTAGAGTTGGTGGGGATTTCCAGCTTATGTACCGTACCGTTAATCAAAGTAGCTCCCAACTTCGAGGCGCGTTCGCGCAGGAAGCCATCAAGTATTTCCCGACGGCACATGCCGATATATTCTTCTTCCTTATCTAATTTGATATCGACCTCAATATTAGAGGGCGAGATCATTTTCATTTGTCTCACCCGGCGGTCAATTATCTGCGGCGGTAGCTCAAACTCGCTCACCATACACAGAGGGATTGCTCCCCCACAGGGCTTGGCATTGTCTAGCTTGCGCTCGAATAGAAAAGTTTCGATACCCGCTTTTGCGAGGGTTTCAGCGGCAGACGAGCCAGCCGGCCCTGACCCAACAACAGCAACCCTTAGTGCCAAAGCTTTTCTCCCAAAGTACTGTAACAACCTGTGATAGTATCACGGACGCTTGCGCCACTTACCCATACTGCCCCTGAATTCCCCAATTTGCAACATAGATTAACAATTTCTGTTAACAAAAATTTACACTTTTATAGCTTGATCAAATTGCACTCTCTTTTATGGTAATATAAAATACTAAAAGTATATCGATGAACCGGAGATTGTTTTTAAAAGAGAGTGTAACAGTCTGTGGCTTTGGAAGGCTTGGCCAATGACCGCTGACTGGACTTAAAATTAAATTAATATTGGCCAGAGGTAATTGTAGTGGGTATTGTCGTTGAAAACGTAACTAAGCAATTTGGAAATTTCATAGCCGTCGATAAAGTCAGTCTGGAGATAAAATCCGGCTCGCTAGTGGCCTTATTAGGGCCGTCCGGCTCCGGCAAGTCTACCCTGCTGCGACTTATTGCTGGTTTGGAAATACCAGATAGCGGCAAAATCTGGCTTACTGGACAAGATGCTACCTACCAAAGGGTGCAAGACCGAAATATCGGTTTCGTGTTCCAACACTACGCGTTGTTCAAACATCTAACTGTCCGCAAAAATATCGCCTTTGGATTGGAAATTCGCAAAGTACCACCCAAACGCATAAAAGCACGGGTGGAAGAATTACTCGAACTTGTGCAACTAAAAGGCTTGGGCGATCGCTACCCATCCCAACTCTCCGGCGGACAACGGCAACGCGTCGCCCTCGCCCGCGCCCTCGCCGTCGAACCCAAAGTCTTGCTCCTCGACGAACCCTTTGGAGCCTTAGACGCTAAAGTCCGCAAAGACCTTAGAGATTGGCTACGCCGCTTGCACGACGAAGTTCACGTCACCACAGTCTTTGTGACTCACGATCAAGAAGAAGCAATGGAAGTCGCTGACGAAATTGTGATCATGAACAAAGGTCGCGTTGAACAAATCGGCAAACCCTCAGAAATTTACGATCACCCAGCAACCCCCTTTGTAATGAGTTTCATTGGTCCGGTAAATGTTCTGCCTAGCACCTCACGGATTTTCCAAGATAATGGCTTTGATTCTACCCAGCCTTCTATTTTCCTTCGCCCTCACGATGTCGTTATCCAAACTACGCCTAATGGCACTACTGTGCCGGCACGTGTCAGTCGCTTGATTCACCTAGGCTGGGAAATTCAAGCAGAATTAATTTTAGATGATGGTCAAGTCTTGAAGGCGTATCTGCCTCGCGAACGTTTTGATGAACTCAAGATCGAGCCTCAGCAGCGGGTTTATGTTAAACCTAAAGAAGCAAAATCTTTTCCTCTGCACTATTCTATTTAAAAATTTATTGTTTATTGGAACGGGGGATTATTTAACGCCAAGAGTAATAGAAAATGAAGGAGGGATGCTTATCTTTCAAACAGTGGCAGCGGTTGGCAAAATTCCTGTGTTTGCTTTTTGTTTGCTGTTTTGTTGTTATAAGTTGCGGTCAGCTTCAACCTTTGCAAACACCTAAAACTAAGGGTGATCGCATCACTATCGGTACGACTTTAAAACCTAGAACTCTCGATCCTGCTGATGCTTATGAACTGGCTTCCCTGGGTATTACCTACAATCTCAGCGATCGCCTCTACGTCTACGAACCAAACAAACCTGTACTCAAACCACAGCTTGCAACCGCTTTGCCAAAAGTATCTCAAGATGGTTTAACTTACACTATCCCTCTACGAAAGGGAGTCTTTTTCCACGATGGCACTCCCTTCAATGCTGAAGCGATGGTCTTTTCTTTACGCCGCTTTATGGAAAACGGAGGCAAGCCATCTTTTTTATTGTCAGATATTGTTCAATCTGTTAAAGTAACCGGCGAATACGAATTGACAATTCAATTGAAAAAACCTTTTGCCGCATTTCCTGCACTGTTAGCTTTTGCTGGAGTTTGTCCGGTTTCGCCCAAAGTCTATGAAATAGGAACGGGAAAGTTCAAACCCGATACTTTTGTGGGAACTGGCCCTTATAAATTGGTTAAGTTTAGCAGCGATACGGTTCGACTGGATGTGTTTGAGCAATACTGGGGGGAAAAACCAGTTAATAAAGGTATCGATATTCAAATTTTGACAAGTTCCGCTAATTTGTACAATTCCCTGCGCTCAGGCGCTGTGGATGTAGCCTACTTGAGCCTCGATCCTGATCAGATTCGCAGTTTAAAAGAAGAATCACCAAAGAGTGGCATTCAGGTTGTGGAAACCCAGGGAAATGTGGTGACTCTATGGGTACTCAATGTTAAGAGCAAACCCCTCGATAATCCGAAAGTGCGACAAGCGATCGCAGCTCTAGTTGATCGCAATTTACTGACAAAACGGGCGCTACAGGGACAAGCCCAACCCCTCTATAGTTTAGTGCCACCATCTTTTGACGTCTACAAGCCGGCTTATAAAGAAATTTATGGGGATGGAAACTCGGCAAAGGCAAAAACGCTCTTGCAGCAAGCAGGTTATTCGCCAACTAATCCAGCCAAAATACAAATATGGTATCCATCAAGTTCGCCCACAAGGGCGCTGGTGGCACAAACCCTAAAAGCCCTCGCTGAGCAACAATTAGGTGGAGCACTGCAATTTGAAGTCAACAGTGTAGAAGCTGCTACTGCTTATAAACAAATTCCCAAGGGAGTTTATCCTACGTTTTTAATGGATTGGTATCCCGACTTTCTCGATCCCGATAACTATGTTCAGCCATTTCTGGAATGTGTTAAAGGCTCGCCAGCAGGCTGCGAGCGCGGCGGCAGTCAAGCCTTAGGATCTTTTTACTGGAATGAAGGCGTCAATTCGGCTATCGCTCGCCAACGAAAGGAGCAAAACCCCCAAATTCGCAAAGCTATTTTTGCCGAAATTCAAGAACAAGCAGCTCGCGATGTTCCTTATGTCCCTTTGTATCAGTATAAAGACTATGCTTTTGCAGCTAAAGATATCTCTGGTGTTAATATCGAACCTACCCAGTTTTTGACTTTTCCTACACTCCGGAAATCGTGAGGCAGAAGTAGGAAACACATTTATGGTTTTTTTAAATTTCAGATTTAAAGGCATTAGTCTTACGGAAATGTTGCATAAATATGCTGCACACCCCCAAAAATGGCGAGCGCTTGTAAAATTCCTTAGTCTATTCAGTCTCTGTTTGTTTCTGGCTATAAGCTGCGGTAGGCAAGAGTCTGCACCGCCAGTTTCTACTAACCAAGCGGATCGTATTATCATCGGAATGACTTCTAAAATCCGCACCCTCGATCCAGCTGACGCTTATGAAAATGCCTCCGGCACTTTACTCTATAACATGGGCGAGCGCCTCTATACCTATGAGCCAGGCACAACTACTCTTAAACCCCAACTTGCTACAGAACTTCCTAAAATCAGCGCAGACGGCTTGACTTACACAATTCCACTCCGTCGGGGTGTCGTTTTCCACGATGGTACCCCCTTCAACGCCGAAGCAATGGCGTTTTCTCTGAAACGCTTTATTGAAAATCAAGGTAGCCCCTCCGCTTTGCTTTCAAATACTGTCGAATCAATTAAAGCTATCGACGATTACCAGTTAGAAATTAAGCTGAAAAAACCTTTCGCAGCTTTTCCAAAACTCTTGACATTTTCCGGCGCCTGTGCTATATCTCCAAAAGCTTATGAAATAGGCCCTGGCAAATTTAAACCTGATACTTTTGTAGGTACAGGTCCTTATAAATTAGCTAAGTACGGTACTGACTCAATTCAGTTAGATGTTTTTGCTCAATATTGGGGCGAAAAACCCGCTAACAAAGGTATTGATATTCAAATTTTTTCTAGCTCCTCGAATTTGTATAATACTTTTCGCACTGGGGCGGTAGATATTGCCTATCAGTCAATGGATTTGGAACAAATAGCTAGTTTGGAAAAAGAAGCAGCTTCTACGGGTTGGCAAGTAATCTCACAACCCAGTAAGGGAATTTATTATTTGACAATTAATCTCAAATCAAAACCATTGGATAATTTGGCAGTGCGCCAAGCACTTGCTGCTGCTATCGATCGCCCCCTCCTAAAAGAACGGGTATTTAAAGGGCAAGCCGAGCCATTGTATAGTTTGATATCTCAAACTTTAAAAGATGTCTACAAACCGACTTTTAAAGAAAAATATGGCGACGCTAATGTTAATAAAGTAACAGAATACCTAAGTAAAGCAGGCTATTCTAAAGACAATCCTTTAACTCTAGATTTGTGGTATCGATCTAATCTAACAAGTAATAGTTTGGTGGCTACGACTCTCAAGGCTGCATTCGAGCAAAAATTGGGGGGAGCTTTCAAACTGAATTTGCAAGGAGTTGAGTCAACTACTGCCTATAATAATTTGGATAAAGGTATTTATCCACTGTTTATTTTAGATTGGAGTCCTGATTTTTTGGATGCAGATAATTATATCGAACCTTTTATAGCATGTAGCAAGGGTTCTGAAGCAACAGGCTGCGAGGAAGGAGCTTCAAAGCAACAAGGGTCGTTTTATTATAGCGAGCGCGCTAACAAATTAATTGACAAACAACGTCAAGAACAAAACCCAGAAGCTCGCCAGAAAATTTTTGCAGAACTTCAAGAGCTTATTGCTCAAGATGTACCTTTTATTCCCCTATGGCAAGGAAAAGATTACCTGTTTGCCCAAAAAAATTTGCAGGGCGCTCGTTTAGAACCAACACAACAATTATACTTTGGCGCCCTTGCAAAAACTGTCAAAAGCTAATCCCTAAATTTCCCTAGTTTCCCTAACAATCAGCCTTCATGTCTCGCTCAAAAGCCCTGCAATATTATATCATCACCCGCCTTCTACTTGCACCACTAATGGTGTGGACAATTACCACCCTAGTATTTTTATTATTGCGCGCTACTCCCGGCGACCCCATCGATGCCATATTAGGACCAAAAGCCCCACAAGCCGCTAAAGATGCTATGCGAGAACAATTAGGTTTAGCGGGTCCATTGTGGATACAATATCTCAAATATATGGGTTCCCTACTCAGCTTTGATTTGGGAACCTCTATCACCAGTCAAGGACAAAAAGTATGGGATATTATTAAAAGTTACTTTCCCGCTACCGTAGAATTAGCCGTCTGCAGTATGACTGTTGCCTTAATAATAGGAATTGGCGTCGGCATGATATCCGCTTCTCGCCCAAATACAGGCTGGGATGTCAGCGGTCGCTTATTTGGTATTCTCACTTATGCCGTGCCTCCCTTTTGGGTGGGAATGTTGCTGCAATTAATTTTTGCCGTACAATTGCGTTTATTCCCCATCGGTACCCGCTTTCCACTGACACAGCCAGCACCCCAGGGCAATACAGGACTTTATACTATCGATAGTCTCCTCAGTGGCAATTTTAGTCAATTTTTTACCGCCCTGCACCATTTAGCTCTGCCTTCTATAACCCTCGGTATTCTCATCAGCGGAATTTTTGAGCGAATCGTACGCGTGAATTTGAAACAAACTCTAAAGGCAGATTATGTAGAAGCAGCACGAGCGCGGGGAATCCCTGAATTCCAAATTTTAGTTGCTCACGCCTTAAAAAATGCTTTGATTCCAGTAATTACTGTGTTGGGTTTAACTTTGGCGTCGCTGCTAGGCGGGGCAATTTTGACAGAAGTTACTTTTTCGTGGCCAGGTTTGGCAAATCGGCTTTATGAAGCTATTTCATTTCGCGATTATCCGACGGTGCAGGGAATTGTGGTATTTTTTGCTTGTATTGTAGTTATAGCAAGCATTATTATTGATATTTTAAATGCTCTCATCGATCCGCGCATTCGCTATTGATTGACTGGCTAACCTCTTCTAAAAACTCAATATTGTATCTGTACTTGCAGCGGTGAAAACGGCATTTTGAACTGCTGTCAAGGGGACATTTTCTACAATTCCTAAAATTTCGTTAGTTTTGTTTAAATAAATTAGGGTATTTGCACCGTCAGTATTGAATGAAAGCTCACTCGTACTGACTGAGCCGACAATAACAATGCGCTCGCTTGTACTAAAATCAATAATGCGCTCGGCAAAATTCGGAGCCAACTGCCCTGCTTCAGTATCAATTCGTAAAACAAATACATCTGCTCCCTCACCACCGATAAGTGTATCAAAACCCAAATCCCCAACTAAAATATCATTTCCATCGCCACCGATTAAAATGTCGTCATTTTTACCCCCTCTGAGTAAGTCATTGCCAGCGCCGCCATTAATGCTGTCGTTGCCTTTATTGCCATTTAGGTAATCACTGCCGTCGCCTCCAAAAATGCGATCGTCATCGGCTCCTCCCAAAAGTATATCATCGCCGAAAAAACCGCTGAGCAAATCTTCACCGGAATTTCCATAAATGACATCATTTTTGTCAGAGCCTTCTATTGTGTCATTGCCATCGTAAGCTCGCACGCCACCAGGAAATTGAGAAAATTGATTAGAATTGAGCTGAATTATATCTGCTTCCGGGGTTAAATCCAAAACTTCTCCCCTAGCAAAGCCTTTTATTGCTGTAGCTTGGATATTTTTAAACAGGTTCAGCTGATTAGAATCTGAAGCGATCGCAGAAACAAATAAATTTGCAGATAGTTTCAGACTGTATCGTGTGTTAGAACCTAATTGCGCTGCATCTGCTCCATTATCAACACTGACAAAATAACTGCCTGCACTTAAAGGAATATTAAAGGCAACAGCAGAAATACTATCACCTGATAAAAAAGTAATTATTTCTCCCTCGTCTACCAAACCATTGTTATTTTCATCTTCGTAAAGCTTGATATTAGCAGGTTCTGTAAGATTTGTAAAAAACAGACTAAAATCACTGACTGTCTTCAGACGAAAGCGATAAAAATCAAATTGATCAGCCGAACCGATAAAATCATCAAAAGCGCGGGTGAAAATTGGCGAATTGATAAAAAAACCAGTAAGTGGCGTATTGCCTGCAATATCTCCAATACCTGTAGAGAAAGCAGACAATACAAGAGTATAGAGGGTGTTAGAATCTAAAACGTTAGAAATTTCTACAATATAATTTCCTGCTCCTAAAGTGCGGATAATCGTTTCTTTTAAAGTTCTAAAATTAGCAGATACTGCAATTATTTCGTCAAAATCAACTAAGCCGTTGTTATTGATGTCTAGATAAAGAGCTGCGTTAGCATCTTGAGATAAACCATCGAGCTGAAGAGAAAAATCGCTAACACTATCTAGACGGAAACGGTAAAAATCACTGCGATCGCTATTACTAACAAAATCACTAAAAACGCGAGTGCCGCTGAGGCGGTTGATATCAAAAGTAGCCATATTTTAACAAACTTTGGGGTGGCAGCAGGAAACGCCTTTGGGCAATACTCCCCTAGGAAGCATACACCCATGATACATAATATAATAATATAATAATTATAATATACCCCTGACTGCAGTGCAGGCAGGGGAGTTGCTTTCGGTATAGCTGATTCGGTATATGCCCTATTTTTCCCTACTTGTTTGCCTACCTCCGGATAATTACCGAAAAATTAATATTTCTTAATATTTATAGCTGCCGTCGCCTCGTAAATAAAAATCGATTGTTGCCTAAAAAAAATTAAATAGCGATTGGGAGCAGGGAAACGTAGGTAGAGCGAGCTAAACTGGGAAAAGTGGGAAAATAAAAAAATCCAATTATGCCAAATCGCCTTGCTCAAAGCCAAAGCCTCTACTTGCGCAAACATGCAGAGAACCCGATCGACTGGTGGCCATGGTGCGAAGAAGCCCTAGAAAAAGCCAAGGCAGAAGACAAGCCGATTTTTCTCTCCATAGGTTATTCTAGCTGCCACTGGTGTACGGTAATGGAAGGGGAAGCATTTTCTGATCGAGCGATCGCCGAATACATGAACGCCTATTTTCTCCCCATCAAAGTAGATCGCGAAGAACGCCCGGATCTCGACAGCATCTACATGCAAGCCCTGCAAATGATGACCGGGCAAGGCGGATGGCCCCTAAATATTTTCCTTTCGCCAGAAGATCGCGTGCCTTTTTACGGCGGCACCTACTTTCCCGTCGAGCCTCGATACGGACGCCCAGGTTTTCTCCAAATATTACAAGCGATTCGGCGCTTCTACGATTTAGAAAAAACTAAACTTAAATCCGTTAAAGAAGAAATATTCACATACCTGCAAAAAGCAGTCCAACTACCGGCTGCCGAATTGAGCGAAGAATTGCTGCAAAGGGGTTTAAAAGCAAACACCGGCGTTGTAGCTTCCGAATCCTACGGACCATGTTTTCCGATGATACCGTATGCCGAAGTAGCTCTGCGCTGGGCGCGGTATAAAATCAAAACCAAATACGACGGAGAAAAAATAGCGATAAAACGCGGCTTAGATTTAGTATTAGGAGGAATTTACGATCACGTAGGCGGCGGATTCCACCGCTACACCGTAGATGCGAATTGGACAGTGCCCCACTTCGAGAAAATGCTCTACGATAATGGCCAGATTTTAGAATATCTGGCGAATTTGTGGAGTATGAATGTGCGGTTGCCCGCAATCGAGCGAGCGATCACTGGCACCGTGCAATGGCTCAAACGCGAAATGACAGCACCTGCCGGATATTTCTACGCCGCCCAAGATGCCGATAGCTTTACAGATGCCAATGCTACCGAACCGGAAGAAGGTTACTTTTACGTTTGGAGCTACAGCGAATTAGAAAAATTACTCTCCCCAGAAGAATTCACAGAGCTGAAAAATCAATTTTTCATCACACCCGAAGGCAACTTCGAAGGGCGTATTGTACTCAAACGACGCCACCAAGGCGAGCTCAGCGAAATTGCCCTTTCAGCCCTAGAAAAACTTTTTCAAATTCGCTACGGTGCCCCGTCTGCATCCCTGAAAACCTTTCCGCCGGCGCGAGATAACCAAGAAGCGAAAAGCAAAAACTGGCTAGGGCGTATTCCCCCAGTCACCGACACCAAAATGATTGTTGCCTGGAATAGTCTGACGATATCAGGTTTAACTAGAGCCGGCATTGTTTTTAACCAGCCGGAATATCTCGACTTGGCTGTTAAAGCAGCTGATTTTATTTTAGAAAACCAGTGGATAGACGGGCGTTTCCATCGCATTAACTATGATGGCAAGACTGCCATCCCGGCACAATCGGAAGATTATGCTCTATTTATCAAAGCATTACTCGACTTACATCAAGCTTCTCAGATAACTGCTAATCCCCAATCCCCTAATTTCCCAATCCCGGCTCCCGATTTCCCAGACTCCTATTGGCTAGAAAAAGCTCTCAAACTACAGCAGGAATTCGATGAATTTCTCTGGTGTGCGGAAATGGGAGGGTATTACAATACTGCTAGTGATAAGAGTCAAGAGTTGTTAGTGCGGGAGCGCAGTTATATTGATAATGCAATTCCATCTGCTAATGGAATTGCGATCGCTAATCTCGTGCGTTTAGCACTACTGACAGAAAATCTCCAATATCTCGAAAAAGCAGAGCGCGCTTTAAAGGGTTTTGCCAGTATCATGAAACGCTCTGCTCAAGCATGCCCTAGTTTGTTTGCCGCTCTCGACTGGTATGAAAATTATACCCTGATTCGTAGCAGTGTAGAAGAAATCGCTTCTCTTATCAAGCAATATCTGCCTACTTGCGTTTTCAAGCTGGAAAATAATTTACCTGTCGGCAGTGTCGGTTTAGTTTGTCAGGGTTTAACTTGCCAAGAGCCTGCCCGCAATAGCCAGCAAATGTGGGAGCAAATCCAGCAAAGTCAAGTCAGAAGATAGATAGAAAGAGTAGTTTATCAAGCAGTGGGTTCTTCTTGAGCCCGCTGTTTTTTACGTTAGATATTTTTATCACAAACCTGAAAAATTGTCAACTATTTTTTGCCGTCGTGCTTCCAACCAGCGTTCTAATGCTTCTCTACGTTGTTGTGCTCGTGCTGCACGCTTGGCGGCATCTTCTTCCTTGCTTTCTGGTTTTTCGACTTTTATTGTTGTTAAGACAAACTGAAAACCGCGTTTCATAATTATGGGAATAGTGATATTTTGAATTTCCCAAATATTTGAGGAGTAAATAGCACAACAGTCGCGGTTAATTTGTTGAGCCATTTCCTGAAATTTGCTCATTTCTGCTGCTAGCTGGGCAGCTATAGTATTTATGCGTTCGGCAGATTCTTGTAGGTGTTGTATTTTTTCTTTCAATTGCTGCTGTTTGGCTTCCTGCAATTTTTGTTTTTGTTCTCCTATTGATTTTTCCAATTTTGCTACATCTTGTTTGAGGGCAATTAAAGCAGCATTTGAAGAAACTATTTTGTTGGTATTGCTATTGGAAAAATGAAAACGTTGGCAAGCGTTAATTAAAGATATATTAGTAGAAGCGATCGCTTCTTGCCTCTTGCTTTCTCTTAACGAAGAGTTGATTGTTTCCACAAATTTATATAACCCCATAGTCATTTTGAAAATAAAGATAAAATTGGTGTAGTAGCTGCCCTGTGCCCAGTTTTTAATTTAAATTTTTGCTTGTTTCACTGCTAGGCGCTAATTCTTGAGAAGGAAAAATTCCTTCACTGACAATCAATGCCTCCATAATCGACTTGACAATCGGTGCTGCCACCAAACCGCCACTTCCTCCTTGGGGTTCATCAACTACTGCTAAAACTACATAACGAGGGGCTTCAGCAGGCAAAATTCCTACAAAACTTACAATCTTTGCATAATCAGAATAGCCTCCGGAAGCAGATGCTTTTTGCGCTGTACCTGTTTTGCCAGCGATGCGATACCCAGAAATTTGCGCAGCCTTGCCAGTACCGTTGTTTACAGCCTTTTCCATCATCGCTATAACTTGGCTTACGGTTTTGGGAGAGAAAATTTGCTGCGGTAAGGTGGGGTGAGGCTGCCAATAGAGTTGCCCTTGACTATTGTAAAGCCCACGCACAACATGAGGCTTGACTAATTTGCCCTGATTAGCAAGAGCACCGTATAGCTGGAGTAATTGTATAGGAGTGATAGTAAATCCCTGACCAAAAGCTGTGGTTGCTGGGTTAACTGGGGAAGCAGTAAATTCTTTTTTGCTTTTGATATAACTGGCAGTAGCAAAGGGAAGATCAATGTCCACAGGTAGACCCAGCCCTATGCGTTCCAGCCAGCTGTAGAAAAGAGAGGGTTGCAACCGCAATGCAATGTGTACCATGCCGACGTTGCTGGAATATTGCAAGATTTCTGTTAAGCTGATGGCACCACGACTGCCGGCATATTCGTAGTCAGCATTGGCAATTGGCCACCCATCTACATAAACTATACCTTCGTCGTTGAAGACAGTGTCTGGCTGGATGGCTCCTGCTTCTAAAGCGATCGCTACTATTATAGGTTTGAAAGTTGAGCCGGGTTCATAAGTATCTGTCAACAACCAATTTTTAAACCGTTCCAAATCGAATTTGTAATATTGATTTGGATCGTAGGAAGGCTCCTGCACCAAGGCGAGTAAAGAACCATCGCGCGCATCCATAATAATGGCACCGCCTCGCTTTGCTTTGTATTCCTGTATTTTTTGTTTGAGGGCAGAACGAGCCGCCATTTGCAAACGAGTATCTAAGGTGAGTTGCACGCGCAAATCGTCAATGCGGATAAATCCTTCTGGTTGTTGGTTGTCTGAGTCTGAGGGAGGGGTTCGTTCTATTAAATTTTTTTGGCTGTATTCTAAACCTGCTTGCGGTTGATTATCTAAGTCTATGTAGCCGATAACTTCGGCGGCGAGATCTTGGTAGGGGTAGATACGGGAAGTAGACTCGACGAGTTCTAAGCCGTCTATCATTAAGTCTTTAATGCGAGCGCCCACTTTTGGCGGCAGGCGCTCAGCGATACGAATCCCGCTTTTAGCTTCTGAGAATTTTAGTAGCAACTCAGGGGCAGGGCGATGGAGAATCCAAGCCAATTTAGCAGCAATTTCCCCTGGCGGCTTTTTAAACATATAGGGATGGGCATAAAGTGTATATACTTGCTGATCTATCGCCAGAATGTTACCGTTACGATCTACAATCGGGCGTCGGGGGATAATCCGAGATGGTGCCACTTGCTGCTGCGCCTGGGCACGTTCTCGTAAATCTTGGGTTTGAATTACTTGCAGTCTGTACAAGTTTACAAATAATCCTAGCCCTCCCAGCATTAAAATAATCCAGACGAGATAAACTCTAGTTTTATTCGCCATCTGCTCGGGAAGCCCAAGCCCTGACTGGAGAGATTTGTTTGCTGCTGTAAAATGTCGCCGTCTTCTTCTATTTCTGGCAATAAGATTTTTTTTTCCTCCATCCCTGCTATTTGTAGTCTGAGAAACAAAGGGAAGGCTTAACTGGCGACGCTTTGTCAGCGGTATTCTAGAAGCCATAATTAGTGAATTTTCTAATATCCAAATGGATTTGGTAGAATATCTTCCCACTTGTTCCCAGGGTGAGGGGGGGTTGGGGGAATGTAACGCGGTGGTGCAGGTTCGAGAAAAATTATTTGCCCTGGATTTGGAGGAACTAACCCTGTGCCGGGAGCTTCTGCCATCTGAGCCATTTTATGTTTAAGGGTTTCATTGGCTATAATCAGTTGTTCTTCGGTGCGCCGCAGGTTTTCTAGCTCGTGAAACTGTTGCTTCCACATTTGCTGGCAATAAACAGTACTTCCGTAAACGCTTAAACAGGTACCGACTAAGATTGAAGTCACGATTTTTGAACCCTGCTGAAGGTTTTGCAGCGAGCGCATCCATAGAGGTAGACTACCAGTATTTGGCAATTCCTTAACCTTTAAGTCAGTCGCAGGGGCTATAATTGTAAGTCTTTTCTGCTCCAGTGATGTCACTTTGTTCGTTCTATTGCCAACTCGGCGATTGGAGTTAGTGGTTTTTATAGCCACAGTCATATACTTCACCTATATTGAAAAGGGCATTTCCTATTGGATACAGTGCTTCCGAGTTTTCCTCGACAGCGTATTCTCAGGCAATTTACACCTGCATGGGCACGATTTCCAAAAATACATTAAAAATTAATCTCCCTGATCCTAGCACTCGGCTCTCTCCCATCTGGACGTTATCCCTTGACTCGTTACAATATCGGAACCAGGTTTGATGAATTTCTGTGAAATTTTCCAGTAAATGCAGTATCTTATTCATCGTGTGGTTTCTGCTGAAGGCCACAAATCGTGGTGTCAAACCTTACAAGACTAGCCCAGTTCTTAGCTCTAACAGGGCTGAAAGACTGGCTACTCTCAAATTTTCCTAGTAAAATGTCCCTGCTATATCCCTGATACGGATAGTAGATTCAACAAATAACAGAACTATGAACAGAAAATTACTTGGTTTAGCTTTAATCCTGAGTCTGAGTGTGATTGTTGGAGGCTGTGCCCAGGGTGAAAAAACTCAAGAACCAGCCACCCCGTCGCCGGCGAACACTCCGACTACGCCTGCCGCTGAGCCTGCAAATACTCCGGCTCCAGCCGCTGGAAAAGACACTAAGGCTCCAGCTGCTGAAAAAGACACTAAGGCTCCAGCCACTGAGAAGGATACCAAGGCTCCTGCTACTAAGGATACTAAGGAAACTAAACCAGCGGCTAAAGAGTCTCCCAAAACTCCCTAGTTTAACATTCGCTCCTCGCTAATCCCAATTTCTAATGCTGATTAAACTGATTATTTGTCAGGGTTTGTTTTCAAGATTTTCAGAAGTTTGACTACCAAGGTCTAAACTGGCTTTGTGCTAAAGATAACTTTATAAACTCAGCAGTTTCTAGAGGCTAGCCTTGCATTCGTATGAATCAAGTCTAGATTTCTCTAGGCTGAGTTTTAATTAAAGAAGAAAGGGGGAAGAGAAGGTTGAATTTTTAAATGCTACTTTTACAATTCAGTACGTCGCACTACTGTCGTAAAGCAAGACTGGCGCTAGGTTACAAAAAAATCGCTTACGAAGTGGAGAATCTAACGCCAGGAGTTCACGTGTTCAGAATTAAACCTCTGACTGGGTTGACAACGGTGCCGGTACTACTACCTCAGCTAGAAGCTCAACCAGTAGCGATCGCTGATTCGACAAAAATATTACAGTTTTTAGAAGAGTACTGTGCTTCGCCACCCCTATTACCAAAAGAGCGCTCGCTGCAACAGCAAGCCTGGATGTTAGAAGACTGGCTAGATGAAAGCATCGGTACCGCTACTCGTTTTGTTTACTATCACTTTCGCGCCAAAGAGGGCAAAGCGAGCGAGCCATCGCCCCTGAGCCAGTTACTGATCCAAGTCGTCATCAGACAGTATGGCATTAATCCAGCGTCAGTAAAATTAGCAGCCGAAAGACTGTCACTAGCTTTAGATATACTTTGGCAGCACTGGCAAGAAAATCCGTATTTAATTGGCTCTAGCCCCAGCGTTGCCGATATCGCTGCAGCTGCATTGCTAAGCCCCCTTGCACTCATACCCCGCTACCGTCAAGATTATCCCTGGTTAATGAACCGCATTGCCGAAATTCATCACCTCTGCGGTGAACCCCTCCCCCCTGGTTTGTGAAATTCTCTATGAAGCGAAAAGTTGTAACCAAAAGATTATTCTTTAACCTAGGGCTGGCGATAACGGTAATTATTCTATCTACAGCCAAACCAACTTTCCCTTTGCCACCACCAGAAGACGTGCCAGAAGAAATATTACGCACAGAGATTATTACTGAAGCGCGCTCGCCCATAGATGGCCAACCCATCACCGCAGCCGAATATGCTCTATTACAAGAGCAACTGACAACTGCCCCAGCATCACCGCGACTAAATCCCGACTTACAGCATCTAATTTTTCTCCTACGCGTGCGCAAACTGATTCGCACCATTTTACCATTCTAAAACAGATGTGCCCAGGGCTTCCAAAGAGGTCGGGGCTGCCAGCGACAGTAAACTTTTAAAACTCGGAAACGCAATAGGATAGGTAGGTTTATGTCCTCGACGACGATCGCTCCGGAACAAATTAACCGTATTGTTTGGAATCAGCATCACGATCCATTTGAAGTTCTTGGCCCCCATCCCATCGAGAAAGATGGCAAAATCACAAGCTGGGCGGTGCGAGCCTACCTACCCACCGCTGACGCCGTGTGGGTTCTCCTGCCCGAACAGCGCCAAGAATATGCCATGCGATCAGTGCAACATCCCCACTTCTTTGAATGTATTATCGACACCCCAGAACTCAATAACTACCAATTACGGATCAAAGAAGGGGAACATGAACGCGTCATTTATGATCCCTACGCTTTCCGCTCCCCCAAACTTACTGATTTTGATATTCACCTATTTGCAGAAGGAAATCACCACCGTATCTACGAAAAATTAGGCGCCCACTTAATGGAATTAAACGGCGTCAAAGGAGTTTACTTTGCCGTCTGGGCCCCCAATGCTCGCAATGTTTCCGTAATTGGGGATTTTAATCACTGGGATGGTCGCAAACACCAAATGCGTGTACGCGGTAATGGAGTATGGGAATTATTTATTCCCGGACTGGGTCCAGGCACTAAGTACAAATACGAAGTTAAAAACCAACAAGGTCACATCTATGAAAAATTTGACCCCTATGGTTTTCAGCAGGAACCCCGCCCTAAAACCGCTTCTATCGTCACGGACCTAAGTACCTACACTTGGAATGATGACGAATGGATGGAACGGCGTCGTCATACCGACCCACTTTGCCAGCCAATCTCTGTCTATGAGTGCCATATAGGCTCCTGGATGCACGCTTCTGCTGAAAAACCAGCTAAGTTGCCTAATGGGGAAGAAGAACCAGTTGTTATTGTTTCAGAACTGAAACATTGGGCGCGTTTCCTTACTTATCGCGAACTCGCCGAAAAATTAATTCCTTATGTTAAAGAAATGGGGTACACCCATATAGAGTTGCTACCGATCGCTGAACACCCCTTTGATGGCTCTTGGGGCTATCAAGTCACCGGTTATTATGCCCCTACCTCCCGCTACGGTAGCCCCACAGATTTCATGTATTTTGTTGACCAGTGCCACCAAAACGGTATTGGTGTAATCATAGACTGGGTTCCCGGTCACTTCCCTAAAGATGGTCACGGTTTGGCCTACTTCGATGGCACTCACCTCTATGAACACGCCGACCCCCGTAAGGGCGAACATAAAGAATGGGGCACTTTGGTCTTTAACTATAGCCGCAATGAGGTCCGCAATTTCTTAGTTGCTAATGCCCTTTTCTGGTTTGATAAATACCATATCGATGGTATACGGGTAGATGCAGTGGCTTCTATGCTCTACCTCGATTATTGTCGCAAAGATGGTGAATGGATTCCTAATCAGTACGGCGGCAGGGAAAATATTGAGGCGGCTGATTTCTTGCGTCAAGTTAATCACTTGATCTTTTCTTATTATCCGGGCATCCTCTCGATCGCTGAAGAATCAACAGATTGGCCAATGGTGTCTTGGCCGACTTATGTCGGGGGCTTGGGCTTTAATTTGAAGTGGAATATGGGGTGGATGCACGACGTTCTCGATTATTTCAGTATGGACCCCTGGTTCCGCCAGTTCCACCAAAATAATATTACTTTCAGTATGTGGTATCACCACAGTGAGAATTTTATGCTCGCCCTCTCTCACGATGAGGTGGTTCACGGTAAAAGTAGTATGCTCGGCAAAATGCCGGGGGATGAATGGCAAAAGTTTGCTAATGTGCGCTGTTTGTTCTCTTATATGTTTGCCCACCCCGGCAAAAAAACTATGTTTATGAGTATGGAGTTTGGTCAGTGGAATGAGTGGAATGTCTGGTCAGATTTGGATTGGCATTTGCTCCAGTATGAACGTCACCAACAGCTTAAACACTTCTTTGCTGAACTTAATGCTCTCTACCGCCGTGAACCAGCTCTTTATACTCAGGACTTTGGACATCAGGGGTTTGAGTGGATTGACTGTAGCGATAATCGTCACAGTGTTGTTTCTTTTATCCGTTGGTCGAAAGATGGTGAGTTTATTGTAGTTGTCTGCAATTTTACTCCTCAGCCTCACTCGCACTATCGTATCGGTGTGCCTGAACATGGCTTTTATAAGGAGATTTTTAATAGCGATTCTCGTGAGTACGGCGGTAGCAATATGGGAAATCTCGGCGGTAAGTGGGCTGATGAGTGGTGGAGTCATAATCGCCCCTATTCTCTCGATCTGTGTTTGCCTCCTCTGGCTGTGATTATGTTCAAAATTGATCGTCAGAAATACCTACTCTGATGATGGAAGGAGCTTCAAAGGTGTAAAAAAATAGAAAAATAAATAAAACAATAAGTGCTGGGTTGTGAATCTATAACTCAGCACTAGGCAAAAATTTTTGGTGATAAATTTATGTCTTCTATTTCGATTTCATTACGCGAACACCTCCATCCTCTGATTCGTAATCTAGCTAATCGCATGGAAGAGGTTTGGCAACGTTATTTTGATTTACAGCCTTATCCACTGCCGCCAGAAATGGGATATGTGGAAGGTCGTCTGGAAGGAGAAAAATTGACGATCGAAAATCGTTGTTATCAAACTCGACAATTCCGTAAGCTGCATTTAGAATTGGCAAAGGTAGGTAAGAGTTTAGATATTTTACACTGTGTTATGTTCCCCCGTATTGAATATAATTTGCCAATGTTCGGTACGGATTTGGTGGGAGGGCGTGGACAAATTAGTGCGGCGATCGCAGATCTTTCTCCAGTAAGCCCTGATTTGACTTTGCCTAGTATTTATCGTCAACAACTGCAAGCTTTGCCAAAAGTTAGTTTCTCTCAACCGCGCTCGCTTCCTGACTGGGGAGATATTTTTTCAGAATTTTGTTTATTTATTCGCCCCGCTACAGAAGAAGAAGAAACTGTCTTTCTCGAACGCGTTATAGCCTATCTGGAAATTCATTGCACAACTGCTCTTCAAAGCAATCCCGTTCCAACAGAAGAAATTTCTCAAGTCCTAGCAGGTCAGCGCTATTATTGTACTAAACAACGGCAAAATGATAAAACTCGCCGCGTTCTAGAAAAAGCTTTTGGCTTAGAATGGGCTGAACATTACATGACAAATATACTCTTTGATATTGTTGAGCCCGCAGCTTAATTATACCTCAGCAGCGCTCGCTTTTTAAAAATATTAAAAAATATAAGATATATTTAACATTGGCCCTGGCAGCATTAAAATTTATTATTTATTTATTATTATTAAAGGCAACCAAAAAGGCTGACTCTAAAATCAATGAGGGAGAGTCTGCATATATGCACTATTTGGCTTATACAAAATGTCACGGGAAAAATTTTCTTTCAAATCTACCGGCGGCTCATCGGCTTAGTCAGGGCTGCTACAATGGTAATTATAGTCTGAGGTTGCCAGCAGATTTATCTGAAATAGCCGAAACCTCGGTATCTCCAAAACCTACTACGAAAGCTCTCAAGGCTGTAAGTGCTTTGGGGCGTATAGAGCCGCAAGGGGAAGTTATTTTGCTGTCAGCGCCTTCTTCTCCAGAAGGAGTGCGAATAAAAGAATTGCGGGTGGAAGTCGGGAGTAGAATTCGTGCTGGAGATATAATTGCTATTCTTGATAATATAGATACCCGTAAAGCAGCTTTCCAACAAGCTGAAAAACAAGTTGAAGTTTATCGAATGCGTCTAGCACAAATTGAGGCGGGTGAAAAGGCTGGAAAAATTGCTGCAGGCTATTATTTCTCGTTTAGAAACTCAATAACAAGGAGAAAAAATTGCTATAGAAAGCAGCGAGCGCCAAATTAAAATCACAGTTACAACGAGAAAGATCAAGAACAAAAATAGCAAAATTGAAATAAAGCTGCTAAAAAAGCAAATATTGCCAGACTATAAGCAGAATTGAATAATGCTCAAGCTGAATTAAATCGCTACCAGTAATTGCAGCGTAATTTCAACATCCCTGTTAGAAAATAAACGCTTGACAGTTGAAATAATTCAAAAGCAATTGATAGAGGAAAAAGCTAATATGAAGAATTTTCTGGCAAGCAGAACGTCGAGGAAGAAGCTAAACTTAATAATATAGTAGCAACGGGAGAAAAACAACTGCTTGAATAAAAATCAGTACTAGAACGGATTATAATCACAGTTGAAAAGCTAGTTGAAGAAGCTGAAGCAAATTTGAAAATTTGCAACAAGAAATCACAATGAAGCTCTAGCAACTTTAGAGCGGATTTCAGAGGTGCACCTGGTGGATATTGAAAATACACGCCCGGAGAAATCGTCAACAATAAAACTATTGTAGAATTGGGCAAAACTAACCGTTTGTATCTGCTGAAGTTTATGAAAGTGATATTGATAAAATTCGTCTAGGGCAACGAGCAACAATTACCAGCCATTCTCTAGCGGTAGAATTGAAAGGAAGCGTTGCTCAGATAGGCTTGCAAACAAAAAAATATTTTCAACAAAAATTATTTATACACTAATGTTTATGACAGAGTTGTTGAAGTGAAAATTCGTTTGGATAAACAAGATAGTAAACACGTCGTTGGTTTGAAAAACATGCTAGTAAAATTCAAAATTTATCTGTGAGTAAATGCGATCGCATCTTACGAATATAAAACCAACAAACGAGTACCTAGCGCTTATTAGTTTTGGGAGGAATTCCGCCAGTTTTACCAGAACGCTTTTCAGAATTACTGGGATTTTTACCGGTATTTTTATTATCAGGTAACTCTGTTTTACTGCTACGTTTAATAGAATTTTTTTGCTCTGGCAAAGCCATTGCAGTAGACTGCTCTGGCGTATTTACCAAGGCAGTAGAGCTGCTTGCAGGTTTGCGCTTAGTAGCAAAAGTAACATTTACACCTTCATTAGATTGTTCTAAAACAAGCAAGGGAGTAGGTTTAGCTTTTTGATCCCAGTGTATATAAGCAATTCGCCCTTGAATAGTCGGCTGCCAACTATCATGATCATCCGAAGGGCTGAGATAAGTTTCAATACAATCGATAATTTGACTGATAGTTACTGAAGTAGGTTGAGTTGGTAACTTCGTTAATTTTATTTGAATGCGGAAGAGAACTCGCTTAGTGACTTTGTCGGCTGTCCCCACTTCGTATTCGACGTCAAAAATTTCATCTACTTGACGCCCCATTCCTCGCGTTTCATTAGTTGGGCGTAAAGCGACAGAAATTTTATCTTTAACTTTTACTTTAATCTGATTGACAATGCAGAAGTGGAAAGTTTCCTCTGCCATCCGCATCCGCAGATAATCTAAGTTAAATTCCCGAGAGTGAATCAAATCGGGATTTTTCTCCATTTTGGTAATTGTTTCAACAGCCAATTTATATTTTTTCTGTAAATCTCGATTTTTAAATTCTTCTGTTCTGAGTTTTCTGGATATTTTATCGATTTGCAGCTTAGCATACACCGCCAGCCCGATTAGCAGTAATAACAATACCCCAGAGACACCCATCCAAATCAGTTCACTAGACACGAGGGTGGGAGTAGATGCAGCAGAAGTTGCGGCGGGAGCGGCGGTTTTGGGTTTGGGAGTAGAGGTTTTCGCTGCTAGCAAGGGAGCGATGAAGATAATTCGGGCTGACATAGGCGGTTACCGCTGAAACTTAAGGTTACTTCTTTGATGAAGTTAAAAACACTGCCATAGTTCTATGCTAATGCACCCACCGCGAGCGGTAGCTACGAGCATCAATATATGTGAGATAGGGATAATCAGTATAACGACCTAAACCTCCAGGCCACCAGGGATCCAAAAACCAGTAAACTTGATTAGCGCTTAAGCCGTCGCAGTAGAATACAATCGCATCGCCGACGGCATGGCGACTATTTTCTGGGTGAGAGGATTGGCGATGATCGCTATTACGGGGATAATACCAATCTATAATGTAAAAACACCTACCCAAACGAGCGCGCGCTCTTTCTGCTAATTCAGCAATACGGACGATCGCATTAACGGTAGCTATATCGGTTGGCATATAGATACCTGCGCGGGTAGCTTCTGCCCAGGTGAAAGTGCCATCTGGAATAATTGGGGCATGCATTTGCAAATTGTCTGGCGTCCACCTTTCTGGGCGTTGTTGTGGGTAGGCAAAAGGAATGGGTGGGGCTTCTAAACTGCCCTTTCGCGCTAGATTCATTTGTTTGAGATCTTCAACCAAAGATTGAATGGCTTGTTCTTTGGTGGCTTGCTGACGCCAGAGTTGAACCAGAGCGAGCGCAGCTTCCCGCTGATAGTCAAGTTCTTTATAATCAATAGGAATACGGCGGACAAAATCTAGAATTTCGCGATCAAGCTGAGCTGCTGTATTTATTAAAACTGCCGGCTCATTTTTCCCGGCTTCTAAAATTTCGATATTGATACCCAAACTCACTAGAGCTGCGGTGCGAGATTCCAACTGTCGCCAGATACGGATTGCTTCTACGAGAGCGTTACGCTCTTTAGCTTGCCCTCGATACTCCTGGAGTACACGCTGGCAGAAGGCGATGAGGGCAGCGTCAAGAATTGTCAAAGAGGGTTCGGGGGAGGTATTTTGTTTAAGAGAAACAATTGCTGCTTCCCGGGATTCCAACTGACGCCACAGTTGTGTCAGGCGCAGTAATGCTTCTCGTTGGTGGGGGTATTCGCTGTAATTGTTGGGAATTTGTTCAATAAATTGCAGTAGTTGTCGATCTATATGGGATTCATCGTTAATATTTTTCTCTTGGGGCAGGGTTTCTTTTAGTTTAGCGAGCGCTTCAGTTGGAGTATACCAGCGATTCCAAATACACGCTGCTTGCAGCAACCCTTCTCGCTGATAGGGCAATCCCATATAGTAGCGGGGCAGTTGACTTACCAGTGTTTTTAGGGCACCGTCTAGATATACTTGACTTTTAGGAAAATCTTTAATTTCAGCACAGTCAGCGCTGTAATCTTGTAGGTATGCTTGTAGTAGTCTTTCGCTGTCACAGGTTTCTAAACGAGCGGCGGAGGTATCGTTAGCGGGAGCTGCATAGCCAGCTGCAACGGCTTTAATAAACTTTTCCGTATAGCAACCCTTATCAGCGTGCCAAAAATCGGATGCCGTCCAGCCCTGTACCGCTAAACTTTCACTCAAACTACGGATAGTATTAGCGGCATAATAAATTTGTTTGGGCAAGGTATTGACTTCTTCAAGGGAAATCCGGTTAGCGGGAGAAATTCCCAAACCTGTTTCACCGTCTACAAGAGCCGGTTGATTGTGAGCGAGGTAGAGTGCAGCCAAGATAGGCTTGTGAATGCCGCTGCGCGCGGCTTCTTGTAAGTAGAGCTCGTTGCGCTGCTCTGCTAAAATTTTGGCCATAAACGAGTTATTTTTTAGATCTCTGTGCTTTTTTGTAACTTTACCTCAGAGGAAATGCTGACGCGGTAGAGTAAGTTTACCCCTGGCAGGCTGCAAATGACCGACTCTTTTAGTTTATATTTCCCAAAATTCAGTTCTCGATTGACAATTGCTATAAATTTTGTAACCTGATAGTATTATGCTATAATTTTTTTACAAGCCTCGTTTTGGCGAAAAGAAAATAAAAATAAAAAGTTTTTTTGATTCAGTATAAAAAGGTAAGCATCCCATTTTAGGGAATGCTTAACCTATTCGGTTCCATAAAAAGAGATAAAAAGAGAGCGTTGCGCCTTATTATTTATCCCAAATATTGTTAAAAATTCCCCTCTCCGAGAATTTTATTTTTGAGAGAGTTGAACTGGCTTGATAATTCTTGTCGGTTTTCAGCGCGGAGTAAATAGCGGTTGACAAACCAAGCAGTATAAGCTATACCAATTAACTCAAATGTAGGAGCTAGCAGGGGAACGTCGTTTATGGCATCTAATACAGCGAGCATAACTTTCAAACTAATTGCCGCTGTTATAATAAAGACGATGGTAAGGATAGGCTTTTGATAGTCTGCAAAAAAACCACCTATGTAAGCTGGTAATTCCGAGAGAATTTGTAAAACTTGATCAATAATTTGTTGCCAGCGCTCCTGAGACTGTTCGGAGGATTGGATTTTTGTAATCGCACCGCCTTCTTCAAATTTTGCATCCACTTTAGGGGAGGTAGTTTCAGCTTGTTTGGTTTCCGAATTCATATCGATACCTTAGAATTAACAACCTAGATTATTATTGCAGTAGTATAGCCCTCGCCGTTGCCAAACAGGCTTATTGCTTGGAATGTTTTAATAAATTTAATAAAATAGCTGAAAGACAGCTCCTTGTGATCGCAGCCCCCTGCCTGAGAATTGGCCATCTGGCGCCAAATCTAAAATAATAAAAGTCTACTTTACTGATTCCCGTCACCTGTGTTATACTTCTACACACATAAGGGCACGTAGCTCAGTGGATAGAGCATCAGATTCCGGTTCTGAGGGTCGGGGGTTCAAATCCCTCCGTGCTCGTAGAAATAAACTGCCGAGCTGGAGTTACCAGCGTATTAGCAGTTTTCAAGTGTTATAGCAGTACAGATGCACTACAGAAGCAATTTACTCACATTTCATCATCTTCGTTCTTCTTACCCTGAACCCCCTTGACAATACGCGACAGCTCCATCTTTTCATCCACAGAAATGCGCGTAGGAGCGCCGCTAATAATCCGCTCGTAATTGCGGAAGGAATCCTTAATTTCTGGCCCGCGTTCACTGATGGTATACTCGCGAATGCCCTTATCGTGCCAGGAACCTCGCATCTTAAAGACGTTGATAGCGCGGGCCATTTCTCCCCGAATTTCCACGTATTGTAACATCAAAATAGTATCGGTAATTGTAGAAATATGGGAATCCGTAATCGAATGGGAACCCATAAATTGGTCAGTAGTATTAGTAAAAAAGCCAGTGATTTCTTCTTGTTTGGCATAACCGGTGACACCAATAACGAACTGTCGGAAAGCGTTATTACTGACACCGCGATCTAAAGCTGAGAGAGAGTCGATCGCAATTCGAGACGGCTTGAATTCTGCAATTTCCGATTTAATAATTTGTAAATGGTCTTCTAAACCTGCCGATTCCGGGTAAGTACAGAGAATTCTCAGCAAACCTCTTTGTTCCATTTCCTCAAAATCAATACCCCAAGAATAGGCATTGCGGAGCAATTGGGCGCGAGATTCTTCATAAGCGAATAACATAGCTCTTTCACCGCTCTTGCAAGCTTCTTCTAAGAATTTACTCACCAAAAGCGTTTTACCCGTACCGGTGGCTCCGGTAGCCAAAATAATCGAATCTTTGAAGAAACCGCCACCGCACATTTCGTCTAGAGTTTTGACACCGGAAGAAACTCGCACATTGGAAGAGCGTTGAGTCAATCGCATTGCTCCGAGTGGGAAAATGTTAATGCCATCATTGGTAATCGTGAAGGGATATTCCCCTTTCATATGGGTAGTGCCCCGGAGCTTCAAAATCTCAATAGTGCGACGCCTCCGCTCACCTTCGAGAACATTACGGACGATAACCACGTTGTCGGAGACAAATTCTTCTACTCCAAAACGGGCCACTGGGCCGTATTCTTCTACGCGCTCCGTTGTCATAATAGTGGTGACACCTAATTGTTTGAGACGAGCAACCAAGCGAAATATCTCTCGTCGCACGACGGAGGCGGCATCGTACTGTTGAAATACGGCAGTTACCGAGTCGATAGAAACTCTTTTAGCTTTGTACTTACGAATGGCGTACTGAATCCGCTCAATCAGGGCAGATAGGTCAAAATTGCCTACCACTTCTTGACCTTCTGGATCGGGGGAGGCGTCTAGAATAAATAATTTGCCTTCGTCAATTAAACGCTGCAAATCCCAACCAAAGCTGGAGGCGTTTTTAATAATATCAATTGGGGATTCTTCAAAAGTAACAAAGACGCCGGGTTCGTCAAACTGCATAATGCCGTTGTAAAGAAATTGAACCGCTAACAGTGTTTTCCCGGTGCCAGAGGTGCCACTGACTAAGGTGGTTCGACCTATTGGTAAACCTCCGTGGCTGATATCGTCTAAGCCTTCTATCATCGTGCGAATCTTTTGCACGCCCATTGGTTGTGAATTATTTGGTTTCCCTACTTTACTGGCTTCATTCATTGCTTTATTTATACCCGTGACTAATCTGAAAAATTAAATAAATACATTCAGGTTGAGCTTCCCTAGAGGTTGGACTCCTCTTCACACAGTTCTTCGTAGAGGAGATCTAATCCTATTAATACTTTTTCTCGATCTGAGAGATCTCCAATAATTTTACGCACTGGCGGAGGCAGTATCTTGGATAACGTTGGCGTGGCCAATATTTTGTCCTCTTCTGCCAGTTGGGGATTTTTGAGTACGTCTATGACTTTGAGGGCATACACTCCTTGAAACTCTTGTTCGAGGATGTTTTTGAGTGTTTTTAAAGCCCTAACTGAATTAGGGGTATTACCGGCTACGTAGAGCTTGAGAACATAGGTTTTTTTGAGAGCAGACATAATAATTTTAAGACAATGAAAGAAGACGGTAAAGAGGATTGAGTTTTTTTTATAAAACTATTCTTGTTTTGCTTCTTGCTTGCCACTCATTCACGAATCTCGCGGAATAGAACGACGATACATTTCGCACAAGTGGGCTATGGTGTCGATCAGCGTCAAGCGGTAGTCAAGCAACACCTCTTCACTCCGACCTTCTAGTTTTAATTGTTTGGCAAATTCATCCATTAATTCCATATGTATTTCTACTATGTTTGTCACAGGCAGGTCGGCAAAAAAAGCTTGATTAACGAAATCGTCTATTTTTTGATTTATAGATTCATCTTTAGAAAAATAATTTAAAATTATTTCCCGATATTCGGCTTTGAGATTTTCCAGAAATTCTTTTCTTTCTGGAGGTGGTAAATGGCGCAGAAAACGTTGGGGATTTCTTTTGTAATACACGCCTAAGTATCCTAATCGTTCCTTCAATTTTTCAGCCAAACGACGCTGCTGTTGTAGAAGGAAATGCTGAATGCTGAGTTCTTGGGGAGTTTTGGCTTCTACAGATCGATTAGGCAAGTTGCCGCTGGGAGAAAGATTTAGGAATTCGGCAAGCGCGCGATCTATATAAGCAGGAATCTGGCTGAGTTGAAAGCTGGATACTTGAACTTCAGCCGGATGGTAAAGACAATTGGTTTTTTTTGTACCTACTGCCGACTGAGGGGGCGGTGGAGTAATCTCCGGAATAAGAGTTGAGGGAAATTTTTGCAACTCAGCCTCAGAGTATCTTGGGGATGGGAAGTTCAAAATTACTGCCGGCAAAAGAGTGTTTTCCTGACGTAGTTGATTGGCCACTTCCACACCATCAGGATCGTTTTCCAAAATCAGACAATCCAATTGTTGCTTCTCTCGTTCGACAAATTGGACAAACTCTGTAGGTGACTTGCAGGAAGTGACACAATAGCGAGCGCTTGCCAAAAGCCCGGCAATGGACTCGGCAAGCTGAGGATCGCGCAGGAAAATACAAATAGAGAGTTGTGTACGCACTCGCCGTAGATTTTTAAACAGATTGAGTTACTGAGGGCATTGCAGTATCGATCATATAGCAGCCTCCAAAAAGAAAGCTTAATATTAATTTATACTTTTGCCTTTAATTGTAACCAATTGTAAGGGTAATACCTTCTGCGACATTCCGGAGTCATAATTAAGCTGTGAAGCTTCGCGAGCTGATATTTTGCGATCATCATCGGCGAATATAAGCGGCCCTAAGTGGCCCAAAGATCCGGCTTATATCAGACAAACAACAGTTCGAGAGAAGCTGCGCCTGAAGTAAGCGCCTGATTGCTCATGTCAACACCCACTTTATATTTGAAAGCATTTATCGAGCAAGTGCCAACTTGCCGGGAAACTACAACCCAGGCTGCGGTACTGGAAATTTTGCAAAAAAATCAGTGCGATCGCTTGGTAGTTATCAGCGAAGAACAAACTCCCTTGGGATTAATACACTTACACAGCCTCCTCCCCCACCTGATGACTGCCTTATCTACAGTGGGAACAGCCCCCCGTGGCTGTCTACGCCCATCTAAATCAGTAATCCCAGAACTCCAGCAACCAATTTCGGCGAGCGCTTCAGCAATTCTAGAACCATTAGCCAGCTTAAGCGCCAATCTCAGCCTCAGAGAATTTTGGCCCTACCTGCAAGCGCAACAAGACATTCTTGCAGCCAGACAAGAGTGGGCATTAGTCGATGAGACAGGCAAATTTTTGGGACTTCTTGACAGAGGGCGGCTATTAAAATTCCTGGCACTACAAGTCAGCCCCAAAATAGCAGAAACTACAGATACTGACGAAACCCCTGAAAATTTAGCTTCTTTCGATTTATCAGAGCCAGCCCTGCTCAGAACCTTCCAACCCCTATTCAAAATCCTAAAGCAATTACCAATCCCATTAATTTTACAAACCAATAAAGGGAAGGTACTGCTTCGCAATCACGCATGGCGCCGGGAATTTCCGCAAATTCAAGTGGCAGCAAGTACTTTAACAGAAAAAACCCAACAGCAGGAAAACAAAACAGCCTTTCCCCATCTACAACAGCCCGAACCAGCCACCAGCCAAAGCGTTTGCCTGATGCCAAATGGACAGCAAAAAGTTTGGCAATTTGTAAAAATGCCGCTGGGGATAGTTTTGCCTAAACCAGTTGATAAAGAATCTGCATCCATAAAGCAGCAAGAAACGCACTCCGCCAGTGGTAGCGGTAGAAAAAAACAACAAAAAAACAGCAAAAAGGCTCCCTCACCCGCAAACATTCAAGAAGAGCCAGAAACCGTTTGGTTGGTGTTGGCGCAAGATGTGACAGAACAACATCTAGTCGCCAAAGAGCTAGCCGCGAAAAATGCCGATTTAGTCCAGCTCAATCGCCTCAAAGATGAATTCTTAGCCTGTATTAGCCACGAACTTAAAACCCCACTTACTGCTGTATTGGGCTTGTCCACCTTACTTAAAGAGCGGGCAATTGGCCCTCTGAACGAACGTCAAGCTCGCTATGTGCGATTGATTTATCAGAGTGGTCGTCACCTGATGACAGTAGTAAATGATATCTTAGACTTGACGCGCATAGAAACCGGGCAAATGGAACTAATCCTAGAACCGGTGAATATTGCCACTGTGTGCGCTCGCGCCTACAAACAAGCCCTGCAACACTACTGCGCCCTGGAGGAAGAGCCGCCAACCCACGACGGCAACGGTAACGAGCCAGCAGACACCTGCACAACCAAAGTTCAATTCTCCCTAGAAATCGAACCAGGATTAGAAACCCTAATAGCCGACGAATTACGCCTGCGGCAAATGCTAGTCAATCTTCTATCCAATGCCCTCAAATTCACAGCAGCCGGAGGGAAGATTGGATTAAAGGTAAATCACTGGGAAGGCTGGATCGCCTTTACAGTCTGGGATAGCGGCATTGGCATTCCCGACGACAAACAGCACCTGATTTTTCAAAAATTCTCACAATTAGAAAATCCTCTCACCAGGCAATTTGAAGGAGCAGGTTTAGGATTGGTATTGACTCAGCGCCTCAGCCGAATGCACGGCGGCGATGTCACCTTTATTTCCAAGGAAAATCAAGGCAGTCAGTTTACCCTACTTTTGCCCCCTAGCCCCCCTCAATCAGATACTCTTTGGGAAGGAACAAACAAAAAACCGCACCGGATCGTTTTAATCGTAGAAGCAGTGCCCCAGTTTATCGAAGCACTGAGTGAACAACTCATCGACTTAGGCTATCGGGTTTTAATTGCTCGTACCGGTACGGAAGCCCTGGAAAAAGCCCGCCGCTTTAAGCCGCAGGTAATATTTATCAATCCTGTACTGCCTTTGTTATCAGGCTGGGATGTGCTGACGCTACTCAAAGCCGATGCTATAACCAGTCATATTCCCGTTATCGTCACGGCAACCCAAGCCGAAAAAGAACTCGCCCGTCAAAACCGCGCCGATGGTTTTTTAAGTCTACCTGTGCAGCCTGAAGCTTTACAAGCTAAGTTAGCCAACCTGGAAGAGCCACCCCTAGTTAGGGCTGTTTCGCCAATTGTACTGCGCTTAAATGTCAGCTCTCACAAGCAGGAAGAAAATCGGAAAAAAGATAATATCAACAGCGCACAATCTGCTGAACTCTCTGAGCTGATGGCACAATTCAACAGTCTGCTACACCGCCATCACTACCGTGTTTTAGAGGCTGATGATTTAGAGGAAGCTGAACTTCTTGCCCGCGTTTGGCAGCCGAATGTCGTGTTGCTCAACAGTGTCGGCGGATTGAAAGCTCCTGTGTCTTTTTTCAAAAAGCTTAGTCAATATAGCAGTTTGGCATCTGTGCCCCTCGTCACTCTGGAAGAAGAAATCGCTCGCGCTGCTAATCAAGTTCGAGGGCTGTCGGTATTTTATGGCTTTTGGAAGCCAGGAAATAAAGCTGCTCCGTCTGCTTTGTTGCGAGTGCTACAAATTGCTACGGGTATGAATTGGAAACCTTCTATTCTTGTTGTAGATATCTCGACTTTGCCAGATTTATCGGAAGCTAAACCGAAAAATGAGTGGCTCTCGGCTTTGATACAGTATATCCAAACTGCTGGATTTAAAGGTATAGTGGGGCACTCTTGGGCAGAGGTTTGGCGGCTACTCCAGCGCCAAAGTGTTGATTTACTTTTGATTTGCTGGCAAGATGTGGTGCTAGATGCAAAGGTGGAGCAAGCGCTCGCTTCTTTGCAGCAACTATCTCCTAAACCTCCTATTATAGTGCTAATGCAGCAACGGGAAATTTCACAACCTGTCGGTAAGGAATCAGAAAATCAACATAGTCAATCTTTGAAAGCTCTACATTCTTCTTCAAATTCTCCTTCGGTGTCTGCCTGCCTGGAAGAAAAGCAAAATAAGTCTTTTTTGGGCTTTTCTTTTGAACAGGCTACTTCTAAAACTGAACGAATTTTGCTGGAAATTGCTACTTATATTTTACCTTATGATTTGTCAAAGGCTGATTTGATTGACAAAATTCGTCAATCTCTGGGAACTCGAGTTGAGTTATAAAATTAAATAATATAGATAGAAATGTTACAGTCTAGCAAAGACTTGTTTTGAAACGCGCGCCAGCTGATAGGCTCCTGCTTTGGCTAGAATTTGGTATTCGTTGGGGTGTAATCCAGCGTCATCAAATTTAGAAGGATAACCCAAAATAAGAATAGAAGGAGGAGAGGGCTGAATGGCAAGATTTTTAATATAAGCGATCGCTAATCTTGACTGCCGGAAATATTTTACAGGTTTTTGTGTATAAAAAACTAAACTAGGTTTCTCAAATCCAATCATTATCAATTCTTCGCCTGGCTGTTTCACCTGCACAACAGTTTGAGCTAATTCTCGCAACGGCATCTGTCGCTGACTATCCATTAAAAAGGCTGCAGGCTGAATGGCAAAAATAAAAAATACCACAAATGCTACCAAGTTTACACCCCATAACCAGTGCGCTTTTCGCTGCACTAGAATAACTGATATCGATATGGCTGCCAGGGCTAAAATTAATCCGCCCACTGTCGGCAATCCTGAATTACGAATTGTTTCTGTTAAATTAGGCATCGTTGGATCTTTAATTTTACCAACCCAGCGATAACTGAAAAATAATCCAACAGCTAAGGCTGAAAATAGCCCTACGTTTACCCAACCACTGGCAGAAAGGAGGAGAGAATTTTTACACTCTTTATTTACTATGCCATACTTAACAGAAAAATGCGAAGAAAATAATAAAGCCACAAGTAAAGCAGCGGCTGGCATTAAAGGCAAAACATAGCTAGGAAGTTTAGTGACAGCAATGGTAAAGAAAACAAAAATAGTGACAAACCAAAACAGAGCAAATAAACCAAGGTGATTTGAGCGCGGTAGATTTTGCCAGAGAGAGCGCTTCCAAGGTTTTAAAGATGCGCTCGCTAACGGCAAATATATTGACCACGGGGCAAAGCCTATTGCTACAACAATAAAATAAAAATACCAGGGAGCCCAGTGACGGTTAACCACACTGGTAAAACGTTCTATATTGTGATAACCAAAAAAAGTCTCGATATAAACTTGCCCATTAGCCAAAGTCACTAAAATAAACCAGGGAAGTGCGATCGCTAGTACAATAACACTCCCAATCAGAGGGCGCATTTCCCGCACAACTGACCAAAAATTGCCGACATAAAGCAAAAAAGAACCAATAATCAACACTGGAAGAACAATTCCAACAGGACCTTTTGCCAAAATCGCTAGAGCAACCAAAACATAAAAGGCAAGATACCAAGGAGAAAGAAAGAATTTCTGGGCAAAAGCAGATTGTGTACCTTCCTCGGTAGTGGCATAACCGATAAAAAATGCTAACAGTGCTGAACACATACAGCTTGTAAGCAGCATATCAGAAACGCCGATACGCCCCCAGGCAATAGTTTCAGGATTCAAGGCAATAAGAGCGGAGCCGATAAAGGCGGCAAGCCAACGTTGGAAGTTGTTTGTCAGGGAGGGGAGGGTGTAGGAGGAGGAGGTTTGAGAATTATTATTATAAATAGAAAAGCCAAAATGCCGCAGAGTATAAAACCCCAAACAACAAAGAGCGCTCGCTGATAAAGCAGATGGCAGACGCACTGCCCATTCATTGACGCCGATTAGTTTGTAGCCTATAGCTATTAGCCAGTAAATTAAAGGCGGTTTATCAAAACGGGTTGCTTGATTAAAATAGGGTGTAATCCAGTCGCCAGTTACTGTCATCTGACGGGCTGCCTCAGCAAATAGAGGCTCTGTTTCGTCTACTAAACCGATGCTGCCTAGGTTCCACAAAAATGCAATCGCCCCAACGGCGAATAACCAAAAGACAGCAACCATCCAATCTATCGCCGGGTGCTTCTGGCAATATATGAACAAGTCAACCAGTAGGCGAGAATTTCTTAGCTTCATGCAGCCTCTTACGTCAGTCAACCTTAGCCAATATATCTCTTAAAATACTGACAGTCAAAAGTTTCTCGGAATTAACAGCTTACTTTGACTATAAAATCTATAAAATCGTATCAGGGCTTTGGTACCTGCCTCCTCGCCTTCTCCCTAAGATGCAGAATACCCGTCTGAATAATTTAATTGATACAATTGGCGAGCGCTTTCAACAATGGTTGCGCAATCCTTGGCGGCGCACGTCGCTATTGATTATCAGTCTGTTGTTTGGATTTTTTCTGGGCACGGCAATCTCAACCGTAGCCGGGCAAAAAGCTAACCTGGATATTAGTGTAGCGGCAATATTAGTGGTGCTTACTGAAGGGGTGAGCTGGATTTTTTACGGCACCAATAAGCAGATTGCAAAATCTCTGTTAGGGCAAATCCTCAATTCCCTGAAAATAGGGCTAACTTATAGTTTGTTTGTGGAAGCTCTGAAACTTGGCTCGTAATTAACTAATTTTATGTACCATGCCGTGGCTCAAATTCTAGAATTGTGGGAATCGGGGTACTTATCAGCAGCTGATGCGTTGCCACAGTTGATAGCGCTGGAGCTTGAGGATGAGGAGCGAGCACGGGCTTTTGGCATTCTGCCAGCAACAGTTGCAGAGTCATTGCAAGAGCGGGGACGTTTGTTTGAAGCGATCGCTCCCAAGTTGGAAAAGCGCTTTAGCCGTGAAACCCTATGGAAATTTTGGCTGCCACTGGGTTTATCGCTTGCGGCATCTCGTCGTCAATTAAAACATCCTCTGATTCAGGGAATATTAGGCTGCCAGGGAACAGGTAAGACAACTTTAGCGGCAGTATTGAAGTTGATTTTAGCAGAGTTGGGGTTCTGTGCGGTAGGGTTGTCGCTAGATGACTTATATAAAACTTATCGCGAGCGCCAGCTTCTTGCACAAGAAGATCCACGATTGATTTGGCGGGGACCCCCTGGCACTCACGATGTTGATTTGGGTATAGAGGTATTGGAAAAGTTACGTCATCCCGACGGTAAACCGATTGCTCTTCCTCGTTTTGATAAGTCAGCTTGCAATGGTGCAGGTGACAGAAGCGAGCCAGAAATTATCGAAAACGCCGATATTGTTTTATTTGAGGGTTGGTTTGTTGGAGTGCGCCCGATTTCACCTGCTGCTTTCGACACTGCACCTGCGCCGATTATAACTGCTGATGAGCGTCAGTTGGCCCGCGATATGAATGTAAAGTTATATGATTATTTGCCTCTGTGGCAGCGTTTAGATCGGTTGATGGTGCTTTATCCTGTAGATTATCGTCTTTCGTTGCTGTGGCGTAAACAGGCTGAGCAGGAGATGCGGGCGGCTGGTAAATCTGGGATGAGTGATACAGAAATTGAACAATTTGTAAATTATTTCTGGAAGGCATTACATCCAGAATTGTTTATTAAACCACTTGTGGAGAAGGGAGAGGGGGTGGATTTAGTGGTAGAGATTAAAAGCGATCGCTCGGTGGGTGCTATTTACCAACCGGGAAATTTTCGGCGTTGATTTTTACGATTCTACTAGAGTGGGGCAAAGCTGTTTATGGAAAAAACCGAAGATTTTATTAAATTAGATCAGTTTTTGAAGTATGTCGGCATAGCTCAGACGGGCGGGCAAGCTAAACTAATTATTCAGGATGGGAAAGTTAAAGTTAATGGAGTAATCGAAACACGTAGGGGGCGAAAATTAGTAACAGGCGATCGTGTAACCGTAGGGCAGCAAACATTTCGAGTGCAGTTTGAATAATAATAATAATAAATAATAATATAATAAATAAACTAAGAAGAAAAATAATTAATTACAGCTTGAGCGATCGCTTCATTACCATCTGTTGCTAAAGTAGTCGCTCGCAGTGGAGGTTGTGGCTCTCGACGTAGGAAATCCCAATTTCCCTCAAAAAATTCTGCCGACGTAATAATTTGATGATAAGAATAATTTTGAATACCTTCTAGCAATAAGGGCGCTTCCGCGAAGTCTTCTCGCGTCAATGATACAATCGGAACCCCTAAACGTGTAGCTTCTGCAAAAGTGCTATATCCAGGTTTAGAAATGACTCTCCCGCAGACTGGCATGAAGTCAACGGGGCGTAAATGCCAATGCGGTGAATTAATCACAGATGAATCTTCAATAATTTTGATCAGGTTAGGTAAATCTGGCGCTTTTTTGTCAAAAGTTATAAATTGCCAATCGGGAAAGTTTAAGATATTTTCATAAGGAATTTCTGCCAAACCTAAACCGCCAAATGTAAGCAGTACGGTTTTTTCTTTGGGAGCAGTAATTTTCCATTTATCTTTTAAATCTGTTTCATTATAACGGGGTGTTCCGCCAGTTAATCCAACATCTGTTATATTAGGAAATGCTGACATTGGTTCGTGAAAAGGCAAGCGGAATAAGCGATCGCACTGACTGAAGCATTCGCTAATCCAATCCGCTATTTCCATAAATTCTCCCCCCCAGGCTCGATAGATGAAATCCCAGCCAAAGTTACTCATCATCCAACAGGGAATCCCTGCAGTCTTAGCAATTAGTGCGGCCAGGGGCGGAATATCTGCTAAAATTAAACCGACGCGATTTAAATGCAAGAAATTAACCTCGCTGGCAATAATATAATTTTGACGCTTGCGTATTTCTTTTAATTTTTCTAGAGTCGCTACTTTATCCATTGTCAAACTGTCACTTTGAATCACTCCCACATCATACGCCCGCTGACGCAGGATAAAGTCGCCTGGAATATATCCCTCTAACAGCCAGCGCCCAGCTGTAGTTGTCAAAATCAATAATATCTCTGGATTCATTTGTTGAATTGCAGCGGCAACACAAGCAGCCCGCACAGCATGACCGAAACCATGGTTAGTGATAGCGATATACAAAATCGGTCGAGACACGTGTGTTTTATCCTTCCTTTCAAGTATTATAATATGAACTCGGTAATTGCTGCAACTAATTTTTCAATTTCTGATTCTAAACTAAAATAGTGAACACAGGCTCGCACACAGTCTGGCGAGAGAATCGTTCGCACCATAATGCCTTGATTTTCTAAAAATTTTACCAGTTCGCGGTGAGAACCATTAGCGAGTTTAAACGAAACCAAACCAGATTCTGGAGGGGAATTTTTCAAACAGATTACTCCGGGAAGATGACTGAGTTTTTCCCAGAGATAGCGACTGAGTTGCAAAATGCGTTGATATCTTTCTTCTGCAGTTCCCCACTGATGGTGCAAGGCGATCGCAGTTCGCAAACCAGCGTAAAGCGGATACGCTGAAGTAGCAATTTCGAACCGTCGCGCGTCTGGCTGCGTGAAAATTTTTCCTTCTGAATTTACTGAAATGCCGCGCCATCCGATAAAAGTAGGATGCAAACTTTCTAAAGCATTAGGAGCAACATATAACCCGCCAACACCTTCTGGCCCACACCACCATTTGTGTCCAGTAAATGCGTAAAAATCCGCTCCCAATTCCGTTAAATTCAATGGCAAAACGCCTACAGATTGGGCAGCATCGACTAGAATTCTCACGGGTTTGCCCCAAGTGGAATGACTGTGGCAGACTTGCACAATTTCAGCCAGGGGCAATACTTCTCCGGTATTCCACAAAACATGACTGAGCACCACGAGACGGGTATTCGAGCGCAGATATTGAAGAATTAGATCTATGGGATTGCCTTGATTTAAGGTGTTAATTAGTGGGCAGACAGTGACTTCTATATCATAGCGCTGCTGTAGCTCCTGCACCGCTGCAACGACGCCGTGATGTTCGCAGTCGGTGAGTAGTAGGTGATCCCCTGGTTGCCAATCTATCCCCCATAGGGCTATATTACAGCCGACGGTGGTGTTTTCGGTGAGGGTGATGTTGGTAGCGCTCACGCCTAATTCGGCGGCAATTAATGCTCGCGTTTGCTGTGCTTCTTCTACTACCCAGTTATTGGCTTGTGTGGAAAATGGCCCGATTTCTTGTATCCGCTGGAAACTTTGGCTAATAGCTTCTAGTGCAGCGTAGGGTAATGGCCCTTGTCCCCCGTAGTTTAAATATACTTTATTTACTAAGGCTGGAAATTGCTCTCGATGGCGCTCGCGGCTGTATTCTCTTGATTTTGAGGACATGCCTATTTTTGACAAAATTTACGCTTAGGTTTAGTTTAACTTAATTGGATTTTTTTGTATATGCCGGGATTTGGGGATTGGGAGCTTTTGGATTTAAGAAGTAAGGTTTTTGGAAATTACTTTCTATTTGTTAGTTTAAAGTCATGCTGCTGACTACCGAGCTTTTATTTTACTATCAGCGCTGTCAACGACGGACTTTTCTAGATGTTTTTGCTAATCCCTATGAGCGCGCTCGCCCAAGTGACTTTCTTGTCAAGCTGCAACAAGATATCTGGGCTTACAAGCAAGCCATTGTTGCCGCCCAAGGATACTCGCAGCCAAATTATACCAAAGATGATTGGCTGGCTGGCGCTAAAGCTACTCTAGAATTAATGCAGCAAGGAGCAGAACGGATTTATCAGGGAGTGCTTTTGGCAGAAGGGCTAGAAAATGTTTCTCTTGTCGGTACTCCTGATTTGTTAGTGAAAGAATCGGGAACCTCCTGTTTTGGCGATTGGATGTATTTTCCCCTTGATATTAAGCTTGGTAAACGACCTAAACTTGATTATCAACTTATAGTCGCTTATCATGCTTTGTTGTTGGCATTCCTCCAGGGAGTTTTGCCCTCTAAGGCGCTGCTACTTTTGCGGGATAAGGGGGAATATAGTGTTAATCTGTCGCAGCGGGTACCAGAAGTAAAAAAATTGGCAAGCGCTTGTATTCAAATGCTTAAAGAGCAGCGTGAGCCAGAGGTGTTTATTTCTCGCCACCCTTGTAGTCTCTGTCACTGGTATAGCAGTTGTTACGCTCTTGCTAAATCTGAGCGACATATTTCTCTATTGCCTGGAGTTACCGCTAATCGTTACACTCTTTTGCGAAAACTTAATCTTACTACTATTGAAGCTCTTGCTGCTGCCGATCCTACTAAGTTAGAAATCTATCCAGAGTTTGCTAATAAAGGAGCGCAGCAGTTGGTGTTGCAAGCACGAGCTTTTTTGGAAAATCGAGCGCTCGCTACTCCCGAAGCATTTTGTTTATCTGTCAATGATTTACCTGTGTCGTCTGTGGAGTTGTATTTTGATATCGAAGCCGAACCCGAATTGAACCTTAATTACCTCTACGGTGTTTTAGTCGTTGACAGGCAAAATAATACGGAAAAATTTTACCCGTTTTTAGCAGAAAAACCAGAAGATGAAAAGGTGGCTTGGGAGCAATTTTTACAGTTTGTTTGTCAATACCCACTCGCACCTATTTTTCATTTTTGCGAGTACGAAGTGCAGACGGTTAAGCGGTTAGCAAAACGCTATTATACGCCCTCGCATTGGTGGAAACCGGTATTAAAGCGGTTTACAGATGTACACGCCCTAGTCACCCGCTCGGTTGTCATGCCAGTGGAAAGTTACGCCCTCAAATCTTTAGCGCGCTGGATGGGCTTTGAGTGGCGCAATTTCAATGCAGACGGTGCTCAGTGTGTTATTTGGTATGAGCGTTGGTTAGCTACAAGCGATCGCTCTTTTCTAGAACTCATTTTGCGTTATAATGAAGACGACTGCCGCGCTACTTATATCGTCAAAGATTGGTTGTATAATTTTTTGAAAACCATGCAATAACTAAAAGAATAACTACAAGCGCTCGCTCCCGTTCCATTTGCTAAAATAAAAAGTATTGCACATAATCTGACACTATGCCATATTCTAAAAAACCTCTAACTTACCCAGAAAGTCACAAAGTCGAGCAAGTCGATGACTATCACGGTATAAAAGTACCCGATCCCTATCGCTGGTTAGAAAATCTAGAATCAGAAGAAACAAAAGCTTGGATTGAAGCGCAAAACCAAGTCACCTTTAGCTTTCTTAGTGAAATACCAGCGCGAGAACAAATCAAGCAGCGACTGACAAAACTCTGGGATTACGAAAAATATAGCATTCCTTTCAAAGAAGGAAACCGTTACTTTTATTATAAAAATGACGGCTTGCAAAATCAAAGTGTACTGTACACTTTAACATCTCTCGATGACGAACCTAGAGTTTTACTCGATCCAAATTTACTTTCGGAAGACGGTACCGTTGCCCTGACAGGAATTGCTATCAGCAAAGACGGGAAATTATTAGCTTACGGTATATCAAAATCCGGTTCTGACTGGCAAGAGTGGAAAGTGCGCGATATTGAAACCGGAGAAGACTTAAGCGATCACTTGCAGTGGATAAAATTTTCTGGCGCTTCGTGGACACATGATTCACAAGGTTTCTTTTATAGTCGTTATGACGAACCGAATGAAGCTACTCAGTTTGAAGACGTTAATTACTACCAAAAATTATTCTATCATCGTTTAGGAACTCCGCAATCGGAAGATATACTGATTTATCACAGAGCTGAGCAAAAAGAATGGGGGTTTTCCGGCTCGGTTACAGAAGATGGCAGATATCTAATTATATCAGTTTGGCGAGGAACAGATACAAAAAATCTTGTCTTTTACAAAGACTTAACAGAGCCGAATGGAAAAGTAGTAGAATTAATTAGCTTCTTTGAGGCAAAATATAGTTTCATAGATAATGACGGCTCGGTTTTCTGGTTTCAGACAGATTTAGATGCACCGCGCGGGCGAGTGATTGCAATTGATACAAAAAACCCAGAACGCGAGCGCTGGCAAGAAATTATCCCCCAAGCGGCTGAAACCCTCGAAGGAGTCGGTTTACTTAACAATCAATTTGTAACTGCTTATCTCAAAGACGCCCACACTCAAATTAAAATCTTCGATCTCAGCGGTTCTTTTATAAAGGAAATAGAACTTCCGGGTATTGGCTCGGTAGATGGATTCAGCGGTAAACGCTACGATACAGAAACTTTCTACAGCTTTACTAGCTTCACTACGCCAACAACTATCTACCGCTACGATATGGTGACGGGAGAAAGCACTATCTTCCGTCAGCCAAAGGTAGATTTCAATCCTGAAGATTACGAAACAAAACAAATTTTCTACAACAGCAAAGATGGCACCCGCGTGCCTATGTTTATCACCCACAAAAAGGGAATTAAACTAGATGGAAATAACCCTACTTATCTTTATGGCTACGGTGGCTTTAATGTATCTCTGACACCGAGTTTCTCAGTGAGTGTGTTAGTATGGATGGAGTTAGGCGGAGTTTATGCGATGCCAAACCTGCGCGGCGGCGGCGAGTATGGCGAAGAGTGGCACCAAGCGGGAATGAAACAAAACAAGCAAAACGTATTTGATGATTTTATCGCGGCGGCTGAGTGGTTGATTGATAATAAATATACGTCACCAGAAAAATTAGCGATTGGCGGGGGAAGTAATGGGGGATTATTAGTTGCTGCCTGCATGATTCAGCGCCCCGATTTGTTTGCTGCAGCACTGCCGGCGGTGGGAGTTATGGATATGTTGCGCTTCCACAAATTTACCATTGGTTGGGCTTGGTGTTCTGAATACGGTAATCCTGACGATCCGGAAGATTTTAAAACTCTTTATGCTTATTCGCCTTTGCATAATCTTAAACCTGGTACGGCTTATCCGGCAACAATGATTACAACTGCCGAACGTGATGATCGCGTTATTCCCGCTCATAGTTTTAAGTTTGCGGCGGCTTTGCAAGCAGCTCATGCCGGAGATAATCCAGTTTTGATTCGGATTGAAACAAAGGCAGGGCACGGTGCTGGCAAGCCTACTGCTAAGATTATTGAGGAAGCAGCAGATAAGTGGGCGTTTTTGGTGCGAGCGCTCGATATCGAAGTGCCCGTATCTAACGAATCTTAGAAAAATTCAGGAACCCGGTTTTTTGAAGAAACCGGGTTTATCTGGAGATTACTCAACCGTTAAATTTACATTTTCTTGGCAGAAATTAACGAGAGCTGCTCCCCCCGCCACCGACTCATCTTCAAACCCTACTGTGATTGCCCAATTGCAGCCAGTATTATTATTTGATTCATCCCAGACTAAGGTTACTGTTTCTCCTGGTTCAATTTTACTATTTTGTAATTCAAATGTTCCTATAGATTCACCGCTCTCAGCATCAGCAGCCGCCACAACGACAAGAGCTTGACTTGTTTTATTTGTCAATGTAAACTTGTACTGTTCTGGTTTTTGTCCTGAATCTTGCGCGATTAGGAAGTTTCCCGATTTATCAGCTAACTCATAGGCATTGCCAGCCAGAGAAAATTTAAAAAGGTGTCAATAGGTAAAAAGAATCATAGATGTTTCCTTGCACTATTCCAAAAGCACACGGAAGAGCTCACAGAAAAAACAGATTTACTATCACACCTGATGCCAAATTTTGATATCTAGATTGTGTAACCCCTGGACCCCAAAACCCATGAAGCTTATCACCACATAATGGCCGCTTCTAGAAGAAAGCGTAACATAAATTTGTTAAAAAAAATAAATGGTTATTTCATAGAAAAAATATAAATTTTAAGGAACAATTTCTGGGATTATTACGTCACCATAAGATAAGATTGTCTATCATATAAATTCTCCGGAGTAGATTGTGATTACTCTTACCTTGGTGCATCGCATTCCACATCTTCCCTGTCAAAGCTGGACATTTAACGACAGTTCGGTGATTCGCGTCGGGCGGGCGAGCGACAATGACGTGATTGTGCACAGCGCTGTCGTATCTCGCCACCACCTAGAGTTAAGGCGCTGGGGTTGTAAGTGGAAAATTATCAATTTGGGGAGTAACGGTACTTATATAGACGAGCGCTCGATAAAAGAAGCATTTCTAACAAACAATACAGTTGTGCGTTTGGCCAGGTCTGGGCCTCAGTTGCAAATATCGATGGAAGCGACGCAGTTTAAGAATTTATCAAAAGTTCCACTAACAGTCTGATAACCCAGCCAGAATGCAAGAGCGAATTTCCAAGGCTGTTGCCGGTGCAAGCAACACACCATTGCGGTAATGAGCTGTAGCTAAAAGCACATTGCGGAAACCGGGTAAATAACCGATAATCGGAGCTGGTTGTCTTTCGGGGCGAGGGCGCAATCCCGACCAAGTTTTTACCACCGTTGCACTTGCTAAAGGGGGGCAAAAAGCGATCGCCTGTTGCCAAACCGCCTCAAGTAAAGCAGGATTAGCGACTAACTCCCCACTATCGTTAGGAAACTCTACCGTAGCACCCACCCAATAATCCCCACCACCCACAGGGGCGATGTGGACGTCATTGCCACTAATTACCGGCTGAAAATCAGGATTACCAATAGGATGTGGCAGTCGCAGTTGCAATCCTTGACCTAAAACTGGTCGAATATCAACTGGTTGTGAAAGAGCAGAGGTGAGCGCTAAAGAACCCAATCCAGCCGCGACAACCAACCAATCGACCTCAATAGTTCCCGATGTAGTGTGAATCTGACGGCAAGTGCGTTGAGAGGAGGCATCCGGTGCAGTCGATTCCACCTTGTCAACGCTAACGCCAAATTGAAAAATGGCGCCTTGACGTTTGGCGGCGTCAACCAAAGCACGGGTGAGAACAGTTGGATCGAGTTGGCGATCGCGAGGAGAATAAATACCCGCCGCCACATTCTCCACATTCAGGTGAGGGCAAGCATATTTAACTTTCTCCGCCTCCCAGATTTCTAATTCATAGCCTTGGGAGCGGCGGATTGCTGCCAGACTTTGCCAGCGGGGCAGCTCTTCGGCTTGAAAGCAGAGCATCAAGATTCCCTGGCGGTTGAATGGGATTGTTCGTTGCGTAAGGGCTTCTAATTCGGGAATAAGAGTTTCGTAGCGTTCTAAGCTAGTTTTGCGCAGCTGCCAATTTCTGCCCTTAACTTTTTGACTGACGGCGCCGACGAGAATGCCGAGGGAAGCAGAAGTTGCGCCAGCAGCCGGGGCTTGTTTTTCCAGTACAGTGACTTGTAGCCCAGGAACGAGGCTGAGTTCATAGGCGATCGCTGCTCCCACGACACCGCAGCCAATTACCGCAACTTTACTCATTGTATTATCTGGTTTAGATTTTATAGCAATCTTGCATAAGCGGCAACGAGCGGAGAGGGCAGTTCTTGGCTACCTGCTGCTCGCCGCTCGAACTTTTGTTGAAAATCTAAAATATACTAAGCTTTCGGAACCATCTGTAAGAATGCGTCAATATCCTTCAAGGCTTCCCGGTAATTATTGAAAGCTGTTTCGTAATCCCCGACTTGAGCTGCTTTGTCTAGCGCCTCCAAGTGTGTAAATACTTCTTTAGCAATTTTACGTGACTGTGCCTGATCTTTTGGCAGCAGATTACGGCTGAGGTAGGCCATATCTTGCCGCAGGGTTCCCAAGGGACCGTGGATAAACATATTAACATACACCCAATTGCGTTCTTTGATCAACGGTTCGAGTTCCGAGGTGATGCGCTCGCGAGCTTTGAGAATTGGGGGTACGTATTTTTGCTGAATTTGCTCAATCTGAGCTGGTGTATAAGTTGACGTTTTTGGCGCCGCTGCCAGGTTACTAAAACTAACCGTAAACGTTGCCAACACTGCTAGGAAGAATGCCAAAATAGACCTTTGACGTAAGATTCCCATAATTTAAAGCCATTTGCTCAAAATTAGTTCTGTCAACAAAATATATCAAGATACTGCAACATTTTCCCTGCCTGTAGTATATTTGCTCTATCAAAAAGCAAATGGAAAAAGTGTTTCACTTTTTGTATCTGCTTTCTCACTTATCGTTAGAGACGGGGGTATTGAGAATAGCCCCCGCTCGACTAGGGCAAGGGATACCATCACTGGCTGAGCTTGACGATTAGAGCTTATCTAATAGCGATCGCTATCTTACCCCCAATCCCATGCCCTCTTGACCTTTAAAATATTCTAAATCTGCGCTCACTGTCATTGTTAATTGTGCCATTAATACCAATCGCACTGCAAGATCCTATCCAAGTTTCACGAGATTGAGGATGCACAAGCGTGAAATTGGAACCATTAAAATTGCCGCTGACTGGCTGAATAGTATTATTTTGAGCGGAATTGATTTGCTCTGCTGACCAGTTCCCATTATTTTGAACTTGAATATTTTGAAATATCCCCTGACTGATAACTTGATTGTTTTTTTGAAGCAATACCCAAGATAGAGTTTTTCCGGGACGAATGTAATTACTGCACGGCAGTGCTTGTTGCGCGAACAGGAAAAAGCGTTTTTGAGTTATGGAAGTGGCTGAGGCAGCGCTAATTATTAAAATAACTAGCCAGCCAAAGGCTGTCAGTGAAAGCAGGGTGTTAAGCCTACTGCAAGCAGCAAATTTAGCCCTTGCTCTCCCGAAGGCCATTATAGGGCAAGTAATCACTGCGAAATTTTGACTTAAATTTGTGAAACCCTTCATATTTCTTTACCTTTTTAAATTTATAAACTTTGACACATCTGTTTTAATTTTAGCGCTGTCAAAATAATAAAAAGCTGAGTCCGACTGGCAAATAAATTACTTTCTTAAAATTTGGGCTCCTACTAAAAACAGCTACAAAAAAAAGAGGGTAATCCCCCTTTTTTTTGCTACAAAAAATTCAGATAAAAATTAGAAATTCATCTCTGCCGCTTGAACTTTTTCGACTTGTTTTTTCTTGAGAATCAACAAAATTTGAGACAGAGAAACAATGGCGAAGAAAGCAAGCAGCCCTTTAATCCGAGCCGGGCTTTGCAAGACTATTTCTACATCTTTTTGACCAAAACCCCCTACATTCGGATTATTAGTTAGAGCAGCCCCAGCAGCAATTTCTTGTCCTTCAGAAACAATCAATTCGGGACCGGGGGGAATAGAATCGACAACGGTTTCGCCATTAGCGGTTTGAATAGTGACTTCATAGCCGCCCTCTTCCAACTGGCTAATTTTCGTCACCGTACCGGCAGCAGAAGCGTTGTAAACAGCGTTATTGCTCTTGTTACCAGTAGGATAAATTTGACCACGCCCGCGATTGCCGCCAACATGAATAGAATATTTGCCGTAGTGGATATTTTTATCCGTTTCGGGGTTGGGAGAAAGAACGGGGAAAACAATTTCTTGGTATTGTTCGCCTGGTAGAGGACCGACAAGAATAATGTTTTCCTTGTCTTCACTGTAGGGTTGGAAATACACACCCTCGACTTTTTCCTTCATTTCTTCAGGAATTCGGTCTTCAGGTGCGATTTTGAAGCCTTCTGGCAGCATTAATACGGCACCGACATTTAGGGGACCTTTACTGCCGTCGCCTAAGACTTGTTGAGTGCCTTTTTCGTAAGGAATTTTGACAACTGCTTCAAATACCGTGTCTGGTAAAACTGCTTGGGGAACTTCTATTTGGGTGGGTTTAGAGCCGAGGTGACAGTTGGCGCAGACAATCCGCCCGGTTGGTTCTCGAGGGGTTTCAGGGGCAGTTTGTTGTGCCCAGAAAGGATAGGCTGCAGCCGACTGGGGTGCGACGAAGTCACTGCCGAGGAAAAGAGTTATTGTTGCTATGCCGAGCAGGATACTTTTGATAACTGCCTTGTAGCTGTTGTGGAATATAACGGACAAAGAGAATTTCTTCATCTGCAATTGGAATATTTCAGAAATAAAGGTCAAATCAACATAGTGTTGAGTGTGGAGGTTGAATTTTTTCATCACTTCACGCTCAACACTCGACACTGATTAAGCCCACCAAGGATCTTCGCCGGTGCGAAAGTCTGTTTCGGTCCACGGCGTTAAAGTGACTTTGTCGTCTACCACTTCTACATGAACGAGGGCCAAAGATAGAGGAGCAGGCCCGCGCACCACTTTGCCGGTGGTGTCGTACTGGGAGCCGTGGCAAGGACATATGAATTTATTCTCGCTAGCATTCCAGGGAACGACGCAGCCCAGGTGGGTGCATACGGCATTTATCCCGTAGTTGGCAATTGAGGATTCGCTCTCTACTACGATGTAGGTGGGATCGCCTTTTAGCCCCTGGGCTAAGACGCGCTCGCCTACTTTGTGGCTAGCCAAAAACTTGCTGAGACTGATGTCATTACCGAGGGCATCTTTAGCGGTGACGCCTCCACTGCTTCCGCCTTTGGATGGCGGGATGAAATATTTGACTACTGGATACAGGGCACCCAGTGCTGTACCGGTGACTGCACCAAAAGCGAGAAAGTTGAGAAATTGACGACGCCCCATATCGGGTACATCTGCTGAGCCAGAGATTTGAGCCATGACCTGTGCTGCTTTATGTGTTAAGTTATTTATCTAATCCCACCACGAGTCTATTTGGTTATACAGGCTACTCGGTAGTGGGTATGATAATTGCCTTAATATTTCACTTTACAGCCTTTCTGAGAGCTTTATTGCTTTTTTTTAAGCTGCTCGGAAATTATGAACAAATGTAAATAAATCTCAGGAATCGGGAAAAGCTATGACTGGCAATGATTTGCGTCAGATGCTGTTGGCAAAATGGGGACGCTCCTATGACATCCAACTACGGCGGATTCATGGTAAGATTTTTATGCAAGTAATGTGGAAGTACCTTGAGCAAGCTTCTTTCCCAATGACGGAGGCTTCTTATGAAGCACATCTAAATGCGATCGCCAACTATCTGCACGCTTGGGGAAGTGTAGAACAAGTGCAAGAGTACATCTACCAAACCCGCGAGCGCCCCCGCCTCGGTAAGGCAGTCAGCATTCCCCTAAACTTGGGTGAGCGCGCTTCTGAATGGCTAATTGACAATCCTTAAGCGCTCTATTTTTAGGGAGTTGACTGCTAATTTTTTCTCTCTACTAAAAAAATACAATTTTTTCACAAAAAAAAATGAGAGTTCTCAATACCCCAACAGTAAAAATACTATCCCCTGCGCCCGCGAGCCCCGACTTGCTTGCCTAAAGCTAGCTAAGGTTAGAGCGGTAGTAATAAAATTGTATGTAAATTAAGATAATATCTACGTGTTTTTCCGGCTAGAGTCGCTCCCTTGTTTAGCGATTCTGGCTCGGATAATAACCCAGCATTGGCAAAGTTACACTGAAAGTTGTGCCTACCCCGACTTCACTTTCAACAGAAATACTGCCGTTATAGATTTCCAGAGCTCGCTTGACAATCGCTAAACCTATTCCCGTACCGTCAGATGTGGAAGCATTGTTAGCCCGATGGAAAAGTTCAAATAAGTGTTCCCGATCCTCTGGAGGAATGCCGATCCCTTCATCTTTTATACGGAAAACAATCTCGTTATTAGAGCCACTGAGTTCTAAATAAATTGAGGTACCTTCTGGAGAATATTTGACTGCATTTAGCAGCAAATTTAGTAATATTTGTCTCAACAGTGTGCGATCTGCTGCTACGGTAGCGTAGGGGCAAGTGTCAGTAAATATAAGTTGTTTATTGGTTTTAGTTACTGTTTGAACGTCTTGCCAAACTTCCTGGCAAAAAACTGGCAAATCTAAAGGTACTGGTTTGAGTTTTACTTTTTCTGCTTCTGCTTTGCTAATAGTTAGAAAGCCTTCGCTCAATTCTGTCATGTTTTTGACAGCTTGGGCTATTTTATCAAAATATTTATGTCGAGCCTCTGGCGTCATTTTTTGACTGTGCAGCTTCAGCAAGCTATTGGCGGCAGCAATCACAGTCAGAGCAGCTCTCAACTCGTGAGATACCATGGAAACAAAATGATCTTTTAGTTGTTTTTCTTTTTGCAGAGCTTCTTTTAACGCTGCTTCAGCATGTTTGCGATCGCTAATATCTGCTACCGTGCCTTCATATCCTATCAATTCTCCTATGGGATCATAAATAGGGCGGATGTTTTCGCAAATCCATATAATACTGCCATCCGCCCTATAAACCTGAGACTCAAATTGATAGACACATTTTTGCTCCTTTAACAATTCGATCAACTCTTCATGTCTTCTTGGATCAACATACATCTGAGCCTTTATATTTTCACTTGTTGCAATTAATTGTTCGGGATTTTCATAACCATAAATCCGAGCTACTTGCAAATTCGCTATCAAAAATTTCCCTTTTGCTGTTGCTTGAAATATTCCTATAAGGGCGTTTTCAAACAATTGTCTATAGGGCTCTTCAATTTGGTTAGTCATTTGTTGCGCCTTGCCATTATTGTCATATAAACTGTATGGACAATTTGCATATGTAGGCAAAACTTTTACTTCTATACACATTGTATACACACTCCATGAATTAGTTTGTATGTAAGTAATTTTTCAGGCCCCATGTTTTAGCGGGAACGGCTCCTTTACTATGAATAAAATAAGAAATAGAAATAGTAAACTGATCTAAACACCACAGTTTTTTTATGAAAATTATCAGTAGCCACCAAGCCAGTCATTAAATTCTATTAAAATTTTTGTAAATTTCGCAATCATCTGCTCTCGTAACCGGCTTAAAAATGCCTTCTTAATGATAGCATTTAAAGCAGCGATCGCTTTCTTAGCTGCTCTCAAATAGCAAGCGTGCTCTGCACTTCATTCAACTTTATTAAACTTTTTAATAGTTTTTTCTCGCAGTTTACAAACCCATGCGTTAAGAGTTTTAAATATTTCTACGAGAAAAGCAATTTATTGATGAATTCAAGAGTGTTAATTGCGCATAGATGCCTGTCATCTATACTACAGTAATTCGATATTTAAATTTGTATTCCCAATTACAAACAATTAACAATTTTAAAAGTATTGCGATTTAATGCAATTTTAACATTTGACAGTGTATAAAGCGTCATATGTAGGGTATACTAACTCATTGGGCGGAGGAAAAACACTGTTTTTAATGTTTTGCGCTCTACACTCAGCCTACCCAATGGGCAAGCCACAAGCAAGAGCGCTGTACTGAATTTGCACCACCTTCGATTCTCAGCGCCCTAGTAGCCTAACCAAACCAATCCCTCCAAAGTACAGCCCAATAACTGCACCAGCCAACAAACATTGGGTTAGGGGATCAGTAGAAGGGGTGAGAATAGCTCCTAAAATAGCCGCTCCCAGTAAAACGTAGCGCCAGCCAGACAGCATTTGTTTGGATGAAATAATTCCTAAGAAGCCAAGCAACATTTGAATAATAGGAATTTGAAATGCCAAGCCAGTGCTAAAAAGCAATAGCAAAACAAATTCAAAATAACGATCAATCGACCACAACTGATCGACGACTCCCGCACCGTAGCTAATGAAAAAATTCAAGGCAGCGGGGATCAACACTAAATAAGCAAATACCAGCCCGCCTAAAAATAGAATGCTTGAGCCCAGCACAACTGGTCCTAGTAAGCGGCGTTCCCGGCGAGTAAGTCCGGGTAATACAAACATGATAACCTGGTAAAGAACAAAAGGACTGGCTACCAGCAAGCCACTGTAGCCTGCCACCTTCAAAGAGACAAAGAAATATTCTCCCGGAGCCAATTGTAGAAATTTAACGCCCCGCGCCGGTATTTCCAGCAGTTGGACAATTGGCTTGACAGCGAAAAAGCAGGCAACAATACCGCAAAAAATGGCAATCAAGGAATAAAAAATCCGCTGCCGCAATTCTTCCAAGTGTTCAAACAAAGACATCTCAACGTCATTGGGGATTTCGTCGAGATAGTCGGTGCCGGTATCTGGCTGGTGAGCGAGCGCTTCCTGACACGAGGAAGGTGAGGGAGCGATACTCAGATTTGGTTGGAGAGGGCTTTCTCCATAACTGTCTGAATTCCGCTCTTGTGCAGTCTCCAATTCTGAAGGAGGCATCATGCGTTAGCTTCACTACAATATCTGTTAAACATTCTATCCAGGCTGGGAGGGATAGCGTAGGATATCTAGCTTTTGTGAGCGAAAAATCACCAAAGGTTTATTTCTGCGCCAGCGGCAAGCCCCAATACTGAATCCGTTCCTGTAGCCAACCCTCATCCTGCCAACGAGCGAGCGCCTCATTCAGAAGCAAATGTAAGTCTTTGTGCTGCAATCCCTTTGGCATCACAACACAGAGCGGTTCTAGTGAGAGCATTATCGGTAAAATATGATAATCGGGATATTCCTGCACCCATCCGGCAAGGACGCTGGCATCAGCCGCAAATGCACCAGCTTTACCTTTTTCCAGGAGCGCTCGCCCTTCTTCGTAAGAAGAAGCCCCAATCAGCTCGGCATTGGGTAAAAAATATTTGACATGGGCGATAGTATCTGAATTATTTAAAACAGCGAGCGGCTTTTTGCCCACCTCTTCCAACCGCTGGAGCGACTTATCTTTGGTTACGAAACTGGTGCCGTCTATATAATAGGGAATACTGAAATGAACTATTCGTCCTCGGTTTTCCGTCGCTGTCACCCTGGCAATTGTCATGTCAACCTTCCCTTTTAAGACGACAGCGAGTCGCTCTTGATTTGCCACTGGCTTGAATTCAACCGCATCGGACTTGCCCAGAAATTCTGTAGCCAAGCGGCGAGCGATATCAATTTCTAATCCTTGCAGGTTACCAGAGGCATCTCGAAAAGCTAGGGGGCGTAAATTATCTTTCACCGCTACAATCAGGCGCCCTCGCTTGATGATCGCCCTCATTTCTGCCGCCACAGCTGGTGTAGTCACTAATTGGGTTTCCAGATATCCCAGGGCAAGGGATAAACAAAGGGCGATCGCCAATAGCATTCCTAAACGAGTAATTCTGCCCACAAGCTGATCCGAATTACAACAAAATTTTTGTTGGCTCAGCCACACCTGTCAGTTAGGGCACTCCCTTGTCAACCACCCCTTCCGACAGGTTGAGAGCAGAGCATCAGTTTCAGCACTTCTATTTAGCTTGGCTTGCCAATTCCACTACTTTGTCGAAGCTTGCTGGATCGAGTACAGCCAATTGAGCCAGCATCTTGCGATTGAGTTGGATATTAGCCTTTTTCAATTTGTTGATTAGCTGACTATAGCTCATGCCTTGCTGACGGGCTGCTGCATTAATGCGAACAATCCATAGACGGCGAAAGTCGCGTTTGCGTCTTTTGCGATCGCGATAGGCGTTGCGCAGCGCCTTCATCACCTGCTGATTAGCTGTGCGGAAGAGTTTCGAGTGAGCCCCTCGAAATCCCTTAGCCAATTTAAGAATTTTCTTACGGCGTTTGCGGGCTACATTCCCGCGTTTTACCCTCGTCATAGCTTACTTTCCTTATCCTTTACAAATAGGGCAGCATCAAATGTACATTTTTCGCATCGTGTTCGTTCACGACTGCCATTTTGGAAAGATTACGCTTGCGCCTTGAGCTTTTGTGCTGCAACAAGTGATTCTTAAAAGCTTTGCGGTGCATAATTTTGCCACTACCGGTAGCTTTAAAACGCTTAGCAGCTGCTTTGCGAGTTTTCAGTTTGGGCATGGATTATCTTTTATTGGACACAATCAACAATCATATCACGAATTTGCCTGTTTTGCATAGCGCTTCGTACACGGGGCCAAAAAATTAAAATCCCCAATTCGTGGCCAGGGGATGCACGAGTTGGGGAAATAAAAAATTAAGAGGCCAGGGCCACTTCCAGCATCTCCTGCAATTCGCCCTTTTGATAGAGTTCGATCATAATATCGGAACCGCCCACAAACTCCCCATTAATATAAACTTGAGGGATTGTCGGCCAGTTAGAATATTCTTTGATTCCCTGACGAAGTTCCCAGTCATCCAGAACATTGACTGTTTCGTAGGGAACTCCCATTGCGTTGAGAATTTGTACGACATTATTTGAAAAACCGCACTGGGGCATCAGTTTTGTGCCCTTCATAAATACTAAGATTTTGTTTTGTTTTACCAAATTGTCAATACGTTCTTTCAGTTCTGGGCTCATAGTTCTGTTGTGACTGGATTGCTTATTTTCTGTAAACTATCTGCCAGAGACTGTTCGCCTCTACGGCATCTTGCTACTGGCTCTTCTATTTGATTAGTGTATCCCTGTTTATTTTAGACGGATTGACTGGCTGCTATCCAGTCTTGGGGCGTGTAAGTCTTCAGGGCAAGTGCATGGATGGCGTTTGTAGACATAGCTTCTTGGACGGCAGCATACACCATTTGGTGTTGCTGCACCAGTCTTTTGCCTTCAAACTGAGGCGAGATAACTGTTACCTCGAAGTGTTCGCCATCGTTGCTGTTCACTTGTACTTGGGCGTTTGGCAATTTAGCCTCGATCATTGCCTTGACTTGCTCAGGGCTTACCATTTTGTTTGTTTCAGTCTCTAATAAGGATTCAATTATTCGAGGGAATACCAACTAATATAGTATAGCAATTATCAGCATTTTAATACATTGGCGACAAATAAAAATATTTGTTAGTTATTGACATTTATTTCAAATGGGAAAATAATAAAACTACAGGCTGTTTACTCCCAACCTATAACAGTTATCAATCACCTATTAGCCGGCAAAAAAGTGAAATATTATTTTTTTTAGCTCTGATAAAATAAGATAAGAAAAAGAGACAAAGGCTAGTGCTTACATTATAAAATGACAACAACTAGCCAGAGAGAGTTGAGAGGTAACACAGACATTGACGTAATTATTTTTCAAGCGAAGAAGAGCGCTCAGAAGCGGAGGGTTGCGCTCGCGAAGAATCAGACGAAGAGCCACTACGAGCTCTAGGATAAGGAGAATCGACAAAGCCCAGCTCAAACAACTGCTGATAAGCTTTTTTTCCCAAATCCCGCGTAGGCTGTTGAGAGCGAATAATTTGAACCAAAAGCGGCACAGCTAATTCAGGCTGATTTTGAGCACGATGCACAAGAGCCAATTGATAAGTAGCTTGATCCCGCATCTGAGCAGTTTCAAGAGCTTGGCGGCGGAGGCTATCAGCAATTCGATTATCAATGCCTGCAAAACTAGCGCTCAAATCTTGATAAAAATTAGACAACTGATTAAAAACTTGGCGTGCCTCCTGAAGTTTAGAAATCGCTAGAGTGTAATTTTGGGAGGAAATTGCATTTTCAGCTTCTTGCATCAAACGCTTTCCTCCCTGCACGCTGAGAATGCTGTTATTAATAATAATCGAACGGATTTCTTCAGGAGCCTGTGGCTGTGCAGTTTTTTCTTCCGAACCCGGAGACTCTGGAGGTTGGTTATCAGCGGGTAGATTTGGCGTTTGAGCCTTAGTTATTGCCGGTAAGAGTACGGCCAAAGTTGCCACAATCGGTAGCAGCGACTTTAAAGTTAGGGAGTAAACAGATTTAGAGAGCATGGAATAATTGGGGGTGCTTTGTGACATAATCTCACGCTAACCAGGCGGTATAGCGTCAGCTTCTCGCCCTTAAGGAACGAGATTCCTGCTACTACGAAAAGCCGCGTCCAAGCGCGTCTACACAGGCTGAGTAATTTCTAAGCCTGCATAGGCAGACACCGCAAGCCCGGCATTGTTGCATCTAGTATACCGCAATTCCGGGAAAAACCCAGTTTCTTCAAAAAACCGGATTTTTCATAAGGTTGTAGCGGCAGTACCATTGCAAGGAGCTTTGATAAATAAGAGCCATACAAACTGGTAAGCGAGCTGAAGCTTATAGTTTGGATTAGTAAGAAGTGGATAACAAGCAGAAAATAAACATTTGTTTATCACTAAGTTCCGGAACTGGGTGTTACAAAGCAAAAAACGTGTTTTGTTAAAAAACAATTTTATTTACTAGCACTAGGAGCATTCATATGGCCAATTTTGTAAACTTTTCCACTCCGTCTGAGAAAGATTCCTCCGGTATTGGCGTGCCAGAGGAGAGCATAGGATTTATCTTACAAAGGGGGGGTGAGGAATTAGCCTTAGAAAAAACTAGCGATCGCTTTACACTTCGCCCTGCCGGAGACATTTGTGATTGGGAGAAAATCATCCCAGCACAGTGGTTGGGGAGAGTGCCGCGAGTGATGCTAGAGGAATTCAGAACAAAACCAGAGGAGCTGGAAGCGGCGATGGAGGCAGCAAGGCGCTCCCCAGAAGTAGCCTTTGTCAGCCATGTTTACCGTGTTAAGAATAATCCTGAACTGCTCGTTTACTTAACAAATGAGGTGACGGTTCAATTTAGTGAAGAAGTGGGATTAAAAGTGCAAGAGGCGATCGCTTACGAATTCCGACTACGCCTTGTAAGAGAAGTTCCCGGCATTGCCAACACTTACATTTTCCAACTCAGCGAGCAAGCCATAGAAAATCCAGTCAAAATTGCCAATCGGCTGACTAGCCGCCCAGAAATATTAACTGCCGAACCCAATATCGTTGTTCAAACCTCACCTTACTACCGCCCCCGCGATCCCCTCTATTCCAAACAATGGTATCTGTACAATTCCGGCGGCCAAGACTTAGCGCCCGGTTCTCATATTGACATAGAGAAAGCCTGGGACATTACCCGGGGAGTGCGTTCCGTCGTCGTAGCGATTATAGACGATTCCGTCGATCTTAACCATCCAGATTTTCAAGGCATAGGTAAAATCGTTGCCCCAAAAGACTTCAAAGAAAAAGACTTTTTACCCCTTCCCGGCGAATCCGAAGACAACCACGGTACCAGTTGCGCGGGCATTGCCGTCGCCGAAGAAAATGGTATTGGTATAGTCGGCGTAGCCCCCGGTTGTGCCTTAATGCCTATACGCACCACCGGCTTTTTAGATGACGAATCCATAGAGGAGATGTTTGCGTGGGCGATGGAAAAAGGAGCCTCCGTTATTTCCTGCAGTTGGGGGCCATCTGCTATATATTTTCCCCTATCCCTACGGCAGAGCGCTGCCATTCACCGCGCCGCCACCGAAGGGCGCAACGGCAAAGGTTGCGTCATCGTTTTCGCAGCTGGCAATGCCAATCGCCCTACCACTGGTACCATCAACGAACGCAATTGGCCCAATAATATTTTATCCGGCCCTACTAAATGGCTGGGCGGCTTCACCGTTCATCCCGACGTCATAGTCGTTTCTTCTTGTACCAGTTTGAATAAAAAAGCCGCTTACAGCAATTGGGGACCAACAATCTCGGTTTGCGCCCCCAGCAACAACGCCCCGCCTGGGATATGGCTGCAGGAAACAGGCTTTATCAGCACTGGGCCAGAAGTCAAAGCTTTTCTCGCAGGAGTTGGTATATTCACTACTGATCGCCTTGGTGTTGACGGATACGAAGCAGGAGATTTTACCGCTTATTTTGGTGGCACCTCTAGTGCTGCGCCGATAGTTGCTGGAGTGGCGGCATTAGTTTTGTCAGTAAATCCAGATTTAACAGCTCAGGAAGTTAAGCAAATTTTACAAAGAACTGCCGATAAAATAATCGATCGCGACCCTGATCCCCAACTGGGGCTTACTTTGGGAACATACGATGCTAATGGTTTTTCCCAATGGTTTGGTTACGGCAAAGTTAATGCCTATAAGGCGGTATTAGCAGCTCAACAACAACTTACTGCCTCACCTCCGAGAGTTTCCAAATATTTACAAGGGCGAAATGACAGTAAAATAGAAATTCCTGACGACAATCCTCAGGGAGGAGGCAGTGCTATTCGTGTAAACGATGCCGATACCGTCAAAGATATTCGCGTCAGCGTCGATATCGAACACAATTTTTTAGGTGATTTAGAAATTTATCTAGTCGCGCCCAGTGGTAAAAGTGTCTTGTTACAAGGGCGCACTCTCGGTTGCAATAAGAGGTTGCAAGTTACTTATTCCCTGCAACAGACACCAGCGCTTAGGTTGTTACTCGGAGAATCGACGAAAGGGCTTTGGCAGCTCCGGGTTGTTGACTGTGCCCCAGAGGATATCGGTAGGCTGAATAGTTGGGAATTAACTTTAAGTGTTTAGGGGGTATTTAGATTACCTGCTCGTCTAAATTTTTGAGAATTTTTTGCAAATCTTCGGTAAGCTTTTGAGCGCTTTGCTTGATGTTTTCTTTGCAATAAGAAGCTACCGACAGGGGAGAACCGATGCGTATTGTTAAATTACAACCCCAACGGGGTATGAGCTGACTATAGCGAATGCTGATAGGGACAATTTTAACGCCTAAACCGGGCTGTATGGATTCTGCTTGCAGAGCAAGGCGTGCAAGCCCTGGTTTGAGTGGATGCAGTTTGCCATCTTGAAAGATACCACCTTCGGGAAAGATAACTAACATCTGACGCTCTCGCAGGAGTTCGATGCCGTGACGCAGGGTAGCGATCGCTGGATGTCTAATATTTACGGCAAACCCTCCCAACCTGCGGATAAACCAGCCTTGCACTCCTTTGACTTCATCAGCTGTCACCATATATCGCAAATCTCGCCCCGTAACATACCGCCCAGTTGCGTAAGATATGACGATCGCATCCCAGCGGGAGCGGTGAGTGGGCGCTATAATTACAGGACCATCTTTTGGCAGGTTTTCTTGTCCGCTTATCTCTATACGACCAAAATACAATGGCAATACTATGAAGTGCGCTAGCGGATAAAGCAAGCCCATCAACCAAGGAGAAACTTGAGACTGAACCGTTGCCGCCTTGGCAGATTCGACGGTTACTAGAGAATTTTCTGATGAATTTAGCTGCATCATTGCAGTATCATTTACGCTTGCTAAAAAGTCTTGTGGGTATTCGCCCAGGCTTAACTTTAAAGTAATCTAACTTATTTAAGCTTTTATCGATGCCAAGGACACTTTTTTCATTGTCACCAATTTTTCTTCCTGCATAGGTAGAAAGCCAATCGTTCCTGGAAAATCAGCTATAGAAATAGGAAATAATCCTATATTTCATTTTTACTTTTTGCTTGCCGACGTTTCTCAAACCAAGATTGCAATTGTTGGCGACAGGCAGCCTCACAGATTCCCCCGATTACAGAAACTCGGTGATTTGAGCAAGCGCTTTCTGGAATATTAGCTACTGTTCTAATTGCGCCAGTTTTAGGATCATCTGCGCCATAAACCAGTAATCCTAGACGAGCTTGGATAATCGCACCGGCACACATAGGGCAAGGTTCTAGTGTGACATATAGAGTGCAGTTATTGAGGTGCCAGTTTTGTAAAGTACGTGCTGCTTGTCTGAGGGCGATAATTTCGGCATGGGCAGTAGGATCTTTATCGCGTTCTTTACGGTTTTCTGCTTCGGCGATCGCAATTCCTTTTGCAGAAATTATAACTGCTCCTACAGGTATTTCACCTGCTTCTCCGGCAGCCCGTGCCAGTTCTAAAGCTCTGTTCATCCAGCGTTTGTGTATAAGATAGCCTGGTGCGTTAATCGTCATATTAATTTTTCTACAAAAATAAATTTTCACCTCCTTTTTGCTTATAGAGCAACTGATTTTATTTTTAAACTTGCGGCTGAGACAGTAGTTTTTCTAATTCCCCCTGTGCATTTAATTTGTAGAGTTCATCGCACCCACCCACATGACGGTTGTTAATAAAAATCTGTGGCACAGTTCTACGCCCGTTAGCACGTTCAGCCATTTTTGCTCTAGCTGCCTCATCACCATCAATTTTATATTCTGTATACTTTACTCCTTTCCACCACAGCAACAACTTAGCTCGGATACAGTAGGGGCAAGTTTGCCAGGTATATATTTCTACATTAGCTTTGACACGTTCTGGATGCCTTCCCAAAAGCCGATTAATAAAATTCAGCATATTTTTCTGTGTGATATTTTTAACTCAAGTGTTTACTAACAGGAGTAGGTATTGAAAATACCATGTAAATTATATAATATATTTTTATGGATTATAGGTTGAGTAAATTCCCAGCTTTTACCCAACCCAAAAATGAGTAGAAAATTACTCTTCTAATAAATGCTTTCCGATTGAGACTGGTTGACTTCGCGAGGTACTTTAGTTTTAGCCTTAGCTTTAGCGGCACTGCGTTTGAGGGCTTGCAAGCGTTTTTCATATCGCTCTCGCAGCCGTTTTTTAGGAGTTTGTTCGATTAGAGTTTTGAGGGCGCTGCCCAAACTTTTGTAGGCATTGGGGAGGGAATATCCGAAACGAGTAGCAAGTGCGATCGCTTTTTCGTCAGCTTCAATTTCCTCCTGTAGTAGTTTATCACTGTTATTTTTCTGATATAGCCGATAGCCAGCCACCCCACACAATGCCAAAGCTAAGAGAAGGAGTAAACCGTCTTGCACCCAGAGTTCGCCAACAGCACCACCCAGACCTATAGCCAGAGCTGCCATTTCCCATCCTTCTTTGGGGATAGTGTCATTTTGAATTCTGGCCACTTCGTGCCAAAACAGTAGGTTGCGCTGGTCGAGGGCCAATTGTTCCCAGCGAACAAGGTCTATTTGGATTTCCACCTGATCCTTACCAATTTCTTCGCATCGGATTAAGAGGGGGTTAACTTCGGTGGTTTTTTCAACCATTACCCAACTTTGCAATTCCGGCGGCAGCAAGCCTTTTAGGCGCCGGAGTTCGTTCATTTCGGCTTTAGCAGTAGAGGTTGCATAGGATGTCATAGACAACAGCCCCAAGAGGTTCCAAGTACAATAAAAGTTTTTTCCTTAAAGTATTGTAAAACTTCACCGATTTTCTTGTGGGCTGGATAATTATGCCCAATCGTGAGCGGGGGGTATTCTGGAAGACGACTGCTACCTGCTGGGGTAATTCTGCTAAGGAGCAAGGAGAGATTGCCCTCGTCGTGGGTTGGCGAGGGATTGAGGGATGAGATGTTGCAGCTTATAACATACTGATTTGGAATTGTCACTGATTGCGATCGCTTTCTTGGCTTATCTGGATCGTCAATTTTTTCAAAATAGATCACACACCTGAAGTTTGAACTAAAGGAAGATCTATTTGTGCAAATCCTATTAAGTTTGCTACCTAGTATTATGAATACCCTCAGTTACAATTTACGTCACGACTCTGCTGACACCACAGCTCATTCGCTTGCGATTCTGAGTGGGGATAATATTTATCTTGTTTCTGGCAACGGGGATGTTAAGTTTATTCCTAGCCAGTTATTTGCCAATCTAAAGAAGATGCTTCCTTTAGAGGAATATAGGTTCTGGGGCTATTTGGAGATTGCCTAAGCTTATATGCGAGCGCAACATTTATCCAGGCTACCTTATCAATTAGAATACAAAATTATATTTTCTTAATTTTTTATTTATTATAGTAGTAGCGTGTTACTGAAAATTTTTTGATTCTGGAAATAAAATCAAGTCTCCTCTCCTCACCTATACTCAAGGAGGGGGGTGGTATTCCAGGGGAAATAGGGAAGGGGAGAAGACTGACTAATGTTTTTTTTTCGTCGTGACCCTAGTTTAAGAGTTAGATATTCTGTTCACTCAATTCGCGGGTCATGTGGTCAAAAGGTTCATCTAGCCAGGTACCGAATGGAATCCCTGCTGCTGCCACTTGTTCTTTTACGAGATTCTTGAGAATATTGATACCGATAACGGTTGGGCCAATGGGAACGCCTAAAGAATTGTAGGTTTCCCGCAATCCTTGCAAGACGCGTTCGTCGAGTACATCGTTGCTACCCGCCACCAGTGCATAGCTAGCATAGCGCAGGTAGTAGTCCATATCTCGCAGACAGGCGGCGTAGCGACGAGTAGTGTAGGCATTGCCGCCGGGACGAATCAGTTCTGGAAGTTCGGCAAATAGTTGCGAGCCGGCTTTTTTTACCAAAGCAGCAGCATTAGCATTGATCACTGCTGCTGCCTGAACCCGGGCAGTACCAGTTTGAAAATAGGATTTTAAGTTATCGAGCGCGTCGCGATCTAGATAGCGACCCGCGACATCATAATTTCTTATCAGGCTTGTGATTGCGTCCCGCATTAAATTTTTCTCCCAACAATCTCAAAGATAGTTTGTGACTTACTCAACAAAGCTGATCGCATTCTTTTTTAACAGCTTGCCCTTGAATTACTGACGGCCCATGTGCCAGCTATAATGCCAGTTTTTCTGGGCATCAGGTAATTTGTCTAAAGTAGTCTACTACAAACTGATCCCCAAAAACATAGAGGATGGTAAATTTCAGAACAGCCAGTTGTTTTATGGCGATTGTCAAGAAACGATCGCTTAGCGAAAAAGGGACAACTCGACTACAAACTAGTTTTAGCCGAGGGCAGAGAAAGTCAGGGAGAGTGAAACTGAGGCATTCCTTAAACTTTTCTCTATTTGAGTTAAATCGAGAGTGTGATTAGATACTTGCAGAAGTGATCAAAGACGCCAAAAAAATGTATTTTGAAATACGCAATCCTGCAGAGTGAAATAGGATGAGTCACTGTAGGACAGCGGCGCTCGCTTACTAACAAAGGAGACAAGGAGTCATTCATGCCCCAGACCCCACAAGAAGTCTTGCAGATGATCCAAGAGCAAGACATCAAAATCATCGACCTCAAGTTCATCGACATGCCTGGAACCTGGCAACACTGCTCGTTTTATCGCGATTTAATCAACGAGAGTGTATTCACAGAAGGTTTAGCCTTCGACGGTTCCAGCATTCGGGGTTGGAAAGCCATCAACGAATCTGACATGGCAATGGTGCCCGATCCAACGACAGCTTGGATCGACCCCTTCATGTCCGAGAAAACCCTGAGCATGATTTGCAGTATCAAAGAACCTCGCACGGGTGAATGGTACAGCCGTTGCCCGCGCACTATTGCTCAGAAAGCCGTTGACTATCTAATTTCCACCGGCATTGGGGACGTGGCGTTTTTTGGTCCAGAAGCCGAGTTCTTTATCTTTGACAGCGTTCGCTTTGATCAGACAGAAAACCAGGCTTTCTACTATGTAGACTCAGTAGAAGGACGGTGGAATTCCGGCAAAGAAGGTACGGAAACCAATCCGAACTTGGGTTACAAACCCCGCTACAAAGAAGGTTACTTCCCTGTTTCCCCAACCGATAGCCTGCAAGATCTGCGCACGGAAATGCTGCTGACAATGGCAGAATGCGGGGTTCCAATTGAAAAACACCACCACGAAGTGGCCACAGGTGGGCAAAACGAGCTGGGCATTCGCTTCTCAACTTTGGTGAAGGCAGCCGACTATCTGATGACTTATAAGTACGTCATCAAAAACGTCGCCAAGAAACACGGCAAAACCGTTACCTTCATGCCCAAGCCGCTATTTAACGACAACGGCTCAGGAATGCATACCCACCAGTCTATCTGGAAAGACGGTCAACCCCTCTTCTACGGCGACGGCTATGCTAATCTAAGCAAGATAGCGCTGCACTATATCGGCGGCTTGCTCAAGCACGCACCTGCATTGCTAGCCTTCACTAACCCCACCACTAACTCCTATAAACGGTTAGTGCCTGGGTTTGAAGCGCCAGTAAACCTCGCCTACTCTCAAGGTAACCGTTCTGCCTCGATTCGCATTCCCATCACTGGTAACAATCCCAAGGCGAAACGTCTGGAGTTCCGCTGCCCCGATGCCACTTGCAACCCCTATCTAGCGTTTGCAGCAATGCTGTGTGCAGGCATCGATGGCATCAAGAACGAGATTGACCCTGGTGAACCGCTAGATGTGGATATCTACGATCTCAGCCCCGAAGAACTGGCAAAGATACCTTCTACCCCCGGTTCTCTTCTCGATGCCCTCAAGGCTCTGGAAGCAGATCACGACTTCCTGCTCGCAGGTGGGGTGTTTACGGAAGATTTCATCAACACCTGGATCGAGTACAAGTTGGACAACGAAGTTAACCCGATGCGGCTGCGGCCACATCCCTATGAGTTTGCTCTCTACTACGATGCTTGATCTGAGCTGACATTTTTTAATATCTTGAAGACGCTACCCCCTGGGTAGCGTTTTTTTTGTCCCTGTGCTAGCTCGGCATCAATAGATTTAAATTTGGTACTTTTCTACCCGCAGGAAGGTAAGTATTACTTTTTTTAGTTACAATACTTTACAAAACAGTCGTAAGATCTAGCAATTCTATGTCTGATACGTTAACTAAACTAGCCTATCAGGGTTTTCAGCAGGGCAAAAGTATCTTTGGGCTTACTCATAAAAACTTAAGTTCGAACTTGAAGAAGTTGCTATACCCCGAACTTGAAAAACAAGTCAAAACTCTCGCACCAGCAGTGTTACAAAAACTACAGGAAAGAATGGAGCGACTGCTGGAAGTAGACTGGCAAGATGCTGAGCAGGGGGTTTATCCTACTAGTATACTATTTGACAACCCTTGGGAAGATTTTTTTCTGTACTATCCTGTAGTATGGATAGATCTTTTCCAAATATGGGAGCGGTTGAAAAACAAAAAATATCAGGAATTTTCCCCAGATATCGAAACGGAAAAATATCCCAAATATTACCTGCAAAATTTCCATTACCAAACTAATGGCTATTTGAGTGATTTGTCAGCCAATCTCTATGATTTGCAGGTAGAAATTCTTTTCAATGGCACAGCCGATCCAATGCGGCGGCGGAGCTTGGCTCCCCTAATTAACGGATTGAAAATTTTTAGCGACACTCCTCCATATCAAATTCGAGTTCTTGATGTAGCATGCGGCACAGGAAGAACTTTAAAATTTATCCGCTACGCTCTGCCAAAAGCATCGCTTTTTGGCACGGATATGTCACCGGCTTATTTACGCAAGGCTAATCAACTTTTGTCGCAAATTCCAGGAGAGTTGCCGCAACTGACGCAGGCTAATGCAGAAAATTTGCCTTATCTAGATAATTATTTTCATGCCGTTACTTCTGTTTTTCTTTTCCACGAATTACCTGCACCTGTTCGCCAACGGGTAATTGAGGAATGTTTCCGCGTGACAAAACCTGGAGGGGTATTTGTTATCTGTGATTCTATGCAGATGGATGATTCTCCTGAATTTATGCCTCTGATGGAAAATTTTCCAGTGCTGTTTCACGAACCGTTTTATCGACACTACACTACAGATAATTTGCAAGAACGTTTAGAAAAGGCTGGCTTTGTAAATATTACTACAGAAGTATATTTTGTGAGCAAGTATTGGGTGGCTCACAAACCATTGGAAAAAGAGGGATAGATTGGGATTTTTAGGCGCGATTTGTCGATCGCGCCCTTCAAAGATATGTATAATTTTACCAAATTAATACGAAAAATATAAATATGCGATCGCAACAATACTGCCTTCCCCTCCTAATCGATAAAATAGAGTTACTCTAAACCCCAAGGCAACGGAATTCAAACCTCTATGACTATTCCAGAAACTCTATCCGAGCCAATCCTATCAACTACTACCACTGAAGATATAGAAACCCTCGATCACGTTCAGGAAATCGAAGCAGTTATCGGTAGTTTAGCTGTAGACCAAAAAGTAATGGTTGGGCACAGCGACGAGGGCTATCTTTGGAAATTCAAATACGGTAGCGTTGAAGTATTTGTACAGCTCACCGGTATCAACGATGAGGATACCTTAACAGTTTGGTCATTTGTACTACCCCTGCCTGCCAAAAATGAAGCACAGCTGTTTCGCAAACTCTTAGAAATGAACTGGCTGACAACATTTGAAGCCCGTTTCGGTATTGTTGACGATCATGTCGTCATTTTATCCACCCGAACTGTGGCTGAGCTCTCCCCAGGAGAAATCTCCAGAGCTATTACTATAGTTGCCACCCTTGCCGATGAAAATGACGAAGCCCTGCGGGCAGAATTCGGAGAATCCAAACTCAATAATGGGTAAAATGTCCAATTATTGGCGTTTAATCCCTTTACTAGAAGCACCCGCGCAAATTCAAATGGCGATAGATCGCTGGTTGTTAGAGCAACATTGTGCGGGTTTGCACTCCCCTGTATTAAGGTTTTATACTTGGTCGCCAGCAGCAATTTCTCTCGGCTATAATCAGCAACGCTGGCCTAATTTTTGGCAACAATTGCACTGGCAAGGGGTACCTATGGATTTGGTGCGACGTCCAACTGGTGGACGCGCGGTACTTCACCAAGGAGATTTAACTTATACAGTGGTGATGTCGGGGCTGAGGGGTAAGCGCTTGGAAATTTACAAAACTATTTGCGAATTTCTAATTAAAGGTTGGCAACGGTTGGGAATAGAATTATACTACGGTTCGGCAAAAAGAAATTACATTCACAATCCAAATTGTTTCGGTACGGCAACTGCTGCTGATTTAGTTACTTCTAATGGGATCAAATTAATTGGCAGTGCTCAATTGATTCGGGATGGCGCAATTTTGCAACATGGCTCAATGCCGCTACAGCAAGATGCAGAATTATTTTATCATGTATTCGGCACGCCTTTGCAAGCGCTCGCCTTACCTCTATCCGCAACAGGGAATGCTCTATTTCAAATGGTTGCCCAAACACTAACCTTAGCAGCTGCAGATTGTTTCAGGGTTGAATTAGTAGAGCAACCTTTTTCAGAATCAGAGTGGCAAGAAATATTAAAAATCGCCTCAATTAACTGCCCTTGCCCATCTCCTCAGCAGTATCTTTAGCAATCATTGCCAGTTGGAAATTTTTTGGATAACTCCCCTCTTGTTTGATGCGATTAATTTCTGATTCGGGAATTATCAAATTCATCTTTTTGGCTACTGCTCGAACAAGATCGCCACGATCAATCACACCGGCAACTGCTCCTGCTGGCGATAATACTGTAATCCAAGGGAGTTGATGAATTTCTAAAAGATTAATCACTTCAATTAGTGGGGTTTTTTCTTCAACTTTAATAATATCACTGAAAGGTCGGATTATGTTGTGCAGTGTTAGGCTTTCCCAAAGACTACGTTCAACAAAACGGATGTCGTCAGTAAACAGCATTCCCCGATAGCGCCCCTGAGAAGCAGCATAGTAGGGTTTCGATGACGCGGTGTCGGCAAGTAAATACTCGTCGGCAAAACGACGCAGTGTCATGTCGGCATCGATAATGCGAAATTCTCGCGTCATGGCATCGGCAGCTGTTAATTCTAATAGGGATTGCTGTAAGTCGGCAAGGCGATTATAGGCGCTGGCATTGCGCAGACAAAACCAGCCAAGTAGGGTTATCCAAAAACCTCCAGTACTTTGACTGCCGGAAAAGAAGATGGTTGTAAGCCCTAAGGTAATGGCGAGCATTGCTAGTGTTTTTCCAGTAATTGCTGCCCAACGAACCCCGGCAAGGCGCGAACTTGTTAGTTTCCATATGATTGCTTTTACTATTTGCCCTCCATCTAAGGGTAAGCCGGGAATCATGTTAAATAAGGCTAAGACGAGGTTGATTCTCCCTAAATCTAAAAATGCTTCCTGCGCTAAAGTACTGGCTGGTAATATTTTTGCGATCGCATCAAGTAAAAAGAATAAACTAATACTAACAATAGGTCCAGCAATCGCCACCTGAAATGCTAATCCGGGGGTTTTCGATTCTTGCTCAAGGGAGGCAATTCCTCCAAATAAAAATAGGGTGATAGAATTTACCTTAATCCCCTGCGCTTGTGCTACTAAACTGTGCCCTAGCTCGTGCAGCAATACTGAAACAAACAATAGCAGCGTCATTGTCAATCCTGCTCCCCAAGCGACGATGGCTCCCCATTGCGCGTAATTTTCGCGATTGACGATAGTCAACAGCACGACTACAACAAACCACGAGGAATCCAAAAATAAGGGTATTCCAAACAGGGAGCCTATTCGCCAACTTGACTGCATGATATTTTCCTTTATTATTGCAAATATTTAATAGATGCAAGAATTTTTGCTTATCTTAATTCTACTAAGTAAGGGAGTCGCTAGAAACTGGATAGTTATCACCAAGGGGAAAGGAGGCGATGACGATGACTAAAGATTGGAAAAGCCGTCTTGCAAATGTCTGGAGTGGGGCAACCCAGATGTTGGGGCAGTGGTTTAGCGTCAGTGATGAGCAGGTGGCAGAGATATTGGCAAAGGTTCGTGCACAATTGCCTACTACTGAAGCTCTGCTTATTGGTAAGCCCCAAGCTGGGAAAAGTTCGCTCGTGCGGGGGCTGACGGGGGTTTCGGCTGCAATTGTTGGGCAGGGTTTCCGCCCCCATACTCAACACACTGAAAGATATGCCTATCCTTCTGGAGATTTGCCTCTACTGATTTTTACTGATACAGTTGGTTTGGGAGATGTTAACCAAGATACAAAAGCAATTATTCAGGAATTAGCAAAAAATTTGCAACCAGAAAATCGCCGTGCCAAAATTATCATTTTAACAGTTAAAATTAATGATTTTGCTACAGAAAGTTTACGGGAAATTGTCAAAGAGTTGCGTTCGCAGTATGCGAATATTCCCTGTTTATTGGTAGTGACTTGTTTACACGAAGTCTATCCGCCTGGTACAGATAATCATCCGGCTTATCCACCAGATTTTGAAACGGTGAAAAGAGCATTTACAGCTATTTTAGAACAATTTACTGGTTTGTGCGAGCGCGCGGTATTGGTTGATTTTACCTTAGAAGAAGACGGTTACAATCCGGTATTTTACGGATTAGAAGCACTAAGAGATGCGTTGGCAGAATTGTTGCCAGAAGCAGAAGCGAGGGCGATTTATCAGTTACTGGATGAGGGGGCAAGCGAAAAATTGGGCAATCTATATCGAGATGTCGGGCGCCGTTATATTCTAGCATTTGCGATAATGGCAGCGGGTTTAGCAGCAGTGCCTTTACCTTTTACAACAATGCCAGTGCTGACGGCACTGCAAGTATCACTGGTAGGGCTATTAGGAAAATTATATGGGCAGGTGCTGACTCCCTCGCAAGCAGGGGGAATTGTTAGTGCAATCGCTGGTGGTTTTCTTGCACAGGCAATCGGGCGAGAATTGGTGAAATTTATTCCGGGATTGGGAAGTGCGCTCGCTGCTTCTTGGGCTGCTGCTTATACTTGGGCGCTAGGAGAAGGAGCCTGTATTTATTTCGGGGATTTAATGGGAGGTAAAAAGCCCGATCCCGAAAAAATTAAGGCTGCTATGCGTGCTGCTTTTCAAGAAGCACAAGAACGTTTTAAAAAACTTAAATAATATTTTAATAAATAATCTTCCCACTAATTGTTAACGATATTTTCCTGATTTTATCATCTGCTGGTGACAATTAAGGTATATTTTTATTATTTTTTAATAATTGCAAACTTGCAATTTTTTCTTTTCTTGTGGATGGGCGATAAAATAATCTTGTAACCAAGCACAACCTCTTGTAAGTAATTCTTCTAATCCTCCTCCTATTTGCCCGATTTTCCATATGCGAGCGGTGCCGTCTGCTGAGGCGCTAACGAGTAAGTCGCCAGTGGGATTAAAACTAACGCTCCATACCCACTCATCAGAGCCTTTAAATTGTGCGAGTTCGTTACCTGCTAAATCCCAAACTCGCGCGGTTCCATCTCCGGAAGCGCTGGCTATGCGCTCGCCTTTTGGGGAAAAACTGACGTCAAATACTGCTCCCTGATGCCCTTTAAATTCTGCTAGTTGTTTTCCTGATAAATCCCACAGTCTTACTGTGCCGTCTTCTGCAGATGTTGCGATCGCATTTCCCTGGGGGCTGAAACTAGCGCTCCATACACTCCCCTGATGCCCTTTTAATACTGCTAATTCTTTCCCCGATAAATCCCACAGTCGCGCTGTGCCATCATATGAAGTAGTGACAATTTTATCTCCTTTGGGGCTAAAACTGACGTCAACTACCATATTCTGATGCCCTTTGAATTCTGTTAATACTTTTCCCAATAAATCCCACAATCGTGCTGTGCCGTCTTCGGAAGCGGTTGCTATTTTATCTCCTTTTGGGCTGAAACTGACGCCGATTACCCAACCTTTATGCCCCTTGAATTCTGCAATTTGTTTTCCTTTTAAATCCCAAAGCCTTGCTGTTTTATCGGCAGAAGCTGTTACTATGCGATCGCTTTTAGGGCTAAAACTAATACTTCTCACCCAGCCTTGATGCCCTCTGAATTGTACGAGTTGTTTACCCGACAAATCCCATAGTCGTGCCGTGCCGTCATAAGAAGCGGTTGCTATTTTATCTCCTTTTGGGCTAAAACTGACGCTCAATACTAAATTTGAATGCCCTGTCAATGTTGCAACTTCTTGCCCATACAAATCCCAAATTCGTGCAGTGCCATCTGCTGAGGCGGTGGCGAGAGTTTTGCCATTAGGGCTAAAACTAATACTGCCGACGCTGCCGTGATGCCCGGTGAATATTGCTAGCAAGTTTCCTGATAAATCCCACAGTCGAGCTGTGCTATCGAGTGCAGCGGTTGCAATATGGTTATTTTTCGGGCTAAAATTAACTGCAATTACGCCTGCTTTATGCCCTTTTAATGTTGCTATCCGCTTTCCGGATAATTCCCATATTGCTGCTGTGCCGTCTGTAGAGGCAGTAGCAAGATATTTGTTATCGGGGCTAAAACTGACGCTCCATACCCAGCCTTGATGCCCTTTAAATTGCGCTCGCTCTTTTCCGGATAAATCCCATAATCGTGCTGTTTCATCTGCAGATGCTGTTGCTATTTTATCTCCTTTTGGGCTGAAGGCGATACCGATTACTTTTTCTGTATGCCCTTTTAATTCTTTTCGTAATTTCCCTGAGCTCTCCCATATTCTGGCTATACGATCATCACAAGCTGTGGCAAGTAGTTTTCCGTCGGGGCTAAAATTTACACTTCCGACGCTTGCTGGATGTTGAAATTTTGCTAATTCTTTTCCGGATAAATCCCACATTCGCGCTGTTTTATCAGCACTTCCTGTGGCAATGCGATCGCTTTCTGGGCTGAATGCTACACTCCAGATAGTATCCTGATGCCCACTAATTTTTCCGATTTCTCTACCGGATAAATCCCACAGTCTTACTGTGCCGTCATATGATGCTGTTGCTATTTTATCTCCTTTTGGGCTGAAAGATACACTTGTCAGCCCGCTTTCGTGCCCATTTAATTGATTTCTTTCTCGAATCGAATTCAGGATTACTCGCAATGCTTTTTGAGGACTATTTGTCTGATATTTCGCACCTTCTGGCATTAGTTTTTGCCAAGATTCTCCTGCCTGTATTGCTTCTTTTAATGCTTCTATTTGTTTAAAACCAGCTTCAAATTCTCGCAAAGCATTAGCAGCTAATTGTTCTATTTTTGTTGCTTGCTTTGCAGCTTTAAATTGTCTGTTTGCTTGCGCTGCTATAGTGGCAGCAAATGCTGCTATTCCTAAACATACTGTTAGAATTGCATAGCCGGCGCGAATCGTTAGTTTAGCTTTCTGTTGTGCTTGAGATAAGGTATAATTTGCTTCTGCTAATATAAGTGATGCTTCTTTTTCTGCTGAGAGCTCTATTTGTAAATCTCGTTTTGCTAATTCTTGGCTGGCTGCTAAAAATTGATAGTCGTCATCGCTTAAACTTTTTACTGCTGCCCAAGCCTGTGCTTTTTGTAATTCTTGCCCGCGTAATAAGCAGGATTCGTCGCAGCGGTTGGAATTTAACCATTTGGCGATCGCTTCCGCATATGGGCGTATTGTTGCTAATGCTTCTTCTACCCAATCAGAATTAAAAACTTCCTGATAAATGCGGTTGTAAACTTTTAATTTTCCTTCTTGTTTTACTACTAATCCTGAAAGTCTTAATTCTATTTGCTCCGGGCTATTGTCTGCAGGAATTTCTCCCTTTTGTAATATTTCTTTATATAATCCTAATAATCTACCTGAGCTTTGTTCATTTCTCAATAGGCGATCGCGAATTGTTTTGAGATGCTCTGGTTCATCCTGTGTCTGCCAATTCTCTATTATACATGTTTTTACCAACTCGGCAATATTGGGATTCCTGCTCCTAGCCTTTTCTACCACCAATTTGCATAATTTTTGCGTCAAAAACGGTTGCCCACCTGTCCATTGTAAAATTTCAGTTAAAATTTCTTCTGGTTTATCTACGATTTCAGCCAATCCTGCTGTTAAAGATAACTTAGCTTCTTCCAATTTAAACCCATTTAATTCTATGGAGCGCCCAATATTAAACGGTGTTCGTTTTAAATCCGACATTAAATCACTGGGAGCAGCTACTCCCAACAAGCAAAACGTCAGGCGTTTGTAGTCGGGATTTTCTGCCCTCCGGTTATAACAAGCGCGAATAAACGCAAAAAAGTCATCTTTAAAGGGAAGTTTTATAATACTGTCTATTTCATCTAGAAAAATTACCAAATTTTCGGGAAATTCTGGTAGCAGCACTGTATCGATAAATTCGCCTAAGCGATTCAGGGGTGAAACTGATGCCCGCTCACGCCACCAATTTTTAAAATCTACTTTTCTAATCAGGCTGAATCCCCGTAACAATTCAGAAACGATACCGCCATACCACTCTTCAGCGCTGACGTGGCTGCCGATGCGAGTTAAATCGATAGATGCACATTTCAGCCCTTCATTTCTCAGTTTTTTAATTGTTTGTACCCGTAAGCTAGATTTTCCCATTTGGCGGGAATTCAAAACGTAGCAAAATTCGCCATTTTTTAATCCTTCGTAAAGTTCGTAATCTGCTTGACGAGTTACATAGGTAGGGTGTTGGTATTCTAGACTTCCCCCTACTTGATATTGGTAATTTCGCATAAATTGTAATTGACTCCTCAACTTTCTTGCCCTAAGCGAGCGCGAAAATATTGTCGATATAATTCACATCTTGGAATACAGCGATCGCCTTGACGCTTAATCAAACCCATGCTATATAATTTATAGGCTATCATTGTTTCTATTCGCACTGGCTCTTTTGTACTCACTATTTCTTTTAAAGCAGCTTCTAATTGGGGATGTTTTTTCAAAGTTTCCAAATGACGACGCAAATGATCCCCGTAAATTCCTGCATCTGTCGGTGCATCTCGCAGTAATTCTTCTAACGTCACATCCCGACGGGCAAGGTGATAGAGTGCCAGCCGCACTAAATAGGGGTGCCCTCCCACCATTTCCATGATAGCAGAAACTAAATTATGCCGTTTTTTATCCGATTCGCACTCTAATTTATGCCGACATGCTAAATTTTCCACTTGCTCTTGAGTAAATTCGCTCAATTCCACCCGTAAGCCAACATTAAAGGGGGATTGATTTATATCTAATTTAACATATTCTTCTGTAGAATAGGCTACTACAATTCGCAGTTGTTCCCAGATTTCTACAGTTTTAGCTTCCTCATGCCAACTGCGGAGCATAGGTAGAAATTCTTTAGCGATTTCAGGATATTGAAAAACGCGATCGAGTTCGTCAAGCGCTAAAACAAAGGGAGCATTAAGTTTTTCTAGCAGGTGGGCTTCAAAATATGTCGTACAACTAACAATACTACCTCGGTTTTCATCCCAATAATCATCTAAGTGTGAAGCTAATTTTAATTTTTGGGTAACATAGGAACAGAACCAGCGCAAAAATTTATCGAGGGTACTAAAGACAGCTTTTTCGGCTTGCAGCAGGTTCAGGCGCACAGCGCGATCGCCTTGTTTTTTGCGGGCGGCAAGAATGCGATTTAATAGAGAAGTTTTGCCCATTTGTTTTGGGGCTTTAATACAAATTAGAGCTCCTGGGAAAGCGAGCGCGTCATAACAATCTGCTTCTGCTGGGTTGCGCTCCACATAAAATGGAGAATTCAGCGACACAGGACCTTCTGGAAATTCTAACCTTACTTCCGACTGCGGAATTATTTTATTATCACTGACAATATTTTTGCTGACTCGCCATTTCCGCTCTAACGCCGTGCGAAAGTTAGTTTTGCTCACTTCTTCAGAAAGAGCTTTCGACAGCAAATTCCAGAAATTGGGGCCAGCCGTTCTCTGCAGATAACTTGCCGTCCGATTCACGGAGGCAGCCATTTCTTCATAAGTCTGATTTTCCCAGGCTGCTTGCAAAATCTTGATTTCCAAATCGCTCAGGTGCCTGCCTTTGAGAGCAAAAACTGCCTCATCCGCTGTGTTAAGTGCTTGTTCAAAACTTATCATATCACATAAGTTATTAAACTTAAGTTAATTATCCCCTTTAGGGGGCTAGAGATATTGATACAGCTTAAAGTTATAGAAAGATGGTATAACCCATAGCTGCAACCATTTTTTATCCCGATAATACCAGGTTCATTCGTCACTTGTATTGCTAACGACTGTTAGCACCTATAGTAAGGATGTAATATCATAGTATTAAAAAGTATTTTTGTCAAGTATTTGTATGCCAATTGTAAAAAATCGCCTCAGCAGTCATATCGACGCCGCCGGCTCTAAGAGCGATTAAGGGTTAGAGACGCAGAAAGTCGCACAGAAATTTCAAAAATTTTCTGATTTTCCGCTGGTGCAGTAGAATAACTGTCTGTTATTGTCATATTTTCCTTGATAGGGGATTGCAAAATATACATATAGGCGACACTACTGAAAGAGAGCCTCTAATTTTCCTGCGAGTAAGGTTATGACATGATGCGAGTGCGCTACCAACTTTTTACACAATTCACTATCTGGAGGGTGTGATGTTCTACTTAATCTTGCATGATCAAAATAATATGAAAAACATTTTCCCAGAAGGGGTGCCGACGTTTAGCTCAGTGCCTGATGACTTTATCGAAACTTATAACGAATTTGGAGAATTAGATAATATTCAACCGGCGTTTCGCGTCAATATGGAAGGCTTAACCGAGCAGCAGGAGCTAAAACTATTCAACCTATACGCATCTGAAATGGATGATCCAAGTTATGTCAAAGGGTGTTTTCGACTATTGCAAAAAGGCTGGATAAGAATTCCAGCGGATGAGGTAAAAGCGGTTGTATGGCGCGAAGGAGAAAAAGTTGTTTTACTACCTTACGAAAAAGATACAGCACTAGCTTATTAGAGTGTGTAGTGTAGAGTGGGGGGAGAGGCAGAAACTTTCTTACTCTACAATTCTACTGGCAAAATCCCAATTTTTCTCGTGCTTGAGGATGATTAGCTAAATAATCCTGCAACCATTCACACCCTTTAGAAAGTAATTCGTCTAAACTTCTACCCAAGCGCCCCACTTGCCATAGGCGCGCTGTATTGTCGGAAGAAGCGGTAGCCAGTATATTACCTTCGGGGTTAAAATTGACACTCCAAACTGGTGCTTGATGCCCTTTAAATAGGGCAAGTTGATTTCCCTGTAAATCCCACAGCCGCGCTGTGCAGTCTGTAGAGGAAGTGGCTATTAAATCTCCATTCGGATTAAAACTAACTCCCAAGACTGCGCCTTGATGCCCTTTAAATTCTGTCAGGGAGTTGCCGTATAAATCCCAAAGCCGTGTTGAGCCGTCATCAGAAGCTGTGACAAGGGTTTTGCTATCTGGGCTAAAACTTAAACTCCAGACTAAACCCTGATGCCCTTGGAATTCTCTAATTAAGTTGCCTTCAATATCCCACAATCGGGTAATGCAATCATCTGATGCGGTTGCTATATATTCGCCGTTGGGGCTGAAGGTAATTTTAGAGACTTTGCCTTTTTGTTTTTTTAATTCTCCAATTTTATTGCCGTTTAAATCCCAAAGCCAGGCATGGGAGTCGGCGCTGGCGGTGGCAATGCGATCCCCTTTAGGGCTAAAACAGGTACTAATAACCCAGTTGCTGTGCCCTTTAAATTGAACAAGTTCATTGCCTGATAAATCCCACAATCGCGCTAAAGAATCTTCGCCGCCGGTGAGTAAAAAATTGCCGTCGGGGCTGAAACTGACGCTATTAACCCAGCCTCGATGGTTTTTCAGTTGCAATAATTCGTTTCCCTGCAAATCCCACAATCGCGCTGTGCCGTCAAATGAACAAGATGCAACTAGTTTTCCATCAGGGCTGAAACTGACAAAGAGCACCATTGCCTCATGCCCTTTGAATATTGTGATTTGGTTGACGTATAAATTCCACAATCGCGCTGTGCCGTCGGAAAGTGCTGTGGCGAGGTATTTACCATTACGGCTAAAATTGACACTGACGACGGTGCCTTGATGCCCTCGGAATTCGTCTATTTGCTTTCCGTTTAAATCCCATAGTCTTGCGGTGCCGTCGCCGGATGCGGTAGCGATTTGATTGCCGTCGGCGTTGAAACAGACGCTCCACACCCAGGCTTGATGCCCCCAAAATTGAGCAAGTTGTTTGCCGTTTAAATCCCACAGGCGGGCAGTGCTGTCTACGGATGCGGTAGCGAGTGCATCGCCTTTGGGGTTGAAACAGACGTTTAATATCCAGCTTTTGTGTTCTTTTATTTCTAAAATAATGTTTCCGAATAAATCCCAGATTTTGGCAGTATTGTCTTCACCACCTGTTGCGATTGCATTTCCCTGGGGGCTAAAACTTACGCTTAATACTCGCCCCTGATGCCCTCGCATTTCAGCTATTTGTTTCCCTGACAAATCCCACACTCTTGCTGTTGTATCTTCTGATGCTGTGGCTATTTTATCTCCTTTTGGGCTGAAACAAACGCTACTTACCCAAGCCTTGTGCCCGATAAATTCTGTAATTAGTTTTCCTGATAAATCCCACAGTCGTGCTGTGCTGTCTTCTGATGCTGTTGCGAGATATTTCCCGTCGGGGCTGAAACAAATGCAACGTACTTTTCCTTTATGCCCGATAAATTCTGTAATTAGTTTTCCTGATAAATCCCACAGTCTTGCTGTGCCGTCTTCTGATGCTGTTGCGAGATATTTGCTGTCGGGGCTGAAACAAACGCTATTCACTGCGCCTCGATGCCCGGTAAATTGATTTTTTTCTCGTATTTTTTCGAGTATCACTTGTAGGGCTATTAGTGGGCTGGTGGCGGTATAATCTTCTATCGATGTGTTATTTTTTTGCCAATTTTTTAATGCTATCCCTGCTTCCATTGCTAAAAGTAGGGCTTGGATTTCTCTCCCTTCTACTTCAAACATTCGTAGTGCTTGTACGCCTGCTCTTTCTATTTTTGTTCCTTCTTTTGCTGCTTCTAGTAGTTTTTCTGCTTTTTGTTTGGCTTCTGCTAAAATTTTTTTGGCTTGTCTTTCTGCTTCTAAATCTTTCTGTATTTGTTCCCAAGCTGCTTGTTGGCTGGCTGCTAGAAAATCGTCGTCTTCTACGCTGAGACTTTTGCCGACTTTCCAAAGCAATGCTTCTTGTAGGGCTTGCCCTCGCAACAGACGCGATGAATCTTGACGGTTAGAAGCTAACCAGGCTGCGATCGCTTGACTGTAGGGTCTCATATTTGCTAATGTTTTTTCTACCCATTTTTTATTAAATATTTCTTCATAAATCCGATTGTATACTTTTAATTTCCCCTGATTATTCACTACTAAAACAGAAAGCCGTAATTGCATTTGCTCGTTACTGTTATCGGCTGAGATTTCTCCAAATTGCAAAATTTGCTGATAAATTCCCAACAATCGACTTGCTTGCTGTTCGTTGCTTAACAAGCGATCGCGAATTGTTTTCAAATGTTCCGGCTCATCATTTGCTTCCCAATTTTCTATTATATACTTTTTTACTACCTCCCCCACGTTCGGATAGTAATTATTTTCTTTATCTACTACTAACTTACACAGCTTTTGAGTTAAAAATGGCTGCCCCCCTGTCCAACTTAATATTTCTTTTAAAACCCTTTCAGGATTTTTAAATTTTTCCAATCCCTTAAGTAAAGATAGTTTAGCTTCCTCAAATTTAAAACCGCTTAACTCAATAGCATAACCTATATTAAAAGGTGTGCGCCTTTTATCAGCGATTAAATCCCCCGGCGTAGCTACTCCTAAAAGACAAAAAGTCAGGCGCTGGTAGTCAGGATTACTTGCTCGCTGGTTGTAACAAGCCCTAATAAATGCAAAAAAATCATCTGTAGGAAAATTTAAACTCAAAACGCTATCAATTTCATCGATAAAAATAACAATTTTTTGGCAAATTTGCCCCAGCAAAACTGTTTCAATAAATTCCCGAAACCGCCGCAAAGGGGAAAGCCAGTTGCGCTCGCGCCACCACCTCCCCAAATCCACCTTTAAATCAAAATCAAACGTCAAACTTCGCAACATATTAGCATACCACTGTTCGGCAGTTACCTGTTGAATATCATCCATAGAAATATCAATTGCCGAACAAGCAATTCCTTCTTCTTTAAGGCGCCGCATTACCTGCACCCGCAAGCTAGACTTTCCTGACTGACGAGAATTTAAAACATAACAAAACTTTCCCGCTTTCAGCCCTTGATAAAGTTCTTCATCTGCCTGACGACGTACATAACTGCGGGCATTTTCCGGCAGAGTACCCGAAAATACATAATCTTCCATCATTCACCTAATCTTTCGGCAAAATATAATCGATATAAATCGTAACGAGGTGTTACCTCATTATCATGTAGTTGCACCAAACCCATGCTATATAATTTAAAAGCTTGATCTGAAGAAATTTTTACAGGTTTGTTAGCGAGAACGACTTGTCGAAATACCGCCGCTAATTGTGGGTGCTGCTGGAGATTCCATAAGTGCTGACGCAAGTGATCACTAAAAGGACCTGCTTCTGTGGGAGAGATTTGCAAAAGTTCCTCCAGGGTGATATTTTGACGTTCTAAGTAATCTAGTGCCCTGCGTACGAGATAGGGGTGACCCCCAATCACAGATGCCAATTGTTCAACTTGTTTATTTGTTAATTCTAAACCGTGACGACGTGCAAAATCTTGCACTTGTTTTGGGGTAAAATCAGGAAGGGAAACAATTGTACCCACATTGGCGAGGGGGGAGTGATTGATATCGAGAGAGCTATAAACTTCGGTAGAATGCACCACGACTAAGCGGAGTCGTTTCCAAATTTCGCCTCGCCATCCGCTGTGTCTTGCCATATCGTACCAAGCGCGCAGCAAGCGACAAAAATCTCCGGCGATCGCTTGGTGTTCAAATACCCAATCGACTTTATCTAAAGCTAATACCAAAGGGCTACTGCATTCAGCAAGTAAGTATTTTTCAAAATAGACCGTAGTATTATTATTACAGCCGAATATATCGTCCCAATAGTCTGCTAATCTATTAGGCAATCCCAGGAGTTGACCGACACTAGCACAAAACCACTGTAAAAATTTTCGCAAGTCTGTAAAGACTGTGCTATCTGCTAGTTCTAAACTCAAAGTAGCAGTATAATAATCTTGTTTTCTGGCGCGCTCAACAATGCGAGCGAGCAATGAAGTTTTACCCATTTGCTGAGGGGCTTTGATACGAATTAACGCCCCCGGCTGTAATATCGCTTTATAGCAATCTAATTCGATTGGCGGGCGCTCAATATAATAGGGAGAATTGAGCGGCACTGGGCTATCTGGCAACTTAACTTCTTTAGACTCCAGTTCTTTAACAAGGCGCGATTCACCTCTAAATCGTTTTACCTCGTGCCAACGCCTTTCCAATGTTGTGCGCAAGTTTGTTTTACTGACTTCTTCCCCCAACGCTTCGTAAAGCAACCGCCACAGTTTCGGACCTGCAGTTCGTTGCAAATAATTTGCAGTATACTTAGTAGATACTGCCATCTGTTCATAAGTCTGATTTTGCCATGTTCCCCGAAGAATAACCATCTCTACATCGGTTAGATGTCTTGCTGTCTTGGCATATACTGCTTCATCTGCTACTTGGAGGGCTTCTTCTAGATTTATGCTTTTTTCTTGCATAGAGTCTATTTCAGAGGCTGGCGGAAGATTGCACATCTGATAGTATTATTTAGTATTATATCGACACCGTAGAACTCTATTTCCTAAACCCTTTTTGAGAGAGTATTCTCACTTAAAAAAGAAATACTCACTTTTGTTTGCCACCAACTGCCTGCTTCTAAAACTTAGACGAAATTCGGAGAATCAGGTTGAAATAATTCTTGCCTGCCTCTACCCGGAAATGGGAAGCAAAAAAAGGATTCTACACTAATGGAGGTATATCCGGGGGCGCTTGCCAGAAAAAAGGGAAAAGGGAGAAAGCCAAGACAATATAAGAGTTTCGGATGCTTCCTGAAAGAGGTAGGAAGCTATACTCTCGTTCTATGTCTCCAGAAAAAATAGGGAGAAAATAATACTTTTTTATCCTGAGCTATCCAACCTCCGCTCGTAAGTCGCAAAAAGTAGAGTAGCAGGAGCAGAAGCGATTGAGATTGCGGAGGTTCATATAAAGTGTCCAAATCCTGTCCCATTAACCAAACAGCCGTGAAACCACCCGACATAGTATATGCCGCTCAAAAACTAATAGACTCTAATTTACTGACAATGCTGCCAAATTTAGCCAAAGTAATGGCTGAGATTGGGCAAGAAGATGCAGCGTTGTCATTGCGGCGACTGGCTGCCACCTTTGCGGCTGAGGGGGATAGCTATTTGCAAACCACACTTTCTTTTTTAATAGATATATTGCAGGCAACTTTTGAGAGCAAAGGTAACCCCGAAACAGTATATCCGCTTTTACTAGAAAATGTAGAGCTGCTGGAACCTCATCTAGTATATATCTTACGTCACTGGGCAATGATGAGCTTCTGCGTGGTTTCACCGCAGGAATCGACAATAATCGCAGGGGTGCTAGTAGATTTCGGCGGGTTGATTTGGGCATTTCCTGAGGGCGAGCGCGATATAAATATAGAAATAGCGATCGCATGTTGTGAGATGGCGCTACGGATATACAACCGTATCGAACATCCCCAGGAATGGGCGAGTACAGAGAATAACTTAGCGCTTGCTTACAGCTATCGCTGCATAGGATCACCTGTTGAGAATATCCGTAGAGCTTATATACACTATTACCGAGGCAAACAAATCTTTCAACGACAGAGCTTTCCCCAAGAATGGACACCAATTTCTTTCCCCGCAATTTGCCCCGAACTCAGCAAGACAATTGCAGATTTAGAGCGCTCGCTTACCGCCACTGATTCTAGTACCACACCCTAATCCCCCAATCTCCTCTCCAAAAAAAACAAAAAACCCAGCTCTACCGTTTCAAAGTTTCAACCGTCAACACCTGTGGCGGAGTCGCATCTGGAGGATAAACAAAGTCAACTGCCACCAAACGACGACTACCAGGTGGCAAATTTAACTGCACTAGCGGCTCTCCTTGCTGCCCCCGCCGTTGTACGAGATGAAAATAGCGAGTTCGGGGTATTCCCCAATCATCGTTATAGCTAATGCGAACCGTACCGCGAAAGAAAACCTGCTGAGGCGGAGGAGCGAAAAAGCGCAGCCCTGGTTGAGAAAGCTGATCTTCCTTAATAGGCGTCTGAATAGCAATAGTAACAGTTTGCGGTTGAGGAGTTGGATTACTTAGAGGCAGAGTAAGATTATATTCGATCGCATAATTACCGTGAGCCTGATAAGCAGTATCTGGATAGCGAACCAACATCGGCGCACTTTGCACCTGATTAGTGCCCAGAGTGCCCCGCACCAGAGTACTCAAACCATAAGAAAACGCTTCTCCTGGTTGGGGAATAGTAAGATCGAAACTGCCAGGGCGATCGACCAATTGAGCCTTCCAGACAGAGCCTCGCGCCACCCCTGCAACACGCCCATAAATAAAATTGCTAACAGCATCAAGAGGCGTAGGAGTTTTATCGCGTGGCGTTGATAAATCCCCTGTTTCCAGCAACTGCTGCCATTCTTCCAGAGTTGGGGCGCGTTCAGAGCCATCAGGATTTTGCTTAGCAAACATTGCCAAACTAGCCATATAAACTTTACCATTACTGCGCAACCGCATGATAGTAGAACGCCCATTCAGCGGTGGCGTCAGCTCACGCACCGGGATAGGAAGATTCATCAACATTTGACTATTTCCCGGCGGAATCAGCAATTGCGCAGGCCATTCTGCTTGCGTCAGCCCCCGCAGAATATCATTAGTTGCCCGACTCCCTGGGCCAGCATAAACCCTACCATCGGGATTTTCTACCATCGCTGGTAACTCGATAAACGGTGCATCCGGTTGCGAGAGATAGCTTACTGCCTGCAAAATATCTAATTTCACAGGCACTCTACCTGGATTGTGAACAATCACCCCTAAATAGAGAGTCTGCAAATTTTCTGGTGGTTCGGCTTTGGCAACGTGGTGAGCGAATAAATCAAATCGTCCGGAAAAAGGAAAATTGAGGTGAGCTGCTGGGAATTTTTTCCCTTCTGGAGGAAAAGTAGAGAGTAAAATTCCTTCTTTGAGTACCAGTTCTGGGCTGTTGCTGTTAAACATCGGTACTGCGTCGAGTTGCCCCGGTAATGGACGCACTTCCTGAGGTTTGACGATTTCTTGGGGTGGATTTGGTGTTGCCTGAATAAGAAAAAGAGTTGACAAAAAAGGTAGCATATGTTACCGCAACTGAAAACTACAGAATTAACAAATTAAAGCATATAATTGCCTTTCAATTTTATCCCTTTACCTCTGGGAAAACCATTTTTGTAATGTCTGTTTTAATTCCTGAAAGGCTGCGTATTCACACCTTTTGAAAGACACTTTTACGACTAATTCTTTTAACAATGCAGCCGAGGGCGGATTTACGTAAAACATCATCGATGATTTCCTTCAAATGCCGGTGCTCTGGTAGCCTAATTTTTATGTTTTGCAATTGCGCGATTTTCCTGTTTTTACCAAGACATTATAAAACTTTGAATTTATTTTTAAATATAAGAGTATAATGCATAGCGATACTGGCTTTTAAATATGCTTAAAAAATTACTAGCTTCTTGATAAACTCCCGGAGCTCTATAAGGATGTGAATAGACATCAAGTTCTTTCTTGCTGACAAGCTGGCGAATCCCTAAAGCTTGATAGAGAACTTCTAGCAAAGTTTCTATTACGGTTTTCTGTTGAAAATCTGCTACTAACACTATTAATTCTTTTTTCATCCCAATACTCCGGCAGCATAAAGGGTTGTTAGAGTGTAGTAGATTCTACCTCAGGAGCGTTGTGCAACCAGAGGTTTTCGCCTGCGCTCGCCTGCTTCCCCATTCTCTTGCGATGCCTTTTAGGCACTTTTAACTCAATCGCCAAGGATAACCCCGATGCCGATTGATTAAAAATTAATTGCTCAACCCTAGTCGCGTGGTTGGATTTTGAAAATTAATGCCACAACATCGAGAAAAGAACTTTTGCCGGAAGCGTTAGGGCCAATTATAACTTGAAACGGCTGTAAATACGCCAGCTCTACTTTTCTACTCTTGGCGATTAAAAAAGCTCGAACATCACTGCCCGAGCCAATTCAATTCAAGTAAGATTATGCAGCTTGCTTTGTACGCAACACTACTGCTATAACTTAGTGCTTAGTAGCGACGACTTGAGAAGCCCTCATGGCGACGACGACTACCGCCACCGCTGGGACGCTCTTCCCGGGGTTTCGCCTTGTTCACCTTCATGTCGCGACCCATCCATTCAGCGCCATCAAGCGCTTCAATGGCAGCAATTTCTTCAGCTTCAGTGGACATTTCCACAAAACCAAAGCCGCGCATGCGCCCGGTTTCACGGTCAACGGGAATTTGCACCCGCTTGACTGTCCCATATTCTGCAAAAACTGCCTTGAGATCGTCTTGGGTGACTTCGTAAGAAAGATTACCAACGTAAATGGACATTGACTGTCTCCAATATCAAACGGAAGGACGTAGAGATTGCTACTTCGGAGACAAGCCTGTCGAGACTATAAGCAAAAAGCCAGTCATTGAGAACAAACGCTGACACCGAAATACCTCTAATTATGTATGCTAGCACTAGCTTACGGTTTTGTCACTTTTTTAAAAAAATTTTATATTCAGGCTGCTCAGCATGGGGAAAGGGCGCGATTACTACTTTTCTGGTAGTTGTTGCCTCTCTCCTAGGGATTATTAGCAAAACTTATAAAATTTCTGGGGTTAAAGTTGCATTTTTATTGCAAAAAGTTGCGCTCGCACATCTCCGGATTTTTAAAAACATAGGCAGAAAGTGAAATATATCAAAAATATCGATTTTCTGGAAAATCGGGAGATTAATTCGGGGGTATTTTATCCAATTTTCCAGATACTAATCAAACCTTAAAAAACAGTTAACCTATGGTAGCGACTCCGATTCGATTTATTGACATTCAAAATCACTGGGCACGCCCGTTTATAGAAGGTTTAGCTAAACGCGGCATAGTCAGCGGCTTCCCCGATGGAACCTTTAAACCTCAAGACAGCATGACTAGAGCGCAATTTGCCGCGATTCTCGTTAAAGCTTTTAAAAAAGCTAGCAAGCGTCAAAGTATGCGCTTTAGCGATGTTCCTGCTAACCACTGGGCAGCCACAGCTATTCAAAAGGCTTATGAAACTGAATTTTTATCCGGCTATCCCGATAAAACTTTCCGCCCTGAGCAAAATATTCCCAGAGTACAAGTGCTAGTTTCTTTAGTAAATGGCTTGGGAATTACTTCCAATAGCACGGTAACAAAAGCAGCCCTGTCAGAATTATATCAAGATGCGGCACAGATTCCAGATTACGCAACAGACGAAATAGCGATCGCCACTATTGCCGGGATGGTAATAAACTATCCCAACATCAAATACCTCAAACCAAATCAAAACGCAACTCGCGCCGAAGTAGCCGCCTTTATCTATCAAGCCCTCGTTTATCTAGGGCAAGTTCCTAACATTCCCTTCGACTACATCGTTGTACCGCCGCAAACCGTCACACCAACACCCACACCCACACCCACACCCACACCCACACCCACACCACCAGCGATTACTCACAAACGAGAATTCCGTGGCGTTTACGCTGCAGTTATAAACGGAGACTGGCCATCTAAATCAGGACTTTCGGCAGAAAAACAAAAAGCCGAATTGATTCAAATTCTCGAGCGCTTGCAAGCCCTAAATATAAATGCCCTAATTTTACAGGTACGCTCAGAAGGCGATGCCATGTATGCTTCAGAATTAGAACCCTGGAGCGCCGGGCTTACAGGCACGCAGGGAGTAAATCCCGGTTACGATCCTTTGGAATTTGCGATCGCAGAATGTCACAAACGCAACATCGAATTACACGCTTGGTTCAACCTCTACCGCGCCAAAATTTCCAGTAAAACCGTTCCCGTCAGCCCGCATATTGCCGTCACCAATCCAGAATTTGTTTACCAATACGGCACACAACTTTGGATGGACCCCGGGGCAAAAGTTGTTCAAGATAGAGCTTATAATGTTATATTAGATGTTGTCCGCCGCTATGATGTAGACGGCATTCACATCTACGACTCTTTCTATCCCTATCCTATCAAAGATCAGCTTTTCCCCGACAGCAAAACCTATCAATCATATCTTGCTTCTGGCGGCAAATTAAGCCTATCTGACTGGCGGCGAGAAAATATCAATCAAATCATTCAGCGCATTTACAACGGCATTCGCTCAGTCAAGCCGCATGTCAAATTTGGCATTAGCCCGTTTGGAATTTACCGCCCTGGGCAGCCGCCACAAATTAAAGGCTTAGATGCCTATAATGATATTTATGCCGACTCTAAGAAATGGCTTGAACAAGGTTGGGTAGATTATCTGGCTCCACAACTTTTCTGGCGTATTGAGCAAACTGCTCAAAGTTATCCCGTCTTGCTCAAGTGGTGGACAGAAAATAATCCGAAACGTAAACATATTTACGCGGGTAATACACTAAATCAACTAGATGGCACCAACTGGAAAGTTGAGGAAATCGTCAAACAAGTTGAAGCTACTCGTGCTCTTGCTAGTCAAAATGCCCTCGGCAATATCTTCTACACCGTCAAATCAATAATGGAAAACCGTCAGGGAATTGCTGACAGCTTGAAAACAATTTATCCAACGCCGGCACTTGTTCCGACAATGCCAAATCTAGATTCAACGCCGCCTGCCATACCGACAGGATTCACTCAGAAAGATGGGCAATTAAGTTGGAATGCCGGTGGAAGTGATGTTCGTTCTTGGACGATTTACAAACAGAATAACAATACTTGGAAACTATTGCAAGTGTTGCCATCTTCGACAACTTCAATTAAACTCGATTCGGGAACTTATGGAGTGTGTGCTGTCGATCGCATGGCTAATGAAAGTGCAGCAGCAGTTGTTACGGTAAAATAAGCGACGAAACACTAAATAAAATCTGGGGGTATCTGGGGGAAAACTGCTCCCCCTATTTTATTGCCTTTTAAATAACGGCGATACACTCAATTTCTACTAGCACATCTTTAGGAAGGCGAGAAACTTCTATTGTAGAACGGGCTGGAGCTTCTTTTTCCTCAAAATATCGAGAATAAACAGCATTCATCGCTGCAAAATCATTCATATTTTTTAAGAATACTGTAGTTTTGACAACATTTTGAAATGTCGCACCGGCTTCGGCAAGGATGGCTTGAATATTTGCCATAACTTGCTCTGTTTGTTTGGTGATGTCGTCTTTGTAAACAATTTCATTGCTGCGCGGATCTAGTGCAATCTGACCTGCTATAAAAATCATAGTGCCCGTAGCAGCGATCGCTTGATTATATGGCCCAACCGGAGTCGGAGCTTGTTCAGTACGGATAATTTTTTTAGTCATTGATGTGATCATTTTAAAATTGGCAGTCGGCGTATTTAGCTAAAAGTCTTTCAACTTCGATTATCTGCCTCGAAATTATCAATCATTTATTTTACCACTGCAGGAAGACGGGGAATTAATGAACACGAAACGCTACATCTTTTCCAATCGCTGGCGCAATTTACTACTAATAGCATCAATCACCGTCACCACCACCAACAATACCAGCATCACCGTAGTTGCTTTTGTACGCTCGAATCCGTCAATATAGGTTTTTAATTGAAAGCCGATGCCGCCAGCGCCGACAACGCCCAACACTGAGGCGGCGCGGATATTGTACTCGAACATATATAAGGTATATCCCAATCCTAGGGGCAGCACTTGCGGGAAAATGCCATATTGGGCAATCTGTATCCAAGAAGCCCCGCTTACTTGCAAAGCCTCTATCGAACGCGGATCGACGGCTTCGATCGCTTCTTGATAAAATTTAGCAAGATATCCAATTGTGTAGATTCCCACTGCTAAGGTGCCCGCGGGTGCTCCTAAGCCAATTACGGCGACAAAAATTAATCCCAAAACAATCGAAGGCACCGCTCGCACGGCGTTTTGCAGAAAATTCGCAATAAACTGCAACCAACGTGGCGCTAAATTGCGAGCACTCAAAATGGCGATGGGTAAAGAAAGTACTGCTCCGATAGTTGTTCCCCATATTGACATTTGGATAGTTTCAAATAAAGCTTTTACCGCTACATCCAAAACTTCCAAATTGGGAGGCCAAAAATCTAATAGGAAGACTTTTAAGTAATGTAATCCATCTTTAAACATTACTTGCTGGATTTTCAGCCCTTGAAAAGCCCAGGCATATACTAGCAAGACGCATAAAAATATGCCAAAACGACTAAACCAGGGGTAGCGCATCCACCAAATTGCTATTTCTTTTTTCATTTTTTACAAATAGGGTAAAAAAATCAAACAGAAACTTGAGATAATTTAGTAAATTTACTAGGTAAATCTCGACAAGCGCCATCATAAACTAGGCAACCAGCATCGAGGATAAGAGCGCGTTCGGCATAAGCGCTGGCAGCTTCCAAATCGTGCAAAACTGTTATAATTGTCATGCCGCGAGCGCGGTGTAGTTGTGCGAAAATTTCCATAACTTGCTGGGCAGCCATGACATCCAAGCCGGCAATGGGTTCGTCAGCAAGGAGGATTTGGGGAGATTGGATGAGTGCGCGAGCGATCGCAACTCGCTGCTGTTGACCGCCGCTAAGTTGAGCAGTTTTTTGATAAGCTTGCTCTTTTAACCCTAATTGTGCTAATAGCTCTAGTGCCATACAGCGATCGCTCTGACTGAAACCCCATAAAGTTTGCCATGGTGACAGTACCCCCAAACGTCCACACAGCACGTTATCCAGCGCTGAAAGTTGCCGCACTAACCCCCCTCCTTGAAATATCAAGCCAATATGGCGGCGAATGTGCGGTAGGGTGCGGGGGGTTAATAGTATGTCATTAATGCGAATTTCTCCAGAGTGCAGTGGTACTAATCCGACGAGCGCTCGCAGTAACGTAGACTTTCCCGCTCCATTCAGCCCCAGCAGTGCCACAAATTCGCCCTGGCAAATTTTACAATTAATGCCGTTGAGAATGGGGCGATTTAGCGTAGTATTGTATGGCGTTTTTAGATTTTTGCATTCAATAGTCATGGTGAATGGGGGACTGGGAATTAGGTAGTGAGGGGATGAGTAATCGGTAATTGCTAATTATTACCGATTACTTCTTAATATTGATTAGCTTTTAAGGCTGGATTCTGGCGCGTTGCATAGCTTGACGCATAGGCGCTAGGTGGCTGTCGTGATTAACTTTTACCAGGCTGGTTGAATTGTAAAGGGCACGCAGCAGCCCATTATTAGCACTGTCGTTTAATTTCAGGAGCGCGTTAACGATTTTGTCGCGCATGGCAGCAGGCACATCATCGTCGATGACGATACCGTGTGCTGGTACACCGGGAAATTCTTGTAGCACGCGCAATTGCTCGGCTTCTTGAGCGGTAATCCAAGGGGGATTAAGGGCGTATTCTGAGACGGCAGCAACATCTGCCTGCCCTCTGAGTACTGCTTGCAGGGCACTGCTATAACCGTCGCCGTAGGTGACTTGGCTAAAGAAATTCTCTAGGCGATCGGGGCCATCTATTAATCCTGCGCCAACAAATTCACCAATGGGGATGATGAATCCTGAACCTGAGGTGCGGGAGGCAAATGCTATTCTTTTGCCTTTTAATTGTTGGAGGGTTTGCTTTTTCGAGCCTTGAGGGCGTAGGGGGCTATCTTTGCGTACTACCAGAACGGAATTATAGGTATGTCCGCCGGAATAATCGGGGCGCACTTCTGCCAAAACTAGCCTAGCTCCGGCTAATTGCTCTGCTTTTAGGGCGGGGCGGCTGCTGAGGAAAGCGACATCGGCGCGATTGGCTCTGAGGGCTTCTACTGCTGCGGTTTCATCGGCAACAACGGCATCGACTGGGATTCCTATTTGTTTTGAGAGGAACTGTGCTACTGCGTTGGCTTTGTTTTGCAAGTCTACGGAGTCTCGTCTGGTAGGAAATACTATTGTTAAGCGTGTGAGGGTGTTTTGAGCGCTCGCTCTCTGGTGATGATCTTGTCTTGGGTTTGAGGTGGCGAGCGCTTCTTGCCGCCCAGACACACTGAGCATTCCACCCAGCAACAGTATTAGGGCACTCGCACTCAGTAATTTATGCATAACTTTCTCTTGTTCTCGATTAGCGTGTCTCTTCACTAATTTGACAATTTATCTCAATAACGTTATTTTAAATTATTATATTTTGCTAATTTTTTTCAATAAAAATTTTAAAAAGTATAAAGTGCATAATAAAAATATAAAAATTAATATATAATGCAGGGATAGAAGGGATTGTTTAATATTTCGATTAAGCAATTTAAATGTAATGCAAATTATCTCAAGAGAGGGCGGATACCATAATGACGATAGCGCCAATAATCGCGAAGGATGTGGGCGTGGTCAAAGCATAAGTCTGTGGGGACGCGCCAAGGTTCAAAGATACCGATTGCCTTAGCATCGTCAGCGGCGGTTGGGGAGCCGGTGGCGGTAGCGATAAAAACGACACTGAGGGTATGCTGACGTGGATCGCGATCGGGGGCTGAATAAACATAGAATTGTTCTATTAGCTCCACCGACAAACCAGTTTCCTCCTCAGCTTCGCGCCGGGCTGCTACTTCTACAGCTTCACCATAATCGACAAAACCGCCGGGAATTGCCCAGCCGTGAGGGGGATTGCGACGTTCGATTAGGACAATAGGACGGTGGGGGCGATCGATCAGTTCGATAATGATATCGACGGTGGGGATAGGATTGCGGTAAGTCATCGGGTTTTTATAGTTGAGATTATTGAAGTGAAATGGAAATAGAGATTTTAACAATTTTTCACATTTCACAAAAACAGCCCCCAGGCGGGGAAAGAATCTGCTAAACAGCTTCATCGTAGAAATCATTAATAAATATCCAACAAAAATAGCTTCTTTGAAATAAAACCATCAAAGATTCTGCAAGGGTATTGCCAGCGCGGAGCTTGGTGGTATGGGAAATTGCGGTAGGTGTGATACAATGACTACAATTGTTTGACTTACAGTGATAATCATACGCAGTAGTTAGACAACCAGGCTCGTACTCTGATGAGTTTCTGCCTGTGGAGGCTTAGTCATTAGACAGCCGTCGAAGCAGGAAATTCCAGTTGTGAGGTTGTGAGCCACCCACTGTACCGTAAGCCCAGTGTGGTAGGATGTCACAAAATCAAAAGTCGTGTTGTTGTAATAGCGACTCACCTTCGATCTACTTTATTTAGGTTTTCCATGCCCTACAGAGCAAGCGGTATATTGCTTCACCCTACATCTTTTCCCAGCCCCTTTGGAATTGGCGACTTAGGACAGGAGGCTTATAATTTCATTGATTGGCTGGCGAAAAGTGGCCAAAAACTTTGGCAAGTCTTACCCCTAGGGCCAACAGGGTTTGGCAATTCCCCTTACATGTCTTACTCCTCGATGGCGGGCAATCCGCTGCTAATTAGCCCAGAAAAACTACGGGAAAATGGATTGCTGACGGAGGAGGATTTGGCTAATCCGCCGAAATTTCCTGAAGAAAGTGTAGATTTTGAACGCGTTACTATATATAAAATGGACTTGCTCGGCAAAGCTTACGAGAAGTTCAAAACCAAGCCGCAAGATGAATTTGAAGAATTCTGCAAGCAGAAAGCCGAATGGCTGAATGATTACGCTATATTTATGGCCGTGAGAAAGGCGAATCGGGGTCAAATTTGGAATAACTGGAAACCGGCTTTAGCCAAACATGAACCCGAAGCCATCCAAGCTTGCGAGTTATTTCTGGATGCGGAAATTAATTTCCAGAAATATCTGCAATTTGAATTTTTCCGCCAGTGGAAAGCACTTAAACAATATGCCAATGAACGCGGGATCGAAATAATCGGCGATATTCCTATCTATGTTTCTCATGACAGCTCTGATGTTTGGAGCTATCCTAAAGCTTTCTGTGTGCACCCACGCACCGGTAATCCAACGTTAATCGCAGGGGTACCGCCGGATTACTTTAGCTCCACTGGTCAACTTTGGGGAAATCCAGTTTATAATTGGTTCCAACTGAAGCGGGAAAATTATCAATGGTGGGTAAAGCGCTTTCAGGGATTGTTGGATTTGGTAGACTGGATTCGTATAGACCACTTTCGGGGATTTGAATCGTTTTGGGCAGTAAAATACGGGCTGCCTACTGCTGAAAAAGGCAAGTGGATTCGGGGGCCGGGAGCGGATTTTTTTGAGGTGATTGAGAAAGAATTAGGTAGCTTGAAAATTATTGCAGAAGATTTGGGTGTGATTACGCCAGAAGTGGAAGCGCTACGCGATCGCTTTAATTTTCCAGGCATGAAAATTTTGCAGTTTGCTTTCGGTTCGGGAGCAGGTAATCCCTATTTGCCGCATAATTATCCGCGTAATTGTGTGGTTTATACTGGAACTCACGATAATGATACGACTGTAGGCTGGTTTAATCGTCTCTCTGAGTCAGAAAAAAATACAATTCGCAATTATTTGGGCGGTATGGCTTCTGAAGAAATTAATTGGGCTTTAATTCGATTGGCTTTGTTTTCAGTTGCCGATTGGGCGATTATTCCTTTACAGGATATTTTGGGATTGGGAAGCAAAGCACGGATGAATACACCAGGCTGCCCTGAAGGAAATTGGGCTTGGCGCTATAAGCCAGGTGCTTTAACTGATGAGCTCAGTTGGCGGTTGCTTACTCTGACGGGAACTTACGGGCGCTGCAATTAAGACGTTTTTTATTTTAAACAAAACAGAAGAGAAGTATGTCGAGGAACCCGAAAAGAAAAAATCGGGTTTTTCGGCTTAAAACTTTTACCGAGCGAGCGCTAAAGGTTAAGAAAAAAACAGAGGCTAGTTTCCTCTGTCTATTTTATCAGTAAAAAATATTAGGATTAGGATTTGGGAGATGGTGCTTTAACAGTGACTTCTTCCACTTGTCCAGGCTCACCCATTTGTTTGGCTGTGCCGTCATTAATAGCCATCATTACACCTCCGGCATTGCCAGCGCGCACTATTAACTGTTCTTTTGCTTCCCATGTCCGCTGAGTGCCTTCAGGTAATTCTCCTTCAAATTGGATTTTCCCGTCTGCGATAATTTGAATCCAAGATTGTGCTTTTAAAGTTAAACCTACTCGTACGGTACGATTGCTGTGAACAGTAGTGGTGGCGGTTGACGAGCTAATAGGTTTAGAGCTGGCGATTTGGCTGCTTTTAGATTGAGTTTCTGCCGGCACTGAAATGTTAGGATTAGTGTGCTCGCTTCCCAGATTGTGCGCTTGTGTGGCGGTGCGGTTGAGCATGTATGACAGCCCGTTTACTGCAAATATTACCAACAAAACATACATTGCGTAAAGATGAATTGGTCGCAATTGCAGTGATGATAAACCTATCCAGGAAAGCTTAATTAAGCGCATTTGGTTTTCAATTGGATACTCGGCAGCCAAAGCTGCCCCATCCAACCCCAGCGCGTCAGCATAACGGCGAATAAATCCTTGAACGTAAACAGGTTCTGGTAGTTGTTCTACCTTACCTTCCTCAAGAGCTTGCAGCAGTTTGTATCGAATTTTTGTATAGATTGCCACTTCCTCTAGAGAAATCTCTAATTCTTCTCGTACCTGACGCAACTTAGCTCCAATAATTGGGAGTTTTTCAGCGCGTTCTTGGTCATAATTGCGTATAGCTATATTTTTATTCTTGTTCATAAGTAGTGCTCCTCAATCTCTGCTGGCACATTGACTGATATTTTCTGGATTTGAGTTTTTAATAATTTCAGTTCAAAGTCTTTCAGGTGGCGATACTGACCGCTAGACAATTTTGGTTCTCCTGGCAATTGGAGTAAAATTGGGCCAATCGCTGTACGGTGTAGTCTAATCACCGGATATCCTAACTGCTCTGCAACCTTTCTTATTTGTCGATTTCTACCTTCTTTAAGAATCACTTCTAAAAGCGTTTGTTTGCCTGGATTTTCTCGAAGAACGCGGACTTTTGCCGGCAGTGTTTTTCTGCCGTTTAAGATAACGCCATTGCGCCATTCCTGCAAAATTTTTTCTGTAGGATTGCCTTTAACCCAAACTTGATAGGTTTTAGGGATACAATGACGGGGATGAGTGAGGGCGAAAGTCAGCGCCCCGTCGTTGGTGAGCAGCAATGCTCCTGTTGATTCTGCGTCTAAACGTCCGATTGGGTGGATGCCTTGATTGTGGCGCAAAGACTGGGGCAGTAAGTCCAGAACAGTCGGGCGTCCCTGTGGATCGTAACAGGTGCTTACCACCCCGGCTGGTTTGTTTAGCAGCAAATAAATTAATTGCGGGCGGTGGCTGGAGATGGGAACGCCATCGATTTCTAGGCGATCGCGTTCTGGATCTGCTTTTTGTCCCAGATGCACCACTTGGCCATTTAACCGCACTCGTCCGTCAAGGATCATTTGTTCGGCTTGACGGCGGGAGGCGATACCCCACTGAGAGAGGATTTTTTGTAGTCGTTCCTCCATACTCGGACGGATTGATATACTTCTGAATCGATTTTCCCCTACAGACTATGTACAAATATTACAAGAGAGCTGTTTAAAGGATGTCACGGTTGTGCAAATGCGGTTTTCTCTGCTGCGTTGCTACTTGTGGATGCTCAACGCAATCGTTTCCTTTCTATTTAGAGTGGCAATTGAGAGGCGTTTGCGGCTCGGGCTCGAAAACAGGAGTATATTTATTATTTTGTGACTAAATCGCGCCGTTGAGCTGATTTGTTATGAAAATTGATTTTGATTCGGTTGTGAATTTGCCGACACCCCGTCTACATGGGGAGGATTTAGATAGTGCTGATACAACTAAGGTTGCCGAGAGCCGCTTGATAAGTTCGATTCTCTCTCCGGCGGTGCGACTGTTCTTGCGCTCGCAACTCAAGAAAGTTGAAGAATTGCAGGTGAAAATCGATGGGGGCGATCGACAAATTCTACGCGGTACGCTCCCTCGTGTTTCTCTGCTGGCAAAGGGAGCCGTATATAAAGATCTGCACCTGACGCAAGTGGAAATTGTCGCTACCGATATTCAGGTAAATATTGGTGAAATTGTCAGAGGTAAACCTCTGCGTTTGCTGCATCCGTTCCCTATTACCGGAGAGTTGCTCCTGCAACAAGCAGATTTTAATGCTTCTATTACATCTTTACTACTAAACAATGCCCTAGTTGAATTTTTACTGCCATTGCTCTCTTCGGCATCTGTTGCCTGCTCATTTGCCTCTCTTGCTGCCCGCTTATACCCTGCGCAGATAGTTTTTGAAGAGAATAGCTTCACCTTGATGGCCACCTTGGTTGAAAATACAGACAAGCAAATTTCTTTTGTTATACGCGCTGGCTTGCAGGTTTTCGGCGGACGAGAATTACATTTTGTCAATCCTGAATTGCAAGTTTCGCAAGGCACGATTATTTCTAATTTGCATAACTTTAAACTGGATTTAGGGCCAGAAGTTGAGCTCCAAGAACTGAAGTTGAGTCCGGGACAATTGTTGTGTCGGGGAAAAGTTATTGTTATTCCCTAATTCGACAATTTTTCTTAGTTAATGTCGCAATAGGGGCAAAAGTAGGGTGGTAAAATAATAAACTAGAGGAGCTGTAAAAACGTAACTATCAGCGCGATCTAATATACCGCCATGACCGGGGATCAGTTGGCCAGAATCTTTGACCCCGGCGTCTCGTTTCATCATCGATTCGGTGAGATCACCGAGGAGGCTGGCAATGCCGATGGTCAATCCTAAGGCACTGCCGGTTATTTGCCAGTATGGCCAATCTAAATACCACGCCCCTAGTACGCCGGATGCTAAACTACCTGCAACTCCAAATATGGCTCCTTCGACTGTTTTTTTGGGGCTAATTTCGGAGAGGCGAGTGCGCCCGAAAAATTTGCCAAAGGTGTATGCACCAATGTCGGCTGTCCAGATACATATGAAGGCTAATAGAGTAACGAGTAAGCCTTCTGGCATGGTTTTGAGGTTTGGCCAGGTTTTGGGCCAGAATCCGCCCAGGGGTAGGTTACTGTATTCGGCTGAGCCGAGGGATCGCAGTCTCACCCAGTAGCTTGGCAGGTAACCACCGTAAAATAATCCCAAAATTGATGCGGAAATATCGGCAATGGTGGCAAGTTTCGGTTGAAATAGCAGGTAAAAGCATATAAGTGTGCCGGCGAGCGGTAAGACGGCATCAGCTAAGGAAGATGATACTGTTGCGATCGCTAATAATATTTGGGAAACAACTATGGTTGTTTTGGCTGCTGGTGCAATGCCTGTAGCTCGAACTAGCTGGAAATACTCCAACTGTCCTAAGTATACCAAAATGCAGAAACCAAGGGTGAAATACCACCCGCCGATGATGATAATCCCCAGAGCAAGGGCAATTCCAACAATACTACTGAGGATTCTCTCCCAAGGCATAAGACGTTTTTCTGCGGAAATTATGGAGGTTATCTGTTTGTCGCTATTCCAACAATTCTGTAATAGTAGTGTAATACTCTCTTTACCGAGCAAGCAGTTTTTGCGTATAGCTGTGTTTGTTGCCTTGCACTTCTCAATCTAATTTTTCACCGCTGAGGATAAATATAGGATTCACTCCAGCAAACACTTGATTATTGCCTCGCTTTTCTAGACGATTGACTGCAGATTGAACCACTTCGATATTGCGGACTTGCAATTCGGCAAAGCTTTCTGAGATAGCATATAGGCTTTCCAGATTTGCGGATGTGGTAACAATCCGCCCTTGAGGCATTAAATATTTCCAGACTTCTTTTAGGATCGCTTTGATTGAGCGCCCTCCTTCGATGCAAACCCGGTGAGGTTTTTCGGGAATATCTTTGAGACATTCTGGGGCACTGCCTTCGATGATTTCTACATTGTATACGCCAAAGCGAGCGCAATTACGCTGAATCAATTTTGCCACTTCTTCGTCCCGCTCTATGGCAATGATACGGCATTTAGGACACAGCAAGCCTATTTCTACTGGGATTGTGCCCGTGCCAGCACCGATGTCCCAAAAAACGCAATCTGGCAATAGCCGCAAGTGTGCTATCAGCAACAGGCGAACTTCTCGCTTACTTAGGGGAATCCCAGGCAACTGCTCGAATAGCTCGTCGGGTATGCCGGGAGTTATATAAGGCCACAGTGATGAAGGCATTAATACGATTTTATAACATAATAATTTTTTTGGCGCATTTTTTATTAATCAGTTTACCACAACTCGTAAAGTCTGCAAACTGGGATCGTTACATCCTGTTATCACTCCGCCGCCTGCAATTACTTGCTGCAATTCGTTAAGGGCTGAAGCTGAAATCATTTCACCAGGCATTAAAATCGGTATTCCTGGTGGATAAGCACAAACTATCTCGGCACTGACGCGCCCGACACATTCTGAAATTGGTAGAGTTTCGGTTGCAGCGCTAAAGGCTTGCCGAGGGGAAAGAGAAAGTAATGATAATAAAGAAAAGGAAAAAGAGGGAGAAGGAGGAAGAGGAAAACGACGGTAATTTTTGGAAAGAATAGTGAAGCCTTGCACAAGGCAATCGATATCTGCTGGGGTATTACCAAAAGTGATAATAAAAGTCAAGTGTCTGGGGCTTGGTAATTCTGCCGTTACTCCCAATTCTTTCCTGAGAATTACATCTGCTTCATAGCCACTTAATCCTAAATCGGCAACACTGACGGTAAGACGTGTGCGATCGAAAGCAAAAAATCCGGGAGTTTTTTGTTTTGGCGGCTGCAAAACTGACAATCCTGGAATCTTACTAATTCTGGCTCTGGCTTCGTCTGCTAGTTGTAAAGTTTTAGACATTAATATTTCGCCTTTTAGGGCGATTTGTTGTCGTGCTGCATCGAGAGAAGCTAATAGTAAGTAACTGGGGCTGGTAGTCTGTACTAATTGTAAAGTTTGATTAATACGCTCTCGAATTATGCGCTTGCCCTGAATATGAAGCATTGAAGCTTGTGTGATTGCGCCGAGAACTTTATGAGTGGATTGTATTGTTAAGTCGGCTCCACAGGAGAGGGCGGAGGGGGGTAAATCGGGATGAAAACCAAAATGTGCTCCGTGAGCTTCGTCTACAATCAGGGGGATATTATATTTATGGGTAATGCGAGCGAGCGCTTTTATGTCGGCACAAACTCCCCAATATGTCGGGCTGAGTACCATCACTGCTTTAGCATCAGGATGTTGCTCTAGAGCGAGAGCTACTGACTCTGGGGTTATAGTATTAGCTATTTCCCATTCGCTATTATACTCAGGATTGATAAATATTGGTACTGCCCCCGATAATATGAGCCCTGAAATTGCTGAGCTGTGAACATTTCGAGGCAAAATAATTTTTTCCCCTGTTGTACACGTTGCTAAAATTGCTGCTATAATCCCTGCTGTAGAACCATTAACGAGAAACCAAGTTTGTTCTGCACCAAATGCTTCTGCTGCTAGTTGCTGTGCTTCTTTTATAACTCCTTCTGGAGCAAATAAATTATCCAATTCTGGCAATTCTGGTAAGTCGGCTGCAAATACTTTTTTACCTAGAAAATCTGCTAAATACTGAGATATTCCCACTCCTCGCTTGTGCCCAGGGGCGTAAAATGGAGCGTGCTGACGTTGGGCACAAACTTTTAATGCTTCCATTAGAGGAGCTTTTTTTTGATCCAACATTATTTTAATATTTTTCCCAGTGAGAAACTGCTATAGGTTTTCCATCTTCTAAAGATGCTGCATAGAAAGCTATCCACTTTCCGGGTGCGAGCGCTAAATTCACTCGTTCATTCTCACCCTTTTTTTGCACAAACATCAAAACCCCTTCTTTCACTTTTACCAGATCCGCATTTACATAAATTACTCCATTTTTTGACAAATCTTTTGTTACTTCAACTCCCCAGTATTCCTCCCCGTATTCCCTGCTTTTTTCGTTTATTATATTTTCCGTTTCTCCCGATGTCACTATTTGAAAATTCCCCGCCCACAAATCACAAGTTTGTCCTTCCCATGCTGGATGGCTTAATTTCAAAATATCCCTATTCCTGCTATCTTTATATACTTCCACTACTTTAAAAATAGGTTCCTTTCCAACTATTGGCATTCTTTTGTTTTCTAAAAACTTTACAAAATCTCCTGGTTTAATTAGCTCCTGTTTATTTTCAGATTCTTCAAATATATCCCTACCAACTAGCGTTCTTTTTGAACGATATTGCTCATTCGATTTAGGATCGATGTATGTAGGTTGTGGAATTGGCGAGCCGGGAGCCAGTTCGATTTCATAAAAACTTGCGTTTGTCACATAGGGGTTTTTGAGATTAGCACTGGGATCAATTAAAATATCATAACCTACTGGATAGTCGTAGGGTTTGACATTTAATCCTACTACTATTCCCAAATGCCCTTGCCATAAAACTCGCTCTCCCAAGGGGTAGTAGACAGTATTTTTCTGCGGTTCACGTTTTTTAAAGTTATTTTGGCCAGTTTCCAACTCTTTGTCCATTTTAAAGTTTGATATAGTATTTTAAATTTTTTTAATTTTTTGTTATTATAACATACAAACGCAATAATTTTTTAGACGATCCATGCTAAGAGCCGGAATTGTTGGACTTCCCAACGTTGGCAAATCTACCTTATTTAATGCCCTAGTGGCCAATGCCAAAGCCCAAGCTGCTAATTTTCCTTTTTGTACAATTGAGCCTAATGTGGGTATAGTGGCGGTGCCAGATGAGCGGTTAAACGTATTAGCAAAAATTTCGGGTTCAGAGCAAATTATACCAACAAGGATAGAATTTGTCGATATTGCTGGGTTAGTGAAGGGTGCCAGCCAGGGAGAAGGGCTGGGAAACCAATTTTTATCGCACATCCGGCAAGTAAATGCGATCGTTCATGTCGTCCGCTGTTTTGAGAATGATGATATCATTCATGTTGCTGGTAATGTCGATCCGCTAAGGGATATCGAGATTGTTAATTTAGAGTTAGCTTTAGCAGATTTGGCGCAAGTGGAGCGACGTATAGAGCGGGTTCGCAAACAGGCTCGTGCTAGTAAAGAAGCGCAAGTAGAATTGGGAGCGTTAGAAAAATTAATGGCAGGGCTGAATGAAGGTAAACAGGCACGAAAGGTGGGTTTGACAGAGGAAGAAAAAGAATCAGTTAAGCATTTAGATTTACTGACAGGTAAGCCGGTTATTTATGCAGCAAATGTTTCGGAAGAGGATTTAGCAGGAGGGAATGAATGGGTAGAAAAAGTGCGAGCGATCGCAACTGGCGATAATGCTCAAGTAATAGTTGTTTCTGCTCAAGTCGAATCAGAACTTGTAGACTTATCTGAAGAAGAGCGGGCCGATTTTCTTGCCTCTCTTGGTGTCAAAGAAGGAGGTTTAAAATCTCTAATTCGCGCTACTTATGAACTTTTAGGTTTACGAACATTTTTTACGACTGGACCTAAAGAAACTCGCGCTTGGACAATTAAAGCAGGCATGTATGCACCTCAAGCTGCTGGTGTGATTCATTCGGATTTCGAGCGTGGTTTTATTCGTGCGGAAACTATAGCTTATAATGATCTCGTATCTATAGGTTCGATGAATGCGGCTAGGGAAAAAGGCTTAGTTCGCAGTGAAGGAAAAGATTATGTCGTGCAAGAAGGCGACGTGATGCTGTTCCGCTTTAATGTTTAACTTTCAAAAAGGAGAAAAAGAGTGGAGAGAACTGTAAACTGTGCGGTAGAATGTATTAATGGCTGCATATTGGGAGAGGATTGCCCTAATAAAGAATATCTAGCAGCAACGTCAAAATTCATTAATGATACTCCTCTAGATAAAATGCTAGAGATTGCAGAAGAAGCAGTGCGAAAGAAGCGGATGCAGCCACCGCAATGGATTATTCCGGATTTTCCGGAATAAATAGTTTGAAAACAAGGAGCGATCGCTATACTAGAAAATATAAAAGTAGAAGCGATCGCTGGGCTTATAGATATTAAAAACGAATCTCATACTCAATTGTAGCACGATTTTCTCCAGACAAATCGGTTGCTCCCCGCAGAAGCATACGATTATCGATTCGGTAGCGGAGATTAAATTGCGTCGGCTGAGTAGCATCTGTGAGAATTCGAAGCACGGAAGCAGAAAACTTGCGTGTAATATCAACACCCACCTCTGCTGCTAAATTAAAAGAGCGCGCCCCATCTCTAGTAATAGTAGTTGGAAATAGACGAAACTCAGTAACTCCCAGAGCATTAGTAAAAGCAGATTCAATCGGGCTTAAGAATGCTGAACCGGCAAAATTAGCAAGCGCTAATGCACTATCTCCTCGCCCCAGAGTATTTACAAACCCGCCCCCCAAGAGCGCTACAATTTCCGACTCAGTGCGCGAAGGGGAAGAAGTCAACTCTAGATTATCAAACAATTGAGAAGCCGCACCCTGCACCCTAGCTTGAATACGAATTGTTTGTGTTTCCCCTAATCCCATTGCGGGCAAATCTTGAATCTCGTTAGAAAAAGCCGAAGCAGGCAAACGACTATTTTTCACCTCACTTACAGACGCGCCTAAGCGCACATCTAAAATCGGATCTAAACCATTTTCAGGAGTAAAAGTAGCCGTTTGCTCATACCCCCGTAGTAGCCTAAACTGTGTCGTAAATAGATTAACTTGCCCCCTACGCAACCGGATTGTGCCTTGAGGTTTCAAATCATCTAAAAACCCATTAATAGTTAACTCGCCGCTAGCTATAAAATTAAGGATAGGAGGGAAAGCAATCTCCACATCTTTACCTAATATTAACCTCAAATTATTCAGTAAAGGTTGAATTGCTGCATCTACTGTCAATGCCCCGGCTCCCGCGCCAGTTACTGTTGTTTCTGAAAGAAAAACTTGCCCGTTACGCAATTCAACTATACCACTAATTTGTGGCTGTAGTGCTGTGCCTGTGAAAGTAATAATACCATTAACTCCACCTCGATAAAGCCCTTTAAGATTCATTATCAATTGATCTAAACTAATTCGTAGGGGATTGGCAGCATCAGTATCATTTGGTGAAAATTCGGCAAAAATCGGTAAGACGCCTTGAGCTAAAATTAGCCCCTTGCTGAATTGCCCATTGATACCTTCTACTAAAATGCGATCGCGATTAAACAATACTCTACCTGTTACATTTGTTAACGGCTCTGGCAACAATTGCGCCCCTATCGTCGCCCCCTCTATCTGTGCGATTCCGGTAACTAGAGGCTCTTTTAAAGTTCCCTCTACCCGCACTTGCACTTGCCCCTTACCATTCATCCAGCGCACCCTATTGCCACTGAGGATATTTAACAGCGCTAGCCCCTCATTTTGCACATTAATTGCTAGATTAATGCGCTCGCTTTCCGGCGCTATAGAAAATGGAAATATTTGATACGGAATATTGCCGACAACTTGAATCGGATCGAACCCGCCCACTTTAATTATAGATTCGACATTTAACCGCGATTCAGAATAAGAAAAACTTGTCTGCGCCGTTTGCACAGGCGTTTGGTTAAGAGTGCCATTAACTAAAGCAATTTCTCCTTTAGCCTGGGGATTGAATAAATTGCCAGCCAGATTAGCATCAACATTAATGTCACCCGTCAATTGAATAGGAATCGACACATCTATAAATTTTGCTACAATATTTAGCAGTGTCTCTATTGGAAAATTTCGTACTTGTAACCGCCCCGACTGATTGAGTAATCCCAAGCTTCCGGAAAAAGAAACCAAACTGTCACCAGTTTGCAGTTCAAACGGCAAAAGTGTTATAATATTATTTTCAAAATTCCCAGCTACCAATAAACGATCAACTGCATATTCCCCCCACTTCCAATCTTTACCAGAAATCTCAAACTGAGAATTAACACCCCCTTTCAAAGAACCGCTTATAGAAATTTTACCATTAAAAATTCCCTTTAAATCTTGCAATTCAGGTAGGGGCGAAGCTTTTTGCCGAGCTAGTTGCTGCTGCTCCAATAGTGCTACAATTTCTGAGAAACGATGCAACTGTGTAAGAATATCTGCCCCTTGAATATTTACAGATACAGGAGCCACTGCTGCACCAGAAACATATTTAGGTGGAGAGAAGCCTCGCGCAATATCTTGCAAGCGAAAAATTTGCAAACTGGCGAGAATATCTTGTAATTCTCCATTCTCGATCGCAATTTTTGCTTGATATTGGGGAGTAACACACACTCCACTGTTGCTATTTGTAAATACCGTTGGTAAAAATGCCCAAGGGCAAGCCAAACTACCAGTAGCCACATATTGACTTCGCCCCTTAAATAAACGCCCTTCTTGCAGCTCAATAACTCCATTTGCTAAAGCGATTCGCCCTTCAAATTTGTTAGCATTAATTAAACCAATGCCTGGAGTTTCAAGAGCTATTTTTCCATTTGCCTGTATCGTATTCAGGGCACATACTATATCCCGACACTGCAAAATTTTTTCATAGGCGAGATTAAATTCTCCTGACAAAAGGCCAGATATTGGCCCAGGACCGGCTGTAGGAGTGGTTAGATTTAACGCTGCAAGGGGAAATTGTTTTAGCGCTACAGATAAATTTTGAGCATTGCCACTACCGCGAATTAGAGATTCACCTCGTTTTAGTAAGAAAGATAGGGAGGAGGGAAAAGAGGAGGGAGAAAATGTAGCGTTTATTTGAATTTCATCTTGCTCTCCTTGTAATTGTACTTGAATTTTTTCGCCAATAGCGAGAGTAGCCTGCCCTGTCAGCACTGGAGCGAATGCTATTTTATTTAGATGAAAGTTGCGCAGTTGTATATTTCCAGCAATTCTGGGAGCCTGAAGTGTACCTTGAATTTTACCTGTGAAATCTGCCTCACCTATAGGAGCGAGCATATTTGGCAAATTTTCCAAAAACAAATCGTGTAAATTATAAGAGCGTGCCCGCACATTTAAATTTATGCCCGTCAGTTTTATCGCTGCGATATTTTGTGTATCGACAGTAACAAAACCACTTACATTTAAACCAGGAGCTTTTGCCTGATTTATTTGCAATTTTTCACCATCCCAAGCGATCGCAGCCTTTAATGGTTTCTTTACAATTGACACACCTTGTGATAGAAAAACATCTCCCTGAGCGCGGATATTCGCAAACGTCAGAGTATCTAAATTACCCCATAAATTTAGATTACCAGAAAACTGCCCGCGCAGTTGATTTGATAGACGCTCAAGTTGAATATCGCCTAGAGCGACAGCCCCCTGTAAACGCTTATCTTGCACTTGCAATCTGCTGATATTTATTTTTCCACCTGCCACATTTAAAGTAGCAGCGCCCGTAATAGCGAGCGCATTTAAATCAAAGGATTCTGTCTTGCCTGATACAATAAAATTCCCAGTTAAACCTCCTGCAAATTCTTGAGCTAGCTCTGATGGCAATGGTAAAAATCGACTCACAGAAATATTTGATACAGCAACTTTAGCAGAAAAAGAACCTCTTGTCAAAGAGCCTTTAATATTTACATCCCCACCAGCCACTCCCACATTTCCTGCTAGGTTTAACCCAATAGAAGCCAACAAACCTTCTAATTGATTTGGCTGCTTGTTTTGAAAAGCATAAAATAGAGACTTAAAATCGCCTTGCGCAGTAATATTACCTGTAAAAGTACTTTCCGACAGCGGCAGATTTTTTAAAACACTAATTAGAGGAATTACTGCCACCCGCTCTGCAGTGAGTGCACTTTGCCAACGCCCCTGCTCAATTCTTATTTCAGATAGATTTGCTACCCCGCCTGCTACACCTAAAACACCCGAACCTCTTACATTAATCGACTCTAATAAATCTATAATAAAAGTATCCTCATCTTGCTTTTGCTTTTGCTGTTTGCGAGCGCTATTTAATCTTGTATCTCCTGCAATAATAAAAGAACCACTAAATCTTCCCAATCTCTCCGCTACCTCTGGAATAATATTTTTTAGAAATAGCTTCAAATTAAGTTGTGAAACATCTGCAACAGCCTGCCAAATATTATCCTGTAAACGGATATCTTCCACCGTAAGAGAGCCTCCTGCCACTGCTACAGTTAACTGCCCGTCACCTGCTTGCAGCGAATTAAAAGAAACATCGCCAGCGAAAGTAATTTCTCCTGCGACTAAATTAATTGGCACAGAGGGGAGAAAGCCGGGCGTAATTTGCGAGGTAATTTTCGAGACATCGATATTTTCCCCTGTCACAGTTGCCTGCCAAGAGCCATCCTGTAAGCGAGCAGTAATTGTCGCACTGCCGTTGGCAATGATAAGGCGGGCATTAGCATTAGCATTAATTGCTGCTGCTGTCAAGTTATCTGTTGTGCCGGAAAGAGTGATATAAGCGTTAGCGAGAGAAATAGGTAATCTGGATATTTCTGCCGGAGATAAAAATAAAGGATTATACAGATATTCTGCCAAATTTGCGAGTTTTACATTAGAGGGATCAAGAGAAATATTCCAGCGCCCATTTTTGAGAGCGCCAGTAATGCTGGTAATGCCGCCTGCAATAGAAGCGATCGCGATCCCACTTACTGCTATTGTATCAGCGCCGATAGAATTTATATTTCCCGATACACTGATATTACCAGTAACAATTTGACCTGGTTGTTTTAATAAAGGAACCTTATTTTTTGAGTCTTTGAGAAATTCTTGATTAACAATTGTCGCCAGTTGGTTGAGAGATAGATTTTTGGGTTCTAAATCCAGAGAAAAAATTTCATCCTTCAGAGTACCGGAAGCGATAACTGTGCCGGCAGCAATTTTAACTATTGTATCACGAAATACTGCAGTTTCTAGAATACCTTTAACTATCGCCGTGCCAGAAGCGGGATAAACTGCCTCTGGTGCTTGCCAATATAAAGTAGTTTGCAGATTATTAGTAGGGCCAACAATATAGCCAGTAGCGGCAAGAGAGCCTAATTTAAATTTAGGGGAAAAATTATAAAGTTTAGCGAGCGCTTCTCCAGGAACTTGACTTGCCCGAAACTCCAAAGCCACCCGTGGAGGCTTATTCATTGAATCCAGTTTAACATTACCGGAAGCCGTAATTTGACCCCCGATAGCTGGAATAGCGCGGAGGTAATCTAACTTTAGATTACCACGGGTAAAAACAATCCCAGCGCCAAAATTTGCTAATTTGAAACGCTCTACTTGTAGAGGCGCTCCTTTATTATTATTAAGACTACTGATAGTACCTGATATTACTGGCTGTGTAATTGGGCCATTGGCCTTTAAACTAGCTTGTATATCACCAATAACGGGAACAGGAAATTTAATATCTAGGCTTTCTAAAGCTTCTTTAGCGTTAACGCCTTGTACTAGAATATTGAGATTAGAATTATCTCTTAGGGCGACGAGACCATTTGCAAAAGCGGGTACTTTGTCATAAATTGTTGTTACATTCTTGAGAACTAATTTTTGCCCAGGTTGAAAAATCAGGAAGCCGTTTGTTTTTGTTAGTAGTTTGGGCAGGAGATTAATTTTTGCCGTCACGGCTTTGAGATTAGCAGTTCCTTTGAATTCGGGTAATTTTTGCGGGCGGAATTGAATTTGCAGATTTCCATCAAGCAATCCGTCGTATAAAGCGAGTGGCAGTTTTACTGTGTGTTTAAGCAAACGGTTGAGAGCGATCGCCGAGAAATTTTCCGCTTCTACAGAAATATCCGTAGTTGCCAAATTTGGCAGACTCGAAGAACCCTGGATTTTAAAAGAGCCAAAAACATTTTCCCCGCTGACTTCATAAAGCATCCGTTTATATTCATCTCGAAAACGGAGAATGCCATTAAGCGCTCGCAACTCAATAGGCGGATTAGAAGAAACAGCAGCATCATAGGGAGAGAGAAAAACCCTTGCATTTTCCACAGCCAAGGAATCGAGAGAGACTTTTAGCCAACCTTGCGCCCTTTCGATTTTAGGAATAGTCAGCCACCGCCCCTTTTTATCTTGGGCAATATAAGCATCAGCATTTACAAAAGTTATTTGCAGAGCAAGAGTACGGGTAGCAAGCAGTTGTAAAATGTTAAAATTCACCTTTACAGAATCTGCCGTTGCCCAATCCGTATCAGTGGGGGTAGCGGGCAAAGAAGAAGCACCGAAACTAATGCCGGATAAGGAAAAGCTTTTAATCGAACCGAGCAAGACGGGGCGCTTGATAGTTTTCGAGATTTCTTTTTCAACCAGCGCTGCCAAGTCATTTGTGACAAAATGCCACAGCCAGACTGAATTTCCTACCCCGCCGGCTAGTAAAACAATGCCTAGGGCTATACCCGCCCGCCGTAGAAAGATTATAACAGCAGCAGTATTAGAGCGCTTGCCCTCATGGTGATTTTCTGGAGGCTGTGGTTGATTGTCAGGAGTTTGGGAATTAGTCATCTGATTTTTATCGACTCTGTATGATAACTATCGACGGCAACCAGAGAAGTATAAAAGTAGACTGCGCCCTGTATAACCTATCTAGATGAAAATAGCACATCGGAGAAAAAATTTGAGGCTGATGGTATAGCGATAAGTAGTAGGGAGCAGAAAGTGCTAAGATGTGAAAAGAGAAGGCAACTATAGAAGAAAAAGTAAGAACCCATGCGAGTGTTCGTCTTGTTGTTTAAAGATCAAATGGGAAATGAAGGAATCCATACACTAAAAGAATTGCGATCGCAGCGCAACAAAGTACTGATGTTCGAGTCTGAAGACGATGCCACCCGCTATGCCCTGATGCTAGAAGCCCAAGACTTCCCTAAACCAGGGGTAGAAGAAATAGACGAAGAAGAAATCATAGAATTTTGCCGCAGTGCTGATTATGACTGGGAGTTAGTGCCCTCTGGAAAACTCGCCATACCCCCAGAGACTAATATAGAAGAAACAGATTGGCAACCAGAACAATCGCCAGAAGCTCAAAGTATACCAGAATCAGAGCTTGAGCGGATTCGTCGCCAACTAGAAGGGCTTTTGTGAGAAAAAGATAAAACAAGAAAGGAGAAAGAAAAAACAAGAAACATTGAAGGAGAAGAATGAAAAATTTGCAGGAGCGGGGGCACCTATTGACTGAACAGATTAATCCCAACAGTCAAAATTTGGATCAGCTGAGTGCTTTGGAATTAGTGGATCTGTTCAATCAAGAGGATGTGAAAACTATACATGCGATCGCCGCTGCTCGGGAACAATTGGCTTGTGCAATCGAACGCACAGCAGAAGCCTTGCGCCGTGGTGGAAGATTATTTTATATCGGTGCGGGAACCAGCGGCAGACTTGGGGTATTAGATGCCGCCGAGTGCCCGCCCACATTTTGCACTCCACCAGAGCTGGTGCAGGGAATTATTGCCGGAGGAGCCGGGGCTTTAGTTCGCTCATCAGAAGAATTAGAAGATAAAGCAGAAGATGGAGCAGAAGCGATCGCTCACCGCCATATCAACTCCCTCGACGTCGTAGTTGGCATTACCGCCGGCGGCACAACCCCCTATGTCCACGGTGCCCTGCAAGCCGCCAAAGCACGCGGTGCCACAACAATATTAATTGCTTGCGTTCCAGTAGAACAAGTCAGCTCCGAAGTAGATATTGACATTCGCCTGCTAGTAGGTCCAGAAATTCTTGCAGGTTCAACGCGACTAAAAGCCGGAACAGTTACGAAAATGGCTCTAAACATTCTCTCTACTGGCGTAATGGTGAAACTGGGCAAAGTCTATGGCAACCGCATGGTAGATGTGGCGGTGACTAATAAAAAGCTCCACGATCGCGCTCTGCGGATTCTGCACGATCTCACCGGGTTGAGCCGAGAAGAGGCAGCCTTCTTACTCGAACGTAGCGGGCGCTCAGTTAAACTAGCTTTGCTTATGCACTGGACAGGTTTAGAGCGCGAACAGGCACAGCATCTCCTCGACACCCACCAAGGCAATCTTAGAGCTGCTGTCGCCAGTTGTCAAGAGCAAAATTCTGTAAAATACGTTTGATTAGTTTTTATAAAAAAGAAAGATTATTAACATAGCGAACGCTTGGATAATTGATTTTTAATTGAGAGTACCTGCATACATAAAAATGAGATAATTTTAAAGGAGCAGGCTTTATCTGATCAAAAAAAAGGTTAAATCATGTATACTGCATCCGAAAACGCGGCAACTATTTTAATCGTACTAATTGCCCTAGGCATATTGGGATGGGGATATTACCGCGCTAGACCATTGGGAAAACTAGGTATTTTAGCTTGGCTACAGTCAGTGTCATTGATGGCTCCCTGGCTGATTTTTTTCGGATTATTCGCTGCAGGCATATACCTGAATTTAGCGAGTATCCTATTTTTACTGGTAGCCTCAGCCGGATTATATATTTTCTTGGGAAATCGTTTGCGGGCAGCAAGTCAAGATGCATCAGTGCGAGCGCAGCTAGAAACATTATTAAAATCTGAAGAAAAAACAACAAGCACAGAAGAAAACACAGGGCAAGAAGTCACCAACACAACAGCCCCAACAGCGGAAGAGGAAAGAGATAAAATTACACCAATTATCACTCCCATTCCAGCCGAAGAACTGAAAACAATTCAGGGGATTTTTGGCATCGATACATTTTTCGTAACTGAAACAATCTCCTATCAAGATGGAGCCATATTCAAAGGCAACTTGCGCGGCGAACCAGAAACCGTCTACGCCCGTCTTTCAGAAAAATTACAAGAACATTTCGGCGAGCGCTACCGATTGTTTTTAGTACCCAACCAAGACGACAAACCAGTCGTCATCGTCTTACCTAGTACAAACGACCCTAAACCCCTCACCGTTTTCCAGAAAATTATAGCCGCCGTACTATTCCTTGCCACCATAGCTACAACTCTAGAAGCAAGCGGCTTAATGCTAGGCTTTAATTTTTTTAACAATATCAGTCGATTTCCAGAACTCCTGCCCATAAGTAGCGGCATCTGGGCAGTCTTGCTAGCGCACGAAATCGGTCACCAAGTGATGGCCAAACGGCACCAAGTTCGCTTTAGTTGGCCATTTTTCATACCTACTTGGCAAATAGGCTCTTTTGGCGCCCTCAATCGCTTCGAGTCACTATTACCAAACCGAAAAGTACTGTTCGACGTAGCATTTGCAGGACCAGCTGCCGGGGGGCTTGTTTCCCTGGGAATGCTAATCACAGGGCTGCTGCTTTCTCATCCCGGCAGTTTTTTTCAAATACCTTCGCAGTTGTTTAAAGGATCGCTTTTGGTAGGGGCTTTAGCAAAAGTAGTTTTGGGACCAGCCCTGCAGCAGCCCGTAGTTGACATCCATCCCCTGGCAGCATTAGGCTGGCTAGGCTTAGTGTTGACGGCAATTAACTTGATGCCAGCAGGGCAACTTGATGGCGGACGAATCGTGCAAGCTATTTACGGACGTAAAATAGCCACACGCACAACGATCGCAACCCTAATTTTATTGGCGATCGCCTCCCTAGCAAATCCCGTTGCCCTCTATTGGGCGAGCGTCATACTTTTCCTACAGCGAAATTTAGAACGCCCCACACTCAATGATTTAACAGAACCCGACGACGCCCGCGCAGCTCTAGGATTATTAGCGCTTTTTCTCACAGTAGCAGTACTCCTACCCTTCACCCCCGGCTTAGCGGGGCGTCTCGGTATCGGCGGCTAAATCAAAATTGTGCGTTTTTAAAAACTGGGTTTCTCTATTCTGTATAGTTGAAACCCAGTTTTCCTTCATTTATCTTGCTAAGCCTCAGCAGCAGCAAAAAATTTCAGTAAAATTGATAATAGAAACCTGTATGAATTAAGCGGAGGAAACGATGAAATCTGCTACATTCCCTCCCATACTGGTAGTTGTCGATCTCAGCGCCATAATCAACTGCGCAGTACACGAATGGAAGATGTTTTCGCGCTTGGGTAGATGCTGTGTGCCCCAAGCTCTGTATGACGAAATTGACTCCCTCAGCCAAAACTCTTCTAAACCTAATCTTGCAAAAGTAGCAAGAGAGTTCCTCCGTTTTTGGAAAGATAGCGGCTGGCTGATTATCAGTACCAAAAGCTCTCATCCCCTACTAGAAGCTGCTGCCGAGGCAGTATCAAATAGGCAAGCGCAACTAATGTTGGAAATCGCTAAGTGTACTTATGGTTTAGCCCAAGAACACAATGACAAGTTAATCGTTTTTACCTCCCACCGCCAACCACTATTAAATTGGATAAAATCTATCGGCGCTGCTAATATTTGTATACTTTCTGAAAAAGTGTTACTCAAGTGGGCGAAAACCGGCAAACCCCCTGTAGAAGCAATTAAACAGTGGGAAGTTATAAATGGAGTTGTGGATACACCGGATGAATCCTGCTCTCTACCAATTAGCGAGCGCCCTATTTCTAAATTTCCCCACACTGGCAAACCCATTTCTTCTAAGCCATCTCCTACATCCGGAAATCTGGGTAGTCGTGTTGGCAAAGTCGCCTCTGCTGTCAGAGAAGGTAAAGATAAGTCAGAAGAGTCGGTATACATTCCCAAAATGGCACCTACTTTGATAACAGTCAAGTCTTCCAAACCCGGCTTCTTTGCCTCTCTGTTTTATCTTGTGGTGACGCTGATAGCTCTGACTTTCGCCTTTGCTATTATGTGGCGGGCTATTAATCCTAAAAGTTTTAATCATTTTTGGCAACAAAAAATTGAGCCTGAACTACCTCAGCAATTGCGCGGAATTTTCAAATAAAACTTATCTTTACTTGCTTTAATGCGTAAAAGCGCAATTTTCTTCCTCTCCTGAAAAAAATTTAGGTAATTTCCTCCCATCACCCAAGTCAGGCGCGCTTCACAAAAACTTCACATTAACACATAAATTTTGAAGATTTGGTAAAATTTTAAGGAAGAAAAGAACTTTTTAACCTAGAGACTCTTCAGATTTTTTAAAAACTATAGTCAAGCTTAAGCCCTAAAGGCAATAGCTTACATGTGTTCTAGCAGATGACACTTGTCTTCTGCTATTATCCATTTTTTTTGAGGAAATTATGCAACCAGCGAGCGCACAATCAACGCCTATTTCAGAAATTATAAGCCACATTTGGTGTTCAGGTTGCATTACGCGCGCTCATCGCTACGGGCTGATGTCTGCTCTGTTAGAAGGTTGGCTCACACCCGAAGAGTACAATGCCATTGACAGACTGCTGCACGCAGTCAGAAGAGGATGGCTCAAAATAGTCGACTAAATTTCCACCGCCAATAAATAATATTTTCCGCTGAAAAACTCGTTACAGCCAGGGAGTTTTGTTGACAGCTCTCCCAGTTTTTTCTACCCGCGCCAAAAACTGCCATCAAAGTACAGGCAGTATAAATTTATTGTTGGCTTTACCCGAACCTCTGTGAGATTTTATATTAAATTAGAATAACAACTGTTTTTTAGACTTTCCTGATTCTATCTATAACTATAAATAAAAGTTATAAGGTACTAGAAGCAGGAAGTACGATAATTTTTCATGAAACAACCACCAGGCGATAAGTCTGTAAAGACTATTTTTCTCAATCCCAAGTCAAGAGAGCCTATTTTGTCTTATCATCAGAGTGCTTTTGTCCCCTATTATTAAGGTGATGTAACATGTTCTCCACTTTAGCAATTTCCTTCCTGACTGCTCTTGGGGCAGCCTATTTTTACTTGAATGCCTCCGGTGAAATTATCCGCATTCTGGCATTATTGATTGTTACCATCTGCGCGCTCATCGATCTGGTTATCGCCCCTTGGCCAATCCAGTTCGTTATTTTGATAATCATTCTATTTTGGCCACGGAATCTCTCCTTGCCTTCGAATAGAAGAATAGATTTATGAAGTTTGAGTTTGATATCAATTGAAAAACAGCACCAACCCCTACAGCTAAAAAAGAGTAAGCATCGTTAAAGGGCAAGCCTTGGACTGTGGGGGTAACGATTCCGGCGAGCTTTCATTAATATATCCGGTAGTTTACTCAGTGCAATCTAAGTGATAAATTTCGCTCAATGTCACCTGTATTACTGCCATTAGCTTCAGTTCAATGTTACAATGTAAGAGTAAAAGCTGCTAGGGAAATTTTAGTACCTATTTACAGCAGTAATTTTTAGGTCTCCTATGTATTTAATAGCTTTTTCAGTTGCACTGGGAGCGCTTTTAGTATTCTTCAAAGTATCTGAAGAAATTTGGACTGTTCTGGCGGCAACAACGGCCCTTGTTTTCACTATCTGGGGATTTGCTTTAGCGCCTTGGCCAATACAGCTCCTCCTAGTATCCCTCCTCTTCGCCTGGGAGCGGCTCTACTTGTTTAAAGAACGGAGGCTGGAATAACCAAAATAAAACCAAAAAGTATAAAAAATAAGTATTTCTTACCTCTTGGTGTTTTGCTCCTCCTTCTTGTTGTGGCGGAAAATAAAGCCTTCCCCTGAGTTTCTTATTTTGCAAATCAAAGAGGAGGGTGGAAGTGTTAAATCCGCTCTCCTCGGATGCCGGGCAGCTTTTGCAATTCTTAACAACTTTTAATAGAAATTATTCAGGCTATCAGCTAAATTTCAGTGTTTTTCGCTACTGAAAGTTAATATATAAGCGGGAAGATTAGCTTAAGGGGTTGCTGAAGTCATGGAATCGCAAAACAGTTTGCGGAACCAATAAAGGGGTGCAAGCGTCTAATCTTAGAAGAGTTCCTCGTGTGACGAAATTATTGAGGCGGGAAACGCAATTTACATTATAGAAACTCACTCGCAGGAAGTATTTCAGGAAAAAGATTATATTTAGATAGGATAGAATGGCAAAATATTTGAAAGTACAGTAAAACTGCCTGCGCTCGCTATCTGCAACAAAATGTTGCTATTGGAGTGCAAAAGATGGAAATAATTACCTTTTCCTTCGATAGAAAAGATTCAAGAGGTAGGCAATGAAAAATATTACTCCTAATTCTTTTCACGAACCACCCTCTAATCAGACGGAAAAACAACCAAGCCCATTTTTACTGGCTGTTGGATTAACGGCACTATTATATTTTACCGTGGGGACAACACCGCCCAATACTGCCGGCTCTCTATCAATAACAGAGCAGGAAAGGGAAAATCTGACACAATCGGTAAAAAAAGCTGTTTTGCAAGACGTACAAGCGCGATCGCAGGTGCCCATGTCATCCCTGCGGATCATCAAAGCTGAACCCCAAACGTGGCTAGATGCTTGTCTAGGGTTGCAAGATCCTGGTAAACTTTGCACACGAGCGCAGGTGCCTGGGTGGCAAGTGGTGGTTGCTAACGGAAAACAACTATGGGTTTATCGCACCAATGCTTCCGGCTCAATCGTTAAGCTGCACGAGGGCAAAGATAAGCCAAAAAATGCTAAGCAAATGCTTAGTTTCTTGTTCTAATGCGATTGAGCACTCTTTCTCCTGAATATTTAACGCGGTAATTCCGGACCTGAAATTATTATATATATGATACTTTTACATATGCAAGAACCCGGTTTCAAACAGAAATCGGGTTTCTTGATTTTTGTGTATAATAAAAGTATTTCTCTGGCTCAGCAATTTTTCTGGTTTTAAAAAAGCGTTTATATAATTTTAACGAATCAACTGTAAAATTGCGGAACTAAGTGAATGAGTAGTGATGTCTTAACCGTATAAACAGGTGTTAAAGGTTTATTGTTATGCAAATTCTGTTAAATAAAATTTCTCAAAAACCAGTTCGGATTGTCTGCGCTTTACTGTTGAGCACCATTGCCGCAGCTGAAAAAGGGGCGCTACTGGAAGCGACAGCAGTAGCAAAAACAATACGGGGAATGACTCCAAATACTCAAAGAAGCGATCGCTTGCCCCAGACAGTTGCTAATGCCGTGCGCAGAGATTTATCGCAACAGACAGGTATTTCCAGAAACAAACTCAGTATTATAGACTACAGCCGCCAAACTTGGCCAAATGGCTGCCTAGGAATCCCCAAACCGGGCGAAATGTGTACACAAGCACTCGTCGAAGGGTGGAAGGTAGTGGTATCTGACGGTACCCAAGAGTGGATATATCGCACCGACAACACCGGCAGCAATGTTCGCTTGTTTATTTCCCCAGATGAAAAAGAAAACTTACCCAAATCAGTGGCTAATGCCGTAAAGCGAGATTTGGCTCGACGGATCCAGGTGCCGACAGATTTATTGCGCATCGAGCGGGCAGAGCGCAGAAAGTGGTTAGATAGTTGCTTGGGTATTCCCGATCCCGTAACCCTTTGTACGCAAGTGCTCACCCCAGGTTGGCAAGTGACAGTGGCACTGGAACGATATGCCAGCTCCAGTCAGCAACGCTGGGTTTACCGCACCAATAAAAGTGGCTCTGTGGTGAAGTTAGATGAGTCGGCTACGATTCAACCGCGCCAGATTCCAAAAAATGAGTTACCCCCTGCATTGGCAAGAAATGTTGTTTTTAGAGCACTCGTTTCTGGCGGCATTGCAGGGCGCTCTTTTGAAACTACGTTGATGCAAGACGGGCGAGTGATTCAGACGCAAATCACGGGCAGTGGTATGGGGGAGCGCAAGGTAATTCGCCGACTTTCGCAGCAACAGGTACGTGAGTTTCAACGGTTATTAGAAGAAAGTAATTTTGATCGCTATGATCGTTTGGATTATTTACCGGCGCCAGGCTCTGCTGATTATACGACGATAACGCTTACGAGTACAAATGCGACAATTCGCTACGCTGATATTATTCAAGATCTATTACCTAAAGATTTACGGCAGGTGATTGAAGCGTGGAATAAAGTGTTATATTAAAGATTTACGGCAGGTGATTGAAGCGTGGAATAAAATATCAACCCGCTTTTTGGTGGCGCCTTAATCTGGCTAGGTGAAATAAAGATTTTGGGTTTTCTCTCGGCAGCAAAATTGCGAGCGCGTAATTCCAAATGGGATAAACTGTGTTAAAATTCATTTGGGCTAAACTAGCGAGCGCTATAGTAATTCCTTCAGTAGAAAATAACACTTCCTGGAAACAGCGCTCGCCTCGCAATCTGTAAGCGCTATGCTAATCTTTAATTTTATATAATAATAAAAATTTAATAAATTACTCGATAGTGAGGGCTTTCTCACAAGCAAGCTTGGAATAATTGTCTAGCCTGCTCGCTTTTCTTAGGCACTCACAGGCGTGAGAGCAGCACTTGATACCTTTTCCAGCTCACCTTTACGTTCTCTTAATCTCACCAATATAGTTGAGAGTATTCAACAAAGCGTTATTCTCTATACAACTTTGGGAATACTTTTTATATATACCTCAGTCATAAGCTTTGTGAGAAAGATAAGGCTGAGGTTGACAGCCCTTAATTTCTCGCTTTTGTGAAAGAAATTTTTCGCAAAGCTTTCCGAAGCAGCGTTTCTCAGTGCTGTCATTTGCGAGAAAAACGCACGAAAGCAGGTAAATTTCTTTCATTTTTGTGAGAAAATCAACCGAATTTTCAGAAAGTAACTGACATAAAAATTAACAAAAATTAGCTTTTTGTTTATTTTTATGAGATTTGGTTGAATTTTTGCTTACTCTGTAAACACTTCTATCACCGGATTTTAATGTTCTTTTCTAGTGAATTCAAAACCAGAGGTAAAAATAATGGAAACCTGCAGGAAAATCAGTCTCATAGCCAAAAATGACGAGCATACTAGAGAAATCGGCACTCTCATTTCAGTTCGGCGCCGCAAAGATCTCAATCACTTGCAGAGAAGACAGCAACAGCGTGCCATTACCAATTCTATGATTCAGATTGCCCTTACTTACGGTTGTAAGAGTTTCAGCCGAGGGGCACTAATTTTTACCCTCAATGATCGGAGTTTGAGAGGAACTCCTTACTACAAATATATCAATGTGCTGCGGGGTTTACGAGTTGTTTGTCTCGTTGGACCTCCAAATCCTAAAATTCTTACAGCCTATTGGCACGAAAAAACTAAGCGTCGCGTTCGCATATAATTTTTTAAATTGATTAAAACTAACTTGCCATCGATTCAAAAGACCCGTTTTACTTTACCAAAACGGGTTTTTTGATTTCAGTCTTTTCTTTGTGCTTGTAAAAATTCTGCCACTGTGAGGTTAAATACCTCTGGCTCTACCAAAAATGGCCAGTGATTACCGGGGACCGAGCGTATTTGCAAATTTTTCAAAAAAGTCTTGTATGGCTTTAGCTGCCATTCTGTGCGATTGACACCTTTTTGCGGCTGTATAAACAGCGTAGGGATCTGAATCGGTTTGCTCAAACCGTCAAAGCGCATAACTTCTTCAAAAATTCCATCTCGCGCTTGCAAAGCAAATTTGCTGCCCCAACTGCCGTCAGGTTTTTGCTCGATGCTTTCAGAAAAAACCAATTGCTGCAATTCGTTCCAACCCCTATATTGGGAAAGTTTCTTAGCTTGTGCCTTGGCGGCTTCGTAACTAGGAAATGGCCCCATCATTTTCAAACAGTCTAAGGTGCGGTAGAGGATGGGAAAGCTAAGTTTTAGAATGCTAGGCATTTTTGAGATAAAAATGGGATCAACGACGATCAAACTTTTGAAGCGCTGCGGTTGCTGTTGCGCCCATAGCAGTGCTAACTTAGCTGTCCAAGAATGCCCCAGGATGTGGGCACTTTCCCAATTCAGAGTATTCATTAAGGCTTCTAAGTCAGCGAGCGCTTCTGCAAAAGTGTAACCCGCCATTGGTTTACCACTATTGCCGTGCCCGCGCATATCTGGCGCTACCATATGGTATTGCTCTGCCAGAAATTCTGCCAAACTCTGCCACACGCTCCCACTATCCCCCAATCCGTGGAGCAGTAACAGCGGTTCAGCCCCTCGATTCCATTCTAGGTAGGACAGCTTTAACTCAGGTAATTGTAAATTTTTACGAAGAAACATACTATCAATTTTTACCTTAAGATTAAAGATTTTAAATTAACTCATCAAACAGAAATAATATAATCAGCTAATTTGGGTTGATGCTGCGGGAGAAGGTAATGAAACGAATTGGAAAAGTAGCACGCCGCTACAAATTCTTCTTTCTCAATCCATATCAAGACGTGCGATTTTCGTACTGTCCCAAATGTGCCAGCAAGACTAAGCTGCGCAAAGTACCATTGGTTATACAGATAGAGTCGCAGCAACCGATGGTGATCAATAAGAGCTGCCGCTATTGTCCCTCCTGTGACTTGCTGATTGCCCACAGGGATGAGGTAGAAAAGCAACTGAGTTCGTTAATCGGGCAGCATCAGTCTGTCGAAAGTAGTAACATTATTGGAATAATAGAAAAATCGGAGTGGCGGCGGAATACTTCCGAATCAATGAAGACTACAGAAATATTTGATGGATTGTATGTTTTTAAACAGGTTTTAAGATTCGAGCCGAGTACCTGGATAAAATTAAATGTCCAGTGGAAGGGAATAGAAAGCTAAACACTAAATCTTTTTAAAAATAAACTTAAGGCTCGGCAGGAGGTAGTTGAGAAGAAGCGGGAGAAGAAATTGACTCGTCTGATTTGTCAGCATTAGCAATTTCTGATGCTAAATTAACTAAGAGCGATCGCAGTCTCATGCGAGGTATGTGAGGCCATCCGCCAGCCGTTTCGATGTCCCGCAGCAGAGCGTACAAATCCTGACGGTTATCGGGTAAAGAATTAAGAAATAAAGTATCCCGAATTTCTTGATGAATCGCCTCCAGGGAGCGCAACAAAGCCAGAATGGCCAAAGTATTCCCCTGACAGCCACTCGCCAGCGCGCGGATATCAGCGGTGAGCGTCTCCAGAGCCTGCTGAAATTGTTCTGTATCAAAATCGTTACTACATCTCATCCGAGAAGATCCTTTTCAATTCCCTCAACTTCCAACTTCAATGTATCCAAATGTGTCACAGCAGCATCCGGTAGCAATAGGAAGTGATTATTTTCGCATACCACCCACTCAATCCTAAACCCTAACTGATTAGATGGCCATAATCAGAGCGCTCTATTTATCCCACAGGGTTCTTTAGTACCCAGAATCGATAGGATAGATTGAGACAAATATTAATTCTAGGGGAGAACACTGCATGGATTTAGTTGTACTGCAAAGCCGGTTGGATAATCTTGCGTTTTCTGTCTTATTTGTGACAATGTTAATTTATTGGGGAGGAGCAGCTTTTCCAAGAATTCCCTATCTGGCAACACTGGGAACTCTGGGAATGGCGAGCGCCAACCTTTGTATCGCAGCCCTACTTATTGCTCGCTGGCTCGATGCCGGCTACTTTCCTTTAAGCAATCTCTACGAATCTCTCTTTTTCCTTGCCTGGGGGATTACGGCTATTCATATGATTGCTGAAAATATGAGTCAGTCACGGTTAGTAGGCGTTGCTACCGCCCCCATAGCGATGGGGATCACTGCCTTTGCTGCTCTCACCTTGCCTCCAGAAATGCAGGCGTCTGCTCCCTTGGTGCCGGCGCTGAAATCCAATTGGCTAATGATGCACGTCAGCGTAATGATGCTCAGCTATGCAGCGCTGATGGTGGGTTCGCTGCTAGCGATCGCATTTCTAATTGTCACCCGCGCCCAAAATGTCGAACTGCGGGGCTCCTCCCTCGGCAACGGTAGTTATCGCCTACGCCGTGCCGAAGAAAAACTAATACCGCTTTCTACAGTTGCTACAACAGCGCAACAGGCGTCAGTAGCAACTATTGCCGACAATAACGGCGGCGTCAAAACCGCTGTTTTAGAAAGAGCAAGTACCCAACCTCCGCAAAACACTACCCTACCCCTGTCACCCCAACGTCTCAACCTTGCCGAAACCCTTGACAACGTCAGCTATCGGATTATCGGATTAGGTTTTCCTTTACTGACTATCGGGATTATTGCCGGTGCCGTCTGGGCTAATGAAGCCTGGGGTTCCTACTGGAGTTGGGATCCCAAAGAAACTTGGGCATTAATTACCTGGCTTGTTTTTGCCGCTTATCTGCATGCTCGCATTACTAAAGGCTGGCAAGGGCGCAAACCTGCTATTCTCGCTGCCACAGGCTTCGTGATTGTCTGGGTTTGCTATCTCGGAGTCAATCTTTTGGGCAAAGGATTGCACTCATACGGCTGGTTTTTTTAAGTTTGAAGTAGCTTATACACAGCTTACTTCAGGGCACGAATTGAAAAACCGTGCCCTTTAAAATCTTGATTGATAAGCTTTAATAATTTAGTTTTATTATTTTTTACAGTCATTTCCGAAAATATTCTGATAAAAATTGTTTAGAATATTTTAATATTTGAAATATATTATCTTCCATAATAATAAAAACCGCCTTCACATAGAAGAAGAACATTAAATTATATAAGGTTTAATAAAATACTTTAAAAAAGCTAGGAATTAACCAGGAGAAAATGATGGCGACAATTAGATTAATGCACGCAAAAATACATCGGGTGCGCGTCACAGAAGCAAATGTAAATTATATCGGCAGCATCACTATTGACAGCGAGCTAATTGAAAAAGTAGGAATTCTACCATTAGAGGAAGTAGAAATCTGGAATGTCACCAATGGCAACCGTTTATCTACCTATGTATTGCCAGGGGAACCCGGAAGCGGCGTTATTTGTCTCAACGGTGCCGCTGCACACCTATGCCAACCAGGAGATATAATAATTATTGCCGCCTATGAAGAATGCGAGCGCGCCGAAGTATTCCGCAACGGACATAAAGCTCTAGTAATGATAGCCGACGAAAACAATCGCTGTCAAGAACTTTTCTACCAGGTTTTAGAACCCCATGACAACAAACTACTCTTCCAGTCTCCCCAGCTCAACGGGCGAGCAATAACCCAGTCTTGGTTTGTTAGCTAGCTTCTAAAAATTAGCTATATCACACTCTCCCCCAATTCTCTAATTCCCCGTAATGTTCTGGACACACCTACACGCTCAGATACACCGCACCCTTCGGCAAAGACAGTTATTGCCTAGCAAAGAGCGGGTACTAATTGCAGTTTCCGGAGGTCAAGATTCCCTGTGTTTGGCCCAATTGTTGCGGGACTTACAGCCGAAATGGGGGTGGGAAATAGCGATCGCTCATTGCGATCACCGCTGGCGTGCCGACTCTAGTGCCAATGCCGAACACGTTCGGCAACTTGCCAATTCTTGGCAGCTTCCCTTTTACCTGCAAACCGCTACTGAACCGCCTGTTAGTGAGGCTTCGGCGCGACAGTGGCGATATCAGGCTTTAAGTGATATAGCGTTAAAGTATAGTTACAAATATATTGTAACAGGACATACGGCAAGCGATCGCGCCGAAACCCTTCTTTACAATTTGATGCGGGGTTCAGGTGCTGACGGGTTGCAAGCCCTGACGTGGAAGCGTCTACTGATGGTAGAGGGAGAATATGTATCTCACCTTTATATAGTGCGCCCGCTATTAGAAATAGTGCGAGCGCAAACCGGTGAGTTTTGTGAAAAAATAGGGCTAAAGGTATGGGAAGATTCCACCAACGCTGACATCAAATATACTCGCAACCGTATTCGCCGAGAATTAATACCCTATTTGCAAGCTAACTTTAACCCTCAAGTCGAACAGCATCTTGCTCAAACCGCAGAGTTGCTGCGCGCGGATGTAGAATATTTAGAAGAATCAGCTCGTCACTTATTAGAGAAATCTTTATCACAAAATAGCGTAGAAGTCAATAATTTGAGCAAAAATATTAGAATCAACCGCCGCACTCTGCAGGATGCACCCTTAGCGATACAGCGCAGAGCAATCAGGCAATTATTGCAGAAAATACTAACTCGCGCTCCCAATTTCGAGCAAGTGGAAAAATTAACAGCAATGATAAGCGCACCCAATCGTTATCAAACTGATCCTTTTCCTGGGGGAGCGCTCGCGCGCGTTGAAGGCGATTGGATTTGTATTCAGATACAAGGGCAATTATAGCTTATGTTAAGCAGCTACTTGACCGTTGTTAGCCAAAGAAGCAAATACTTGTCGCATAGAAGCGAGCGCTTCTAACTGAAAATTCCTCGTTTCTTGAAGCTGATTGAGGCAGCGGCAAGTCTCTTCTAGCTTCTGACGTAAATCATTGAGACTATCTTGTAGTGGCTGGAGCATTTCCTGATAGACATTCACCTTGCCCCACAATTGTGCCGCCCTCCCTCGTTTTTCTTGCAGCGTCTGCTCTAGCTGAGCGAATTCCCTGCAGTTTGATTCGTGTTCTTGTACCTGGGATGCGAGTGCTGCCTCAGCTTGCTGGATATTTTGCTGCATTTGCTCAATTTCCTGTTTCAGCTTTTGCAACTCTTCAATCGTCAGTTGCCGTTGCTCCTTCAGTTGGGCCAAAATCATTTCTATATTGACATAGCCTTCGGAAAGCATCTCCACCGGTTTACCCAGACGCCGTGCCAAAACAGCTTGGTGCTGGAAGAGTATTTCTTTTCTTTCTCTGAGATTGCGCAACTGACCGACAATAGTTTCATTGAGCATTTGGTAGCGATCGCCTTCTTCTGCCAGTTCCCTCTCCAAATTTTGGCGCTCTGCTGCGCTTACCTGATTAAGTTTTGCCTGTATTTCCTCAATCGTCTGGCGCTGCATTGCCAATTCTTCTTCCTGATCCTTGACAAAGCGCTGCATTTTTTCCAAATCTTGAGAAAGTTGCTGTACTAGCCCTTGCAACTCCTCCACAGGCATTCTTTCCAGCGCCTCAATATCCACCTTTGCAGTTGTGCTATTTTTATCGAGGGATTCAGCCAACCGGGTGAGTTGCTGATATATTTCCTCTTGTTTGTTTAGTTTCAGGGTGAGAACCTGCGAATATTCCTGACGCAGCTTGAGAGTATTTTGTAGTACTAACAAATCCGAACGCCTCTGCTCTATGGAAGCACGAACTTCCTGCAAACAGCGATCGCGATTATAGACATCTTCATTAATACGCTCAACTTCTGCCTGTAACTGCTCCGCCTCCTGACGCTGCTGCTGCAACTGCTGCCAGCGTTCATTCAAAGCCAACTGCTGCCCTTCAAGCTTCTCAAAAGCTTGATTGAGATACTCCTGCACCGAATCCGTTGATACCACTGTTCCCGACAGGCGCTCAAGCAATTCCTGAACATACCTAAACTGCTCATCATTGAATACTTTCCCCGATAATTTTTGCAACTGCGCCTGCTGCTCCTCCAGACGTCGCATCTCCCCCCGCAGGTGTTCCCAGGCTCCATCCAACTCCTGGCGATTACGCTGTACCTCTTCCGAAAGACGATTCACCTCTTCCCTTGCCGCTTCAATTTCTTGGCGCTGTGCTTCCAGCCGCTCAAATTCTCCCTCCATTTCCCGCAGTTGTTCTTCAAGAGCCTGCAACTCCATTTCCCGGCGATTCAGCTCTTGACTTTGAAACGTCAGCGACTGCTTCCACTGTTCGATTTCTTCCTCCTGAGTTTTGAACTTTTCCTGCTGGCGGGAGAAATTCTGCAAAATGCTTACCAACTGACGAGCCGCCTCATAAGGAGCACGCTGTATCTGCTTGCTGGCATTAAGTTCTACCAGCACTAGGGTTCCTTCATTAAACTTATTTGCCTCATCTGCCGGGATTATTTCTTCGCTCACAGCAGTCCAATTTTGTTCACCTCGCTGACATGCCAGCAGTTTTAGCTGCGCCTTGCTACCGCCAAACACTCCGCCCTTTTGTATTTGTACTTCCGCTAGATACAGCACGCCTCAAGTCCTCTCGATATCTCTATGCCCAACTTTTGGCTTGCGGGCCATAATCCCGCACTAGCACTAAATTTAATTTTGACGATTTAATCCACCCGATTATTCACAGTTTAGAAGCAGAAAGTCATTTCTAGAGCAAATACTATTAATCTTACCCATAACCTGGACGCGCTTTTGTTTCCCACTCTAGAGTTTCTCTTTCCAAAGCTCTGACCCTTTGGAGGGAGTACTCCCTACTGCCGATGGAGTGGGAACTGATAAGGCTAGACTTGCCTTTTGCTCCCAGTCTGGGAAACTCGGAAACATGACTTGTGCAGTTCCAGATTCTCGCGCCAGCAAAAGTTAGGGAATTTTTACTTTCTGATTCAAAAAGTCATATCGACAAAGGATATTTTAGAGTAACCATGGCTATTTTCAAAATAACTAAAAACCATCGGGAATTTCCCTTGGCCCAATTACTCGGACAGGGAGTAGGATCATGCTTGCGGGAAAGACGGTAAGCCTGCTCACTCACCGTGGTTGCAAGCAACCTATGATTATTTTACCAGCCAACCGCAGCAGACAAGGCAATTAACGCGACAAATACGACGTCACTAGCAAATCAGGCAATTATGCCTAAAGAGCAGCTGCGTGGCTCTCCCCACAGCTCTCTTCAAGCACAAATGTATAGTACAATCGCTGAGCTTAGGGCCAAAAGAAGAGGGTGCTAGGGATTAAGTTATTTTATTTTCAGCTTGCCAATTAAAAATTAAACTAGAGAAAAAGTGATAATTTAAAAGCTTTAGGGATAAAGTGATGCACAAAAAAACCGCTGTCCCCCTTATCAGGTTCTTATTTTTGTGCCAGCAAAGGATTTGTTTACTATCAAGATTGCTACCTCGGCAGAAAAATTTGGGAATCCTAACATAGATAGGTGGGGCATCAACAAACAGCAAACTCGGCCAGAGTCAAACGGTTATAAGGAGAGCCTTTGAGCGGCATGCAAGGAAATTTGACTGAAATAGATATCCGCAGCATACTGCAACTCATCGAGTTGGGACAGCGTACCGGCGAACTGTTCGTAGAAACCTACAGTTCACCCAACACTTCTGCATACCCCTGTAGCGATCGCCACCGCCACCGCCATCTTAGGGGACATGAGCAGTCTTGGTTTGTTTTCTTCTTCAACGGACAAATTATCTACGCCGCTGCCAACACCGATAGCAGCCTGCTGCGCCTGCGAGACTACCTCCGCCGCTACAAAGCAGATACTGCCCTAGACAACATTGAAATTTCTTCGCTCGCCTCCACCAACGCTCCCGAATACGGCTACTTGTGGGCACTCCTGGAAAACCACGTCATCACCCCTGCCCAAGGGCGCAGCATCATCTACAGCATGATTCACGAAACCTTATTCGACTTACTAAGCCTCCACCAAGGTTCATTTATATTTGAAACTGGCCCTGCTCTGGCACCGCAATTAACTACCCTAGAAATAAGCCCCCTGATAACTAAAATCGTCAAACGCGTTCAGGAATGGAAACAATTTCACCCCCATATTCAGTCCCCCAATCAGTGCCCTATCATTTCCGATTCAGCTCAGTTGCGCTCCACCCTGCCCGCTAATGTTTTCAATACTCTCAACCGCTGGGCTGACGGCAAAACTTCCATTCGCCAGATGTCTCGCTATCTGAATCGCGATATTCTAACCGTGGCCAGGGCTATCTACCCTTATGTCCAACAGGGTTTAGTCCAATTATCCTATCCTGGTCACGAAACCGCAACCCCATACAAATGGGAATTAGGACAAGCACTCGTTACTAAAATACCTCGCATTGTCTGTATTGACGATGAAGTAACCGTTCGTAAGTGGGTAGAGTACATTCTCAATCAGTACGGTTATGAAGCTACTGCCATCAGCAACCCCCTCAAGGCTCTCAGTCTGGTATTTCAGCTCAAACCTGACTTAATCCTGTGCGACATTACCATGCCCGAACTAGACGGGTATGAAATTTGCGCCATGCTCCGCCGCAGCACAGCTTTTCGTCAAACCCCGATTATTATGCTTACTGGTAAAGATGGTTTTATTGATCGCGTCAAAGCTCGTATGGTTGGAGCAACTGATTACTTGACAAAGCCTTTCGGAGAAAATGAATTATTGATGCTGATGGAAAAATATGTCGGGCCGGGATATCCAGAGCATCAAGTTGCTGATAGCAGTGGAAGCAATTTTCCCCCTGGCGACTCACAAGCTGAGCGCGGCGTCTCTCTTCCCGCTACTTAAACTCTGGCGACAGAATTTGACAATAATAAGTCTTTATATCGTATTGTAATCATTCTAAGCAGTTCTCACAGTATAAAATATCATAACTTGCTGCTCCATTCGTTTTATTGTTTGTTTTTTAAAAATGTATTTTTACACGGATTTTATTTAATAGGAAATTTTCAAGCTAAAAATGCTGAAATAAATATCAAAAAAATAATAAAAAATAAAAAAAGATAGACGTGAAAAAGCATGAAATAATTTACTGCCTTCATAAATATAATATTCTGTAAATTTAAAAAACAAAACTAGGCTTCATCCCCTCACTTCCAAATCCCGGCCACCCTGCCCTACCAGCCAAAACAATCTTAACCAATCTATAAGAGAAAAAGCGAGTAAAAGACAAAATCCAAGATGGCGAGCGAATATAGCTAACAAAAACGCCCTTTTGTACCAATCGAAGATAATGGAAGAGACATTTGAGCTGAATTCTTGGTAAGATACAAGCAAGATAGCTTTTTCTAGCCCATGACTCACAGGCACAAAATCAACCAAACTGCTGAATGTGTTAAAATACTTAAAAAATCACTTAAAACATACATATTTAGTTGCAAGCAATGCCTCAGAAGCAGCAAATGACACCAGCGCTGGATAGAAGGAAAGCCGATGGCGCTCATCTATAGTCTATAGAGGTGGCGCTACCGACTAAGCCTTGAGGGCGCATGCAGAGAAAACAGCCCTTTACAGGCTGGGTAGGCTAAAGAGAGGGGCGTATGCCTGAAAAAGCCGCATTTGAAGCTTCAAAGAGAGGCAAAATACACAGAGCGTGGCTTTTTACCGTTAACATTTTGAGTCGGCAAGTAGGTAGGAAGTTATGAGTACAGTTCTGGTTGTGGAAGACAGCGTTACTCAACGGGAAATGATCTCAAACCTCTTAAAGGGGAGTGGACTAAACGTTACCGTGGCCAGTGATGGCGTTGAAGCATTAGAAAGGATACAGGATAGCTGCCCCGATTTAGTAGTGCTAGATATTGTCATGCCTAGGATGAATGGCTATGAAGTATGCCGGCGGCTGAAAGCTGATCCGAAAACGCAAAACGTGCCGATCGTAATGTGTTCCTCCAAAGGAGAAGAGTTTGATCGCTACTGGGGGATGAAGCAAGGAGCAGATGCCTATATTGCTAAACCTTTTCAACCAACCGAACTGGTGGGGACAGTTAAACAACTACTGCGAGGATAGAAGGTTTTTATAGGAAGGAAAAAAGAGAATCAAAGCTCACTTTTACTCACTTAAAAAAAAGTAACTCTCACTTGACAGGAGAAAGTTAGGCGCAACTTTCGATTTAGGTTTTCAACAGAAGGGAGAAGTACCGCAATGGTAGGCAATCCGGATTTCTTAACCGGTGCAAGTATAGATCAAGCTGCTGAATTTCAAGAGCTAGAAAGTCCGGAAGGCGAATTGCATTTGCGATTTTACGTTCCTTCCGGCAACGAGTTTGCCTTGCCAGCGATAGGAATTAGGGAAGTGATTGCTCCGTCACCGGATAGAATTACCCCAATTCCGAATGTATCTCCCTTGCTTTTGGGAACCCTAAATGTACGTGGGAGAGTGATATGGGTAGCAGATCTCGGTCAGTTTCTGGGGGATACGATTGCCTTGAACACCGATCGCCCAGAGCTGCCCGTGATTGCGGTAGAAGATCAAGACACTATACTAGGATTAGCCGTAGACCGAATTGTCGGAATGGACTGGCTGGATGTAGAGCAAATAAAGATGCCAACTAATGTGCCAGATAGTATGGCACCATTTCTGCGGGGTGAATGGGTGTTAGGTGAAAAAGGCGATCGATATCTGCGACTCCTAGATCAGGTGGCAATTCTGCGCTCGGCGCGCTGGGCGGCATAAAAATTTTAGATTTGAGATTTGAGATGGGAGATTTCAGAGGTAATCTGAAATCTTTACATCTAAAATCAAAAATCCAAAAAAGGGCAGGGGGAGGCAAATGGCAACAAGTGCGGACTATGCAAGAGATTACGAACGGGCCCAAGTGGCCTACATGGAGCAAAACTACGAGGAAGCAGCAGTCATCATCGTTCAGTTAGTAGAACAGTTTCCTGAAGAGCCAAGCGCCCGTCTTCTATGCGGGCACATTTATTGCGGGCTGCAGCAATATGAAGTAGCAAAACAACAGTACGAGGCGGTGCTGAGTCTTACCTCCGAGCCGGAATACGTAGAATTAGCTAATAACGGGCTAGCTTACGTCGCACAATTCCTAGAGGCAGGCGCTTTTGTTAGTGAAGAAGTTTTTGAAGAAGAAGCAGACGCCAACGGAGAAAACAGCGTTCAGGAAAACGACTTGTTTGCAGAAGAAGCAGCACCGCCCTGGCAAGAGCTGGAATCCCTAAATGCAGATGAAAATTTTGAGCTAGAAAGTATTGAGCAGGAAAGTGCAGACAGTGTCTCTTTTGCAGCAATAAGTTCCGATGATCCGTTTGCTAATCCGTTTGTTACTACCTCAGAAGCACCGACAAGCAATTCCCCCGCAGCCACAAGCGAGCAAGAAGTCAGCGACAATGTAAGTGATTTGTTTCAAGATCCATTTGCCCTGGATGAAAACCTGGAAACAGATTATAAAGAATCAAGCTGGGATGAACAGCAGTCTTTAGATGAAGGTGTAGACTTTTTCAGCGGCGATGAAATGCCCGACTTGCAACTCGAAACTCAGTCATCGGCGCAGGAATTTTCACCCTTCGGGGCAGAAAACGATTTCGATGCTGTCGGTTTATCAATGCAGCTCGATTTTGAGGAAGGGTTTTCGCCATTTGAAATGCCCGCAGCAGCATCCGAACAGCAGCCTAACACAAGCAACACAGATACAGGAAAAACAAATGTAGACACTTTTTTAGAAAGCGAGGCACCGACAGAACCCCTGCCGCATTCAGGGCAACACCTTGGGGAATTACCTTTACCCTCCTCGAATAGAAGCGAGCGCAGTGAGTATACGCCACGAGAGAGTGTAAGTCGGCAAAATCGCACGGGCAGCAGCTATCCGACGGCAGAAGATGCTACTCTGTTGATGCGCTCAGAAGATTTGGATATTGCTGCCGAAATAAAAAGCGGCGCCGAGCTTTATCAAGATATACCCACGGAAACTGGTGCTTATACAAGTAAAGATTTCTCCGGGCAGACTTTTGTAGCTAGCACTGAGCAGAATGGTCAAAAAAGCCTCGCAAGTAGTTCTAGCGATAGTTTCGATTTTGAAGCTTTTGACGATGCTTTCGGCTCTGAAGAAATATTCGGGGCGCCAGAACTCCTCGATGAGGTTGCCGCACCAGCAAATACCTCGAGCGATTCGTATGCTAATAGCGCTCGCCCAGCAGACATGACTGCAAAGGAAAGTTCCCACAGCGGCAGTGTCGATTTTTTAGATGACTTTGAAGAATTTGACAGTTTTGATGATATCCCTGATTTCGACTTATCCGATGATTCCACAGGAGCAACCAGCCCGTCAACAGGATTCGGATTTGGCCCTGGCAGCCCCCGCTCCGGTAAAGACTCGGGCTTCAGTGATATGACTGACGGCTCGCTGATTCGAGATGACGAAATTTTTAATTATCCCGGCACTTCTGAAAAAGTTCCTACCTTCGCCCACGCCGATATCGGTTCGGTTGAGCCAATAGTAACTCAAGAACAAGGCTGGCTGGCTCCCTTTGAAAATGCTCCCCTGGCAACCAAACATCTTTGGACGGCAATGATGACGGGCGCAACAGCTGCGATCGCAGCCGCCGCTGTCAGCTACACCGCCGCAATTTATCCCATCCCACAACTCAAAAATGCCGCAATGGCAACCGCTGCCGGCTTGGCTAGTTTTGCAACGGCTTTCGGCATGGGGCAACTGATCACCCGTCAAATTAAACGCGCAACCGACGACTTGCAAACTCAATTTGATGCTGTCTCTCAAGGCAATCTTTCCGCACGAGCTACAATCTATACAGAAGATGAATTTGGCCACCTGGCCGCCAAGTTCAATCAGATGGCGCGGGTGATTTTTACAACTACTTCTGAAGCACAGCGCAAGGCAGAAGAACAAGAACAAGCAAAAGAAGATTTGCAACGACAAGTAATTCGGCTTCTCGATGATGTGGAAGGAGCAGCTCGCGGTGACTTGACGGTTCAAGCTGAAGTGACTGCTGATGTACTCGGCGCTGTTGCTGACTCGTTTAATTTGACAATTCAAAACCTCCGCGAAATCGTACTCCAGGTGAAAATGGCGGCGCGGCAGGTGAATAAGGGCGCCTCGGAAAGTGAATTGTTCGCCCGCAGCTTGTCTTCCGATGCTTTGCGGCAAGCTGAAGAACTGGCGGCTACTCTTAATTCTGTTCAGGTAATGACGGATACTATTCAGCGAGTAGCTGAAAGCGCACGAGAAGCTGAAGAAGTGGCCCGCTCAGCTTCGACTACGGCCTCTAAAGGCGGCGAGGCAGTAGAACAAACGGTGGCAGGAATTCTCCGAATTCGTGAAACTGTAGCAGAAACAACGCGAAAAGTTAAACGCTTGGCAGAGTCGTCTCAGGAAATTTCTAAAATTGTGGCATTGATTTCTCAAATTGCCTCCCGAACAAACTTGCTGGCTCTCAACGCAAGTATTGAGGCAGCAAGAGCAGGAGAAGCGGGTCGCGGCTTTGCGATCGTTGCCGATGAAGTGCGTCAGTTGGCAGATCGTTCGGCAAAAGCGCTGAAAGAAATCGAGCAAATCGTTATGCAAATTCAAAGCGAAACTGGCTCGGTTATGACAGCGATGGAAGAAGGCACTCAGCAAGTTATTGAAGGAACTAGATTGGCTGAACAAGCTAAGCGTGCTCTTCAAGAAATTATTCAGGTGTCGAATCGAATTGATGTTTTAGTGCGCTCAATTACTGCTGATACTGTTGAACAAACTGAAACCTCTCGCGCTGTTGCTAGCGTTATGCAATCGGTAGAATTGACGGCTCAAGAAACTTCTCAAGAAGCTCAACGCGTATCGGCAGCTTTGCAAAGTTTGGTGGTCGTTGCACGTGACTTGCTAACTTCAGTAGAAAGATTCCGCGTTGAAACTCCAGAACGCCAATAAGTAAACAATTTTCAAACTTTTTTAAAAAGGAGGAATAGTAATTGATATGGTAGGCGAGAAATATAGAAATATTAAAATTAGCTATCAAATTTTATAAATGGATCTTATGGGAGCAGAAAAGTGCAGGTTTAATTTTAATTCATAAATAGCTGTCAGGAGGGAAGAAGTAGGTTGTAAAAAATAGGTGAAATAAAAAGAGGGAAAAGGGGTAAGATAAATTTAGAAAAGTTATATATATTTTTAAAAAGGTAAAAAAAGAATATGTTAACGGAGCAACAAGAACGAATAAAAGCATTATTCATAGAGGAGGCAAAAGAACACCTGGCAACTATCGAACAAGGGCTGCTGCAACTGCCAAGTACGCTAGAAGATTCCGAAAAAATAAATGAACTTTTTCGCGCTGCTCACTCAATTAAAGGTGGGGCGGCAATGCTGGGAATTGACAGCATTCAAAAAGTAGCTAACCGATTGGAAGATTATTTCAAAATATTTAAAGAGTATAGCGTTGAAGTAGATCAGAATCTAGAAAAGCTGCTGCTGCGGGTGTTTGAGGGTTTACAAAAACTCACTAAGCACCTGCAAGAAGCCGGGCTGTATGAGCAAGTAGTAGCAGCAATAATGGCTGAAATTGAACCAGTTTTCGAGGAGATTAGTGAGAGAATCAAAATACAAGAGAGGAATTCAAAATTTGATGCTGTTACAGCAATAAACGCAGGTAGTGAAAAAAATAAAGTGGCCTCAATTATAACAGAAGAGGAACGGGAAGAAAGTGCTTTTAAACTTATTTTTAATAGTGATGTAAATGCGATGCTGCGGGAAATGCTGCAAGTGTTAAAACAGCCAGCAGTATCGAGAAAAAAGCTGCAAGAAATTTGCCGTAAATTAATGCAAGCAGGCGAGCAGTTTGAACTTCGTAATTGGTGCGAACTGATAGAAATGGTAGGAAAAGCGATCACTAATCCCGAAAACAACCATCAAGCTCTTACTTTAGCAGTCAGAGAAATAAAAAAAGCCCAAGAATTAGTTCTGGCAGGAAAAGAAACAACAATTGTTCCCAGCAATCAATTAAAAAATTTACTGCCTCAGAAAAACAGTCAAAGCGAGCAACTATTGCATTACTCCGCTTCATATCTATCATCCAGTGACATTACAACACTTACCCATATGGATACAAAACCCAAACAACCTCAGAAAAAAAATACTCAGCCAAGCTACAAAGGCAGCAGAAACGAGCAATTGAAAGCTTCTGCCGCCAATTTTGACGACTTGACAGAAACCTCCACATTTTCACAAAGTCAGAAAATGGACTTCAATTCCAAACGAAATGAACATAGTGGACCAGAGGTAGGAATTGCTGAACTTAACAGTTTAGCAGACTTATTTGAAGGAGAAGCGCCGCTGGATACAACCTGGGAAACTGAAGAAGTACTCGAGCAGCTTGATAGCGAAATCGGAATGGCAAATAAATCAGGAAAAATCACAGCGGCAGAAACAGACGCAAACCTTGAGCTGCCGAACGATTTTTCCGATCTGCTGTTTGACGACAATAATGGAGATACTTCAACTCAAATCGACTCTGAACTCGATGATCTTAATAGCCTATTTGGAGATGCTTTAATCGATGAAGAAGAATTTATATCCTCCTTGTCGTCAGAAACAAGCAATCCTGTAGGCAGCGCCGAAAACGAAGAGAATACATTCTCTAAATTCCGTGCAGGTGGATTGGCATACGAGCAAAGCAGCAACGAAGATGACTTGAGTGCTTTTGCAGATGAAAGCGATATCGACAAACTATTTGCTGAATTAGAAGAAAAAGAGGCCAAGTTAGATTTATTAGAAAAAACTGCAAATGACTCAGATAATTTAGAAGCAGCGCTATTTGGCGAAGACAAAAACACAACGGCTGTTTTGGAGGAAGTAGAACCGAAAAAAGCGATCGCATCATCAGATACTGCCACAGATTTAGATGAATGGGCTGCTCTATGGGCAAGCTCAGAAGCCAGCGAAGAATTAGTCATCGACACTACAGACACATCCTTAGAATCAGAATTAGAAAGTCTATTTGAATCGAAAAATACCGCCAAGTACAGAGCTGATAGAGCGACAAAAAACGAAACAGAAGATGAATTAAAGGATTTGCTGGAAATCGGAGACAGCCAGCACTCAATGCCCCAGTCAAATACAGCAGAAGAATTTCTCGAACTCGCAGACTCCAGCAATGGAGATTTTGAAGAACTGTTTACCTCTATAGAGGCTGACGTCAGCCAAAATCTGGCAACTCCCCCTCCCCAAAGCCAAATCCCAACATCCTCAGAAAAATTCAGTACAACATCTTGGGAATCAAAATCAGACGAGCTCGAGGATTTGCTAGAAAACTTTTTTGATGACGAAGCAGCAGGCAATCTGCCCTCAGAAACAAAAGAATCAGAAAACCTGCTCTCCTTTGAGGATTCAGAATTTTTCGCTCAACTCGGCAAAGCTTTAGCCGACACAGAAGACTTCAACCTCTCAGAGCCGACAGCAGATTCATCAGAAGCAGGGGGATTAGATGAAATATTTCTCTCAGCTGAGACAAGTAGCGACGAGCTAGAATTGCTGCTGGAAACCGCAGAAGAAGCAGCCCAGAATCGAGAATTGTCTGAGCTAGAAGCGCTCTTCGATGCGCACGCAGACAGCACAACAGATACCCCTGACTTGGCAAATTGGTCTGCGCCCCCAACAGAAGAGCTGAAAATAGATTTCGACTCTGAAAGTAACAGAGAATCGCAGCAAGCAAGATCTACAGATGAACTTTCTGAATTGTTTGGCAGCGCTGAAACAAAAAGCGAAGTCAAAGAAAGTTTAGAGTTTCTCGAAAGCCTGTTCGATTCCAGTGAACAAGGGAAAGTCAGTAGCGACAAAAGTCTTGCAAAGAGTCAAAAACCAGAAATAAAAGACGGCAAAAAATTATCTCATAAGTGGGCAGAAGAGCTGGAAGCACTACTAGAGGAAAAGCCGGGATACGCACTTTCTGGACAATATGGAAATGAAACGGAAATTTTTGCCGAACTAGAAGCTCTGCTAGTCCAACCGGTGGCAGGAGCGCAGTCGGTTTTGAAGGCAGAACCGCAGTCTACAAAAGTATCTGAAAAGCATTATGAAGATAGCGATTTTGATGAATTAGAGGAACTGATACGCCGTTCTGAGGCGATGTCAGGGGGAGGAGGGCAAAAAATTCGCCCAGGAATTGCTACTGGCAAGGCACGGCCAAAACCTCTTGACCAAACTATGCGGGTGCCAATCAAACAACTTGATAATCTCAGTAATTTGGTAGGGGAGTTGGTGGTAAACCGCAATAGCTTGGAACAAGATCAAGAACGACTGCGGCAGTTTTTGGATAATTTGCTACATCAAGTGGCGCAACTGAGTGATGTGGGGCAGCGGATGCAGGATTTGTACGAGCGCTCGCTGCTGGAAATTGCTTTGCTCACCAGTCGTCAAAATCGAGAAATGGGGCGCTATGGCGGTAATCACGAAAGCAATTTTGCTAATCTCGACGCCCTGGAAATGGACCGATTTACCGGCTTCCACATTTTGTCGCAGGAAATAATCGAACTGATCGTGCGTGTGCGCGAGTCAGCGTCGGATATTGAATTCCTCGTGGATGAAGCAGAACAAGTAACCCGTCAATTGCGACAAATTACTACCCAGTTACAAGAAGGGCTTACCCGCGCCCGAATGGTGTCTTTTGCCCAAACCACAGATCGACTATACCGTTCAGTGCGAGATGTGGCAATGAAGGAAGGTAAACAGGCTGAACTGCAAGTCGAAGGGCGTGATGTTCAAATCGATAAGATGATCGCTGATTTACTGTTTACTCCTCTAAATCACTTGGTGAATAATGCGATCGCTCACGGAATTGAAACTCCCGAACAGCGTATTGCTGCTGGCAAGCCGCCTGTGGGACGTCTGACTATTCGCGCTTTCCATCAGGGCAACCAAACGGTGATTTCTTTCTCTGATGATGGCGCGGGAATCGACCCGGAACGGGTAAAGGCTAAGGCGATCGAAAAGGGTTTGATTACTCCAGAACGGGCTAAGAATATGTCGCGCCAAGAAGTCTATGATCTGCTGTTCGAGCCTAATTTCAGTACTAAGGACCAGGCAAATGATATCGCAGGTCGGGGCGTGGGGCTAAATGCGGTTCTGGAAAAAATTAATGAAATTCGAGGAGTAATTACTACGGATTCAACACCCGGTAAAGGTACGACTTTTACAATTCGCTTGCCGCTGATGCTTAGTATTTCTAAGGCGCTGGTATGCATCAGCGATCGCGCCCGTATTGCCTTCCCAATGGATGGCGTAGAAGATATGCTGGATGTGCCTAAAGACCGTCTGCAAACTACCCCCGACGGACAAATGTGTATACCTTGGAGGGATACTGTCCTGCCTTTCCGCCATCTGCGCGAGTTGCTCACCTATAATCGTCATCTTGGACGCGGTAATGTCTACGGCAGTAATGCTGAAGATGATGTGATTTCAGTGGTGGTGCTGCGTAGCGCAGGCAATTATTTGGCTCTGCAAGTAGATCAGGTATTGGGCGAACAGGAAATTGTGATTAAGCAGTTGGAAGGGCCAGTTCCTAAACCAGTGGGGATTGCCGGAGCTACTGTTATGGGGGACGGTCGTATTGTGGCGATCGCAGATGTCCTCGAACTTATTGATCTTGCTGCGGGTCGTCTGCGCCGCGAATCTGGTGGGGCGTTCTGGGACGAAGGTACTGGTTCTGCTCCAACAGAGCCGCTCCCTGAAAAGAGTGAACCAACTGTACTGATCGTTGATGACTCGATTACGGTTCGCGAACTGCTATCTATGACTTTTAATAAAGCCGGTTACCGCGTCGAACAAGCTCGCGACGGGCAAGAAGCATGGGAAAAACTTCGTTCTGGTTTGCCTTGTGATATTGTCTTCTGCGATATCGAAATGCCAAGAATGGATGGCTTGGAGCTTTTGTCTCGTATGCAAAAAGATCCGCAACTCTGCAAATTGCCGATCGCTATGCTTACCTCTCGTGGTGCAGATAGACACCGACAAATGGCTGTTCAATTGGGAGCACGCGGTTATTTCACTAAGCCTTATCTGGAAGAAGCGCTTTTAGAAGCTGCTTCCCGTATGCTCAAAGGCGAGGTTCTTGTTACCGCTAAGGTTGAAACTTAAGCTTAGTTTTGGGCAGGTACGGTTTTGTTTTTCCGTTCCTGCTTTTTTATTTTTTTGTAAAATTTTGTTAAAGGAAAGCCAGGAAATTATCCGGGATTAGTGAATTATGAGATTATAGATTATAGGATAAGAAAAATTATTCCTGAGAGCGATCGCTTTCTTTCATAGCTCTCCCTCACTCAATTTACCATTATTTTATTTTAATATAAATATTTTTTTATTTAAAAATAAAATTTATTTATTATTATATTTTTATAGAGTAAAAAGTACAGAGAATAAGTGCTAATATCTAATGTTAAGGTACCAAAATAGATTTTGAGTAAGGAAAAAGTTTGTGTGTTTCCTTTCATTTGGTGAGGTGTAACAGTAACATTATTTATAATAGCTACTATAGCGGAGAAAGCCGCAAAAGAATCCACAGAAAATGAGCAAGCAAAAGAATCCAGATAAAAAAGGAGTAATCTAAAGAAAAGAAGCAGAAAGCGGGAAAACTCTACAATAAAAATAAAGGAGAATTTGAAGGCGCAATCTCAGAAAAAATTGAGCCAGCTTTGTAGATGAAAGAAGAAGAGAAGCTTGACGGGGAAAACATATAAACAAAGAGGAAGAATATGAGAAGAGAATCAATAAGCAATAGTAGCAATAAAAAAAAGGGAGCAAGAAGCTGAGAAGCAGAGGCAAAGAATATATATTAATAATAATTTGGGACTATAATTAGATTTGTCCAATAGATATCTGGAATGCAAAATTATTTGCGAGCCAGAAGCAACCGCCGTGAAATTGAGGCATGGGAAAAAGTAACCCTAGAAGAAATAGCGACAAAAAGGAAAATACTCATCGACTTTCTCTCTAAATCGTTTGATGAGCGAAGACAAAATTTTCAAGAACTTTTTGCCAGGATTGCTCAGGCGCTTGCCGAGGGTGATAATAATAAGTTGCAACTTCTTTTGACTGCTATGCTTGATTTGGCAAAAACAACCCCTTTTAAGGATTTGCAAAATTTGAATCAAGTGCAAGCCAATCTTGCCAACCCCAACTACACCTGGGAACTCTAGTCTCTAAGTGACATTTTGCTTGCGGTGAAAGCCTGCGCTGTACCATAAGAGCAGCGTGGGAGGTGTTACCCACGGGATACACCCCAGTGGCACTAAAATTATAGGAAGGTTGCTACTCTACAGGAAAAACGTCTCTGGCGCAAGCTTTTGGTTGCGGTATCAGTGATGGCACTGAAGGAAGGCGATCGCTTTTAGAAAAAAAAAGAGTTGACAAACTATAGAGGTAAGTGCATAATAAATTATGGTGAAGTTAAGGGACTGTAGTTCAATTGGTTAGAGCACCGCCCTGTCACGGCGGAAGTTGCGGGTTCGAGCCCCGTCAGTCCCGTAAAATAAAAACATGAAGAATGAAGGATGAAAAATGAACGATTTTCGTTCATTGATCATCAGTCAGCCTTCATAATTCAATATAGAGAGTTTGCTGTGACTGTCAGAGTTCGTCTTGCCCCAAGTCCAACGGGCAATTTACACATCGGTACAGCTAGAACGGCTGTCTTTAACTGGCTGTTCGCCCGTCACAACGGGGGTCAGTTCATATTACGGATAGAAGATACAGATCAGGAGCGATCGCGCCCTGAATACACTCAAAATATCCTCGATGGGCTTAATTGGTTGGGCCTAACATGGGATGCTGGCCCTTTTTATCAATCCCAGCGTCTCGACTACTACAAGCAGATGATCCAAACTCTGCTGGATAAAGGGCTAGCTTATCGTTGCTATGTCAACGAAGAAGAACTTAACCAAATGCGAGAAGAGCAAAAAGCTAAAAATCAGGCTCCTCGCTACGATAACCGCCACCGCCATCTAACTCAAGAACAGCGGGATGCCTTTGAAGCTTCTGGGCGAATGTCTGTAATTCGGTTCATCATTGATGATGAACGAGTTATCACCTGGAATGACTTAGTACGTGGTCCAGTGACTTGGAAAGCTAGCGATCTTGGTGGTGATATGGTCATAGCCCGTGCCGCTGGTCCAGGAGAAATTGGCCAACCTCTTTACAATCTCGCCGTTGTGGTGGATGACATCGATATGCGCATCACCCACGTCATCCGGGGGGAAGACCATATCAGCAATACGCCTAAACAGATTTTGCTCTACGAAGCTTTCGGTGCAAATATTCCGGAGTTTGCTCACACGCCTCTAATTCTTAACAAAAACGGTCAAAAGTTATCAAAACGAGATGGCGTGACTTCTATTTCTGAGTTCAAGCAGTTGGGCTATACACCGGAGGCAATGGTCAATTACATGACTTTGCTTGGTTGGTCGCCTCCAGATAACCAAGAGCGCTTTACTCTGGAAGAAGCGGCAAAGAAATTTAGTTTTGAACGGGTGAATAAGGCGGGTGCTAAGTTTGATTGGGATAAGCTTAACTGGCTGAACAGTCAATACCTGCAAGAAAAGCCAATTTCGGAGCTGACTGAGCTGCTAATTCCTTACTGGCAGGAAGCTGAGTTTAAATTTGACCCCGTAGGCGATCGCCCCTGGCTAGAACAAATTACGGCTCTGATTGGTCCCAGTCTCAAGCGTTTGAGTGATGCAGTCGCCATTAGCCGAGTGTTTTTCGTGCCCTCGGTAGAATTGCATGAAGAAGCTGCTAAACAACTACAGCAGGAAGGTGCTATGGCTGTTTTGGCAGCAATTCTAGCTAAACTATCTCTCTTGCAACCGTTGACGGAGACAAGTGCCGGGGAAATCCTCAATCAGGTAGCGCAAGAGCAAAAAGTTAAAAAGGGGTTAGTGATGCGCTCGCTGCGAGCTGCCCTGACTGGTGAGGTACATGGTCCCGATCTTGTCCAGTCTTGGCTTATCCTGCACCAAAAGGGGCTTGATCGCGCCCGCTTGCAAACTATTTTAGGGAAAAATAATCCCAAGGAGGCTTACGTGGTTGAAACACCAAATTCTGAACCATCTTACAGCGCTAGTACAGCTGAAACTCCTGCTCCAGAAACTCCAACAGTACTGAGTGATACCCCGGCTGCAAAAGTTAGTGATTGGCATGAATCGGTAACTTCCAACCAATCAGACAATCAATTTCAACAAATCACTCAACAAGTTCTCGACATTTTTGAGAAATTGCCTGATTACCTTGGTGGCTTTTTTAACCAATACTCTAAGCCACTGACTACTTTAGGGCTGATTGTGGTAATTTTACTCTCGCTTCGGGTACTTTTCGCTGTATTGGATGTATTGAACAGTATCCCACTTTTAGGCCCTACTTTTGAGTTAGTTGGCATCGGATACACTATTTGGTTTGTTTTCCGCTATTTACTCACGAGTACCAGTCGTCAAGAATTATCCGATCTGATCAAAACCTTGAAAGAACAAGTTACCGGTCAAGGTTCCGGTAAGTCATAATTGCTGTAACTCAAACTGAACTGAATCTAGGGTGGGAAAACCCACCCTTTCTATTGATAGACTGATGGTACTTGGTGCAATGATGATTTCGTTGCTTAAAAATTTGTTTTCAAATTAGCTACTAGATATAAAAAAACGTCAAGAATGAAGTTCCTGACGCTTTGGGAATAGAGTTAAAAATCTAATTCGCTAAGACGCTGCAAGAAAGGATCTTGAGGAAGTAACGGTTGGCTAGAACTTTCTGTTTCCGGTTGTGGTTCTGGTGCTGACTGTGAGGTGACTGGGGGATGTTGTATAAAATTTCCTTCCAGCAACTTTTGAATAGAGGAAGTCAGTTTTGCTAGTTGAGTGTCTAGGTGTTCAATGCGGCTTGCCTCTATAGCTGCTAGCCTACCCTCCAGATGGGCAACGTGACGTTCTAGAGAAGCGATCGCCTCGTTTACCTGCGTAGCACTTTCGGAAACAGTAGAAAGGGATGTAATTTGCTGCCCCTGTTTGGGGCTAGCTTCTAGTGCAGTTAACCGACTCTCCAAGCTAGCCACTTGCCGCTGCAGGGAGGCGAGCGCCTCTAAAATTTGTCCGCTCTGTTGGGCCATTGGAAGCAGAGCAGTTTCCTGCAGCTGCGTGCGACTTTGTTCTGCTGCTGCCACTCGGCTTTCTAATTCGGCAAATTTGTGATGCACCTGAGCGATGGCGTTGAGGATTTGTTCACTCTGTTGAGCTGCCAGCAGTGCTGCCATTTCTCTGGCTTGCGTACGACTTTCATCTGCAGCCGTCATCCGGCTTTCTAGTATGGCTACTTGGCGCTGTAAAAGAGCGATCACCTCTAGCAGTTGTCTGCCTTCTCCGGCTACAGTCTGCGTAATCTGCTGTTCTTCTGTGCGGTTTTCCGATACCGCCTCTGCCACCCGATTTTCCAGTACAGCTAACTTATTCTGTACGGAAGTAATTTGTCGTTGTATCTGAGCTTTTATGGTAGCAGGGCGGACAGCTTCTGGAACGCACAAAAATTGCCACAGAGCTTCTTTACAGAGGTCGCTGAAAGTTTTGTGCGGTTGTTTTGCTAATTCGCTTTCTATTACCGCTAATAAACTTTGATCTGCAACCTCTTGCGTAAACGCCACCGATTTATAACTATTTTTGGCCCACAACATTATTTAGTTCAAGCGTTAGTAGACGAGCGGCCCATTGCAGCTACTTGCGCTTCTCCATAAATATACTGTCCCAGCGCATTTGCTTTCCGAGAATGATCGGCCAAGTGAGCTCTTAGTTTGGCTTCTTTGAGCAGTGGTTGCAAGTCAGCCCAGAAGAATTCACCGCCGCCGCCGGTGATAACCACATCCGTCACCCGTTCCGGTAGCCATTCTACCAACCGATCTTTTAGCTGAGCAGCAAAGCTTTCTCGTAAGCTGGGCAGAAACTCATCGAGATTGGTTGGTTTCGTCGAGCCTCGTGGGCGATAGAATCTTTCGCCGTGTGGCTTGTGAACTGCCTCTATCAGAAACAGAGATTGCGGATCTGCTCCTTCAATTTTGGCTGCCACTTGTTCGTAAAACTGGCTCATGGCAAAGTTGATGCTCTTGGAAGCCCCGCGGGCAAACCGGAAGCGATCGACCATAAGAAAATCGGTGGTTTGATGTCCTATGTCCACCACTGCTACTGACAGCTTAGTTAAATCTGTCATCGGGTTTTTTGTCTCTTGCGCCTCGCTCCAGATTAAGCTGCCAAAACCTTCTGGCATCACCCAAACCTGATCTATGGTTACTTCCATCACTTCACCGCGATAGCTCATGCGGTGAGGAGAACGAAGCAGATTGATTACTTGTTCTTTTTCTTTCTCAAATTGCTCCTGCGATAGGAAAGGCAAGCCGAGTACTACTGACACTTCACCTTTAAGCTCGAAGTAGCCAATACAGGCGAGTACTTTTATTAGGGCATCTTCTACTTTCGATTGACCTACTCCGAGATTAGCGCCAAAGTCGGCTGCCAGTTGCCCGACTGCGTACCCTCGACCTTGGTACTCTAGCCACATATCCATAATCGGGTCTGTTGGCCGAGTTTCAAACCCGCCACCGCGAACCTGTTCTACTGGCAGATGGGCAACATTGGCTGGGATAAACACAACGCTGTTCGGATCGCGGCTGATACAGGTTTTAGTGGATGTCCTACCCAGATCGACGCTTAGAATCTGTTTGTTTAGAGAGGAAGTCACTGGTGTTTGCTTAGTGTTTAATGGAGTCGTAGCAGACTCTTTGCTTCTTAGAGGAGTAGTTGCGGGCTGTTTGCTCGTCATTTTTAACTCTTAAATCTCGCTAAGCCTGAAATTATCATGCCCCATCTCCTTATATTAGATGAGATGGCGATTCGGATCGATTATATTGGCTCTCTCTAGTCTATTTTTAGGAGACGGGAGATCGGTTTAATTTAATTCCAGTAGTTGCCACTGCCATCCGGACTAGAGGGCCATACTTCACCACAACAAGGCTATGGTGATCAATTTGACTGTTTCGGTATCCTTCGCTCCTTAATTTTTTCGCCTACTTTGCCCCGCTCTCTTACTCTGAGTATGTTCTTTCTCCCAAAATCCTGAGTTTCTTCAGGTATGGGGGAACAATTGCAGAGATTTTGCAGGAAAGGTGGTTTGCTGTCAGAGGTTTTGGCCATTGTGCACCCAACGGTGGCTACTGTCAAGTTATATAAGCACAGACTGTTTGTTTTGAAAAGCTATCTCTCCTATTTTTTTTAAATCTGGTATGTCTAAATTTAGATGGTTTGTTGACGGGCAGGCTGTCAAGCTTTCTCTGCTATATATAATGGGCGCTCGCTAGTTCTATTTTACTTGCATAATCCTGCTCTTTTCTCCCTCTCCTGCGCTTGTTTGCTTTCTTTCTCTCTCTGCTTCTGCTGTTCAAACCGCTTCCCTTTCTTTACAAAAATTTACATTTTCTTAATTTTAACAAAACACTCCCAAATACCCCTGGTATATAAATTATAAAGTTGTTTGCCTTTGGTGTTATCTTAGATTTAGTTAGTTTCGCTGGAGATTTGTATGTTTGGTTTAGGATGGCCAGAAATGGGTGTAATTGTTGTGGTTGCTATTTTAATTTTTGGCCCTAAAAAAATTCCTGAAATCGGAAGTGCCCTTGGCAAAAGCTTGCGTAGCTTTAAAGAAGGATTACGCCAGCCCGAAGAGGAGTCAGAAAATACTGAAACAAAAAATCAATGAATTTTACCTGCGCTTTTAATCCCTAATTTTAGAATTGAGCGTGCGAATAATCAAGTAACTGATTGAAAGGGAAAAAATAGCGATCGCTAATCCGATAATTTCTAAACCACTTACTTTTTCCAAATCCAAAATGATAATCTTCCGCGCCACAGCAATTAAAGACGTGACGATTACTAACTCTACCTGAACGACATGCTTTTTGAGATAGGCGGTGATATTTTCCAGAATTTCTAGAGCAATCAAAACATTCAAAAACAACCCGAAAGTTTTGAATAAGGTTTTAGTAAAAGTTTCTGTTGGCGTGAGAAATAAATCGGTAGCAATGTATACTGCCAGATTAACTAGCGCCTCGATAATAACTATAACCATCGCCAGGGAGAGGATTTTCGACACAATCCCTTCCAGTTTTTCCAGCCAGTGCAAAAAACTTTCGTCTTTGCCCCAGTTTTTCAAAGTCTTAAAAATATTTCTTAATAACGACATAGTAATATTAAGAGAAATGACAAAAAGCAAGGAGTTTGCCCGTATAAAAATAAAAAATGGAGAATAAATATATTCTCCAGAGTAAACTATATAAGATTTAGGGGTAAAAAAGGGAGCGAGCGCTTTCCTTACGAGTTTAAATCAGTCTACATCGTCGTGGGCATAGCGGTTGTAAAGGAAGTCCAAAGCATAGTTGCGGAGATTATAGTATTCAGGGTCTTCCATAATGCGGGCGCGATCGCGTGGGCGAGGGAAAGGAATCTCAATCACTTCGCCAATTTTAGCAGCGGGTCCGTTGGTCATCATCACCAACTTATCTGCCAGAAACAAAGCTTCATCAATATCATGAGTAATCATCAAAACCGTTGAGCGATTAGTATTCCATATTTTCAAAAGCTCTTCTTGGAGTTCTTCCTTTGTAATAGCATCTAATGCGCCGAACGGTTCATCCAAAATCAACACCTTCGGGCGAATTGCCAGAGCCCTAGCAATACTCACCCGCTGCTTCATACCGCCAGAAATTTGAGTAGGTTTTTTTTCTGCCGCTTCCGTCAGTCCCACCATTGCCAAATGTTTATTGACAATATCCCTTTTTTCAAGTTCTGACATATTGGGATAAACGGAATCAACAGCCAAGTAAATATTTTCAAAAGCCGTTAGCCACGGTAAGAGAGAATAATTTTGAAACACCACCATGCGATCGGGGCCAGGGGCTGTAATCGGAATCCCCTGTAACGCTATCCGCCCAGTAGTTGGGGTAGTAAAACCCGATACCATATTTAACAGCGTAGATTTGCCGCAACCAGAGTGACCTATAATGCAAATAAATTCGCCTTGCTCGACAGTCAAATTAACCCCATCGAGTACTGTAAAAGGGCCTTTAGGCGTTTGATAAACTTTCGTTACCTCTTCAATCACCAGGAAAGGTTCGCGTTTCTTTATTTTTTTATCAGCACTTCTTTTATATGCAGTTGTATCGGTATAGGCGAGAGGGCTTTTGTAAGATTGCATAGTTGTCCTTTATTTTGGGAAGTTCAGTAGAGGTTGGTGATTAGTCATATGTCCTGGTAATAGGTAATAGGCAATAAGCAATACTTATTACCGAAAATTCTTACCCATTACCAAGCAAGAAATTCGAGCAAGAAATTAGTGCATTAAGCGACTCTCCGGGTTGGTGATTCGAGTACAACTTCTGCAATACTGAAATCGCGCTTAATTTCCAAACTGTTGAGATAAGCGATCGGATCGTCAGCATTAAAAGTGCTGCCGTCAAAGAGCTGAATCGAGCCGCGATTGTACTTCATATCCAACAAGCCTAACTCGCGTGCTGCCGTGCTAAAAACACTTACTCGACAAACCCGCTCTAAAATTTCCAACCAATTGCGGGGGAAAGGCACGTCACCCCAACGGGCCATTTGAACCATTTGCCAGAGGTGTTCGGTACGGCTGGGGCGATTCACCCCATCGCCAAAAAAGAGATGGTGAGCATATTCTCGCATCGGCTGATCCAGATTACAGGCAATGGAGTTAGGATCGCCGAGCTGAATGTAAGCGACATCGGTACTAACATAATCCGGCGAAGCGACGATGCGGCGAACTTCTTCTACATTGGCAGGATCGGCACAGTAGTGACCAGCTTCCAGCAGGGCTTTTACTAAAGCGATGTGGGTATTGGGATAGGCATTAGCCCAGTCTTCGCGAACACCGAGGACTTTGCCCGGGTGTCCTGGCCAAATTTCTAGGTCGGTGGCGACAGTAAAGCCGACGCCTTCCATTGCGGCGCGGAGGTTCCAGGGTTCGCCGACACAGAAACCGTCGATACTGCCAGCTTGCAAATCCACAATCATCTGTGCGGGCGGCAGAGTTTTCAGGGATACGTCGCGATCGGGATCGATGCCGCCGGCTGCTAGCCAGTAGCGCAGTAGCAGGTTGTGCATAGAGGAGGGGTGAACCATCCCCATTCTGTGTATTTTCTCAGGAGAGTTGAGAAGATATTTTTTGAAATCGGCAAGGGTGTAGATGCCTTGATCTAAAAAGCGCCGGCACAGGGTAATAGCATTGCCGTTGCGTGTCATCGTAAGGGAAGTAACGACGGGGATGGGGCGGTTTTCATGTCCGCCCAAGGTCATCCACAGGGGCATGCCTGAGGGCATTTGAGCGGCATCTAGATAACCGGCAGCGATGCCATCGGAGATGCCGCGCCAACTGCTTTCTCGGACGAGATGTACTTCATCCAGCCCGTGCTTTGCGAAGAATCCTTTTTCTTTAGCAATGGCGAGAGGGGCGCAGGCTGTGAGGGGGATAAAGCCGATTTCGAGGTTGACTTTTTCTAAACCGTGACGGGCGATCGCTACTGTCTTACGGGCGCGCAGTTTCTTAATCCGCTTTTGCTGGTTGAGGAAGTAAATTATCTCCGATCGCAAACTGTAATAGCTAGGATGGTTCACCACCTCCATACGCTTGCGGGGACGAGGAATGTCTACCTCTAAAATCTGGCCGATTTTCGAACCTGGGCCATTCGTCAGCATGACAATCCTATCTGAAAGCAACACTGCCTCATCTACATCGTGCGTCACCATCACCGCCGTGACTTCATGTTCCTCGCAGATTTCCATCAACTGCTCTTGCAGGTTGCCTCTTGTCAAAGCATCCAAAGCCCCGAAAGGTTCATCTAGCAACAGCAACTTGGGGCGAATTGCCAGAGCGCGGGCAATACTTACCCGCTGTTTTTGCCCCCCAGAGAGCATGTGCGGTTGCTTGTCAGCGTGAGGGCGCAGCCCCACCATATCAATATGCTCTTCAACAATATTGTTCTGCTCTTGTTTGGGCAGGTGACCGAAAACTTCCTCTACAGCCAGAGCAATATTTTCCCGAACCGTCAGCCAGGGCAACAAAGAATAGTTTTGAAAAACAACCATTCTTTCCGGACCTGGTTCCCTAATCGGCTGCCCTTCTAGGGTCACTAATCCATCTGTAGGCAAATCTAAACCGGCAATCATGTTGAGAAGAGTAGATTTGCCACAACCAGAGTGACCGATTAATGATATAAATTCGCCTTTTTTAATTTCCAGGTTAATGCCTTTGAGAGCGATATATTCTTGACCGTTGGCCAATGGAAAAACTTTTTCGAGCTGGTCAACTACAACGTAAATAGACATGGCACTTGAAGTTTTTGTATAAAATTAGTGAAAATTTCGAAAATTGCTGAGTGCTGAGGTAGGGATGTGGGAAAAGTTAAGATTTGCCTATTAATTCATCAAGCCAAAACTCAACACTCAAGACTCAATACTTTACTTTTGTTCGCCGGGAACTACTTTTGTAGAGATGAAAGCCATTAGCCTGTCGAGAAGCAAACCGACTATTCCGACATATACGAGAGCGACAATCACGTCGCTGACTCGCCCGACGTTATAGGCGTCAAACATGAAGTAGCCAATTCCTACGCCGCCGGTAATCATTTCTGCTGCCACAATTGCCAGCCAAGCTAGACCGATGCCAATTCTTAATCCGGTGAAGATATAGGGAACTGCTGCGGGTAAGACAATTTTGATGAAGTATTTTTGTTGCGACAGGCGCAAGACACGGGCGACGTTTTTATAGTCTTGGGGAATTTGTTGCACGCCGACAATTGTGTTGATGAGAATTGGCCACAGAGCGGTAATGAAAATTACATAAATGGCTGATGGCTCTGATTGTTGGAAGGCGGCAAGAGCGATCGGTAGCCAAGCAAGGGGAGGAATGGTACGAAGCAATTGAAAAATGGGGTCTAGTGCCCGGAAGAGAAGGGAATTGACGCCGACGATGATGCCGAGAATGATTCCGACTATGCCGGCTAAGCCGTAACCGATCGCAACTCTTCGTAGGCTGGCTAATATTTGCCATGCCAAGCCTTTGGCTGTGCCTTCGCGATCGGGATAAGCAAAGGGCCAGAAAATTCTCGTGTAACTGTCTTGAATTACTTTAATTGGACCTGGTAAGGTCGATTCCGGACTGAGGGTGAATAACTGCCAAATTATTAAAAAAGAAATTATTGCTATAACCGGAGGAATGAAATTGGGGGCTTGCTTTTTCAGATAAGTAATTATATTGTTTACAAAAGCTTCCCGATTGTTTTCATTACGACTGATATTTGTGGTCATTTTTTCTCCTGTGAACAATTATATGTTTGAGAATTAAATTTGCAGGTTAAAGAATCTAAGCCTGCTTGCTAATTTTGAGTCCTTTCAAATAAGCCATCGGCTCGTCGGGGTTAAAGGTGACGCCGTCAAAAAATGTTTCTGGACCTTTGGAAGGGCTTTTAGGAATGTCAATTGTATCTATATTAATTAACCCTGCTTGTTTGAGTTGGTTGAGTTCTTCAGCAGCTTCACGCCACAAAGCCTCGCCGTTAACTTCATTGATGATTTTGTTTAAATCCAGATCGAGTGGCAATATACCCCAGCGCTGGTTTTCAACTAAAAACCAAAGGTCGTGACTCTTGTAGGGATAAGAAGCAATTCCTTTATCCCAATAACGCATAATGTAAGGGCTGTTTTCGACAACAGGTCGCCCATCGCCGTAGTCTATTTTGCCCATGAGGCGATCAATAATGTCTTCGACAGGAACTTTTGCATATTCTTCCCGCGAGAGAATCTCCGCCATTTGCTGACGGTTTTCCATTTTGTCGCACCACTGTTGTGCTTCGATTACTGCTTTAATAATTGCCCGGGCAGTTTTAGGATGCTTATCGACCCAATCTTTGCGGAAAGTTAGGGCTTTTTCGGGGTGATCTTTCCAAAATTCCCCGGTAATCATAGCGGTATAGCCCACACCTTGGTTGATGGCTCGCAGGTGCCAGGGTTCGCCGACACAAAAACCCTGTATATCGCCTGTTTTCATACTGGGGACCAACTGCGCTCCCGGCACGATTTGAATGAGGACATCGTTATCTGGATCGATACCGCCTGCTGCTAACCAATAGCGCAGCATCAGATCGCTGTTACCGCCAGTGAATGTGTGGGCAAATTTTAGTGGTTTGCCGGCGGCTTTTGCTTCTTCTACTTTTGCTTTTAATGGGGAAGAGTCTAGTTTAGCACCGGCATCCTTGAGGCTATTTGCTACGGTGATTCCCTGCCCATCGATATTTAGGCGCATCACTAAAGTCATGGGGATTTTGCGGTTGCCTTTGGTCACGGTTCCAAGGGCCATTAAGTAAGGGATGGGCGTGAGAACCATACTGCCATCTAATCCGCCACCGCTGGAGTCGAGTTCCATTTTGTCTCGAATCACAGCCCAAGACGGTTGTTTTTGCAATTTGACATCGGGCACGTTGTATTTGGCAAAGAAGCCCAGTTCTTTGGCAATAATTAGAGGGGCAGCGTCTGTTTGCCCGATAAAGCCGATATTGGCGGTTTTGGTTTCTGGCATTTGCTCGGCAGGGAGGGCGAGACCCCGATTTTGTTGAGCTGCGCTCGCCTGAGTTGTTGTATTGCTGGGTTCTGGCGGATTGCCTAAACAGCCTTTCAGGAGTATTGAACTGGCAGCCGATGCCCCTGCAGTTAGTAAAAATTTCCGTCTAGAGAATTGCGAAGAAAAATTGGTCATAAAATCTCCTTGCAGCGGTTCCTTTTTTCTTCGATGAATGAAGGTAGGGGAAGCGCCACTCTGTAGGCTTTTGTAAGGTGTGCTGTACTTTTTTGCCGGTTTGCTACGGAAACACTGCGCTACTGCTAGCTGGAACTGAAGAGCGATCGCGTTGTCGATGCTTCTGTACTCAGTCTTGGGTTGGCGCGGAATCTGTCGCGGCAAACCTATTTTGAGTTTTGTTAAATGTAAGCTTACAGCCTTTTAGGTGTCCGTGGATAGTTTGTTAGCCTCAAATTTAAATTAAATCTTAAATCAGATATATAAGAAAATTTTTCTGTTTTAACTTTATACTTGGGTAGCATTCTATCATAGATTCTTATCTATTGTAATTATTATTTAATAACCTAAGTAATTATGCTTGTTTTAATGGCAATCGGAAAGTTTGCAATCTTTCAGTTTTTATCTATTGAAAGTATTATAAGATTAATATAAGTAATTATACTGAGGAAATAAAAGAAAGCGAGCTGCCGAAATTTTTGGTAAAAAATCTGTTAAAATAATCACTAAAAAAGGCGGAAAAGCCTAAAGCAGACGGCTTCAGTAAAGCTGGTTGCCCGAATTATGATAACTATGTTAAATTTGATTAAGATTTAAGATAAAAGTCGCCATCTCAGTCTATGTATGGGAGATCGCCCGACTGGGCTGCGCGGGCAGCTAGGCGAGAAAGAGATGGTTGCATGCCCGCTCTTTGAATACCTATCTAGAGGCCACCATCTTATGAAAACTTCCTGGAGAATAATCCTATTGTGGGCATTACCAGCTTTAGTAATAGGGTTTTTCGTTTGGCAAGGAGTCTTTGCCTCCACAAATATAGACACGGCTCGCAACACTGCCAGTACCCGCATGACCTACGGGCGCTTTCTAGAATACTTAGACGCAGGTCGCGTCACAAAAGTAGATTTATTTGACGGAGGTCGGACGGCGATTGTTGAAGCGATCGATCCGGAACTAGATAACCGTATCCAGCGACTGCGGGTAGATTTGCCGGCAAATGCACCACAACTGATTACCAAACTCCGGGAAAGCAATATTGATTTCGACACTCACCCACTGCGCAACGATGGCGCTATTTGGGGACTGTTGGGCAATTTAGTCTTTCCCATCCTGCTAATGGCGGGCTTGTTCTTCCTATTCCGCCGCTCCAGCAACGTTCCAGGGGGTCCCGGTCAAGCTATGAACTTTGGCAAGTCGCGGGCTCGCTTCAGCATGGAAGCAAAAACGGGGGTGATGTTTGACGACGTGGCGGGAATTGAAGAAGCTAAGGAAGAACTCCAGGAAGTGGTGACATTCCTGAAAAAACCGGAACGCTTCACAGCGGTGGGCGCTCGCATTCCTAAAGGGGTGCTGTTGGTAGGTCCTCCAGGAACCGGTAAGACTCTTCTGGCTAAAGCGATCGCAGGTGAAGCCGGAGTTCCCTTCTTCAGCATTTCCGGTTCAGAATTCGTGGAAATGTTCGTTGGCGTTGGTGCCTCGCGAGTGCGCGACTTGTTCAAAAAGGCAAAAGAAAACGCTCCCTGCATTATATTTATAGATGAAATTGACGCCGTAGGTCGTCAGCGGGGAGCTGGCATTGGCGGTGGCAACGACGAACGGGAACAAACCCTTAACCAGTTACTAACAGAAATGGACGGGTTTGAAGGTAATACCGGCATCATTGTGATAGCGGCAACGAACCGCCCTGACGTGCTGGATGCAGCACTGTTACGTCCGGGTCGTTTCGACCGACAAGTGACAGTAGATACTCCCGATATTAAAGGTCGTTTGGCAATTCTCAATGTCCACGCTCGCAATAAGAAACTAGCACCAGAAGTGTCTCTAGAAGCGATCGCCCGCCGTACTCCCGGCTTCAGCGGCGCTGACTTAGCTAACCTACTCAACGAAGCAGCGATTTTAACTGCTCGCCGCCGCAAAGAAGCTATTACCATGCTCGAAATTGACGATGCTATTGATCGCGTCGTGGCGGGAATGGAAGGCACTCCCTTAGTTGACAGCAAGAGTAAGCGGCTGATTGCCTATCACGAAATCGGACACGCCCTCGTCGGTACCCTGCTCAAAGATCACGATCCCGTACAGAAAGTCACTTTAGTGCCACGCGGGCAAGCTCGCGGTTTGACTTGGTTCATGCCGGGAGAAGAAGAAAGTTTAATTTCTCGCTCCCAGTTGAAGGCTCGCATCACCGCCGCTCTGGGCGGGCGCGCCGCAGAAGAGGTAATCTTCGGAGATGCAGAAGTCACTACCGGCGCAGGTAATGACTTGCAGCAGGTGACAAGCATGGCGCGGCAAATGGTGACGCGCTTCGGCATGTCTGAACTTGGGCCACTTTCTCTGGAAAGTCAACAGGGCGAGATATTTTTAGGTCGCGATTTGATGATGCGCTCAGAATACTCTGAAGAAATTGCTTCTCGCATCGATGTGGCTGTGCGTTCTATTGTAGAAAGTTGCTACAATGAAGCGAAGCGGATTATTCGGGAAAACCGAGTGGTGATTGATCGCTTGGTTGACTTGTTGATAGAAAAAGAAACTATTGACGGGGAAGAGTTCCGCCAAATTGTGGCTGAATATGTGGATGTGCCTGAAAAAGAACAATTTGTGCCACAAATTTAATCTTAGTGTTTGATGCCTCTACTGTGTGTTCAAGCAAGCGGATTAATTGATAACTAAACTAAATGGGGATGGTGTTTAAGGCATCATCCCTATTTTTTGAGGTAAAATTATAATAACTGCCAGGAATTCCATGCAAAAGCGATTAAAATGGCAACAATAGCTCCTATAAAAGTGTTAATAAAATTAACTATTTCATTGGTAAGAAAGTTAAATTTATTTTGCAGAGTGGCGCCGATAATGCTTTCTAAATTTGTGGCGATAAAGGCAGCAAGCATACAAAAAAATATACCTGTAAAATTAATCATACCGACACTCCAGCCTACTAATGCGAGCGCAAAAGAAGCTACTACTCCAGCAAGCGTACCCTCTAAACTGACTGCTCCTTCCGTACCTTTGGGCACCGGCTGTAAAGTGGTAATCAGAAATGTCTGTTTGCCGTAAACTTTTCCCACTTCACTGGCGCAAGTGTCGGATAATTTGGTACTGAAACTCGCAACATATCCCAATAAAAAAAATGGTACTAACCACTTGACATCAGAGAAAAACAAAGTTATAATATAAACAGATAAAGCACAAATTGTGCCAGTTAAGGCAGAACCCCAAACGTTTTCTGGTCCTCTAACACCAGAGCGCTTTTCAGCAATTCCAGCAGCTTCTTTTTCAGCTATGCCGAGGCGGGTGACGCCAGAACCGACGAGAAAATAAAACATTACCACAACATAACCTTGCCAGCCCAAAGTACCCCAGAGGATAACGCCTAATGCCCAAGCGTGCAGCAAACCGGCAGGAGTAAGGAGTTTTTTAGGGGCGAGAAAGGCAAGAGCAAGCAAAATAGTGTTGAGAGCGCTCGCTAATACCCAGGGATTTAAAGAAAAAATAAGCTCCAACATATGTAATAAACCCGCAGTTTTTTAGTTTTGCCAGAATATTAACAGCCTAACTGATTTTGCCCCAGAAAAAGCCCCTGTTTTTCTAAAATATATCGTTAAAACCAAATAACTATAAAACAATGAACAAAAAAACTAACTCTGTCTTATTTCATCTTGCTTTTCCCGTCAAAGATATTGCCCAGACAAAAGCTTTTTATGTGGAGGGGTTAGGGTGCGAAGTTGGAAGAGAAAGCCCCAGCTCAGTGATTCTGAATCTCTACGGGCATCAAATTGTTGCCCATGTAACAAACGAACCCCTAACACCCCAAAAAACAATCTATCCCCGACATTTTGGCTTAATCTTCACCGAGGAAGCAGATTGGGAAACTTTGCTGAAACGGGCGCAGGAAAAACAGTTAACATTCCGAGAAAAAGCCAAGCGCCGATTTCCCGGAATGCCAGCCGAACACTACACGTTTTTTTTAGAAGATCCATTTTACAATTTACTGGAGTTTAAGTATTACGTTCACTACGAGGCAATTTTTGGCGAGCGCGAATTTGCTAGGGTAGGGGATTCGATTTGATTTTGCCTAGTAATGCCTCTGATGAGGGGGAGTGCTGAATTGGTGAAGCTAGGGCTTCGGCAACAGCATTGAGACTATTTTTATCTGTAATCATCAAATGATGCATTGCCACCGGCACCAACACATTTTTGCCCACCGGCAATTTAGAACTGATTGACGGCACAATCATCATGTCAAACGGTGTCCAAATTGATGTAAAATTCAACTTTTGGAGCCGAGAGACATCTTGATTTAAATCATTGAGAAAAGCACTATTTGGTTGCATTTGAACACAACCCGGTTTGCGTGTCGCATAAGCGGTGATAGTGCCGTGGTGCGGGGCAGCAATAGTGACAAAGCGCTGCACGCGTTCAATTCCTCCCAACCGCTGAATGTAATAGCGGCTTACGAGCGCCCCCATGCTGTAACCAACGAGATCGAAAGGCTGTTGTGAGTCAAAAGTGGAAGCGACAAAATCCGCCACTTGCTGCGCCAGTACTTCAAGCCTGGCGTCGCCATTATTAGGAATTAAATCGAGGCTGTAAACTATCCAACCCAAACTGCTTAAATAAGCAGTCATTGTTTTAAAAATTGATTTAGTATCCCAAAGTCCGTGAATTAGTAGCACGGGATTGCGATCGCTTGAACTTTTCATTGCCTTATAAAAAATTCTTACTTCTCGGTTGATTTTGTAAACAAGCTAAAATAGAGAGACTGGAAAAACTCCTTAATTGGAAAGGCGATATAAGTAATCGGATTGATAGTGACAATAATGTTGCGGAAATCCCGCTTGGCAAGGGCTACTATTGCCCAAGCTACCCATCGAGCTGACATAACGCCATAAGGATTTAACTGACTTTTAAAAGGTCCTAAAACCAATTTGCGGATGACGCAGGGAGCATCTAATCGACGCAGGGTAATCAAGTCACCTATGGTTCTTTTAGAAAGTTCATACAGGGGGCTAAATGCTGGATTTACTTCTGCTTCTGAGGTGTTGATCCAGACTTCTTTGATGGCTTTGTGAGAAGATTGCGTTACCGTTTGCAGAAATAATTCTGTTAATTTTAATACAGAAAAAGTGTTGACTTGATAACTTTTTTGTATGGCTGTATAAGTGCGATCGCCGTAAACATTAATGCCGTGATTGATGATGAGTATATCAATTTTTTTCAATCTTTCTGCTAATTCATCCTCAGCCCCTAACTGCCACTGCCAAACCTCAACTTCTGGCTGAAATTGGGCGTCGCTAGCGGTGGTAATGGCAATAATTTTCGCGCCCTGAAGCAACAATTCTTCAATTAGTGCCCTTCCCAAAGTACCGGAGGAGCCAGTAATTGCCACTACTTTTCCTTTCAGGGATAGACTTGTTCCTAATATCTTATCTACCAATGTGAAATATCCACAAAAGTAGGCATCACCGCGATCGAAATGATGCCGCCAGTGATAGGTACGATTTACTATCCAAAAGGAAGGAATATCCACCAGTTCCCCTTGCTTATGGCTGAAATCAGTGACTAGCAGAAAACCTTGTGAACGGGCAAGCGCAGGAATTAAAAACATGAGAGAATAGAGACAACCGAACCACATCCCATAGTTTCGGGAGATTTCAGCAACCAAAGCTGTTGCCCCCAGCATCACGAATGCTTCCGGCACGTCATTATACAACTGTGCTTTTTTATACGCTTCCAAGCTCGTTATACTCAAATCAGGGCGGTAGGCTTTGTGGTGCAAGTTATGAAAATTCTGTAAAGGTTTCCAGTAATGCCCTGCAATGTGATAAATATCTCGCACCACTTCGGCGAAGACGATTGAAATTAATCCCAGCAGTAATTGAACAATGGGTTGACTGAATAGCAGGTTGAAGTCCATTTTCAAGCATTGTTTTAAAAATCCTCAGTTAGTTTACCTTAATCTCTTGTTTTCAACAAGCGTCAACTACTATTCACTTTCGGTAGGTAAATTAATTTTAATTAAAGAAGAATATAACGTGCCGTTTTTAATTTTTATTTCCCAAATTTTAAATATATTGGCTTTCATTTTCCCTGCCTACAAAAAATCATCAATAATAGCGAATCTGAACCTTTTTAGCTTAAAAAATACTTATTAGATTGGCAAACGTTCAATATCCTTATTAGAGCCTATAACCACCATTGCCGTACCTCCGATTAGACGGGCGTCTGGCGGGGGATTGATGATAAATTTATTATTTTGGCTCACTGCCAGCAAATTTAGCCCGTAGCGGCTGCGCAATTGCAAGTCTGCAATTGTTTTGCCGTGAAATTCCTCAGGAACAATAACTTCTACAATACTGTTTTCAGGATCTAGTTCAAAGCGATCGAGAATACTAGGTTTGGTAATGCTTCGGGCTAGAGTGCAGCCCATCTCGTGTTCGGGGAATACGACAAGATCTGCGCCGACTTTTTTGAGGAGCTTTTCATGGATTTCAGAAGATGCCTTTGTCACCACGTTTTTGACGCCGCCTTCTTTTAAATTAAGGGTGGTGATGATGCTAGCTTCGAGATAATTGCCAATCGCTACAATTACGGTATCGAGTTCAAAAACTCCTGCTTCTTTAAGGGCAGTAAAGTCAGTGGAGTCTAATTCCAGTGCGTGAGTGGCGATGCGATCGCTTAGCACTCTAGCTACTCGCTTTTCATCGGCATCGATCCCCATAACTTCGTAGCCCAAACCGTGGAGCGTAGCGCAGACAGCTCTTCCGAAGCGACCTAAACCAATAACGGCAAATTGCCTTTTTTCTGTGCGGAGATTGCGGAAGAAACTCAGAGACGATAAATTCACGGCTCAATTTTGGACTCAAAACCGGTTTTTCTGTGTAAGTATATGATTTTATAGCTTAGCAAGTTCCTCTGGCTGCGATCGCTACCCTACAAATAAATTCTCCTCTGGATAGCGGACACCACTTGGTTTGGGATCTCCCAAAAGCGCCCCCATTAGCAGCAGCACGCCTACCCGCCCCACATACATAGTAGCAATCAGCACCAGCTTACCGAAAGTAGAAATACTTGCCGTGATCCCCGTAGAAAGCCCAACCGTAGCAAACGCCGACACTGCCTCAAACAGGATTTGGATAAATTGAAATTTTGGATCGCTTAGTGCAATCAAAACCGTTGAAATAATTACCACCATAAGGGAGCCAAACGTCACGCCAATTGCCTTTAAAATCAACACTATAGGGATTTGTCGCTGATAACATTCCACTTCTTCCCTTCCTTGCAGCACAGCTTTAGTACAACTATATAACACCCTTATAGTTGTAGTTTTAATTCCGCCGCCAGTACTCCCCGGACTAGCACCGATAAACATCAGTCCAATCGTAATAAATAGACCAGCAGTCGTCATTTTGTCAATTGCAATAGTATTAAAACCAGCGGTGCGTGGCGTCACTGATTGAAACCAAGCTGCCATAATTTTTTCCTGCCAGCTAAAACTTCCAAAAGTGCCGCTATTATTGTATTCTGTTGCTAAAATAGCCAAAGTACCTAAAATTAATAATGTTATACTTGTAGTTGTTACTATCTTAAAATTTAGAGAAAAAACAATACAAGCAGACTTTTTTGAAAAGCGGCACTGTAGCCACAAGTAAATTTCCATAATTACCTTATAGCCAATGCCGCCAAATATAATTAAAAAAGTTACAGTAAAGTTGACGATTGGCGAACGAGCGTAGCGAATTAAGCTATCGGGAAACAAACTAAATCCGGCATTATTAAAAGAACTCACGCTGTGAAAAATTGCCGACCATACTCCTTCTCGAAAGCCCAAATCCGGAACGAAACGCAACATCAACAGAAAGACGCCGCTGATTTCAAAAAAAAGCGTCATACCTATAATTGACTTAACTAACTCCAACACCCCAGCCATACCGGGTTCATCGAGGGATTGTTGAATAGCGATTTTGTCTCGCAAGCCAAATTTGCGACCAACTAACAAAAGTAAAAAGGTGGTTACAGTCATGTAGCCCAAACCACCCACTTGAACGAGAAAAAGCAAAACTAACTGTCCAAAAAAGGAATAATCTTTTCCGACATCGACGACAGACAAACCAGTAACACAAACAGCAGAAGTGGCAGTAAAAAGTGCCGTAATAGGATCGCTCCATGAGCCATTACTCATGGAAAATGGCAACATTAATAGGAAAGTACCTAAAGCGATTATAGCCAAAAATCCCAGACAAATGTATCTAGAAACAGTCATGGATTATTTAGAAAAAATTTCCAATAAAAATGGAACAGTAAAAGTGGTTAATTATAATTATTTTCTGCATTCCAAGCTGCTTGGAAAAAGTCTAGTTCGCACTGCATAGCATAGCGATAGGTGGAATGCGCAGCTTCTGCCGCCTTAGTGTAACAGTCAAGCAAACTTTCCAATTGTTGCGCCAAGGGAACGAACTCTGCACTGCTGTATGTGCGAATCCAGTCTGCATATAGGTGTTCTGGAATCCCATTTTTGGCCAATTCTTGGCCTAAATAAGCATACAATCTCATGCAGGGAGCCATTGCTGCTGCCGTCAAGCCGACATCATAACTCCAAGCTGTAGCCAGCAAGAAGTCGGTATAGCGTCGCGTTGCCGGATTTGGGGAAACGACGCGCAAGTCAACTCCCCATTGGGCTGCATAGCTCTGATGCAGTTTTAATTCTGCCAAGACGCCGTTGGCGAGGGAGTGGAAAACGATAAATCCTTCCCAGTCGGGTGCTTTAGCAGCAGCGATACTATAGGCGCGGGCAAAGGCTTGGAGAAAAAAGGTATCTTGCCCGACATAATAGGCAAATAGGCTTTTAGGCAGAGTGCCTGTGGCGATTCCTTGTACGAAAGGATGTTTTAAACAAGCGCTTGCAATATCTTGATTAGCTTGCCACAAATCCCTCGATAGTGTCATATCGATATCTTAAATTTGAAATAATTTATCAGCGAATTCAGAAATTTTACCAGAGATGCGCGCCAGCCCATCCCTTTAAGGGATAGATAGATTTTAGTGCTTTATTTGCTACAATTAACAAGTGGGCGTCAAGGAATGCTGGCCACCTTCAAGCTGTCCTTTTTTTTGTTTTTGGGATTGATGCGGCGCGGCTACTGCAGTTGTTTGAGGCTTACTGTGGTGAGAGAGGGGGTAGAAATAAAGAAACAAGGGGAAAATTGACTTGAAAAACAAAAGAAAAAATGTTAGAAGATTATTTTTGGAAAAAGAAAAGAGCGAGCGCCTGCAGTCTGTAAGAAAGCGCCGCCTAACCTGCTTGCTAAGGAAAGAAATCAAACAATAGACATGAAAAAAACTGAAATTTTTGATTTCGACGATGAAAAATTCAAAGCACCGCCTGCGAATACCCTTCCTTGGTGTCAAATGATCAACCCCCAATTCAGCCTTGATGGTATCAAGCCTTACGGATTAGCGATCAAACTAAATCAAGCTCAGGCGGCAGGCTTCAAGCCCGATGAAAATTGGCAGCAAATCGAACACGAATTCAGTAATGGCAATGTCGCAACCCTGTTTATCAGCAGCCGTCCTCGCTTAGTGATTGTGCGGCGTGGTCCAATCTGTATCAAAGATCGAGAAACTGGCGACAACCTAGGGCGTTTGATGGATCACTACGGTGTTTTCAAAGCCGCGCGCCTCAAATTCAAAACCTTCACCCGGTACCTAATTTTCTTCGTTGGATATGACAAAAAATTTCTCCACTCTATTCCTTTGCGCTTGACGCTAAGCGGTGCTGCCGGTGTTAGTTTTGCTATAGCTTATCGCCATTCCAAAATGGGAGAAGCGACATCAGGTTTCACTGTAGATCTTGAAAAAGCCTATGCCGAATACCGTAATCAACCCTGTGTAACCAAAGGACCTCTTTTTCACGCCCACGGTATTTTTTGCCCGATTTTCGAGGCTGTAAAAAAAGTAATAGGGTCAAATACCGTTTGGATATGCGAGACCACTGGATACGAACGTCCGAGTTTTAAAAACGTCACTAATTATCTGATTCCGTCCAATTCTGATGAGTCGTTTCTGCTTGAAAAAATATTTGAAGAATACAAAGATTTTTGTCAAGAAATCCCCAAGGCGGAATTGGTCAATTTTGATAACAAGCAGGGAATTTCTAATGATTACAATTACCACGATGAATATGATTATCAGAACGAGCCTCCTTATTAAGTCATTTGCTTAACAACCAGATTTTTTAAAGAAACCGGGTTTTTATAAATCTTCTGGTGTATTGCAATTGTGCAACATTTGCGCTTCTTTGGTGCCAACTGACAGGGGCTTAACTGGAAGGCGAGCGAGCCAGTGCTGTAGGGAGCGACCCCCTTGGGCGATAAAATCCTGCAAATCTTCCTGTGCCCTTGTTCGATAGAAACCGCACAAAGGTTCCCATCCAAAAGAGTGTAGGGGTACTACTGCCAAAATTTCTTCAGAAACTTCACTTAACTGCTGCACCCAACCCTTGAGAATATCAACCTGCAATAAAGGCATATCGCACGCCAACAATAAAACCCACTCTGCGGAAATTGCCGCCAATCCTTGCGCCAGAGCGACAAGTGGTCCTTGGTGGGGCTGAGTTTCCAGCAGCCAGAAACACTTTTGCTTAACAATTCCCTGATAGCGCTCAACCCAGGGCGTAAGAATATAAACCACTGCTCCACATTCTACTGCCACGTTACAGACTCGCTGCAGCATAGGTATTCCTTCCCAAACAATCAATGCTTTATCCTTTCCCATGCGCGAACTTTTTCCGCCGGCGAGAATAAGTGCCGCGAGAGGAACTCTAGAATGTGCTGTGTGGAGTGTAGAATGTGAGAACGAATTCAGCATTTCCGGATGAATACACAAGCTATTTTAGCGCCCCATTAATTTCCTGCAATTTTGCAGCAGCCTCACCGCCAGAGAGTAAAGCTTCAGCTTTGGCAAATCCTGCTTTCAAGTCTGTGCATACGCCGCAGCGCCAGAGATAAAAGCCGCCATTCCAGATAGCAGATTTCATCAATTCCGAGGGTTTGCCTTGCAATACGCTGTGTATTTGTTCTACAAGTTCGGGGGTGGAAGAGAGGGGAACGTCATTTCCTTGGAAGCCGTAGTCGTGGGCGGGCAATAAGAGGCGCTGGAAGTGAGGTTTTCCATCGCTATCCAAAGAGCAAGTGCCGATAATAGCGGTGCGAGCGCGCGGTAAGTCGCAACTGCCTTCTAATCCTTTGACGGTAGTGAAGTGGCGGGTGCCTCGGAGTGCGTGGGCTTCTCGGAAAAAGTTTTCTGTGGGGGGATGCACGAAGCCAGAAAAGATGTGAGCGTCGCCAGAGTAAGGACTCCATATTAATTCTAAAGTTGCCAGAGGGGGGCGTTTGCCGATTTGGGAGCGGTAGGGAACGATTTTATGGGCGAGGGGAAAGTGTGTGGGCAGGTAGACGAATCCTACTAGAGTTTTCTCAAATACTTGCTGGCACTGTTTTAGGGAAAGGCGATGCCAGTTGACGCCCAAACCCTGCCAGATTTCTATTAGGGGTGTGCCTTCTTTGGTGGGCATGCGCTCGCCTCCGTGCTGCACTACGGCAATGCCTGCTGCTGCTAGAATCAGTGCCGTTAGTGGTGTGATTGGTGCATATCGCGAGTGTCCATCGTAGGGGCAGCCTAAAACTGCAACTGGTTGCGAGGGTGCGAGCGCTTGTAATTTCGGTCCTAATTTATCGTAAGCATCTAACATTCCTGCCAATTCTTCGCCAGTTAGCCGCTTGATGCGGTGAGCGATTAGAAACGCTCCTATCTGTGCCGGTGTTGCTTCCTGCTGCAATATCATCCGGATAGCTGCTTCTGCTTCAGCGCGGGTTAAATTTTCGCTTGTGTGCTTACCGCTGCCGATTTTACGCAGCAATTCCCTGAATGCATCGCTCATAATTACCGACTTTAATTACTTTAACTAAAGGTATGACGCCCCTTGAGTGTGAAGGTATTGCAGAGTTTTTTTCTAGTTAATTCTGCAAACTGTACAGGCACTAATTTCCTGGCAATTTCGTAAAAGTGTTTAATCGGAGGAAGCAGTAGGCGATCGCGGGTTGTCACCAATACCACTTGACGAGTCAGGGGAGGTTCCGAAAATCCCGAGCCGGTTGCAAGGGGGCGAATGGCTAGACTTGGATCATTACTTGCTTCCACCAGTGCTAACTGTGGTAGCAAGGCAATTTGTTCTCCCTGGCGCACCACCCCGCGAAAGGCATCGAGGGTATTCAGCTCTAAAGCCACTTTTAGCTTTATGCCCCGGCGCTCGAATTGTTCTTGCACCAAACGCTGCATTCCATAGCCGTCTTTGAAAACCACTTGCGGATAGCGCCCCAATTCTGCCCATGGTACTGTTTCGTATTGCGTCAGGGGGTGATTGGCTGCCATGAGGATTTCTAGCGGCTCGTTATAGAGAATTTCTACCACCATTTCTGGGCTTGCGGTTAAGAAGCGATTGTTCATCACTAGCGCTATGTCTACTAGCCCATCTTTGAGTACTTTCAAGGCGCGATCGCTTCCCAGAGATGTCACCCGCAACTGTACTTCTGGATAATTCTGTACAAATTTTTGCAGTACTGGCGGTAAACAATAGGCGCATACTGAGTGAATTGCTGCCACACACAATTCTGGTTGTTTCCCGGCAAGTAAGTCTGCTAATTCCTGCTGTGCTATTTGCCACTCCTGATAGATTTTGCGGGCGTGGGGGAAGAATCGCTCTCCCCCTATGGTCAATTTTGCCTGCGCTGAGCGGTGGAATAAAGGTAAACCTAAGGCGGTTTCCAGCCCCTGGATTTGTCGGCTGATGGTTGATTGAGTAACTCCACATTTTCGTGCCGCTTGCTGAAAACTGCCGGTTTCGGCGACTGCTAGAAATGCTTGCAATTGCTCTAGCCGCATGGTGGTTTATTTTGGCTTATTGGCATTTTTTATATTAGCTGCTCCAGGGCTGCATTTTAGTATTACTTGATACAGTCATTTACTTGGGGTGGGTAAACTAAGCATTGGGCTTTTTATTTTTTATCTGTATCAATTGATAAGAATTGTAGAGATTGTGGTAAAGTATATAAAACATCGGACCTAGGGCAACTATTGGATTGAGGAGAGAAAGAGAAAGCCAGACAGTAAACATAGTATTTTTTTGTCCGAGGGATTGGCTTGCTTCCTGCGCGAATTCTTTACCGCCGATAAATCTACCTACCTGGAAGTTTACTGCGCATATAATTAAGGATATGATAGCGATCGCAGTAATCATCCCAAGTGATGCATTTGATTCTTCTAAAATAAAATGTGTTGCTTTTGCACTAGCTATAAATAGTATGAGAATCCAAGTATAAAAGCCAATTTTTTTTATTTTTATTAAGTAACAAAATAAATCAAAAGATATAATTTTGAGTAAGCGAGATAAAACAAGCGGGGTAAAAAATAAAAATAAAATAGAGAAAAATAATTTTTGAGTAGAGATGAGATGGCCGGGATGAATAAAGGGTATAATAAAAGGAAGGATGGTGGCTACAATACTATTAGTAAGAATTACTGAAATAACGTAATCGACATTTCCCTTTAAAAAACTGATAATTGCGGGGGCTGAGATAGCAGTAGGGCTGATGGCTGTGATAAAAGAGACAAAAGCTAACTCTGAGTTGAAAGTAGATAAAAGAAAGTAGGCGGAAAAAGCAATAGAAAGATTAGCGATCGCTACCCAAATTGTCTGGAAATAAAATTTATCTATTTTAGCGGTTAAAAAAGCAAAAAAAAGAACGCTCATCAGCAGATATTGAATAAGAAAAGAATAGACGTGAGCTGAGGGAAATAAAATTCCCAAGAGAATGGCAGCGAAAGGTAAAAAAGATTGCATAAATAAAAAAAATAAAAACTGGTAATAAAAGCCCCATATTTACATACGGGGCTGGGACACAGTTAGGAGGGATCTTATCAATTTCAATTTATCCCTCAAAATACCTTCTCTGCCATTTTCTTAATAACTTCTTAAGAGAGATTTTTGGCATCCATCTAACTGTATCAACTACTACTTTTGTATCGGCGATTTTGCCGTATCCAGATTGATAAAAGGCAGGGCACCGTTGCCACCCAATACCATCGGAAAATGACCATCCCATTTTTCGATCGCCTGTTTTTGCAAGATTTCCGGCGTTAGATTTTCTCTGAGAAGTCGCTGCGCTTCTGCCTGCCCCTTAGCGCGGTTAATTTCTGCTTCTGCTTCTTTCATAGCCTTGAGGGCTATAAACTCAGCACGTTTAGCATCTTGTTCAGCAATTTGTTTTGCTTCCACCGCCTCGCTAAACCGCTTTGAGAAATGAATATTTACAAGAGAAATATCATCCACCGCAACATTATAATTTGCTAGTCGCGACGTCAATAAATCGTCAATACCTGCTTTAACTTCTCCCCGCCTAGTTATAATTTGCTCAGCTGTGTACTGTGCCATGACGGCTTTCAGCACTTCTTCGATAGCTGGGTTTATAATTCGCTGCACTATTTGCCCTTCATTTCCCACCTGTTGGAAAACTTTGTTAACTTTTTCCGGAACAATGTGCCAGTTTAAGGCCACGTCTGTATAAACATCTTGTAAATCTTTCGATGCAGCTTCTGCAGGTATTTGGTGTTTTTGCACCCGCACACTTAGTCTCTCGACTGTGTTTACTATCGGAATTATAAAGTGCAGCCCTTCATCGAGTACTTTTTCCTGAACCTGCCCGAATTTCATCATCACTCCCCGTTCGCCTGCGTTAACAATTACAAAGGGCTGAAAGACTATTAGCAGGAGTGCCAAAACTGCTGCGCTCGCTCCTACAATATAACTTATATTTCTCGACTTCACAATCTTTTCTCTCAACTCATGCTGTAATCATATCTAATTATCTATCTAATTATCGTTTATTTTCTGCTCCCCCTAAATTATTTGCCTCTATATTAATAAATGGCAACACCCCATTACCGCCCATCACGATTGGAAAACGACCATCCCATTTTTCGATCGCCTGCTGTTGCAGTAATTCAGACGTTAAAGTTTGGCGCCGCAATCGTTGTGCCTCTGCTTGACCTTTAGCACGATTTATTTCTGCCTGAGCATCTTTCTCTGCTTTCAAAGCAATAAAATCAGCCCTTTTTGCTTCCTGCTCTGCTATTTGTTTGGCTTCAATTGCTTTAGAAAACTCCGGCGAAAATCCCACATTCACTAATGATACGTCATCCAGTATCACTCCATAAGATAATAACCTATCTCTCAGTTGATTGTCAATTTCTTGTTTCAGCTCAGTACGCTTTGTAATAATCTCTTCAGCAGTTTTTTTTGCCGTTGCCGCTTTAACAACTTCAGATACTGCTGGAGAAATAATCCGGTTGATAATTTCATTTTCATCCCCCACCCTCTGAAATACTTCATTCACTCTTTTTGGCTCGATGTGCCAATTTACTGCTACATCCATATTAACATTTTGCAAATCTTTTGAAGCTGCCTCTGCTTTTACGTCATTCTTTTGTACTCTGACGCTGATTGTTTTTACAGAGGTTACAATTGGTAATATCGGATGTATGCCTTCATCTAAAATCGTCTCCTGGACTTTTCCGAATTGCATTACTACGCCCCTTTCGCCTGCATTTACTATTACAAAGGGCTTGAATATTATCACCCCTACTAATAGTACAAAACCTCCCACAATATAAATGAGAATAGATGTGTTACTGTCTTCTCTCATGCTATCTTAACCTCACTAATTATATTCAAAATTTAAGAAAATTTCTAGATTTGCCGGCCTTGACTTGAGTCTGTCAAACACTAGTTATAAAATTTATAAAACAGATAGTAGCCAAAAACGAATATTTTTACAATTTTTTACAAACCAATATTAAAATATTAAGAAAACCTTTTAAATTTTTAGTGGTTTACCCTACTGTTTAAGTAGCATATATACTTAAAAGATGTGGCCATTCGGCATTTGAGAATTGTCGCATGCTCAAAAAAGAGGACTTGCAAATGTCGTTTCACATCTTCGATTTTGGTCCAGTCAGTGGAATGCTACAGGAATACGCTGATAAAGATGGGTTTATCCCCGAAGCAGGAGAAAGATGGCAGGATTTCAAATGGACTAATGCTCAAACAAAAGTATTTGCCAATAAACAAAACGGTGAAAGACTCTGGCAGGAGTTTTTAAAGAAAGCGATCGCAGCTACATCAAAAGCAATAGCGGCGCTTGAAGAGCTGGAGTGGCAGAAGTGGCAAGATTACTAACTCAACCTTCGTGTTGCTGTATAGGAATAGCAATCACAAATTCTGCCCCCTCTCCGGGTGCGGAAATACACTCTAAATAACCTTGATGTTTTTCTACAACGATTTGATGAGCGATCGCTAGCCCCAATCCTGTACCTTTCCCCTCTGGTTTTGTAGTAAAAAAGGGTTGAAATAATTTTTGTCGCACTTCTTCAGTCATGCCTGGGCCATTATCTTTTATCCGAATAATTGCCAATTGATTATCGCTATTGTGGCATTGCAACTCAGTACGAATATAAATTTGCTTTTCTGAGCTTAGGCGAGCGCTTTCCATCGCATCGATCGCATTTGCTAAAATATTCATAAAAACCTGATTCAACTGCCCGGCATAACACAAAACTTTCGGCAAATTACCATATTCTTTAACTACCTTAATCCCCTTAGCTTCTCCTTTTGGTTTCAGGCGGTGCTGCAAAATCGTCAGGGTACTATCAATACCAGCATGTATATCAGCAAGTTTTTTCTCAGAATCAATGCGCGAGAAGTTGCGCAGCGACTGCATGAGCTCTCGGATGCGCTCAATGCCAAGGCGCATAGAGTCTATAATATGCGGCAAGTCTTCAATGAGATAATCAAGTTCAAAATTGGCAATCGCCTCTGCAATTACAGCTGGTGGATTAGGATATTCTTTCCGATAAAGATTAATTAGCGCGATCGCATTTTGGGCGTATTCCATTGCGTAATTCAAATTGCCAGAAATAAAGTTCACCGGATTATTCACCTCGTGAGCGATTCCCGCTACCAGTTGCCCCAAACTCGATATCTTTTCAGTATGTACCAGTTGCGCCTGTGTTTGCTGCAATTCATGCAGATATTTTTCAAGCTGTCTTGATTTCTCTTGCTCTTTTTGGTATAAACGTGCATTTTCTATAGAAATAGAAACTTGAGAAGATAAAACTTTAAGAATTTCGATGCGCTCGCTTGTAAAAACCCCCGTCGTCAAATGATTTTCCAAATAAAGAATTCCATTTAGTCTACCTTTATATATAACTGGCACACATAAAATAGATTTAGGCTGCTTAGTAGCAATATAAGGATCGCTGGCAAAATTTTTAGTGTGGGCAGCCTCATCTAAAACGAGAGGTTTTCTCGTTCTTTCCACATAGTAAATAACGGCTTTTGGTAAATTCTGACTATTCTCTATCGGGATAGCTTCTTGCAACACAGTCACTTCTTCTGGAGCCAGGGTTCCTTCTGCTTCTATCAACCATTGACTTTCGCGTTTTTCCAACCAACATCCCCTCGTCGCTCCTGCATTTTCAATCGCTATTTTTATTAACTTCTCAAGCAGATTACTTAGTACCATCTCACTAGAAATAGCTTGAGATGCTTTGATAACTGTTGTTAAATCCAGCAGTTGGGAATTCCCGCCAGTTGTAGTAATGATTTGCTTTAAATCGCTGCCTATTATATTGTTATTTACAGTATTACTAATAAATAAGTGAGGGTAGCGTTTTTCTAAATCTCTGACTTTCGTTATAGCTCCCCAGCGAATATAAGTATAATATGCTTCCGTCAAGTAGGTTTTAGCAATTTTTTCTCTGCCAAGGGCAAGATAAAATTCTGCTGCCAATTCGTAGGCTAGGGCTTCTTCTTGAATATAACCCTGTGCTTTTGCTCCGGCAATGGCGCTATCAAACAACTCCATTGCTTCTAAATATTTTCCTAAAATTCCATTTCGTACCGCTTCTACTAGCTCATATTTATGCTTGAAGTTAGACGGCGAATGCTCTCCCCACTGACGCATTTCTTTCTGATTTGTTTCTATTTGCTCTGCGTATATTTTTTGTTCATCTGGGCTAGCATTCACATATAGAGCTAAAGCCGCAAGCGATGAATAAAAGTTGTGCACACCCACGGTAATATATTTCATTTCTGCCCTGAAAAAATGTTGAGCAGCTAATTTTAAATTTTCTAGGGCTTGTGCATAGTCTTTGAAAAGGTAAAGTAACATTCCTTTTGCCAAGTAAGCCGAAAATAGAGACGTGCGATTTTTCGTTGCTATCAAATGCGGCAGCATGGTTGTTTCGTCAAAATTATCGCCGCTCAATTTCGTCGGCTCTGCTACTGGATGCAAGAGATTTGAAACTACTTGTTGCCAAACTTTTGCGAAATAAATACAATAATCTTGTTTGAGCTCATACAGAATATCTATACATTCTTTAAACTGGCGCTCGACTGATTCCAGGTTTTCGCCCATCACAAATAGGTATGTGCAGCGATCTTTTAAACACAATCCAGCATATCCTAAATTTCCGACTTCCAAGGCGCTGTTGAATGCTTCCATCAGCGGTGCGATAGTTTCTCTCACATGTTCTTTCCAGACTCTTATCATGACGTTAAAGGTACACCATACTTTCCCTTTGATTTCTCTGGCATTAAATTTATCCACCATTTTTACTGCTAATTTTCCGAAACGATATCCCGTCTCGAAGTCTCCCACAAGCCCGCATAAAATCGCCCCGAAATAATTATACCCTACTGCTGCTAGTGAAGAATTTCCATATTTTACGGATAGGGTAACCATTGTATAGATTATCTGCGGAAATAATTCGGGATCTGCAATAAAAGCTGAAGCAATCAGCTTACTGAGAATACGCATTGCAGCCAGTTTGTACGGATCTGTCATTTCTGGTAGCAGGTTTAACTGCTCGACTGTTACAGGCTGGGGGAGTTGCTTTTCCAGGGAAATGCCGAGGATTTCTAAAACTTTTATGCCCGTATTGAGGGCTGATTGCATCTGGTTTTGCGCAGTATAAAATTGAATGATAATTTCGTAAACTTTGATGGTATCGAGGAGAGTGGCGGCGTGTTGCAAGATGATTTTAGATAATTCTCGCGCTCGCTCAAAGTTGGTATTCAAATATTCTGCTTCTGTTGCTTCTACGTGAAGCTCTAGTGTTAATTCATACTGGTTTTGCCAGCTATCTTCTGCCAATAATTCTAACCCAACTCTTAAATATTTTGCTGCTACTTCATAGGCTGTTGCTGTCTTCGCTTTCTTGCCAGCAATTAAATTTAAGCGTGCTAGCTCATCCTTCTGTAAACGACTACTCAGCAATTCTCTGCCTATATTCAACTGGTTGACAATATCAAATATATTTTCTTCTAGTGCTTCTTTTGGTGTTTTCTCCAACAGTAGTCTCCCGATTTTTAAATGGGTGTTTTTTTTCTCTGCTTCTGGAATAAGTGAATATGCTGCTTGTTGAACGCGATCATGTAAAAATTTGTAACTTACCCGGAATTCTTCTGTAAATAAAACGCCCTGCTCTGCTTCGTCAAAAAATAGAGGAATTTTATATGCTTGACTACAAGGCAGAATTAAACCCATTTGTAGTGCTTCCCACAACTGATTGGCAGTTGCGATCGCTGATTTTTCATTGACAACTGCTAGCACGTCCAAATTAAATTTATTGCCTATACATGCAGCTAATTTTAAAATATTTACTGTTTCCTCAGATAACTTTTGAATATTTCTTGCTAACAATTCAACTACACTGTTTTCAGTAATTCCAAGGGCATATATTTCTTCAATATCCCATTTCCATTGATTTTTGTTAAAATCAAACCACAGTATTCTTTCATCATACAGTGTCGAAAGCATTTGTGTCAATAAAAATGGATTTCCCTGAGTTCTTTTGAAAACCAGCTCTGCTAGTGTTTGTGAATTTTCTGTATCGTGCAGTGTATCGGCTACTAATTGCTTGACACAATCGTAATTCAATGGCTGAAGTACAATATTATTTACCCTCACTCCTTTTTCTCGAATTTCTTCCAATGTTTGAATTAAAGGGTGAGTAGGGTTTACTTCGTTATCGCGGTAGGCGCCTATCATTAACAAGGATTCTATTTCTGAATCTGTTATTAACAATTCGATTAATTTTAATGAAGAATTATCTGCCCACTGCAAGTCATCTAAAAATAAAACTAGCGGGTGTTCTTTTTTCGTAAATACGCGAATAAATTGTTTTATTACTCTATTAAAACGATTTTGCGATTCAGTGGGTGGTAAAGCAGGCACGGTTGGCTGAGAACCAATTAGTAATTCTATTTCGGGAATTACTTCGGCAATTACTTTGCCATTGGCTCCCACAGCCGTGAGTATTTTTTCTTTCCAAATTGCTATTTTTTCCGGAGTTTCTGTTAAAATTTGATTTACTAACTCGGAAAAAGCTTGCACTAAAGCGGCATAAGGAATATTTCTTTTGTATTGTTCAAATTTCCCGGAGATAAAATATCCTCTCGCCTTTACTATTGGTTTGTGTATTTCGTAAATTAGGCTGGATTTGCCGATGCCGGAGTAGCCAGAAACAAGTAAGCAGTTTTTATTACCTCTGCTTACTTCCTCGAAAGTATCTATTAACTGCTTAACTTCTGCTTGGCGACCATATAATTTTTGGGGTATGAGAAATTGTCCACATTTATCCCGCTGCGCCGGAATAAAGTTTTCTATTTTTCCTGTTGTTTCTATTTGTGCTAGACATTCTTCTAAATCTATTTTTAAACCTAAGGCGCTTTGATATCTGTCTTCTGCATTTTTTGCTAATAGTTTCATTACTATATCAGATATGGGAAGAGGAATGTCTGGTTTTATTTGATGTGGAGGAATTGGCTGTTTGGCTATGTGGCAGTGTACCAATTCCATTGGATCGTCGGTTGTAAAAGGTAATTGCCCTGTTAAAATTTCGTAAAAGGTGATGCCGAGAGAATAAAAATCGGTACGGTAGTCAATATAGCGATTCATTCGCCCTGTTTGCTCTGGCGACATGTAGGCTAGAGTGCCTTCTAATAATTGCGGATTCGCGAGCGCTTGATTTTCTCTACTGAGACGGGTGGCAATACTAAAGTCTATAATTTTGACTTTAAATGTTTTCGTGTCTATCAGTATGTTGTGCGGCTTTATATCTTTATGTATAATCTTTCTTTGATGCAGTGCCTGTAACGTCTTTGCTAATTCTATCCCTATCTTCAAAAACAATTTTAGGGTAATCTTGCAGGAATCCATTATTTGTTTTAGCGACTCTTCCCCAGAGTCTTTTAAAATTATCGCTAATCCATTTTGATAATTTTCTAGCCCTATTGACTCTACCACTCCCTCTATTTCTTCTAGAGTTTGCAGTATTTGATATTCGTGTCTTAACCGCGTAATTTCTTCTAAGGTTTGGTATTCTGATTTTAATGTTTTTACTATTACTGAAGTGCGATCGCTTTCTTTTATCCCACGATAAACGATGGTTCTAACTCCTTCATATATAGTTTCCCGGAGTAGATAGCCGTCTAGTGCCATACTTATTTTTACGTTTTTTTTACAAATACTTGAATACTATTTTTTTGCCACTATTGCTAATGAATAACACATTTTTTGTCATCAAATAAACCTCAAATCTTAAAATTTATCTTAAAATTTCATTAAGGAATTTTTAGATAATTTTGCTCATGACGCCAGGAGGTGGAGGGCCAAGTTGAGTTGAGTGCCATAAAATATTATCTTTTGTAGGGATGGCGACTTTTATCGATGAGGATTGGGGATGTATATTGTCCAAATCGCCTCTGAATGTGCTCCTGTGATCAAAGCCGGGGGCTTGGGGGATGTAGTTTATGGGTTGAGTAGGGAGTTAGAAATCCAGCAGCATTGTGTTGAGATTATTCTGCCTAAGTACGACTGTATGCGCTATGACCAAATTTGGGGTCTTCACGATGCCTATCGCGATCTGTGGGTACCTTGGTACGGCGGCGCTATTCACTGTTCAGTCTTCTGCGGCTGGGTACATGGGCGGTTATGTTTCTTCATTGAGCCGCATTCCGAAGATAATTTCTTTAACAGAGGCTGTTATTACGGTTGCAAAGACGATAATATGCGCTTTGCGTTTTTCAGTAAGGCGGCGTTAGAATTTCTTTTGCAATCCAATAAACGGCCCGATGTCATTCACTGTCACGACTGGCAAACTGGCTTGGTTCCTGTCTTACTTTTCGAGATTTACAAATATCATGGCATGTGGAATCAGCGGGTGTGCTACACTATACACAATTTTAAACATCAAGGACTTGCGGGGGTCGAGGTTCTCTGGGGAACGGGCTTAAATCGAGAAAGCTATTATTTCGATTATGATCGCCTGCGAGATAATTTCAACCCTTTTGCCTTAAATTTAATGAAAGGTGGCATCGTTTACTCTAATTTTGTCACCACTGTTTCCCCCCACCACGCCTGGGAAGCTCATCACAGTGATATGGGCTACGGTTTAGGCCATACCTTGCATTTGCATCAACATAAGTTTAAGGGCATTCTCAATGGCATCGATTATGAGGTATGGAATCCAGAAATCGATCGCTTTATCCCCTATCACTACAATAAGGATTCTTTCACAGAAAAAGAGAAAAATAAAAAGGCTCTGCGCGAACGGCTGTGGTTGCGTCATGCTGATAAGCCTATTGTTTGTTATGTTGGTCGTTTAGATGATCAAAAAGGTGTTCACCTTGTCCATTATGCCATTTATTATTCTCTCCTTCGCGGAGCTCAGTTTGTTCTTTTAGGATCGGCTACTGAGGATGGTATCAACTCTTGGTTTTGGCACGAAAAACAATATCTTAACGATAATCCCGATGCTCATTTAGAACTCGGTTTTAACGAAGAGTTATCTCACCTAATCTACGCCGGAGCTGATATTATTGTCGTTCCCAGTAATTACGAACCTTGCGGGCTGACGCAAATGATTGGCATGAGATATGGTACCGTTCCAGTTGTGCGGGGTATTGGCGGTTTAGTTAGTACTGTATTTGATTGGGATTATGATACTATTCACCCGCCGGAAAAACGTAATGGTTTTGTCTTTTTCCAAACTGATCATCGCGCTCTTGAATCTGCTCTTGATCGCGCTCTTGATTTGTGGTACGAAAAACGTGAAATTTTCAATAAACTAGCAATTCAAGGCATGGAGTACGATTATTCCTGGTATAATCCCGCCTGTGAATATCTTAAGGTTTATGATTTCATTCGCCACAAATAAATTGCGGCTTTTGAAGAAATAAAATTTTGAAAACCCGGAATCAAAAACCGGGTTTATTTTTTTTGTATTTCATTCGCAAGTCTCTTTTTGAAATTGAATTGAACGGGTGGCAAAACTTTTAAAATCTGGAGCTAACCAAATCATTTTTTGCAATACTTCCTCTGTCACCCACAAAACCAGCGGAAATGATAAATTCCGAAATTGATCCCGCACACGATTGCTGTGCCTAAGTACTTCGTCTAGCTCTATTACCGACTCTAACCCTAATACCATCAGAGCCTCTGGCGTTTCTTCTCCTATTTCCGCTTGAATATTAAATAATAGTGTCTTGGCTGACGGTTTTAATATTAACTCTCTAATGGCAATATTGTATTGTTCTTGCAACTTTTGTCTGCTTAATACTGGCGATCGCTTGTCGGAATAGCGTGCTAAAATTAACGCAAATTCACCTCTGGAATATGCAAGCGCTCGCGCTAATGTCTTGAGAGAACGTTCGTTTTCTGCACTTACCTCCTCTAGCGTGTGTTTTTCTGTCATAGCTTTTATTTCACCCCGGCTCATATTAAAAAGTCGCTAGAAGCAGGGTAAAGGTTTTTCTCTCTGCCTGTAGCGTGCTTTTAAAATCTACAGGAGGAATTGATAAAATCCTTATAAGCTTCTGCTATTTTGTTTGATTTTATCAATTGCTTTCATTTATAATTCCTCAATCTAAACTATTTTTTTTTATTTGACAAGAGCAGGCTGGATTTTTTAAAATAAATTAAAAGCTAGAGGAAATAGTTAATAAATTTAGTAGAATAAAAATAAAAATAAAAATTTTAGAACCATGTACAGAAAGGGAAAATTAAATGTTTTGATTGGTTGGTTAACGCTATTAGCGATCGCAAGTGGTTGTACTCCCATCAATTCTCCTACTCTTTCCCGAATTGCTTTTGCTTCTGAGCGTGACGGCAATTATGAAATTTATATTATGAACGCCGATGGCAGTGGACTTGAGAGATTGACGAATAATTCAGCGGTAGATAGATTTCCAGTTTGGTCTCCAGATGGCAAAAAAATTGCTTTTCTTTCTAAACGCGATGGCAATTATGAAATTTATATAATTAACGCTGACGGCAGTGGGCTATTAAGACTGACGAATAATTCAGCTGATGATGGTGTGCCAGTATGGTCCCCTGATGGACAGCGGCTTGCCTTTGCCTCTTATCAAGATGGAAATGGGGAAATATATCTTATCAATGCCGACGGCTCTGGGCTTGTCAAACTGACAAACGATCCTGCCGAAGATGGTTTCCCTACTTGGTCCCCAGATGGAAAACAGATTGCTTTTGTTTCCGAGCGCGATGGTAATAGCGAAATCTATATAATTAATGTTGACGGCTCTAGTCTTAAAAGACTGACTAACCATCCCGCTGATGATAGCTTCCCCACTTGGTCTCCTGCTAACGGTAAAATTGCCTTTATTTCTGATCGCGATGGTAAATATGCTATTTACACTCTCAATGGTGATGGCTCTGGGCTGACCAAGTTGACTAAAATTTCAACAGAAGATGGTCTCCCCATTTGGTCTCCAGATGGTAAGCAAATTGCTTTTAATTCTAAGCGGGATATCTACTTAGTTAATGTTGATGGAACAAAAGAGATAAATCTAGGAAAAGATTTGGCTGTTGGTGGAACTCTGACGTGGTCTCCCGATGGTTCACGGATTGCTTTTGTTTCCGCTCGCAATGGTAATCCCTCTATTTACAGTCTCACTGTTAAGGATTTGTCTTTGATAAGGCTAACTAACCATCCCAGTAATAATCGCGATCCCAACTGGCAACCTCTGCCTTAGCTACTTGCTGGCTAATTTTTATTTTTTCTTCTTTCTCTTAAAATGGCGATCGCCTACAATATCCTTATTGTCTTTTATATTGCCCGACTGTGGTTTTAAAACTTTCCACGGCTCAACTCGCTGCTATTCGCTCCCATGCTGAAAGCACTTACCCTGAAGAGTGCTGCGGCTTATTCCTCGGCTACATTAAGGGTAGCGAAAAAATGGTTGTTGAAGTTTGGCCCTCTGAAAATGTTTATAATTCTCAAACTACTGTCGAATTTTTTTCTTCTCCCTCCTTGACAAAAAGACATCGGTATGTTATTGAGCCAAAGATATTGTTAAAGGCACAAAAAGAAGCACGAGAGCGCCAACAGGCAGTGATTGGATTTTATCATAGTCATATAGATAGTTCGGCAGTACCCTCAGAATGCGATCGCGAATATGCTTGGCCAATTTATTCTTATTTAATTATTTCCGTTCATCAGGGTCAAACTGTAGCTGAGCGTAGTTGGTGTCTCGACGATAATCGTCAGTTTCAGCCAGAGGAGATACTGTATCTTTCTCCCGCTACAATTAAATTAGATAATCTGTAAGATCATGCTTAATCCAAATTTAGAACAAATTCAACTCTCTAAAGAAGAATACGAAAGGTATTCACGTCATTTAATTTTGCCTCAAGTAGGGTTGAATGGGCAAAAGCGTCTTAAAGCTGCCAGTGTACTTTGTATTGGTAGTGGTGGGCTTGGTTCGCCCCTACTATTATATTTAGCGGCTGCAGGTATTGGACGCATTGGGCTTGTTGACTTTGATGTTGTAGATGTTTCTAATCTACAGCGACAAATTATTCACGGTGTTTCTTGGGTAGGTAAATCAAAAGTTCAATCGGCAAAAAATCGTATTCACGAGATAAATCCCAATTGTCAAGTTGATATATATGAAACTCGCTTGACATCAGAAAATGCTTTAGATATCCTCAAACCTTATGATGTTATTGTAGACGGAACAGATAATTTCCCCACTCGCTATCTTGTTAATGATGCTTGTGTACTGCTAAATAAACCCAATGTTTATGGTTCTATTTTTGGGTTTGAAGGGCAGGCAACTGTATTTAATTATCAAGATGGTCCAAATTATCGGGATTTATACCCAGAACCTCCACCTCCAGGAATGGTGCCTTCATGTGCAGAGGGCGGAGTATTAGGAATTTTGCCTGGAATTATTGGCGTTATTCAGGCAACAGAAACGGTGAAAATTATTCTCAATATAGGCACAACTCTCAGTGGGCGCTTATTGTTATATAATGCTTTAGAAATGAAGTTTCGTGAGTTGAAACTGCGCCGGAATCCAGTGCGCCCGGTAATTGAGAAGCTTATAGATTATGAATATTTCTGTGGTGTGACTCAAGCTAAGGTTGAGGAGGAAAAACGGAAAATGGAAATTCCCGAAATGACGGTACAAGAGCTAAAGCAGCTTATTGATAGCGGGGCGAAAGATTTTGTGCTTATTGATGTTCGCGATCCCCATGAGTATGAAATTGCTAAAATTCCAGGAGCTGTTTTAGTGCCTCTACCAGATATCGAACGTGGTGAAGGCGTCGAAAAGGTAAAACAATTACTAAATGGTCACCGATTGATTGCTCATTGTAAGTCTGGAAGACGCTCGGCAAAGGCGCTAGAAATTCTTAAAGGAGCTGGAATTGAAGGTATAAATCTTAAAGGTGGAATTACGGCTTGGAGTCGGGAAATCGATTCATCAGTGCCAGAATATTAAAGTTTAGATTTTGACGAGTTTCCCTGACAGTAGATAGCGATCGCTTTTCAATAAAATAAAGCAAAGCGATCGCTTTTCCTTTTATATCCCCAAATGGCTACTCAGAAGAATCGGAATTGCTGCTAGTAGCCAATTCTTGTGCTTTTTTATTAGCCTCAAGGGCTTCGCCATAGCGCCCAATTTTTTGGTATGCTAATCCTTTATTTACCCAAGCTTGACGGTAATCGGGTTTAATTTCCAGACACTTATCCCAACAGGAGATAGCTTCATCCCAGCGGCTCAAGTCACCGAGGGCGATACCATAGTTAAACCAGGTTTCATAATTATTTGGATTAAGTTTTACTGCTTGTTCAAAACAAGTGAGCGCTTCTTGAGAGCGCCCTAAATCGCAGAGAGCCTTACTTTTACCGTGCCAAGCGTTAGGATCGTCGGGAATAATTTCAAGAGTACGGTTATAACATTCGAGAGCTTCTTCATAGCGCCCCAGATTACTGAGGGCGCTACCTTTATTATTATAAGCGGCGGGATATTGAGAATTTATTTCCAGGGCTTTATCATAACAAGCGATCGCTTCTTCATAGCGCCCCAGATTACTGAGGGCATCACCTTTACCATTCCAAGCAAAGCTAAAAGTCGGATCAATATTTAGACATTGATCATAACTATTGATAGCTTCTTCATAACGCCCCATAGCCAAGAGGGTATTACCTTTACCATTCCAAGCATATTCATCTTCCGGATAAATTTCCAGAGCGCGCTCATATGCTGCAAGAGCCTCTTCATAGCGCCCTAAATCATTAAGTACAGCCCCTTTTCCATTCCAGGAATCATAATCATTAGATTCTATTTCCAGAGCGGCATTAAAAGAAGCAAGGGCTGCTTCCAAATCTCCTTGATTGTATTGCTCTACACCTTTGTTATACAATGTTATAGCTTCGCGATTCATTTTCGTTTCTTTCCTATTAGAATTTTCTTTTTCGAGATTTTCTACATTTTCATTTTCTATATTCATTTGTGAAGAAGAATGTTGAATTTCTTCTACTAATACATCAAAAGCTTGGCCTGATTGTATTTGCTTGATTTCATCTTCTTGATTTTCAATTATTTCAGTTTCTTGTAGTGCTGCTAATTGAGGGGATTTAAAAGTATCTAAATTTTTTTCTAAAATAGTAGAATCTTGACTATTATCTTGAACAAGATTTGCATTATCTTCTAGTAACTGAGATTGTGACTGAGGGGGTGTAGTTACCGCAACAGATTCATCTGTTTCAGAGACTACTGTAATTAACTGGAGAGTGTTACTAGAGGGTAGGGGGGGAGAGACAGGAGAGTTTAAAAGAGTGATAGCCTGATTATTAGCAGCGATCGCATCTGCCCACCGACCTAACTTTTGAAAAGCGATACCCTTATTAACCCAAGCATCATAGAGATGAGGTTGCTTTTCAAGAGCTTTATCCCAAGAAGCGATCGCATCTTGCCAGCGTTCTAAAGCTGCCAATGCCACACCCCGATAAAACCAAGCTTGGAAGTCATCAGAGTTCAATTGCAAAGCCTTTTCAAAGCTAGCGAGAGCCAGTTCCCAGTTTTGCTGTCCTCTGGCCAAAGCGAGGCCACGATTGTACCATGTTTCAGGATCATGAGGTTGTAATTGTAGTGCCTTATCCCAGGAAGCGAGCGCCTCTTGAAATTGATTAGCATCAAAAAGAACATCACCGCGATTAATCCAGGCGGGGGGGAAATCAGGTTTAAGAGCGATAGCACGCTCATAAGAAGCGATCGCCTGTTGGATGCGCCCAAGAGCTGCGAGGGCATTACCGCGATTAATCCAAGCGCGATAATTATTAGGATCAAGTTCAACAACACGATCAAAAGCCGCCAGAGCGGTTGAGTTATCACCAGCCTGAAGATGTTCAACCCCGCGTGCAAACCAGACTTGAATTTCATTACTGCCAACTGGGGTATGGGCAGCTGCGGGGGGTTGTTGTGGAGCTGGCGGTTGTCGTTGTAATAACTTTTCGCCAATTTCGCGACTCATTTTTCCGATGGCTCCTGATTCTACCTGACTCAACTGCACCATTGCCTGTCCCAATTCTGGGTTATAATCAGGTAAGTTTAAAACATTTTCCCCGAAACCCCTAAGCCACTTAACCCACTGCTCATAGGAGGCGCGGTGTTGCAGCCCTTCAAAAAATCGTGACACCCGTACGCGATCCCAGCCTTGAGTGACACCATAAAGCAATTGCAGGAAAAAATATTCGTAATCTTTTTCGGTTAGAGGTTGATTGTCTATTCCTGACGCAGAGATACCAATACTTCCCTCTCTACTCCCGGCGACATTTTGAGGAGGGTTTTTTCTGAAAAATTTCATAATCATTTGTAACATACTCCTGAGCATTTACTCATATTAATATTTTATGATTGCGAAGCAGCCTTTAAAGCGCCCGTTTTTAGCATAATACAGATGGGGGTGTCGTCCAAGGAGGATGGCCACTATTTCATCAAAATTTTATAATTCTATATCCTGACAAATACACAAAGGCTGTGAACCCTGGTAGAATCAATAAAATTTCCAGTTTGTGAATTGTATGATTTTGAAAAAGAAGAGCGAGCGCAATCCATGGACTTTCATTCCCAGTTTATACTTTGCTCAGGGATTACCCAACATAATTATTAATAATGTTTCAGTAATTATGTATAAAAAAATGGGAATTCCCAACGAGATCATAACCTCTTCAACCAGTTTTTTATATTTCCCGTGGGTAATCAAAATGTTGTGGAGTCCATTTATAGACATTTACTCCACGAAAAGAAATTGGCTCTTGTATATGCAGTCAGCAATGACAGGTTGTTTAGTTTTAGCAGCCTTATCACTGCAATTACCGAATTTCTTTACAATTTCCATAATAATATTCAGTATAGCTGCATTTATTTCAGCAACTTATGACATTGCTGCCGATGGATTTTACATGTTAGCATTAAATCCTGAGCAGCAAGCATTTTTTGCTGGAATTCGTTCAGTTTTTTTCCGACTCTCAGTAATTTTTGCCTCAGGGGTATTAGTAGTAATTGCAGGCAGTTTAGAAAAAAAACTAGGAATTTCCCTAAGTTGGAGTATAGTATTAAGCCTTGCCGCTTTAATTTTTGCTTTCTTATTAATTTACCATAAATTTATATTACCATTTCCTGCGAGTGATGTAAAGATAGCTCCAGAGAAACTGAAACAAGAGAAAATACCTTTAGGGGAGATCTTCAGTTCTTACTTTCGGCAGGAGAGGATTGCAGGGATTTTAGCATTTATATTGCTTTACAGATTTGGAGAAGCGATGCTATTAAAAGTAGCACAACTTTTCCTATTAGATGCACCGGAGAAAGGAGGGTTAGGTATTTCAACAACAGAGGTAGGATTAATTTACGGAACGTTTGGAGTATTTTCATTAATAATAGGGGGAGTTGTAGGGGGAGCAATAATAGCAAAATATGGGTTAAAGAAGACAATTTGGCCATTAGCATTAGCTTTAAACTTACCGGATATATTTTACGTATACATGGCATTGGCAAAGCCGCCGATTCAAATAATATATCCTCTAGTATCATTAGAGCAATTCGGGTATGGATTAGGATTTACAGCATTTATGGTATATTTAATGAACATAGCGAAAGGGAGATATAAGACATCTCACTATGCGATTTCGACGGGGATTATGGCATTAGGGTTAATGGTGCCGGGGGCGATAAGTGGAGGGATTCAGCAAGCGGTAGGATATCCGATATTTTTCATTATAGTTTGCATATTAACAATACCAGGAATGTTAACAATATTTTTCTTACCAATAGAGGAAGGGGAATGATGAGAGGGATAATAAAATATACAATAATAGGAGGGATAGTGGGAGCGAGCGTATTAAATACAGTAGCAAGAGTAGAAGCATTACCAGGGCAGACAATTGGGGAAGTAGAAACGTGGATAAAAGCTCACCCTACCTTACGCCCAGGGCGTGGGGAAAGACTAACAGTAAGAAAAGGCGAGCGCCCAACACAAAGATTTGTATTTGAAGCGTCAGTATTTTCACCGGGGAGAATTACATCAGGCAGTAGCGGTTTAATTCGTTCAGAGAAACTAGAATTTTATGACGAAGTAGAAGGAGTAGACGGCGAGCGTTTAGTGGAAGCGTTGCGAATTATTTACGGAGTAGATATATATCAAGATTACCAGAGAGGGAGAGTGATTTACACATATCCAACAGCTGAGCAAATAGAAAGATCTAGGAAAGAGAAAAAACCGTTATTAGAAGCACGGAAAGGAGAATTAAGAGTGGGTGAGAGATTTGCTTACTGGGTAGAAGTAGCTCAACCAGAGACAGGAAAGGCTGTGACTGGGCGTTTAATAGTTTTTTTAAAAGATGATATAGATGATATAGAGAAAGAATTGCGATCGCGTTAACTAATAAAAGCCCGGTTTTACAGTTATAAAAACCGGAGCTTTAAGAATTATTGAGGAGTTTGTTGTAATTCGGGGCGTTCTTCAGGGAGAATTGCCCCTTCTACTGGGCATACATTAATACAGATTCCGCAATCAATACAGGTAGAGAAATCAATCCAATACCAATTAGTACCCTTAGCATTTTTACCTGGACCTTCATGAATACAAGCAACGGGACAAGCATCGACGCAATCGGCAACGCCTTCACATATATTAGTAACAATTGTGTGCGGCACAGTATTCCCTCTCTTTTAATTAACAGATAAATATATTATGAATGTTCTTGGTAAAGTTCGTCAATAAATGACTGATAAAGACGAGATTTTTCATCAAATACATAGTTAGGGGAGAAGACAGTGATATCAGTACCGCCGACTTGACGCAGGTGATTAATTGCAGGCATCAACATATTCTGTTCGACGACGATTGTAACGGCAAACCAGTCATTTTCTGTGTGAGAATAAACCTTAGAAATTGTAGGACCTTGACGACCTGCGAGTCCGTTTATTTTGTGTTCTTTGGTAAGGCGATCGCATATTTCTTGTTCTGACTTTCCGTGTACATTAGCCGTAATAGAAATAAATTTTTTCGCCTTTTGGTGAGCTTCCAACAATTCCAGAATATACTTAGTCACCTCTAACTTACTTTCATCTTCTCGCAGTCGTATTTTATTGCCAATTAAACAAGCTTCCGACTCTAAAATTGTCCCCCCTTCAATTTGTTTCAAACGATTTTCTTTCAGGGTTGTGCCGGTGCTAGTGATATCAGCAATCATATCCGCATATCCCATATTTGGGGCAGCTTCTATTGCTCCCTGCACTTCTACCAGAGAAAAATTAACAATTCGTTTTTCATAGAGCCAATTTTTCGTTAAATTAGTATACTTAGTAGCAATGCGCAGAGTTTTGCCTTTTTCCTTAAATAAAAGTGCCAAATCTGCTAAATCTTCAATAGTTGCCACATCTATCCAACTTTCGGGAACAGCCAGCACCAGAGAACACTTACCATAACCCAATTTATCACAAATTACTATAACATCATCATGTTCTTCCTGGTGTTCACACACCACATCATAGCCAGTAATACCGAGTTCGGCAATTCCCTCCTCTACCTTTGTAAAAATATCAGGCGCTCTTTGAAAGAGTACAGTTAATTCTGGCATATATTCTGGCATACTAATAGAGCCAACATATTGCCTCTCATTAGGGCGCCGAACGCGCAACCCGCAAGCTGCTAGTAATTCATTTGTTGATTTTTCCAGCGCTCCTTTACTAGGCAGCGCTATTGTCATTTGTTTGTTAAACATTACACTTCCTCATTTGACGAATCTGATTTCCTACTACTTGCGCTGCTACTCGCACTTGTTCTTCTGATTGCATATTTTTTAGAGTTACTTCTGAAGTGCGTCTTTCATCGGCACCGACAATAACAGTAAAAGGGATCTCTTGTTTTTTGGCATATTGTAAATTACTGGAAAGGCTTTTAGAGCGCACATCTATTTCTACCCGTAAACCTTCAGCTCTTAATTTTTCGGCTACGCCGATAGCATAGCTTCTATCTTCTACACTAACAGGCACAACTAATACATCTACAGATTGACAAACTACTGGCAATTTTCCTTCTAATTCGAGAGCCAGTGTCAAGCGCTCCAAGCCGCAAGAAAATCCGGTAGCAGGAGTTTTTTGTCCGCCAAGAATGGCAATTAAGTCATCATATCTGCCACCGCCGCAAATTTGTCTTTCTTCTTCTGGGCTATGATATATTTCAAAAATCATGCCAGTATAGTATTGTAATCCTCGGCTCATTCCCAAGTCAATAATAATTGATTTTTGGTCTATATTATATGATTCTAGAAGGTTAAATATTTGCCGCAAATGTTGTAATATAGAACAATCTATGCCGTAGGTTGAGAGGAGATTTTCTGCTTCTTTTAAAACCCTTGTAGGTTCTCCTTTCAATTCCCCAAGTTGGCTCATAAATTCTAGGGCTTTTTCAATGTAGGCAGTTTGCTCCTGACGTTTCATTTTGGTGAGGAGGCGAGTGACAATTTCATCGCGATCGCGATAACCATCTATTTGAATATTCATGCTTTCTAGCAAGTCTAGAATTGCAGTTTTTGCTTCCTCATCATTCATGTTTTTAAATAAGTCAGTTATTTTTTTGACTGACTCGTTTTTAGTTTTTCCTATAGAATAAATTTCCTGTAGGCGGTTTTTTATTTCTTCTTTTCCTTTTTTTCTTAGGTTTTCTAAATTAGCAAGCAAAAAACTGCTTAAACGGTTTTCTAAGTGGAGGTAATCCAAGAATTTAGTTAAAACTCCAATGTGACTTATAATAAGGCGATAATTGTTTAATCCGACGCGCTCTAAACCTCGACAAGCGATCGCAATCACTTCTGTATCTGCCATTGCGTCAGGGGCGCCAATCAGTTCGATTCCCATTTGGGTAAACTGACGATATCTTCCTTTTTGGGGTCTTTCGTAGCGGAATGCTGCGCCTATATAATATAATCGTATTGGCAAAGGGAAGCTTTGGAGATTGTCTACATAAGCCCGTGCTACTGAAGCAGTAAGCTCTGGGCGTAAGCTGAGACGACGATTGCGATAAGTGAAATCATATAATTTGTCTACAATATCTTCGCCAGATTTTTTTAGATAAAGTTCGGTGTGTTCAATTAAGGGTACTTCTATTGGGCGATATCCAAATGACTCGAAGCAGTTTTTCCATTCCTCTTCGATTTGTTGATAAACTGCACAGATATCTGGTAAAATATCATTAACACCTCTGACTCTTTCTACTTTAGTTGTGCCCATGGTTTAATTTCTTGGTGATAGGGATAACTATTTTATTTTATAGAAAATTCTGCGATCGCTTCTTTCAACCCCGCCAACAATGCTTGATTTTCTGTAGCTGTGCCAACTGCGGTTCGGAAGTAGTAGGCATCTAATCCCGGTTTTAATCCAAAATCTGCTACAAATATTTGACGGGCACTTAGGGCTTTTACCAATTCGCTTGATGGAATGCCCAGTTTTTTTGTTCTCACAAATAAAAAGTTAGTTTTTGAAGGATAAACTTGTAAACCTATTTTTTCTAGTTCCTGTGATAATATTTCTCTCTCTTGACATATTTTTTTTAAATTATCGTTGACATATTCTAAATCAGAAAGTGCTGCTTCTGCCGCCACTAACGCTAGTTTGTTTACTGGGAATAATTGAGCAGCTCGGTAAAAATAATCTGCGAGCGCTTCATTTGTAATAGCATATCCTATTCTTACTCCCGCTAATCCAAAACTTTTAGAAAAACTTCTTAATACTATTAAATTCTGGTATTTCTCAATTAAGTCAACAACAGTTGACTGACATATTTCATAATAACACTCATCAACTACTACTGCACATTCTACATTCTTAAGTATTTCTATAATTGTTTCCCGTGATACAATATTCCCAGTGGGATTATTGGGATTAGCGATAAAAATAAGTTTAGTGCGTGGGCTTATCTTATTCAACAATATTTTAACATCCAGCCCGAAATCGGGGTTTCTATTGACAAAAACCGGATTAGCGCCGATAATTTGAGTAGAGTGCCAATATACGAAAAAAGTCGGCACTGGAATTAAAACTTCTTCTCCCAGTTTAACAAAAACTTTGACAGCCAATTCGATAAGCTCATCGGAGCCGTTACCGATGACAATTTGTTCTTTTTTAGCGCCAGTATATTTAGCTAAAGCTTCTCGCAGGCAGCCGCCTAAAATTTCAGGATACCTATTAATAGTTGCAGCAGCCTCAGAAATTGCTTTTATAACTCGTGGTGAGGGAGGAAAAGGTAATTCTCCTTTATCCAAACGAATCGCTTTTTCACTTTTGACAGCCCCGGCACTCTTAGGGCTTAAATTTTTAATATGTTCGTTAACCATATTTTAATCTATTTAATCTATTTTTAATCCTAACCATTGAGGCAATTCTATAATACTATTTAGGAGTAAATCACAACCGGCATCGGTTAGTATTTTTTGTTTGTCTCCAGCCAAACCTGTTAAAACACCTATGGATATACAGCCGGCTTGTTTGGCAGCTACTACGTCAGATGCTGCATCGCCAATATAAGCAGCATATTTTCGCTCTCGGCGTTGAAATTCTTGTTTAAGCAATATTTCATCGGGTTCTTCTGGGTGAATGGCTTTTAGCACAATAAATGGATGCGGTTTACCCAGTTTGATACTACCAGAGTTTGATAGAATTGACTCCGCTTTTAATACTTCATCATATGTTATAATACGAGTGGAGTCAAAATATTGTAGCAATCCTAATGCTGTAAGCGGTTGGATGACTTCATTGCGGGGTCTCCCAGTTGCGATCGCTAGCTTATATCCTGAATTTTTTAGTATTCTCAGCGTCGCCTCTATCTTCTCTAACTCCAATACTGTTTCGTCATCGGGTAAATTATACCCTTTTTTCCCTTCATACCAATCCTGAAAGTTTTGATAACATAGTTGCCACAAATCCCCTTTTGCTTCCAGTGATAAAAAATTTCTTCCCAAAATTTTCTGGGTAAATACAGTAACATATTCGACTACTTCGTTTCCCTTTAGCCCACTGGTTTCTCGCCAAAACTGGCAAATCACGCTGGCGCTGATACTAGAATCATACTCTTGCCCTTTGAGAAGTTTTCCCAACTCCTGTAATTTTTCCTCTATAGTAATATCTTCGCGACTTAGTTTATTTGCCCAATCGTGGTTGATTTGGTTAATTTTAGCAAGAATGCTGACTAGGTGCAAACAGGTAACAAAAAAGGTTAAATCCCAATTGGAATTCACAGCCCTACTTTTTAGCTCATAGATAAAATCGCTAGCTATTATTTTTTCACCAAATTTTAAAATTTTGCTGGGCTCTTTTTCTTGGCAGAAATAGTTTTTTAATCCAAGATATTTTTCATTTGTGATTAACTCCCATACTGTCATTCTGGCTGTATTCCAGTATTTATTTTCGCTGGTAATAACACCATCTAAATCAAAAATTAGTAGATTAATTTGCTCTAGCACCATACTCCGCTTGCGATCGCATCTAACTCTCTATCGATTAAAGTTTTAGAATTTCCCCTACTCCCCATCTCAACTGATAGTGCCAAACCCAACAGCCCAATTTCAGGAGTAAATTTTTGGCGATCGCTTAAATTCATTGTTAAAAAAGGACAACAAAATAATGCCAATTTTAAGTATTCCTGCCAGTCTTCTGTTAGCCAGCCTTTTGATTTTAGTTCTTCTAATAATGGTTTTAACACAAATTGTAACTTCGAGTATAAAAATTCCCTCCTAATTTTCGAAGGCATAAAATCATGTTCTACAATTATTCTATCTCCTTGAATTTTCAGATTTATCGACAGAGTGCAAGCTACTTCATTTGGAAAATACATCCAAATAGCAAAAACATTGTGGAAGAGTGGTTTTGTCAAATCTAAGAAAGGGGAGTGACGCCCGGCGAAGGCGGGATCGAAATAAATCAGGCGATTTTCTTCAACAAAGACATTGCCGTTGTGAGCATCGCCGTGCCCTATTATTGATGGTGTATCACAGCGGGAAGGATTTAAAGTTGCGCTCGCTCGTTGTATAATCTCCCCCAAGCTATCTTTAAATTCTATCCCATTAATACACCATTTCATTTTCGCTAACTTTTCAAAACTTATACTATATCCCGGTAATATAATTTCTTTCCCCTCATAAAAATTACTGAAGCGCCCCCCAGTTAATCTGTGATAAAATAACTGATGTATAGGAGCTTGGGCGTGGGCTTCTGCTTTTAATATTTGAAGCGTGTTTTGATAGATTTTCCAAAGTTCTGAGTCAGCTTTTTGTTGGAGTGTTATAATTGAATCAGCATCGTTTCTTTTTCCGGTTTCTATTTCCCAGGCGACATTAAATAAGGAGGGAGCCTCGAAAAATTCATAAATTAATAACTGTTTGCCCCATTCTGTCGAGCTGAATATTGGTTGAATAACAGGATATCCAGCCTCAGCAAGAATACTAGAGTTGTAATATTCGTTAATAATACTTTGAGGCTCGACATGAGTTTTGAAAAATAACTTTTTGCCGTCTTTTGTAGACAGTATCCCATTAATAGAATTAAGGGAAACTGCCAAAGGGCGGATGTTGACAGATTCTACCTGAAAAGGCAGTTCTTTATTGAGAAAATTTTTCATTCGTTCATTCGCTGCTTCTAAATTAGTGAACTGCAGCATTTGGATTTGATATAATTCCTTATCTGACAATTTTTTCTCCTATTCTCTAAGTAATTCTTCTCGTTCACGAATTGCCATAGCGTGAGCAGGAAATCCTTCGTAATCGGCAAGAGTAGTAGTAGTTTTTTTCAGGCGCTCGAAACCTTCTTTTGTTAGATAACCAATACCTGAGCGTTTAAGAAAATCATGAACCGACACAGCAGAATAAGAGCGAGCAAAACCGCCTGTTGGTAAAATTGCATTAACGCCGAGACAATAATTAGCAGTAGGGATTGGAGTATAGGCACCGAGTAATATTTCGCCCGCATTTTTAATCCGTCCTAAAATAGAAAACGGATCTTTAACTAGAATTTCCAAATGTTCTGGGGCATATTCATTAACGAAATTAATAGACTCTTCCAGACTAGAAGTTATCAAAATTCCACCGTAGGATGAAAGTCCTTTTTCGCAAAAATTGCGCCGCCATTCCGGTAATCGCTGTAAGTATTTGGGCACGAATTCCGCAGCTTTTTGCGCCACCTCTTCACTATGGGTTACCAGTAGGGCAGCAGATTCTGGCCCATGTTCGGCTTCGACAAGTAAGTCCAGGGCTGCTAGTTGCGGATTAGTAGTTTCATCAGCGAGGATAATCGACTCACTAGGACCAGCAGGAAGTCCAACGTCTACTGTTCCAAAAAGTATGCGTTTAGCGGCAGAGCCATAAACATTGCAGGGACCTGTTATTTTATCAACTTTGGGGATAGTTTCTGTACCCAGAGCCATTGCAGCGATCGCTTGCATACCTCCCAGCTTATAAATTTCTTTAACACCAGCCATTTCAGCAGCAACTAGAGACACTGGCTCTACTTCACCATTTTTATCTGGTGGCGTACAAACCATAATTCTAGGAACCCCTGCCACCATTGCTGGGATAGTTAGCATCAACATTACCGAGGGAAAAGCCCCTTTGCCCCTGGGAACATATAACCCTGCACTAGCAATTGGAGTTACTTTTTCCCCGGCGAAAATCCCCGGTTTAATCTCTATCAGTTGAATTTCCTCTCTGCATTGCCGTTGATGAACAGCCTTGATGTTGGTAAACGCTTCTTCCAGAGCAGCTTTCAGTTCGGGATCTACTTTTTCGTGGGCGGCGGCAAACTCTTCCTCGCTTACTTTTAAATTTTCAACCGTCGCCTCCGCATAATCAAATTTTCTTACGTATTCAATTAACGCTTGATTACCGCGTTGCTTGATTTGGTTGATTACCTCTTTTGCAATCAACATTGCTTCTTCGATGTCCAACTCCGCCCGCCTTTTCAACGTGGAGATTTCTTCAGACATCATTTCAGCGAGTCGGAGAACCCTAACCACAGCCTGCCTCCTTTGCTAGTTCTTTAGGAATTAAAACTTTTATCTTTACAGAGACTAAACCAGTTTACCACCTTTTATATGTTTTTACTATAGAGAGGCTTTTTCTCTAACAACTTGCCTGCTAAAAATCCGACACCGGAAAACCCAATTCCAACCAGCAATATAGTAAGTTCGGCAGAGCCGGGGATAATGTACTGACTATCCACCCGTGTTATTACTGTCATTATCCCTGCCGAGATGATTCCCAGTGATAGTGACAGCCACACGCTCCTATCTAAAAAATTGTATTTATTGTCTTTGTCTAGTAAGTAAGCGATAAAAGGCAAAAGTACCGCTGCCACATAGATGGCATAAAATGAGACTATCAAATCGACGAGCGCTCCTCCCCTCAAAGCCACTATTAGCCCTAACAGCCCATTTATGACTGCAGCGAGCGCATTTTGCTGCCAATTTGTCGGCAATTCGGCAATATCTAACAGAGTTGTATTCATCACCCGTAGTACACCAGCACCGGAACCCAATGCCGTCACCAACAGTGATAATAACAGAAAAACCCCTACCGGTTGCTCAGTGCCGCCACCTGCCCAGGAAATAATATAAGCAATCGCCTGTTTGCCTTCGATACTTGCAGGTAAAATTGCTGCATCTTTAGCGGCACTTACTGCTGCCGAAGGCACAAAGGCTAGTAACATTAATATAAGTGCTCCAAGTAGACAGCCGTTATAGGCACTGCGAATATCTTTAGCTTGGATAATGAATTGTTGAAAATCCATACCCAGGATGGTAAGTAGAATCGTTGTCAGTGGGATGCCTACAAGTTGGGCAGGAGGCACGCAGCTAAGGGCGGGTACAAATTCTAAAGGCGAGCGCAAATATTCTTCTAGCCCTCCCTTAACTGCCCAAAGGGAATATAGTAGTGCCAAGGAGCTGATTATCAAAAAAATTTGAAATATCCGGCTGACTTGCCCTAGTGGCACTAACGACAAGACTATAATTAATGAGCTGAGAATTATTGCACTAGGCAGCAGCGGTAATTCCAATAGTTTAAGTATGAAAGCTCCGCCGAGAATTTGTGACGCTACTACTCCTATCATCCATGCCCACGACGCAATTCCTATAAGGATTTTTACTGCTTTGCCGTAGCGTCTGCCTAAAAGTGTCCAAATTGGCTCTATTTCTGTCCAGTAAAATTTTACCAATGTTATAATTGCTACTAGCCCCAGACTTGTAGAAACGGCATAAAGGCTGCCTGCTGCGTCGAGGGTAAGTGCTTTTTCTCCTGTTCCTAAAAGAAATCCTAATCCATAATGTACTGAAACTAGTAGAGCTGCTATTGATAAACTGTCGAGATTTCGACTCATATTAGTTTCTTATTTTAAAATAAAAATAAAGCAATCGCTCTTCTATTTATTTTTTCTCCCAGTAGCGAGCGCATCCTTTTACTTTTTCTTCCCTCCCCCAAATAAACTGCCAAAAAAACCGCCCCCACCTTGCTCCGAATTGCCTTTCTTATTTTTTTTATCCCCTGGTTTCTGCGGCTTTTCAAGCATTTTCTGAGCTTCTAATGCCACCGGTTCATTAGGATTCAACTGCAAAGCATTTTTAATGTGAACTTTTGCTAGAGTCGGCTGATTTTGTTTTAAATAAACCATCCCTAACAAAGCATGACAACGGCTATTTTTTGGTTCTATTTTCAGTGCATCTTTTAACTGCAAAACAGCTTGAGTGAAATCTTGAATCGCCATAAATTCTTCAGCGCGCCGATAATAGCTATCTACCTGTGATGAGGATGCAGCAGAAGTTGCTGTAGTCGGTGATGGCGGTGGTGGTGGCGGTGGCGGTGCTCCCGGTATTTTTGTCTTGTTATCTGCTTTTGTCGAGGGCGGTGGAGGTGCAGGCGGTTTGGGAAGCGGTGGCTTATTTACTACTGCACCTTTATTTTCTTGCCGCATAATGTAAACTGCATTTAATTCGCTGAGTTCAGCGATAATGTTTGTACTTTGTTCTAACGTATTATACTGTTTTTCAGCAAGTTGGTTGACTAGAGATTTATAAGTTGTCTCGTAATCGCTTGCTTGAGATAACTGTCTAGCTGGTTCGCTCTGTATTTCAATTTTATTGGATTCCTGAATACAACGCTTGCCTATTAAACCTAGTAGGATATTGTGTTCAGCGCGCTCGCGTTCTTTAGAAAGTTTACTGTATGCTGGACTTACCAATTTTGAAAATAAGTTACTTGCTAGCTTTTTCTCTTCTTCGCTTTTAGCCTTGCAACTGTCAGGGTGGAGTAGTCGAGAAATTACAAGATAGCGTTTACGGATTGTTTTCTCATCCGCATCTATCGGTAAACCTAGAATAGCGTGGTAATCGATAAAATTATCGAATTTAAATAGCCCGCGATCAATTTGAAAAGACATGGTGCCCTGTTTACTTCCAAAGCCCGTTGATTCCTTCTAATGTATCTCTTTTTACTGGATTTGTGCATTAGTGATTTCCCTATACTGCAGTATTTCCCCACGAAGATAAAGGGGGAACTCGCAACAATTCTTTACTTAAGCTGTCGTGGATATGACCATTTGTAGCAAGAATCCGCCCAGAGCGGATTTGTAAAGGAGTGCGCTCATAGGCAGTGACTTTGCCGCCAGCTTCTTCTACCAACACTACCCCAGCCGCTATATCCCAAGGAGATAAGCCCCGCTCCCAATAACCATCTAAGCGCCCACAGGCAACATAAGCTAAATCAAGAGAGGCGGCACCGCTACGTCGCACCCCTTGAGTTAAGTGAGTGAGATAGCAAAATTCGGCATAATTGTTATCGGGAGTTTCACGGCGGTCGTAAGCAAAACCAGTAACAAGTAGGCTTTTGCTCAATTCACTGGTTTTGGAAACCTGAATTGGGCGACGGTTACGCGTAGCACCCTGCCCTTTAGCGGCGCGAAATAATTCGTTGTCAAACGGAGCGAAAATTACACCAACGTAGGGAACATCCTCAATTAGTAAGCCAATGGATACGGCATAAAAGGGATATTGGTGAGCGTAATTGGTGGTGCCGTCTAAAGGATCGATCGCCCAGATGTACTCGCTATTCTTATTTCCTATGATACCACTTTCTTCTGCAAGGATAGCGTGGTGGGGAAAGTGGCGCTTTAGTACTTTTATAATCTCTTCTTCTGCCGCTTTATCAGCTATAGTGACTAAATCCCCCTGCCGCCCTTTTTCTTGAATTTCTTCTAAATTTCCCCAGTAAGTTTGTAAAACTGCCCCGGCAGTCATCGCTGCTTCGGTGGCAATATCTAGATAAATTTGCAGTTGTTCAGGGGTGGGAGAGATCATATTTTATAAATTACGAATTACTAGTTACTAAGTAGTAATAACTGTGGTTAGGGATATTGAGAGCGAAATTCAGCAGGAGTTTGGCGCATAGGGTTTTCAGGGTTCCAGATGCCTTTGCCCTTGAGTCTAGCCCATTCTTGAGCATAGGCAAAACGTTGATTATATTTGGTATTGGGCGAGCGCGGTGAAAACAAAACACAACCTTCTTTGAGAAGTTGTTCGTTTAGCAGGATATCATCTCGCCAAACGTAAGCAAGCAGAAAGCAACGTTGTAGGTAGCAATATTTTTGCTGGACATCGAATTCTAACAGCAGGGGGTGGCCATCAATTAACTGCTGCAAGCGCTGTTGAGCATTAATTCCCCAAGGCTGTTGCTTTAAATCTGGCGCATCAATGCCTATGAGGCGTACTAAGGAAGGAATATCATCTCCACCGCTGTTAAAAATTTGCAAGCTCTGCCCGCTGATAACCCGTTTTACTTGTACAGTCATACCTTGGGGTTTGATGGGGGCAGCACAGCTAAACAGAAGAGCAAAAGAACATAGCCATAAGAATAAAGTTTTTTTAAATTGGTAAATAAGAGCGATCGCTCGCCAAAACCGACCTAACATCAATCATCATCGAGAGGCAGCCCTGCCTTTATCTTGCCCTTACCAAAATAGCGTCCGAACTGGAGTTCGTAAACCTCATCCTCATCTTGAGTTTCCACTTCCAAATCAGAGCGGGGATAGCTGACGCACAATAAAGCATAGCCCCTTTCCCGCAGTTCAGGAGACAGCCCCATCGCTTCTGGCTGATAAACCTCACCTGATTTTATGCGCACAGCACAGGTAGTACAAGCACCATTGCGACAGGAAAAAGGCAATTCCACGCCTTGATTTTCAGCGCTGTGGAGAATATAGCGATCCTCCGGCACCCGTACAACGTAGCGCTCGCCCTTTTGGCGATAGTAAATTTTAACAGTGTAGGAGCGAGTCATTGATTCAGTCAACTGCAAAAGGGCTTACTCAATAACGAGTTCATTTCCAGCTTACGACAAAAAATAACACCAAGCTAGACGTCTAGGGGCACCCCCTCTGAAAAAAATTCAGCAGAGGCTTTACAAAATTGCTGGAGTTTTGCTATTATATACCCTCAGTGAGTAAAACTAAATACTGCACCAGGAGAGGTGGCCGAGTGGCTTAAGGCGCAGCACTGGAAATGCTGTTTGGGGGTAACTTCAACGTGGGTTCAAATCCCACCCTCTCCGTTCAAAAAAAAGATAAATGGCAAGGATGAGCTTTAACCCTGTCATTCATCCTTACCCCTTAAATCTTTCTTCTATAGTTTACTTTTTACTTGCTGGGTTGAACAGCCGATTGAGCCGCTTGTTGCTCAGCTATCAACTTAGCTACACTTTTAGCAGCAACTGCCGCTGTGATGATTAGCATGCCAACTATTTGCAAAGGTGCTATCGGTTCTTTGATCATAAGATAAGCGAACAGAGCCGTAAGAGCAGGTCCGCTTGTGCCAATAATTGCCACCAATGCAGCATTTGCTTGACGAATAGCTAAGTTGTTTAAAAGATAACTAGCCAGTGTCAGCACTCCTAATAAGATACTGCCGAAAAGCAAACTAGGCCAAAGATTCCAATCAAATTGGACTGCGAATTGTTTGGGGAGAGGAATTAACAGGCTAAGACTACAAAAGATAAATATAGATAAAAACCCAATTAAAGTAAAAGGAATCGGGTGTAGTTTTCTCTGCCCTAGCTGTGCTGTCAGCATGTAGCCTGCAAAAGCAAAGCCAGAACCGAGGGAAGTAGCAATACCTAAGGGAATATCACCAAAAGCCGGCATTCCAAAACTCGGCGCTGCAGCCAAAATCAAGCCTGCAATAATAGCGCTCATTGTAACATAGTCGAGCAATTGTAGGCGAATACCAAATAGCCACCAAGAGGCTAATGCCGTAACTAGAGGATAAACGAAAAATATCGTGACGGCAATTCCTGCTTGTATATTACCGATCGCAATATAAATTAAAACCTGCGATAAAAATAGAAAGAAGCCACTGCCAACAACCTTAAACCAGGCATCGCGCTCGCCACTGGTAAAAAAGCGCTTCAAATCTTGCCAGACTTGAGGATATAGAAAACTTGCCAAAATTGGCATTACCAACAATACCACTACAGTTCGCAACAGTAAAATTAGCAGTGAATTGCCAAAACCAGGAGTGATAAATCCCTGGACATCGAAAAGCCCTAGAATATTGCGGCTTGGAAATTTTTCGCTTTTGAGAATAATCTTTAAGCAAACGTTGAATAAAGATAACACTACCGAAGAAGCGAGCGCCAATAGCAAACCCACCTGCATTGCCGACGCTGGTTTTTTCGGCACCGCTTTAGGGGCAGCAGCTTCTGGCACACGTACTTCCGTATGCACTGGCGGCGGGGGTACTGTCGGAGTCGGTGTAGGTTCTAAAACTGCTGTTGAGTTGTCAGGCGACGAAGATTTGAATTTAGTGCGCTCAAGTTGTTGCAGTAAGGTTTCTAGTGCTTCTGAGGATAGCTCAGTAGTAGTTTGCAGCCCGCCTGGTTGGTTTTGCATTTTTTCAATTAGGCTGCTGACAAGCCTTTCGATAATTATTTCTCCTTGCTGCTGCAAACTATTAAGGCGCTGGAGATGTTGATTCAGGCTTGTTTGATAGCTGTTGAATTCTTCTTTTATTGCCTCGTAATCTGCAACTAAGGTGCCGTCTATTGATGCAACAGGTAAGCCTCTTAAGCGCTCGCGACTTCCACTTACAAAGGCTGAAGCGCTGTTATTTAGTGACGGATTCCCTACACTAGCGAGCGCATCTATCTGCTGCATCAAGCGCTGTTGCAATTGATTGGCCAACATCTCCGCCATTTGCTGGACCAATTGTTGTTGTTGCAAGGCTTGTTGCTGGAATATAGTTTCTAGCTGCTGGTTGCGGATTTGCTGTTGCTGCGCCTTGAGTTTTTCAATATCTTCACTTAGGCGAGATTTTTCCGCCAACAATCGTGTGATATCTTGCGCTAATTGTAGGATTAAATCTTGTTGTAGATGTTTGAGTTCGTTCGTCACCGCCTTGAGAGCCATTTCTACTGCACTGCGCTCCCTGGCTCCATAGTTTTCTGGTTCGTTGTCCAGTGGCCCCATCTGTGTCTAACCTCTAATCTGTTAATATCAAGCGTTCTAATCGCAAGTTGGTCATTTCGTCAATCTTGCTATTATTTTTGCAAATCAACTCCTCATTTACAGTTTTTCCATTTTAATAAATGTGATTTTTGCTGTTCAACCTTCTAAAGTAAATTGGATTGCCTGTTTTGGAGAAAACACCCTTTTTGTTATTTAATTTAAAATTGCAAAAAAAAGCTCCCAGCTTATCGCTTTCTAAAGCAACGCTCGTGCAATTGTGAAGATAGTAGCACCCAAAGCAGCAGTGAGGGGAACTGTTATTAACCAGGCTAGGAAAATACCCCAAACAGTAGGCAGTCGAATTATATCTGATGAACTGCTATTATACCACCTTTGTACTATGCCAATACCAACAACGCCACCAACTAGGGCATGGGAAGTAGAAACTGGAAGCCCCAAGCGAGAAGCAAATAACACTGTTGTCGCACAAGCAAGTTCGGCACAAAATCCGCCGCTCGGCTGTAGCGGGATAATCCCTTCCCCAACGGTGGTAATTACTTTTTTGCCAGAGATTGCTAAACCGCAGACAATACCAGCACCGCCAAGAAGTAAAATCCACAAGGGAATGCTGAAATTAATCCCTGGTGGGGAACCAGTACGATGAATATAGGCGATCGCTGCTAAAGGGGCTACAGCATTACCAACATCATTCGAGCCATGGGCAAATGCCACAAAGCAGGCACTCAATATTTGAAATCCCGCTAGTTGTTGTTCGACAATTGTAAGTGGAGATTTTGATGTTTTATGTATTGTGTTAGCAGGGTTATGAGGGTTATGTTTGGTGGATTGTATTTTACTTTCTAATTGTCGCCAATTAATAATAGATAGGCAAAGGGCTGCACTGGCACCAATGCCTAGAGGAATATCGTGGCTGGGGAGATGAAAGCCAAAATAGGTTTTAATCCTGGTTTCTATAGCAGGGCTGAAGGTGGGGAGTACTATTGCTCCAAATATGCTTAGTAGTAATGAACTAAGCCAGGGAATCCATTCGTTTAATTGTTGTAAGGGTTTGGGGTGGTTGAGAATCCAGTGTTTGATGAGAATGTAGAAGCAGCCTGCGATCGCTCCGCTTATCAGAGGTGTTGCTAGCCATGTAAGCGAAATAATGCCAATATTTGACCAGTCTACCGCCGTCACACCTTTAGCACTCCAACTAAAGCCCGCTAGCGCCCCTACAACCGCATGAGAAGAAGAAACAGGCCAGCCTTTATAAGTGGCCACTTGCATCCACAGTCCACAAGCAATCATTACCGACGTCATTCCTGCTAATAATATCAGCGGTTCGGAAGCAAATATTGCAGGATTAACAATTTCAGTAGCTAGTGTGGCAGCTACATTTTGGCCAAATAGAACTGCTCCCGCCAACTCCAGAATTCCCGCAATTAGAAGCGCCCGCTGTAGAGTAAGAGCTTTTGAGCCTACAGACGTACCCATTGAATTGGCTACATCATTGGCCCCTAAATTCCAAGCGACGTAAAATGCCACAAGAGCTAAAAGAAATATCATATTAAATATAAATCAGGGGGCTTGCTTTCTCTATTTTGCCGATATATAATAGAAGGCTGTGAGTTTTTTGCCGATATGAACGCTGAAGCGATTATCCGCTCTATCGAAGCGGAACAACTAAAATCAGACTTGCCCGAAATTCACGTTGGCGATACCGTTAGAGTCGGCGTGAAAATTATAGAAGGGGACAAAGAAAGAGTTCAACCCTATGAAGGCACTGTCATTGCTAAGCGCAATGGCGGTATTAATACTACAATTACTGTGCGCCGCATCTTCCAAGGAGTGGGAGTAGAGCGGGTGTTTTTGATCCACTCTCCCCGAATTGAAAGTATTAAAGTTCTGCGTCGTGGTAAGGTGCGTCGTGCTAAACTGTACTTCCTACGCGAGCGCGTGGGCAAAGCAACCAGACTCAAGCAGCGATTCGACCGAGCGCTTTAGTCAAAAAATTTTGCTTGGCAGTCTAGCCATAAACGCAGTAATGCGTTATACTAGAAAAAAATAGGCGGTGAATGCCAAGCTTACTCGCCCATACCCTAACGTGCGCTCTTAGTTCAGTTGGTAGAACGCAGGTCTCCAAAACCTGATGTCGGGGGTTCAAGTCCTCCAGGGCGCGCTGAACTAAAAAATTAGAGAAAGCCTAGGGGGGAAACCCTTCCTATGGTCTCCCCATGCTGAGCTAAAAGGACAACTTTCTGGTAAAATCAAAAATGGAGTTAAAATAAAGCTACAGCTTTCAACAGACAGTCTGAAAAAAGTTTCAAGAATCATTAGCCTAAAGGCGATGATAAAATATAGATTGGATTGAACTTTATAGGAGGGCGGCAACAATCCTGGCAAAAAACCACCTCTTTATAAGAGGGGGTGGGGAAGGAGTCACATTGCCGGAATAATGAAGATGGCAAAGAAAAACGAAGCAGAAATACAACAAAATACCTCAACAGGATTTAACATCGTTAAGTTTCTTGAAGAAACAAAAGAAGAATTAGGCAAAGTAGTGTGGCCATCGCGGCAGCAGTTGATTAGCGAATCACTAGCCGTATTGTTAATGGTAACGCTTGTAGCAACCTTTATATACCTGGTAGACAACTTCTTTAATTGGGCAGCAATGCAGGTGTTCAAATGAATTTTGCATCGGAAGAAAGGGCAAATCCAACCCATACAGAAGAAACGGCAGACACAAAAGAACTTCGCAAAGGCGAAGCAAGGTGGTATGCTGTTCAAGTAGCGTCAGGCTGTGAAAAACGAGTGAAGACGAACCTAGAACAGCGAGTTCAAACCCTGGATGTGGCTGACAGGATTCTTCAGGTTGAAATACCCCAGGTTCCGGCTATAAAAATTCGCAAAGATGGTTCGCGAACGCACTCGGATGAAAAAGTTTTCCCAGGCTACGTCCTAGTCCAAATGATAATGGACGACGAAAGCTGGCAGGTTGTCAAAAACACCCCAAATGTGATTAACTTTGTAGGGGCAGAACAAAAGCGTCGCTACGGAAGAGGACGGGGTCACGTAAAACCAGTGCCGCTTAGTATCTCAGAAGTAGAACGCATATTCAAGCAAGCTCGAGAACAAGAACCAATCGTCAAAGTAAATATGGCGATTGGTGACAAAGTAGTCGTGCTTTCAGGTCCCTTTAAAGATTTTGAAGGGGAAGTGATAGAAGTAAGTCCAGAACGCAGTAAACTGAAAGTGCTACTTTCCATCTTTGGACGCGACACGCCAGTGGAATTAGAATTCAATCAGGTAAAAAAACAAAGCTGATAGATAAATGGCAAAGAAAGTAGTTGCAGTGATCAAATTGGCCATTACTGCCGGGAAGGCCAACCCGGCACCTCCAATAGGACCAGCACTTGGTCAGCATGGCGTTAATATCATGATGTTCTGCAAAGAATATAACGCCAGAACCGCCGATCAAGCAGGACTAATCGTGCCAGTAGAAATTTCTGTCTATGAAGATAGAAGTTTCACATTTGTACTAAAAACACCTCCTGCCTCAGTTTTGATTCGCAAAGCGGCAGGCATCGAACGCGGTTCAGGAGAACCAAACCGTAAGCAAGTAGGAAAAATAACCCGCGCTCAGTTACGGGAAATAGCCGAAACCAAAATGCCCGATCTCAACGCATACGACATAGAAGCAGCAATGAGAATCGTAGCAGGAACCGCCCGCAATATGGGCGTAGCGATCGTGGATTAGTCCCTCGGTTAGTAAGCGGAGCTAACCTAAAAAAAACACGCTCCCAACCAGGGGGAGAGGAAAAAACCTCGCTATCAACCCCAGGAGAAACAAATGGCAAAAAAAATTTCCCGCAGATTACAAGAACTCAAAAAAAAGATTGAAAATCGCCCCTACCAGCCCCTAGAAGCTCTCAAACTCCTAAAAGAAACAGCAACAGCTAAATTTCCCGAATCCGCAGAAGCTCACATTCGCCTAGGGATTGACCCTAAATACAGCGATCAACAGTTGCGGACAACTGTAGTATTACCAAAAGGAACAGGTCAGACAATTCGAGTGGCAGTAATTGCCCGAGGAGAAAAAGTCCAAGAAGCCGTTAAGGGCGGTGCAGATGTAGTGGGTTCGGAAGAATTAATTGACGAAATCCAAAAAGGTCGCATGGACTTTGATAAACTGATTGCGACGCCAGATATGATGCCACAAGTGGCTAAACTAGGAAAACTTCTAGGGCCTCGTGGTTTGATGCCTTCGCCAAAAGGTGGCACAGTAACATTTGATTTGGCAGCAGCAATTTCAGAATTCAAAGCAGGTAAACTGGAATTCCGCGCCGATCGCACCGGCATCGTCCATGTTATGTTTGGCAAGGCGTCTTTTCCAGCCGAAGATTTGCTGGTGAATCTAAAGGCGTTACAAGAAACTATCGATCGCAACCGCCCATCAGGAGCAAAAGGCCGCTACTGGCGCACACTTTATGTGTCTGCTACGATGGGACCATCAATTCAAGTTGACATCAATAGTCTACGAGAATTGAAACTGACAGAAGCAGCCTGAAAACCAGAAACTATAAATTTGAGATTGGAAAGAAAGGAGTTCTGAAATCAAAAATCTAAAATTCAAAAACTAAATAGGCAATTGCCTATGACAGCAGGTGCCTGTGGCTTAATTTCCTGCCGAGGTTTGTGCCGTGATTGTCTGAATAGCCGAAGTTGCAATTGCAACAGCGGCTTGGGCAGCAGTCTGTAAAGCACCACCCCGGCATACTCACCGGGGTATTTGATTTTTATTTTATATCTGAGAAAGCAAGCTGTTAAGGAGGTGAAAAATAGTGGGGAGAACGTTAGAAGATAAAAATAAAATTATCGATGAACTCAGGGAAACTTTGAATAAATCACAAATTGCCCTAGTCATCGACTACAAAGGGCTTACCGTAGCGGAAATTACAGATTTACGCAAGCGACTGCGCCCAACTGGCACGGTTTGTAAAGTCACCAAAAATACCCTGATGAAAAGGGCGATTGCAGGTGATGCCAAATGGCAACCAATGGAAGAATTCCTGCAAGGAACTTCCGCCTTTTTGCTAGTTAAAGACGACATTAGCGGTGCCATCAAAGCTTACCAAGACTTCCAAAAAGCAAGCAAAAAAACAGAACTTCGTGGCGGCGTAATGGAAGGGCGGCGCTTGAGTGAAGCCGACGTCAAAGCCATTGGCGAATTGCCATCCAAAGAACAGCTCATAGCACAAATTGCTGGCGCTATCAACGGATTGGCAACCAAAATTGCCGTGGGGATCAAAGAAGTTCCTGCGTCTCTTGCTCGCGGAATTCAAGCTATTGTCGACAAAGAAAAAGAAAAAGAAGGAAAAGAAGCCGCCTAATCATTTTTAGGTTTCTACTTCACTTGCATAACATAACCACAAACTTAAAACATTAACAGGAGTTCACAAATGTCTGCTGCAACTGATGAAATTCTAGAAAAACTAAAAACACTGACTCTCTTAGAAGCAGCCGAACTTGTCAAACAAATTGAAGAAACTTTCGGCGTCAGCGCTGCCGCTCCAGCAGGAGGAATGGTAATGATGGCAGCACCCGCTGCAGGGGCTGCAGCTCCAGCAGAAGAAGCCGAAGTTAAGACAGAATTTGATGTGATTCTTGAAGAAGTACCGGCTGACAAGAAAATTGCAGTTCTCAAAGTCGTGCGTACTCTCACCGGGTTGGGCTTGAAAGAAGCAAAAGACTTGGTAGAATCTACGCCGAAACCAGTTAAAGAAGGGGTTCCCAAAGAAGCTGCTGAAGATGCTAAGAAGCAGCTAGAAGAAGCCGGTGCCAAAGTAACTATCAAGTAGTCACACTTTTCTATCTAATATTAAACTCAGGGGAGCGGGCGCCCGCCCCCTACTTAGTATTTCTTATGCTCTTATGCAGGTTCCCAGTTATCTACTTCCTGGCTATATTCGATCGCAAAATCTTCATTCCATGAATACGAATACTGTGACACTACTTTACTTTTTGTTTCTTTCAAATCTTTAAGCAACCTTCGCACCAGAAATAGTATTGATTCTCTTGCATCCTCTAAAATACTCCTCACATCCATACCGCGGGCAATCCTTGGGGTAATGGTTTCTATTTCTTTAATAGTTTTCTCCAACAATTTTTGTGGTGCAGTTGGTGAGCGCATTTCAATAATTTCGTTTGTCTTGTTTGTCTGAGCTGTCGCCATTTGTTGCTTGAGAGCTTCCAACTCAGCAACCGTCTCTGCCAATTGTTTTTCTAGAGCGGCAATTTGTTCGCGATACTCTTGTTCTATTTGAGCCACTGTCGGTTCTTCTTTTGTCGGCTCCTCTTCTTTTTCTTCTTTTAGTTGATATTCAGGCGCTGCTGCAAGTAATTGACTAATTACCTCGTTGGGGGTTACGCCCCGCATTTCAGCTAGTTGTGTTAATTTACGTTCATCTTCTTCCGAAAGATTGTATGTTGCGATCGCAATCTTTCTTTTACGCCCCCTATTACTACTTAAAGAATTTGAAGAACTACTATGCGTACTACTATTATTACTACTATTATTACTACAAGAATTAGAGCTTTTATGGCCATAATTAGGCCCGATTTTCCAACCTAGATGTTCTAGGGCTTTGATTGCGTGCCCACGTCGGACAATAAAACTTGTAGCATCTTCAGGCGTATCCGCGAGCGCAAATTGTAATGCTTGTTGTTTGACACTACAGAGATCACTTTCCGATAAATCATAACGTTCAGCAAGCGCCTCCCATTCCTCATCACTCATATTTGCAGCGGCAGCAACAGCATCACGAATACTTTGTGCCGTATGCTTTTTGCGACTCACCACCAACTCTGTAACCATATCCACCGTTAACTTTGGCAGTTCCCGCAACGCCGCCACACTCCACCGATGGCAATTTTTCACCACTAACCGCTGCACTTTCGAAGGCAGAGTGTTATACCATGCACTAATCTCCATTGCCGCCTTGGCTATGTAGCGAGACGAGCCAAACTCCTCCGAACTCAGCCATGCTTCAAAGGCAGCTTTCCCTTCTTGTTTGCCAAGGTAGACTATCAACTCGCTCTTTAACTCCCACAACGCAGAGCCTTGAGAGATAATCCCTTCAAACGTATGTCTGACAAAGCCCAGAAAACTCAACCGTGTTGATTTGGCTTTTTCTTCTAAACCAATTTTTTTGAAACAGTTGTAAATAAAACAGTTAGATGTCATCATAGTATCCAGAATCATAGTATTCAGGTACTATATAGTACCAGGTAGTACTAGCAGTACTCAAATAGTACCAACTAGTGCTTACCTAGTGTTTGGCCACTCTTTACCGGAGTGGTTTTTTCTTGGTCATTAACCTATACCGATTCCTATAGCATATCTCTTGGCGTAAGTTTTGTCAAGGGGTTGGGAAAGTTTTTTTAAAAATTTTTTGTTTTTGGTAGTCCTTTTAGCGAAACTTCACAAATATTAACTGGAAAAAGTAAAGGCCAATGCTAAATTTTAAGTTATGTAAAGAGTGATCGCTCCCAAAACTACTAACGCAAATTAGGCTATCATCCAGAAAGAAAGATGGGAACCCTCGTCTTTGCTCTAGCCGTTTAAAAACAACTAATTATGACACTAGAACAACTTTTTAACTGCGCTAACCTTTTTGTTTTACCATTTTGGACTTTAATGATTATATTACCCAACTGGGGAGTTACAAAACGAGTAATACAATCTTATATCCCTTTTCTAGTCTTAGCAATACTTTATCTATTTTTACTCAGTAGCGCCCTCACAGCCGAAAATGCACAAGCCCTTGCCAATCCAAAGTTAGCAGATATTGCTCAATTTTTCGCTAACGAGCGTGCTACTGCAACTGGTTGGATACATTTTCTGGTAATGGATTTATTTGTCGGGCGCTGGATTTATTTACAAGGGCAGCAGACAGGCGTTTGGACTATTCATTCTTTACTTTTATGTTTGTTTGCAGGACCTTTAGGGTTGCTTTCTCATATTATCACAGATTGGGTAAGTCAGAAATTCTTTCCCCGTAATGAAAAAGAAGCTACACCGCAACCAACACCTTAATATAAATTAAGCTCGAAAATTAAAAAGCGGATACAAACAGGCAGGAGGTACTTTTTATTATCATATCCTTTTGCCATTAGGTGAAATTATGTCAGTAGAATATGATTTAGTTATAATTGGGGGCGGTTCTAGCGGTTTAGTTGTGGCAAGTGCGGCGGCGCAATTAAAGGCGAAAGTAGCTTTAATAGAACGCGCTCGCCTGGGAGGGGATTGTCTTTGGTTTGGTTGTGTTCCCAGTAAATCTATCATTCGGGCTTCTCGTGCTGCTTATGAAGTAAAAAATGCTCGTCGTTTTGGGATTAATTGTGAAAATATAGAGATTGATTTTGCCAAAGTCAATGCTTACGTAAAAGAAGCGATCGCTACCATTGAACCTCACGACTCGCCAGAACGTTTTCGCAACTTAGGCGTTGAAGTAATTTTTGGAGACGGGCAATTTATTGACCGAGAAACTTTTCATGTGAACGGGCGTTTTTTTCGCGCCAGAGCATTTATTATTGCCACAGGTTCTCGGCCAAAAATTCCACCGATTATAGGATTGAAAGAAGCCGGATATCTTACTAATGAGCAAATTTTTTCTTTAAAGGAACGTCCGCAATCTATTGCTGTTATTGGGGCAGGACCGATTGGCTGCGAGTTGGGGCAAGCTTTGCATAGATTGGGATCGGAAGTGACAATTATATCAAGTCGCGATCGCATTTTACCGAAAGAAGACTGGGAAGCAGCTAAAGTTGTACAGACACAATTTCAATCTGAAGGGATTCGCATTCTTACAAATTCCCCCTGCGATCGCATAGAAGTGTTAGACGACAAAAAACTTCTCAGCTCAGGCGAGCGCCTCCTAGCCACAGTCAGCGATATTTTAGTTGCCACAGGGCGAATTCCTAATACAGAATCTCTCAATTTAGAAGCAGCAGGTGTAACAGTATCACAAAAAGGAATTATTGTCAATAATAAATTGCAAACAACCAATCCCCGGATTTATGCCTGCGGGGATGTTATAGGCGGCTACCAATTCACACACGTTGCCAGCTACGAAGCCAGCGTTGTTTTAAAAAATGCTCTATTTTTCCCCTTCGCGAAAACTAATTATAGCATTATTCCTTGGTGTATTTTCACTGAACCAGAATTAGCGAGGGTTGGATTGACAGAGGAAGAAGCAAGAAAACAGTATGGAGAAGATATTTGCGTACTAAAGCAGGATTTTGCGCTTATAGATCGGGCAGTAGCAGAAGCAGCAACTAGCGGATTTGCTAAAATTGTAGCCCGCCGCAATGGAGAGATACTGGGCGCTCATTTAGTGGGAGCATCAGCAGGTGAATTAATTCATGAAGTAGTAATGGCAATGTCATATAAGCTAGGAGTATCAGCACTGAAGAGGATAATTCATATTTACCCAACTTTGTCGGAGGTGAATGCTAAAGCGGCTTTGCTATTGACTAAGCAAAGGTATGCAAAAAATCGGCGATTGCAAGGGATTTTGGAGAGGTTTTTTAAATTTAGGCGATTTTTTAGTTAGAGTGTACACTGGGAGCGCGAGCGCCGGAACCTTCTGTGTTAATTCACCAACTAGGTTAATAAACATCACAATTACCTAAAGATCTTTGTCACATAGATAACTAGATAAAAAAACCACTATAGAAGTATGATTTTCTAATGGCAAAAAAATAGTCCTAGGAGGGACTTGCCATGATATCCAAACCCAGTTTCGATGATCGAAGTCTGGCTCAATCCTTTTACCAGACATTACTCAATCGCTTTTGTGAATCTTTTCAATCACCTATAAGTTCTATCTTATGTGAATGCAATTTTGGGATTGCCCCTAGTCCAAAAGGCGAGAAAACCTTCTTCATCATAACTCCCTCTTTAGATACAGCAGAGCAACTGACGCAAAACATCGACATCATCATTAGCAAAGTCAATAAATGGATACCAAGAATAACTCAGACGGCAATATGCATAGTGCCGCCGAAAAGTCAAGAAGACTACCGAGACGAGACAAACAAGCAAAAACAACTCCCCTCAAAGTTTATGTTAGGAAAAGTATTCCGCCACAATCGGGAATCTTATTAAATTAAATGAGCACCCACTTGTAACCCTGACGCAACCATCTGCGAGTAGCTCTCTCAGCAAGCAGGCTCATCTAATTCAGAAAAGAGGCAATTCCAGAATGCAAAACTATAGTTTCCCACTCCGGGATTGCCTTTTTCTATTCAAGGGGGTATAATATTACACAAGGTACAATAAAAAAACGGGTGCATCAAAACAAAACTTGCGAGATAGAAACAACTAGAAATAAGCTGGCATAACCGTCTGTCAGCCTAGCTATGGCTGCTGAGCTTTTACAAACAATCTTGATGAGAGGCGCTAGCTTTTCACCCCTCTAACACAGGAAAATGCCCCTCTTCTAAGAATGACTGTACTATCCAATCAAAAGATTGTTAGGAAAGTCTAAATTTAATTGCTACTTAGCAGTCTCCTAAGCTAGGATGAGCGCATAAACAGAAAAATACTCGGTTATTTCACAATTCTTAAATAAAAACCTAGTATTACAATTACACGGTTCCATGGTTAGCCAAAGTCCAGAACCAATTTTTCAGGTTTCCATCTCCAACCAAAATGCAGTAGTGCAGTTACCTCCACGTTTAAGCGTACTGGAAGCCGTAGCCTTCAAGCAAACTTGTCAACAGCTATACCAAGAAAACCCAGCCCCCAACCAGATTATCCTCGATTTCAGCCAAACCACTTTTATTGACAGCAGCGGAGTAGGAGCATTAGTAAATAACGTCAAAACCGCGCAGCAGCAAGGAGTAAAACTGATATTGCGGGGCGTACAGCCCCAAGTGATGGCAGTTTTATCACTTACAGGGCTAGATCAAGTTTTGACAATTGAGCCAACAGTCGAAACAAAGCAATTTAGTAAAACCCGTAAAGTTGAAGAAAATCTGCCAACAACCCATCCCTCAGTACGCTCCTGGGTAAAACGTGCCATAGATATTGTTGGTGCCCTAGTTGGTTTGGCAATTACAGCAGTTTTGTTGATACCCATTGCCATTGCTGTTAAACTAGATAGTCCAGGCCCAGTTTTTTTCGGTCAGATTCGCTGCGGCTGGATGGGTAAACGATTTAAGCTGTGGAAGATTCGCTCTATGTACGTAAATGCCGAGGCTATGAAGTCACAAGTACCTAACCAAATCGAGGGGCCACTTTTCAAAAATGAAAATGACCCTCGGATTACGCGGGTAGGTCGATTCTTGCGGCGAACAAGTCTGGATGAATTGCCACAATTCTGGAATGTCCTTAAAGGAGAAATGAGTCTAGTAGGCACCCGACCTCCACTTCCAGAAGAAGTAGAACGCTATGATGTTCCCGAATGGCAACGCTTAGATGTTAAGCCGGGTATGACTGGAGAGTGGCAGGTAAATGGTCGCTCTTCGATTCGCAGTTTTGAAGATGTAATCCGCTTAGATTTGAAGTACCAAAAGAACTGGAGTTTGATGTATGATTTAAAACTAATTATAAAAACAATCTTAATTTTGTTTAGTAAAAACAGCGGTGCTATGTGAAAAAAATAAAAAGATAAAGAGAGAATGTGAGGTATGTTATTATTATGAATTAAAGGTGCATATGTCTGTATTTGATGTTGTAGAAGATGATTCTAGAGAACTTTGAAAGCTGGTGGAAAACCTTTACTTCCCAACTAGGGATACAACAGAAAAAAACTGTTAAATGGCGGCGGCGTTCTCATTTGCAAGTAGGGACGGATTTGAAGGCTTTAGCAGAAGTTTTACAATGGTTTGAGCAGTTCAATCTGCCGTGTTTTCCAGCTAACCTGTGGTGGCAATGTCAAACTGCTTTAGCTGAAGGGTTTACAAATGCAGTTCGTCATGCTCATAGTGATTTGCCGGAGAGTACCCCCATTGACATCGATGTGGAAATATGCGATCGCTATCTAGAAATAAAAATATGGGATCGGGGTAAACCGTTCGATTTAGAAGCAAAATTAGCATCCATTAGTCAAGAGGAATTTGATCCTTTGGAAAGAGAAAACGGTAGAGGGCTAATATTTATAAGAAAACTAACAGATGAGGTTTGCTACACCCGTACCCCCGATCAGCGAAATTGCCTATTGATGCGAAAAAATTTCCGTCTATAATTACTTAACTCTTTAAGCTGAACCCTGGCTGCATTTTCTGTTATTACCTTCAATCAGAAAGCTTTTGTCTGACGGTTGGGTGCCTAGCTGGTGAAAGTCAAAACTCAGCCTAATCAACTGTAAAATATCTCAGATATAAAATTAAAATAATAAAATTTTTTTATATTTATTTAAGAAAAATTAATAAAAAAAATTGTTTGCTCAAAGAAAAAGGAAAATCTGAAAAACTCCACAATTGGAGATAAATAGCAAATAAAAAGGATTTTTCGTAGCTTACCTATAGATGTTAGAATAATCTATTCCCTCGAAACGAGTGAAGTGAAATTAGAATCATGAAGGCACTATCGCCTGATAAAGAACTCCGAAGAAGAGGAAAGCAAACAGTTGACGAAGCCCTAAAAAATTTGACACGCCTAGCTGCTCATTTAAGCGAAACTCCTATAGCATTGATATGTTTAAGCGAGCAGAAGCGATATTGGCTCACTTCCCAAGAGAAGTGGAAAGAACTATATGTATCACGAGCGATCGCTTTCTGTGCCAAAATAATACAGCACGACTTAGTATTTGTCTTTGAAGATGCAAGCAAAGATGCGAGACTAGCAACCAGTCCCCTAGTGGTTGGCAAACCTCACATTCGGTTTTGTGCAGGGGCAGCGCTGGTAGCAAGAAACGGTAGAACTTTGGGCTGTTTGTGCGTGATGGATAACGTTGCGCGAAAGATAAGCCCAGAGAAATTAGAAATCCTGCAAATGCTTGCTGCGCAAGCGAGCGCCCAATTGCAGTGCTGCATCGAATTGGCAAAGGTGAAAATTTCCCAGATTAAATTACAAAATTCGCTCGAAAAAGCCAGCGTTTTAATTCAAACCACCCGTCTTAGCGACAGCAGCTTGATTTATGTTAATCAAGGCTGGCGGCAGAGCTTGGGCTACAATAATAGTGAAATAGCTCAACTCTCTGTGTGGGATATTTTGCATCCAGAATACCACCAACAGTATACAAACTTGTTAGAAAAACTCCGCAGGGGAGAAGAGATTGAAAAAGCGAAACTGATTTTTTTGACAAAAACCGGGGAGGCGATTTGGGTAGAAGGAAATGCCAATTGCCTCAGGAAAAAAGGTCAACCCCAGGCAGCGCGCTGGATTTTGCAAGATACAAGCGATCGCAAATACCGGGAATTATTTGAACATGCGGCAATTGGACTATTTCAAGCCTCTCTCGACGGATGTTACCACACGGTAAACCCTGCCTTAGCTAAAATTTATGGCTACGATTCACCAGTCGAATTAATACAAAGCATTGAAAATATAAGTAAACTCTACGTTGATCCTCATCATTGGGCTGATTGTATGCAAAAACTAGAAGCAGAAGATTGCATACAAGATTTAGAATCAGAAGTTTATCAACGCAATGGCTCAGTGATTTGGGTTTGTGAGACAATTCGACTGCTACGAGATGAAAACGGGCAACCAAAAGGAATTGAAGGAACCGTACAGGATATAACCATTCGCAAACAAGCAGAAGCAACATTGCGACTGGCGAGGAATCAATTACAAGCCGTATTGGATGCCGTACCTGGATCGGTTTCCCTAATCAGTTCTAATTTTCGTTATCTAGGAGTTAACCGACATTTAGCTGCTAGTTATAATTTGTCTCCTGAAGCTTTTGTCGGAAGAGAAATCGGTTTTCTCCAGCCGGCATTTGCTGAATTTGTACGAGAATTTTTTGCTAGCCCTGATGAAGAAGTGTGGCGGGAAATTGAGATAGATATAAATGGCACGCCCCGCACTCACCTGATGATGGCAAAAAAATGGCTCGCTAATGAAGCAGCAGTGTTTGTGGGGATAGATATTAGCGATCGCAAATTGGCAGAAGCTAATCTCAAAGTAGCTAAAGCGCAACTACAAGCTGTTTTAGATGCTGTTCCCGGTACGGTTTCACTGATTAATTCTCAATTACGCTATGTGGGAGTTAACCGTCATCTTGCTTCTATTTACAACTTTCCCCCAGAATATTTTATCGATCGCGAAGTAGGCTTTCAGCAATCTGACTTTGGTAAGTTTGTGCGCGAGTTCTTTTCTATCCCCGCTGAAGAAGCATCCAGAGAAATCGACACAGAAGTTAATGGTATCTTTCGCAGTGATATGGTGATTGCCAAGAAATGGCAGGAAGATAAAGCTGTTTTTGTTGGCATCGATATCACTCAGCGCAAACAGGCGGAGGCAGCACTCAAAGCTGAATTAGCAGAAGCCGCTGAATATGTTCGCTCCCTCCTCCCACCCGCTATAACAGAACCCCTAGCAATTGAGTGGCGGTTTATTCCCTCTACACAAGTAGGGGGTGACTGTTTTGATTATTATTGGTTGGATGATGAACATTTAGCTATTTATTTGCTTGATGTTTCGGGTCACGGTTCGCGGGCAGCACTGCTTTCGGTTTCACTGTTAAATATTTTGCGCTCGCGCTTTCTTCCCAATACTAATTTTTACCAGCCGTCAGAAGTTTTACAAGCCCTCAATCACGCCTTTCAGATGGATATGCAGCGGAATATGTATTTTACTATCTGGTACGGCGTTTACAACCGAATTAAGCGCCGACTCGTTTACTCTAGTGCTGGACATCCTCCTGCTTTATTGCTATCGCGCTCGCCTGCTGGTACTACCGAAATTCGTCAATTACAAACTCGTAGTTTGCCTATTGGCATGTTCTCTAACATTGAATATAACAATGTCAAGTGCGACATCAAAACCCCCAGCACCCTTTACGTCTTCAGCGATGGCATTTATGAAATTCACTTAGCTGATGGCAATCTTTGGGGGCTAGATAACTTCATCGAATGGCTGTCGAAAGCTTGGAACCTGAATAACTTTAGCCTCGATAACATTATAGAACATGCTCGCGGCTTGAGTACCAGACATGCTTTCGACGATGACGTTTCCCTCCTACAAGTTAAATTTAACACATAGTTATTTCCACATATTTAAACTCCGGATATTTCTGCCTGAGATAATGCGTTATAAACTGCCTCTCTATTGGTATATATTTCTAGCAGTCTATCTACCCCCGCCAATTCAAATAACATTCTTACTTGATTGTTGAGTGAACAAACTACTATTTTACGTCGCGCTGATTTTACTGTTTTTATTGCGTTTACCAGAACCCCCAAACCGGAACTATCCATAAATTCTATATTCTGAAAATCAATTAAAACAACGTCAGCTTTTGACGCTATAATTTCATTTATTTCCTGGTCGAATTGAAAAGCCTTATTTCTGTCTAAAATGCCAGAAGGTTGAACAACTTTTACAATAAAACTCATAATTTTTCAAACTAGCTTTAGTTGAAAGTAAGGGACTGCTGCCTTTAGAGTAAGATAACTGACTCCTGCATTAGGTTTCCCAAAAAGTGGGGCAAAGGAAACAAGAGATAATGAAAATAAACAAATGCGTGCAGCGCCTGCCAGTGAATCAAGGGTGAGCTTATCTTAGATAGTGAGCAAACTTTCAGCTGATGCGGTTGTAGTAGTTCAAACCATCAAACAGCCCCTTGCCAAAATAAAGATGCAATCCCGTATATAATATACTTATAATAATATACTATGCAGCATTTTAACCGGAAAGTCAAGTTAAAAGGATTTACAAAAATGGGACAATAGAGAGTTGATTTAAGGTTGGCGGCAAATTCCAAAAACTGAAGTATAGCCGTGTAGAAAAGTGCTGTTGCCCACGGGGCCAATTTCGCCGTTACAGAAAAAGCCGCTGACAGGGACATTATTAAAGTAGCGGCTGAATAAATGGGAGTCAAAATGGGGCTGTCCATAAAGTCCCTGTCCTCGTCCAAGACAAGAAAACATCAACGCAGCTTTAGGAGCCGAGTAAGCATCTATCTTGTAGCGATAGCGTTTCAAGAGCATTTCCAAATCTTCGGCAGAGGTGCGAGCGTCACGCAAGTGAAATTGGATACGTTGCCCAGGGCGAACGCGATCGCCGATAGCGATTGCCCCAGTTCTCGGTTCAACTCCCAGCAAATTGCGGATGAGAAAATCCCCATGTTCCAATTGCGATTTAAATTCATCGCGGGCAATTCCTACAAATAGGGAGTGCTGAGCTAGTTGTCGATCTGAAGAGCTGAGATTTTCAATCTCAGAGCGGAGAATTTCCAGAGGCGAGCGCGACGAATTTCTGGGAACAGGGTATTCCTCCAATCCCAAAACGATATTGCGCTCGCCGGCACTAACACGATAAGTCTGCCCGAACGGACGACATCCCTGAGCCACTATTGTCTCCAACACAATTTCCCCGCTCAGGGCCACTCCTACCGTTCCCTGGCGGTAAAGCTGGTAATTACAGAACAGAGCATAACTATTGCTTGTCATGCCACCGCTAGCAAGCCCTCCCACTTTTGACGCCCCTGGATAAGCAAAATCGAGTCCCTGCAGTAAATCAATTGCTTTTGCTCCCAAAGGTTCTGCTAGCAAAATAAACTGAGGCTGTTTTGAAGGCGGCACCCCAACCAGTTGCACCCAGGCATCTGGAGGGCCATCTAAGTCAGGCAATTCCTCTGCCACTATGTGAAAGACACGCACATTCACCCCCGGCAAATAAGCCAGCGTTAGACTCAGCGCCGGTTCACCCTCAATTTCTCGTGCCTCGCCTTGCTGATTCATGCCCACAATTCCGCCGCCGCTACAGCCTATTATCGCTGGCACCTTCAGAATTTCCTGCAGCAGGGGCATCAGCCGCGAATACTCACTGGCAAAGGCTGCTGAAATAAACACCAGCCCTAAATCTGGCGGCTCCTCTAATTGCTGCTGCGCCCTCTCGACAACTTCTTTAACTGCCGCTTCTAGAGAAGGACGAGTGGATAAGGCGTTTACCCATTTCATTTGCTCTGCCATAGATTCTTTCCCTGATAGGGATGCAACATCCTCACGAGGGCCAACGCCTATACTATAACGCAATTGCACACCGTTTGAAAGCTATCTGGGAATTTTTCTTTCTGCTGTGTTATAATTTCCGAGTTATTATAGCGCCTTGCCTAAAATTAGTTATAGCCAGCCCTTGCAGCGAATACGATATGATAGAATAGCGGCAGCCTGTGTAAAGTACCTACTCTTTCAGGGAGGGATATAACATAAAAACCGTAACGCAGAACTCAGCAGTAAACTGACTTCGGCGTTTCCTTAGCAGCCCAATCTAAGAAAAACATAGATTCCGTAAGGCTGCAGTGGCTTCAGGTTAATAATAAGCATTAACCAGCAGGAGCCACCCCATAATCAAAGCTTGAGGTAGCTCAATTTAGCTATTTTTCAGGTACTGATCTCAACGTTGTTCAAACCAATAACTCTATGAGCGACATCCAAAAAGAAATTGAAAAAGAGCGCCAACTGGCTCGTGAAATCTGTAATATAAAGGGCGCAACCTCTAGCGAATGTGCAGCCGCGTGGGATGCAGTTGAAGAATTACAAGCAGAAGCTTCCCACCAGCGTCAAATGAAGCAGAAAACTTCTTTTGAAAAATATTGTGATGACAACCCCGATGCGGCTGAATGTCGCATTTATGACGAGTAGAGCGTACTTATAAGCAAGCCAGCTCGGCGCTCCACCTTAAAATGCCTGCACTCTGGTTTAGCAGCGATTCGAGTTGGATGATGCTACTGGCGTCTGCGTTGAATGTTTACTCACTTTCCGCAGGCGCCAATGCAAGTTTAGTCAGCAACTGGAATCTTGTAAGGTTCCGGTTGCTCGTGTTTTTTGTTATATAATTTTCAAATATATCAGCTTGTTAATAAGTATCTGACAAGCATAAATTATTTTATTTGAAATACATTGGCAAAATACAATGGAATTGATATTAGCTGCTACCATAGATGAACCTTGGTTTGCACCTCTAGTCTGGACAGACTATCGAGTTGCAGTTTTATTTACAGTGTTTATTCCTCTTATTTTGCTGATTTGGGCATTTGTTCAAAAATATGATGCTATCGTCCGTTTAATGATTATTTATTGGCGGGTGGCGTCACTGTTGGCAATTACAGTGTATTTGATGATTGCCTCGTTTCCTATAAGCTTTTTGTCGGCATTGATAGCGCGTATTTTGATCCCTATTTCTCTATGGTTTTGGGTAGATATTAACGAGGAAATTGACGATCGCCCTCCTTCTCCCCTGAAACTAACCTTGACTTCGTGGCGATGGGCAATGACAGTTTACAATGGCATAGGTGCCTTGTGCCTAATTCCTTTTTTATCTTGTGCAGTAGATTCAAAATTGCTCGCCACTCGCTACTGTCAAGTCTGGCTCGAGCCAACGTTTCTTTACAAGCAGTATTTTCACCCCAATTCCACAACTGGATTTTTGGGTTTTCTTGGTATTATAGGTTTAATCATATATTTCCTTTGCCTGAGTTATTTTGTTTTAGTTAGACTAGGTCGCCAAGGACGTTCTGCAATGGGGCATTAATTGCTCTGTGTTGGGGATTTTTAATCTAATTAATCGCTGATATGGTTAATTATTTTGGGTTGCGTCTAGAAAGATATACCGCCAAGCGTCCTGAAGAAGTTCTGATTGTAACAGCAGAAATCGACTCAGAGACTGATCGCATTATCATTTTTAAGGGCTTTTCTAGTTCACTTACACGCCCGACTGCTTTTGATCCGGAAGTACCAATATTGCCAGATTCAGCCCGTATTATCACAATTGACCGGGTAGCGAGTCCCTACAATCCAGATAATCCCAAATATTTGCAGCAAGGACTTACAGTAGAAACTATGCAGTCGCTCCTTGCAGAAGTGGGAGTGTAGAATATTTATATTATTTTTATTATATTATTTTTATATTATTTTTATATTTAATTTAGTTTCGGTTTAATTTTTTTTAGTTAGTGCTGAGTGTTCAGGAATATGTATATAGATTGTTAAGTTATTTTAAACTCCTGACTTTTTCTCAGCACTCAGAAATTAAAACTTTACTTTCTCTTTTTCTTTTGGAATTAGACCATGCCGCCGGCAGCTTGAAAGCGGCTGCGAGCGCGTTTGAGGGCTTGCTTAGCTTGAATTTGTTCTTGACGGGTGCCGTTTAGGGATTGCTCGAAACGGGCTAGAGCTTGGTTATAGGCGGCGCGGGCTTCTTCAAGATCGATAGTATCGCCCCGATAGGCACCGTTGACGAGAATGGTTACTTCATCGTTTTCAACTTCGGCGAAGCCACCCATGAGAGCGATCGCCACCCATTCGCGATCAGGGCGTACTCGCATGACGCCGGTATCCAGGGCTGTCAGCAGAGGAGCGTGCCCAGGAAGGATACCCAACTGACCAGTAGTACTTGGCAGAATCACCTCTTGAGCGCTGCCATCCCAAACTGTTTTATCTGGCGCAATTACGCGAACTGTTAAACTCATTTGTTTTTTATCCTTTGTCGAATGTCAATTGGGTAATCGGCAATAGGGAGGTAATCATTACCTATTACCAATTACCTATTAGCCTTTTGCCTAAGACTTACTTACCGCCAGCCTTAAGTTTTTCAGCTTTAGCGATCGCTTCATTAATATCGCCAACCATATAAAAAGCTTGTTCTGGCAGCTCATCCAATTCCCCAGACAAAATCTTCTGGAATCCCTTAATTGTATCTTCCAACTTCACATATTTACCAGGAGTACCGGTAAACACTTCCGCCACAAAGAAAGGTTGCGACAAGAATCGCTCGATCTTGCGAGCGCGAGCCACAGTCAAGCGGTCCTCTTCCGACAATTCATCCAACCCCAAAATAGCAATAATATCTTGCAATTCCTTGTAGCGTTGAAGCGTAGCTTGCACAGCGCGAGCGGTATTGTAGTGTTCTTCTCCCACCACGCTTGGTTGCAACATTGTAGAAGTAGAATCCAACGGATCCACTGCCGGATAAATTCCCTTTGCTGCCAGAGAGCGAGACAGTACAGTAGTAGCGTCCAAGTGAGCAAAAGTAGTAGCCGGTGCCGGATCGGTCAAGTCATCTGCTGGCACATACACCGCCTGAATTGAAGTAATTGAACCTTCGGTAGTAGAGGTGATGCGTTCTTGCAGTTCGCCCATTTCTGTTGCCAAAGTGGGTTGATATCCCACAGCGGAGGGCATGCGACCGAGGAGAGCCGACACTTCCGAACCAGCTTGCACAAATCGGAAGATATTGTCAATAAACAGCAGCACGTCTTGTTTATTGACATCGCGGAAGTATTCAGCCATTGTCAAAGCAGACAGACCGACACGCATCCGGGCGCCGGGCGGTTCATTCATCTGACCGTAGACAAGGGCCACTTTCGATTCAGCGAGGTTTTCTGAGTTAATAACACCGGATTCTTTAAATTCATTGTAGAGGTCATTGCCCTCGCGAGTGCGCTCGCCCACACCACCAAACACGGACACACCGCCGTGTGCTTTGGCAATATTGTTAATCAGTTCTTGGATGATAACAGTTTTACCTACGCCGGCTCCACCGAACAAGCCGATTTTTCCGCCGCGCCGATAGGGGGCTAGCAAGTCTATAACTTTGATTCCGGTTTCAAAAACGGAGGGCTTAGTTTCTAATGAGGTGAAAGCCGGGGCTGGGCGGTGAATGGAGGCGGTTTCTGAGGCATTAACTGGCCCCTGATTGTCTACAGGTTCACCGATGACATTAAAAATCCGTCCCAGGGTAGCGGGTCCGACTGGAACTTTGATGGGAGCACCAGTATCGATTACTTCCATTCCCCGGACTAAGCCGTCGGTGCTGCTCATGGATACGGTGCGGACTTGGTTGTCCCCCAGTAGTTGCTGCACTTCACAGGTGACGGATATTTCCTGACCCGCTTCGTTTTTACCTTTGATGATCAGGGCGTTATAAATCTGCGGCATTTTGCCGCTTGGGAATTTGACGTCTACGACTGGACCAATGATTTGGGTAATGTAGCCTACGTTTGTTTTTTCTACGGTGGTGACCATGCTCGCGCCTTTACTGGGAACTTACGGAGCGTTACAGTTTTTCAGATTACCATCAAAGATTCTGTAAGGGTACTGCCATTTAATCGAAGATTAGTGGCATGGGGAATTACAAGAAAATACAAGAGGAAAGTACTATGCTGTTGGTCTGACGGTGTCTGCCTGTGGAGCCGAGTGACAAGACAGTTAAAGAAGCAGGAACTTCCAATTGTGAAATTGGGAGTTCCTGCTCTGGGCGTAAGGTAAGCGGTAGAGGATGTCACTGAAGGGAATCACGTGTAAGAAAAATGACAAAAGCGCTTTTACCTCGAGCGGCTTGATGAGGAGGCGCTCGCCGGCTGGTGGCGCTAGCAAAGTTTTTTACGGCAGGAATTAATTGCTGTTGTTTTTTTTCGGCTTTTTGTTTGCGCTAATACGAGAGCGAGTCACAAAAGCCGCAAATGCCAGGGTACCGGCAATCGTCGCCGGTTCGGGAACTGCCTCTGGTTCGGCTGTGGTGGAGACAGCTTCGCTCCAACGGAATTCCCCCATTGCAAAACCATAAGCTTCACTGGGAGCAGAAATTGTGATTGAGGAGATTAGATCTGTGCCGGTTGTGTAGAAGCCAAAATACCTGCCTCCCACATCACCCCTGACTCCCTGAGTCTGCAGGTACTGGGTGCCACCACCGAAGGCTGTGATTGCAATATTGAATATTATTGGTGCTACAGAGTTTGTCTCTACGACTAAATCTAAAGCTGCAACTGCTCTAGCTAGGGAGATAGTTATAGAGTCACTTGGGTTAAAGTATACAGGGCTACCGATTGTGAAGCGCGAGTTGGCCAATTTTGACCACTCAGTGCCTACATAAGATTTGTAAACGGTGTTGCTGAAACTAAAGGTGTTGGTGGGCGATGAGATTTGGTTGAGGGGAGTAAATCCTCCTGGGATAGTGGGATTATCCGGAACTGCCTGCATATTAAAGCCCAGATTCGAGAGGGTGTTTTCTCCTCCTACTCCCCACCGCGCTGCATCTCCTACTGCTAAAATGGCTGCACTAGCTGAGGGAGCATTGGCTAGTGTTCCGGCAACGGCAAGTAATGTAGCGGCTACAGCAGTTATTAATTTATTTTTCACATAATGCGACCCTGACATAGTATTTATTCCTCTCAAAAATAACGCAATTTCTTTGTTTTAAGAGAATTTATAAATTTGCTTTCGCAAACTTTCTCTCTACAACTATATCAAAACGAGTATTTTTATTTAAAATTTTTTAAAATTTTTTATCAATTTAATTGGCGATCGCTCCCTTTCTTACTTATTTCTTGGATTTGCCTTACTGCTTTTGCCAATCTCACCCCCTATTTGGATAACGCCTACGTCTACAGAGCTGCTGACTTAGCTGAGAATCGAGCCTTTTTAACCTCTCCCTGCTCTTAGAGCAATCAGAAGGTTTTGGATATTTTTTTATATTATCACTTTATTTGCCTGTTCTCGTCATTGTTGAAATTACTCAAATGTAGCGGTGGAGTTGTGTATGCTCAGTTTTGTTTATCCGCATTTTTACTGATTTTTTAATAAAAAAGACGATAGTATTCTCAAAACTGGCACTGTGGGGGCTACCGCGTGGGTAATGTAGGGGGAAAACTCTATATTCTCTGAGGGGCGAGCTATTAAAAGCTCGGTAAATATTCTGTAAATTTTTAGTATAATAACCTGTTAGCTGAGTTGGTTTTAAAAATTGCGTTTTCTAAACGCGCTGCCAAGTCAATAATATCATCCTTGCGAGCAATAACTTCAATCCATTCCTGAGGAATGCCTTCTATACCCCAATAAATCCCCGCTAAACCACCCGTCACGGCTGCAGTGGTATCTGTATCTTCTCCCAAATTGACGGCTTTTAGCACGGCTTCAGAATAAGATGAAGCATTTAAAAAACACCATAAAGAAGCCTCTAGGGTATGAATCACATAACCACTCGATTTTATTTCTTCTAATTTTAAAGTATATACTTGAGCATTTAATATATTTTTAAAATGAGACAATTCAGAGATGTAAGGGGCTTGAGAATAAATTTTAGCTATATTTTTTATGCCCTGAATATAAGCTTCTTTAGGAGAAGCTCCTTGCAGCAGATTAACGGCAATGCTGATATAAATACCGCAGGCAATTTGCGAGCGCAAGTGAGCGTGAGTAAGACAAGAAACTTGATGAGTGCGCTCGATTAATTCTGAAAAGTCCAGAGTTTGGTAATAATAGGCAAGCGGCAAAATTCGCATTAGAGAACCATTACCATTACTTTTCTCGCTCCTGCCACCTGCTTGCAGTAGCGGCACGCCTCTTTCTAGGTTTAAAATTGCTTCTCTAGTTGTGTTACCAATGTTGAAAACATAACCGTGGGGTGTCCAGTAGTTTTCCCGATACCAACGACAGAAAGAACGAGCGATCGCTTCAAGAGAAAACCCCTCACACATCGATTCTGCTAAACAAAACATTAGTGAACTATCATCAGACCAAGTGCCAGGGGGCAAATTGTAAGTTCCGTAGCCTGTCATCCCTGTAACAGGCGAGCGCATTCTTTCAGCGCGACTGGTAAATTCTACTGGCACCCCCAGCGCATCCCCTACACACGCCCCCATTAAACCAGACAAGACTTTTGAATTTGATTGCATGGTTTTTCCTGCTTTAATCTGCCTTATTCAGAGCTTTACTTATTGCAATATATTATACATTTGGTATGGACGCGGGAGTATTCGCAGTGCTATCCTAGCAGGAATTTTCGTTTTTAATGATAAAAAAGTCTCAACTCGTAAATTAGGAAAGCGGCAAGTATTAAGAAGCCGCCCCGCTTTCCCTTCCTGACTGTCTTGTGCTTGTCAGGGGTATCTAGCGGCGAATTTTTATGAAATTACTGCAAATACTAATTCCGATTTTGTCTGTGACGTTTATGGCGAGCGCAGTTTCTAGCAGACAGTCGCCGCCCAGCAACTGGCTAGAAATCACCCAGTCTCCAAGGGGCGATCGCTTTCTTGTCGATCTGAATTCCTTTAGCCCTAACACAAAAGAGAAAAACCGGCAGATCAATTTTCAGGTGCAAGTGCAGTATAAAATCCCGGCTAAAGATGGTACCACTAAAGCGATCGCTATTTTTAGAGCAGACTGCCTCAACGAAAGACTCATCCGCCTGCAAAGTACTCGGTACAATCGCTCCAATCAAATCTTAGACATTGACCAAAAAAATATAACCTTACCAGTCGAACCTGACTCTACGTGGGAGGCGCTTTACAATTACGGGTGCAAACACCTCTCTAAAGAAAACGCAAATCAATAATAAAAGTGCCAAAAAATAGGGTGAGCATAGCCCGCCCCAGCTCTTCTTTTGCACAAACATAGCTAGCGCTTTCTCCGCTGCCGCCCTTCCTCAGAACTGGCAATTTTCCGGCGCAGCTCCCGCAGCGTCATTCCCTCTGCCAACTCTCGTTTCCAGGTTCTCAAACCATCGCGATCGGCATTTCTACCGAGGACTTGTTGATAAATGCGGTTGATCGCATCTTCTGCTTCTCGACTTTCAGCAATTTTTTTGCGCACGTCGCGTAGCGAAGAACCATCCGCTAACTGCTCTGTCCAAGTTTCTAAACCCATATAATCTGCTTCCCGCCCCAGTACTTCTGCATAAATTTTCCTGATTTTGTCTTTAGCTTCGGGGCTACGGGCAATATCTTTGCGAATGTCCCTAAGTGAGGAGCCTCTTTCTAGTTGTCTCGACCATGTTTTCAATCCACGATAATCGGCATCGCGCTCCAGAACTTCTCGATAAATTCGGTTGATCGCCTCAAAATTTTTGTATTCGTCTCGATTTTGGGCAATTAGCACTTCTGCGAGCGCTCGCTCTTTTACTTCACTAGCCGCTCTTACTGGTAGAGCATAACTCATGCTTAATATCAGTGCTGTAATTGCAAGTAATTTCCCTTTCATAGTATTTAATGCTTATCAAGCTTTGCTCCTGCTATAATATTTTTTCAATTCCAGTATAGCTCTTATTTCCTAAAATCACATCTGTTTGCCTGCCTCATTTCCGCTTAATCTATTTTTAATTATAACTTTTTTCATTCTAATTATTTTAACCGCCTTTTACAAAAGATAAAGTAAGCGTTGGCAAAGCGCTCGCACCTTCAACTGTCAACTCTGGTGAAAGGTCAATGGCCACGCCATTCCCGATTTTGGAAAAAGCAACTCTAAAGCACACACTTTTTGCTAGAATAAAGTTTTTACCCATGAAGTCCATCATGGATTATTTTTTTCTGCGCAGCCCAGATAAGGTTAAATCAGACTAAAGTAGTAGATAAAAGCAAGCCAGTGTCAAAATTTACATTACCAGAGAATGAAACCTGACTTTAGGCAATAAGTGTTTACTGAATTACAGACGCTATTTTTAGCAATAAAAAAAAGATTTTTGAAATTTTATCGCGTCATCTTTTAAAAATTAAGGATAAACGTCTATGAGTGGGTTACTAAACAACAAAAATCTTAATAGCCAAGAAATGAGTCTAACCCACTTCAACCCGGCACAGATGAAGGGGGAAAACCTCAGCGGCGCTAACCTCAAAGGTGCCAACCTTAGAAGCGCCAACTTGAGCGGAACCAACTTCAGCGAAGCCAACCTCAGCTACACAGATTTAGTAGATGCTAATCTCAGTCGTAGCAACCTGAATGGAGCAAACCTTAGCAAAGCAAGCCTGAACCTAGCCGATTTAAGCGAATCCACTCTCAGAGGAGCAAACTTGAGCGGGGCAAACTTAGTTGGAACTAACTTAAGCGAAGCGGATTTAAGCGGAGCAAGTCTAAGAGAAGCTAAAGTAATTGGAGCAAACCTTAGCGGAGCTAACCTCAGTGGAGCCAACCTCAGCGGTACAGACTTGAGTGAGGCTGATTTATCTGGTGCAATTTTACAGCGCGCTATCTACGACGGGAGAACTCGTTTTTCAGCAAATATTGATCCTGAGAAAGTCGGGGCTTACTGGATTGCCCCAAACGTCTCTCTGCCTGGAGTTAATCTCAGTGGAGTAGACTTGAGCAATGTTAACCTAAAGCGGGCAGACTTACGGGGAGCTAATCTCCGACACGCGAAATTAATAGGTGCTAATCTGGAAAATGCTAATCTGTTTCGAGCTAACCTCAGTGGCGCAGATTTAAGAGGAGCTAATCTAAATGGGGCGATTTTGCAAAAAGCCGTTTGCGATGTGAAAACGCAGTTTTCTGAAGATTTAGATCTTTCGGCTACAGGTGCTTATTGGATTGCTCCTAAAGTTTCTATGCCAGAAGTTAACCTCAGTGCTGTCGATCTCAGTGGGGCAGATTTGAGTGGCTCAAACTTAAGCGGTGCTAATCTCAGTGCAGCAGACTTGCGAGGTGCAGACTTGAGTCGAGCTAATCTTAGAAAAGCGTATATGGAAAATGCTAATCTCAAAGATGCGGAAATCAGAGGAGCAGATTTAGTAGCGGCTAATTTAAATCAAGTTAACCTTGATGAAGCAGATCTCCGGGATGTAGATATGACGACTGCTGATTTGCGGGGGGCTAATCTCAGAGGGGCAGATTTGCGCAAGGCAGATTTGACGAAAGCGATTTTAACTCAGGCAAACCTCAGCGAAGCTGATTTGAGAGAGGCAGATTTGACAAGAGCTGATCTCAGGGGAGCTAATCTTGCTAATGCAGATTTAAGAGGTGCTGATTTGACAAGGGCGAATCTGGAAGGAGCGAATCTTAAGGGAGCTAATTTATTTGATGCTTCTTTGCAGGAGGTTGATTTGAGTAATTGTTTTATTGATTTAAAGGCTTTGCCGAATGGGAGCTAAGAGATTGATTTAAACTGCGGAGGTTTGGTTTAGCTGGCGATCGCAATCTTAATTTCCAAAGCTATAAGCGATAGCCAGCACCACCAACTACTAGCAGTAATATTATAGTGCCCTAAGAGTAATCCCCCTTCTATACAAGTATAAATATCCGAGTGCGTAAGCTACATTAATTGCAATTAGCAAACCCTTGGCAAACCAAGATTCTACTAATCCAAATACTGGCACGGTGGCTATCAGTACCAGTGTCAGCTCTATAAACGCACCTAGTGCCCCATTTTTTCTCGGATCCCAGTAAGAAATTGGGCTAATGAATCGATAATTACTGAATGGGAAAAAATGACGGTGGGCGTCGTGGTTGTGTAAGGGAAAGTCGCACAAACAGTGTACAATCATGCTTAGAAACATGAGTTTTATTTCTTGCCAACCGCAATAATGACTAACTATTGCTGCCAGCGCCGCTAGGGGTAGAGAATGAAAGATTGCTACTGTGTTTTGCCAAAAGGGATGATAATAGGCTTCCCGCCAAATCTGCTTTTCTGGCTTGCGAGCTATGAATTTTGCCCAAACGTAGAAAATATATATCGGGATATCGGGTAAAATCCCACCTATAAACACAGTTTCGAGTCCAATATTGGACTCCCGCGTCCCTAAAATGGCCATGTTTATAATGGCGTGACTGGGGGTGTTCATGTTAATATTTGCTTAATCCCAATTTATTTAACAGACTATGCAATTTCAGGTTAATTTGCAGAGACAATAAATATTATAACTCTCTCTAGTTATTATATATAAAAATTATTTACTTAAATTTAATTATTTATTTAAAAATTGTGTTAGAAATCACTTGACATTTACGACAAATTAAGATAAGGAATTAGAGATTACCACACTACAGCATATCTGGGGGAAATCCTGTGAGCGAAATATCTATTGCATCTCTAGATGGCGGCAGTTTCAGCGCTTATTTGGCAGAGCCGTCATCAGGTGCAGGTGCAGGGGTTATAGTAATTCAGGAGATATTTGGCATCAATGCCGTAATGCGGAAAATTACCGATTCTTATGCTGAAGCTGGTTATGTTGCGCTCGCACCCGATTTATTTTGGCGGCAACAACCAGGCATCCAATTGAGCGATAGCACTGAAGAAGAATGGAATCAAGCGCTCGCTCTTTATCAAGGATTCGACGAAAATAAAGGCATTGAAGACTTAATCGCTACTCTCAACACCCTTAAAAAATTACCCACTTGCACAGGTAAAGTAGGCAGCGTCGGTTTTTGTTTAGGTGGTAAGTTAGCTTATTTAATGGCTACTCGCTCCGATGCCGACTGTAATATCAGTTATTACGGCGTCGGTATTGAAAATAATCTTGACGAAGCTGTCAACATCAAAAAACCACTGATGTTACATATAGCAGAAAAAGATAAATTTGTAAATGCCGAAACACAAGCTAAAATAAAAGCTGAATTAAGCGGCAATCCCCTGGTGACTATTTATACTTATCCAAATGTTGATCATGCATTTGCACGAGTAGGCAGCACGACTTATGTGGAGGAAGTAGCTAAGATTGCTAACGAGCGATCGCTAGAATTTTTCAAACAACATTTGGGATAATCACAATTACAGTAAGTTAAGTTAAACGGGGTGGAGTTTAGGCTATTACCACCCCTATACTTTTTTAGCTATCCTAAGAATAAAAGGATTGTAAGAGGTGAAAACAATGACAAAAACAGCGAGCGCCACCCCCTTAGTACTGAAAATGTCACCCGCCATCAACATAACAGACGAACAATTTTTTGCCTTCTGTCAGCAAAACCGGGATTATCGCATCGAGCGAACGCACCGCCACCGGAGAAATTATCATCATGTCACCCACAGGTTCAGAAACCGGTAATCGCAACTTTGATTTACTGGTACAATTAGGAATCAGGGCTAAACAAAACGGAACCGGAATCGGATTCGATTCCTCTACAGGATTCACTCTTCCCAACGGAGCAGTAAAATCCGCCGATACCGCTTGGATGAAACTTGAAAAATGGAACGCTCTCACCCCAGAACAAAAACAAAAATTTGCCCCAGTTTGTCCAGATTTCGTAGTAGAATTATGTTCCGCAAATGATAACTTAAACCTCCTGAAAGAGAAATTGCAAGAATATATCGATAACGGCGCTTCTCTAGGTTGGTTAATCGCTCGCCAAAATCGCCAGGTATATATTTATCGCCCCCAAACTGAAGTAGAATGTTTAGATAATCCCGCTACCTTAAGCGGCGATTCAGTTTTACCCGGCTTTGTGTTAGATTTATCGACAATATGGTAATTTACAGTAGGAGCGGTAAAGCCCGCCCCTAATCTGGCAATTAATCTTTCTTTTTTCTTTAAGTTGTCGTGCGAGAAAATAACAATTCACTTAAACCGTCAATCAGGCGCTCGACTTCCATCGGCATGATTTCTTTTCCGTGCATTACTTCTTGTAGTAAGATGAAATGAACTACTGCTCCGATACAAATTCTTGCCGTAGCTTCAGGATCGGCAAGTTTGAAATCCGGGCAATTTGCTAAGTATTCGGTGAGCTTGTCGATATTGGGTTTAGCGATATAACGTACAAAAGTTTTCGCTAAATTGGGAAATCTCCCCGACTCGCCGATAATTAGACGCATAAATGTTAGATATTCGGGTTCAACTAGCGCTTGCGTGACAACAGTAGTTACCAGTTGCCTGATTATCTCTTTTGGGTTACCAGCTAATTTCTCAGTATCCCATATCACTTTAAATTTTTTTTGTGCTAGTTGCTCTACTAGGGCAGAAAATAGCGCCTCTTTATCGCGAAAGTAGCTGTAAACCGTGGCTTTGGATACTCCCGCCGCCAACGCTACCCTGTCCATACTCGTAGCCGCGTAACCGTGGGCCAAAAATTCCTGAATCGCCCCTTTCAGAATTTGCTCGACTTTCTCAACACCTGTATCCTTCTCGACTTCGCTGCTCTTTGCTCGTGCCATTGCTTCCCCCTGCGCTAATTCTAAAGTTTTGTTGCTCTACTTGACACTACTATACTAAACTGTTTAGTATAGTTTTTAAAAACTAAACAGTTTAGTTTTATTGGCTGCGGGAGAGAAACCATGTTAGATGCCAAAACTCAGACTATGCCATGCGAGGGAATACAGAAAGCAGCAGGAAAGAAACGCTTAGGTGGAAATATACTGGTTTTAGCGGTGGCGGCAACTTTGGTGGTGGGAAGCAGCAGTGCTTATACAGTTTGGCGACTAGGGGAGGTTAAAAACACACCGGTAAAGGCTGCGCCAGAGGTAAGCGCGGCGAAGGTAACGAAGGTGACGGCATTGGGGCGGTTGGAGCCGGCGGGAGAAATTATTAAACTGTCGGCGGGGGCGTCGGTAGAAGGGAATAGAATTGAGGAAATTTTGGTAAAAGAAGGGGATAGGGTGAAGGCAGGGGAGGTGATTGCAATATTAGACAGTCGCGAGCGCTTACAAGCGGCTTTGGAAGAGGCACAACAAAGAGTGAAAGTTGCTGAGGCGAATCTGGAAAAAGTAAAAGCGGGAGCGAAAAAAGGAGAAATTAATGCCCAACAAGCTGCGATCGCGCGTTTAGAAGAAGAACAGAAGAATGAAATTGAAGCACAGAAAGCGATTGTAGCGCGTTTAGAGGCAGAACAAGAAAATGAAATTGCCGCGCAACAAGCAACAATTGCTCGCCTAGAAGCAGAATACCGAGGTGAATTAAATGCACAAGAAGCAACAATTGCCAGACTAGAAGCCGAGTTGAAAAATGCAGAGAGCGAATTTCAACGGTATCAGATGCTTTATCAAGAGGGCGTGATTGCAGCCGAAACTTTAGACAGTCGGCGTTTAGCAGTAGAAACAGCGCGAGAAAAAGTAAAAGAAGCACAGGCAATACGCGAGCGCATTATCAACTCAAAAACCCAACAAATCAAAGAAGCGCAAGCGAATTTAAATAGAACAATTTCTGCCAAACTAAAACAAATAGAAGAAGCCAAAGCCAATCTTAATCGCACGATTTTTGCCAAAACAAAACAAATCGAAGAAGCCAAAGCCACCCTTGATCGCATTGCCGAAATACGCCCAGTTGACATACATTCAGCACAAGCAGAAGTAGACAGTGCCAAAGCAGCAGTAAAACAAGCCCAGGCAAATTTAGAAAAAGCAATAGTGCGCTCCCCGCGCGACGCCCAAATGTTGAAAATTCACGCCCGCCCCGGAGAAATTATTTCCTCCGAAGGGATTGCCGAATTAGGAGATACAAGCCAGATGTATGCAGTAGCTGAAGTTTACGAAAGCGACATCAGCAAAGTGCGCATTGGGCAGAAAGCGCGCATCACCAGCGAATCCCTTACAGGCGAATTATATGGAATAGTAGAACAAATTGGCTTACAAGTAAAAAAACAAAACGTCATCAACACCGATCCTTCTGCCAATATCGACAACCGAATTATAGAAGTAAAAGTGAGACTAGATGAACCCTCCAGCCAGAAAGCAGCCAAATTTACCAACCTCCAAGTCACAGTAGAGGTGGCGATATGATAGGATTAATTAATAAACTTCGACGCCGAACCCCTCTCGGATGGTTACAACTTTCTCACGAAAAAAGCCGCTTGCTTGTAGCCTTATCAGGGGTAGCATTTGCCGATATTCTCATTCTCATGCAACTAGGATTTCAAGCTGCCTTATACGATAGCAACACTCGCCTACACAAAAGCTTACAAGCCGATATAGTATTAATCAATCCGCAAGCCCGCTACCTACTGCGAATGTCAAGTTTTCCTCGCCGCAGATTGTATCAAGCAATGAGTGTGCCAGGAGTAGAATCAGCCGAGGCGATATATATTAATCCTGCTAACTGGAAAAACCCGCAAAATCAGCACGAAAACAGTCTTCTAGTTTTGGGATTTAATCCTAAAAAGCCCCCTTTTGATTTTCTTAAAAACCATCCAAATATAGAGCCAATAAAGCTGCCAGATAATTACTTATTTGATCGCGCTTCCAGAGGGGATTACAATAAAATTATCACCCAGGTAGAGCAAGGCAAAAGCGTTACAACTGAGATGGAGCGGCGAAGAATTCGGGTGGTAGGATTGTATAAAATAGGCGCTTCTTTTGGAACAGATGGAAGTTTGATGACGAGTGATCAAAACTTTCTAATGTTATTTCCAAGAAGAGAAGCATCTAGCGTCAGTATTGGTGTGATAAATGTAAAAAAGAATTACGATCCGGTAAAAGTAGCAGAAATGCTGAAAGCGAATTTGCCCGATGACGTACTGGTTCTTACTAAACAAGAATTTATAGATTTTGAAAAAAATTATTGGTCAAAGAATACAGCAATTGGTTTTGTTTTTGGCTTAGGCGTTGTTATGGGATTTGTAGTGGGGGTGATTATTGTTTATCAGGTTCTATCTACCGATGTAAATGATCATATAAGCGAATATGCGACTTTAAAAGCAATGGGTTACAAGCATATTTATTTTTTGGGGGTGATATTTGAAGAAGCAGCTATTTTAGCGCTACTAGGATTTATTCCAGGGCTGGCAGTATCAATGGGATTGTATAGTTTAACGCGCAAGGCGACAAATTTACCTCTGTATATGAGTTTGGCAAGGGCTTTTATGGTGCTGCTGTTGACTTTTATTATGTGTATGATTTCAGGAGCGATCGCAACTCGCAAACTACAAGGAGCAGAGCCAGCAGATATGTTTTAATTGTAAAATTCAGAAAAAATTAGGCAAAATGAAAGAAACAGTTATTAAAATTCAACACCTGAATCATTATTTCGGGCAAGGGCAACTGAGAAAACAGGTACTATTTGACATAAATTTAGAAATTAAGGCTGGTGAAATTGTCATATTAACTGGTCCATCAGGGTCTGGGAAAACAACACTTTTAACATTAATTGGCGGATTGCGAGCAGCACGTGAGGGCAGCTTATTAGTGCTGGGTAAAGAAATGTGTGGAGCGTCACCAAAAATGCTTGTAGAAGTAAGACGTAGCATTGGCTATATTTTCCAAGCACACAACTTACATAGAAGCCTGACAGCTTTACAAAATGTGAAAATGGGGTTGGAATTACACGAGCAATATTCTGTGTCAGAAATGCTACAAAAGTCAGCAGAAATGCTAGAATTAGTAGGATTGGGAGAGCGCATCAATTATTATCCCGATAATTTATCAGGAGGGCAAAAACAACGAGTTGCGATCGCACGCGCACTCGTCAGCCATCCTAAAATTGTTCTTGCCGACGAACCTACTGCCGCTCTCGATAGCAAAGCTGGGCGAGATGTAGTAAACTTAATGCAAAAACTAGCAAGAAATCAAGGCTGTACAATTTTAATGGTAACACACGATAACCGAATTTTAGATATTGCCGAGCGCATAATTCACATGGAAGATGGGCAGCTCACCGTTCCCTCGCTGATTACAGCCGAAACCCATTAATAACCACTTTACTACAGCAAATACTGACTCGCTATACAAGGATCTGATAAATTTGCTCCTAAGTCTATCATAAAATTTAATATTTTAAATTTCTTGTATAGGTTTTAACCCAGTGAGTTGTTCAAGATTACTAACAACAAAATCTGGCACCTTTACTTTTATCATCTCGCTTAAGCAACAATCCCTTACTGCCAACAGAAATGTTTTGACAGTATCCACTCCCCCAAGCACAGATTCCGCCTTTTTCAAAAATTCGCGCCAAGCTTCCTCCTTATCACCATTTACCTCAACAACCTGTAAACCAGCCAGATATTCAGCCAGAGGTTCTATTGTAAAACCTACACTTTCGTTAGGTTCAATATTTGTCACTAAACACAAACGTTTTTCTAAATAATCAAAACGCTCATTCGATTCTTCCCCCAACACTGCCAGAGCGTCTTTGCGCTTAATGCTTGCTACTTGATAACTGTCTTTGAGGCATTCCCATGCCAGCACCTTAGCATCTTGCTGAATAATATAATTGTCAAGCTTACCTGATATCACCGCGTCATTGATATGATTTAAATATTGTAGCATCATTGCCGGGATATTTGTACTCAATTCGCCCTGGATTTTTCCTTGCTGGTGCGCAATCATTAGCTCAGCATACATTTTTACCATCATCGCCGGCAAATTGCGCTCCCCCATGCGCAAATAAAAATCGCGACAGGCATCTATAAATTCTATTTCGCTAAAAAGCGATCGCATTTTTATCTCACTTATATAATCTTCCAAAAAAGAACACGTTAAACTGCCGTCAATTCGTAAAGGTTGAATTTCATTTTTAACGACGTCTCCCAATTTTTCTTCAAGCCGCGAAGTAACAACTAGCCACTTTACAGGAAAATTAGGAGACGGTTGAATTTCCGCCCTTGCTGTTGCGCTCATTTCACTCAAGCCATCGACGATTATCAGCAAACGCTGCTGTTGCAACAAGTGTACAACTAATTCTTCAGGAATAGGCTTTACCTCGTTGATGAGAGCTTGCAAATGTTCCCCCAGTCTTTTTATAAAAAAAGAGGCAACATTTCCCCAATCTTCCTCGATTATAATCGGCAGCATTAAGTGAGAGCATAGCCGTTGAGTGGAATTTTCCGCTACTGCCCATTTAGCAATCTGATAAGCAATATTAGATTTGCCTACTCCCGGCTCTCCCCAAATCAACATATAGCATTGTTTTTGCCTGAATTTTGCCTGCAAATCAAAAACACTCAGTGAATTATTAACTTTTCCGTCTACAATTACCGGAGTTGGCAGATAAAAATCTTCTTTCTGTTTAATTTTACTTCTAGCCTCGTTTATGTATTCAGATATCCATGCATCAAGCACTTTTTTGTGATAAACAAAGAAATTCAGCAGGAGCAGCTCGCGCAGTGACAGCCTCCGCATCCAACCCCCCAGAGAAGATTCTGAAAAGGATTCAACTGCCGCATTAATCCGCAGTAACATAAGCGGATGTATTAAAAGCAGCGCTCCCCACAGAATCGGCATAAAAATTAGATAGACTATAATAACTATCAGGAATTTTAATAATATATTTTTATGCGGGTTTGTATTAATTTTTTCCAAATTTTCCAAAGCTTCGTTTTCCTGCCGTCTGCTTGCTCCTATCGCTACCGCTGTTAACGAAACCACATCTTCGCTATTTTTTAGTTTTTGAATATATTGATTTACCTCAGTTGCGGTGAATGCTTCAGGCAAACTTTTGCCAAACATAAATAAAAAGGGCAATACCAAGCTGAGGCTTGCTACTTGTAGCGCCCTGATTAACTTTTTTGAAAATTGTTTAGCCATTTATCAGTCTTCTGAAAAGGTAGAATTTCACTTTGCCTATTACCGCAACCAAGTTAGTTGTAGATGCGATTAGCTGGCGCAATCAGAAATACGCCAGCTAAATCCAATTGTTAAATACTAGACTATCAGACTTTGCCACACTTTTATAGTTTGATCATAACTGCCACTAACCAGGAGTTTGCCGTCGGCAGAAAATATAACACAACGAATCGAGCTGGTATGCCCTGTGAGTATATTAATCAATCTCCCTGTGTTGATTTCCCACAGCTCGATTGTATTGTTGCAGTTACTACTACTGGCCAATGTTTGGCCATCTGGGCTAAAAGCTACAGAATAAATAGCACTGCAATCTCTTTTTAAAATTTGCTTGCACTGGCTAGTCTGAGCATCCCAAAGCCTAAGCATGCCATTTTCGCTGCCACTAGCTATAAATTTGCCGTTGGGAGAAATAGCTACAGAATACACCCTGTCTGAATGCCCTTTTAGTGTATTTTTCGGTGCCCCAGTTTCCAGGTTCCAAATTTTAATTGTGCCGTCATAGCTACCGCTAACTAGCGTCTGCCCGTCTGCGGAAATCGCGACTGAATAAACTGGTAGCGTATGCCCTTTGAGAGTGTTTTTCAGTCTACCAGTTTGCAGCTCCCAAATTTTAATAGTGCAGTCGTAGCTGCTACTAACGAGTTTCTTGCCATCGGGTGAGATTTTAACGCTCAATACTGCGTCTGAATGTGCTTGGAAAGTAGCGATCGCTTCTCCACTACTTACTTCCCAAAGTTTAATTGTTTTGTCATTACTACCGCTGGCAAGGATTTTACCATCTGGGCTGAATGCAACAGAACGAACCCAGGCTGAATGCCCCTTGAGAGTTTTAATTACTCTTTCGCTTTCAATATCCCAGATTCTAATCGTGTTGTCTTTGCCTACTAAGAAACTGTTAATAGCTCCGCTGCCGCTTGCGATTTTCTTTCCGTCAGGGCTGATGGCAACAGAAAAAATAGAACCCTTTCCCCCAAATAGATTTGCTATTCTGCAAATATTTTTATAGGACTTGCATGCTTCTCTCTTTTCTACTTCTTGCATTAGCATTTTCTCTCACCTTTTTCATGTCTCTGCTATTTTACAAATATACTCACCTTTTCACTCCTGCCCTTTAAAATCTTTATCCTTCTCCCCTGATAATTTTGCCATTCATCAAACCCTAATGGAGCAGGATTATATTTTTTTACTTTTCCCCTGATTTTTCTGTTTCATCATTATATATTTATCCCAAAATTTTTCTCTTTTCCTCCTTAATTATACCTAATTTTTAAAATTAATCATATATTTTATATCGGCAATTTTACGGATAACCCTGAGAAAAATTTCCCCTTTTAGGTTCATAAAAAATCAATTTTTAATATATGGAGTATTGCGTTAGTAAGTACAATTTTTAAGCATTTTTACTTCTTACCTCCTTTTCCCAAAATTTGGAAAAAGCCCTAAGCAGAATTTAAAATGCCCCTGCCACACCCGCGTACATTAATTAGTACTTCAGTGGGTAACTTTTAATATCAGATTACTTATTTTTCAGTTTACATCCTCTATGTCAGTTTGTGTAAAGGCAATAAAAGGTGTATCGGTTTTTACGGATAAGCTTTTTTTTTATAAACGTCTTATGTTTTTCTTTGTAAAAGTATAATTTTTTATTGCATTTAAAAAATAAAAACAAAAAAGTAGCAATTTTTGTAACAAAAATTATTAATTTTTGATAAAGTTTAACATTTTATACGTAAAATTACGGAGGCAGGGGAGTTTGAGGGCGTGCCTTCAAACTCCTTTCAGGAAGGGAATTTAGAATTCCCACATCACAGGATTGTCGTCGAGGTGGGCGGTGACGGTACGCCCGATAGCATCAATGGCTGCGATTTCTTCAGGAGTGAGGTGAACTGCTACCGCACCAGCGTTAGCGATCGCTTGTTCAGCATTACGAGCACCAGCAATAGCACTGGTTTGCGGTTGGGCGATTAACCACGCCAGGGCTAGTTGAGCAAGACTACACTGGTGGCGCTCTGCAAATGGGCGAAGTTGCTCTAAAGCTGAAAGCGCCCGCTGATAATTTTCTCCCTTAAACAATTTATTTTTAGAACGGAAATCTTCCTCCTCAAACTGGACATTAGGGCCAAATTTGCCGGTTAAAAGTCCTTGCGCAAGCGGAGAATAGGCAAGAATAGAGATATTATTCTCAATGCAGTAAGGCATAACCTCTTTTTCTACCCACCGCCAAAATAACGAATAAGGCGGCTGCAAACTGTCGATACGCCCGTATTGCGAGGCTTCTTCTAATTGGGCACGAGAAAAGTTGGAAACTCCGATTGCCCGAATTTTTCCCTGTTCTTTCAATTTATTAAAAGCAGTCATCGTTTCTTCAATCGGGACAACTTCTGTTTTCCAACTGCCAGAGGGCCAATGAATTTGATAAAGATCGATATAATCAGTTTGTAGGTTTTTTAAAGAGCGATCGCACGCCTCGATAACCTGAGAATATTTCAAATTAGCACACCAAACCTTAGTCGCATAAACGACTTTATCTCGAACATCAGCAAGGGCTGCGCCCACAATCCGCTCCGAATGACCATCTCCATAAATTTCAGCCGTATCAAACGTAGTAATTCCAGCATCAAAAGCCGCCCGCATAGCTTTGGTAGTTTCCGCATCATCAATCCCCACCCAACCGCGTTTTCCTGCTTGCCAAGTACCCATAATAATCGGGGTAATTTTCACGTCTGATGTGCCAAGAGTTCGCGTATCCATAACCTGATTTATAAAGAACTGTTTCAATCCTAAACCTTGACATTTCAGGAAAATAATAGCTATAGGAAAAATTTGGATAGTCTAATAGGTTGAAAAATGCGCTCGCCCATAACCCGTGCCCTCAAAGAATGGGCTATTGCCATCAAAGCTCTTGAGACAGGCAAAACAATAATGCTACTGCGCAAAGGCGGCATCCGCGAACAAGGTGGACATTTTACCGTTACCAGCACTCAAGTTTTGCTTTATCCAACTTACGAACACCAAAAGCCCGATTTACTCAAACCAGAATATGCTTGCCAAATAAAAACAGTTCCCTCCGGCTGGCACCCAGAAACTATTCCCATAGGCAGTAGGGCAGAAATTATAGAAATCCTACCAGTGACAGCAGAGTCAACAGTAGCAGCACTACTACCCTATCACATTTGGAATGAAAAATTTGTAAGCGAGCGCTTGAAATGGAAGCCCCGCAACCCCCTCTACATTCTCCTATTACGCACTTACCGCTTACAAGAAGAGCGAGAAATTCCCTATCTACCAGAATACGGAGGTTGCCGCTCTTGGATTGATTTAGCAACGCCATTTGATATCGAGCGAGCGCAACCGATTTTGAGCGATGCCGAATTTGCACAGCAAGTTACAGCTATTCGCCGTGCAGTTCACGGATAATCCCTAATAATTAATTAATAGTAAAAAAAATGGTTCGCATATCTACTATTAAATTTGATCGCGGCACTCTCCTGCTACATCCACCACCAAAAGGCAAAGCCTGGATAGACTTTGCAACCTGGGATGAGCGCGTAGAAAAATTTCGCATCCCAGCAATTTACTACCGCCAACTAATAGAAGCCCTAAAAGCAGAAGGAATTGATTTCAGAGACGAAGCAAAGGCATTTGAGCCATTAGAACTTATCCCTAGTGTAGAAATGCCACCCTACCCACATCAACAAGAAGCGCTTACAGCTTGGAAGCAAGCAGGGCGAAAAGGAGTAGTGGTGCTGCCAACAGCGGCAGGAAAAACTTATTTAGCACAATTGGCAATGCAAGCCACGCCGCGTAGTACTTTAATTGTAGTGCCGACTTTGGATTTAATGCATCAGTGGTATGCCCATTTAGTCGCGGCTTTTCCCGATGTAGAAGTGGGATTGTTGGGGGGAGGCTCACGGGATCGCTCGCCGATTTTAATTGCCACCTACGATAGCGCCGCCATCCATGCAGAATCTTTGGGCAATCGCTATGCGACGATAATTTTTGACGAGTGCCATCATTTGCCAACAGATTTTAATCGGGTGATTGCAGAATACGCCCTCGCTCCCTATCGTCTGGGGCTGAGTGCTACTCCAGAGCGCACTGATGGTAAGCATTCTGAGCTCGATATTTTAATAGGTCCCGAAGTTTATCGTAAAAGTGCCGAGGAATTGGCGGGAAAAGCACTAGCTGAACACGAAATTGTGCAACTTAAGGTTAAATTGTCAAAACAGGAGCGCGATCGCTACAATGAATTAATTAAAATTCGCAACGAATTTTTGCGAAAAGCGCATATTTCCCTGGATTCGATTCAAGGCTGGCAAAATTTTGTCATGGCTTCTGGGCGCTCATCTGCCGGAAGACGCGCCATGTTAGCTCACCGAGAAGCAAAAGAAATTGCTCTCGGCACTAGCGGTAAACTGCGAATACTTGCTGATTTGTTGGCGCAGCACTACCCCGAACGTATCCTTATTTTTACTGCTGATAATGCCACCGTTTACCGCATTTCTCAAGAATTTCTTATACCGGCAATAACCCACCAAACACCTGTAAAAGAGCGCCACGAAATTCTCTGCCGCTTTCGTATGGGTGAATACTTTGCGCTCGCAGCATCTCATGTTCTTAACGAAGGTGTAGATGTACCAGATGCTAGAATTGCTATTCTCTTGTCTGGCACTGGCTCAACGCGGGAATATATTCAGCGTTTAGGGCGAGTTCTAAGAAAAGGAAAAGAAAAAGATAAATTTGCAATCTTGTACGAAATTGTTGCCGAAGATACTGCAGAAGAAAGCACTTCTCAGCGACGACATAGCCAAACAAAAACACAAAAATCTTGATTTGAATTTTTTTAAAAGGATAAATGCTGCCTAGCGAGTTATTAATTTACAGAAAAAATGGTGAAGCGATCGCACCAAAATACCTGAAAATTGACAGCCAAAATCTAGCGCTGGCATCTGCCGTCATCAACTGCTTTCAAAAAGCGCGGGGGGCAACCCAAAAAGAACTTGATCATCTGCTTTTGGAATTAGAAGGAAACAGCCCCGACTACCGAATAAAACGGGGATTTGCTCACCTTCTAAAAAGCGAAGCATTTAGTAAATTTGAAGTAATTAGCCCCATAGAACCGAGAGAATTGCGAAGGCGAGTATTTGCGCTCGCCTCCACTACCATACCCAGCACTCAATCAACCCAAATCATCCTAGAAAAACTAGCAGCAGAACTCACACAAGAATTAAACCGAGAAGTATCTCCTCTAGAAATAAAAACTGGCTTATACGCTGACTTAGCCGAAAATAAAATTCTCACTGAATTTGAACCCCCCACCCCCGAAGAATTACTGCATCGATACAACCTCGCTCAAGTACAAGGCATTTTTTACCGCGCCAGCAACATCATAATCAACGCCCATCGTAATGTTCCTGGGCAATATAAACTATTATTCCGATACCTTAAATTATTTCAATTAATGGCGTATATTGAAGGCGACGCCGATTATGGCTTTACTATCACTATAGACGGTCCCACCAGCCTATTCAAGCCCAGCACCCGCTACGGGCTAGCCCTTGCCAAAATGATCCCCGCCCTCCTCCACGTCACCCATTGGAGCCTCAAAGCCACCCTGCACAGCCGCGCTCCCTACAGTGGCGAATTAAAGAGTAGGCAATTTTATCTTGACTCAAAATGCGGATTGGTGAGCCACTACCCACCAGGAAAACCCTATGACAGCATGTTAGAAGCATCCTTTATTCAGCGCTGGCATTCCTTGAAAACCGAATGGCAACTAGAAAGAGAAGTTGACTTAATTCCCATCCCCGGCAGCGTGATGATACCAGATTTTCGCCTCGTACATCCAGATGGAAGAGTTTTTTTATTAGAAATTGTCGGTTACTGGCGAGCAGAATATCTACAAAAGAAATTTGCCCAAGTTCGCAAAGCCAAATGCAATAATTTAATTTTGGCCATTTCCGAACGATTGAATTTAGAAAAAGCCGGCGTAAATTTGCGGGATATACCGACGCGAATTATCTGGTTTAAAGATAAACTTTTACCAAAAGCAGTGCTAGAAGTTCTGAATTGAACAATTAGACAAACAAACACTGCGATTAAATTCGGAAAGACTTTGCCCTCTATTGTATAGATTTAGCTGAGCCTGCTTAGTTGTTTCTCCGTAAAAATACTGAAAAGTAAGCGTCTATCTAATATTTTATCACCATCCCTACCATTAAGAGTTATTTTAAGACTCTTCCCATATTTACACAAATAAGTCAAAATAGAAATAGAAGGCTAAGGGCCAAAAACTACTCCCCAATATCCAATCCAGAACAGCTAGTTTTATCTGATGCACGTTTACTTACTTCTTAACAGTTCATGTGATGGCCACTACCAGGAACGTTTTAAATTTAAATCACGTTCGCTCCCCTAGCATTCTCGCACAACTTCCCCCAGCAGCACGAGAATGGGTAGAAAGTCTGCCTTGGGAAGAGCGCCGCTACGTTCTCTCCCTATCCCACCTCATCTGTGCCGCTCCCCCAGAGCAGCAAGCTGAATTTTTAGATGAATATACCGCAGATGGCTTGGTATCCAGATTACTTCAAGATCGAGATACTAAAGAAAAAGTCACAATCTATTTGAAAAAATTTCGTATAAATAATGACTTAAGTGAGGCAGTAATACGAGATTATATCAGACAATTTTATATTCACTCGGCTCAAGACGTGCGCCGTCAGCCCGATTTGTATTTGGAAGCCGCCTTGCGCTTGGTGATGAGCACCGAAGAACAAAACCACGTCTTTAATTATATTCTCGGTTTTGAATTGCTCAAAATGATGTTCAAAATGAGCTGGGCAGAACACGAAAGATTGTACCGTCTACAAAAAAATCAGGAAGAATTTATCGCAACTTATATTAAGCCAATTCAACACGCCCACGAAGTAAATGGGATTATTCGACCAAAAAAATATGATAAAAAGTTTTTTGCTAAAAGGGATTATTTTGTCCAAAAACCTCAAATATCAGAAAAAAAATTGATCGAGCTGGTAATGGCGACATTTACTACCGATACAGTCAGCTATTTGGGCTTCTCAATCATCCGCCATCTCAGATCTCTGGAATTTGACTACGATTATATTTTCAACGGCAACGAAGAACCAGAAGCAATATTTGCAGTTTAAAAATATAAAAAATAAAAAATTTTTATAAATTTTATATTATTTTTTATAATTAATCAGATGCCAGAGATAGACGTATGAAGACTAAATATTTACAAATAATAGAAATAACTGATGTCAGCAATCCAGATTTCAAAGAAGCCCTAAAAATTTATATAGATTCTTTTCCGGCAAACGAACGCCAAGCTCCCTCTGTCATAGAAAAAAGAGTCGCCGATAAAGTTTCTCGCTTGTTAGTAGGAAAGTGGGAAGATAAAGTTAATTGCATGGCGTTATTATATGAGTTAAAAAATGAAGAGTTTATACTCTTGGAATATCTTGGAACTGACGCAAATTACAGAAGTAAGGGGCTGGGCTCGAAAATGATGGGTTATATTTCAAAAGTTGTGGAGAAATTACAAAAAACGCTGATAATAGAAGTGGAGAATCCTAATTTTGGCAAAAATAGAGAAGAAAAAGAAAGACGAATTCGGTTTTACAAAAGGGTAGGAGCAAAATTATTGAAAGGAGTGAGATACGTGGTTCCACCTTTAGACGGGAGCGAACCGATTGAGATGAACTTAATGTTTTTGCCAAATTATGGGAATGGTAAAATACCGGGAGCAATGCTGCAAGAGGTGATTGCACAAATTTATGAAGAAATTTACAATCGCCCTCGCAGCGATCAACTGTTGCAATCGTTTATTAATGATATAAGCGAAACAGTCGAGCTAGAGTAAGAGATTTACCTACGTGTGTACTTTGTGTACTTGGCAATTACCTCCAAAAAATATATCACTGTCGGGGGATATTGTTCACGTCTGGCGGGCTGAACTCGATCAAACTGTACAGATGCGGGAGCGCTTGGCGGCAGTGCTGTCAGAAGACGAGTTGCAAAGGGCTGAGGGTTTTTATTTGGATCGCGATCGCCACCGCTTTATAGTCGGGCGTGGCATTCTGAGAACAATTCTTGCTCGTTATTTAAACAAAGAAGCTAGAGAAATAAAGTTTTGTTATGGCTGCCGAGGCAAGCCCGCTCTGGCAAACAGTAACAAGCAGCTATATTTTAACGTGTCGCACTCCGGAGGAATCGCCCTCTATGCAATCGCCCACAAGCGAGAAGTTGGTATCGATATCGAGCAAATTCGGGAAATGCCCGACGCTGTTGCGATCGCAACTCAGTTTTTCTCAGAACGAGAAAATGCCGCCCTTTACGCCCTGCCTGCAGAACAAAGACTACAAGCATTTTTTCACGCTTGGACTCGCAAAGAAGCATATCTCAAGGCAAAGGGCGACGGATTGGCGCAACCACTAAACTCCGTTGAAGTGTCTTTGGCTCCAGGAGAACCCGCCCAATTGCTTCGGATTGATGGCTCCCCCGCTGCTGCCAGCCGTTGGGCGCTCGCAGATATTAACCCTGCCCCCGGCTTTGCCGCTGCCCTCGCCACAGAAGCCGGCAATTTTTCTCTCGCCTACTGGCAGTGGCAGAGCTAAACCCACCTTAAACATCAGGCAACAGCCCCTTTGCCGCTAACCACTCCCGGTTATAAAGTCGCGACTGATAACGAGCACCGCCATCGCAGAGTACCGTCACAATCCTATGACCCGGCCCCATTTCTTTAGCCAGAGCCACCGCTGCTCCTACATTAATCCCTACCGAGCCGCCCATAAACAACCCATCTTTTCTTAACAGTTGGTAAATTACCCGCACCGCTTCCCTATCGTCGATCCGAATAGCATCGTCTATAGGTGCTCCTTGCATATTTGCCGTCACCCGACTATTACCAATGCCTTCGGTAATTGAACTTCCTTCTATTTTAATTTCTCCCGTCTTAACATAACTATAAAGCCCACTCCCCATCGGATCGGCAACGACACATTTTATTTTCGGGTTCTTTTCTTTCAAAAACATAGCTACCCCTGCATAGGTGCCGCCAGTGCCCGTTGCCGCAACCCAGGCATCCACTTTCCCATCTGTCTGTGTCCAGATTTCTGGCCCTGTTGTCTCGTAATGCGCCTGTCGGTTGGCTAAATTATCAAACTGATTCGCCCAAATGGCGTTTTCCATCTCCGCCGCCAGCCTACCTGAAAGTTTGACGTAATTATTGGGATCTTTGTAGGGCACTGCTGGCACGGTTCTCACTTCCGCCCCTAGAGTTCTCAAAGTGTCGATTTTTTCTTGGGATTGGGTTTCGGGAATAATAATCAGGCACTTATAGCCTTTGGCATTGCAAATGTGTGCCAGCCCAATACCTGTATTGCCCGCCGTTCCCTCAACAACAGTGCCACCGGGTTTGAGTAAGCCTTTTTCTTCGGCATCTTTGATTATGTATAGGGCAGCTCGATCTTTCACGGAGCCGCCGGGATTGAGAAATTCTGCTTTGCCTAGTATTTCGCAACCTGTCTCTTCGCTAAAGCTGTTTAGCCGAATCAGTGGAGTGTTGCCCACGGTTCCCACAAACCCGTTTTTGATATCCATGCGCAATTTACCTGGTAATTTTCTTTAAAAAATTATCTCCGAACGCGTCGGCATGATTTATACTTTATTTCAATCTTAATTCCCCTACCTCTATTATTACTCGTACAAACTTTCGTTTTTTACCAAATTTTGTTCAGAACGCTCCGCTAGTCGCAATTGAACAGGTAAAACTCAAAAAAAATAGTCATCTGTCATTTCCATTTAAATAAATAATGTAGGGAAATAACTCTCCCTACATTATTATATTTAATGCTATGCAGTATTGCACACTATTTTTGATTGGTTTTGCCCAATTTATTTGTTTGGCTGAGGAGTAAGCCGCAGGTAGGGTTTGATAACTTTGTAACCCTTGGGAAATTTTTCTTCTAATTCTTTCGGATCTTGGATTGAGGGGAGAATCACACAATCTTCCCCGTCTTTCCAATTAGCAGGAGTGGCAACGCTGTATTTGTCTGTCAACTGTAACGAATCAATCACCCGTAGCAATTCGTCAAAATTACGCCCGGTGCTAGCAGGATAGGTGAGCGTCAGACGCAGTTTTTTATTGGGATCGATGATAAAAACCGTACGAACGGTTAAGTCGCTGAGCGAATTCGGGTGAATCATGTCGTAGAGGTTAGCCACTTTGCGATCCGCATCGGCGAGGATTGGGTAGTCAAGACTGACGTTTTGAGTTTCTTCAATGTCTTTTATCCAACCAAGGTGAGATTCTACGTCATCCACGCTCAGCGCTATTACCTTGACATTGCGTTTATCGAATTCGGGTTTAAGACGGGCGACTACGCCAAGTTCGGTTGTGCAGACAGGGGTGTAATCCTTGGGATGGGAGAATAACACTACCCAACTATCCCCTGCCCATTCGTAAAAGTTGATTTCACCCTGAGAGGAGGCTTGGGTGAAGTTGGGTACTGTATCGCCTAAACGGAGAGCCATAGTTAGTTTCCTGTTATTTTGAACACAAAAATATTTTATCCACAAAACTACGGTTTTCCTACCGTGCTTTAGATGATTTTTATATTTTTAATTGACAATTGCTAATTTGTAATAATCAAGAACAAAAAAACAATGAGTCTATTGCAACCAAATTGTTGTATTAGTAATATCGAGAAAGACAATTTCAGTCTAAAAAGACTCGCTGTGTTTCAACTAATATATCCTATAGTAAAAGCAATTCAGCCGTTTTTAGTTCCCATTTGTTTTGTGAGCGCCTGGATATTTATACTGGCTGTGAGTTGGAGTATTTATAGGGCGATCGCAACAACAATTGCCAGTGCCAAGCGTATGCACCAAATCCCGTGTTCTCACTGCGTATTTTTTACTAACGACTACCGCCTCAAGTGTCCAGTACAACCAAAGATAGCCCTCACAGAAGAGGCAATCGGCTGTCTCGACTACCGCCAGAAACAGACGATGAGATAAAAATCAAGAAGCGACGGCGATATCAAGTAAAACTTTCAAAACCCCAGGCTCTTGCGCACGGTTAAAAGCAGCGAGCGCCTCATCTAAAGGATAGCGATCGCTAATCAGGGGCTTGACATCCACTTGATTTTGTGAAAGCAATTCAATTGCTTTTGAAAAAGGACCACAGCGAGAGCCAATAAGGGTAATTTCATCCACGACAATTGCAGAAATATCCAAACTCAAACGAGCGGCATAGGTACTTTTAAGAACAAGAATACCACGCGCTCGCAAAGCACGACGAGCAATATCAAATCCTTCCGGATTACCAGTACACTCTACTGCGATGTCAAAAGCCCGGTTAGCGACTGCATCAACAAAGCCAGTTTTAATGCCCCGCGCCTCCAAAATTGCCAACTTGTTGGCGTGACGCCCCACCACCAGCAAATCACAACCAGTCAGCGCCAACGTCTGCGCCACCAATTGTCCCAACTTGCCATCTCCAACCACCAGTACCCGCTGCTCAGAAGTCACCCTTATCTGCTCCTGGATTTCTAAAGCTGCTGCCAGCGGTTCGGTAAAAGTTGCCGCATCTGTATCGACATTATCAGGCACGCGGTGCAGATTAACCACAGGTAGGCAGAGATATTCAGCAAAAGCACCATCACGATTGACGATACCAACAACAGTACGGTTTTCACAGTGAGTTGGTACGCCAGAGCGACAGAAACGGCACTGAGAGCAGGCAGCATTGATTTCGCCAACAACGCGCTGGTTGAGCAAATTTTCTGGACCTTGTTCGACGATGCCGACAAATTCGTGGCCTAAAATACCACGAAAGGGATAGTAGCCCTTAATAAGTTCTAAGTCAGTGTTACAAATGCCAGCTTGCAGTACGCGCACGAGGGCTTCTCCAGGCGGCGGAGAAGGAATAGGAAGATCGGTTTTTAGTTGTAGTTGCTTGTTTTCCAGCCAAAGTGCTTTCATAGTTAGGGGGCTTTAATAATCTTTGTTTTTAGCTCCTTTTTAGCTGATTTTAGTCATGACTCTCGTTTAGGGTAGAGAGCGATCGCATTTTGCACAATCCCACGGGCATAGGCAAAATAGAATAGATTTATGAAAAGAAACGCGCTAGCCAAACTCTGGGCATGTTCTCTTGGCATCCTGCTGCTGTGTGCCAGCCCTGTTGAAGCCCAAAGAATTACCAGCCCCCTACAGCAGCAAACCTATACCCGGCAAGAGGTTTTGCGAGAACTAGCCAAAGCCAATGTTATATACTTGGGAGAAACACACGACAGCGTCAAAGATCACAAAGCACAACTGGACATCATTCGGGAATTGCACCGGAAAAATCCTAAAATCGCGATCGCGATGGAAATGTTCCAGCGCCCTTTTCAGAAAGTACTCAACCGATATTTGGCTGGCGAATTGACAGAAGAGCAGCTTGTTGAGCAAACTGAGTACAATCAACGTTGGGGTTTTCCTTGGGAATATTACGCGCCAATATTACGCTTTGCTTTAGAAAATCAACTGCCAGTATTAGCTATAAATACACCTACAGAGATAACGCGAAAAGTTGCGCGCATGGGATTAGAAAGTTTAACTGAACAAGAGCGGCGCTACATTCCTCCTTTTGATGAAATTCGTACTGACAATGCCGAGTACCGCCAAAAGTTGTTAGAAGTTTTCAAACTGCACGCCGAGTTGGGTAAAGGTTTTAGCGATGGTTTTGATCGCTTTTTTCTCGCCCAAGTCGTGTGGGATGAAACAATGGCAGAAGTAATCGCACAGTTTGCGCTCGCTAATCCAGATTATCAAATCATCGTTATCGCAGGTCAAGGGCATATTCAATATGGGCACGGCATTCCCAGCCGCGTGCAGCGACGCATCGGCTCTGAAAATTTCTTGCAGCGCCTGATATTGCTCAATCCCGCTCCTGAAATCCTATCTGACAAAGATAAGAGAATTGCCGATTATTTTTGGGAAAATGCAGATTGAAGGTAATGTTGGCTATTTTACAAGATGCGAGCGCTGATATTACTCGTTTTTATTATATCCGGTGGGATGGTATTTACTTGCACTGCAAATTAAGGCATAATAGTTTTGACCAATCTCTGAGTGCAAGAACCCATGCCCAAAGCTGTATGGAACGGTGCTGTTTTAGCCGAAAGCGATAACTGTCAGATTGTGGAAGGGAATTATTATTTTCCCCCCGATTCCATAAACCGTCAGTATTTTACTGAAAGTGACACACACACTACCTGTTCCTGGAAAGGGGTTGCTAGTTACTATAATATTGAAGTAAACGGACAACTCAATAAAGATGCTGCTTGGTACTATCCCGAACCAAAGGAAAAAGCCAAACACATTGCTGGATATGTTGCGTTTTGGAAAGGCGTGAAAATCGAGCAGTAATATCTAGCAAAACATCTATAAAATCTGCTTTTATATAATATTCCGGTTTCATCATATAGATGCTACTGGAAGCCACGCTCGCTTCTAAAAAAGCGGTAATCGGCTCCTGGTTTTACTGTACAGCAGCCGACGCCAATGAGCGGTAAAATTGATAGATAGATTTTTCCTGGGAATAGCTAATTAGTGACAGCGCAGCGCCGCCTTTCTTCCTGAACTAGGGCAAGATTGCGCTGAGTAATAGCCCATTCTTGAGGGAAGGCATCTAGGGTATAAACTTTCAAGGCCTTTTCATAGCAAGTGATCGCTCGCTCTAGATTTTCTAGACGATTACCCTTGACGCGATCGCTATAAGCCACAGCTAGATTATTTTGCGTACCCGCCCACACTTCCGGGTAAACATCAGGGCTGAAAACGCTCTTCCGCTATTTCATAACCAACAATAGCGATTTCCAAATTATTTCCCTTATCCCCCATAGGAAACTGCTGAATTAGATTGCTAAAATTACCAATTGTTCCTGCAATTCCCTGACTCTCCTCCAATCCTGCTTGTGGCAAAGCCAACGCCGCCCAACTTCGCAACAATTGTGCAAAAAAAGTATCAAGCTTATCTAGATTCTTTGACAGTAGAGGGTAAACAACTTGGGGTTCAGGATTTTCCGACACAAGCTGCAAGACTTCCCCCATAAAATTAAAATATTCCTGTGGCGAAAGCAAAGATGCTCCTTGCTCCACTGCCCCACCCAATTGAATTGAGAGTTCTTGCAAAAACTCAGCCGCCTCTAGATTGCCATCCTCAGCAAGCTTAGCTGCCACCAGCTCCATCGTCTGCAATAACCCCTTATCAATTAGCTCCAGGTTAGCATTTAAAATCTGCGGCTCTTCTCCACCCTCACAAGTCAGCAGCCTTTCAATCAGCGCCAGGTAGGCTTCGATGCGTTGTTCGTTCATTAAAATAGGCTCCATTAGCGGGCACATTTATTATCACTTGACACTCCTGCCGACTTCTTAGTCGGGGGATTCTTACGTAGTCTATAAACAGACTCGTAAAGGCGTTTGCCCAGCCCCTAATCTGAAAGCTAGTTTCCTTGCGGATTTTTCACCGCTGTAGGTCATGGTTTTAATATAATAACTAAAAAGCGACCATTATAGCCACAGACTTCGCTACCAAGCTAATCTGTGATATCGCCAGTAGTCACAAACAGAAGGTGTGGGAGCCGGGATTAGGGGTAAGGGGGCTAGAAGGCAGACAAATTTTCTGTGGGCAGGTTTGTTAATTAAAATTTACAATCTAAAATTGCACTAATTGCTATAAGCTCTGCTATGATGAAAGAGGACATAAAGCGGATGTGGCGGAATTGGCAGACGCGCCAGATTTAGGTTCTGGTTCCGAAAGGAGTGAAGGTTCAAGTCCTTTCATCCGCATCTCGGAGGGGAGGTAGCATAAATTAAAATATTTGTCAAGCTTACCAAATTCGCGAAAAAAAACAACCCTCTCTCAAAAGAAAGAGGATTTTTAAAAAACCTGCGAGAAAGCCTGGATAAGTTCAGGGTTAAATAAGAGTAAAATCAGAAGTCGTAATTAGAGTAGCTTGTACCCCATTCAAAGAGGCTAATAATTCGCCGCTACTGGTTATTTTGATTAAAGTTGCACTTGCATCTTGGGTAACTGTAAGCTCGGCAAAAGTTAAACCTCCCGCTAATACTAGCGAATCAATGCCATCTTCAAAATCAGTGACAATATCGCTGCCAGCACCAACAGAGAAAATAAAGCGATCGCTTCCTGCACCCCCCCTTAGTGTATCATTACCTAAATCCCCGACAAACCAGTCATTACCAATCCCACCAGTCAAAATATCCCCATCTTTACCACCATAAAGCGTATCATCACCGTCATTGCCTGCTAGCGTATCAGCGCCAGTATTCCCATAAACCAAATCATTCCCCAAATCCCCATTCAGATTGTCATTGCCACTATCGCCGATAAGCGTATCACTATCCTGCCCACCAAATAGCGTATCATCACCCTCGCACCCATCCATAATATCAGTGCCGACATTCCCATATAACTGCTCATTACCGTCACCACCGCAGACAGTATCATTACCTACATTGCCCGCGACAATATCATTGCCGACAC
>DVEG01000017.1 GCA_015295835.1 Oscillatoriaceae cyanobacterium M7585_C2015_266
GGGTTCGCCAACGGCAAGTTTTTACTCCCCTAGAAAACCTTAGCTATGACGCTGGACGACGATTTATTGATGGAGGACAAAAAGCACTTGAAGACATCCAAACAACTACCCAACAAATAACTAGGCAGGCGTGGGAGAATAGACCAACTTTTGAGATTCCTCAGATTCGTATGCCCAGAGTTGAATTTCCAGAGATTCAATTACCAGAAATTAAATTACCAGAAATTCAACTAGAAACAATTGATATTAGGCTGCCAGAGATACCCCAAATATCGTTACCACCAAGGGTAAGAATACTTCCACCCCCAGAAAAGCCTTTAAAGGAAAAGATTCGTGAAATCCCGACTCCTGAATGTGGTGGTTATTACATGGAAGGGGGGATTGTTGAAAAAGTCAAAGGCTATAACCTGGACGGATCTTTAGATATTGAATATGCTTCAATTTTAGATTTTGTTAACGCTTTTAAAACTGCATTTCCAGACGAAAATAGAAACTCAATTGATATTCTTTTTGCTGGGGGAGGAACAGGTCAAGAATTTAGCGATACGACACCAGGGTTTGATTATCGCTATTTTGAAAGTGTCACACAAAGCATAAATATTAACGGCTCTCTTGGTTCATTGGAATTTCCTTTCTATCGAGCCAAGGGGCTTAAGATTCAAGGTTTTTCTAGTGCTGTTGTAGGCAATATATTAGATATTTTGTTAGGTTTTGAACCAACTGACTTTTATACTTTTCGTCCAGATAAGATTGAATGTATTATTCCTCCCGTTAGACCAAACATAGAACCTCCACCAATTCCTAGGAAGAGAAAGATGAATTGTTGTCCAGAGATTGACTATAGATTGATCAAAAAATTCATTGACGACAGTATTGCTAAACAATACGCTTTAATAAACGAGAACTTTTTAAACTTAAAGAATCTCGTAGGAGGGGAAGAATATCCTGTTACTGTTCCTGAATGGCTGACACAAAGTTCGCAAAATATATCAATTACTAACCTGACCCAGCTATTGATATACAGCATTAAACAATTAGATGCATTCTCTGGCGAATTTCCTATACAAATAGAAATGGAAGATGCAGACTTACTTCAGTCTGGAAATCAAAAAAAGAGAATTTCTCTTCCTAACATTGCAGAGACTTTGGCAGAAGTTGTAGGGCTGTTAATGACTCTCAGAGTAGAATCTGATGCCAATTTATCAGCCACAATACGCGGGATGATCGAATCTGGAAGTGCAAAGCAAGCGGCAATTGTGGCTGGAGACTATGCTAGAGCCAACGCTGAATTTTTGGCGTATAAAGGTAAACAGAAAAACCAAAAAATTCCCATGGCTTTTACCCCTGGGAAGGAACGGTTAGATGAAATTCTCAAAGAGACAGAGATAAGCTTAAAAACTTGGGAGAATGACGACCCGCAGGATTTTACCGATGCAATTATCCCTATTCTGGAGATGGCTGCAATGTGGAAGGCTCAAAATTTCCAGATGGTTAAATCTAGAACAGCCAAGGCAGATTTATTGAAATCGCTGCAAATAGCTTCAGAGTTAATTCGCAATCCAGAGCAAGACCCAGACAAACAAGACAGCAACTGGAACCAATTCACAGAGGAAGCAGAACTCGGATTTATATCCCAGCCAGGAATTTCCGACACTGCAAACCCTTATGGGCGTTCAACTTCCCAAAGACCACGCATTCGTACCATTGGCAAAAAAAACACTAACAACAAACAGTAATGCCAGCATCTATCGCCACAAAGGATCTAATCTCTCGTAAAATTCGCGCTGCGGTTGCTAATCGCGGAGTAAGAACTTTTGCAGCCATTCAATCCGCCAAACGGGATAAGGATGGGGGAATTTTGGGGTGGCTATGGAATGCAGGTAAAATTTTCGCTGGCATCATTGGGGATGTTTTTAATCTGCTAGGTATTGGGATTGCTACCTTGTGGGGACTGTTTGTCAGCACCGCTCAATATCTTTGGAATTTTGACTGGCAAATTACTGACAAATCCATAGATGAACAGATTCAAAATAGTTTCAATTCCCTAGGTGGACCACTTGGGGGTTTACTAGGAAATGCAGTGGGATATCTTGCTTGTGGTGCTGTTCCTGGGGCTGTGGTGTTTGTGTTCAATAAGCCTCTAGGGGTAAAGATTTTGAAGGAGGTAGGGGAAGAAGCTGCTGATGAGTTTCTAGGGAATTTAACAAACGTTGTTCGGCTCACATTTCAAAAAGCTACAGAATCCTTGATTCTCTGGGGCTTCAAGAACGTCCGTAAATTCATAAAGTCAAATGTTGATTTTTTTGGGCGCATATTTGGGGCGAGAACCAAAGACGCGATCAGGGCATGGGGTAATGAGGGAAATAAACCGTGGTCATTCGCCCAAGCGGTTGAAGATAGAATCGAGAAAATTCCCAATAGATTTATCAAGGCTTTTGTAGAAGAGTTCCTTGAGGAAGCTTGGGAAGGATGCGTTGAGGCTGGTTATGTCGCGGCGAATGCTGCTGATGCTTATCTTGCATCTCAGAAGTTGCAAGAGGAGGAGACTTCGATATTAGGAGAAGATAGGATTGTTGAAATTACTCCTAATAGAGAAGTCCCGGAAGAAAAACTAATTTTAGCTGGGAAGGAAGAGGTACTTAAGCCAGCGATTGTTAACGCGCTGGCAAACCACAAGCTACTTGAAAACCGTGATGTGGGCGTAGTCTATTCCATGCCCGCAGATGACAAACAGATATCAATCCGAGCGAATCGTCCAAAAATAATCTTGAAGTTTTCCGAGAGAAAAACAAAGGAAAGGCTAAATAGAAATCGATTTACTGGGGTGATTTCATTTCGGTTGATGAATGAAGATATCAACACTCTTACAGACCAAAAAATTCAGGCTTATGCTAATAAAATTCGCTCAAAATTTGCAACCCCTAAATACCCTTGGCGCAAGGGGAAACTAATGGTTAGTTACACTGACTGGGCGAAAGGATACAGTTTTCAGCTTTTGGTGGTGAACAAAGCTGAAGGCAGACGATTAATAGAGCGAGTACTCGACATCCAGGGACATTCTCCAGAGTGGGAATATATGAACGTGATTAATACGGAATCAGCAGAAAAAGCTTTTCCCGATGTATCGAAAACGCGAACGGTTTTAGGTAAGCAGGTGAAAACCAAAGTAAGAAGACCAAATGTGGTGGTGGAGTTTGACCACGCTTGTTTGAAGTTAGCAGATGTTGCGGAGCCGATCGCGTTAGTTGATACCACTAACAGATATTTCAATGCGTTATTCCGCGTAAGTAATAGTACTAACGTGAAGTAGCTTTTTAACGTTTATCCTCAATTATACTTAGAAAAAAAAATCAAAAAGGTTTAGAGGATTATTGCTTTTTGCCTTTGTAACCCCTGCAAATAGGTACTTTCAGGTATTGCAGTTATTAAAAAGACAGATTAACATCAATGTGTGATTAACAACATACAACACCACACAAAAATTTATGGCTGATATTACTGTTGCTCAACTAGCTGCAAAAATTCCCGCTGGTGATTCTGTAAAAACTTGGTGGGAAGATGCCGCTGACTTACCTGTTGACGCACCTCTCAATGAATTCCTAGCTAAAACCTTAAAAGCGGCTTATGAAGCGGCTGTGGCAGCAAATGCAAACTTAGCAGCAGGAAGCCGAATTGATGGATATCCTGAGCCGATTAATGGAGCTGTTACGACCGACCCCGAAACCGGAATCATGGCGTTTATTTCTACGTTATCTGTGCGAACTCTAGTCCCGGTGAACTTTAACAGCAATATTTCCCCTCTGGTTTAATTTTTTAAATATAGAGAGGAAAAGTAATATATGGCTACTCAAAGTTTAGCGAGGGTGTATTTTGCTATTAAGCGAAATACTGAAAATGACTCGCAGCAATCAAACCCCGATCCATTGGGATATTTTTCTTGTCGGCTTTCCACTGCAAGATTTTTGGATATCGAAGGGGATACAACTTTACCCGTAGTTATTAGGGAACGGCGCGGATTCCAAAAATCGCGGACTCTTGCCGATGGAACTACTATTGTTGGACGGGAAGAAGGAACGGTAATTATTTCCGGTACAGCTTCTAAGATTGTGTTGCCTGTTAGTACAAAAGGTAGTAGAACCGTAATTTTGACCACAGGGAAAGGGATTTCTGATAGTAAGCGTAGATTCGGCAAAGAAAATGCTTTTCACACAATTAGCTTCAGATTTCCCAGTTTCGCCACAGTAGCGATTATTTCTGAGGCATTAGGCGAAATCATCCCCACCAACAAAATTAACGGCACACCAAACCCTAACCAGATCAAACCTTACTTTAAGGTGGTTGGCGGGAGAAATTACCCAATTATGCAAAAAGCCGCAGCTGAATCTAGAACTGCTGCTAATGTCCCGAATGGTGCATCATTTGCAGCGCTCGCTGGTGATGGAATTGAGGTAATACCAGGGGCTGGTTGATGCTCAACTCTAACTTTTGGAGACAGGTATACAGTGAAACAAAAACGCGGGAACCTGTCCCAAATCGCCCCAATACGTTCTACCCGGTTCCGGCATTTGAAATACCATTTCTGCTTGATGCCACAATCCTGTCAGTCCGCACATTTAGCACCACAGCTAGATTTACTTGGAAGTATGCGGGATATTTAAGTGCTGTAACCAGAGTATCCCCAGGTATCCCCCCCACAATACTAGAGCGGGTAACTTTACCCATTAATCGAACTCAGTTAGTAGTTTTCAAAAAATACATCAGTAGTTATGAGCTAATATTTGAACCATTTTACTGGTTCGCTTCTATGGGATTAGAAATCTGGGAGTATTACGGCTCTGATTCCGCCACAGACTTAGAATCTTCCATCGAATTAATCAAAAACACTTTAAATAGACTAGAAGAAAAAGTAGATGACATCTCAACCTATCCTTAAATGTGGCGATATCTAGGACGATTCCAATTAAAAGATAAATGGCAAATATTGCCAGCAAGGAATTTTGAAATATTTAGGGTAAAGCATCAACCAATAAGCAACCCAGCAAATAAATATTTGAAAGGGGTAATTGCTGGAGCAATTCTAGAAGGAGAACCCATCAATCTTATATCTCCCCAGCGTTTATCTTACAGGGAAGAAAGCGAGATATTTACTTTTTATTTTCCTGAAGGGATAGGAGAGAAACGGCTACTTTTCAAAAGGCTTGATTCTACTCCCGATCTAAAGTGGGAAGTTTTAGTAGAGTATTATGAGCCGTCGTCTTCTGTAAATGAAGATTTTGCAAACTATATTATTAATAGATTTCGTGACCTTATGCCTTTATTTACTAATGTTTCAACCAGCCTAGCAACAATCAAATATAACTTAATTCCCGTAAGTACCACGGTTGCTGTTGTTAACAATACACCTGTTTTGTTGATAGCAGCTAACACCTTAAGACGTGGGCTAACAATTGAAAATCCCACAAACAAAGAAATGATATTGGGATTTCAGATAAGCAACAACCAATTACAGCAACGGTGGTTAGAGATTCCCCCAAGATCCTTTTTTGAAATGCCTACCGGGGCTGACGGGAGTTGTTATACCGGGGCTATCTTTGTGTTACCTGGAATTTCAGGGTCTTTAACTGTTGTTGAATTTAGTCAAGGAGCTTCTCTCTAATGCTTGCAAACCAATTTGCCTTAACTCAAGATAGTGTTTTTAGAAATCGCGTTACAATTGCTTTATTTAAGGTCATATCTGAAGCAGCACAAGAAAAATCTTCAGGAGATTATCGTCGTGACTTAGCCCGAAAAAGATTAGTAGACAACTTTATTGGGAATAATCAAGGATTCCGTGCTGTTACTATTGACAACTTTTTGTTATTTTTGGTAACAGACGAATCAATAGCTGAATTATCGAACAAAGAGAATCCCAATGAGTCAATTGATGATAAAGATATCGAAGAATCAGTAAAATCTTTTTTTGACATAATTGCAGGAATTAATATTAATAATCCCGAAGTTTAGTTAAATCAATAATCTTTCTATGCAAAAAGTCCAGTTGTCTTTGACTGCTGGACTTTTTGCATTAATCAACAAGAAAAATCCGTATTTATAGAGAAGCAATTTTACAACGCAATTATTAAAATAGTAAAAAAGAGAATATAGCAATGGACATTAAAACTTTTTCTGAACTACTAGCGATTGGCTGCATGATCGGAGGGTTGCTTTATCGGGTAATTAAAGCCGAATCTGCAATTTACACAGAAATAGACAAACAGGGAGATATTCTGACTCATAGGCTTCACGAAATAGAAAATGCAATCGCGGTTAACAAAAATGATTATGAAAACTATCAAGAAAGGACTGACTATTTGATTCATGGTTTAAAGGAAAAGATTGACCATAAATTTAACCGATTGCATCAGTCCCAAAAAGAATTTTCAGAATATCTTAAGAAGCACCATGATACATTTATCAATGTTGATTGAGCAATGTATTGTGTATGGAGAAAATATTTCTTACTCCAATGGAGATGAATGTTTTGTCTCTATTGGCGGAAGGTAAAACCATTCCCTCGGTGGCACTGCTAACGAAAAAGACTTATAAAACAGTAGATTCACATTTTTATCATTTGGCGAAAAAATGCGATATTCCCCCGGTAATAGGTATAGAGTTAGAGCTATGTACATAGCATCCCCCGAACGCTTTGAGGGCATTAACTTGGCGCAGAAGGCAAAAAAGGAACGGGATATAAATATTTATCAACTTCACAAACTAGGACTATCAGCAAAAGAGATCGCAAGAAGAATGAATTTAAGTGAGCAAACAATTCATGCTCTTTTTCGTCGCATAAGAATATCTAATTAGATAGCTAAATTTCGGTCAGCAACGGTCAGATTTCGGTCAGCTTACACCCAATTTACACCCTTGTAATGGCTGAAATGGGGTTTTAGGTGAAAGATTAAACCCCTGGAAACTAGAGTTACCAGGGGTTGAGGATTATGCCAGGAACGAGACTTGAACTCGTGACACGAGGATTTTCAGGCTATTGGGTGGAGGAGTAAAACTCCTCTGCTCAGGGGGTAAATAGGGTGAATCGGCTGTGGGGTGAGAATTGCGCGGTCATAGGTTTTTGTTATGATGAAGCTGCAAGCTATCTGAGATCGGTAAAAGATGTCTAGGTTGACTTGCAGCTATTACATTTTACTTGGCGATAGCCTTTTTACTCATGCCCAGTCTCTTGGGGAATAGCTATGCCCATCCATCCAGTCCCGCTACAGCAAATACATTTTCCAGGTTTACTGGTTTTATTTTAATTGTTTCCAGTCAAATCAATATTGTTGACCTGATTTTCCTTCCCACAGTGAGGACAAAAGAATTTTTGGTTAAGTTCAACTTTTAAACTTCCGATCGACCACCATTTATGACAGTAGTCGCACAAAAAATGATTAATTATTTCCGGGCTTACTTGCATGGTTAATTGGTAGTAAGGTTTCTTTTAGTCTCTCACTCCCTATAGCGATCGCTCAATAATCTAAATGCTTGTTTGTACGATATATGAGAATCCGTTTTATGGGAAATCAACCCTCAATCCAATTCATCATAAATGAAGTCAATCTTTTTTTTTATCCTTTCAAACGCTTCTTTCGGGGAATTACATAACTCAGACTCAATCCTTGCAAACGTGAAAGGATGCTCACAAACAGCAAAATAATAACCCTCTTCCCCCTCTGTGTAATAAATTTCAACAAATATAGAGTGAGTTTCAAATTCCCCTTGGAATACAAAAAAGATTGATGGGTGTTCAAACTTTTTGTTCATTGCCGCTCCATATATTTTGCAAAGGCTTTTTTGTAGTGAAACTCTTGAATCCATTTGTGGTAAAGCTTTGTATGCAAGGCAAGGCTGTGACCCATCATTTGTGCTGCCATGGCTACTTCTATCCCCTCTAGGAGGGAGCGAATCGCCCAGGCATGGCGGAGGTCGTAGGGTTTTATCCCTAGTTTGTACCGCCAAAATTTTTGAGTCACCTCATGACCGACGGCGCTGTTGGGGCGCTCTCTGTTGACATTGGGTAGTTCTACCTGTTGTAAATCAAATTCCTCATACCACCTGGGGTATATGGGAAATACCAACCGGGAACCAGTTTTCCCCTCAAGTACCTGGGCAATTTGACCACCACGAGCAATTAAATCGTAATCTAAGCGAAAAACCTCGTGGGGACGTAAGCCGTAAGTAGCTAGCATTCCAAAGACCCATCGCCAAGCATCATTTTTAATAGTAAAGAAGCATTTTTCTATCTCCTCATCTATAGGAATGCTACGAGTAGATGTGGTATTAATTCCATATGTACCTGTATAGGAAGTGGTATCAAAATCTAGTCCGGCAAACTTGGCTAATGCTCCTAGTGCTAAACAATACCGCTTCCTAGTTCTGGTGTCTGGATGCGTAGATGCAATAGCTACAATAATTACCTGGGGTGTAAGCAAGGCATCTCCAGGTAATTTTTTAAAAACACTTTGGTAGTCAATTTTGTAAGTGTCTTCACTTTTGGGGTTACGAGCGCGTTTAATGAAATAATCGGCTTCAAAATCGGCAATCAACTCAGCAATAGTTTTTTCCTTAAGAGAAGGTAGGGAGATATCCAAATAATCCCCCCAGTTAAAGGTATTGGTGTTGATCTGTACCCGCACCTGAACAGCTTTTGATTCTGCGATCGCTAAACCTTCTGGAGTGGCAGATATCCCCAGGGGTATCCTTTGACGGGTAGCTGGGCTGAGTCCGTCCCGCGACGGGAATGTACCCCGGAGTCGGAGCATCGCCCCGTCCCTCTCAATGGAAATTTTGATATTTTGGGATTTTAACCGGGCGTTCGCAGATGCTAAAAGGTTATCAAAATTATTCAACTTTCCTCGCCCCCATTGCCCTGGTAGTGGTGAAGGTATCCATAAATTCCATGGTTTGATGACTGGATGCTACGGACATAAAGCCCAGGATGTTGGCGAGTAAGAAACAAACATCTGACGAGAATACTATCAACAACGCAACAAACCACGCCTCAGATGGGCTTTTGGCATATTTGGCTATCTGCGCTTGGGTAGAGACTATATCTACTCCGTAGATTGCTATCAGCCCAATGGTGAGGAAGATACCGATGACTCCTACTCCTAAAACCGTTAGCGATCGCTCATTTCTATTCGATATTCGAGCGATACGTTTTGACTCCATAAATATGATTTTCCAACTCCAGGGAGTAGTGAAAACTGCTCCAAATGCGGAGGCTAATACCGCAACAACAAAAGCTAACCCCAGGGACAAACCTGGCATGACTTTATCAGCTCCCGTGGTAGAGGCGATCCATTCTCTGCTGAGATGGGCATCAATAAAAGTAGCTAGTCCTCCGCCAAAATAACAAAGTAGTGTACCTATCCGTAGTAGCCAATGTGAACGACCCATTTTATACCTATGGTGAAATTTTTCATGGATGAAATCCAGTATTGAAAAACTGTAGAGTGGGTGTAGAACCCCTTGAAAAAACCATAGAATTTAGGTATCTAACCGTGAAATTCTATGGTTTTTTCAGCTAGATCAGAAAACTCTAAACTTGAGGCGATCGCCTTCCCCTTCCACTTCCCCGTATCCCTTTTGAGCTAGTTGCAAAAAATACACTCGGATTTCTTCCGTGGGATACCTTTTTTCTGTGGCTGGATTTACCAATTTTGGTAGCCCGCGCTGAACATCGGAAGCCTTCACCGCAACCCGGACTTTTTTGGCATACAGCCAAATTGATTTAAGCGGCTCTGGTAATGAGTCAGATAATTTGATGTCTTCTTCTTCCCTGTCAGCTACTTCAAACAATTTATTGATGTAGCTTGCAGACATTACGGAGGGGTCAAGGGTGACGTTTTGGGGAATATATTTACCTTCAGAGTTTGGCAGCCCGGTTAGTATTCCCCGAAACAATGGTGATGGCTTACCATCTTTTACTGTCCCCAATAGTTCCAATTTCACCAGTCCTTTTTCCATGGTTTCACTTGTTCCACCAGCTCCCCCAGTTAGGGCTATGGTATCGCCATGGGAAATCAAGATGGGGCTTTCCTTGGCTTTGACGCAATCGGCTAAGCAGAATAGCATTAAAGCACCCGAAACCCCTTTAGTTTCAGGTTTGAAGGCATATTGGGTAACTTCATCAAAGATTGTAGTAAACCACTTTTTATCTGGGGTGGCAGATTTTAAGCGATCGCCTAACTCATTAATTTTTTGAGCGATCGCGGCGTAGTCATGGTGACTCCCAACGGCGATCGCCCCGGATTTAACCAAGGGTAGCCATAGCTCTTGATTAAGAGCTAGGTGTGGATCTGCAATTTCTAGCTTGTGGTTGAGTAGATGTTTCCTCAAAGCTGCAACGTAGCAAGCAAAATTAGATTTGTAGCTACGTTGCTGACCGTAAATGAGTAATGGACGTTCGAGAAGATTAACGATCCATCCGTCCTCCCAATTGCGGATGTAATTCCAAACCTCATACTCACAAGCTAGTTTTTTTTTACCTCAGTTAGGACTGGGGGAGTCGGGGAGGGAGGGAATGAGGGAACAGGGGACGGAGACGGAGGGAGTATCTTATTGCCAGATTCCTCCAATTCTTCGTCATAGGCTTGATATACAAGCTTTCCGGCAATTGTACCCAGACCACCAACTACGCTGGCAAGGCAAGCCATGACTAAAAAGATTTCCATGCTTACACTTCTCCGTGTTGGTTCGAGACTACTGCGTAGAGGAAGGATTTCATGTCATTTACGCTGAGATGGATCGCAGAATCCATGATTTCGACTAGCCTTTGGTAGTCATCGATGTCAACATAAGGAACCGCCCACCCACAAGCTTGCTGTGCAAGTTGCCTCATGGTTAACCCCTTATCGCTCCGTTCTGCAAGCATTATCAAGGCTGAGAAACTCGTTTGTAGAGCAAGCTTTAATTCGTAGCTCATTTTTTGGAGATATGAGCCATACTCGTCCTCTATCTCTGCAATAAACGGGATTGAATTGCTGAGATAGTACCCCAAAGGCTTTAGTTTTGCCATAATAAAGAAACCTTATTAAGTCGTGTTAAAGGGTTTGAATATTCATTGTTGCGATCGCTGTTTCTCGTTCGGCGATCGCTTTTGATTTCCTCAAAACACCTGTGATAGTTGGTATTCGTTAAAACACTCTTGAACTCCCATCAAGGCATCTCCTAGGGACACATCACAGCGACCGACGTACCCTTTGGCTAACATCTGCTGATATTCCGGGGAGTTGATTAATTGTTTAAGTGCCTCTTCTACTGATTCCAATTGCTCCGAGAAACTGGTATCATTTGCTTCATGCGTTACTAACATAAATTTTTACCTACCTAACAAGGATGGAGATGATGCACTGCTGGCGCGTAGCAGTGCTTTTTTATTTCTCGCGTTTTACCCCAGCAGATCATTACTTCGGCTCATTGCCTCCGGGCTGCTAGTTCCGGCTGTTTGGGCTATGCGGTTGCAGAGTCTTTAAATCGATCTGGTAAATCATCAAGAGAACATCTAAGGATTTTGCATAAAGCTTTTACTTGCCATATTTGCAATTCAGCTTCAGCACGCCCCTTCTCCCAATTGCGGACAGTATGCTCAGTCACGCCTAGAGCATCCGCTAGTTGTTTTTGAGTAACCTGAGCTTTACCTCTTAGTTCCACAAGTGAATTCGTTATGCTTTCTTGAGACATTCTACCGTAAATGAATTTACGAGTAAAGCAATTTACGGTACTCTTATAGAGACCGTTAAATTGGTACACGTATAGGACGTTTGAAGGTAGGCGGGACGGTTGGGCAACTTACCACCTACCTCTTAATAATCCAAAATTATGTGCTTGGAAGATAGCGCAACAGAAAGCCCACCTGCTGCAACAGATGGGCTTGATTCAGGAGGTGTTCTATTGATTTAAATCTTTGAGTTGTTGCCGGAGGTCATCAAGGGGAGAAGGCGGTAGTGCTTTGGGGGCTGATTCCTCTACTTCCTCCTCTTCTTCCTCTTCATAATCATCGTCATCATCGGGAATAAATTGGATGGATACGCATAACTTTCCACGCCTCCATTCCTTCCCAGATTGAAGTACTTGAGCTTCTACTCCCAAAAACAGCCATTGCTTACGGAGGTCATCAGAGATGTTACACCATCCCCTCTGATAAGAAGATGCTAAACCATATCCCCTAATTAATGAATTTACCAAGTCAATGACCTTGGATGTATGAGTACAACTAAAACTTTCATCAGTTTTTAAGCACACCACATCAAAGGCATTCAACAAAATTCGCTTTTCCATACCCAGACAACCAAAACTCTACCCCCTTATAGTTCCCGATGAACTACCAGCAAGTAACCGAAAAACTTACCCAACTAGGTCTGGACTGGCATAACCCCAGAATAAAAGCATTCATTTCTGACGTTAGCGATCGCACTGGTCGCCAGCACACGCCAGCCACCCTACCCACAAAAGCACTAACCAGAATCTACGAGTTTTTAGAAATTTACGACCAGATAAACATTAATTTAAGAAAAACCAAATGCTCCTGGGGCGACAAGTGGATACAAACTTTTTTCTCACAGCATTCTACTAAAGACAACAATGGCAACCCTACGAATCGCCTCTCAATGGATAAATGGAAACTTTTGGAGCAGTATACCAATGAAGATTTTATCGCGTTTTAATAGGCAAAAAAAAAGTGGCAAATCAATACAGGGAACCACTTTTAATCACTTGAATTAAAGGTAAAAATCTACCATGATTATAACACAAAGACCCGACACTGATGATATTTTTTGTCCAGATTCTATCTCTCAACATCATTGGGAAGAATGGTTACAATCAGGGGTCAATCCATCAATAATCAAAAAAAATGTTCGTAGCATTTATGACAGTTGGGAGATAGATAAACTGTTAAATCTCAACAGTAAAAAACGCTACAAACATTCTGAAGATTTAGTCCCTGCATGGGTGGTAAGTGGTTCTAATCCGTCTTCATGGGAGCGTTCTGGAGAAGGAATACAAGTAAAACCAGATAATCCAAGAAAAATTAACGGGAGGGTACAAAAATATCTGGGTGCTTATGGATACGGTGCTGCCCCAGTGTTTTTGGAAACAGATGAACCAGATTTCTGGCAAAAGGTCACAACAGATAAAAGCATACCCGTGATAATTACTGAGGGAGCAAAGAAAGCAGGCTGCTTACTCTCAAATGGATATGCAGCGATTAGCATCCCAGGTGTGAGTACTTGCCGCAAAGATGGCAGGTTGCACAAATTAATAAATTTACTTTGTGGATTCGGAAGGACATTTTATCTGTGCTTCGACAGCGACATCGTAGTTAAAAAACCAGTACAGTATGCTTTACTGAATCTATCCAGAGACTTAGCCGCAACTGGCAGTAAAGTAATGGTCATCGATCTGCCAGAGGAATACAAAGGAGTCGATGACTTCATCGTTGGTAAAGGTATAGACCACTTCCGATACAAATTTGATTCCGCTCACACTATAGAGGAGTGGAAAAAGCTCCTGCAAGAAAGATGGGTAGCTCAGCAGGACGAATACAAGGAACTTTTCAGATCAAAATTAAGCAGGGGGATGTATTTCGTGGATAAAGCATGGGGGAACTTCCTTAAGTGGAATGAACTAAAACAATGCATTGAACTAAACGGGGCAGAATTAGACCCTGACACCATTCGGTTAAAGATCGCCACAGAATTAGATATGGATATGGGGCGGGAAGATGCGATCGCAGTTGTGAAAGCACTAGCGAAGGGTAATACTTACCACCCCGTTAGGAATTATCTTCTGGGGCTAGAGCAAGAAAACCCCAAACCAGATTTAGATGTCATAGAAAATATCTCATCCCGCTACTTCGGGACAAAAGACCCCATCTACGACATTTATATGAAAAGATGCCTAGTTGGTGCGGTAATGAGGGCATTAAAACCTGGGGAGAAATTCGATACAGCTGTAATTCTCCACGGTGGTCAGGGAGCAGGTAAGTCAACTTTTTGGAAATATCTCTTTGGTCGAGACTGGTTTAGTGATTCTCTAGGTGATGCTAACGAGAAAGATGAGCTAATGAAACTTCACTCTTTCTGGTGCATGGAATGGAGCGAATTTGAGACGGTTTACCGGAAAAAGGATGTGGCATCCCTGAAAAAATTCATGGCAGCCGAATACGATGCTTACCGGATGCCATACGAACGCACCATTACCAACCACAGAAGACCATCAATACTCGTAGGAACTACCAACAACCGCGACATCTTACAAGACCCCACTGGCGATCGCCGTTTTTGGGTTGTCCCGGTCGAAGCAAATAAAATCCCTGTTGATCAAGTGAGGCAAGAAAGGGATGATATCTGGGCAGCTGCACTTTACCTTTACCGCCAAGGATACAAACCATATTTATCCCCAGAGGAAGAACATCTACACGACCAAGCGAACGAACCTTTTAGAGCGATCGACCCTTGGGAACCAGTAATCATCGAATTTTTGCGACCCTACCAGGAAGTTACCACAGGGCAAGTTGCCGATCATCTTGGACTGGAGACATCACGGCAAGACCCCAGATCATCTAGCCGGATTGCAGCCATTCTCAGAAAAATTGGATGGGAAGAATTTAGGGGTGGACATGGCAAGAACAGACCAAGAGCGTGGAGAAAAATTTCTGTTTTAAGTGGATCAAGTGGATCAAGTGGATCACACAATTCAGAACCTTTGATTGACAAGGTTTTCAATCCCTATACTGATGATCCACTTAAAAATTGTCCTAATGGATCAGTAGTGGATCATAGTAATAGCACTTATCAGTTAGATGTATTTGAAGGTACAGAAACGGAACACGATCCACTTAACCTGATCCAGTCACCCCCTGGTGATCCAGAGGGTAGTGGTACACAATTAGCCCAATCACAGAGCGGGTTTCAGGCAGGTGATCCACTTGATCCACTAGAAAACGAAAATTTTCAGAAAAAAAATTTTTTAGAGGAACAAGACCCACAACCTCACCCCAGTTTTTCTGAGAATAAAACCAAGAAACTAAAAGTGAAGGGGATAACTGGGACATGGATCTGCAAATTTGACTTTGGGGACAAACACATCAACATAAACCTAACCACCCCAGATGGGCGGGGAATCTCCGTGCCGGAGTTCTGCGAATGGGATTGGCGGATGACTTTTGATAAATTTAAAGCCATAGTTCGAGCCGAGATCCTTCATCTTGAATGCAGGGAGATATTAAAAGACCAGACGTTTGATGTAAATCGCAGGGCTTACGACGAGAAAGAAGGTATTAAAAACGTTGTGGTCAAGGGATGCAAGTTGGTCGGTACGCCCCCAGCTTGTGGCGGTAACTTCGTATTTGAAACTCCAGAGGGGAACAGATTCCCCGTCGTGGATATGGAAGATTTTGAGATAGGAAGTGCGATCGCCTAATGAAAAACCCCAAATTTCAGGATGGACAACTTATAAATACTCCCCGCGGAGTCCAGCGAGTAATTTCATCTAGATATCTTAAAGTTAGAATTACCACCGCTTATTATGTTTTTCCCGATGGACATATAGAACCGAAGCCCTATATTCTCGGTGGTCGTTTCTTTTATCTGCTAGATGATGGCTTGGAATACCCGGAATTGGATTGCTGGTATTAGGAAGTGCGATCGCCTAATGAGTAGCGATCGCTGGTAGTAGAATCTTGGTTAATCACCTAGATTCTGGCATCAATTGCCCCAGGTAGCCACCCACCCCTACCTTGGCTAAATCCCCGAAAGTCGTTCTAAAACGTTCATCATAGACCCCTAGTATTCCCGTACCAATCACCAGGAAGCAAACAATAAAAGTTCTAGGGGTCATCAGCTGTAACTCACAAATAAGGGAATAGACTCAACTCCCTCTTTCCGGAGTTGGGCGATCGCCTCTTCAAAATCAGCAAATCGTTCAGCGTTCATAACAATACAACCAAGGGAACCGGGCGATCGACCATCTAAATGAATCCCAAAATCCCCACGTTTACCACCTTTATCGGTGGTAATTTCGTGTGGGTTAATTTTGTAAAAATTCCCATTCACTCCTGGGGTATTTGGCATGGGGATGGGTTCGGTGATAACTACCCAATTTCTCAGCCCAGGTACACGATATTCAGGTGGCAGCACTCCACCACGCTGGTGAAATGATTCAGGAAATTGCTTGTCACTAGTACTGGTCGCTGCCACCCAAACCTTGCGGGTTCCCAATTGCAAGTGGCGCAAGCATAAGCGTCCCTCATCTAATCCTTTGTCCCGGTCAAAATGGGCACTGAATGTCAAAAAATACATTTTCAAAAAGTGTGTGTTGGGTGTTTATCTATCCTAAAAAGGTTTTCCTGTAATCGGCTCAGAAATTATTTCACTCTTTCAAATACTGAATTTACTTAGTAAAATCAGTAGAAATAGTTACAAAAGAAAAATGGCAGCACTCACAGATATTACCTGGCAGCAGTTAGAGGCTGCTTCTGGTCTTAGTTTTATCTCTTCTGACTCTTCTGGCTTGATTATCCGATTGCAGCCATTAACCGGGAGTAACAGCACTAATAAAAATTCCCCTGGAGTTGTACAAGCATTGTTTAAACTCAGAGAATTTGCTGCTATCGCTCAGGTGAGTGCTAACCAGGGGAAGGTAATCGGGGAAAGATTAGCTAGTTTCCCCCCTTCGTCCAGTGGTACAGCCGTAGATGGGTACGTTATCCAAGCAGGTCAAATAATTGCGAAAAATCCCCTTTCTAATACTGGTTTAGGAGGAGTAAATAATTAATGGGAGCCAAAGGAGTTTTTCGGAACGTTAACATTCTTGAGGAGTTTAATTCTAGTAATTCAGGAATGAGACAAATATATACTCCTGGGCTACTGGCTCCTTATGACATCGAATCTGGATTAAAATATTCCGGCTTTATTACGTCGCTAAGACTAACTATTGATATAACCAGCATCCCAGAGTTAGCAGTGGTTTCCAGCGATTTACTCGCGTCAGATGACGACATTCTTAAGAATACAAAGGAAACTTTTAAAGGAAACCCCAAGAAGGCGATCGCGTTTTATTTGAAAACCAGTACTACCCCTATTCTTAAAATTGCAGATATTTATCTGTTTAACCAAAGACCGTATTATTATCTCGATTTAATCGATTATTTCACTTCAGCCGCGACTTTTGATATTGCATCTGATGCTGAGATTTTCGCACAACAGATAGATGCTGGCTTCGGGCTTTTGCAAGGACAAGATAGAGTGTTACTCATTGGGAGCGTGGTAGAGGAGGCTCCAAAATACGAACCCGTTGCAATCATCCAAAACATAACCAACAACTATACAAATACACCTGGTGAGGAGGTAGATTCAGTGCCATTACCATCTGAGATTAAAACCGTTGCGGGCGATAATGATTATGTATTTATGATCAGTGCCACAGGACAAGCTTACAAGATATTAAAAACTCTTTTCTTTGCAGAAATCATTGATTTAATCCCAGGAACCCCGGAACCACCCCCTGTCTTATCAGGACAAGTGATTTTAACTAGTCAATGCTCAAATGGGGGAACTGCGTTTCAATCGTCTTCCTCAGAATCAAAAACATATACCCTCCAAATTAAGCCGGAACCCGGTTTACAAATTCCTTATTCTACTGCTGCCATGTATGTTTATATATGGTCGCAACAACCAAATAATTCTGCATTTGGTAGACAGCAGATAGGGATTTTAAATTCTTTTGGGGGAAGCTTAGAAGTTACTCTAAATGATACTTACGCTTATATTTCCGTAGAAGCTTTAAATGATTTTAGTAGTTATCAACCGATGTGTTTTTCGGTCAATCAAAATGAGCTTACTTTAATTGGATATGGAGCTTATGAATCATCTGGTGGTGGTGGTGGTGGTGAATAATGCTTGTTTTAGAAAGAGAAACAAATACAGTTCGCCGTCCTGGTCTTGACGAACGCACAAGACCAAACAGTAGTAGTGTTGGGGAGAGAGTTAAGCCTAAAACTTTACCACCAATACAAGTAAAAATTAGGAATACCGGAGGTCAAAGAACGGTAGAACTTGCACCTCCTACTCCTGCCAGAGTCGAAGCAATAAACCCTAGACTCACCCAACCTCAGCAAGTTCCCTCGAATAGAAATACATCTTTTTCTGGGAGGTATCCACAAGGCATTACAGAGGCAGACGTAGAGGGCGCTGCGATAATTGGGAAATTTGTTTTAGGGGTTTATGACCAGATTACTGGAAGAAACACGTCTCAATTAAACAATTATGAAAACCGGGTTCGCCAACGGCAAGTTTTTACTCCCCTAGAAAACCTTAGCTATGACGCTGGACGACGATTTATTGATGGAGGACAAAAAGCACTTGAAGACATCCAAACAACTACCCAACAAATAACTAGGCAGGCGTGGGAGAATA
>DVEG01000007.1 GCA_015295835.1 Oscillatoriaceae cyanobacterium M7585_C2015_266
ACTGCTACCAGTAGAGCCGCCACCTGCTTGTTCACTGCTACCAGTAGAGCCGCCGCCTGAGTTGCCAGCTACGATAGTAGGTACTGTACCTATAGTTTTACTGCTGAGACTGCGATTGCTACCGGGCAATCCTACACTCATCAGACGAACACCGATAGTAGACTCACTAAAGCAACTTAATTTCAAATCAGTGCCCGAAATCTTAAAGGTAGTGATTTGATAGTCGTCGCCGTTAGCAATTCCTTGTCTGCCAACTTCCACACCTACATTAAAGCTTTGGCCAGTTCCGTTCAAATTAGCGCTATTGCTAAACTTACTGAAATTACCATTTGTAGAGATATTAGTTAAAGGGCCACCAGAAACAGGAGTAATTTGCAGATTGCTGACGCCGGGAAGGTTAAAGAAGACTCCTCGGAGATCACCGATATATCCGGTTGAGCCAGGTACAACCTTAACTGTAGCGGTAATCGAGCCGGGGTTAGCGGCATCATCCAGAGTCACCTCAACTGTGGGGTAATTTTGGGTATTAGTATTCGTTACATCTTTGAGGGTAATTTTTACCGTTTCGGCTTTAGCTGGCAGAGAAACTAGAGTAGCTGCCGTGCCCAGAAAACCTGCAACGATTAAAGTAGTAGAGAATTTAGCGCTCTTCATAGTATTGAAACTTTCTCCTTAGATACAAACTGCAAAAACGAGTTGGTGAAGCTGAGTCAGGTTGCTTGCTAAGATATCAAATCTTGAATAGCAAGATTTAGAACTATTTTGCCAATTTGAGCTGTCTGTTTAAATCATAAAAGCTAGACCATTTTTTGCTTAATTTTATTTTACTTTTCTCTTTTAGAGGGGAAAGTAGTTATATTTTTTCTTGCCACATTTTTATATTTACATTTCCTTTTTAGGTTGGCAAGAGGCAGAGATGTTTTTTACTGAAAAAAAATATTTCCCAGCCCTTTTTTTAAGATTATATAAAGTTAAGCAAATTCGGTATAATTACGGTTTATTAGCTGTTTTTACTAGCAAATAGTTTTATAAAAATACGCCAAATATCTTAGTAATTGCATGCTTGCAGGGTGGGTTAGGGAATGTTTATATAGAAATGTAACAATATTATCCGTATTTTTACGTAGGTAAACCAATCCCCTAATCCCCTAATCTCCTAATCTTGGCTCAGCGATATCTATAATAAGCAGCACATGCCCCCTCAGAAGAAACCATAGGTGCGCCGAGGGGATGCTCTGGGGTACAGCGTTTGCCAAAAGCGGGGCATTCGTAAGGTTTTTTAACACCTTGCAATATCAGCCCACTGATACATTCTGATTCCTGCAAAGACGAAGTCTGACTGGTTGTAAGACGAAAACGATTCTCAGCATCAAACGTAGCGTATTTCTCCCGTAGCTTTAAACCGCTGGCAGGGATTTCGCCAATTCCCCGCCACTGGCGCGTTACTACTTCAAATACTTCTTTGATCATTTTCTGTGCATCTTTATTTCCTTCTCGGCGCACAGAACGAATATATTGATTTTCAACTGAGGCGCGCCCTTCTTCGAGCTGTTTAATACACATGTATATTCCTTGTAGTATGTCTACAGGCTCGAAGCCAGTGACTACAATCGGAATATGATATTGTGATGCGATCGCTTCATACTCGGTATAACCCATTACTGTGCAAACATGCCCAGCAGCTAAAAATCCCTGTACGCGACAGTTAGGCGAAGAAAGAATAGCTTGTATGGCTGGAGGCACAAGAACATGAGATATTAATAGAGAAAAGTTGTTAATGCCGAGCTGGCGGGCTTGATATACAGCCATTGCTGTTGCCGGGGCGGTTGTTTCAAATCCGACGCTGAAAAATACTATTTGTTTATTGGGATTAGCGCGAGCAATTTCGATCGCTTTTAGAGGCGAATAAACAATACGAACGTCGCCGCCTGTGCTTTTGACACTGAGCAAATCTTTTTTTGTTCCTGGCACACGTAACATATCGCCAAAAGTACAGAGAATAATATCCTGGCGCTCGGCTAATGCGATCGCTTTATCGATAGAAGATATAGGAGTTACGCATACTGGACACCCTGGGCCATGAATTAGAGTTATTTTTTCTGGCAAGAGTTTTTCTATACCATATTTTATAATAGAATGAGTTTGACCGCCGCAGATTTCCATAATTACCCACGGTTGTGTAGTAAGAGAAGCGATCGCTTTTTGATATTTTTGCGCAGCTTCAGCACTGCGATATTCATCAACAAATTTCATCGACAAAACTCCTGCACTTGCTCTAAACTAACTCAATCGTTTTGATAAGCTCGGGGAGCAGGCTGAGAAAGAATAGTTGCAATAGGCAACAAATCCATCCACCACTGCTGTTTAGGGCGCTGATAGTTTTTATCTACCATGCGTGGTAAATCGCTAAAATCAAAAAACTGCACCTGAGAGCCTTGTATTCCCATAAACGCACCTGCAGGTGAAGCCTTTTGTGCTTCTTCAATTAAAAAGTCAAGAGCTCTAGCAGCGAATCGTGTTGCTTGAATGCGATCAAAAGGAGAGGGATCGCCGCCCTGTTGTAAATGCCCAAGGATAGCTTGACGTACCTGAAAAACGTGCCGCCCTTCTTCTTCAAATAATGAGCAAATAAAATTGCTATCGTATACGGGATTAGCATTTTCATTACAAATTATTAAACCTACACGTTTGCCACGTTTAAATCCTGCAATTAAGTGAGAAAGATCACGCTGAAGATTAGCAAGAGTAATGCCTTGTTCATGAGTATAGACTTGTTCGGCTCCTGTGGCTAAACCGCTCATCAAAGCTAGATAGCCACAATAGTGCCCCATAACTTTAACAATAAAACAGCGACTAGAGGCTACAGCAGATTGTTTGATTTTATCAACAGCTTGAACTATATTATTAAGAGCAGTATCTGCGCCGATACTAAGTTCAGCACCGGGAAGATTATTATCAATGCTGGCGGGCACGCAAAGAATAGGAATATTAAAAGCAGGAAAAGTGTCACGTTGGCAATACATTTGATAAGCTGCTTCGTAACCAGCCCAACCGCCAAGTATTAGTAATGCGTGAATATCGTGAGATTCGATATGACGAGCGAGGGCATAAAAATCCTTAGTTTTAGGAATTTTACGGCTAGTACCTAATTCCGAGCCGCCAGTTGTTGCCCAACCCCTGACTGTAAGCCAATTGAGTTCTTTAATTTTACCCTCGATGAAACCTCGAAATCCATGTTCGATGCCTAGAATACAATGCCCTTTGTCAATACCTAAACGAGTAAAAGCTCTAACTGCTGTATTCATACCAGCGGCGGCAGCACCAGCATTCATAACAGCGAGACGCAGAGGTTTATTATTAGATGAAGGGGGTTGCGGCTTTGCCTGCATAAGAGTAAAAAGAGTATGGTAAGCTTCTTTGAAGCTACTGCCGCGCAAAGACATAGCTTTATCGTAATCCCCCGCCGAAATAGCACTAGCGACAGCGCGGGTTTGCTCGACACAATACCTTAAAGAAGTTTTGGTAACACGATTACGCCGTATTCCTATGAGTACCGGCTCAGCGTTAGGGGGGGAGGTGAGGATTTCTTCAACGGCAGCGTAGCCGAGAATGGTACTTAAATTGCGATCGAAAGCACTAGGTGAACCGCCGCGTTGAACATGACCTAGAATAGTAACACGAGTATCTTCTCCGAGACGCTCTTCTAAAATTTTGCGGATATCATCGCTACGAATAGGATTGCCATTGGCGTCACGGGCTCCTTCGGCAACAATAATGATACTATCTCTGCGCCCCGATTCCCGCCCTGCTTTAAGAATGGCGCACATATGATCTTGCCAATTATCCATTTCTGGCGGGCGCTCTGGAATTATTACCCAGTCTGCGCCAGTTGCCAGTGCTGCCATTAATGCTAGATAACCGCAGTTGCGCCCCATAACTTCGACGACAAAGGTGCGCTGATGACTGGCAGCGGTTGAAGAAATGGCATCGACTGCTTCAGTAATTCTGTGTAACGCTGTGTCGGTGCCGATTGTCATGCTGCTGCCATACATATCGTTATCGATGGAAGCTGGCAAGCCGACTATTTTTAAGTGGGGGTGGCTTTCGGCGAGTTCTTTGCTGATTTCTCCTTGTTGTGCCAGTTCTGTTACCAGTTCGGGCCATTCTCTGCTAAAAATGTCAGCTCCGGCAAGGCTGCCGTCTCCACCGATGACGATTAAGCCGTCTATTTCTAATTCTAGAAGGTTGCGGGCAGCTTTCAGTCTGCCGGCGCGTGTGTAGAATTCTTTACAGCGGGCAGTGCCGATGATGGTGCCTCCCCGGTGTAAAATACCGCCTACGCTATCCCAGTTTAGAAAACGGATGCGGGAGCCTCCTTCTACCATACCTTGGTAGCCTTCGTATATGGCACACACTTCTGCGCCTTTTTCCAGTGCTGCTCTTACGCTAGCTCTGATTGCTGCATTCATTCCTGGTGAGTCGCCCCCACTGGTTAAAATACCTATCCGTTTTGTATAAGTTGTTGTCATGTTTCTACTCTTTTTACCTATTAAAAAACCCGGTTTCTTTGAGAAACCGGGTTTCTGGAATTAGAAAAATTGTCTTTAATTTTAGAAACCGGGTCTCTTAATCGAGAGCAAAATCTAGCTAGTAGCAAGGGTTTCCGGCAGCACGCTGCTAGACATGCCATTAGCAGGATTTCCACTGCTACTGTTATTCATGGTTGGTTTTAGTGAATCGCCTACATATATTCCGAGCGAGCGCGCGGTTTGTACCATGAATCCATTTGGATCGACTGGTGAGGGGCAGCGTTTTTCTTCGTGGCATTTTCTAATCAGCGTAATCACTTGATCTAGGGGCTTACTTTCGACTTTACCTGCTTCCCAAACTACTAAACGATTATACTGTTCTTGCTCGATTAAATCTATCGCCTTAATTCCCATTGCTGTTGCTAAAAGGCGATCGAAAGAAGTCGGTGTGCCACTGCGCTGGACATGTCCAAGAACTGTGACCCGAGTATCTACTTCATCCATACCGCAGAAATGCCGTTGCTCCAAATTGCAGAGCTTTTGGCTATATTCTTTTATTTGATTAGCAAGAATTTCCCCAATATTTTTGTCCATTTTCCCTTCGGCATTTCTGACACCTTCTGCCACTACGACTAGGGCAAATTTTCGTTTTTCCTGACGCAAACTCGCTAGTTTTTCGCAAACTTTTATAACAGCTTCTTCACTAAGTCGCGGTGTCAATTCAGGAATCAATATTACATCTGCACCGCCAGCTATTCCCGCGTGTAGTGCCAAATGACCCGCATCTCGCCCCATCACTTGCACTACCATTACCCGTTCGTGACTTGCTGCTGTAAAAGTAAGGTTATAAAGCGCATCGGTAACAGTATTTACTGCTGTATCAAACCCTACCGCTCGTTCAGTAAAAGGAACATCATTATCGATAGTTTTTGGTACTCCTATCATGTTCCATTTACCTTTGACGGCTAAATTGTGGATAATATCTAAACTCCCATCTCCTCCGATCGCGATTAAACTATCTAGCCCCAATATTTTATAACCTTCTATTATTTTTTCAGCTACTTCTGGTTTTTCAGTATCTCCTTTACTTAGAGAACCCAAAACACTGCCACTTAGGAATTGCAAAACATCAAGCCCCTGAAGTAATCCCGGAATATCATAACCGTGTTCATTTAATCTTAAATCTTCTGGTTTTATTTCGCCTTTTGCTACATCTATAAATCCGTCTGTTCCGTAAGGTATCCCGTAAATTTCCCAGCCTTTTCTGGTAGCGCATTTAACTGCTGCTCTGATGACTGCGTTTAATCCTGGGCAGTCTCCGCCGCTGGTAAGAATTCCAATTTTTTTTGTTTTTTTCATGATTTTACATTTCCTAAAAATATTTCTCAAAAAACCGGTTTTCTTTAAAAAGAAACCGGTTTTATAATGTTCTGTTTACACAAGAATTTTTTCAGGCTTATAACTTTCGATCGCCTTCACATACTGAGCGCGTTCAAATGCCGATGCATCTGGGCAATTGAGCTGACTCATACTGCCTTGCATTTGTTGAACAGAATTATATTCATTTTCTTCCATCCATTCTATCATTTCGCGTTCAATTACACGGAGATGAGAAATACCGTGACGCAGCAGAGCCGAGCAAATCTGCACAACTTTTGCTCCTACCATGAGCATTTTTATAGCATCTTTACCTTTGTTAACGCCGCCAGTAGAAGCTAAATCAGCCTTAATCCGCCCGTAAAGAATTGCAATAAACCGCATAGGCAGTTTCATAGCTTCCGGCGTGCTAAGAGAAACTTCCGGCTTTACTTCTAACTCTTCAAGAGAAATATTAGGAGCTTGGAAACGGTTAAATAAAACTAACCCATTTGCGCCAGCTTCATCTAAACGTTTCGCCATGTTAGCGATATTTGAAAAATAAGGGCTGAGTTTTACAGCTAGAGGAATTGTTACTTCTTGACGAACTTCACGAACTATTTTAAGGTAGTCTTCTTCTATCTGAGCGCCAGTTAGATCTAAATCCGTTGGTACCCAATAAATATTCAATTCGATCGCATCAGCTCCTGCTTCTTGCATCAGCCGTGCATATTCCGTCCATCCGCCACTTGAATAGCCATTCAAGCTAGCAATAATTGGAATATTAACAGATTCTTTAGCTTTGCGGATGTGTTCGAGATAAGTTTCAGGACCTACGTGGAAAAAATCTGGTTCTGGAAAATAAGTCAGTGCTTCGGCGTAACTATCAGTACCGTAACTTAAGTGATGTTGAAGCTCAAATTTTTCGCGCAACAATTGTTCTTCAAATAGGGAGTGCAGCACCACTGCGCCAGCTCCGGCATCTTCCATACGCTTAACATTGTCGATATCTTCTGTTAGCGGCTGGGCGGCAGAGGGAACAAGAGGCGATCGCAGTGTCAATCCCAAATAAGTCGTACTTAAATCCATTCTACAATCTTCTCCTTTTTCAAGAGTATGTGGGGTAGGGGGTGGGGTGTTTTTTCATCAAACACCCCGCCTGATAACTAACTAGAAACTGGCGCACAATTAAGCTTTAGCCGTTTCTTTCATATCCCCGTCTTGCGTAGATTTATCCTCTTTAACTTGCCCAGAGCCATTGCCTTTGTGTCCATTAGAAACTTCTAGCTTGCGAGCTGCCAGATATTCGTACATACTCCAGCGGTTTTTCACATCTTGCTCTGCTTCTTTAAGCAAGCGTTTAGCATCTTCTGGCTTACTCTTAGTTAACATCTTAAAGCGGTTTTCCGCATACATATAGTTTTCCAGAGGCAATTTTGGCGTGCGGCAATCAAGTTGCAGCGGATTTTCGCCGTGTTTAGCGCGCTCTGGATTATAGCGATACAACAGCCAACTGCCAGAATCCACCGCTGCTTTTTGTTGCTGCATTCCTTTCATCATATCGATGCCGTGAGCAATGCAGTGCGAATAGGCGATAATCAAAGAAGGACCATTGTATGCTTCTGCTTCTAAGAATGCCTTGAGAGTATGTTCATCTCGTGCGCCCATTGCTACACTGGCGACATAAACATTGCCATAAGTCATAGCCATCAAGCCTAAATCTTTTTTAGGTGCTGGCTTGCCGCCGGCTGCAAATTTTGCTACAGCTGCGCGCGGGGTGGCTTTAGACATTTGCCCGCCTGTGTTAGAATAGACGCCTGTATCGAGTACGAGAATATTGACATTGCGCCCGCTGGCTAGAACATGATCTAATCCGCCGAAGCCGATATCATAAGCCCAACCGTCGCCGCCGATAATCCAGACGCTCTTTTTAACTAGATAGTCGGCTACGCTGAGGAGTTGTTTAGCTTCTGGAGAGTCGAGTTGTTGCAGTTTTTGTTTGAGGGCGGCTACTCGCTCTCGCTGCTCATAGATATCCGCTTCGTCTTTTTGCTCTGCGTTGATAATTTCTTCAACGAAACTATCACCTAATTCGGGAGCTAGTTTTTTCGCTAGTTCGCAAGCAAATTCTGCTTGTTTGTCGATTGAGATGCGGAAACCTAAACCAAATTCGGCATTATCTTCAAACAAACTATTTGACCATGCGGGGCCTAACCCTTCAGAATTTTTCGTCCAAGGAGTAGTTGGCAAGTTGCCGCCGTAGATAGAAGAGCAGCCGGTTGCGTTGGCAATTATCATGCGATCGCCGAATAATTGACTTGCCAATTTCAGATACGGCGTTTCACCGCAACCTGCACAAGCACCGGAGAATTCAAATAGCGGCTCTTGCATTTGTTGCTGACGAATTTGATTTAGTTTTAATTTACGGCGGTCGGGATTTGGCAAGCTGAGGAAGAAATCCCAATTTTTCCTTTCACTTTCTCTCAAAGGCGGCTGCGGTGCCATATTGAGCGCCTTCAATTTCGGCTGAGATTTATTTTTAGCAGGGCAAACATCTACACAGATACCGCAACCGGTGCAATCTTCTGGCGCTACTTGGATAGTGAATTTTAGCCCTTTCCAATCGTGGTCTTTTGCATCTGTAAATTTGAAAGTTTCCGGCGCCTTTTCTAATTCTTTCTCATCGTAAACTTTTTCCCGGATGACACTGTGCGGACATACCATCACGCACTTACCGCATTGTACACAAACTTCTGGGTCCCAAACAGGTATTTCCATCGCAATATTGCGTTTTTCCCATTTGGCAGTACCGGTGGGATAAGTGCCGTCATTTGGTAGGGCGCTTACTGGTAGCAAATCCCCGCACTTGGCAATCATCATTCCTTGTACATCGCGTACAAAGGCTGGGGCCAAGTCGGGAACCGGCGATCGCAGTCTAATTTCACTTGTGGCCTTTTCCGGTACTTTCACCTCATATAAGTGAGCCAGAGCCTTATCTACTGCCTTTAAGTTCATTTGCACAATCTCTTGCCCCTTCTTGCCATAAGTCTTTTGAATAGACTTCTTAATTTCATTGATTGCCTCTTCACGGGGCAACACGCCAGATAGTGCAAAGAAACACACCTGCATGACTGTGTTAATGTAGCCGCCCATACCACTTTCGCGGGCTACTTTATTCGCGTCACAGACGTAGAATTTCAATTTTTTATTAATTATCGTTTCTTGCACTGAACGCGGTAATTTGTCCCATACTTCATCTGGGCCATAAGGGCTATTAAGCAGGAAAGTTGCTCCAGAGGCAGCCAGATGCAACATTTCAAATTGTTCAAGGAACTGCCACTGGTGGCAAGCTACAAAATTCGCTTTAGAAATTAAGTAAGTTGAGCGAATTGGATTGGGACCAAAGCGTAAGTGAGAGACAGTAACTGAACCTGATTTTTTCGAGTCGTAAACAAAATAACCCTGGGCGTAATTATTGGTTTCTTCCCCAATAATTTTGATAGAATTTTTGTTAGCGCCAACAGTACCGTCGGAACCTAATCCGTAGAATACAGCCCGCACTACGTTATCCGGTTCCGTTGAAAATTCGGGATCGTAGGAAAGACTGGTGTAAGTTACATCGTCGTTGATGCCAATGGTAAAGTGATTTTTGGGTTTAGCAGCCGCAAGGTTTTCAAAAACTGCTTTAATCATGGCGGGGGTGAATTCTTTCGATGATAAACCGTAGCGCCCGCCAACTATTTTAGGCAATGTGCCGTGTTGCCATTCTTCGTGTAAGGCATTGACAACATCGAGATAGAGAGGTTCACCAGCCGCACCTGGTTCTTTGGTACGATCAAGAACTGCGATCGCTTTGGTAGTAGCTGGCAAACTGGCGGCAAATCGTTTCATATCAAACGGGCGATACAGCCGCACTTTCAGCACCCCTACTTTATCGCCCCTGGCATTAAGATAATCAACAGTTTCGTGTACCGCTTCGCAGCCAGAACCCATCAAAACAATAACTCTTTCCGCATCAGCAGCACCGTGATATTCGTACAATTGATATTGTCTTCCCGTCATCTGGGCGAATTCATCCATCACTTTTTGTACGATATCCGGGCAGGCATTATAGAAAGGATTTACTGTTTCTCGCGCTTGGAAGTAAACATCCGGATTTTGGGCAGTACCCCGTATTACTGGTCGATCAGGTGTAAGGGCGCGCGCCCGGTGAGCAAATACTAATTCATCTGGGATAAGTTGCCGCAAGTCTTCTTCTGTTAGCATTTCTACTTTCGAGACTTCGTGAGACGTGCGGAAACCATCAAAGAAATGAACAAAAGGTACGCGCGCTCTTAGTGTAGCTGCTTGCGATATTAAAGCAAAGTCGTGCGCTTCTTGTACTGAGGCGGAACAAAGCAGGGCAAATCCGGTTTGCCGAACCGCCATTACATCTTGGTGATCACCGAAAATTGAAAGGGCTTGTGCCGCTAGCGATCTCGCTGCTACGTGAATCACTGCTGCTGTTAATTCGCCGGCAATTTTATACATATTCGGGATCATTAATAATAATCCCTGTGATGCCGTAAATGTCGTCGTTAACGAGCCTGTCTGTAATGCCCCGTGTACTGCTCCTGCTGCACCCCCCTCACTCTGCATCTCTACTACACAGGGAACAGTGCCCCATATATTTTTACGCCCTTCTGACGCCCAGGCATCTGCCCATTCACCCATCGGTGATGCTGGCGTAATCGGATATATGGCAATTACTTCATTCAGTTGATAGGCAACGTGAGCAACTGCCTCATTAGCATCTAACGTTGCAAACTTTCTCTTACTCATATCGTCCCATTTTAGTTCGTATTTAAACAACGTTTTCGTTGTTTTTTCTGTTGAAATTAACAAAAGGCTACCCTTTAACTTGTTTTTAACCTCTACTGTTTATTTCTGCTTCCTCGCCTATATAATTTAACTCATTTTTTCTAATTTTTGGAGGGTAATTATTTTTTTCTCAAACAGAAAGCTGCCAAACTAACTTACTGTAGGATTTTCCAAAAATGTTAAAAATTTTTTAAATTTTTGGCCTACAAAATCGGGATTTATGGATATAATAAATGGAAAAATAAAAAAATATAAAAATTTTTCAGCTAGTATTAATATATATGCTAGAATAAAAGGGAGGAGGGAGAAAACAAATTTTGTCAGCCAGCGATCGCAAATAGGGGAGAGCGCAAATAGGGTATATTTATGTTCCGACTGTTTCTAATTGTTGCAAGTATTCCAAAGTGCGTTCAGCTTCTTCGCGAGAGACAATGCTCAGGGCAAAGCCGACGTGGACAATTACATAATCCCCCACCTGTGCTTCAGGAACATAAGCAAGGCTTACTTCAGTAACAGTACCGCCAAAGCTAACTTTACCAACACGCATCAAGGGCTCGTCATTGTTGTTACTGATACTAATAATTTGTCCCGGAACTGCTAAACACATATTTACCTCTTGTGTAATTCTAGTGAAGCTGCTACAATTTGCCCAAGAGCAATGCCACCGTCATTGGGCGGTACATGCTGATGCCAGTAGGGCTGAAAATTTTCGGCTTGGAGACGATAGATAGTTTTTTCAATTAAATATCGATTTTGAAAACAGCCGCCAGTGAGAACTATGCGTTTTTCGCCGACAAGTTGAGCAACAGATGCGCTCGCCTCCACCAAAGTATTATGAAATTTTGCCGAAATTATTCCCACAGGAAGATTGAAACTTAAATCTTCCAGGATCCCCAACAACATCGGACGCCAATCAATTATAATAGGAAATCCCCCCACCTCAATTTTATAACTTGCCTCAGTATCAACCCCATCAATAGCAAACTCTAACTGCATAGCAGCTTGCCCTTCAAAACTAGTCCTTTGGCACAGCCCAACCAAAGCAGCAACCCCATCAAATAAACGCCCAACACTGGATGTAATAGGCGTATTGAGATTTTTTTGTAACATTACCTGGAGTAGTTTACACTCCTGTGGGGAGAAAGATAGCTTATCAAGAACTTCTCTATTTTCAAAAAGACTATCTCCAAAAACTTCATAGAGGAGCCCCAAAGCTGCTCGCCTAGGTTCTTTTACCGCTTTATCTCCCCCAGGCAGAGGAAACGTACGCAAATGAGCAACTCTTTGGAAAGGGAAAGACTGAGTTGAGCAAGAAGCTGGCACTAGCAAAAATTCGCCACCCCAGATAGTACCGTCAAGCCCGTATCCTGTACCATCCCAAGCTATACCGAGTACTGATTCTCCTAAAATTTGGTTTTCAGCTATACAGGCGAGAACGTGGGCGTAATGATGTTGTACTAGAATTGTTGGTAAATTTAGTTGACGGGCATAATGACTAGATTTATAATCGGGATGAGCATCGCAGGCGACAGCGACAGGTTGACAGTTATATAATTTTAGAAAACTGGCAATAACGCTTTTAAAGGTATCAAAAGCTTGGGGGGTTTCTAAGTCGCCTATGTGTTGGCTGATGAAAACTTGATCATTGAGGGAAAGAGCGATCGTATTTTTTAAATGTCCCCCGACAGCGAGAATAGGTAGGCGACATCCTTGTAGTTTTATCGGCAAAGGCGCATAACCGCGAGCGCGACGCAGTATCATTTTTTGCCCCGCGACAATACGAACAACAGAATCATCGACAGGGCGAGCGATTGCTCGATTATGGATAAGGAAAATATCTGCAAGATAACGCAAACGCTCTAAAGCTTCTCTTTCGTCAGTGCAAATAGGTTCATTTGAAATATTGCCACTAGTTGCTACAACAGGTTTGCCCAAATTTGCCATTAGCAGGTGATGCAATGGCGTGTATGGGAGCATAACGCCTAAGTAAGGATTGCCGGGAGCCACGGCATCAGCAAGGGGCAAGAGCCGGGATTGGGGGATTTGGTTAGTTTTGCGGTTTAATAATACTATTGGGGATTCAGGTGAACATAGTAATTGTTCTTCGGCAGAGCTAACAAAGCAGTCTTCTTTGATTAATTCCAGACAAGGATACATGAGGGCGAAAGGTTTATCGCCACGACGTTTGCGTGAGCGTAATCGCTGTACTGCTGTTTCATTACCAGCATCTACTATTAAATGAAAGCCGCCTAGCCCTTTTAACGCAACAATTTTACCTTCGTGAATAGCTTTAACTGTGCTACTTAGTGCCTGACTGTCAACTGCTAGAATATTTCCTTGACAATCCCACAATTCTAAATGAGGGCCACAAACTGGACAAGCATTAGGCTGAGCGTGAAAACGGCGATTGAGAGGATTTTTATACTCAGCCTCACACTGTGGGCACATTGTAAAAGTGCCCATAGTTGTATGGCAGCGATCGTAAGGCAGTGCTTGAATAATTGTATAACGAGGACCGCAATTTGTGCAATTAGTAAAAGGATAGCGATAGCGACGATTAGCGGGGTTGAAAATTTCTTGTAGACAGTCGGTGCAGGTGGCAATATCCGGTAGCACCACAGCCGTTTTTTCGCCTGTTGCACTAGGGCGAATTTCAAAGTTAGTATATCCTACCGGCTCTTGCCAAGATACCTCTAAACTATGAATAATAGATAAAGGTGGCTTTTCTTGTTCGATTCGCAGTAAAAAACTTTCTAATTGCGATTTTTCGCCTTCAATTTCAATAAAGACTCCTTGTGTTGAATTATTTACCCACCCCACTAATTTTAACTCAGTCGCCAGCCGATAGACAAAGGGGCGAAACCCCACACCTTGAACTGCTCCACGAATAGTAATTTGCAAGCGAAATAGATTTGAGGAAGAAATATAATTTTTTTGTAAACCACTTGTCAAAGTCATATTAAACAGTTTAAAAAAACCTGAATCCAGACGGTAAATAAAACCGCCTGGATATTTTTAAATGAGTTATAAATCGATTACAGCTTTGACGACATCATCTTCGTGAGAAAGATGAAAGCCAAATTTTTCGCAAAGGCGCTGCATTTCTATGTTTTCGGGAAGAATATCAGCACTGATGCGGGAGAGTTTTTCATCACGCCCGACTTGTAATAAACGAGAGAGTAATTCAGTACCTAATCCCCGATGTTGGAATTCGTCAGTGACAAGAAGTCCGAATTCAGCTTCATTGACACCGTGTAATTTACTCAGACGCCCGAAACCAAGGATGCGGCGCTCGCCAGAGACAGGATCACGGTATTCGCCCACAAGTGCCATTTCCCGATCGTAGTCAATAAAACAAATCCGCGCTAAGCGTTCATGAGAGATGCGACGGGAAAGTTTTAGCAAATGGAAATAGCGGAAATAAACAGAGCGATCGCTCAAGCCCTCGTGAAACTTCACCACCAGCGGTTCATCTTCAGCGCGAATCGGGCGAATAACCACTGGCGTACCATCCCTAAGAACAGCATTAGAAACATATTGACTAGGATAGGGGCGAATAGCCAGACGAGGTAATTGCTCCTCTGTAACATCAGGCTCGTGAAGCACCACCCTAGCATCTAAAGCAATTAACTGTTCAGAAGACGCCAACAACGGGTTAATATCAATCTCCTTAATCCAGCGCTGCTCAACCACAAGCTGACTGAAGCGCACCATAAGCTGTTCAAGCGCAGCCAAATCGACCGGAGCCCGCCCCCGTACCCCCTTAAGAGCAGAATAAATTTTTGTCTGTTCCATCATTCGCCGCGCCAGCGTAGTATTTAGCGGCGGCAGCCCCAGAGCTCGATCTTTAAACACCTCCACCAGTTGACCCCCTGTACCGAACAGCAAAACAGGGCCAAATTGCGGATCGAGACTGCTACCGATAATCAATTCATAACCCTCTAGCCTAATCATCTTCTGAACAGTGACGCCCTGGAAATGTTCTGCGCCCACCTTTTCTGAAACAGAAGATAAAATAGCGCCATAGGCTTTGCGTACCTCATCGGCAGCCATTAAATTTAAGCGCACCCCGCCAACATCAGTTTTGTGAGTGATAGTTTCCGAAAACAGTTTTAGAACTACAGGATAGCCGATTTCCTCGGCATACTGAACAGCCTCATCTTCGCTGCTAGCGATGCGAGTAACAACGGTAGGGATACCGTAACAAGCCAGTAATTGCTTAGATTCAAACTCAGTCAACAAAGTACGCCCTGCGGCGCGACAAGATTGGATGATAGCTTCTGCAGTAGAAATATCGCAAATGCCATTCGAGCAACTCCCGACGTCAGCACCCAATACTGGGGTTTCATAGATGCCGCGCAAATTGTAGCTGTAGCGCCACATATAGTTAAATAGGCGGGCAGCTGTATCAGGGAAAGGGAAAGTAGGAATATTAGCTTGATTAAGAATTTCAGCACCCGCTGCCACTTCATCTCCCCCCATCCAGCTGGCAAGAACTGGCTTGCCCTTGATTTTGGCAAAGCGTTTTAGTTCTAGAGCTGTACCTGTTGGATCGGTCATTGCCTGGGGCGTAAGGATAACGAGCAAGCCGTCACTTTTCGGATCATTGGCTGCCACCTCTAGAGTTTTGGCATAGCGCTGCGGTTCAGCATCTCCGAGAATGTCAATCGGGTTGCCGTGGCTCCAGTGTGGAGGCAAAAACTTATTTAGTTCTTCGATAGTTTCTGAAGAAAGTTCTGTCAGCTTGCCGCCTTCAGTAATTAGGGCATCAGTAGCAATCACACCAGGGCCACCTGCATTTGTAACAATAGTTAGGTTGGGGCCTTTTGGACGTGGCTGTTTGGCTAATACTTCTGCCATGTAGAAGAGGTAAGAAATATTATTGACGCGCAACACACCGCAGCGGCGGAAGGCGGCATCGAGTACTTCGTCGGAGCCAGTCAGAGAACCGGTATGGGAGGCAGCGGCTTTGGCGGCTGCTTCTGTGTGCCCGACTTTGATGACGATAATCGGCTTGCTGAGAGCAACTTCTCGTGCTGCCGAGAGGAAGGAGCGGGCGTCGCCGACGGATTCCATGTACATAACGATGCTCTCGGTGTTGGGATCGTCTCCGAGATAGTAAATTAAGTCGCCCCAACCGACATCGAGCATTGAGCCTATGGAAATGAAGGTGCTAAAACCAACGTTTTCCCGGAAGCTCCAATCTAAGACTGCTGTACACAATGCCCCGCTCTGGCTGATGAAGCCAACTTTTCCAGGCTTGGCCATGCGTGAAGCAAAGGATGCGTTTAATCCGTTTATGGGGTTGATTACGCCTAGACAGTTTGGCCCGATAATCCGCATCCGCCCCCGGCGGGCTTGTTCAAGTATTTGTCGCTCTAATTCGACTCCGGCTGAGCCGGTTTCTTTGAAGCCGGCTGAGATGATTATTGCCCCTTTGACGCCAGCGTCTACGCACTCGCTGATTATGCCCGGTACTGTCGGCGCTGGTGTTACTACTACGGCAAGATCAACGGGATCGGGTACAGAGGCTATGTTTGGATAGGCTTTGATGTTTAAGACGCTGTGTCTATTGGGGTTGACGGGAAATACGGTTCCGCCAAAGGGATTGTTGATTAGGTTTGATAAAAGGGTGCGTCCTACACTGCCCGGTTTCTCTGTGGCACCGATGACGGCAACGGTTTGCGGCTTGAATATGGCATCGAGGGGTTGTCGTTCGTAGCGCAGTACGTCTCTGTCGGGTTCTGTGGTGGTTGCGATCGCCATTTCTATCGATCTCTCCTTGTTAATTTACCCGGTTAATCCCTAGAGGGGATTGCCCCTATAGATGATTGTAAAAATACAATTTGATAGGTAACTGGCATTTTTAGATTACTGGCAAAATTTTCTTACTCGTCGCCAAGTTAAGCTTTTTTCAACATTTGTTGAGTGGCCGCTCTTTGCCAATCTAGCCAGCAGTATTAATCAAATGTCACCCAAGGTACATGATTTTATCTTCTTACTCTTATATTATATATCGGGAGAAAAGTTTCAGTGTAATTTGTAGCAAGCATTACTTGAGCTTGGTTTAACAATTTTTGTGTTGTTTAAATTTTTGTTAATAAAAATTGGCCATTCTAGGCTGGTTGGAAGTATAGGGTGTTATAATGTTAACGAGAAACGCCTAAGTGATCGCAATTTTAAATTTTGTCTATTCTAGCATAAAAAGTAAATATATAAAAAAATAATAAAATTTTCAAAAAAAACAAAAAAAGGAAAAATGTGTGTTAATATCAAAGAGGTAAGAATAAGTTACTTCTAGTAAGAAGTAAGAAAAAAGTCTATAAACCAGCAGGGGAAAATCAAAATAATTATGAGCGTTACAAATAGTCAAGAACTCGAAGCCCTTATCCAGAAAGTAAAAACAGCTCAGGAAAAATATGCCACCTACACCCAAGAACAGGTGGATCATATTTTCAAGAGAGCAGCGCTAGCAGCTAACGCGGCTCGTATTCCGCTGGCAAAAATGGCTGTAGAAGAAACAGGGATGGGAGTCGTAGAGGATAAAGTGATTAAAAATCACTTTGCCTCCGAATACATCTATAACAAATACAAGAACGAAAAAACCTGCGGCGTAATTGAAGAAGATAAATCATTTGGATATCAAAAAATAGCCGAGCCCGTGGGAGTGCTGGCAGGAATAGTGCCAACAACCAACCCAACATCAACGGCAATTTTCAAAACACTGATTACCCTGAAAACTCGCAACGGAATTATATTATCACCACACCCGCGCGCCAAGGGCTGCACCATTGAAGCAGCAAAAATTGTACTGAGAGCAGCAGTAGAAGCCGGCGCTCCCGAAAATATTATCGGCTGGATTGATGAACCCACGGTGGAATTGTCGCAGCAACTGATGCAGCATCCTGACATTAAATTAATATTAGCAACGGGTGGCCCAGGTATGGTGAAAGCGGCGTATTCGTCAGGGCACCCTTCTCTGGGAGTGGGTGCTGGCAATACGCCGGCAGTAATTGATGAAACTGCTCATATCAAAATGGCGGTGTCTTCAATTCTGCTGAGTAAAACTTTTGACAATGGCATGATTTGTGCGTCAGAGCAGTCGGTGATTGTCGTCGATGAAGTCTACGATGCAGTAAAACAAGAATTTATCGAACGCGGCGCCTATTTCCTGACGCCAGAAGAAACAGAAAAAATGCGTGCCAAAATAGTTGTAAATGGTCGCTTGAATGCTGAGATTGTCGGGCAACCAGTAGAAAAACTGGCACAATTGGCGGGAATAACTGTTCCGCCTAATACGCGAGTGCTAATTGGGGAAGTAGAAGAAATCGGCATAACGGAGCCTTTTTCTTATGAAAAATTGTCGCCAATTTTGGCAATGTATCGCGCCAAAACTTATGAAGAAGCAGTAGACAAGGCGGCATTGTTGGTACTATTTGGCGGGCACGGGCATACGTCGGTACTCTATACTGCACCATCAAATTATGAGCGGATTAAGTATTTTGAATCGAAAGTAGAAACGGCTAGGGTGTTAATTAATACACCAAGTTCTCAAGGTGCGATCGGTGATTTATACAATTTCCGTCTCGATCCGTCACTGACATTGGGTTGCGGCACTTGGGGGGATAACTCAGTGAGCGAAAATGTCGGTCCTCAACACTTATTAAATATCAAAACAGTGACGGAACGGCGAGAAAATATGCTCTGGTTCCGGATTCCACCAAAGATTTATTTCAAATACGGCTGTTTGGCAATGGCCCTTGGGGATTTGAAGGGCAAGAAACGGGCGTTTATTGTTACTGACAAGCCTCTGTTTGACTTGGGGATAACAGATAAAGTAACAGATGTTCTGGATGAATTGGGTATTAAGCACGAAGTATTTTACGAGGTAGAGCCGGATCCGACTCTGGCAACAGTTAATAAGGGGCTAGCTAATATTAATATTTTCCAACCTGATGTAATAATTGCGATCGGTGGCGGTTCGCCAATGGATGCGGCAAAAATAATGTGGCTGATGTACGAACATCCAGAAACGGAGTTCGAGGGAGTGGCAATGCGGTTTATGGATATCCGCAAGCGGGTGTACGAATTGCCGCCTCTAGGAGCTAAAGCAATTATGGTAGCAATTCCGACGACTTCGGGTACGGGTTCGGAAGTAACGCCATTTGCAGTAGTTACAGATGAGCGTACGGGAATTAAATATCCTCTGGCAGATTATGCGCTGACGCCAAATATGGCAATAGTTGATCCAGAGTTGGTGATGAATCTGCCGAAGAAATTGACGGCTTATAGCGGTATTGACGCACTAACTCATGCCCTGGAAGCTTATGTTTCTGTATGCGCTTCTGAGTTTACAAATGGGCTGGCGCTAGAAGCAATTCGTCTACTGTTTAAATATTTGCCTTCTGCGTATAAAAATGGCGCTCTCGATCCTAAGGCGCGGGAAAAAGTCCATTACGCTGCTACAATGGCAGGGATGGCTTTTGCTAATGCGTTTCTGGGAATTTGCCACTCGATGGCGCATAAGTTGGGATCTACTTTCCATTTGCCGCACGGCTTGGCAAATGCACTGCTGATTTCTCATGTTATCCGTTATAATGCGACGGATGCGCCTCTGAAGCAAGCTATTTTCCCACAATACAAGTATCCAAATGCAAAGTGGCGTTATGCTCGAATTGCAGATTACTTGGGATTGGGTGGCAAAACGGAAGAGGAAAAGGTTGAAAAGCTTATTGAGGCGATCGAAAATCTTAAACGTGAGCTGGATATTCCGCTGACGATTAAGGAGGCTCTCTCCGGTGACGATAAAATTTTCTACGAACAAGTGGAAAAAATGGCAGAGCAGGCTTTTGATGATCAGTGTACGGGTTCTAACCCCCGCTATCCTCTGATTCGTGATTTGAAAGAATTGTATACTTTGGCTTATTGCGGCTGCCGCCTAGACTCGGTGCTCTATCATACGCCGCCGCAGGAAGAAGTGCTCCAAGGTAATGAAAAGGTACCGGATGTGCTGCAAGCGCTGAAGGGATAAGTCGAGATATAGAAACTCGGTTTCTAGATTTTGGGGATTTGCTGCTCTCTACTAATCTGGTATTCTGGATGTGGGTAGGGAGCTGCTTTTTTTGTTTATGTCTGAGGAAAATTTGACTTCACGGGGAATTTTAACTTTAGAACCTGGTACGTTGTGGCTAAAAATTAAGCAGTGTAGCGAGCGCGCTCTCGCTTGCGGTGCTCTCCATCCTATCCCCACAGAATCTGAGTTCGTCGAAGAAGCGGGAATTCGTTTTTTGGTTCGCTTATTGTCAAATTTGGCTCGTAAGGAAGAAGCTAAAAAAAAGCAGGAAGAAAAAAGAGCGACTTCTGGAAAGGATTTTAATCCTTTTCTTCCTTATGATAAAGATTTATTTGTTGCAGATATTTCGGAAACTCATGTTTGTTTGTTAAATAAATTCAATGTTGTTGATTATCATTTGCTGCTCGTGACGCGGGAGTTTGAAGAGCAGGAAATGCTGCTAAATTTACAAGATTTTGCAGCTATGTGGGCGGTTTTGAAAGAATTTGATGGCTTGGCTTTTTATAATGGGGGTAAGTTAGCAGGGGCTAGTCAGCGTCATAAACATTTACAATTAGTTCCACTGCCGCTGGTTGCAAATGGGTTGAGGTTTCCTGTGGAAGAGGCTCTGTCTAAGGCAGTGTTTTTGGGAGCGATCGCAAATGTTCCGATTTTTCCTTTCCAGCATGCTTTGAGTCGCTTGGAATTACAGGAAAAATCAATTATGGAAGCGGCAAAAATAACATTAGAATGTTATTATAATTTGCTCCGCGCAGTAGGTTTGTTAACAGGTAATGTTGAAAGTAACTCGAAACAATCAGGAGCTTATAATCTACTAGCTACGCGGGAGTGGATGCTAATTATACCGCGAGCGCAGGAAAGTTTTGAATCAATTCCTATTAATTCATTGGGATTTGCCGGCACTTTGTTTATCCGCAATGAGCAACAATTGCAAATATTAAAAAAATATGGTCCTCTGACTGTGTTAACGAATGTCGCATATAAAAAAATTAGGAGCTAAAGTTTCTTTGAAAGCAAATAAAATTATAAAATTATAATAGTGTTGTATAACCAATCTGCAAACGCGATGAAAGCTGATCCCAAACAATGCCCCTCTTCCGCCCAAACTAATTTGATACCGCCGGAGTTGCTTGCTCCCGCAGGGAATTGGGAGTGCGCTAAGGCGGCTGTAGAAAATGGAGCTGATGCTATCTATTTTGGGTTGGAGCGGTTTAATGCACGAATGCGAGCGCAAAATTTTACTGAGGCGGATTTGCCAGAATTAATGAAATTTCTACACCGACGGGGCGTTAAGGGTTATGTTACGCTCAATACGCTAATTTTTCCAAGAGAATTAGCAGACGCTGAGCAGTATATTCGCACTATGATTACAGCGGGGGTGGATGCAGTTATCACACAAGATGTAGGGATTTGCCGTCTCATCCGCCACTTGTCGCCGGATTTTCCTATTCACGCTTCAACTCAAATGACTATTACAAGCGCGATAGGGGTAGAATTTGCTAAATCTCTTGGCTGTCAGTTGGTAGTTTTGGCGCGAGAATGTTCCCTGAAGGAAATTAATCAAATTCAAAAGCAATTAAGGGAAAGAAAAACAACTCTGCCGCTAGAAATTTTTGTTCACGGCGCCCTATGTGTGGCATATTCTGGGCAGTGTTTGACAAGCGAAGCTCTGGGCGGGCGCTCTGCTAATCGCGGCGAATGCGCGCAAGCATGTCGGATGCCTTATGATTTAATTGTTGATGGGAAAGAGGTAGATTTAAAAGAGCGAAAATATCTCCTCAGCCCCCAAGATTTGGCGGGGATAGATGTGCTGCCGGAGTTAGTGAAAGCGGGGGTTTTCTCTCTGAAAATAGAGGGGCGTTTGAAAACGCCAGAATATGTGGCAAATGTTACCCGTATTTACCGGAATGCGCTCGCTCGCGTTATGGCAAATTTAACGGGAAAACAACCACAACAGCAAATTATTTCCCCCCAGGAACGCTATAATCTAGAAATGGCATTTTCACGCGGGCTTTATACCGGTTGGCTTCGCGGCATCAACAATCAAGAATTAGTACATGCTCGTTTTGGTAAAAAGCGTGGGGTTTACTTAGGAGAAGTACTACGCATCTGTAATGAAAAAATTATATTAAAACCGCAAGCACCTGTCAAGCCCGGAGATGGGGTAGTTTTCGAGCGCGGAAATCCTTCTGAGAAGGAAGAAGGGGGGAGAATATATGCCGTAAAACAGCAAGGTGATAAGGTGATTCTTACTTTTGGGCGAGGGGATTTAAATTGGCGCCGAGTACGTGTTGGGGATAAGATTTGGAAAACTAGCGATCCAGAATTAGATAAACAATTACGCCAGACTTTTACAGGGGAAACTCCACAATTTCAGCGCCCGATTAATATAGAAGTGTACGGAGAAATTGGTAAACCTCTAACAGCGATCGCTCGCGATGAATGTGGGCATATCGTACAGGTAGATTCAGCAATGCCACTAATTGCTGCTCATACAAACCCCCTAACAAATGAGCGTTTACAAGAATATTTTGCGCGTCTCGGCAATACACCTTTTTATTTGGAAAAATTGAGCAACCATCTGCAAGAAGCTGTGATCTTACCCGCAAGTGAATTAAACCGAATGCGGCGGGAAATTGTCGCCCAGTTGCAGTATTTGCGTGAGCAACCCAAACGTTGGCAGTTAAACTCCCTCGCTTCTTTTAAAGATTTACTCCCAGCGCCAGAACCTATTTTGCCCGCTCCTGCCAATTTAATAGTGTTAGTGCGAAATTTGAAGCAATTACAAGCAGCAATTTCAGCGGAAATCGAAATTATATACTGTGAATTTGAAGATCCCCGTGCTTATAGGCAAGCTGTGAAACTATTTCGCAACGCAAAAATGTCTGCCAACCAAACAATCTGGGTGGCACCGCCGAGGATTACTAAACCGGGAGAAAATTATATCCTCCAGCAAGTACACTCTTCTGATGCCGATGGCTATTTAGTACGAAATTATGATCACTTGCAGTTTTTCGCAGGTAAACGCTGTATAGGAGATTTTTCTCTCAACGTTGCTAATCCCTTAACAGCAGATTATTTTAAGAATCAATTTGGTTTAGAGCGACTGACGGCTTCTTATGATCTTAATATCAGTCAACTGGAAGATTTAATTAATAGTTGCCCCTCTCACTGGTTTGAAGTGACAATTCATCAACACATGCCCATGTTTCACATGGAACACTGTGTTTTTTGTGCGTTTCTTTCTAATGGAACCGATTATACTAACTGCGGAAGACCCTGTGAAAAATATGAAGTAAAATTACGCGATCGCGTGGGAACCGAACACCTTCTCCAAGCCGATGCTGGTTGTCGGAATACAGTATTTAACGGCATTGCCCAAACTGGAGCCGAATACGTTCAGCATCTCCTTGCCTTAGGCGTGCGTTACTTCCGCATCGAATTTGTCAGCGAACCTCCCGATATCGTGACTCAAACAATTAATCGCTATCGCCAATTACTGAAAGGGGAAATAACAGGTGCTCAATTATGGAAAGAATTAAAACTCTTGCCAAAATTGGGCGTAACGCGCGGTTCTCTGGGGATAAACTAAACTAACAATTAGTTATTCACAGATGAAAACTACCTATGAAATTAGAACTCAATCAATTAATCATCCCGCCCAATATCTGCTGATAAAAAATGTCAGTTGGCAGATGTTTGAGAAAATATTAGATGAGTTAGGCGAAAATCGGGCAGCTAGTCTGTTTTATAATAAAGGAACATTGGAAATTATGACTCCCTTGCCTGAACATGAAGTAGACAAGAAAATTATCAGTAATTTAGTTGAAATTCTCCTAGAAGAACTAAACATTTTGGAGTTTGGGTTCTACTACATTTAAAAACGAAAATATGCAGCAAGCAGTCGAACCCGATGATTGTTTTTACATCCAGAATGAAGCTGTAGTGCGAGGGAAAAAACAAATCGATTTAACCTTAGATCCGCCGCCAGATTTAGTAATCGAAATTGACATTAGTTCTCGAACTCAGTTAAAGAATTATGAAGCCCTAGGAGTGCGGTAAGTTTAGCGCTATAATGGTAGTAGGTTGCAAATTAATGTTTTACAAGAGGGAAAATATGTAGAATCTCAGACTTGCCCGAATTTTCCGGGCTTGCCACTCACTGAAATAATTCCACAATATTTAGAGCGGAGTATCGTTACAGGTAGAAACGCGACAATGAGAGCTTTTAGAAATTGGGTGCGAGAGCAGGTGTTTCAATAAATAAAATAAACGAGCCATTATTTCCGCATTAACATAATATGCCCAATGCTGATATTTTACAGCAATAGCGACATTTCTGACAGTATTTTTTCTCGCTCATTCTCTAGGTAGCTATACCACTTATCCATGCCGGCACCCGTGCGGGCTGAGACTTCAAATATTTTTGCCTGCGGGGCAATTTTGCGAATATTTGTCAGCGCCTTTTCTCGATCAAATCCCACTACTTCGGCAATGTCAATTTTATTTACAATTATTGTGTGGGCAGATTTGAACATGGTAGGATATTTTAGTGGCTTATCTTCTCCTTCGGTAACGGATAAGATTACTACTCGTAAGCTTTCACCTAAATCGTAAACTGCAGGGCAAACTAAATTACCTACATTTTCGATAATCAGCAGTTGTAACCCATCCAGATTAAGCTGTTTTGCGGCTCGCGCTACCATTTCTGCTTCTAGGTGACAGACTGTGCCGGTGGTAATTTGTACAACAGAGGTGTTACCGACGCTGCGTAGACGCTGGGCGTCGTTGTCGGTTTCTAAATCCCCAACTATGACGCCAATCTTGAGGCGAGCGCCTATATCTTTAATCATGCGTTCCAAAAGCGCAGTTTTCCCAGATCCGGGGGAAGAAAGTAAGTTCAGTACTAGCAATCCTTTTGCTAAAAAATAGCCACGATTGCGCTCGGCAAGGCGGTCATTTTTGTCGAGAATCGACTGCGCGATCGCCACCATTCTGCTGCCATTCCCACTTGTTTCGTGATTGTGGTGATGATGTTCGTGTTCGTGCTCGTGGTGATGATGTTCGTGTTCGTGCTCGTGGTGATGATGTTCGTGTTCGTGCTCGTGATGGTGATGATGTTCGTGGTTATGACTGTGAATTCCTATTTCACCCACCACGCTACAGCCGCAATCTTTACACATATTTTATACTTTTGTTTTTTAATTACCACACTTATATTCTTTCTCTATTTTATAAAAAACTGTCTCTTATAAATCTTAATTTTTTATTAAGTTTGCTATTCTGAAAGCTCCAAAGATGCTAATTCAATCTCTTTTCCCTTCCGTACTTCAGAACTTAGTTCTCCGCACTGTGGACACTCATAAAATAAGTAAGCAGGCTGAAACTCTATATTACAGTTTGGGCAGTAGCAGACGACGGGCACTTCTTCTATTTCTAGTATAGCACCTTCGGCGAGGGTATCTCGTGTAACGATATCAAAAGCAAACTCTAGGGCTTCGGGCACAACGCCTGACATTGCACCTATACGCATTTTTAGGCGGAGAATTTTTTGGGCATTTTGTTGGTGGGCATACTCTAGGGCAAGTTCTAGAGCTTGCTCCATTATACTTACTTCATGCACGGCTATCGATTTCAAAAGTTAAAAAATTTTCAGATTTCAGCAAACGCCAAATTTGCTCTAAAGCCTCAGCCACGCCCTGGGAGGTTATGGGGGATAACTCCTCGCCGAAATCAAAGTTTACGGCGGGAATCAGTAGCCACCAAGCAGGAGGGGAGTGGTGGTAAAGGGTTTGGGAAAGGGCTAAGAGCGCTCGCGGATCACTGACATGTGCTGAAAAATTGCCTGCCTCTTCATTCGGAAAAATGCGCATTATTTTCAGAGAATTTTCCTGAGCATTTTTATCTACTGGATAGGCATCTATAAAAATTACCAGTTGCGCTTGCGAGATATCTTCGGCGAGTTCGGGAGTTAATTGTTGGATAGCGATCGCTCGTGCAAAAGGCAAATTCCAAGCTTCTACTGTAGTTGCCACAATCTGCCCCGCACCGTCGTCACTTCTGAGCGTATTGCCATATCCGATCGCTAGAATTTTCTCTTTCTTTTTTACTTTCTCGCTTATCATCTGAATTTTAAATTTTCAATATTCCTGCATTTACACCGTTTTCTTTAAATATCTCGACTACTCATTTTACCTGTTCTGGCGTCGGTTCTGGTGTTTCTTTTAGTTGTAATCATACCCTAATTGCTCCCACTTGTATTCTCCCATTTTGTGAAATGGTAAAATTTCTACTCTTTCTACATTATCTAACTTAGTAATAAATTTGGCAAGCCCTTCGACATTTTCTAAAGCATCGGTTAAACCCGGCACCAAGACAAAACGAATCCACGTCGGTTTTTTAATTTCTCTGAGATACTCTGCTAATTGAAGAGTTGGAGCGAGCGCTACCCCCACAACCTTAAGATAAATTTTTGGCTCAAAAGATTTGATATCCAATAGCACCAAATCCGTATAATCCAACACAGGTTTTGCCGCACTTAAATTAACATAACCAGAAGTATCAAGGGCGGTGTGAATTCCCAAGGCTTTGCAGCGGCGGAAAATTTCTCTAACAAATTCTGGCTGCATCAACGGTTCGCCGCCACTGACAGTGACACCACCACTAGAAAAGCGCATGTAAGAGCGATATTTGTGAATTTCTACAATCAATTCGTCAACTGTTATTTCTTTCCCTTCTTCAAAGTTGCGACAATCAGGATTATGGCAGTAAAGACAGCGCAAAGGGCAGCCCTGAGTAAAGATAACAAATCTAATACCAGGACCATCTACAGTGCCGCAGGTTTCTACTGAGTGAATTTTACCAGCAATGGAGGTTTGGGTTATCATTGTTTAGGCCGGGATTAAGGATTGACAATAATGGGGATAGCCGCCAACTGAGCTAAATATTAAATTAAATAATTAAATGTGTTCGTGGAAAGTTCGGTTAATTACGTCGAGCTGTTGTTCACGAGTGAGTTTGATGAAGTTGACGGCGTAACCAGAAACACGGATAGTAAGTTGTGGGTATTTTTCTGGGTGTTCCATCGCTTCTAAAAGGGTTTGGCGATCAAGAACGTTGACGTTAATGTGATGTCCTCCGTCGTGGAAATATCCGTCGAGCATTCCTATTAGATTGTTGATTTTATCGGCTTCTGTTTTTCCTAGGGCTTTCGGTAGAATAGAGAAGGTATAGGAAATGCCATCTTGTGCATGTTCGTAGGGAATTTTGGCGACGGAAGCCATAGAAGCGATCGCTCCTTTCATATCTCGTCCGTGCATCGGGTTTGCTCCCGGTGCAAATAGTTCGCCTGCTTTGCGTTTGTCTGGCGTGTTGCCTGTTTTCTTCCCGTATACTACATTGGAGGTAATAGTGAGAACTGATTGAGTAGGCACTGCATTGCGATAGGTTTTCTGCTTGCGCAGTTTGTTCATAAATTCTTTGACGAGATTGGCAGCTATCTCATCAACGCGCTCGTCATTATTCCCGTATTTGGGATAATCTCCTTCAATTTGATAATCTACGGCTAAGCCTAGTTCGTTGCGGATGACTTTGACTTTGGCATATTTCATCGCTGAAAAAGCGTCTGCTACTACTGATAATCCCGCAACTCCACACGCCATCGTTCTTAAAATATCGCGATCGTGCAGCGCCATTTCAAGACGCTCGTAGCAGTATTTATCATGCATGTAGTGGATAACATTGAGGGTGTTGATGTACAATTTCGCAAGCCACTCAAGTAAGTGATCAAATTTTGCTTTTACTTCTTCATAATTTAGATAATCTCCCGTGACGGGGGCAAATTCTGGCCCTACTTGTTCGCCGGATAATTCGTCTTTGCCACCATTAATGGCATACAGTAATGCTTTTGCTAGGTTAGCACGGGCTCCAAAAAATTGCATCTGTTTGCCTATGCGCATAGCGCTGACGCAGCAAGCGATCGCATAGTCATCGCCATATTCCGGACGCATTAAATCATCATTTTCGTACTGTGTCGAGCATGTATCTATTGATACTTTCGCACAGTAGCGCTTAAAGTTAAGAGGCAAGCGTTCTGACCACAAAATCGTTAGATTAGGTTCCGGTGCTGGTCCTAAATTATACAGGGTATGTAGGAAACGGAAACTATTTTTAGTAACAAGAGGGCGCCCGTCTACTCCCATACCACCAATGCACTCTGTTACCCAGGTTGGCTCGCCTGAAAATAGCTCATTGTATTCTGGCGTCCGCAAGAAACGCACCATCCTCAGTTTGATTACGAAATCGTCAATAATTTCTTGCGCTTCTGATTCCGTAAGAGTACCGTTTTTTAAGTCGCGCTCAAAATAAATATCGAGGAAGGTAGAAACCCGCCCCAAAGACATCGCAGCTCCATTTTGTTCTTTGACTGCGCCTAAATAGGCAAAGTATGTCCACTGCACTGCTTCTTTGGCGTTGGCGGCAGGGCGGCTAATATCAAATCCGTAAGCAGCCGCCATTTCTTTTAGTTCTTTCAGAGCGCGAATTTGCTCGGAAATTTCTTCGCGTAGTCGAATAGTCGATTCATCCATGACATCGACTTCTAAAAATTCCTGTTGCTGTTGTTTATCTGCAATCAGACGATCAACGCCGTATAAAGCTACGCGCCTATAATCTCCGATAATCCGCCCCCTCCCATAAGCATCGGGTAAGCCAGTGATAATTCCGGAGTGCCGCGCTTTTTTCATTTCGCGGGTATAGGCATCAAAAACTCCGTCATTGTGAGTTTTACGGTATTTGGTAAATATTTTTTCTATTTGCGGATCGAGTTTGTAGCCATAAGCTTCTAAACTGGTTTTGACTACTCGAATTCCCCCGAAAGGCATAATAGCTCGTTTTAAGGGTTTGTCGGTTTGTAAGCCGACTATTTTCTCTAAGTCGCGATCAATGTATCCTGGTGGTGGGAAGTAATCGTTGAAACGACTTTTACGTCTGCATCTAAAATTCCTTTGGCTCGTTTTTCTTTCATTAAGTTGCCAACTTTCCCCCACAGTATTTTGGTGCGTTCTGTCGGTTCTGCTAAAAATGATTCGTCGCCTTCATAAGGAGTGTAATTTTTTTGTATGAAATCGCGAACGTCTATTTCTTTTGTCCATTTCCCCGGAATAAAACCTTGCCATTGATTGTCAGCACTTTTGAGGTTTTCAGTTTCAGAAAACTTGGCTGTTCAAGTATTGCTGTCATAATATCCTTTTCCTATTCTGCCATGAATGTTTATTCTTGTCTCCTCTCTTAACCTAGCAATTTTTTGATAATTTTTTTATTAATTTTATATTAATTTAATTTTTGGTTTAGAAAAATTATAGAGATTTTATCGATATTGCTAAAGTAGAGTTCGCCTGAATTAAAGAGCATTTTTTGTAGTACTTATAATTGATTGTGGGGGGAAGCCCGCACTCTTATAATTACTATCTATAAAAAAATAGGCGGCAATAAAACCGCCTGTATGGTAAGCTAAAAATTATTAGAACAAAGAAATGTCATTCCCGATACACTTTATTGACAATCGTACCATCTGCAGCGACTAATTCGACGTATAAAGGCATTTGACCGGCTGCGTGAGTAGAACAGCTTAAACAGGGGTCATAGGCGCGAATTCCGGCTTCTACACGGTTGAGCATACCTTCAGTAATTTCGTTTCCGTGAATGTAATGCTTGGCAATTTGAGTAACAGTTTTGTTCATTGCCAAGTTATTTTGACCGGTGGCAATAATCAAGTTAACTTTTTTAATTAAGCCATTTTCGTCTACTTGATAGTGATGGAATAGAGTGCCGCGTGGAGCTTCGCTGACGCCGACACCTTCAAGTTGGTTAATGCCGGCGGTGGCGCGGGTACGGGTGGAAACAATATCGGGATCTTCTACGAGTCGCTCAATTGCTTCAACAGCGGCGAGAATTTCAATCAAGCGAGCGTAGTGATACATGAAAGAAGAAGTGGCAATTCTGCCGACGCGATCGCGAAATTCTTGTAATTCTTTATTCGCGTCAGGAGTGCTAATATAGTTACAAACATTGAGGCGAGCCAGAGGACCTACACGATAAATGCCGTCGGGATATCCCAGAGGTTTATAGTAGGGAAATTTTAGATAAGACCAGGGTTCAATAGCTTCGCCGATATAATCTTGATAGTCATCTTCACTGAGATTATCGGCGACAATATTGCCTTCGGAATCTACAAAACGAATATTACCTCCGTAGTGTTCCCATTCGCCATTTTTGCCGACTAAACCCATGAATAGAGAGGGGAATTTACCGAAAACTTCTACTTCGGTGCTAAACTGATCAAGAAGGCGCTTGAAGAGGGCGAGAGCCATTTCAGTAGTAGCGCGGGCTTCTGGGAGGCGCTCTCGTATCCAGGCGCGGGATTCTTCAGTTAGAGGCGATCGCACCCCCCCAGGCACTGCCCAAGCAGGGTGAATTTTCTTAGCTCCCAGTAATTCAATAATTTTCTGCCCAAATTGTCGTAGCCGAATTCCCTTACGAGCCAATTCCGGATCGGCAGACATTAGCCCAAAGATATTACGCGTAGATGGATTGCTATCCCAACCTAACAGAAAATCCGGACTGCTGAGGTGAAAAAATGACAGAGCGTGCGACTGTAAAATTTGTGCCACATTCATCAGGCGGCGTAATTTTTCCCCGGCAGGCGGTACTTTTACTGCCTGAATTTTATCTCCTGTTTTTGCCGATGCCAGTAAGTGACTAACTGGACAAATTCCGCAGATTCTTGCAGTTATTCCTGCCATTTCCCACATTGGGCGCCCTTCACAGAATTTCTCGAATCCCCGAAATTCTACGACGTGAAAGTGAGCGTTTTCTACTTCTTTTGCATCATTTAAAAAAATCGATATTTTTGCGTGACCTTCTATTCGCGTAACAGGATCTATTACAATTGTCTTAGACATAATAATTCCCTCCTTTTTTATCCATATAAAATTAGAGAAGCGCTTTTAGATCGCCTTTCTAATTTTATTTGCGCTCAGCCAAACTTAATCATTTCCCTTCCTACCATAGCTGGTTTTTCGCCGCTGAGCAAAGGAGAAATTGCTGCCCAAATTCTTTCTGCTGAAGGGGGGCAGCCGGGCATAAAGATATCAACGTCCACGACTTCATGCACAGGCTTTACGCGTTCAAGTAATTCCGGCACAATTCCTGGAAAATGTGGCAATTGTGCATTTTCATCTCCCAATTCCAGATAACAGCGCTTCAAAACTGGCTCGGTACCTTTGAGCATATTTCGCATAGCGGGGACGTTGGCTGTTACCGCACAATCACCAAAAGAAATTAATAATTTCGTGCGTTCTCTCACCCGTTTGAGCAAGTGTAAATTTTCTTCATTTGCCACTGCTCCTTCTATTAAGCAGACATCGACATTTTCGGGATAGTCTTTAATGTCGGAGCCAACCGGGCTATAAACCACCTCTACTTTTTCAGCCAAATCGAATAGTAATTCATCCAAATCCAAGAAAGACATGTGACAGCCAGAGCAGCCAGCAAGCCAAATTGTTGCTAATTTTATTTTTTCCATTTTTTATCCCCTATCCCGATTAGCGAGAATTACAGAATCCACTCTTTCTTGTGACGTGCTGTAACGAGAAATTCAAGCTTAGAGCGATCGTGAATCATTTCTGCTACTGTCGAGCCTTTACGGAAAATCGCACCCGTTGGGCAGGCTTCTACACATTTGCCGCAACTTGTACAGGCATCTACTTCCCCCCAAGGTTGATTTAATCCGGTGACTACTTTTGCTTTGGCACCTCGATAAGCTACATCCCAAACGTGAGCGCCTTCAATTTCGTCGCACACTCGCACGCATCGTGTACACATAACACAGCGGTTGTGATCGATGCCATATTGTTTGTGAGAAATATCGACTTCGCGAGTGGGGAATTGGTAAGGGAAGCGGGAGTGATCCATTCCCACTTCGATCGCTAAATCTTGCAATTCGCAATTTTCATTTGACACACACACCGCGCAGACATGATTGCCTTCTGCAAATAGCATTTCTACTATCATGCGGCGGTATTCTTTTAACTTTTCGGTTTGTGTGTAGACTTCCATCCCTTCTACTGCCTGAGTTGTGCAGGAAGTGAAGAGTTTATTGCTGCCTTTTAATTCTACTAAGCACAGCCGACAAGCGCCGACATCTGTCACGCCTTCTAAATGACACAGTGTTGGAATGCGAATTCCGGCTGCTTCTGCAGCTTTCAAAACTGTCTTGCCTTCTTCGACTGCTACGGGAATTCCGTCAATGGTTAATGTGATTACTGACATAATTTGTTCCTTGTTGTTTTTTTTTTGTTTCAGTTTTTGGTAATGGTTAATAAGTAATGGGGAATGGGAAAAGTATAATCCCAATAATTACCCATTACTATTTACCGTTCGTTTATTATTTATTTGCCGACAGTAGTAGGCTGAGCTGCGCTCGCTACTTTACCATTGTCGCTGTGCTGCAAAAGTGCCAAATATTCTTCGCGGAAATAACGCAAAGTACTGAGGATAGGATTAGGCGCCGACTGCCCTAAACCGCACAAGCTGGTTGCTTTCACCATATTGCAAAGTTGTTCTAATTTTTCTAAATCGGCTAGGGTTGCTTGTTTGTTAAGAATTTTGGTTAGCGCCTGATACATTTGTATAGTGCCGGCGCGACAGGGGATGCACTTGCCACAGCTTTCTTCACGGCAGAAATCCATATAGAATTTAGCGACTTCTACCATGCTTGTATTTTGATCCATAACTACCATGCCGCCGGAACCCATCATCGAGCCGAGTTCGATTAAAGATTCGTAATCGACTGGGGTATCAAGCAGGTGGGCAGGGATACAACCACCGGAAGGGCCTCCAGTTTGTACAGCTTTGACTTCGCCGTCGGGCACACCGCCGCCCATTTCTTCAACGATTTCGCGCAAGGTTATGCCCATTGGAACTTCGATTAATCCGTTATTGCGGATTTTACCGGTGAGGGAGAAGATTTTAGTACCTTTGCTTTTTTCGGTGCCAATGCTGGCATACCACTGAGCGCCTTCGCGGATGATGGCAGGGATGTTGGCGAAAGTTTCAACGTTATTGATGAGGGTTGGACGTCCCCATAAACCAGAAACGGCAGGGTAAGGGGGGCGGGGGTTAGGCATACCGCGCCCGCCTTCGATAGATTCGATGAGGGCGGTTTCTTCGCCGCAGACGAAGGCTCCAGCGCCGATGCGGATGTCTATTTTAAAGTCGAAGGGTGATTCGAAGATTTGGCTGCCGAGGAAGCCGTATTTTTTGGCTTGTTTGATGGCGATTTGCAAGCGTTCGATCGCTAGAGGGTATTCAGCACGAACGTAGATAAAGCCCTCGCTTGCGCCTACAGCGTAGCCTGCGATCGCCATTCCTTCTATAATTTTGTGCGGATCGCTTTCTAGCACAGAACGATCCATAAAAGCACCGGGATCGCCTTCGTCGGCGTTACAGATTACGTATTTTTGCCCTGGTGGCATTTTGGCAACAGTTGCCCATTTCAAGCCTGTGGGATACCCAGCACCCCCGCGCCCCCGTAAGCCGCTTTTAGTGACTTCTTCTACTACTTCCGCGGGGCTCATATCGTGAATGACTTTATATAGGGATTGATAGCCGCCGACGGCGATATATTCTTCGATGCGCTCAGGATCGATTTTACCACTGTGCTCACGGACGATTTTCAACTGTTTGGTAAAAAATGGGTGTTTACTGTCACCTGCTTTAGCAGTAGCGGTGCCGCCGTTTATTTCATCGATAATGCTTGCGGCTTGTTCGGGTTTGACTTCTTCGTAGAATTTATCTAGCGGCTCCACTTGTACCAGTGGTCCTCGTCCGCAGAATCCCATGCAGCCGACTCCCACTACTTGCACGCGCTCGCTCAAGCCTAATTGTTTAACGGCGGTTTCTAGATTTTTCTTTACTGTAAGCGAGTTTGCTGCTTGGCAACCGGTAGAAGTACAGCAATGTACGCGGATACTTTTTTGAGCGACGCGCTCTTTCTCAGCAATCTCCTTTAATTCTGCTAAATCCATAGTGTTTTCACCTACTAATCAAGGAGCCTGGAATAGCCTAATTCTCAGCTAATGACAGTCTTATTTCTGCTTCATCCATTCTTTGATTTTTTCCAGTACTGACTCTGGCGTTTGCTTAGGTGCGACAGCACCATCGAATACCACTGCCGGTGCAATGCCACACGCTCCTATACAACGTGCCGTCAGTAGAGAAACCTGCCCGTCTGGTGTTGTTTCTCCAGCCTTGATCCCTGTATGTTTCTCCAACGCCGATAGCACTTCGCCGCCGCCTTTGACATAACAAGCTGTACCTAGACAGACAATGCAAGTGTGGGCGCCGCTGGGTTTTAGGGAAAATAGGTGGTAGAATGTAGCGACACCATATACTTTGCTCAGGGGTAGTTTTAGCCCCCTGGCTATATAAATCAGTACGTCTTCTTCTAGGTAACCAAAAGCTTCTTGAGCTTTGTGTAGCACTTCGATGAGCGAATCTTGACGGTATTGATTTCGCTTCATCGTTATTTCTAGTGCTTTGAAGCGCTTGTCACCGCTAGGATGTTCTTGAACGTCTGGTTTTGTTTCTTTCGCTTTACTCTTAACAGCAGTTTGCATGGCTATTATCCTTTTATGCTGTGTTAGCACGGCGGAAGTCAGGGTAGGGCGAGCGCCGTCTCCCGTCTCGTAAACCTTTGAAATTTTTATGCTTTGCGGGCTATTTCACCCGTCAGTCTTTCGCTTTTATTTATAAATCTCAATCAAATTAATGATGGGGATCTCCTATTTTTTAAGACTTTGACACGAGTTGTCTTTGTCATGCAGTAAATTACATGATCTTTTTAGGATTGCTTCACTAACGTTTCCTCTTTTCTTCCCCGATCTTAATATACCCTTTAATAATGCCTGTATGTTCCTGACAACATTTTTTGTTAAAAAGTGTAAATATGGCCCGGGCTGGCGACTGGTGTTGTAATCAAGTTTTATCAGTTGAGATTTTCTCCTTTAGCTGCCGCCATCCTCAACAATAATAAAACCTTAATGACTACAAGAAAAAATTTATAATCTTTTTTTAATATTTTGATGATATTAAAACGGGTAATTGAATAGCTACCGAAACAAGTATTTTACCATTTTTAATAAATTTATAAACAAAATTATTAAACGAAAATTAACTAATTGACAACAATATCTATGAGGTATGAAGATGTATAAAGCAGGAAGAGTGGGCCAAGGAAAGGGAGGAAAATGACATGGGCGATCGCAACGGAAACTAAAACTTTTCTAAAGCCTTTTTCCTGTTTTCAAAACTCTTCCAACCTTTACCTTGACTTGCTTTCAGAGTGCCTGAGCTTTATCGTCGCAGCAAAAATCGGCGGTATTATTCAAAGTGTGACAGCAAGAAACCTCTAAAAAACCGGGTTTCTCAAAGGAGCATATTACATGGGAACCATCAAAGTAGGCATTAATGGATTCGGTCGCATCGGGAGACTAGTTTTCCGCGTAGGACTTAACAATCCAGATATTGAATTCTGCTGCATTAATGACCTAGTGCCACCAGAAAGCATCGCCTATTTACTGAAATACGACTCAACCCACGGTCGTTTTAAAGGCACTGTTGAAGCCAAAGAAGACGGCATCGTCGTCAATGACAAATTCATCCCTTGCGTATCCATTAAAAATCCAGAAGAATTGCCTTGGAGTAAATACGGCGTCGAGTATGTAGTTGAATCTACTGGTTTGTTCACCGATTACGAAGGCGCATCCAAACACTTGAAAGCTGGAGCCAAACGGGTTGTTATTTCTGCTCCCACTAAAGAAAAAGACCCGGAAAAAGTACCCACCCTGCTAGTAGGGGTCAACCACCATATCTACGATCCCAACAAACACACCATCGTTTCCAATGCAAGCTGTACTACAAACTGTCTTGCCCCTATTGCTAAAGTTATTCACGATAACTTCGGTATGGTGGAAGGGTTGATGACAACTGTTCATGCCATGACGGCAACACAGCCTACCGTAGATGGACCGAGTAAAAAAGACCTTCGTGGCGGGCGAGGAGCTCCTCAGAATATTATACCGGCTTCTACAGGTGCGGCTAAAGCTGTGACTTTAGTATTGCCTGAATTGAAAGGCAAACTTACTGGTATGGCATTTCGTGTACCGACTGCTGATGTTTCAGTAGTAGATTTGACTTTCCGCACGGAAAAGTCAACTAGCTACAAAGAAATCTGCGCAGCAATGAAAAAAGCTTCTGAAGGAGAATTAAAAGGGATTCTCGGCTATACTGAAGATGAGGTAGTTTCTTCTGATTTTATCGGTGATTCCCATTCTAGTATTTTTGACGCGGGGGCAGGAATTGAGTTGAATCCTAATTTCTTTAAGGTTGTTTCTTGGTATGATAACGAGTGGGGTTATTCGTCACGGATGATCGATTTGATTCTGTCTATGGCAGCTAAGGATTAATTTGGGGTGAGAATAAGGGGCGAAGCATTTTTGTATAGATGCTTTGCCCTTGATTGAATGTATTAAATGGAGCGATTTTTTTATTTTTTGTTACCGATTCGTTGTTTCCTATTGGGAATTGCGGATAGTTTTAGTAGGGAGGTGCGGCGAAATTCCGCTAAGTTTGAGAACGTCGGTTAAGCTGCTACAGTAGGTAGGCATTCCAAAACTAGCTGGGCTGACAGCATTTTCATAAGTGAAGTGGCGATAGCGCATGCAAAATCTATCCCAAGGGCTCATCTCAATGCGAAATAGTGCGATTAACAAATCTGCCAGCCAAGGATAAAGTGGAATGCGAAAATATATTTTTTTATTAAAATAAGCGCAAACTTCTTCAACGGCTTGGTTGACGGTGATGGGAGTTCCTCCTAAAACAAATTGCCGAGGTTGCTGTGTTTGAGGAGGGTGAGCAATTAGGTAGAGTGTGATTTTGGCAATATCTTGTGCGTGGATAAAGTGGAAGCTTCCGTCTGCTTTGAAAAAACGTATTATATTTATCCACCTAGCAACATCGGGCAAGCCGGCAGAAAGGTGGGAATAAGGATGGCGCTCATCTCCTCCGAATACGAGGGTGGGAAAGAGGGTGGTGACTTTTTTAGCTATGGGTAATCGCGAAAATTGCCGAATGCACTCGTATTTGGAGCGGATATAGTCTGTTCCCAAATGTGCGGCTTCTTTGAGCAGTTGGTTTTTGCGATCGAGAATACTAGCGGTTGAAAAATAAATTACCTGTTCGCAAACATCCGGATCGAGTAAGTTCATTACTCGCAGTGTTTTGCTGATATTGACATCAAAAACTTCTCGCGCTCCTCCCCAAGCAGTGGCTGCCAAAATGGCCACGTCCATTGTTTTCAGAAGGTTGGATATGTGGTCAATATCCCGTAAGTCGCCCTCTAGAATGGTTATTCCAGGGCGGGCTAAACAATCATATTTGATTTTGCTCGGGTTTCTAACTAGCAAAAACAGTTCGTGATTGGTTTGCTTGATTAGGGCTTCGGTGATGTAGTGACCTATACAGCCACTTGCGCCAGTCACAAAAATCCGCTTGGGGGTCATGGATGCAAGCTATAAGGAAAAGTAATACAAAAAAGTAATACAAAATTAATGCGCAAAAAGTGAGAAGGTATTTTAAGTTTTTCGCTTATCACTTCTCACTTTTCTATTTGTTTTTCACTGGTTGAGGTGCGGTTTAGGCGCTCCCGGCGAGCAATTCATCGGCATGCTTGGCTGTCTCGAAGAAGAAAGCTACGTTTTCCTCTGGAGTTGTCGGTAAAACCCCGTGCCCTAAGTTAAGGATATGACCGCGTAAGCCGGCTTTACGAATTGTTTCTATAATCCGATCACGGATAAAATCTTTGGAACCAAACAGGGCGCAGGGGTCAATATTCCCTTGCACACCTATATTAGCCCCTAACCGAGTCCGGGCTTCCGCCATGTCAACCGTCCAATCGATGCTGACGATATCGACGCCAGATAGTGCCATGCGTTCTAATATTCCTGCACTGCCGTAAATATAAAGTATTAGCGGCGTATCAGGGTGAATTGCTTTGACTTGTGAGATGACTCGCTGTTGGTAAGGCAGGGCAAAGGTTTCATAATCTTGTGGGCTTAACTGCCCCGCCCAGGAATCGAAGATCTGTACGACTTGGGCGCCAGATTCGATTTGATAGCAGGTGTAGATGGCGATCGCATCGGCTAGTTTACTTAAGAATTTGTGCAGTATCGTCGGCTCGTTGAAAGCCATACTTTTAATCACTGTATAATCTTTAGAAGACTTACCTTCGATCGCGTAGGCGGCAAGAGTCCACGGAGCTCCGACAAACCCCAGTACTGTTGCGCGCTCGCCCACTTCTCGCCGCAATATTTGCAATATTTCTCTAATAAACGGCATTGAGACTTCCGGTTCTAGAGGGCGAAGATTTTCAATTTGTTCAAGAGTGCGGATAGGCGGCTGAATGATTGGTCCCTTACTTTCCACGATATCAAAAGGAATACCAATTCCGGGCAGAGGAGTAAGAATATCCGAGAACAAAATCACCCCATCCGGTTGAAACGCTCGAAACGGTTGCAAAGATATTTCAACGGCGAGATCTACATTTTCCGAGCGTTCGCGAAACGAAGGATATTTATCCCGCAATTCTCGATAAGCCTTCATATACCGCCCCGCCTGCCGCATCATCCATACTGGCGGACGATTTAATTTTTCACCACGAGCTGCCCTTAACAGATAGGGAATCTGCGTTGCTACAGCCATCTAAGTTTTCCCTTAATAATTTCTTACACGCCAAGCATCAGCTTACCATTCTAGCTTTCTCATTTTTTATTTTCTTAAGAATTTTCCGTTTCTCGTCACCCCTCGACAGCAAACCACAAAATACAGCCCGCTTTCAACCACATTAATTATTGTTACATCTAACTCAATAATACTAATTTTATGATATCTACAAACAAACCTACAAACTCTAGCTTATTTTTGTAGCAACGTGGGGGCGTTTGCTGAGGCTAAGGGAGAGATAAGAAATAGAACAGTATTTTCTGTCTCTTTTCCCCCTATAGTGCTATCCCTTTAGACAGCGTAGCTTTCGCCGATACGGTGAACCTTGATCAAATTAGTAACCCCCGTAATCGGCAAAGGTAATCCGGCAATAATCACAACTATATCCCCGTGAGAGACATAGCCGTGCACCACTGCCGCCTTATCTACCATTGCAATCATTTCATCCGTATTAGAAACCTCTTGCAGCAGCAAGGATTCAACGCCCCAATAGAGAGCTAACCGGCGGCGAACTTCCTCAGAAGTAGTTACCGCAATCACAGGCAGGGGTTGACGGTACTTAGAAAGTACCCGCGCTGTAAAACCGTGTTCCGTAAAGCAGATAATTGCCTTAGCTTTGAGATTTTCTGCCAGTTGACAAGCCGCGTGAGCCACAGAATGAGAAATAAAGTGTTCCTTCACCCCATTTATATAACTGGGAGAACGAGTGAGACTGGCTTCAACGGTTTCGGCAATGCGAGCCATAGTCTGTACCGCCAGCACCGGATATTTACCTACCGCTGTTTCCCCGGAAAGCATAAGAGCATCGGTGCCATCGAGTATGGCATTGGCGATGTCTGAAACCTCTGCCCTTGTGGGCATGGGATTGTTAATCATCGATTCCAGCATTTGGGTAGCGGTAATTACGGGTTTAAGGTGAGCGCTGCAAGATTGAATAATCGATTTTTGAATTAGGGGGACTTGTTCGATTGGCAGCTCTACGCCTAAATCCCCTCGTGCTACCATGATGGCGTCGGCGGTTCTGATGATGCTTTCAAGATCTTCGAGCGCTTCGTGACGCTCGATTTTAGCTATAACGTGTGTTGATTTTTCTTTGCGCCTGACTGCTCCTTTAACTTCTTTGACGTCGGAAGCTTCCCGTACAAATGAGAGTGCTACATAATCGACTTCATTATTTAGCCCAAATTCTAAATCTTCAATATCTTTAAGTGTCAGGGCGGGAGCCGAAATCGAGGAATGACTGAGGTTAATCCCTTTGTGGCTTTTTAGCGGACCACCGTGTATTACTGTGCCGTAGATTTCTGTTCCTAGCACGCGATCTACACGGATGCGAATCAATCCGTCATTAATGAGAATTGGCTCGCCTTCTTTAACGTCTGATGCTAGCCCCTTATATGTACAACTAAACTTCTCAGCTGTACCCAGGACTTCTGTCATGGTAATTATTGTTTTCTGCCCTGGAATCAGTTCTACACCTTCCTGCATCTCTCCTACCCGGATTTTAGGACCTTGTAGGTCTTGAATTATGGCCACGGGGCGTTTCAGTTCTTCACAGATTTGCCGGAGGGTGTGAATGTTGTTGAGGTGGGTTTTGTAGTCTCCGTGGGAAAAATTGAGGCGGGCTGCGTCCATACCCGCTTCTACCATTGCTTTTAGGGTCTCGTAATCGGAACTGGCAGGACCAAGGGTGCAGATTATCTTGGTTTTACGCATGAGAGGTGTTTTTAAAGTATTTTTTACATGTAAAAGGTATTATGCTGAATAACACACCCTGGGTCTGGATTGACTGAAGCATTTTTACAAGTTTAGTTATGTGCTGCCATGCTTACGATTTTAGTGTGCTTTTTATGGAAATGTCTGTAACCGAGAATACTTGTGGGTGGTTATTTCTATGGCCATAAACTGGTCTACAGGCGGTGCGAATTTATTGTCAGGGGATTTTTGAGTTCTGATGGGCTATTTTTTGTTTGTTATTTTAGTGGTTAAATTAGCTTTAAGAAGGCTGGTGAAGTCTGACGCTGTTTTCTATTAATTCTAATATTTTGAGAATTCGAGTGGCTGCGTGGTATGATTCTTTGATTAATTCTTCACGCTCTTGTTGGCTGTCTACCATGTTGTCAACTAGCAATTTCAGGAAACCAATCATGGGGTTGAGGCGACTGCGCACTTCGTAGGAGGCTTTGACTAGGGCTTTCTCGCGGTTGGTTTCGTCGAGAAATTGCATTGAGTACAAGCGTGTGTAATAGCCGCCTTTACGTAGTAGTTCTTCGTGAGAACCTATTTCAACTACTTGACCTCGATCTAAGACGGCAATTTGATGGGCTTTTTGTATTGTTGAAAGGCGGTGGGCAATTACGAGGGTGGTGCGATCGCGGCTTAGTTCTTCTATGGCTAGTTGTACTAGCCTTTCTGAAACGGTATCTAAGGCGCTTGTTGCTTCGTCTAGAATTAATATTTCTGGGTTTTGTAATAGAGCACGTGCGATCGCAATTCTTTGTCGCTGCCCTCCCGATAGCAATACGCCGCGATCGCCTATTATTGTTTCTAAACCCTGTGGCAATTCTTCTATAAATTCTAACGCATTTGCTCGTTGCGCTGCCTCTATAATTTCTTCTTCTGTTGCCTCCGGGCGAGCGTAGGCTATATTATTCCTTACAGTGTCATTAAACAAGAAAGTTTCTTGACTTACTATTCCCATCGCATTTCTTAAAGTTTTTATGTCAAATTGCCGTACGTCTATCCCGTCAATGAGAATGCAGCCAGAGGTGGGATCATAAAATCTTGGTAAAAGATCGGCTAAAGTTGACTTCCCTGCCCCTGAACTTCCAACTAATGCTAATGTCGTGCCGTATGGCAGAAATAAATTAATATCTCGGAGAACTAATTCTGAATGACCGGGATAAGCAAAGGATACATGATGAAAGCGAATACCTTCTCGCAATTTTTTGTAGGGAATCGAACCGTTTTTCATAAATGGTTTGTTATCGCGCCGCAAAAAATCGTAGACGCTTTCTACACTAGCGGTAGTATTTGCTAGTTGCGATCGCGCCCCATTTATCTGAGAAACCAGTGGCAGAAGTCGAAATAGCACTAATAAATAAGTGAGAAGAACTGCTGAAAGCGCTTCCACTTCCTCTGCAAAAAATATTCGACCTAGAAAAACTATTGCCAACAGTGCTATAATGCTAGTAACCTCTGTAACCGGAGCAATTAATCCGTAGGTAGCTTCGCAACGAAAATCTGCTTTTTCACGAACAGTAATTAAACGTTGTAATTGTTCGTATTCTTTTTCTTCGCTGCCTGTAGCTTTCACCAGTCGAATTCCGTTGAGCATTTCCATGAGTCTGACTGAATAAGCCGTAGAAGCTTCGGAAAGCTGCTTACCAAAAAACTTGGAAAGGGCGATCGCATACTGATTAACTATTACCACCACAGATAACAATAATGTAGACGCTAACGTCAGTTGCCAAGAAATCGCTAGCAAGAGGCAAACAAACACTAAAACGGTGATAGCCGTTATCACTATTTGAATTAGAGTACCAATCGCTGTTGCTGTTCGATTAACTTCTGCACCTAAGCGATTGATTAAATCTCCTACTTTCATCTTGGCGAAATAATCCAAGTCTACATCCAATAATAACCGTACCCCGGCTTTTCGCAAATCGGCAGTAAGCGATCGCGTTAGAGCACTTGACACCACAAGACTTGCATAACTGGCTATATTTTTTAATGCGATCGCAACTACAATCGCTAAAGTCATTATTATCAATCGGTAATCTTCTGCCAGCCCTGCAAATGGAAACATCAGCCATTTAATAATATTCGGTGCCCCTTGTAAATCTAATGATTTATTTAAAAGACTGAGTATAATTGGGACAATCAATGTAGTACTGACACCATTAAAAACTGCGCCTGACAAACCTAAAATAATAGTTAATATAATTTTAAACGGATATTGACGTGCAAATTTTAGTATGATTTTTTTTGCCGACATGCAGATTTCCTAAATGCTGATTTTTAAACAGAAAAATTTTTTTTATAAAATATGTTTTATATTTCTCACTTAAAAAAGCGGCTGGGCGAGTCCAGACTGGCAAGAACCGGTTCGAGCATTGCAGCCATAGCTCCAATACTATAACGTTCTATACATCTTTCTCTAGCTTTTTTGCCGCGCTCATTAGCAGAGGCTAAATTTTGAAAAATCAATTCAATCTGCTCCGCGAGTTGCTGTGGACAACTAGGTTCTACCAAATAGCCAGTTTCTCCTAATATTTCAGGAATATCTCCCACCCGTGTTGCCAAAACTGGCTTAGCCATTGCCATACCATCAGTAAGTTTCAGGGGAAACTGTGCCCTAGCAATTGGGGTATCTCGCTGGGGAACAACTATAACGTGTGCTGCTGCGATTATTTCCGGCATTTGCTCTACGGGCATAGGCGGCAACTTAATAATCCAGCGCCCCCACTTTACCATCAGTTGCTCGTCGTAGTCATCATAAGGATTACCGCCGACAATTACCAGTCTTAAATCCGGTTGATTGAGGTAATCAAGGGCTATTAAAATATCCTCAATACCTTTGTGGGGGCGAGGAGCTCCTGGAAACATCAGCACTCGATATTGCGAGAGAGCATAATTCTTTCGGCTGGTGTCTGGATCGAATTTAGCCGGATCAAATAGTTCGGTATCTTTCCCGTTGGGTAGGTATGTGCCCCCGAAGCGTTGTTGTAAAAATTGTGTGTGCACTGTAACGGCATCAGCACGGTTTACTAACTTCTCCATCCATTGCAGGTAAAGGGGATGAGTAGGATTCCGCAAAGCACCGTCTTTTTTAAGGATGTCTCTAGCTAGTTGCTTTAAGGTAGGATGGTACTGCCAGGAGTCGCCCCCGTGCCAACTTAGTTCCCAGTCGTCAATATCGAGGATAACTGGCTTGCAAGCGCTCAATTTTTTTAGCAAAGCAATACCAAAGCTAGTGGGTAGAGGTTTTACCGCATAGATAATATCGCCGTCAATTTTACCCAGCAGTTGCATTGCCGATACCAAAATTTGGGGATAATTTCCGCCGCGCACCCAGTCTAGAAATAATTGCTGGGGGGGAAGAGGATATATCCCTCCCTCAAACAGAAATCCCAAAATTTTTACTTCACAGTGCAATTTTTGTAAAACTTGACCTAGTAGGTAAGCGCGCTCTATTCCACCTTTGCAAAACGTCGGCGAAAGGATGGTAACTTTTAATTTTTTTTTATTCATAACGGGCAAAAATACATACAATTAAGTCTCTCTGTCGGCAGGCAACCCCTTTGGTTTGGGCTATAAGGCTATAAATCAATGATTTTCATACGTCTCATTTGGATGTGGTCAAAGATGCGGTTAATTTGACGACGATCATCGTCAGTGAGGTTAAAATCTGAAAGGATGGCAGAAGTTAACTGTAGGTGTTCCTGACGGGTAATTTCACCGACGGTGAGAATTTTGTCGATCAACTGGGGAATTGTTAAGTTTAATTTACTCTGAGATGTGCGTACCATAGCTCAGTGCTGAATTCTGAGTAAGCAGTAGTTATTGCGAAAATCCACTACCCACGCGGTAGGAAGCAATACTCTGTAAGAATATTTTAAGAAGCTCTAACAATCGCAGCGGGGTTTTTTTCGCCCCCTATGCGCTCGCCCAAAACCAGAATTTTTTACTGCTTCTGCCGCCAGATTCAGGAGGTTGTCAATAATGCAGGTTTATCGACTCAGCGCACTTACCGACAACTATATTTTTTTATTGCACGATCCCAAAACCAAAAGCGCCGCTGTTGTAGACCCCGCTGAAGCCTCCCCGGTATTGCAGCAATTACACGCCCTGGACGCGGAGCTTGTGGCCATTTTTAATACACACCACCATAGCGATCATGTCGGCGGTAATCGTCAATTGATGCAACACTTCCCGAATGTGCGCATCTTTGCATCGGCTGAAGATCGGGGAAGAATACCTGGACAACAGGTATTTTTGCAAGAAGGTGCACGCGTCTGTTTCGGCGAGCGCACAGCAGTTGTCCTGTTTGTACCGGGTCACACTCGCGCCCACATCGCTTATTATTTTTTGCCCACCTCAGACGGAGAAGCTGGCGATTTATTTTGTGGTGACACCCTGTTTGCTGGAGGCTGCGGCAGACTTTTTGAAGGCACCCCAGCTCAAATGGTAGCCTCTCTGAGCAAATTACGTGCTTTGCCTGATAATACTAACGTCTGGTGTGCCCATGAATACACTCTGAAAAATCTGCAATTTGCCCTCACGGTTGATGGGCAAAACCCAGATTTGCAAGCTCGCTTTCAGGAAGTCAAGGCAGCCCGCAGCCGCAATCAACCAACTGTACCCTCCCTCCTCGGCGTAGAAAAGCGCACTAATCCGTTTTTACGCTGGGATGAGCCGGCTGTACAAGCTGCCGCTAATAGTACTGATCCTGTACAGACTTTTGCCCGCATCCGGGGCATGAAGGATCGGTTTTAAAAAATACTAGAATTGGTAGGGTACCGCTGAAATTACTCATGTCTCATGCCCTACCTCTTGCGCTCGCTACCTAATTTTAGCTATGATATGATGTTCCGATTTATATTTTAGCTCCCCTCGGAAGAGGAAAACGGTAAAGACCATGCCAAAACGTATAGAATTAGTTTTGACACAAGATGTAAAAAAACTGGGGAAAACTGGCGACTTGGTTGAAGTAGCTCCTGGATACGCTCGCAATTATCTGATTCCTAAGGGAATGGCAGTTATTGCTACCCCCGGAATTCTTAAGCAAGTAGAGCGCCGCCGCGAACTAGCTAAGCAACGGCTTCTGGAAGAGAAGCAAAAAGCCGAAGAACTTAAAAAGGCGATCGAAAACGTCGGCGTCTTTACTATTCAAAAGCAAGTAGGTGAAAAAAATGCCATTTTCGGAACAGTCACGAATCAAGAAGTGGCAGATGCAATTTTGGCAAACATCAATCAAGAAGTGGATCGTCGGGGTATTACTCTCCCAGATATTCGCAAACTGGGCACCTACAAAGCCGAAATAAAATTGCATCCCGAAGTAATTGCTGTGGTAGATATTCAAGTGGTGCCTCTGTAATATTCTGCGTATAATTTTAGATTTTAGATTTTGGATAAAAAATTGTCAGTCGCAGGCGGTTGACGACGCATTGCCTCTTCTCGACAAAAAATCTAAAATCTAAAATCTAAAATCTAAAAGATAAGCACCATGTTGAGCGAATTTAATTTCAAAGCAGCCAGCGAGCGCATCCTACCTCAAAATATCGAGGCAGAAGAACTAATTCTAGGCGGAATTCTGCTCGATCCGGAAGCAATTAACCGGGTGACAGAAATTCTTCGTCCAGAAATGTTTTCCATTACCGCTCACCAACAAATATATAAAGCGGCAATCGAATTGCATAGCAAGGGAATGCCTACAGATTTGATGAGCGTCACAACTTGGTTAAGCGATCGCAGCCTATTATCCACAGTCGGTGGGCAAAGTAAACTCGCACAACTTGTCGCTCGCACTGTCTCAACAGTCAATATCGATTTGTACGCTAAATTAATCGTCGATAAATACCTACGCCGCACTTTAATTCAAGCAGGTAATCAAGTCGCAGATTTAGGTTACGATACCGCTACCGAACTGCCCCTGATTATGGAGCGGGCAGAACAAATAATTTTCAACGTTACTCAGTCACGCCCGCAACAAGGTCTAATTCCTATTTCCGATACGCTTATTCAAACTTTCCAAGATATCCAAAATCGCAATCAGGGCGCAGTTATGCCCGGATTGACTTGCGGATTTTATGATCTTGATGCCATGACAGGAGGTTTTCAACGCTCGGATTTAATTGTTATCGCCGGCAGACCTTCAATGGGAAAGTGTTTGACGGCTGATTCTATTATATTACAAGCAGACGGAAGTTTAAGCACAATTGCAGAAATTTATAATCAGCGGCAAGCAAATTTATTAACGCTAGGGCAAGATTGGAAATTTCATATAACTCAACCATCTGAGTTTATAGATGATGGAATTAAACCTGTGTTTCGGGTGACAACGCAACTGGGAAGGGTTCTAGAAAGCACAATAACACACCCTTATCTGACTGTAGAAGGATGGCAACCTTTAGAAAAACTAAAACCAGGCGATAAAATTGCCGTGCCTCGGAGGTTAGAAGTTTTTGGAAAAGCAACTATCCGGGAATGTGAGGTAGATTTGCTTGCCTATTTGATAGGAAATGGTTGTTTGACAGGTGAGTTACCGCAATTTACTAATAGTAACTCTAAAGTCATAGAGGAATTTAAGCAGGCGATCGCAGATTTTTCACCGGAATTGATTGTAAAGATAGAAACTCAAAAAGAACGAGCAGCCATTTTGTACACAGTAACTCAGAAAAATAATAATAAAAAGAATCCCCTGATTGAATGGCTACAGTATATAGGAATATGGGGTAAAAAAGATACGGAAAAAATAATTCCAGCATTTTTATTTAAATTAAAGCGCTCACTAATCTCTCGCTTTCTCAATCGTTTATTTGTTACTACTGGTTATAGTTTAATAGAAAAACTAAAAATAGGATATATTACAGTAAGTAAAAATCTAGCGCAACAATTGCAACATCTTTTACTGAGATTTGGTATAATTTCTAGAATTGACAAACAAAAAAATATAGATTTATGGTATTTAGATATTACAGCTGAATCTATAAAAGATTTTATTATTGAAATATCGCGGCAGCAAATAGAAATAAAAAATGTATTAGAAAATATAGAGAAATTGCCTTTACAGCAACTAACGACAAGTGATATTTACTGGGATGAAATAGCATATATTGAGGCAGTAGGCTGTAAGCAAGTTTATGATTTGACTATACCAGGAACCCACAATTTTATTGCTAATGATATTTGCGTTCACAACACAGCTATTTCAGTTTCAATTGCCCGCAACATTGCGATGACTCACAAACAGCCAGTAGCAATTTTTAGCTTAGAAATGTCTAAAGAGCAACTGGTGCAGCGTTTGTTAGCAGGAGAAGCAGGTATTGAGAGCAATCGATTGCGCTCAGGGCGGATTAGTCAGAATGAATGGGAACAGTTGAGTCGTGCGATCGGGATTTTGTCAGAACTACCTATTTTTATTGACGATACCAGTAATATCACAGTTACAGAAATTCGCAGTCAGTCGCGCCGCCTAATGGCAGAGCAAGGAGGAACACTGGGACTAATTTTAATAGATTACTTGCAGTTAATGGAAGGGTCAAACGCTGACAACAACCGCGTGCAAGAGTTATCGAGAATTACCCGTGGTTTAAAAGGTTTAGCTCGCGAATTGAACGTGCCAGTAATTGCCCTATCTCAACTCAGTCGTGGCGTAGAAACGCGCACAAACAAACGTCCGATGTTATCTGATTTAAGAGAATCGGGTTCAATTGAACAAGATGCAGATATAGTTATAATGTTGTACCGCGATGAATATTATTCACCAGATACACCAGATCGGGGAATTGCAGAAATTATTATTGCTAAACACAGAAATGGCCCCACGGGAACGGTGAAATTACTTTTCGATCCACAATTTACCCGCTTCCGGAATATGGCTATGCCCAATCGGCTATAAAGATAAGATAAGATAAGATAAGATAAGATAGGATAAGAAAAATCGGATTTTTTTAAAAACCCGATTTATCAAAAAATGAGATTTAGCCAGCAATTCTAATTAATTCCACGTCGAAAATCAGGGTAGCATTAGGGGGAATAACACCGCCAACTCCCCGGGAGCCATAACCCAATTCCGGGGGAATAATTAGTTGCCGACGACCTCCGACTTTCATGCTGCTTACGCCTTCATCCCAACCTTTGATAACTTGGCCAACACCAATACGGAATTGAAAAGGTTGACCGCGATCGCGCGAACTGTCAAATTTTGTCCCATCTTCCAGAGTGCCAGTGTAGTGGACTACGACAATCTGGCCAGTTTTTGGCGTTGCCCCAGTTCCCTCTTGCAAGTCAATGTATTTCAGACCAGAAGCTGTAGTAATTATTTTATTTTCAGCAATCTGTTCGCTGCTTTCAACAACTGTGGAAACCGTTTCCGTTTGGATTGGTTGCTTTTCAGCTGCGTATAGCGGAGCTATTTTGAAGGGATTTGTCTCCGGTTTGCCGCTGCTAATTTGAGCAATAACCAGTAATAGTAAGCAACCCAGCATCACCCCCAGGCTGATAAGAATTTCTCGCATTCATTTCTCCTTTTTAAAAAAAATTCAAAAAAAATTCAATGTCAATATAATCTTTTACCTGCTTCAACTTCAACGCCAGAGCTTATTTTCCAAATCGCGCACTTGCCGTTCTAGGCGATCGAGGCGTCCGCGCAGTTCATCTATTTCTGTTTGTCGGGGCACACCTATATCCTGGAGCAAGTTGCGCAATTGCCGTTGCATCTGCGCCTCCCAGTTTTCTTGCTCTGACTTAATTTGCTTCATCAGCTCGTCGGCGAAATTTTTGGCTTGATCGGAATTGAGCTTGCCATCTTTGACCCACTCTTCGCTCACTTCCCGGATTTTCTCTGCCACCAAGGAAGTAGTGCCAATACCGATCATCAGTAACTGTTTGAGTAAATTATTGCTATCCATTTGTTTATATCTCCGCCAGCCTTACTACTATTTATTGTTTATTGTTTTATTGTGTTTATTGGTGGTTATGCATCTATTTATCAGCGTTTATTAAAAAGTTTTAATATTATTTATCACATTTCTTCACTTTAGGATAATACAAAAGTAATTATCGTCTGCTAGTATGAAATTTTAATTTCGATGCTTTGATTTGAGGATAGAGCTTTCAGGCGATCGCTAGCTGGTCTTCCCCCGCTCTAGGAATTTCTTCACTTAAGTCCACCAGCTGACATTTTTTCTTCTGCTGATACTTTTTTATAAACCTCTTCATAAGATTTATTTTGGACTGGAGCGCCAGCCTCATCATACACACTTAAATCAAACCAAAAAGTAGTTCCCACCCCTACTTCACTGACTAACTGAATTTTAGTATGGTGTTTTTCGATAATATTTCTGACAATAGACAAACCCAAGCCAGTGCCTTCTAGGGTATGAACTCGGTTTTCAACACGGAAAAAGCGATCGAAAATTGCCTCTTGATCTTCTGGATCGATACCAATACCGGTATCCGAGACTTCAATGCGAACGACTGCCCCCTGAGAAGATGGAACCTTAGTTTGGGAATGTTGAATATTAAAAGTAGAAGATTCTTGAGTTTCTTCTGCCGGAGCCTTATTTTCTTCTGCCGGAGCCTCTTCAGACAGTAAATAAGCACGAATCACCACCCTTCCCCCTGGCTCCGTGAATTTTAGCGCATTACCCACCAAATTAGCAAACACTTGCAACAGCAAGTCGTAGTGGCCCAGTACTGGCGGCAAGTTAGGCTCAACTTCTTGAACCAATTCAATCCCCTTATCTCGGGCATTAAGCTGATAAGTGCGCAGAGTCTGCTCAATAGGCTGGGCAATATCCACTGCTTCAAGGTGGTAAATGCGGCAAGATTCTAGACGCGACAAATCCAGCACATCATTAACCAAACGAGTCAGCCTATCAGTTTCACGATTAGCAGTTTCCAAAAACTCCCGACGTTCTTCCTGGCTGAGTTCCTCGCCGAACTCATTCAGAGTTTCTATAAAAGACTTAATATTAAATAAAGGAGTTCTCAGCTCGTGAGAGACATTACTAATGAACTGACTTTTAGCTTCATTGAGTTCCACCTCACGAGTGATATCCTGCACTGTCATAGCAATGCCCTTAACACTTTCGCGGTACTGATCGAGAACCGTTGCCAGCATAATCCGAACAGTACGCTTAGCCGGCTCGTTGAGAGGGATGCGAAATTCAATCCCTTCCCGGCTGGGGGAATTGTCTTTATGGAAATTGCCGCTGGCAATCTGATGCAGGGGGCGCGTCAGTTCCATTTGTGCAGAAGCTGGCAAGTGATTGAGCACATTTTCGCCGAGGAGATTTTTATTTTCCCAGCCGAAAATCCGCCTGGCTGCCGGGTTGACTAAAATCACCTGTAGATTGCTGTCGAGCAGTATAGCGCCGTCGGCGATCGTAGAGACGAGGGTTTCTAGCTTAGCTTTTTCAGCCGTTAGTTCCTCGATATTTTGTTCTTCGTAGCGCTCCAACCGTTCTGCCATTTCATTAAAGCTGGAGATCAGCTCCCCCAATTCTCCCCCCAGAGGCAAGTCGATGCGCTGCTTGAAGTTGCCAGCGGTGATATTTTTTACTCCCACTAGCAGTTCTTTGATCGGTTTAGTAATTGTTAGAGCATTAAATACTGCGCCGAGAATCACCATCACCCAGATAGAGACAAAAACGGCGAGGGTTAAATCCCGTGTCAGATTGGAGTACCTAACTAGGTTGGGATTAGGATTGATGCCGATCGCCAGCACTCCCAGGTATTTGCCCTCGTGCGTCAGAGGTACAAAGATATCTGTCACTTCTCCATCCGGAGTGCGATGCTGTCGCACTAGGGGGCGCTCTAAGTTAGTGGCGTAGTTTTCTGGCAGTTGAATCCTGCGCCGAATTGTTAGAGAGTTTTGCACCTCTGACTCGGAGAAGGGAATTCCCAGAAAAATATTGCCTTCTTCGTCGGCATAGAGCATATAGCGCACACTAGAGGTGCTGTTGTAAAACCGCTGCGAAAATTGGGCCACTTCTGCGCGGTTGTTTTCGGCGATCAGCGGGGCTACATTGGCTGCTAGTAGTAGACCGAGATCGCGGCCAAAACGTGTGTCGTTTAGACGTGCGTCTTGCTGTATGGTGTTGACAGCCCAGAACGTCAGCGCGCTCATTAAGAGTGAGAAAACGAGGGCTGCCGCAGCCATCAGCCGCGTCCGCAATGTGATCTTTGACCAAGAGCGAGCGATTATTTCTCTAACTTGTTTCAGTTGGGAGAACAAGGTTAATCTGCCATCAAAAACTCCGCTTTCGGGTACTGCCACTATAACATACCTTAGTGGTATTAGTTGTTTATTATTAAAATTATATAGTGGCGCTCACTGCTTTGCTTCTTCCATCGGCTCGGATTGCATCAGTCGCAGCTTGAGACGACTGGGAGAGCCTTGAGCGACTACTTGACCTTTTTCTAGGAGAAAGGCACCGTCGCAATAATCTAATTCGTCCAATCGGTGTGTTACCCACAGAGCCGTTAGCCCTCTACTTCTGATCAAGTTGCGTACCTGGACAACTAGATCTAACTGACTGTCTGGATCTAGTAAGGCAGTGGGTTCGTCCAGCAATAAAACTTCGCAATGCCGTGCGATCGCCCCTGCAATAGCAACACGCTGTTTTTGGCCACCACTGAGGGCATAGATAGGTCTTCTTTCTAGCCACAGGAGATTAACAGCGGCGAGGGCTTCTCTTACGCGCTCTCGCACCTGAGTCAGAGTCAGTTTTTCCTCTACTAGCCCAAAGGCTACATCGGCGCCTACGGTTGGCATTACCAACTGACAATCTGGGTTTTGGAAAACGAACCCTACAGGTTTAGTGATGTGGATTTGCCCTGCTTGGGGACGCAACAAACCGGCAAGCAATCGTAATAATGTTGATTTGCCGCTGCCATTAGTGCCTAAAAGCATCCAAAATTGACCTTTAGGCACTTCTAGAGAGCAAGACCTCAATACTTGTTCTCCTTTTGGCCAGCTATAGCACAATTGTCGCACGATGATTGCCGCTTCCTGGCGAGCGCTCCTTGACACCGCGTTCATTCAGCTAATACAGCTGCAAAACCTGGTGCTCTGCCGGAAGCCGCCGCTGTGCTGGCTTTCTGATACACCTGAACAGCACAAATCTCACTGCTGAGGAGGCTGACTTTCTTATCCGGCACATGTTCGCAAGTAAGTTCCAGAATCTGGGGACTACCTGAGCGCATCGCTGCGATTACTTGTTCATAGACAGCCTGAGCATCCTCGGCTGACTTGCGCTGCACGGACATCGGCATCGGGGTAAGCTTCAAACAGATATCAATGATGTACATGCGGCATCAAATGTTAATAGCAAAACATTGTTCTCATCTCAAGTTTAAGCTGGACTTACGCCGACTTGCGTCACCCTCTCTTGGATTATTTTATTAATTAAACTTATAACAATAAGGCTAAATCTGCATAATACCCGCAGTCAATCTTATACATAGAAGCGATAAACAGGTATGAAAAATCCGAAAAGTTACCCTATAATGAAAAACAAGGTAAAGAAAAGTAAAGAATACTCATACTCAGACTCGTTTTCTGCTATGGGCAGTCGCGAGACAAATGAGTAGAGTAAACAATGCTGTAATCATATCTATTTGGAGATTCGTGTAATGACCATAGCAGTAGGACGCGCCCAGACAGAACGAGGATGGTTCGACGTCCTCGATGACTGGCTAAAGCGCGATCGCTTCGTCTTCATCGGGTGGTCAGGACTTTTGCTCTTCCCCTGCGCCTACCTAGCGCTCGGGGGCTGGCTTACCGGCACCACCTTCGTTACCTCCTGGTACACCCACGGTTTAGCCTCCTCCTACCTAGAAGGCTGCAACTTCCTCACCGTCGCCGTCTCCACCCCCCCCAACAGCCTAGGACACTCCCTACTCT
>DVEG01000004.1 GCA_015295835.1 Oscillatoriaceae cyanobacterium M7585_C2015_266
CCTTTGTCAAAGCGCATCCCTTCGGTGATTTCCAGTTCCGTCGTCATTGATTTCCCTTCTTCTAGGGAAATGACGCCTTCTTTGCCCACCTTATCCATTGCTTCGGCAATCATCTTGCCGACTTCTTCATCATTTCCGGCAGAGATGGCGGCTACTTGGGCGATCGCTTTTGAGTCTTCTACTGGACGAGCGTGTTCGGCAATCTTTTCCACGAGAAAGTGGGTAGCTTTTTCAATCCCGCGCTTGAGAGCTATTGCATTCGCGCCAGCAGCAACGTTACGCAGCCCTTCTTTGACCATTGCGTGAGCCAGCACTGTTGCTGTCGTCGTGCCGTCACCGGCGGTATCGTTTGTTTTGGATGCTGCTTGACGAATCAGCGATACGCCGGTGTTTTCTACATGATCTTCCAGTTCGATTTCTTTGGCGATCGTTACGCCATCGTTTACAATTTGAGGTGCTCCGAATTTTTTCTCCAGTACCACGTTGCGCCCTTTCGGCCCTAGAGTTACGGCTACGGATTCCGCCAGTATGTCCATGCCTCTTTCTAAGGCGCGACGAGCATTTTCGTTATATATTATGCGCTTAGCCATAGGTTTTAAGTTCGGTCAATAATAAGGACTACTTGTTTTCTGCTCTGTTCGCGAACTTTTCGCTCTCTTTATCTAGGCAATGATCGCTAGAATATCTTTTTCTGAGAGTAAGACGTATTCTTCAGTTCCTAACTTGATGTCGGTGCCGGCATATTTGGAGTAGAGAACTTTGTCACCTACTTTGACTTCCATTTCTTGACGAGAACCATCTTCGTTGCGCTTGCCGGGACCTACTTGTACGACTTCTCCTACTTGGGGCTTTTCTTTGGCAGTATCCGGCAGTAGAATTCCGCCAGCGGTTTTTTCTTCAGATTGACTTACTTTTACGAATACGCGCTCGCCTAGTGGCTTGACTGTGGAAACACTTAGAGATATTGCTGCCATATTAATAATTCTCCCTCCTACAGGTTAAATTTAATTAAATGGGCGCGGCATCTACCGCTGTTTTTCTTCCTGGAGCGACAGTTTTATTCCTGTCTGGGCCATCCTTAGCACTCTCAACTCCTGAGTGCTAATTTTCCCAAGTCGTCTGCGCAAGTGCAACTTATTTTTTTGTACGGTTTACCGAACTTTAACCGCTCCCTTACCGTCTGAGTAATAATACTTATATTGATTTTTGTAAAAAACAGCTATGACAGAGCAAACAGCGGCTCCTGCTATTTCTGAAGTGCCCTCATCTTGTGAGGCGGCAACCCCAGATGCCTTAACTGCTTGCGTAGAAAGCCTGGGGATGAGGCACATTCAAAGACATGTTTTCCTCTGTGCCGAGCCAACCGTACCCAAGTGCTGTTCTTTAGAAGCTGGGATAGAATCCTGGGAGTATCTTAAGAAGCGTCTGAAAGAGTTACAACTGGAGCGAGTAACGGAGGAGCGCCCAAGTTGTATCTTTCGTACTAAGGCGAATTGCCTACGGGTTTGCAACGATGGACCAATTATGGTAGTTTATCCTGATGGCGTCTGGTATCGTCATGCCACTCCTGAGGTGATTGAGCGGATAATACAAGAGCATTTAATAGGCGATCGCATTGTTGAAGAATACGTCTTTTTGACGCATCCTTTGCCTGCAAAAACTTGTAAAGATACCAACTCTACCTAGTGTTTCCATCCTTATTTTCAACGTCTTATAAGCGAGCGCTAAAAAAAGCGAATTTTGTTAATTTTTTTTTACAGCTTAGGCTACTGCTACAGTCGACCCAGAAAAAGCCAAAATATGCGACTGTAGCAGAATTGCTATAACAGGCTAGGAAGGATAAAAGTGCTTCCTAAAACCTAGCAACGCGTATATAGAATTACACTCGCAGCCTGGAAATTGATTTTGACTGCAAGTAAATAGGGGTAGTCAAAACCTGGCCACCGTATTATAATAGCATAATAGAAAAGAGAAAAAAGACAGTAACCCTACTGTGACTCTCGCAGCAAGCGGCGTTAATCTCCAAAAAAGGCAATCATGCCGAAAACTTATGCTGCTAAGAGAAACAGCAATTAAAGCAGGGGAACAATAAAAACAAGCTAAAGCAGGCGAGAAAAAAGTCACAGTAATAATAAAACCAAAGAAGATGGTGGCAAAGGCAAAGGCAAAGACAAAGGCAAAGGCAAAAATGAAAGACACCAATGTAAAAGAACAAAAACGACTATTACTAATTGACGACGATCCCAACCTGATATTGTTGGTCAAAGATTATCTGGAGTTTAGGGGATACGAAGTCATTACCGCGGAGAATGGCCGAGAAGCGCTGGAGATCTTGGAAAAAGAAAATCCAGACATGATCATCTGTGACGTGATGATGCCAGAAATGGACGGCTATTCTTTCGTCAAGCACGTAAGAGAGAACCCGCGAACAAACTGGATTCCCGTGTTATTCCTGTCCGCGAAAGGTCAAAGCCAAGATCGGATAAAAGGATTAAACACGGGGGCAGATGTGTATATGGTTAAGCCATTCGAGCCGGAAGAACTGGTTGCACAAGTAGAATCTTCACTCAGACAGTCAGAGCGCCTACGGCAGCATCAAGCAAAAACGACGGAGCACGGGCCAAAAATTCAAGTGCCATTGAACGTAGAGCTGACGCCAACAGAGCTGAAAGTCGTCCAGTTGGTGGCCAGGGGAATGGCCAATCGCGAGATTGCAGAAATTATGAATGTAAGCCAGCGGACAATCGAAAGTCACGTTTCTAATATGCTGGGCAAAACTAGCCTGCACAACCGCACAGAGCTGGCCCGCTGGGCGATCGAGAGCAATATGGCTTAGGGGCGGCAAGCGATTCGACAGCGATGTCCCGCCTATAGGGAGGGGCGTCGCGTCCCTCGCAGAAAAATCACAGTTGGAGCAATACAAATTCCACAATTAGGGGTAAAGTTGAAAGATAAGAGCTCGTTTGTGGGACCAGGAATTGCAGCCGCGTGCCCATAGCCGGTAGCGGACACCAGGCCAACCTATAACGAGGAAAATTCTATCTTATATATAAAATAATATTAATTATGTTATGCACAATTATGCAGTAAAACAAAAGGTTAAGCTAGTTTAACATAGCAGTTGAAAAAACCACCAGTGGAGAATCTTTGACAAGCTGAATTTATCTCGGTTCAGCTTGGGGGGTAGTGTTTTCAGTTGAGAACAGACTGGAAAGCACAAAAAAATAAAGTAATTGCCGTCTAGAAGGCAAAGAATTGAAAAAAATATCAAATATTAGGGGAATTAAAGGCAAAAACTTGCTAAAAATAAATTATTGACGTTAAATTATTTCATGCAAATTATAGAGATAAGTTTCTATGAGTAATTCAAAGAACCGTCTGTCAATTTTTGTAGACGGGAACAATATGTTCTACGCTCAGCAAAAAAATGGTTGGTTTTTCGATCCGAAAAGAGTACTAGAATACTTCACCAAAGATAAAGATGTGATGCTGATCAATGCTTTCTGGTACACAGGACTAAAAGATCCGCAAGATCAGCGGGGATTCCGAGATGCGTTGATCAGTCTAGGCTACACCGTGCGCACAAAAATCCTTAAGGAATATTACGATGACGCCTCCGGTCGCTATTCGCAAAAAGCTAATTTAGATATTGAAATTGTCGTAGACATGTTCAATACAGTGGAGCAGTATGATAGCGTAGTGCTGTTCAGCGGCGATGGGGATTTCGAGCGGGCGATAGAACTACTGCGCTCTAAAAATACTCACATCACGGTGGTTTCGACGGAAGGGATGATTGCAAGAGAACTACGAAACGCAACTGATCGCTACATCGATTTGAATGATATACGTGAATACATAGAGAAAATTGATTCTTAACGGTTAGCGTTTAAAAAGTCAGTACTTTTCCGGAAAGAGCATAATCGGTAGTAGTTAAAAGTATTTCCCTAGTCAAGAGGTTTGAAATGAAAATCAATCCAGATAGAATAATAATTTTCGATACGACGCTTCGGGATGGCGAACAGTCTCCAGGAGCAACGCTGAATGTAGAGGAAAAACTAACGATCGCCCGCCAGTTAGCAAAACTGGGAGTAGACGTAATCGAAGCCGGCTTTCCCTACGCCAGTGCAGGAGATTTTGAAGCCGTAAACAAAATAGCTGAGCAAGTGGGGGTCGAAGGTGGGCCAATTATTTGCGCGCTAGCAAGAGCTACCTATCACGATATCGAAGCGGCAGCACAAGCTCTTAAACCAGCAGCCCATCCCCGCATTCACACGTTTATCGCTACATCTGATATTCACTTGGAATACAAACTGAAAAAAACTAGAGCAGAGGTGTTGGCGATTACAGAGGAAATGGTATCCTATGCCAAATCCTTTGTAGACGATGTGGAATTCTCCCCTGAAGACGCAGTACGCACTGAACCAGCATTCCTCTACGAAGTATTGGAAAAAGCGATCGCAGCTGGTGCCACCACAGTTAACATCCCCGACACCGTAGGCTACACCACTCCCTCCGAATTTGGAGCCCTGATTCGTAGCATCAAAGAAAATGTCCGCAACATCGACCAAGCCATTATTTCCGTTCATGGGCACAACGATTTAGGCTTAGCCGTGGCCAACTTTTTAGAAGCTATAAAAAATGGCGCTCGTCAGTTAGAATGCACTATTAACGGTATCGGCGAACGCGCCGGAAATGCGGCTTTGGAAGAATTGGTGATGGCTTTGCACGTCCGACGTCAGTATTTTAATCCATTTTTAGGACGTCCCCCAGAGTCGGAAGAACCCTTAACTAATATTGACACGCGCCAGATTTACAAAACTTCCCGCTTGGTATCCAATTTGACGGGCATATTGGTGCAGCCAAATAAGGCGATCGTCGGGGCAAATGCTTTCGCTCACGAGTCGGGCATTCATCAAGATGGCGTGCTCAAAAATAGGCTGACTTATGAAATTATGGATGCCCAGTCTATCGGTTTGACGGAGAATAAAATCGTCCTGGGCAAACATTCAGGTCGTCATGCGTTCCAAACACGTCTGAAAGAATTGGGTTTTGAACTGTCGGAAAATGAGTTAAATAAAGCTTTTGTCAAGTTTAAGGCGGTTGCCGATAAAAAGAAAGAAATTACTGATTGGGATTTGGAGTCGATTGTTAACGACGAAATCCAACAACCGCCAGAATTGTTCCGGTTGGAATTGGTGCAAGTTTCTTGCGGTAATCACTCCCGCCCGACGGCAACAGTGACGCTGCGAACGCCCTCAGGAGAAGAATTGACAGATGCGGCGATTGGCACTGGGCCAGTAGATGCAGTTTATCGGGCAATTAATCGGGTTGTCAATGTACCAAATGAACTGATAGAATTTTCAGTACAGTCGGTGACGGCTGGAATTGATGCTATCGGAGAGGTAACTATTCGCTTGCGACACGGCGAGCGCATTTTCTCCGGACATGCGGCAAATACAGATATTATTGTAGCATCTGCGCACGCTTATGTTAATGCTCTGAATCGGCTTTATGCTGCTCTACAGAAGCAGGAAGCTGATAAGAAACCAACAACTGCAGCGGTTGCTCAGTAAAAAGTTTTATCCCTGTTTGTTAAAGAAGCGCGAGCGCTCGCGCTCTTTTTTTGCGTTTTTCCATTTAACCACAAATATTCACCTACTGCCTTTAGCTTTTGCTTCAAAAATTTTTTGATTTTATCTGTTTTAAAATGCGCTCGCCGCTGTTTTCAATTCCTTCTATTACGGTAGCGAATTTAATAGCCTTTGACTCTTTTTCACCAAATCGATAAATTCTGATCGCTTTCCATCCAAGTCTGCCCCCTTAGACTGAGTTGCCAGTTGTAAAACTGATTCTAAATTCGCATTTTTCTTATTTTCATCATCTCTTAAAATTAAGCCAAATTCTGCCACTGCTGCCGAAAACTTAAAATCATCGGAAGCATTCTTTAACGTCAGCCCTGTGTCAAGCACCGGCTCCTCAATTAGCTCTGTTTCTTCTTGCCCAAATGGCTGATACTGCACTCTCAGTCGCAGCAACTCGTTGGGGCGGTAAAAACTTGTTTCATCAGGTTCAATTCGTGTTTTTTCTGTCTGTAAATTCGGCAAGTTAACATCAATCGCTACCCCTACTGGTATGATTTCGTAAAATACCGTAACTGTCTCTCCCGCACCTAAGTCTTCTCCTTGAGTGTTATTATAACTAAACGAGGAAAATTCCGATTTATAGAGCGGTGTTTGCTGTCGGTTGTGATTGTATCCTATCAGGCGATAAGCAATTACTTTTTTGTAATTAAATTCTACCTGAATTTTTAGATTCTTTGCAATGGGATAAGGTGTGCCTTTTATCTCATTCGCCAGTGCTATTTTTGCATCTTCCAGTTTTTCCAGATAAGCATAGTTTCCTTTTGCTCGCTCGGCTAACTCTTCTAGACGAGAAGGCTTTATTTTTTTTCTACCTATTGCCAAAAAACTGATAAATATACGTCTCTTGCGAGACTCATCTATAATACGTTCGATTTCCTTATTTTTAAGTGCATTATATTCATAAATAACCCAAATTATCCGATTATTACCATGGTTTATAAAGTTTCTTTTTGCTACTTCATAAGCCAGACGAATGCCTTTAATTACACAGCAGTATTTTTTTTCTTCTAATTCCTCAATTGCTGCTAATATTTTTTCTTTTTGACTGCCTTTTGTCGTAGGCAAAAATAAACCGCGTGGAGGATAAAAAACAATTGTTATTATATCTTTTTCTGTTAAATTTTTTATAAAACTTTGTAAAGCCTGTTCAAAAATATTCTCTTTTTCTCTATAACTATCTATTAAAAGTACAAAGTTATTTTTTTTATTTAATCTTTCTTTTTCAAACCGTTTTGCCTGCAAACCAATGCGAATGAGCAGGTGATTTTTATTCCAGGGCGCTTCAGCAACTTCTGTTACAGCAGATAGCAAATGATTCCCTTCTGTTTGGGGATAATTATAATTAAAATAATTCAGCAATTCCTCAATTTTAACCACTTCTTTTGGCGGCCTTTTCCCCTGTCTAATAAAACTCTGAATTTCTTGATAAGCATGGGGGTATACTTGCATAGGAAAAGTTGAAATTCGACGAGCGATCGCATCTTGAAATTCACCCCCATTTATCTCCCCATTCAAATATTCAGAAATATTTATCGTAGGTGGCACTTGATTTTCTTCCGCTTCAACATTATAAATAGACTTTACATGCTTAATAGCTACCAAAAAAATCACCGCCAATGTTATAATAACCATTCCCAACAAGAGAATTACAATCTCCCAGCGCGCCCATCCCCTTTCATATCTTCTCTTTGCTTCTTCCCTCTCCCTTCTACTGAATTTTACCCTATAGTTCATAAATTTTAACTTTACCTAAATCCAAATCTCAAATACCGATAAGAGAATTTGTTATAATCCGCCATACTCCCATGCTTGCTAACTGCCTAGCTTCTTCTAAATTATCAACTGTCCATGCTACAATGTCAACCCCCTGACTCTTACTAATCTCAATAAAAGATGGATTTTCCAGCAACAGCTTGTACAGACTAATCATAACACTGTTTCCTGTAGCTGATGCTTTTTCTAATTGAGATTGATATGCCTCGGCGCTGGCTACAATATATCCGAATGTAAATTCTGGTGCTATCCTACGAACCCTTTCGACAAATTCCTCATTAAATGATGAAATTACGCAGCGATTTTCCCACTTTCCGTTTCGCAAAATGTTGACAAATAAATCAACTACAGCATCATTCCAATCGCAGTGGGGCTTGACATCAAAATAGATATATTTTTTAATTGTTTTAGCGGCTGCCAACGCTTCTTCTAAAGTGGGAATTCGCTCGCCAGAAAATTGCATATCAAACCATGAACCTACATCCAGTGTTTTTAGCTCTTTTAAAGTTTTTTCTTTCACCAAACCAGGAGTGCCACAAATTCTATCTAGTGTGACATCATGAATAACAATCGGCACACCGTCGCTACTGAGTTGTATATCAAATTCGAGGGAATCTGCCCCCCACTTGATGGCGGCGGCAAAAGCTGCTAAAGTATTCTCAGGCGCGAGCGCAGAAAATCCCCGATGGGCGACGATTTCCAATTTTTTTTCTGGGGGACTAGACATTTTATCCGCTTGCTTGTATACTCTTATTATTATAATGGGATAGCGGCTGCACATATTTCCATTATAAGATAAGTATAAACAAAAAACGCCGAATGTCAAATAGTAGTTTAAAAGATTATGGAAAAAGAAGAAACAGTAGCTTGGGAAGCTGTTAGAGCAGCATTAAAAAAAATCTGGGGATATGAAGATTTTAGAGCGCCGCAAGGGGAAATAATACGCAGCCTTTTACAGAAGAGAGACGCTTTGATAGTGCTGCCCACAGGGGGAGGAAAGTCGATTTGTTTTCAACTGCCGGCTTTGTTACAAAAGGGATTAACATTAGTAGTATCGCCGCTAATAGCACTAATGGAAAATCAAGTGCAAGAATTGCGCGATCGCAACTTACCGGCAGGGCTATTACACGCAGAAATACCATCAAATCAGCGCAAGAAAATCCTGCAAGATATAAAGAATAATAGATTGCGCTTGCTATACTTATCGCCAGAAACCCTACTGAGTCAAAAAGTATGGGCGATAATAACTCAGCCACAAGTAGAAATAAACGGAATAATTTTAGACGAAGCGCATTGTTTAGTACAATGGGGAGAAACATTTAGAGCAGCATACCGACGCTTAGGGGCAGTACGTTTGGCGTTATTGCAATCCAAACCACCAGGCACAAAAATAGCGCTTGCTGCTTTTACCGCCACCGCCGACACAGAAACACAACAAATCATTAAAAACGTTTTACAGTTACAGTGCCCAGAAATTTTTCTTAATAATCCCTATCGCCCAAACTTATACCTAAATGTTAAAATTACTTGCACACCAGCCGGAAGAAAGCGACAATTATTAAAATTTATCAAAGCCAGAGAAAATCAAGCCGGATTAGTCTATGCCCGCACCCGCCACGACAGCGAAAATCTTGCGGAATGGCTGCGGCAAAATAGCCTAGCAACAGCAGCTTATCATGCCGGATTAAGTGCCGCTTGCCGAAGAGAGATTGAAACAAATTGGTTGAGCGGTAAACTAAAATTTGTAGTCTGCACCTCGGCATTTGGGATGGGAATAAATAAACCAGATGCCCGCTGGGTATTACACTTTCAAGCACCAGCGCTACTGTCAGAATACATTCAAGAAGTCGGAAGGGCAGGGCGAGATGGCAAACCAGCAGAAGCTTTAACATTAATCAGTGAACCCACCGGTTTGCTCAATCCAGAAGATAAGCAGCGACTTCGATTTTTTGAAGAAAAATTACGCTCCCTCTACCGCCGTGCCGGGGAATTAGCAAAAAAAATACCCCCTTCTGGCGAAGTGGAAGCAATCGCCCGTCAGTATAAAGATGGTGCGCTCGCTTTATCACTATTACACTCCGCTGGCAAGTTGACTTGGCGCGATCCCTTTCACTATCAGATTAAAAAATCTGCAGTCGGTACCCTTTCTTTCCAACCCAACAAACTCAGCCAAGACATGATAAACTACCTGAAGACACGTCGCTGTCGCTGGCAATTTTTATTAGAAGCGTTTGGCTTTGCTAAAGAAGCACCTGCCAAGGGTTGCGGGCACTGCGACAATTGTAAACGCGGCATTTCTGTTAAATTTTACATTTAAACGCATTTATACTTGCTGTAAAGTTGACAGTAACTCTGTTACTTTCATAAATTTTTATTAAAAATTATCCCAGGTTCTTACAGAAACAGCGGTTTCTCAAACCCGTTCAATTCGGAGTGTTTAATTCTGCATAATTGGCTACCAAAATGTAGAGCACTAGCAATCTAATATATAACGGTAGGTTAAAGATTGATTATTTTTTAGAAAAAAAATTAGTAGCGTAGAAATGTCCCACATAAAAATAGCGGGGCAAGATGTTGGCCAATACGAGAGGGAAAGTGGATCTCGTTGCCAGTATACCTCCGCCTTATGGAATACCTTACAATACTCGTCAGACGGATTTTTTATTGTAGAAGTGGAGTTAAGCGAGTCAGCGGCACCACACAAAGAAGCCACTTCAGTAACGCCTCCCAATTTTAGACTGGTAAAAGTAAATCCGGCGTGTCGCTCTATACTGTCGATGAGCAGGGATTGTCAAATAGGAAATCACCTCAATGAATGTCTGCCAGAAGCGCTCGCTAATGAAATAGTATCCAACCTGTGCCGCTGCTTTTACCAGCGTCAGGAGATTATCTGGAAGACATCTTTTTCTTATCCCCAGCAAATACTTTTGAGACTAACGCCAGAGTTTAGCAGTGACGGCAACATCCGCCAAATTGTCGGATTGTGCCAAAACCTTACCAAGCAACAACCAGCCAAAACCGAAATCTACCTCTTGCAAAGCATTACCCAAGCTTGCGCTGTGGCTGAAGATTTCGAAAGCGCTCTCAGTGTCGTCTTGCGCCACTGCTGCGAAGCAACCGGCTGGGATTATGGGGAAGCTTGGATTCAAAATAACAACGGCGAAATAGAATGCTCTAAGGCGTGGTATGGTAGCCCCCACTGCCTCAGCAGCTTGCAAAAAATTAGTCAGGAATTGAATTTTCCTCTTGGCATACATATCCCTGAGCGGGTGTGGCTGACAAAACAGCCAGAGTTCTATCGACATGTTTCTAGTGAGATAGAGACAAGCTTTTTGCGTTTCGGATTTCGCTGCGCTTTGGCAATTCCTATTCTCGCTAATGACACTGTTGTCGCCACTCTTGTCTTTTTTATGTTTGAAGTTGGCAAAGAAGAAAGACAAATGGTAGAATTGGTTTCTACCGCTGTCGCCCAATTGGGAAATTTAATACAGCGCAAACAAGTCGAAGCAGCACTAAAAGAAAGTCAACGAAAACTTGCTCATCTGATTGATTCCCTGCCAGGAATTGCTTTCGCATGTGCTAAAGAGCCAGAATGGACAATGATTTATATTAGTGAAGGGTGTTATAATTTAACGGGGTATAAAAGTGAAGAGTTGATAGGTTATAGTCGGAATGTTTTCTATAATTTTCTTACGCATTCTGAAGATTTGCCTCATGTTATTGCAGCCATTGAGAAAGCGATCGCTCTCAAACAGTCTTATGTGGTAGAATATCGTATACACACCAAAGACGGAAAAGAAAAATGGCTATGGGAAAAAGGCATTTTTGTAACCAACAAAAAAGGAGAAATCTTGGGGATTGAAGGATTTATTATTGATATAAGTGAACGCAAAATCACAGAAGAATTTTTAAAGTATCGCAGTGAATTCGAGAAAACAATTGCTACAATATCCACCCAATTTATAAACTTAAAGTCAGAGGAAGTAGAGGAAGGGATAAAACAAGCATTGCAGCGGATAGGAAGCTTCTATAAAGTGGAGAGAAGTTATCTGAGCTTGTCAAAAGAAGAGCAGATAATAATGTACGAATGGAGAGCGCCAGAAATAGAAGCGCAGAAATATGATATAGGGGAAATGAAATCGAAAATAGCAGTGCCAGTAATTTACCAAGAATCGCTGGTAGGATATATTGGAATAGAGTCAGTGCAAGCAGATAAAAAGTTGCCAGAGGAAGCGATTGCCCTATTAAAAATAATCGGGGAAATCTGCGTAAGTACCCTAGAACGCAAGCGAAACGAAGAAGAATTAAAACAAGCAAAAGAAAAATATCAAAGCATTTTTGAAAATGCAGTAGAAGGAATTTTTCAAACCACACCAGACGGGCACTACCTGACAGCTAATCCTATGTTAGCGCGCATATACGGTTACGACTCACCCGCAGAATTAATCAACTCGATTACTGATATACAGAAACAACTATACGTTGATCCCCAACGTCGTAGTCAATTCATGCAAATACTACAACAACAAGATGCCGTCTGGGATTTCGAGTCAGAAATTTATCGTAAAGACGGCAGCAAAATCTGGATTTCAGAAAATGCCCGTGCCATTCGCAACAAAGAAGGAAAACTGTTAGGGTATGAAGGAACAGTCGTAGATATTACCAAACGCAAAAAAGCCGAATCAGATTTGCAGAAACGCGACAACCTGCTGCAAGGGGTAGCGCGGGCGATGAATCACCTGCTCACAAATCCTAATCAGCGCGCCGCCGTCATCGAAGCCCTAGCAACACTGGGGGCAGCAACTGGAGTTGATCGCATCTGTATTTATGAGAATGATTATCATACAGGAAATAGTAAAATGACTGAAAATTTACAGATTGAGTGGGTGAGAGAGGGGATTGCCCCAACCAAAGAACCGCAGCGCTGGCACGATTTGGCAAGCGGAAAAGCAGGAATGAAAAAATGGTATGACATTTTAGCAAGTGGTCAAACCGTGGGGGGAATGACGCCAGAATTTCCCAACGAGATACGGCAATTACTAGAAGCAGAAGGAATTGTATCGATTTTAACAGTGCCAATACTGGTGAATAATCAATTTAAGGGATATATAGGTTTTGAAGACTGCCGCAATCCGAGAAAATGGCAGGAGAGTGAAGAATCGATTTTAATGGCAATGGCGGCGAGTATTGGCGGGGCGCTACAGCGCTATCAGCAAGAAGAATTAATTAGGTACCAAGCTTTGCATGATCGGCTCACGGGGCTGCCTAATCGCCAGTTACTCGATGAGCGTTTGCCCAAAGCGATCGCAGGATGCCGGCGTCGGGGCAATCAATTAGCTATCGCTTTTCTCGATTTGGATCATTTTAAGATTATTAATGATACACTAGGGCATGTCGTCGGCGATCGCTTACTACAAATTGCCGCCCAACGTCTGAGAAGCTGCCTGCGCGAAGACGATACTATAGTTCGCTGGGGCGGTGACGAATTCATCCTCCTACTGCCACACCTAAATAGTGCTGAAGACGCCGCCCACATTGCCCAACGGATTTTAGACGTACTCCAACCCGCCTTCGAAATTGACGGGCATCGGCTATACGTTACTAGCAGTATTGGCATTGCCCTCTACCCCCGCGACGGAACCGATGCTGAAACCTTAATGAAAAATGCTGATATGGCTTTGTATCGTGCTAAAGAAAGAGGGCGAAATAATTATCAGCTATATTCTTCCATAGTTCCTATATAGTTTCTTCCCCTCACGGCACCCGCCAAATTTTAACACTGCCATCAAGACTGCCGCTGAGCAGGGTTTTATTGTCAGTGGAGAATACTAAAGAACTAATCGGCTGAGAATGTCCGATCAGAGTTTCGATTTTTTTGCCAGTTTTGAGATCCCAAAGCTTAATCGTGTCGCCCCCAGTCGCCAGTAGCTTACCATCCGGGCTGAACGCCAATGCCCGCACCGGGCTATAATGTCCCGTAAGTATACTCTGCTGCTTACCAGTTGTGAACTGCCACAAAAAGATAGTGCTATCGCTGCTGCCGGAAGCGAGAGTTTTGCCATCCGGGCTAATAGCAACAGACAGCACCCCTGCCTTATGCCCGGAGAGTGTACGCACTAGCCTGCCAGTGTTTAGATCCCAAATTTTGATCGTTTTGTCACTACTGCCGCTAACTAACCGCTGATTATCTGGGCTGATAATCAGTGTATTCACCGCACCGGCATGTCCTGCGATCGTCAGTAGCCGCTGTCCTCTTGGTAATAGCCATAGCCTGATCGTTTTGTCTGAGCTACCAGAGGCGAGAATTTCCCCATTCCGGCTAATAGCTAGTGCGTTTACCGCACCGGCGTGGGCAGCTATAGTAAGAAAGCGATTGCGTTTTTCTAGATTCCAAATGCGAATGTTTTTGTCTGAGCTGCCAGAAAACAGGCGCTTGCCATCAGCGCTGACAACAAGGGCGCGAATCGGTAGGGTGTGCGCTTTGTCAAATTCATATAGCATTCTGTAAGCGCGAGGATTCCATAATTGGATGGTGGAACCTGTTGCAATAGCAAAATTTAAGTCTTCCCCCAGCTTGGCGCCCTTGGCAATAGGAAGAAGAGCGATCGCATTTACCGATTTCTCCTTTCCCCTAATATTTTTTTCTAGAAATCGACTACTAGGCAAACTGACTAGCACATGCAGGGGATTCGCCGGGAAATCTCCGTAACGCCAAAAACCAAAAACCTGAGTGATAACTAAGCCTGCTAGTAATAAGCTACCCCCCGTCTTCAGTAATTTTTTTAATTTGCGACGGCGAGATGCTCGTTTGATCTTCTCCACCGTAGCATTTTGTCTCGCCCAGTCTTTATTTAGAGAATTGCCAGTGTTTCCCGACGAACTCCCAATCCCCCCACTATGGCGGCGTTTGGTAAATCCCGATTGTGGTTTTACTGGCGTGTTAGGATCGATTTCCGCCAGACACTGCAAAATCATTTGCGCGTTTTGGGGGCGATTGCCGGGAAAAGGTGCCATCATGTAATCTATTATGTCTGCTAATTCCGGCGATATCTGTGGGGCGTGTTCTCGCCAAACCAACTTGCCCGTGCGCGGATTTTCTGGAAACGCTGTCGGTGGCTTTCCAGTTACTAAAAAAACCAAAGTGCGCCCCAAGGCATAAAAATCCGATTGCGGCACTGCTTTGCCATTCACTTGCTCTGGTGGCGTGTAGCCTGGGGAGACAATCCCGGTGATGTTTTGCCCTTGTCCAACTTTTGCTAGATATGTTCCGGTGACTTCTCGCGCTGCTCCAAAGTCAATCAGTACTAATTGTCCGTTTGGGCGGCGCATTATGTTTAGTGGTTTGATATCGCGGTGAAAAAATTGTTGCTGGTGAACTTTATCTAAAATTTCTACCAGTTGTTTAAAGCATTCGAGTACTTCTTCTTCTGAGAGGGCTTTGTTGTTTCGTTCTTTTAACCAATCTTCTAAATTTAAGCCGTTGATTTTTTCCATTATTAGACAGTGAAGCGGCTCTTTGAAAGTTCTTGGCTGGAAAGTGAAATAGCCGTCTTCTTCAACTTTGGGAATACCGGGGTGTTGTAGGCGGCTAAGAACTATGGCTTCTTGCTTAAATAGCTCGATCGCTTTAGGATGGTTTTTGTAAAGAACTTTCAGAACTTTTGGCGTGCCTTGCTCGCTCACTTCAAAGGTTTTGCCAAAGCCGCCGCCACCGAGAGGGCGAATAATTCTATATCGCCCTTTTATTACTAACTCTGTGCCGCAATGGCGACAAATTTCTCTCTGACTGTTTGATGAGTCAGCAGGGTTTGGACACTTGGGATTGAGGCAATAACTCACGGAATTTGACTCACCCGGTTTCAGACGACAGGCTTATGACCACTATATCTTGGATTGCTTGGCACTCACCGTAGGGTGACGCCACGCAATTACGTGCTTTACCGTGTACAAGCGTTTGTTGCTTGTTGGCTCTGGGGCTTTCTCGGATACAGGTGCACTCCTACTCCAACCAAAAGCCCCTGCTGCGAGTCAAAGTAGGCTTCTCCCGGTTTTACAGCAGCTATGTATGGTACGGATGCAACCCCTCTTTCCGATTTGCCTCTATGATAGAATGCCCGCCCTCGCACTTTCATTATCCCATCATTTGTTTTTTTGAATTCCCTATATTTCCCTAGTCGCTCTCTCCCCTGTCATTGTTTTTTAAATTTCTTTATCAACACAAAAAAACAAAAAATGTAAGCTAAAAAAGGAGGCGATCGCTTTTATTAAAAAAGAATAGATATATTAAAAAGCGATCGCTTTGAATTATGATTTCTTGCTGGCTTAGCCGATTACTTCTATCACAGGATGGAAAAAGAAAGCTAACCCAAGAATCATATAAGTAGCCAATAACAGGATCCCTTCCAACCAATCAGAGCGCCCATCAGAACTAACAGAATTAGCAATCAGCACCGCCACCGCTACCGCCACCAATTCAAAAGGATTAAAATCCAAATCCATAGGCTGGTGGAAAATTAAGCCCGCCAATACCAAAACTGGCACGACAAACAAGGCGATTTGTAAACTAGAGCCGACTGCCACAGAAACAGACAAATCCATCTTATTTTTCATTGCCACCGTTATTGCTGTAGCATGTTCGGCGGCGTTGCCAATAATGGGCACGAGGATAACTCCAGTAAACAAAGCTGTAAGCCCCAGACTGGAGGTAGCCGCTTCCAGACTATCGACGAGTAATTCCGACTCGACTGCAACCATAAGAGTGCAAGCCAATAATACAACAATCCAGAACTTGACATTGGTGGGTTGGGTATGTTCATCCGTTGCCATTGGTGCCAACTCTTCGGGTTCCATTTCCGCCAAGCCTACATCATATAGATATCTGTGAGTTTTCATTGAAAATAGTAGCGTCAGCCCGTACACTAGGATTAATACCACGGCGACAGCAGAGGAAAGTGTCTGCATAGTGGTTTGAGAAATTCCTTGGGAGGTGATGTCTACTGCTGTGGGTAGTAGGATAGAAATGACAGCCAGATTCATGGCGGAAGCATTGCTTCTGGCGACAATCGGCTGAAAGGTTTGTTCTTTGTAGCGCAAGCCGCCCATGAACATAGACAAACCCAAAACTAATAGTAAGTTGCCGATGATTGAGCCGACTAAACTGGCTTTGACCACATCCACTAACCCAGCTTTGAGGGCCACTAGCCCGATAATCAATTCTGTGGCATTGCCAAAGGTGGCATTTAACAAACCGCCTAGGTTGGGACCAAGAACGACGGCGATTTCTTCCGTAGCCGTGCCCATCCAGGCAGCAAGGGGGACGATCGCTAGCCCAGAGAAAATGAAGCTCGGTAGCGATCCCCATTGCAAAAAGTGAGCAGCAATGGAAATCGGAACGAAAAGAAGAAGAATTAAGAAAATTTTGTTAGCAGACATTCAGGTTTTTACGTTAAGTGAAAGATTTATTTTACTTGAGTGAGTAAAATTTGGCTCAAGTGATATTTAAAGATAAAATTAAATTGCTTGGGGGTGGGGTTGAAATTTGAGAAAAGCGAGCGTTTGTTTTTTCCAATACTAAAGACGACGGCGGAAAGTATTTAAATTTTTGTAAAAAATATAAGTATTAATGAGTAGTAAGACGCGCCAGAATGGCTGTTCGAATTTGAAAAATTTTAGCTTTTCCTGACAAAAGCTTTCTAAGCCAAGATTGATTCCGCACGGCAGAGTTGTCTGGCTGGTTTTTAAATTTTTGAGAGAGAGTTTATCGTATCGTCTTGGATTTGGCAACATGAGCAGAGCTTCAAACACCATGTCTGCAGGAGCTGCAACTGATGCTGTTTTAGAAAAACTCAACGGGGCACCAGTCGGAGAGCCCCTAAAAGTAGCGACAGGTGTTTACATTACCGTCCATGGTCATTTCTATCAACCACCGCGAGAAAATCCTTACTTGGATGCGATCGAGCGTCAGCCGGGAGCAGCTCCTTTCCACGATTGGAATGAACGCATTCATTACGAATGCTATCGCCCGAATGCGTTTGCTCGCATCTTAAATGAGCAGGGAGAATTGGTAGGGATCGTAAATAACTATGAGTACATGAGTTTTAATATAGGGCCGACGCTAATGTCATGGCTGGAGCGCCACGATGTGGAAGTGTATCAACGGATTTTAGAAGCAGATCGCAAAAGCTGCGAGCGCCTAAATGGTCACGGCAACGCGCTGGCCCAAGTATACAACCACATAATCATGCCTCTAGCCAACGAACGGGACAAGTACACCCAAGTCCGCTGGGGTAAAGCAGACTTCCGCTCACGTTTTGGCCGCGAACCCGAAGGGATCTGGCTGGCAGAAACAGCTGTAGATATGGCCACCCTAAAGGTGCTAATTGACGAAGGAATAAAATTTACCATCCTAGCTCCCTCACAAGCAGAACGCTGCCGCCCCTTACCCACAGAAGAAGAACCAGAACCAGAATGGCATGAAGTAGGGGGCGGACAAATTGATCCCAGCCGTCCCTATCGTTGTTTCCTGCCCGGAGGTAACCGCGATCGCGACTATATCGATATCTTTTTCTATGATGGCCCGATTTCGCGGGATATGGGCTTTAACGACGTCCTCTCAAGTGCTCAACACTTCGCAGGAAGACTGGGGCAAGCTATTCACGGCGAGCACCGCCCCAGTCAGCTAATAGCTGTAGCCACAGATGGGGAAACCTTCGGACATCATAAAAAGTTCACGGAAAAATGCCTCGCCTACTGCTTCGCTCACGAATTTCCCCGCCGAGGTTGGACGGTGACAAACTTTGCCCACTATTTGAGCATCCATCCCCCCACTTGGGAAGTAGAAATCAAACCAGTAACGGCTTGGAGTTGCTTTCACGGAGTCGCTCGCTGGCAAGATGACTGCGGCTGTGGCAGCAGCAACGGCTGGCACCAAAAATGGCGCGCTCCTTTGCGCAATGCTCTCAATTGGCTACGCGATCGCCTAATCGAAATTTACGAACAAATAGGAGGAGAGCTTTTCCGCGATCCCTGGCTAGCACGAGACGAATACATCTCGGTAATTCTCGATCGCAGCCCTGAAAATGTCAAACAATTCCTCAGCTGCCATTGCGAGCGCCCCCTGACGCACTCAGAACAAGTAAAAGCCCTGCGCCTATTGGAAATGCAGCGCCACGCCCTGCTCATGTACACAAGCTGCGGCTGGTTTTTTGAGGAAATCTCACGAGTAGAAGGAGTGCAGATTCTACGCTACGCAGCACGGGCGATCGAACTCGCCGCTGATGTCGCTAACGTACAATTGGAAAACCAATTTATCGAATTGCTCGCCCTGGCACCAAGTAATGTCGAGTTTTACAAAGATGGCGCAGGAGTTTACCGTCACCTAGTCAAAACTGCCCAGATATCCTTCGAGCAAGTCGCAGCGCACTATGCTATCAGCGGGCTATTCACTACCTATCCCCCTCACGAACGACTCTACTGCTATGAAGCTCACCAATTAGATTATCATTTGCAACGCATGGGACCAATGACTATGGCCGTGGGCCAAGTAAAACTGGTGTCGGAAATTACCTGGGAAAATGCCCACTATGTCTTTGCTGTACTCCACCTTGGCGGCTGGGATTTCCACTGCTGCATTCAACCGTTTGATTCTAATCACGCCTATCAGGAAATAAAAAACCAACTTTTCGCAGCACTGCACGAGGGAAGTGCGGCAGCGGGAATTTTAAGCATGGTGAAGCTATTTGGCGAGCGCTTCTTTAGTTTGCGTGACTTGTTTACAGAAGAACGCAATCGCATCATGCGTCTGCTCAGTCAAGAAACTCTCTTGCGCCTCGATCAGCTCTACAGCCAAGTTTATCGAGAAAATTACGGTATAATTATAGGTTTCCAACGCGATGAATTACCAGTACCACAAGAGTTACAAGTAGCAGCAGAAATTGCCCTCGGGTATCGCTTTCTTAATGTTGTTAAGGCACTGGAGCAGGAAATGAGTAATTTATCCAACGGTGAACCACTATTAGGGCTTAACAAATTGACAGAATTAGAAGCGATCGCTATGGAGGTGCTGCACCTGCACTGCAAGTTAAATATACCAGAGGTAAAGCAAATTTTGGAGCGGCTAATTTTACAGTTGCTCTTGAATTTGCTCGCCAGTGGCGCTTCTACTACCCTAGAAATAGACGTAATGCGAATCGAACGGCTAATTACACTAGGCAAAGCTCTCAAACTCGGCTTGTCTCTGGAGCAAGCTCAGGAAGTGTTTTTCTACTGGATGCAAAACCAAATCGCCAGCGGCAGTTTTCAAGCTAAGTTACAACCTCTGCTGCAACTAGGTCAAAAACTTGCTGTGGATGTTTCGCCCTGTATGAAATTGCTGTCGCCTAGCTGAAAATTCAGTTTTAAAAAACTGTACAAACCCGGTTTCTTCAAGAAATCGGGTTTCTTAGTATACGCCCAATTAATTAGAATTAGCAGCAATATCTTGCCATTCTATACCGGCAATGGTATTTCTAGCTGAATCGCAAATTAATATTCGCGAGCGCACCCTTTTTAACTCGTTTAAACAATACTACCTGCCAGGAATTACCCCTTCACGCCCTGTCGAGATGGTACTAAAGGGCGCTTCTTCTATCCTGCGGATAAAAGCTGTAGCAGGTAGAGAAATCGCCCAGAAACTCATCGAAATTAACAAAACTACTGCACTGATTACACTCCAAGAATAATAACAAAACTGATAGCGATCGCCTGCCCTCGATACATTTTGTTACATTTTTAATTAAATCAAAGTAAAACCGGGGCGCTCTAAAAATTCTTGTGGCATTTGATTTATTTGCCCTTCTGCGGTATTCTTGAATAAACAGGTAAAAGCCCCGGCACCTAGGCGATTTTGTGGCCATATTCTGTAGCAAGGTAATGTCGATAATTGCGACTTATAGGCGCTTAAGTGTGGTATTTCTATCGCCTGAAACTGGGGAAATTTTTCTAAAAACCACTCGCAAACCTGCTCGTTTTCTTCCAGCGAATAAGTGCAAGTCATATAAACTAAATAACCTTGTGGTGCCACGATTTGAGCAGAATTGGCAATAATCCTTTTTTGACGATTGGCATTTTTATTGATATTAACGGGATGAAAACATCCCGGAGCTTTTCCACCTTTTGCTAGCAATGATTGCCCAGAGCAAGGAGCATCAACTATTACAACTTGTGCTGATTGTGGGATTATTTTTGCTAGCACTTGTGAATCTAAGCTGAGCACGATAGAGGGGCTGACTTGGCAACGTTTTAAGTTAGAAATCAGCATGCCAGTGCGTTTGCCGATAACTTCATTAGCAAGCAATAATTCTGGCTGTAGGGCTTTCCAAGCAAATAGGCTTTTTCCGCCAGGGGCTGCACACATGTCGAAGATTAAATTAATGGGCGGGGCAATTGTTAGGAGAGCAGAAACGGCAAAGACTGAAGAAAAATCTAAGCAGTAAAAATATCCTTTTTCGTGCAGGGGGTGTAGCCCAGGTTTTGAACCTAGTGACAAACGTTCGACGAAATTCGGCTGCCACGGCAAGGGCGGCTCAGTTTTAAAGGGTGATATCGGCGGTTTTTCTCTTCTCCAGATTATGCACGGGTGAAAGGGTTGAGGATTGGCTAGCGCATCTACAAATCGCGCTCGCTCTTCTTCTTCAACAAATAATTTTCTGCTCAGTTTCAATAGTAAATTCGATGGTTTTCCCATTCTTACACTAACAAGATCACTATTTTACGAATATTGCTCGCTTAAATAACGTCTTAGCAATCTGTCTAATTGCTCAAAATTAATCGGCTTACTCAAATATTCGTTTGCGCCAGCTGCTATACACTTTTCGTAATCGCCGGCTAATGCCATTGCTGTTATCACTGCTACCGGCACGTCTCGCATTGATGCACGCCCTCGCATTTCCTTTAGTAAGTCTATACCATTTACCCCCCCTGGCAATCTTATGTCTAGTAAAATTAAATCCGGGGCAAAGGTTTCTACTTCTTGTAAAAAATTTGTTCCTTCAGAAAGATATTTTACCTGGCAGCCTAATGTCTGTAAATAATCTTGTAATAAAACCGCTGAAATGCGATCATCGTCTACAATTAAAATTTTTTTACTGCCCCCGTAGGCAAAATGCGCTCGCTCCTCAAGCGACTTCTCTTCCTCCGGCGGCGCATACCCCGTCGGCAAATCCGGTAAATAAATTGTAAACCGACTACCTTCTCCCAGGGATGACTCCACTGTCACTTCCCCACCATGTAGTCTAGCTAAATCTCGTGTCAGCGCTAATCCTAATCCCGTACCTTTATTCTGTTTCTGTAAATCATTTTCTAACTGGCGAAATGGCTCAAATATTATTTCTAAGTTTTCTGGTGCAATTCCAATTCCCGTATCCGCCACTGTAAATGTAATCCCTTGCGGCTGCTTGCAAACACTTAGTGATACTTTACCACTGGGCGTAAATTTAATCGCATTAGAAAGTAAATTCAAAAGCATCTGCTTGAGTCGGCGCTCGTCTGCAATGCAAACCTCAGCTCTGGAATCAATTTCGCTCGTCAGTTGCAATTGTTTTTCATGAGCTCTTTCTTGCACGATTTTCAGGCAGTAACGGCACACCGCAGCTACATCTACTTTAGTATAATTTAGCTTTTCTTTTCCTGCTTCTACTTTCGTAAAATCTAAAATATCATTAATCAGTTCTAGTAAGTAATCGCCGCTACTTTTTATAATATTAACATATTCTTTTTGTTTGGGGTTTAAGCTGCCGTAAATTTCCCTTTGCAGCATTCCAGACATTCCTAAAATGGCATTCAGCGGTGTGCGAAACTCGTGACTCATGTGGGCGAGAAATTCCGTTTTCGCCTGACTTCTCGCTTCTGCTATATCTCTTGCTCGGCAAAGAATTTCGGCTTGTTTAGCATCGGTAATATCTGTAACCGATATGACTACTGCCTCAATATTTCCTGCTGCATCCCGCAAAGGTGCCGCATTTACAGATAAAATAATTTGCTTGCCGTCGGCTCTTGCGATCGCATGTTCTATTCCGTATACTGCTTTACCGGTTTGCATCACTCGCACGAAGGGTAACTCGCTTTCTGGAAATGGCTTGCCATCTACTCCGCTTATCTTTAAAATAGAAGAATTATTGTAACTTAATCCAATAATATCGTTTTGAGTAACTCCGAGATTTTTTTGTGCGGCTGCATTCATTAAAACAATGCGCCCTTCTCGATCTAAAACTATTATGCCATTTGTACTAGTTTCTATAATCGCTGCCAACCACTCCTCGTTTTTTTTCAATTCTCTTTGAGAAGCTTGAAGGGCTTGAGCATAACGATGAATTAACTGATGCAGCAATATGGCTGTTATTATAACATAAATCCAGCCTTTAATTGTTTGCAGTTGCGCAAATTCTTGAATTTCTGGTGTCTGAAATAGTAATGACAGCAGTTTGTCAGAACTTGTAATCCATAAAGCGCCCACGAAAGCATAAATTGCTACAATCAAATTGGGAGTGAGTTTGCTTTTTATCTGCCAGCTCATATTTTTTATTTACCTTTGCTGTTTATAAATCAGTTGATGGTTTGGGAAGCGGCATAGCCTTCGGGGCACTCTTTTCTCAGACTATCTCTTCTTTCTGCTCTTATTTTTGGTTTCAAATATAGATTTTCCACTAAAACTGACACCCCTGCAAACCACGGCGGTACAATTAATGCTCCAATAATTCCTAATACTTGTACGCCTCCAAGTACCGCTAAAAGCTGATATAATGGATGAACTCCTACAGATGAACCTACTAGCAAGGGATCGAGAACGTAAGTTTCTACGTTTTGGAGAATTACAAATAATATTAATACCCAGAGGAATAACCATCCTCCTTTTGAGATGGCAACTATAAGAGCAGGTACTGTTCCTAAAATTGGTCCTAAAAAGGGAATTAAATTTGTTACGCCAGCGATCGCTCCCAATCCGAAAGCAAATTCTCCCAATCCTAAAATACTCAACCCAATTGTAGTTGCTAAGCTCAAAATCGCCGAAACTAGCAACCTCCCTCGAATGTAACCGCCCATGCGCTCGCTCACCGGTTCTACTTGTGCCTGTAAACGCTCATCCCAAGGTTGGGGAAACAGTCGCACTAAACTTTTAATTAATGTCCGACTGTCTGCTACCATGTATCCTGATAATAATATTGCTAAAATTAGGGTAAAAAAGCTGCCTACAATTCCTTTTGTAATACCATAAGAACGTAGCAGTAATTGTTGTGTTGAGCGAATTACCCAAGTAGTGAGTGCTTGCGTATTAAAAAATTGACTTACTAGCTCTGGGCTGTTGCTTAATCGCGCTGCTAAGGATTCAATCAGGGCGCGCAAAATTTCTACGTAAATTGGTAGTTGCCGAATTAGACGATCAATTTGCTCGATGACTGTAGGACCAATTAAAAGTGCAAAGCCGATTAAGGTGGCTATTAATAATAGGTAAGTTGCGATCGCTGCTACCCAGCGAGGAATCCGATATCTTTCTGCCCAGTTTACTACTGGTACAATTGAAGCCGCTAGCACCACGGCAATCATTAGAGTTACTATCAGACTCCTTAACTGCCACAATAGCACTAGCAGCAAACCAGTCGCCACAATCAGCAGCAAATTTGATATAGGAATATTAATGCGCTGCTCAGTCATGCTTACTCATGGGTATTCGGTAATAGATAATGGGCAATTGCATATTGGGAATTGGATAAGTGGTGAAAATAATCTTGTTTATTACCAATTACCAATTAGTAATTACCCTTCCTAGCGCCTAATCTCTATACCAATGCGTCACGCCGCCCGGTTTGTCGATGAGGGTGATGCCTTGAGCTTTTAATTCGGCGCGGATGCGATCGCTCTGTACAAAGTCTTTTGCTTTGCGGGCTTCGAGTCGCTTTTGAATCAGCGCCTCTATTTCCGCATCGCTCAATCCGCCTGTTGCTATTTTTTTCTCGGCTTTGGCTTCCAAGCCCAAAACCTGCGCCAGCGCTACAAGGGTACGCCATGTAGATTCACTCTCTTGCGGCGATGTGTCGGTTTTGCCTTCGTGAATGAGCAGATTGCGCTCGCGCTGTAGTTTTTTAGCCAGTTCAAACAGTACCGCTAAAGCGCTCGGCGTATTAAAATCATCATCCATCGCCGCCTCGAACCGCTGCACTGCCTTAGAGTCTAGCGAAACCGAGCCATTTTCCACCCATCCTAGTTTTTTACCATATTCTTGCTGGAAAAGCAATCCTTCTTTGAGAGTATTCCAGCCATTTTGAGCAGCAGCGAGCGCTTCATTTGTAAAATCGAGGGGCTTGCGGTAGTGAGCAGTGAGGACAAACAAACGCACTGCCATCGGAGCAGGGCCATTGGGCGCGGACAAGAGTTCCCGGATGGTAGTGAAATTGCCCAGAGACTTAGACATTTTTTCACCCCCAACATTTACCATACCATTGTGCAGCCAGTAGCGGGCGAGGGGGCGGTTGTGTGCCGCTTCCGACTGGGCGATTTCATTTTCATGGTGAGGGAAAATCAAATCACTACCACCGACATGAATATCGATCGTTTCACCGAGGCAAGCGCGCACCATCGCCGAACACTCGATGTGCCAGCCAGGGCGCCCAGCTCCCCAAGGCGACTCCCAAAACGGCTCTCCCTCTTTTGCTGCCTTCCACAGAGCAAAATCGAACGGATCTTTTTTCTTAGCTGCCTCCGGCTCTTCCACATCCACCCTGCCGCTGCCACCAGAGATCATATCCTCTAGTTTCCGCCCCGAAAGCTTACCATATTCAGGAAACTTGCGCACATGATAATAAACATCCCCATCAGCAGCATAAGCGTAACCTTTATTTTCCAACTCGTGGATTAGCCGCTTAATACCATCGATAGTGTGAGTAGCGCGAGGATACTCGTCTGCCTCCAGCACGTTAAGCTGTGCCATATCCTCAAAATAAGCCTGGATATAGCGCTCAGCCACCTCCTGCATAGAAGTGCCCTCTTGCCGAGCCCGGTTGAGAATCTTGTCGTCAATATCAGTAAAATTTTGAACATAGCGCACATCAAAGCCCCGCCATTTCAGATACCGCCGTACGGTATCCCATACAATATAAGAACGCGCATGGCCCAAATGGCAGTAGTCATACACCGTCACCCCACAGCAATACATCCGCACCTTACCAGGTTCTAGCGGTTCAAATAATTCCATGCGACGGGTTAGGGTGTTGTAAAGTCTAAGGGCCATAAAGAACCAGAATCAAAACAACCTTTTAGTAAATCAGCAATAATGGGGATAGCTGAAATATCAGCCGCATCTGCACAGCAGATGTCTCTCACACTGTAACCCTATATTTGCATTTTCTAACATTTTTGACAGCGAAGCTATGCAAGCAGCAAGTACCCAGTCTGCCCCCTCCCAAACAATGGATGCCCCTAAATACGGGATGCCAGTAACGATCATTACAGGCTTTCTCGGCAGTGGCAAAACCACTCTCCTAAACCATATCCTAAGTAATCAGCAAGGAATAAAGACAGCAGTTCTGGTTAATGAATTTGGCGAAATTGGCATAGACAATGAACTGATCATCTCCACTGGCGAAGATATGGTGGAGTTGAGCAACGGTTGTATCTGCTGCACCATTAATGAAGATTTGGTGAAAGCAGTCTATAAGGTTTTAGAACGGGAAGATAAGGTGGACTACATGGTAGTAGAAACCACGGGCTTGGCAGATCCCTTGCCAATAGCGCTTACCTTCCTGGGGACTGAGCTGCGAGACATGACCCGTTTGGACTCGATTATTACAGTGGTAGACTCGGAAAATTTCAGCCTCGACTTGTTTAATAGTCAAGCCGCTTATAATCAGATTGCTTACGGAGATATTATTCTACTGAATAAGGCGGATTTGGTGGATGAGGCGGATTTAGATTTGCTCGAAGTCAAGATTCGCGATATAAAAGCAGGTGCACGGATTCTCCGCTGTACCCGTGGGCAGGTCCCACTGCCGTTGATACTGAGTGTGGGACTTTTTGAATCGGATAAGTATTTCGGTGCAGAAAAACCAGAACATGACGAGCACGATCATTCCCAGTGCGATCATGAACACGGTGAATGTGTACACGAGCATCACGGGCACCATCATCATTCCAATCATCTAGAAAATGACGGATTCACCTCGCTGTCATTCGAGAGCGATCGCCCTCTGAATATTCGCAAGTTTCAATATTTCTTAGATAATCAACTACCGACAAATGTATTCCGCGCTAAAGGGATTCTCTGGTTCGACGAGAGCCAGAAACGTCACATTTTCCACCTCTGCGGCAAACGCTTCTCCCTCGATGACGATGAGTGGAAAGGCACACCCAAAAACCAACTGGTGCTAATAGGTCAGAATTTGGATAAGGAAACTCTGCGAGCGCAACTGGAAAACTGCCTCTGTTTGCCGTCTAACAACCGTGGCCAAGGATTGGGAAAATAATCGCAAGTGAGAGTCGTCATTCAGCGCGTTAAATCCTCACAAGTGAGAGTAGCAGGTAAAGTCGTCGGCAAAATCGCTCGGGGGCTAAACCTGCTAGTAGGCATTGCTGAAAGTGATACCGAGGCAGAACTGGAGTGGATGGCGCGCAAGTGTCTGGAATTGCGAATATTCCCTGATAATGAGAATAGCAGTGGGGGCGAGCGCTGGCAGAAATCCGTCCTAGATATTGGCGGCGAATTACTCGTCGTCAGCCAATTCACTCTCTATGGCGACTGCCGCAAGGGGCGTCGCCCCTCTTTTGACCGCTCCGCACCCCCGGAAAAAGCCCGTAATCTTTATGAGCAATTCGTTGCTAAATTACGGCAAAGTGGCTTACGAGTAGAAACAGGCTGCTTTGGTGCAATGATGGAAGTTATTATCGAGAATGACGGTCCCGTGACTCTAATTTTAGAACGAGAAGCAAGTTAACAGTTAATATAAAAAAGTGCGAGCGCGCCTCAAGAAGCACTGTTGGCCCTTAAACGCTCCCAACAAACATTCAGCGGAAAATACACCACCGGTGCCCAAAGACTACTTAGAATTGCAGAAGAGAGAGCAATCAACTGGTGATAAGTCCAAATTTCTTCTAAAGTACTGCGACCAATAATACTAAACTGAATTGCCGTCACTGTCTCAGCTAAGATTGCCATACCAAACACGATCAAAGCCACCGAAATAAAATCTTCCTGAATATAACGCTGCTTTTGCAGACGAGCAGTCAAAATACCAACCAAAGCCAGACTGAGGGCATGAGTAGGAATCGGATTAGTCATCCCATCTTGAATCAGCCCCAAAACCACCCCAGCAACCGCACCTTGAAACACCGTGCGCTTCACACTCCAAGCAACCACCCAGATCAAAAGCCAATTAGGACCAATCCCCAACAAAACCATTCCTGGCAAGCGCGTAGGCAAAATCAGCAAACACAACAGTACCGATGCTACCGTCACCAACACATTCAGCAGTTGACGAGTCTGGGGATTCCAGCGAGACACCTTGTAAAAAAAATCATTTCTCATACCCAGTTTCAGTGTTATTGCCCACACTGCCCTTGTGAACTTTCTTGAGCTGGATTTTGCTTATTGGCAGACACAACCACAAATTCAAGTGCATTAATCGGAGCAGAAAGCTCTATAATTGCTTCAGGAGCGGGACTCTTACTGAGATTCACTGATTCCACCCTCCCGATCACTATCCCAGGGGGAAACAGTTCGCTCACCGGTGCAGTAGCAACCACATCTCCCTGACGCACATCTGGCACCTTGTCAAAAAACTCCATCACCGCTCGATTCGCCCCCTGTCCCCGCATGAACCCCATAAAGCGACTACGGCTAATCGTGACACCAACCCGAGAACTGGGATCGCTAATCAGCAAGACGCGGCTGGTGTGGGGAGTTGTGGCAATAATTTTACCAACTAAACCCCCCGGGCTGGTGACGACATAACCCACCTTGATTCCGTCTTTGCTGCCTCGCCCCAAAATCACCTGCTGCCACCAGTGATCGGCAGAGCGTCCCACAACTGGCGCGATGATGCTTTTCTCTTTGTTGGAAGAAACGGAGCCTAAAATCTCTTTGAGCTTTTTATTTTGGTTCTCCAGTTCAAACAAACGATTTTCCAGTTCCTCAATACGTGCATTGATGAGCTGTTGTTGCCGCGTAGGATTTGTCTGAAAAGGACGAGTTACCGTTTGGTAGACCTCAAAAATAATTGAACCCTGGGTTTGCCGCACCGCCCACGCAGCACCAATGGCAATAACCACCAGTGCTACTTGTAAAGCGTGCCGCTCCCACCAGCGACGCAATATATACATTTAGATATCAGCCTTTTGTCAGTTATCTATTTTTAGTTTTAGTTATTAATTGCCAAGCGTTGCTCTGAGTCAGGAAATATTCTGACAAGCAACCGCATACTTTGTTACCTGCTACATATTACGAGAACGACCGCTGAAGACTCTCTCAAGTTGTTTAAAATTCTCCAAAACGCGACCTGTTCCCAGAACAACGCAACAGAGTGGATCAGCGGCTACGTGAGTGACAATGCCGGTTTCGTGACTGATCAAGGTATCAATACCGCGCAATAAAGCCCCGCCTCCGGCAAGCATGATGCCGCGATCAATAATATCGGCAGCGAGTTCAGGAGGAGTTCTTTCGAGAGTGCGCTTCACCGCATCCACAATCACCCCCAGCGGTTCGGCCATGCTCTCGCGGATTTCCGGTCCTTTAATTGTCACCGTTCGTGGTAGCCCTGAGAGCAGGTGCAAACCGCGCACATCCATAATCGCATCCTCGTCTTCCGGAGTGGGATAAGCCGAACCAATCTGAATTTTGATTTCTTCAGCGGTTCGTTCCCCGATGACGAGGTTGTGGACTTTTTTCATGTACTGTATGATCGACTCATTGAGCTCGTCGCCAGCGATGCGGACGGACTCGCTCAGTACCGTTCCTTGTAAGCTCAAGACTGCGACTTCCGTGGTGCCGCCGCCTATATCAATAATCATGTTACCAGTCGGTTCGGCTACGGGTAAGCCCGCCCCAATCGCCGCCGCTACTGGCTCGTCGATCAGGTAAACATCTCTAGCCCCCGCCTGCGCAGCCGCTTCCATCACTGCTCTGCGCTCTACCCCTGTCACTCCTGAGGGGATGCCAATCACAATCCGGGGAGAAACGAGGGTGCGCCCTTCGTGGACTCGCCGGATAAATGACTTGAGCATTAGTTCAGCAGTGTCAAAATCGGCAATGACGCCATCGCGCAGGGGGCGTAGAGCAACAACGTTTCCGGGGGTCCGACCTAACATTTTTTTAGCCTCTTCTCCCACTGCCAGTGGTACTTTTTCGTTTTGGTCAATGGCCACTACAGAGGGTTCTTGGAGGACAATACCTTTACCGGAGACATACACTAAGGTGTTGGCGGTACCGAGGTCGATACCCATGTCACGGGATAAGGAAAAGCGATTGAAAAGACCCACTGGTTTCTACGCCCCTAAATTTAATACTGTGTAACTACTAGATTGACACTCCCGCGGACATTAGTCGCAGGATTTTTACCTAACTGGTTACCCTGTAGGTAAAGGCGATGCCAAGTCGCCCGTGTTCTGAAAGCTAGTTTTCCTTGCATGCAGCCTACTTTTTTCTGTTTACTGTGCGAGTTTTTCACCGCTGTTGAGTATGTGCCCTTATGATATACCACTAAAGTGGTTTTCGGGCTTTTCCTCTCCGCAATTAATTGCGGAGCTTCTAAGCTAATTCGTGGTGTAGCCGTGCTGGATTCTATTATGTTTTTTTCCCGGCGTCTAGTAAGTGTGGAAAATTTTTTGTTTCTAAATGAATCAGCAGATATAACCTATAATTCAGACGTTGCTAGACAAGATCCGGGTAAAGTTTGTATATTTGTGAATGTGTTATGCTAGTGCGATTTGAGAAGCGCTCGCCCTCACGCTGGCTAAATTTCTCTACTTTTCTGATTGCCTAGCCATAATATTTTCTTTTTCCCTTTTCCCCCACCCCCCTCCCGCTTCCAGATATCTTGCTTGCGGCAAAGGCAAAAAGGAAGTAGAAGAGTGGAATTCCGGCTGTTGATGTGAATGTACTCGGTTAGGATCTGGGTATTAGCACCCAATTGCTTGTGACGATTATGAGTCTTAATATCGTAAACTTAGTAGGCCGCGCGGGCAGAAACCCGGATGTGAGATATTTCGACTCCGGTAGTGTTAAGTGTACCCTGACTTTAGCAGTAAACCGTCCCTCTCGCAATACTGACGAACCTGACTGGTTTGAGTTGGAACTCTGGGGTAAAACAGCAGAGGTAGCTTCCAACTACGTCCGCAAAGGGAGTTTGATTGGGGTGCAAGGTGCTTTGAAGTTTGAATATTGGCTGGATCGCAACACGGGGGCTAAACGCTCCAAACCAGTAATTAAGGTTGAGCGCCTAGAACTGTTGGGTTCTAAGCAAGACACTGCTGCCGCCGCAGACAATTATGGCACAGAGGGTGACGACGGCGGCGAGTTCTAGTGAGTGGCTAGTGGCTGAAAGTCTGCTAAAGCTTGCGCGCTCGCTCAATAGCGAATTTGCAAGGTAACTGTTGCTTCTACCTGCTGTTGGCCACCAATTACAGGGGTTGAAGGTGCTTTATCAGCGGCTCTCTCATTTACAACGGAAAATAAAATCGGGGGGGCGTAAGCACCGCTAATTTGAATGCCGATTATCTCTTGCTTGGTTAGATTTAGGGCGCTCAAAACTGCTGCGGCTTGTTTTTGGGCCTCTTCCGTAGCTTCGCGCAGAGCTTGTTGTTGGGCTTGTGCGATCGCGGTTTCAGCGGCAACAAAGCTAATACCGTCAATCCGCGTCGCCCCTGCTTTCACGGCTTCGTCTAGCAATGAGCCAGTTTTTTCAGCCTCTTGGCGAAAGCTGACGGTGTTGGTAGCAATATAGCCGCTGAGGCGCTGCATGTTATTCTCATAACTATAAACCGGATTAAGACTGATACCGCTGGTTTGTAATTTTTCTACTCCTCGCGAGCGCAATAATTTCACCACCGCATCCACTCGGCGCGCCGCTTCCTGCTGAACTTCAGCCGCCGTTTTTCCCTGAACCTCTACCCCTAAACGCACTTGCGCAATTGTTGCCGGTATTTCCTCCACGCCCCTACCGGTGACGGTGAGTATTCGCATGGGCACCTCTCGTATCATTGCCCCTTGCTGTTGCGCCCAAACCGGAGCAGCAAGCATCAGGCTCACTAAGCTCGCGGCTATCCCAGCCTTGACTGTGGAAAAATATTTAAGATAGCTACTCACAGACATTTACTCCTCATTTTTATATAGCGCTGTTAAGTTCTAGCGCCTTTTCTCCTGTATTTCAACTCTGCCATTGCTCTATCCAGAAATTCGAATCGGTTTCAAATTTGGAAACTTACCTACAGCGGGCAGGGATTTCCGACATGGATTTGCTGACATCGCAGTGCTTTTTACTGCTGTAAAATTATCTTAATCTGGTTGAAAAAAAGAGAGAATTATTAGTGGCTTATTGGCTTTTCAAAAGTGAGCCGGAAGAATATTCCTGGGCTGATTTAGAGCGAGAAGGAGACGGGATTTGGGATGGGGTGAAAAATCCCCTTGCCCTCAAGCACTTGCGGGCAATCGCGCTCGCTGACTTAGTCTTGACATATCATACCGGCAAAGAACTTACATCTATCCGGAGAGTGAAAACTCACTCCAGCCCTCAATCGTAAATTTTCCTATAGCCTTTAAAATATTTTATTCCCTAAAGATTAATCATATATCAGCAACTAAGCTGCAAACCTATCAGCGGTGCCCTAAAGCCTATTATTTCCGCTACGAGCGCCAAATCAAAAACCCCAGTTTCTTCGGCTCAAATGCACTGGGAATTGCTCTCCACAAAACTCTTGCTCATATTTACGGCTACTGGCACTATCTAGAGCCGCTTCCCAGTAGAGATTGGATCGAGCACTGCTGGAGCTTGTACCACACTAAGCTAAATCCTTCTCAAATTGAAGAAGGCAGAGAAATTCTTAGAAAATATTACGACTCTTTTATCGCCACTCTAACAGCTCTACACCAGCCGCTTACAGTTGAGGGGAGAATTCAAACCCGCCTGGCTATTGAAAATATAGAATTCAATCTCACTGGGCGGTTCGATCGCCTCGATTGGCTGGATGACGGTTTAGAATTAATTGATTACAAATCCGGCAAAGAAAGGAAAGAACTTGACTCTGCAGAAATTGATTTACAAATAGGTTTGTACTATCTGGCGTTAGAGGAAAAATATAAAAAAAGTCTCAAGCGGCTGAGTTTACTCTACTTGAGAACAGGCGAAAAAGTCAGTTTTGATACTACTGACGCTCACAAACAACTGGTAAAAGCAACTATCGGTAAAATAGCTTTACAACTGCGATATGACTGCCAGTGGGAGCCTGCTCCCGGAGCAAAATGCCAAACTTGCTCCTATTCTTGCTATTGTTCAGCTGTGACAGAAAATCCCCTACCCCTGCCAGATTATGCCAAGCCAGAATGCGAGTTGCAATTGGTACTGGGCTTTTAACTTCTGGTAATAATGAAATCCCTACTTTTTGAGGAATTGGAATTTTATTGGATTGTGAGGTTTGAGGCATTGGGGGTTGAGTACCTCAGGGAAGGCTAGCGGGTAAATGCTATTATTCTAATGTTCCAAGGGTAAGCACGCGATCGCAACTATCAGCGTTTTTTCTTAACCTGAAAAAGCGATCGCGCTTTCTAAATTCCTTTTTAAGTGACGGCTATCAGTAAATCCCTTGTGATTTTAAGGGCTGCAAAATTTAGTCACAACTTTTTTGGGCACTTGCTAAACCATTCATACGTCTAAGCCCGATTGGCAGTTATACTTGGGAGCTTACTTTTTGGCTGTTTCTGGGGAGAAGAAGCTACTCCTGCTTGACTGCTTGACTGAAAAAACTAGATTATGGTAGAGACTGCTTGTTAGGAGAGCTGGAAATGGTGAGGGCTGACAAAAAAGATTGTAGTAGATGTGCATTTCAACAGTGCAGGGAAAATTCACTATAATCCAAAAAAACTTTTTCATAGTTTACCTTGCCAGGTTTAGCACAAATTATTCACATAAGGAGAGAAAAAATGCTACCGAAACAGAATTTACTCAACCGTCTTTAACGAGACACTCGACACTTCATACTCTACAAAACATGGTTAGATATATGATTTGATTTACGCCACTCTTGCATAAATGCAGAGCAATTATCTACTTTAGCCGCTCTCCTCTGTTAGTTGTGCTTCTCGAACTAGGGTAATAGTCACTTTTCCATAAAATGGCCAAACTCAGGCATTAAAACAAATTTTTAAAAAATAGCTTAAAAGTACCCGGTTTTGTTGCTGATTTCACTGTATAGAATACACGACCTATGCTCTGGAGACGTCTGGCAACCATGATGGCCACAAACCAGTCTTAAATCAGTAGAAAAAATTGTAACTTTCTACAAGCCTAAATACTCACCCCAGTCTTATGTTTCTGTCAGGAGAAGGAGATTAATCAAATGAAAACCCAACTTTTAAGCACGATAATGGTAGTGCCGATTCTGCTAGTGCTATTTATCAGTCAGAGTTTCGCTAGTAGTAATCTGGAAATCGGAAATATCCAACTTGGCTTATCCAATGGGCTAAATACCAGTACGGAGCGATATCAGGCAGAAACGGATCTGTCTGCTCCTGTAGCCAAAGGGAGGCGAACTAGAGAATGTCGCATTTTGAGGATTTGCGACTAGCTTCATTTTTCTCTCAATTAGTAACCGAACCGTGCAGAATAATTTACACAGCCTTGCCAGGGTAATTTTTACTGCTAGCAAAGGATAATGTGTACTTTATTGTGCGCGCTTAATTAAAAAATGTCTCACTTGTCAATCATGTGATGTGGGAAGTGAGAATTTCGGGGCTGTGGCTTTTTTTTGCATGTTCAGTGATTACGTAAAGCTAATTTTTAAGCTAATTTACAGGCTGAAAAATCAAAATATGCATAGTATTTTAGGATTAGGGAAAGAAATTACAACCAGGATAATTAATGAATGAAAACGATGAAATTAGATTTACCGAAATTTTTTAGAGCCTGTAATCCCAGCAGAACTTTAAATTTTGGAAATGACGAGGAGCGCAAGTACTATATCGATTTTTCCAGTGTCAGGGGAAGCAACATTATTCGAGAAGTAGAAAGAACTATTACGCTTTTAGCCGGCGACGCACCGAGTTGCCAACTATTTACTGGGCATATCGGCTGTGGAAAATCGACAGAATTGCTACGTCTGAAAGCAGAATTGGAAGTGCAGGGTTTTCATGTTGTTTACTTTGAGTCTAGTCAAGACTTAGACATGGGAGACGTAGATATTACTGATATTTTACTAGCGATCGCTCGTCAAGTTAGCGAAAGCATAGAAAAACTAAAAATCAAATTGCAACCACAAGGTTTCAAAGCGATTCTAAAGGGAGCAGCTGAACTTTTGCAAACAGAACTTGATGTAAGTGCTGGATTTTGCGTGCCCGGAATAGCTGAAATAAAAGGCAACAATCAAGGGCAAATTTCTCTATCTGCAGGTATTGGTTATATCACCTTGAAAACCAAGGATTCTCCTAAACTACGCGGCAAATTGCGTCAGTATTTAGAACCGCGCGCTAATAGTATTTTAGAAGCAATCAATGATGACTTGCTGGTTCCGGCTACAGAACAATTAAAACGTTTTGGTAAAAAAGGACTGGTAGTAATCGTCGATAATCTTGACAGAATAGACAGCTCGCTAAAACCATCGGGTCAACCTCAACCAGAATATCTTTTTGTCGAACGCGGCGAACAGTTAAATAAACTTAAGTGTCACGTTGTTTATACTATTCCTCTCGTCTTGATTTTCTCAAATGACTTGGGAAGACTGACGAATCGCTTTGGCGTCAACCCTAAAGTTTTACCAATGGTGCCAGTAAAATTGCGGAATGGTTCCCCTTGTGCGGAAGGGATGGCACTACTACGGCAGATGGTGCTAGCAAGAGCATTTCCAGAAATTCCTGAAAAACAGCGCCTTAGTCTGATAAACGAATTATTTGATAGCCCCCAAACCCTCGATCGCCTCTGCTGTGTCAGTGGGGGTCACATGCGAAACCTGTTAGTTTTGCTATATGGGTGCTTGCAAAAACAAGATCCTCCTATTTCTAGAGAATGTTTGGAAACTACTATTAAGCAACGCTGTAATGAACTAAACCTGGCGATTACTCCAGATGAGTGGGAGGTGCTGCTCAAGGTGGCTAAACAAAAAGATGTTCGGAGTGAAATCGGATATCAAACTATGTTGCGCAGTCTGTTCGTGTTTGAATATCGCGATCGCGACGGTTCCTGGTTTGACATCAATCCAATTTTGAAAGAAGCTAAAAACTTTCAGAAGCTATTAGAATTAAATTAACACAGGTATTAATCAGTAAACAAATGACAGGCAGAGGTGAGTCCAATCTTTCTTTTCTTTAATTCCAATCTCCACACTTCACACACTTTTAAGATAGTATGGATGAACCTCTAGCACAACCAGATGTAGCTGCACAAAACCAGGCAGCATTACAGAGTCTCTCTAGAATGATCGCGCTTTGTCAGGGGACATTTTCTATAACTTTGCTGCGTTGCAACTATTTAAGCTTGCGCTCTCTTTCAGCACAGCAGCTGCGCGATATGTGCGATTTTCCGATTCGCGAACTCTTCCTCCCGCCTGATGTCAAGAGCTTGTATAATTTTATCGAAAAAGAAATTGCTACCTCTGAAACGCCGGCATTGATGGTGTTTGGTTTGGAGTCGGTGCAAGGAATTGAGAAAGTTCTCACCTCAATGAATGCAGAACGGGAATTGTTTCGTAATAATTTTCACTTCCCGTTACTATTGTGGGTTACAGATGAGATTTTGCGAACCCTGATTCGCACAGCTCCGGATTTCTACAGTTGGGCTTCTACTTGTCAATTGCTTTTGGGGACTTCCGAGCTAATTGATTTCATCCGTGAAAGTAACGAGCGCGTATTTTCTGCGGTTTTGCAAGCTTTTACTGAAACGTTTCGACCTAATTCTACTATCCTGGGTCCTTTGGGCTATTCGGAACTTGAATCAGCGCGTCGCGACTTGCTGGCTCTCGGTGTGCAATTAGCTCCAGAGCTGGAAGCGGGTTTGCAATTTATCCGGGGAAGGGATGATTACATTAATGATCGCATCGATGCAGCTATAGAGAATTACCGCCAGAGTTTAGCTTTTTGGCAGCAGGGGAAAGATGATAATAAACAGATTTCTCATTCTCGACTCTCTACTCCAAATAACACTTTTTTAGAGCGGCAAGGTATCGTACTTTGCCGTATTGGGCTGTGCTATTCCCGCAAGGCGGAATTGCAGCCGGCACAAAGTCAGAAGCATTGGCAGCAAGCTAGGGATTGTTTGTTACAGGGGGTGGAAGCTTTTAAACAAGCTGGGCGCGAGGATTTAGTCGCTAAGTTCAAAACCGAACTTATGGAGGTACTGCGGCACCTAAAAGCCTGGGAAGATTTACAAGAATTAGCGGCAGAAGCTCTGCGGTTACATCAAGTTTATAACCAGCAAGTGCAGCTTTCTCAAGATTACGGGTTTCTCGCGGAAGTTGCTTTGGAACAGTGTAACTGGACAGTAGCCAAGCACCGGGCCAAACAAGCATTGGCCATTCTCGCGCTGGCGGCACGGCAAAAACAAGCGAATGCTTCGACGCTGTCACAGCATCAGGGCTTGTATTTGTTGCTGCTGGCGCGGGCACAGCAGAAATTGGGGCAGTATTCGCAAGCTATTCGCCAACTGGAAGCCGCTCGCAAGGAGAGTGATCCCCAATACGCCCCCCGTTTGTATTTGGAGATATTGGAGGAGTTGCGCAAACTCTATTTCCAGCAACATCGCTATTTAGAAGCGTTTGAACTTAAACAAGAACAGCGGGCGCTGGCAGCACAATATGGCTTAAGCGCTTTTATCGGGGCGGGATGCCTGCAGCCACAATTACAAGTGCGCAACCCAGCGGTGGAATCTATTGCACCGAGTGTCACTCTGCCTCCAGAGATTACGGTTTCTCGCCGACAGCAGGATGTGAATAATTTACTGAATCGGATTAGCAGTACCCAGCATAAGCTGACGGTTATTCATGGGCAGTCTGGTGTGGGCAAAAGTTCGATTGTGCGAGCGGGTTTGGTGCCGGCGCTGAAACAAACTGTGACTATTGCCCGCGATGTTTTGCCTGTGGTGCTTTCTGGGTATACTGATTGGGTTGTGCATTTGGGGCAATTGCTTGCTGAGGGGCTTCAAGAAATGAGGAGCCTCTATTTGTCTGCCCCCCTAGATTCGACGACGGCGATTGTTGAGCAGTTGCGTTTGAATGGCGAGCGCAATCTGTTGACTGTTTTGATTTTTGATCAGTTTGAAGAATTTTTTTTCCTAGCTAAAAATCAAGCCACTAAACAGGTTTTTTTTGAATTTTTGCGCGATTGCTTGGACGTTCCTTTTGTTAAGGTCATCCTTTCTATGCGTTCGGATTTCCTGCATTATTTGTTAGAAGGGATCCGCCTCACTAATTTGGATGCTATTAATAACGATATTCTCAGCAAAACCATTCTCTACTATTTGGGTAATTTATCTCCTGAAGATGCCAAAGCCGTTATTCAAAGTTTAACGGAACGTTCTCAGTTTTATTTAGAACCGGAGTTAACGGAGCGGTTAGTACAGGATTTGGCCAGTGAAATGGGAGAAGTTCGTCCCATTGAGTTGCAGGTAGTTGGATCCCAACTGCAAACTAATAATATTAGAACTTTAGAACAATACGAAAAACACGGTCCTAAAACTAAATTAGTTGAGCAATTTTTAGAAGAAGTTGTTAAAGATTGCGGCCCAGAAAATGAACGTTCTGCTCGTCTTATTTTGTATTTTTTAACAGATAAAAATGATCCGAGGCCGTTAAGAACAAAGGATGAATTAGCGGCAAAATTATCGGAATTAGAGCCGGGTCAAAAAATAGATTTAGATTTAGTTTTAAAGATTTTAGTGAAATCAGGATTGGTTTTTTTAGTTGGGGAATTTCCCACGCCTTTTTATCAGCTCGTACACGATTACCTGGCTGCTTTTATTCGGCAGCAAAACGAACCCGATTTGTCAGAAATAGAAAACCTACGGAAACGTGAAAAAATGAGTAAAGCTGAGATTGAGCAACTGCGCAAGGAAAAAGAAATGGTAGACCAACTTAAAGAAACTAAAGCGAGGCTGAATTTATTGTTAAGGGTGACGATCACAGGAGCTGCGATCGCTGCACTGGTGTTGGTCTCGCTGATTTGGCTGGCCATTGCTCAAACGCAAGAAGCGATTTCACAAAGAAAAGAAGCTGAAAAAGCCCGCACCGACGCGCTAAAGGCGGCATCTTCAGCACTGGTGATCTCAAATGAAAACGATCAACTGGGGATATTGTTAACCAGCGTCAAAATAGGAATAGAATCTCAAAATGCGAAAGCCAGACTGGAAGACAAAAATCAAATCGCCGAACGTCTCAGACAAGCCGTCTCCAGAGTACAGGAAATCAACCGCTTTCAAGGACACAACAAGAGTGTTTTGAGTGTCAGCTTTTCTCCAGGGGAAGAGGCGATCGCTTCTGCTGGCGACGACAACACCATCAAACTTTGGCGAGTTGACGGCTATTTACTGAAAACCCTAACCGGGCATAAAGATGCCGTCACAAATATCTGCTTTAGCAGCGATGGCAAACTCCTCGCCTCCGCCAGCGCTGATCGCACAATCAAGCTCTGGAATGTTGAAGACGGCAGGGAACTGCAAACCTTTAGAGGCCACTCGGAAACGGTGACCAGCGTCAGCTTTTCCCCAGACGGGCGAATACTCGCTTCCGCCAGTGCCGACAAAACTATCAAACTCTGGAACACTTCTAACGGTAAGCTGATCAAAACCATCAACGCCCATAATAAATGGGTTCTGAGCGTCAGCTTCAGCCCTGACGCTCGCTACCTTGCTTCTGCCTCCGAGGATAAAACCGTCAAACTCTGGAAAAGCGACGGTCAGCCTTTGAAAACCCTCTTGGGTCACAATGATATAGTTTACAACGTCAGTTTCAGCCCTGATGGCAAGACTCTGGCTTCGGCTTCGGCAGACACCACTGTCAAACTTTGGAATTTAGACGACGGCAAAGAACTAAAAACTTTCAAAGGCCACAGTGATGAAGTCTTGGGGGTGAGTTTCAGCCGCGATGGTAAAATGCTGGCTTCGGCTTCGGCAGACACCACTGTCAAACTCTGGAGCGTAGAGGGAACGCTGCTCAATACTCTCAAAGGGCACCAGGATGATGTCATGGGGGTGAGTTTCAGCAGTGATGGCAAAAAAATTGCCTCTGCTAGTGTCGATAAAACCGTGAGGCTTTGGCGTATCGATAGCACTCCTTTGCGCCAAACTCTAACCGGACACAGTGACTGGGTTTATCGCGCTAGTTTTAGCCCTGACGGGGATTTGATTGCCTCTGCTAGTTACGATAAAACTGTTAGACTTTGGCTGCTCGATAGTACGGCTCTAAGACCCCTGGAAGGTCACAAAGATTGGGTGAGCTGGGTGAGTTTTAGCCCTGATGGCCAAACGATTGCTTCTGCTAGTTATGATAAAACTGTGATTCTCTGGAGCCGCGACGGCACTTTGCTCAATACTATTAAGGGACACAGCGGGGCGATTTTTAGCGTTAGTTTTAACTCTGAGGGGGACAAACTTATTACCGCTAGTCAAGATAAGACGGCGAAAATTTGGCGTCGTAGCGATGGGGCACTTCTGGCTTCTCTACAACATGAGGATAATGTCACAAGTGCTATCTTTAGCCCTGACGGAGAGGCGATCGCTACTTCTTCTGATGATTCGACGGTCAAACTCTGGCGCAAAGACGGTACTTTGCTCAAAACCTTGCGACACGGCGATAAGGTAACAAGTGTCAGTTTCAGCCCCGATGCTCAGATGCTCGCTTCCTCTAGTGCTGACAAAACGGTCAAACTCTGGCGCAAGGATGGAAGATTAGTTGAGATTTTGTACCACAAGGATCGTGTCAATAGCGTCAGTTTCAGCCCCAAGGGCGACTTGATTGCTTCGGCTTCTGAGGATAAAACTGTAACTCTCTGGCGTAAGGATGGAACACGCATCGCCACTCTCGACAATACGGAAATTGTTAATAGCCTTAGTTTTAGCCCGGATGGCAAAATTTTGGCTTTGGCGACTAAGGATAAAACCGTGATTCTCTGGCGAGTTAATAATTTGAATTTGGAAAATCTGATCGCTAGCGGTTGCGATTGGCTACAGGACTATCTCAAGAATAATCCTTATGTGCTAGAGGAAGATCGCCGTCTGTGTGAGGGTATTTATTCTTCGCTCTGACTTTAGTCGCGAGTTTTGTCCTCACTTTTTTATTCTTAAAATAAAATAGTTGTTTGGGGGCTTGTCCTCCGCTGGGTTTTTATTATCTTTTTCTTGCATATATACATATATACGTTATTTAATAAAAATTAATCCCTCTTCGTTAATAAAATTAACCCAGGGGCTACTCTATATAAATATGTTCTAAGCGCACGAGAATGCGAGCCAGGGAATGCGCTGAACTGCAAAACCGTATTTTTGCGTTTTAAGGAGAATAATTGCGCTTCCCAGCAAGAGTGAGCCTTGAAACTTGGTATTCCAAAAAGCCGCCAACGTATAGATAAGGAGAGTTTGAGCGATGCCGATGCTACTGTGAGCAAAGAAAATCCCCGGTAAGAAGTGCTGCGTCGCCTCCGCAACAATTCAATCATAATGCGTTGTGCTATTGCTATTGTTTCCCGTAAATATTTCATCTAGTGAGAAGTTGATTGAGTATTTTATGAGTGACTTATCGAAGTACGCGCAATCGCTACCCCTATCCCGACGTGCCCTATTAAAGATGTTTGGTGTTAGTGCTGTGGCGGGAGTTATAGGATACTCCCGATTTGTAAAGCCTCAGCCAACGGTTTTTCAAAAGGATACTTTAGATTTGCCGTTTTTTACGAGCCGCCCGTTAAAGGTTGTGGTGATTGGAGGGGGATTGGCAGGGCTAGCTTGTGCTTACGAACTCAGTCAACGGGGTTTTAAAGTAACGCTGTTAGAACGCTCGCCCCAATTGGGGGGAAAAATAGCTAGTTGGCAGATTGAAGTAGGCGGTGAAACTTTTATGATGGAACATGGTTTCCACGGCTTTTTCCCCCAATATTATAATCTTAAAAGTATTGTTGCTGAGTTGGGCATTACGAAAAATTTTGTGGATTTAAAGTTCTACTCTCTGCTTTTCCGCGATAACAAATATCAGCCAGAAGTATTTCGCCCCAGTCATTCGGCGTTTCCCTGGAATATCGTAGATTTAGCGCTCGCTTCTTCCAATCGTCTACGCTGGGGAATCAACCTTACCAACCCCGCCCACTGGCAAGTTTTCCGAGCCATTACCGGTTTTCACCCCCAAAAAACTTACCTGCGTCTCGATCATTTATCGGTTGCTGAATGGGCGGCACAAGATTTTCCTCAAGGGCTATACGATTTATATTTCTTACCCTTTGCTAAATCCACTTTGAATGCCCCCGATATGCTTAGTGCTGGTGAATTAATGCAATTTTTCCATTTTTACTTTTTTGGTAATCCAGAGGGGCTGGCTTTTAATGGTACCCGGCAAGATATGGGTACGTCGTTGGTGCAGCCCATCGCTGAAGCAATAAAACGGGCGGGTGGCACCATTGTTACTGAGGCGGTTGTTAGTAATATTCACTGGCAAGATGGGCAAATTGATTCTCTCAGTTACTATCAGGGTGATGCGGGCAATTCGGTTCCTTTTTGGGTGAAGCGTAATTCCTTACTTTCTAAAGCGGGAGAAAAAGAATATTTCGGAGCAGGCGATTGCGTTTTTGTCGCTACATCTGGTGGCAAAGAAGCAATTTCTCTGACTTGCACCCACCAAAGTTGCACTCTTCAGCCGCAAACAAACGGCGAATTTCACTGCCCCTGTCACGGTGCAATTTTTAACGCTGATGGTAAAGTTATAAAAGGACCTGCTAAACGGGATTTGCCTCGTTTCAAAGTGCTACAACGGAAGAAAGAAGAGCTGCAATTGGTGGCGTCTGTTAAGCTACCGAAAGCAAAAAATATTCTCAAAGCAGATTACTATGTGATTGCTACCGATGTACCGGGAGTGCAACATCTTTTTACTTTGATGACGGGGGAAGTAAATAATCAAGTAAAAGAGGGAGTGGAAAAATTAGCGATCGCTGATCCCTTTGCCGTCGCTCGCTTCTGGTTTGATCGCGATTTTGAGTGGCAACATAGTTGGTTTACCTCTCTTTCTGGTTACAAACTTACTGACAGCATCACCCTTTACCACCGTATCCAAGAACAATTTATCGAGTGGAATCGAAAAACCGGCGGTAGTGTTGTCGAATTACACGCTTACTGCTATAAAGAAAAAGACTTCCCCACCCAGCAAGCTTTACTAGCTACTTTCGAGCAGGAATTGTACGAAATTGTGCCTGCACTCAAAGGCGCAAAGATGTTGCACCGGGAATTAGTCAATCAAAAGAATTTCTCAGGCTATCCCCCAGGTAGTTATGCCGAGCGCCCGGAAACTTGTTGTGGTGTTCCTAATTTAATTTTTGCCGGAGATTGGGTAAAAATGCCTTTTCCTTGCGGTTTAATGGAGCGCGCTGTCAGTAGTGGATTGCTGGCTGCAAATGCAATTCTACACCGGGAAGGATTACAGCGGAGAGTTCTTTTTTCTGTAAATCCACAAGGTTGGCTACAAATTTAATCCTGTTAAGAGATGCGAGCGAGCGCATCTCTTTACCCTGGAATTATATAAATATTATGAAACTGTTGTCGGCACTGCTCAGAAAAGTGCTTACCCGAAACATTCTGTTTCCTACATTCTCTACTTAAAGAAATCTAAATAATATCATGGAATCGGCATCTTTAAAAAATTCGCAGCCCCACATCCGCAAGTTAGGCATCAATCGTAATCACTGGTATGTGGTGGCACGCAGCACCGAAGTGAAAAACCAACCCGTAGGCGTTATTCTTTGGAATCAAGCGATCGTTTTATTCCGTGATAGTAGCGGCACTGTTTGTGCATTAGAAAATCGCTGCCCTCACCGTCAGGTAAAACTTAGTCATGGTTGCGTTATTGGGGATATTATACAATGTCAATATCATGGCTGGCAATTTAAGTCAAGTGGCGAGTGTGTAGGAGTGCCTTATTTAGGGAAAAACCAGAAATTGCCCACCTGTAAAATCCGCTCATATCCAGTAAAAGAATTAGACGGTTTTATCTGGCTATTTCCGGGGAAACAAGCGCTCGCAGATACGAACCCTCCCCTAGGAGTTCCCGAATGGGATCACCTCAATTACATCGCTACCGTTTCCACTATCAACTGCAACGCCCACTATTCCTATTTAATCGAAAATCTTATGGATATGTACCACGGGCACTTACATCAAAATTGGCAAGCGTGGGCTAATCCAGAGCTGCAAGATATTAACGAAAATAACAATCGGGTAGACGCTCACTATCAAGCGCAGAGCTATTACCGAATTGACAAAATATGGTCAATTTCGCAACTATTTTTCCCAGCACTGCGTCGCCTCCACCCTGAGCCATTAGACGTCAGCTATATTTACCCGCATTGGGTGTCTACTTTAGGCAAAGATTTTAAAATTTACTGTCTACTTTGTCCAGTGAGCGAAACTGCTACCCGTGCCTATCTAGTTCATTTTACCTCATTAAATGCCTTTTGGCGTTTACATAAATTGCCTGTGTGGTTCCGCAAATTTATTAAAAATAGTTTATTTGGTTCTGCACAAAAATTGCTCGACGGTTTAGTTCGTCAAGATGTGCTTATGATTGAGGAAGAACAGCAGGCATATTTACACAATCCAGAGCTGCGCAATTATGAATTAAATCGGGCATTGGTGAGTGTACAGCGGTTAATGAGGAGACAGGCTGAGCTAGATAAGGCGATAAAAAATAACTAAGTTGTTACAAAAATATCCCCGGGGTTTACCCCGGGTTAAACAAATATTAAGAACGTACCCGTCTAGAAGGCAACCAAGCAGGGCGGCAAATTCCACCGCTACAGTCGAGGTGTAGCTCGTGCCAGTAGAGAGTAGGAATTGCCCAGCCCCTTTGCCCCGCATATTCTTTTTCTAAAAAACTACTTTCTAGATAATCATTAGCTGATTCGTAGTGACGTTTACGCCAATAGGGAACCGTAAAACAACCAAATGCCTTGCGGTATTCTTCTGAGTCTATCATTTCTGAAACCATTGCCCCGACTCCTCGACGCACCAGCAAATTATCATAAAAGCGAATTTCTGCTTCGTCGTGGGGGGCGCGCCCTAAAAAATGTTTTATCGCATTCTCGATAAATTTGACATTGGAGCTGCGCTCGTAAAATGATTGCAGATATAATGGAGTGACTGCTAGTCTTTTTAGAAAGTGTCGGATGCCGATTTTCCCTTTAATAAATTCATTTTCTAAATTTGCTATCTGGCGACGTTCCGCTATATAGGGTACCCGCTCCAACACTTGACGGTAAATTTGCAGCAGGATTTGCTTGCGTTCTTCAGGTGAGGCATTATGATGAGTAGTAATGGGTTCTTTTAATAGCATAGTTTTAGTCTTATTGGCGTTTCTAGCTGGTGGCTATAATATTTTCTAGTTACTACTTGCTTTTTGAACGCTTGCCATCAATTTAGGTGGCAAGTCTAGGGTTTGCAAAATTATCTCGATATAGGGTTCTATCAACTGATAGGCAGGAGCTGGCAGGTTTTCGCTTAGAACTTCCTGCAAGCAGCGATATGCGGTTAAGCAAGTATTATTCTGGCGATAAGCGGTGAGAATATTTGCCTGCCAGAAAAATAAATTTTCTTTGAAAAATTTTTCGTCGTCTCTGAGTACTGATAGGGCAATGTAGCGTAGCACTTGCGCCATGTCATACTGGCATCTTTTGCCGTGCTTTTGCATTATTTCTGGTTCGAGAACTAAAAATTTTTTCAGCGCCAGCTGCACTAGCTTATCTGCTCTATCTCTTAGCAGGTTGTAGGTTTGCAGGCGATTCGAGAAGCTTTTTAAATATCGCTGCACTGGCTGCAGCTCTGTTGCGGTGAGATACCGCCCTTCGCTCTGATTGGCTAGCTCTTCCAATAGGGAATTAATACTACGCATCTTAGCTAGTTTTAATTAACTCTATTCTCAGTTTGAGCGAAAAATTTTTCTTCTGCAAGGATTTGATGCAATTTGTAACATTCAGGTTTAAAGATGTTAAAATTTATAAAATAAGATGACTTAATCCGTAAAAATACTGTTAGTTGTGCAGGCAGGGCAAGCTGTTTTTTCTCAGAAATTGGTTTAAGAATTAATAGTTTGTGTAACAAAATGATAAGGAGGTAGGGGTTCTCCTAGGTAAAATTCCCAATGGGAACAGGTTTGCTGCCAATTTTGTACTTGCTGGGAAAGGAAGGGATCTTCTGGGCGTGAAGGGATGCGAGCGCGTATAAAGTTACCCAAAATATAAATTTTCTGAGTATTTCCCTGCGGAGTAATAAGGGCATTAGGATAATACTGGGCAAGTTTTTGCTGTACAAAAAGCCACTGTTGTGCTTGCTCAGCTTGAAAATCCTGCTGAGTTTGGTAGCGCTGTTTCTTAGCGAGAAAATACTCTCTGCCTTTTGCAGAGGATGGAATGGTAGGTGTCGGTGCTTCCCTGGGTACACACTTTATACAATATTCAGCTTTATCGGTTAAACAGGCGAGTTGTTGTAAGTATTCTTCCTGGTGCTGTAGTAGGTGATTTTCTAGTGCTTCTGGTGATATGAAGCAGGTGCCGAAGCGTAAGGGTAATAGTGTTTGTTGTTTGAATGTTTCACAGATAATTCTATCATGGGATAAAACTGCTTGGATGAGGGCTTTTTCTTCTAGTTTTTCGAGTGCGGCTATGGTGAGTAGTGGCTCGACTAGCGCTAATAGGTTACCAACTGCGATCGCTTTTAATTCAAAAGCAATCCCATTGGCTGGCAATTCTAATTTTGTCTCTGTTTTTCTCATTATAGCATAGATGTACATTTTTCTTTCTTGTTTTTTCTTATATTCTCAAAAAATCATAACTATTTTTATTATATATTCAAGGAATAAACTCAAGAGCGAGTCTGAGTTGAATCGAGGCGGGCTGCCAATCTCCCTCGCAAGTAAGCCACTCTATATTGGTACCTTTGATAAAATGTTCTATTTCTGGTATTATTGATATAATCTGTCGTTTCAGCTTTTTCAAGAGGGTGTGGGCTGGTATTGCTTCTTGTAATAGGCGAATTGATGAGGATTGCACGATCGCAGTCGGAGCAATTATCTCAATATTTTTAGACATATTTTTATATACTTTTTCTCCGCTGCTTAAATCCCAATTTAAATTTAATTCTTTTGCTTCTAATCTGAGAATATTTTTACAGCGCAGGGTGCCGATTTTCCAATTTTGTTGCTGTTGTAAAACCTTTGCTTCTACGCCGCCGGTTAGTTGCATTATTTCATATGAACTGCTGACAATCTGCCACAACATTCTCTGCATTATTTCTTGCCATTGCCATTGTTTTTTTTGCTGTTCGGCCTGTATGTCTGCTAGACTGCACGCTGCTGCTATTATTTGGTTAATTTTCTTATTGGCAGCATTTTTTGTAACTATTAATTTTTCATAAACTAAACTTTGATAGTTTTTTTCTAAAAATTCTGAATCATTAAATATGATGTAAGTTTTTTCTTGAAATTCTGTATTTGCAACTGGGCTAATTTTATTATTTTTTATATCTATAAATTCAAAAGCAAGTGTTATTTTTACGGAGGCCTTTTTCCAATTGCTACATGGTTTAAGTATTTCTACGTATGTGGTTTCTAGAAAGATGCTAATTTCTGGGCTGGCGGCGAGAATTTGTTCGCGCAACTGCTGTATATACTGTTTAGCTGTGATTGGTTCAAATTTCGAAAATATCTGAATAGTTGCTTCTTCTGGCAAGGGTTTTTTTAAAGGCTGTAGGGTGGCAATATCAATTGATAAGCGCTCGTCTCCTGTATCAATTTCTAAAATAACTGCTAGCCGTAGTGTGCCGCTTTTTGCTTCTGTTTGCGGCAGACAGCATCGGGCTTTTACTCCTGTGAGCAGTTGCATGATTTCTTGAGAGCTTTTGACTAAATACCAGAGCAGTTTTGGAATTAAATCTTCGATTAATATATATTGAGATTTTTTGATTTTTTTTGTGCTGTTTATTTCTATATTATCGTTTTGCCAAGCATCTAAAACTTCGCAGGCTTCTTCGGCAACATAAGGGGCTAAATTTTCTGGAGTTGGTGGTAAATGTTGGTGCCATCCCCCATGCGGCGAGCGTATTTCTGTGATAATTGCTATCAACCGCTGCATAGCTTCTATAGTGCGTTTGCTTACTGAAAATTGGGTAGTTGTGATGGGGTTGATTATTGCTGGCTGATTCAGTCTAAGGATAGTTTTACTGATGACATTCATTCTCTTTTTCTGTTTTTAATTTTATGCAGTATAAATAGCTCTGCTCGTTTTGACAAGTAGCGATCGCTATATTATTTTTTTTCCACCCAGTAACTGCCAGGATATTTTTTGGCACTTTTAGTATTTGCGCTCGCCCTTGGTTGTCATAAAAAATTATCTTACCTTGCCGTGAAGCAACAAAGTACTCATCTCCAAAAACCCCCCAGCACTCTGGCTCTATTTCTAAAGGAATCCGTGTAATTTGCCAAGGTTTTAACTGTATGCGCAAAGCCGCAGTTGAATCAGAGTTAATCCCGAATAGAGTATAATCTTCATTACTTAACACTAAAAAGCGATGATTCTTGTCATGCCGGAATTGCACTGGCAAATGGGAGACAATTATTTCTTGCCCCCGGCGTGTATATATTTTAAAACGGCTTTCATGGTTTGTGGGTATATTCCAAATAGCCAGTAAGTGGCGCTCGTCTAGGAAAATCAATTCTGGAAGCGTCGCTTCTGAAAAGCGACAATGATATACACGGGGTGCGGCTGTAGTATTTTGTAATCCTGACAAGGAATAGAAATAGAGATTTCCTATACTAGCGACGGCTAACCACTTACTTTGTGGAGAGACGGTAGCAGTAAATGGTTGCGAGATATGCAAAAGCTTATGTATCTGATACCGACTAATTCCTATCCAGTAAATTTGCTCCTGCGTCAATACCAGACAACCCTGTGGGCGCGCCTGTAAGGTTAGTACTTTTTCTGATTTTTCTAATAATCTTACTCTGCCAAGACATTTGTGAGGCGCTTTCCAGACTATTATTTGATTTTCTGCTACTCCGTAAAGTGTCTCCTCACAGGAGGCAAGCTGATTTAAGGGATATGGTACTATTTTGCGGTAGGATTCAGGTAAGGGCTTGAGACGAATTGGCTTAGCAGATGGTTTCCAAGGTAGACGGCGCTTGCTATATTGTTTCACTAAGGGAGCTTCTGCTGCCTGTCTGATAGCAGCTGCCATTTCTGCAGCACTGCCAAATCGCCGCGCTGGCAGTTTTTCCAGAGACTTTTGCCCTATTGCTCGTAGTGGCTCTGGTATGTCTTCTGGCAGTAGTTTCCGCTCATTCATGTGCGCCCACATTAATTTGCTGGGAATTCCTTTAAAGGGGCGCTCGCCTACTATCATTTCGTATAAAATAATTCCTACTGCATATATGTCAGAGGCTGGGGAATATAGCCCATAAAATTGCTCGGGAGCCATGTATCCCGGCGAACCCATTATTGTATCTGCTTTGGAGCTTGAAGTTTTTTTGCTTTGTAGAAATTCTAGAGCAATTCCAAAGTCAGACAGTCGGGGTATCCAGCCGTCACTCCCTAATGTCAGGAGGATATTTTCTGGTTTGATATCGCAGTGAACTATTCCTCTCTGGTGTAAAGATTCCAAACCTGCTAAAATACCTATGATTAATTTTAAGGCTTCTGCTAGTCTTAAGGAACCGTTTTGCTCTAACAGGTTACGCAGGGTTCCGCCTTCGCAGTAGTCCATTACTAGGTACCGACTGGTGTCGGTATGTTCTAAAGTATAACAGGTAACGATGTTGGGGTGCTCTTGGATAATTGCTGAGCCGAGTTCTCGCAGAAATTTTTTTGTGGGTGCTTTGTCGTGACTAAGTTCTTTGAGAGCGACGATTTCGCCTGTTTGGCGATTGACTGCGCAAAAAACTCTGCCAAATTGGCCAATGCCAATTAGGGCTAAAATCCGGTATTTGGACTTTGGCGCGGTGCTCTGACGCGATCGCAAGAGATATTTCTCTGATTCTTTTTGGTTCATATTTTTTATAAGAGGATAAGTGTCTCACTTTGGTTATATATAAAAGTAGCGATCGCCAGCCTTCCGCCCGCTTTTTCTCTACCTAAATTATCAAGATTCTTGTTTTCTTTGTGTCGTTAATTTTTTTAAAATCTATTAATAGCGACCAGCAGGCTATTAACCACCAGTGACTTTATCTAGCGAGAAACAAATACCTGATATAAATATAAAGTACACAGGTTACCTGTTAGAATAAGATTGTCAACAGAGCAATAACAAAAAAATGGTTAAAATCATTAGACTAGACCCTATTGCCTGGGAGGCAGCAGTTAAAACCAATACTAATATCCTATCTGCCCTAATCGCCAATGAACTGCATGTCTTAAAAGAATGCGGGGGTAGGGGTATGTGTGCTACCTGTCACGTTTATATCAAACAGGGCATGAATGCTCTCTCTCCAATTAGTCGGCGAGAGGAAAGAACTTTAGCTGTGATTACTACTGCCAAGTCTAATTCTCGCTTAGCATGTCAGGCGAGGGTGCTGGATGAAGGGGTGGTGGTAGAGCTGCCGGCAGGGATGTACATTAACGCTATTCAAGATATAGAAGCGCTAATAGGTCGTCGTGCGGAACAAGATTTACTGCATCCAATTACTGGCCAAGTTGTGGTAGAAGCTGGAAAGTTGATTACTCGCTCTGTGATTAAGCAGCTTGAAGAAACTCGCTTTCAAGTCGGACAGTATCTGGCTCAAACTACAGATGCTTGAGGCGGATAAGCTATACAATTTCTTTTAATAACTTCAATTTATAATCAAAAGTTAAGTAAATGTTAAGTCAACTAGCCCACCTGAGCGCCAAAGCTGATGGTCGCTATGCCACGGCTTACGAGCTGCAATTTTTAAAAAACTATTTTAAGTCTTTTAATTTACGTTTAAGTGCTTACGAAAAAATTAAAGCGTCTGAAGCGGAAATTATCCGGAAAGTACAAGCTAAAATTCTATCAATTAATCCTAATTTATTTTGTAATGGTTCTGAAGACGCTACTTTAAAATGGCGGTTGGATACGGTGAGAGTTTTGCGGCAAACAGCGGCTGCTTTGCTCATCGATGATGCTGAGCGATTGCGCAACCGATTTATTGTCTGGTTTAAAACAGTATTGCGGGCGTTAAATGTGGAAGAAAGCGCCGACATTACCTATAAATTAATGCTAGAAACTGTATCAGAGTATTTGACACCTGAGGAAGCGGCGCTATTTCGTCCGCTTTGGGAACTCAACCGCCTTGATATTGAAAAAAATAATTCAAATTAACTATTTACTACATAATTTTTCCATAATACTCTGATGGTCTTGTTTTTCGGCAACCCATGATTCTACAGGTTTGAGGCGCTCATTCAATCCGATTATAAACCGATTGCAATCAGCTCCTAAAGATTCACAGGTAGTTTGTACACAGCCGAGCTCTCGCCCTGTGAGCTGGCTGAAAAAAGCACTCAATATTCCGGCTTCTAAAAAGCATGAGGGGCACTTACCTTTTGGAGCTTTGGCGGCGAAGGGAGAATTAGTGATTTTTATTTCTAAAAAACCATGCTGGTAATAAGTATGATCTAGTTCAAAGATCCCCCATCCTAGACATTTCCAGCACTGTTGTAAACATTGGATAAATTCTATCATCTCCATTTCGGCTACAGGCTGGCCATAGTATTCGCTCACTTCTTCGCAAAAACGGATGTAGAAATTTTTTCCCCACCAGCGACCGCAGTTAAATAATACTAAGCCTGCAGCTGAGCCGGTTTCTTGTTCAAGTCCGGTATAAATTGCTTCAATTAAAGTATCTGGCAAAGCCAGAAAGCGATCGCCCCGGCGATTTTCTAACAAACCGAGTTCTAAATCTCCTCGAATATAAGAACCAGGGGCAAAGTAATTACCGGGTAGGCGTTTAGAATCTAGCAGTTCGGCAATTGAAATCTTGCTCATTTTTCCCTATCAATTTTTTAACTATTTGCTTCCAAGAGAGTAGAGCGTGCTTGTTCTAAAAAAGGTTGCAATAGTGCTAAAGCCTGCGGAGAGAGTAATTCTTTTAGGCGCTCCTGTAGGAATTCGTAAACTTTCGCCTCAATTTCTGTAGTTTGGTGCGTTTGCACCAGTCCTTTTAGCCAGTCTAGTAGGTGTCGTTGTAAGTATTCTCGGTCATTTAATAGCATAGCCATTGCGCAGTAGCGTAATACCATCAACCAGTGTTTTAATACTTTTTCTAATATTTCCTTTTCAGTTTGGGGAAAAGCTATTACTAGCTTATCTGCTACGGGTTGAAAAATTTCTATTTCTTTATCGCGCAAAGATTCGTATACTTTTAAGCTTTGGGCGATTAATATAGCGTACTGCTTGAAAGATTCTATTTCTTCTGGTTTCAAGTAGCGGTTTTCTGCCTCTTCTATTAAGGCTTCTATTTTGGGATGCATAATTATCAGTTTTTAATTTTCCATTTACTATTTTTAAAATAAATCCATAAAATCTGCTAGGGTTGTTTCTTTCGGTTCTTGGAGTGCCTCCAATGGTGGGGTGGAGGGTGGTTTGGGTAGAGAGCCTACGGTGGGTTTTCCTTCCCAAGGAAGCGCCTGAAAGAATTTTGCTACTGATACAGTTAAAGGTATAGGTTGACTGGAGGCGGGTAGCCAGTCGGGGAGTGTCAGAGTTTGACCAAACCAGTTGCACTGGTTGAAAAATTCTGCAACGGAGAGTTTTAACCAAGAAGTATCGGTGTTCATTTTAGTCGCTCCCCATCTTGCAGACGTTTTTGGATATCGCGGGCTGTGGCACCTTCATTGAGCCAGAAGGCGGCGGCATCGATGCGATCTTTGTTTCCCAGTAGAAATTTGCAGTAGGTTTCTCCCATTGAATAGCATTGGATTTCGATGCAGCTGAGAGGTTTTTTGACTAGAGATGTGAAGAAGCCAGAAAATAATCCAGCATAAAGGAAACAGACTGGTTTGCCGACGTCGCCTAGGGTGCGAGCTACGGCGGAATCGAAGAGATTGATAAAGATAAATCCTTGCTTGCGATCGCTCATATCTACTTCCCAGCGTCCCCATCCTTGAGCTGTAAATGGCCACCACCAAGTTTCTAATAGAAACATTAAATTAGAATTGTATATATCGCGTTCAAATTCTTTTTCAAACCATTCTCTAAAAATGATCGCGTCTTTGCTTCCCCATTGACAGCCGATTGTGTACATTATCACTGCTGAAGCGTTGCCTACTTCTTCTTCTAATCCTTCTTGCAGCCCGATGATAAAATCTTCGGCAGCGAATATATTACGGTTCTCGTTCCAGTCGGAAATTGTACCAATTTCTGGTTGAAACTGAAAAAAATCTTCAAATCGATAGTGGTTGTGTTTTTTAGGGTGCTTTTTTTTCAGTAAGTGGGTTTGGCCTGCTTTCTGGTTTGCAGGTGCAGCAGTTGTGATAGCTGATTCCCTGTTGCTTGCGATCGCCATTGATTGAACTCTCCTTCCTAGGATAATTGACTCTTTTTGCTGAGAAGTTTGTTATTTCTAGTTTATGCTACTTATAAGCAGACACGCAAATTACTCTATAATATTTTATTAAAAAATATGAGAGCGAAAATTAAAGAATTATTAAAGCGGTGGCATTGCTCAGAGGGAAACTAGCTGTCGAGAGTTTCATAAAATATGTTAAATTTTCGACACGAGAGCGACACCGAAGGGGGGAGGTATGGTAGGAAATCAGGCTTGCATCGCTATAGGCATCAATCAATATCAGTTTTTCCAACCCCTATCTTATGCCCAACAAGACGCGCAAGCGCTACAAAATTTCCTGGTGGGTGAAGTAGGATTGCCGCCGGAGCGATGCCTACTGTTAACAGACAGCTCGCCGTCAGTGGGAGGGCACTCAACCTATCCAAATCGGGAAACAATAGAAGAATGGGTAAAGAAATTCTGCCAGAGACTAGGAGCGGGGGATATACTCTGGCTATTTTGGTGTGGTTATGGGGTAAGGGAAAATGGGGAAGAATACCTGATGCCCCAGGAAGGGAATCCGAAAGATGTAGCGGCTTCTGGAATAGCGGCGCGCTCGCTACTAAAAATTCTCAAATCTGCGCAAGAGGGGGTTAATCCACCTCTAAAACTACTACTGTTGTTGGACATAAACCGTAGCGGGGAAATAGGAACAGAAATAGCAGCGCTCGCTAAAAAACTAAAAATTCCCACCATTCTTTCCTGCCTTCCAGATCAATTTTCAAGAGAAAGCGGGGTTTTGCGTCACGGCTTATTTACAGCAGCTCTATTAGAATGCCTGCGCTACAGTCGGTGTGTGACTATAAAAGACTTGATTTGCTATTTGAGCCAGCGCTTGCCACAATTGAGTGAACATCTCTGGCTGCCACCGCAAGAGCCTCTGGTTGCTGTTAACCCTCCGGAAAATATGCAGCAATTGATTTGGCAGCCGAAAGAAAATGGGGCAATTGTAAATCGCGAGTTATTGGTCCTCAGTAGCACAGGCAGGGCTAATGGTAATGCGGTTTATAATTATGATAACTATAAAAACGGTAGTAGTAGCAGAGGACAAAAGAATGGCCAACTGATAAAGGGGAAAAATGAAATAAGCAGTCAATCTCTAATCCCGTTATCTGTTGATACGGATAAGGGTAAAGATTGGCAAACGAAAGCAGCTATAAAACAACAATACTTGTTAATGTGGAGTGGCGTAGCGGTGGTGATGTTTGTGCTGGGGGCGCTCGCTAGTCGCTGGCTCTTCAGTAGTAACTATTCTCAAGATTTCCAACCAGTAACTCCAGTAACTCCAGAAGTGGCGCAATCATCACCCACTGCCAGAGTTCAGTCAGAATCAGAAGCAGTGGAAAAGCAGCAGCAGCAGTCTAGTCAATTGCTCCTCGACAAGGCGACTCTGGCAATTCTACCTTTACAAGCGTCTCAGTTTGCTTCTGCGATCGCGATTGCTCGTCAAATTTCTGCAAACGATCCTCTCTATCCACAAGCGCAGGAAAATATTGATCGCTGGGGCAGTATAATTCTGGATATTGCTAAGGCTAGAGCTAAACAGGGGAATTTCGCAGGGGCGCTCGCTGCTGCTCAATTGGTGCCAAAAGATCGGTTGGTTTTGGCAGAGAAAGCTAAACAACTTATTGCACAGTGGCAGAAAGAAGCCGCTCTCCAACAAGCTAATCAGAATTTAATACAAGCTGCTTCTCTGTTGGCACGTAGAAAACAGCTCACTTCTTATGTGCAAGCAATCGCCTCTCTTAGCTCTATTAAACCTGGGCAACCGAAGTATACTGATGCTCAGCAGCTAATTGCCCAGTGGAGCCAGGCTATCCTTGATATTGCTAAGGCTAGGGCTGCTCGTCGTCAGTTTAATGCGGCGATTGCTGCTGCAGAAATGGTGCCTGCTTTTGCGCCGGTTTATGCAGAGGCTGAGCAACTTATCGCCCAGTGGCAGCAGCGGCGAAGGCGTTATTGAAGCGAGCGCCTATTTTTTCGCTTTCACGGGAATTTCGATCCAAAACTCTGTGCCTTTCCCTGGTTGAGAGAAGCACTTTAAATTCCCGCCGTGTTTGTCAACGACAATTTGATAGCTTATCGCTAATCCCAACCCTGTTCCTTTGCCTACTGGTTTTGTAGTAAAGAATGGCTCGAACAGTCGTTTTTGTACTTCTTCTGGAATTCCCGGACCGTTATCGGCGATAATTATGATCACATATTGCTCATTATTTTTTAATTTTCCAGTTCCTATCTTAGTGCGAATCAGAATTTGACTGGGTGCTGCAAGAAGTTCTTCTAGCGATCGCTGTTTATCCCTCTCTTCCAAAGCGTCAATCGCATTTGCTAGCACATTCATAAACACCTGATTCATTTGCCCCGCAAAACATTCCACCAGCGGCAAATCCCCATATTCTTTGATCAATTGAATACCCGGAGTATCTGATTTTACTTTCAGCCGATTGCTTAAAATTAACAGAGTGCTGTCGATGCCTTCGTGAATATTGACTAACTTTTTTTCTGCTTCATCCAGCCGCGCAAAGTTCCGCAGTGACAGCACCAAATCACGAATCCTATCTACCCCCACCTTCATTGATTTTAGCAGTTTGGGCATATCTTCCAGTAAAAACTCCAGCTCAATATCTTCGATTACTTTTTGAATTTCCAACACCGGCTGAGGGTAGTGCTGGGCGTATAGATTTACGAGTTGAATCAAATCTTGACTATATTTATCTGCATAGGATATATTCCCATAAATAAAGTTTACCGGATTGTTAATTTCATGAGCTAATCCTGCAACTAATTGACCAAGAGATGACATCTTTTCAGCATGAACCAGTTGAGTTTGAGTTCGCTTAAGTTCCTGCAATGCTGTTTGCAATTGTGCCGCTCTTTCTCGTTCTCTTTTTTCCGATTCTATCAGTGCCGCATTTAATTTTTCCAGTTCTTCTGCTTTCCGCAACACTATCTTAATTATTGCGTTTTTCAGTTCTTTTGCCGTCTCAATTTCGCACGTTTTCCACGGCAAAGATTTTCCCCTTACTGTCTCTTTCCACAATTCAAATGATTTTCTTGGGTTTAGACGTTCTCTCTCTTCTTCACCTTTTATCTCTTTTGGATTTCCCGCCCAATTTACTGTTTTTATTACTTCCGTGCGAAACCAAATAACGTAATTATTTTGGTTTTTAGAAATACAAATAGCTAATATCCCACTGGCTATTTCTTTATATTCTTCTGCCGGTTTGTATATTTTTGTTAAACAATCTGTAGAAAATACTTCTTCGTTGCTGCTGTTTAACCATTCTATTAATTTGTTTATTTCTTCTGCCGGTGGTACTTTGCCTATTGTTCTAATTTTACCTCCTAGTTGGGCGAATGCTCCTGTCGCATTTGCTAAATCTAATACGTTGGGATTGTATTTAAATAATCCTTCAATATAATTTTTCTCATTGCTCATGTATTCGATTATTTTAGCCAGATTGCTTTTTAATTGTAATTGATACTCATAATCTTCACTTTCTTCTTTTGATGATAGCTCTAGCGACATCACTTGCCCTAAAAACTCACAGGCTTTGCGAACTTCATAAGCTACATATCTAGGCGAGTAATGATGGCAGGCTATCAGCCCCCACAACTTATCTCCTTTCATTAAAGAAATAGACATTGAAGCGCTGACGCCCATGTTTTGTAAGTATTCTATATGACAGGGCGAAATACTTCTCAGTACGCTATAGGTTAAATCTATCGGTTCGTAAGTTATGGGATTAATAGCTGGGATAATTTTTGCTGGTTTATAATTGACGTCGGCAATCAATCTTAGCCAATTTAAACAATACAGTCGTCTTGCTTCTGGTGGAATATCTGAGGATGGGTAGTGTAATCCTTCATAAGAAGGTAAATTTTCTAATTTATCTTCCGCAATTACACATCCGTGCCCTTGTTCGTCGAATTTATAAACCATTACTCTGTCAAATCCGCTAATTTTTCTCACTTCTGAAGCGAGCGCTTGACAGAGGCTTTTAAAATCTGGTGCACTTTGTATTTTGTTGGCTGCTGTTCTCACCAAATTATAAAAATTTATAAATTCTATTTGTTGTTTCGATGGCTCTAATTCTAAAATTAATCCTCCGTTTGTTCTATGTATTATAGCATCAAATTTTATCGTTTTATAAGGCAAGTAAAATGTTAACTTTAATAGTTTCGTATCATCATCATTTAATTTTTGATTGTAGATAACTGCTCTCAATTGTTCTATTTGATTATTATCGAGCAGCGTAATCAAACTTCTATCGATAAAATAACTACTTGGAATTCCTAATATTTGGGCTGTATTATCGCTCACCTGTAAAATTTTTAATTCCGGCTCTTTCAATACGAATAACAAACCGTGAGGCTGAATGCAACCAGTTAGGTGTATAGGTTCTTCCTCGTTGTAAGTACTTTCTAGTTCTTTTTTTGCTACCATTTTTCGTTTTTCTGCTGTATTGGTAAAAAAGGTTCCTGACCTGAGGCACTCCCTTTTCCAAAATATATGCAGTCATGCTTAAAGCGACTGCGAGTGCATCTTTTTTCTAAAAATGCACGGAAATCGAGGTTGGTTTTAGACAGCGACTCATTTCCGTACCTGCACAACCATTGACAGACTCCCAAAAGCTCTTTTTAGGTATTATCCATCAAGAAATGCCTTTTGTGAGTTGATATATAAAAATTTTATTAAATTTTTCTAAAATTTGACAAAAGTTAACTAAAAGGGAAATAAAAAATCTCGCTACCCACTTTTGCCCTCTAGTGCGGGCTGAATGGGGATCTCGATCCGAAATTCTGTGCCCTCACCGGGTTGAGAAAGGCACTGGATGACGCCGCCGTGCTTTTCGACAATGATTTGATAGCTGATGGATAGCCCCAGCCCAGTACCTTTTCCTACTGGTTTGGTGGTGAAAAATGGATCAAAGATGCGATCGCGTATTGCTGTTGGTATTCCTGGACCATTGTCTGCTATACTAATAATAGCACGATTGCCCTGTTGTACTTGTGTGCGAATCCAAATTGTAGGCTGTGAGGTATTCCCCTCTTCCAGGGCATCGATTGCATTACTTAACAGATTCATAAATACTTGATTCAACTGGGCAGGATAACATTGCACCAGAGGCAGTTGCCCATATTCTTTAATCACTTCAATGCTCTGCTGCTCTTTTTTTGCTTGCAAGCGGTGCTGCAATATTAATAAAGTGCTATCGATTCCTTGATGAATATTAGCTCGTTTGCTCTCGGCTTCGTCGAGACGGGAAAAATTCCGCAAAGAAAGCACCAACTGACGAATTCTCTCTGTGCCTACTTTCATTGAAGAGAGAGTTTTTGGTAAATCTGTAATTAAAAATTCTAGGTCGAGCGCTTCTATTTTTTCTTTAATAATTGGAGTTGTAGTATACTCTTGCTGGTAAATTTTTACCAATTCTATCAAATCTCGGACATAATTACTGACGTGGGTGAGGTTGCCGTGGATGAAATTCACAGGATTGTTTATTTCGTGGGCAATACCTGCTACTAATTGTCCTAAACTAGCCATTTTTTCGCTCTGAATAAGTTGAGCTTGGGTTTGCTGTAAGTTGCGTAAAGTTGTAGCTAGCTCTTCTGCTTGATGTCTAGTTTGCGCTAGTAATTCTGCTTGTTGTAAGGCTACTCCCATTTGCACGCTTATCTGTTTCAATAAGTTTATCTCGTCTTTTTCCCAGTGTCGCGAACGCGAGTTTTGATATGCTGCCAATAATCCCCATAGTTTTTCTCCTTGCCATATCGGTACTGTAACATAAGCTTTTGCTTGAAATTGCTCTAATAGTTGCAAGTGACATTCGCTATACCCCGTCTGGTAAATATCGTCAACTGCTAAAATTTCGTTGTTTGCATACCTTCCCCCCTGAGTTGTTTGCAAGTAGGTGTCGCAAATGCAGGGTATACTGCCTACTAGAGGTAACCACTCTCTGGCAAATGATTCGGCTACAAAGGCGCCACTGAAATCGGGAAAAAATTTATACACGGCTACGCGATCGCATTCTAGTAACTGTCTTACTTCTTGCGTTGTCGTGCTGAAAATTTCGTCTATATCTAAAGTTCTCCTAATTTTTTCTATCGTAGCCGAAATTGCTTTTTCTCTTTCTGCTGCTTTCTTCAGTTGTTCTGACTGTTCTTTTACTTGTTGCAAATATTCGGCATGCTGGATCGCTACTCCTAAATGCTCTGCTATCTGAGCTATAAATTCTATTTCTTCTTTTTCCCAGTGGCGAGGATTGCTACACTGATGGATGCATAATAATCCCCACAGGCGATCGCTTACACGTAAAGGCGCTACTAAATTGGCAAATACCTGAAATTTTGCTAGTATTTCTACATAGCAATCTTTCAAACCCGCCGTGTAGATATTGTCTATGGCTGCTATTCTCCCTTGTTTATAATAAATAGCATAGCGCTCGCCAAAACAATGATCATGAACTTTTGTGTGCATTGCCGAAACCCATCCCGGCAGCACATCTTCTGATACTACTTCTCCTTCCCACTCCCGCTCTGGATAAAATCTAAATACTGCTACGCGATCCGCTGCTATTAATTGGCGTACCTCCGTGGCTGTGGATTTAAATATTGTCTCTAAATCTAGGGATTTCCGAATTCTGGCAACTACTTCTGATAAAGCTTTATACTGCTCTGAGCGGAATCTATCCCTCTGTTTTTCTTTCTGTTTTGATGTCTGCCAATTTCTTGTTTCTTTCACTTCTTTATATATGGCAGCTACCCCGATTACTCTCCCTTTATCTTTTACCGGTTTGTAGGTACTGTGGTATATTTTTAGCCCCTCTAATAAGGGAATTTTGCAATCTACTTCTATTTTTTCCCCTGTCTGTAGCACTTTTTGCAGCAATTCTTCTATTTCTGCTGCTTTTTGCCCAAATAATTCTTTATTGCTTTTACCTCTTACCGCTTCTAGGCTTATTCCCCACTGGGCAGCTCCGCTTGGATTAATCCATACGTGTCGCAATTCGCTATCATATACTACAAATATTTCGTATTCTTCTATAGGGGTATTAGCCGGGATTTGGGGATTGGGGAATGAAAATATGTTTTTCCCCTTCAGCATTTTTAGTGCTGTCTCTTCCTCTCCTCTCTCCTCCCATATTTTTGAAAATTGAGAATTCATAATTTATGTTCCTGTTAAAAATATAATAATGGCCTAAGCACATTATATCACTTTTGATCAGATAAAACAAGCATTAAATTATTAATTTTTTATAAATTTTGCCGTACCAGTTAACGATACGACATTTCCGAAAGCTCTACATATTAGATTTAATTGGAGAATGCGCAGGCAAACTAATGGGAATTTCTATCCAAAATTCAGTGCCTTTGCCTGGCTGGGAAATACATTTAAGAATGCCTCCGTGTTTTTCTTCTACAATTTGGCGGCTTATAGATAGCCCTATGCCTGTGCCTTTGCCAATTTCTTTTGTGGTGAAAAAGGGTTCAAATATTCGCGATCGCACTTCCTCTGGTATTCCTGGACCATTATCTGCTATAATGATTACAACTGAGTCTTTAGTAGTAAAAGTAATGATCTTAATTTGACTAGGTTTGGCTAAAATTTGTGCTGTCGCTCGCTGTTTGTCTCTCTCTTCTAAAGCGTCGATCGCATTTGCTAAAATATTCATAAATACCTGATTCAACTGCCCGGCATAACACTCTACTAACGGCAATTTCCCATACTGCCTAATTATCTCAATCCCCGGACGATCTGATTTGGCTTTCAAACGGTGATGTAATATCATTAAAGTACTTTCTATCCCCTCATGAATATCAACCGGTTTCATCTCCGATTGATCTAGGCGTGAAAAATTCCGCAAACTCAGTACAAGTTGACGAATTCTATCTGCCCCTACTTTCATCGAAGAGAGCATCTTTGGTAAGTCTTCAATTATAAAGTCTAGTTCTATATCATTTATTTTTTCTATTATCTCCGCAGCCGGATTGGGGTAGTGTTTCTGATACAATTGTACCAGTTCAAGCAAAGATTGGGCATATTCGTTTACATGAATTAAATTTCCATAAATAAAGTTGACGGGGTTATTAATTTCATGGGCTACCCCGGCAACAAGTTGTCCAAGTGAGGACATTTTTTCTTGTTGCACAAGTTGGGTTTGTGTTTGTTTGAGTTCTTTAATCACTTGTGCTAATTGTTGTGCGTGAGCTTTGGCGTCGGCAGCAGCTAATTTGCTTTGTTCGTAAAGTTCAGCTTGTTGAATAGCGAGCGCAGCTTGACTGGCTAGTTGTTGTAATACTTCGATTTCATCTTGGCGCCAAACTCGCGGAGCATCGCATTGATGTGCAATCAATAACCCCCATAAACCTGATTCTTTAACTATTGGTACAATTACATTCGCTTGAATCTGTAGACTTTGTAAAAATTCGCGATGGCAAGGAGTTATATTATCTAATAGTACATTATTAATCGTTTTAATTCGCCCCTGAAAATCTAGGCGATAATATTCGTCTGGAAAACATCGATCTGGAGATTTAACTCCCAGAACTGATAGCCAATTGCCCTTGATTTCTTCTACTGTTACTTCGCCTTCGCCCCTGGTGTTAAATTGATAAATGACAACGCGATCTGCGTTAAGTAAGGCTCTTACTTCTCTGACTATTGTTTGTAGTATGGTTTGTAAATCTAAAGTGCTACGTATTTGGTCACTGATTTCTTTGACTACTCGTGTTAGGTGTAATGTTTGCTGGAGCTGTTGTGTGCGTTCTTGAACTTGACGTTCTAAATTGCTATTGAGTGTCTGTATTTCTTGGTATAATATATACTGTTCGATAGCCATTGAAAAGTGATTGCTAAGAGCTGTAGCTAGGGAAATATCTTCACTCTGCCATTCCCTGGCTTGATTACGTTTGATTTCTCGCCACGCCTGGAATGATTGTCGGGGCATTACTTGTTTGACGTTGGTGTCGAAATATCCCGCCCACAATTTCTCGGTGTTTATTGGCTCACGAAAAATGGTAAGAGTGCCGAAAAATTGTTGGCGATAGTGCAGGGGTACAATTAAGACTCCGCGAATTGAGGTTCTCTGGAAAGCAGGAATTAAAATTTGAAAGTTAGGATCTTTGTATAAGTCAGCGATCGCCCACAAGCTATTATTATTATTACTATGCAGCCATTCTTGCCATAGGGGATGTTCCTCTAGAGGTTTATCTGCTTTTCCGTCTATCTGTGTAGGTTGTGTGCCATAAGTAAATAGTTTCCTGGTTTTTCCTCCTTGTTGTATCCAGAGTCTGCCGCCACTACCGGCGAGAGCTTCAACTGTGGCTTTGAGAGCTTCTTCTAGTTGAATAGTTGGCTGAGAATGCAGTAGGGTTGCTACGCGATTTATATTTGTTTCTTGTGCTCGTTGGCAACAAACCGAACTGAGTAAATTTGATTGGGCGATTGCGATCGCTACTTGATCTGCAATTTGTTGTACTACTTGCAAATCTTGTTCAAATATAAACTGTGGTTGTGAGTGATGGGAAACCAGCAATCCCCATAGCTCTTCGCCGTTTAGCAGTGGCACTACTAGGGAAGATTGTACCCCCATTGCTTTTAAATATGCTGCATGACATGGGTTAACTGTTCGGTAGCGGATTTCTTCTCCTGGCAGTGGTTCACCTGTGTGCGATCGCTTTAGGTATGAGAATCCTATTTGCTCTGATGCCACATCTACTATTGATCTTACTCCCATTTGGCGATACATTTCCCGCGCTTCTAAGGGAATATCGTCTGCTGGGAAGTGCAGCCCCAACATCGACGGTAGCCGATTCCCTTGAATTGATTCTGCAATCACCTCCCCACTGCCATCGGCATCGAACCGATAAACCATGACTCGAGCTGTATTTAAAAATGACCTTACTTCTACCGCCGCTGCTGCCAATATCTCTTTTAAGTCTAGAGATTGGCGAATTCGGCTAGTCATTCTATGTAGTAACACTTCTTTGTCCAAGATTTGTCTTTGAGTCTGTTTGTCATCAGCTAAATTCATTCCCTTTGTCCAAAAGCTTATATTTTTGTAAATTTTAGAGTATTTTTAAATTCTAGACGCACACCTGAAATCTTTATATCTTATAACTTTCTTTACATAACTATAAGAAATTTATAGTGTAACTGGCAAGCTCTTAATATTAATTTTTGTTTAAATTTTAAATCTTTATTTATTTTTTATAAAAAATGCAAAAATATAAAATATTTTTTAAACGGAAATTACTTTAAGCCTTGACGTATTTGCCGACGGATGTCCATAAGAATTTTACCGAGGTGATTTTGGCCAGTTCCATCAGCACCACAACCCCAAAAGTAATCGGTAGGGGAATTTTCCACAATAATTTCATCTTGGGTAGAGAGGAGAATAGCTTGAATATCTAGGTGAGAGAGAAATTTCAGAAGCACTGCCGAGCGCATAACTGAAAGTTTGACAGCTTCCCAGTCTGGACGATATTGACGAGTGCGATCGCGTCCTAGAAAAGCTGCTTCCTGAGCCGTTTTAGCTGCTCGAATTATTGGTATAATAGCGGCATCTGCTGTACCAACAAATTTTTGTGCTTGATAATAATGCTCAACTGTAGGCCAATAATAACCATCCAAATAAATTCCGTGAGGAGAAAAATTAGAAAAGCAACCATAGGGAGCATCAACCTTATAAAAATAAATCGTCATTTCAAATATTTAAAAATTAATACAATCCTTTATCCCTGCTAGTTCCTTTACCTTAACTTTTAATCCTCCATATTTTTTTAGATTTCAGTATACAGCATTTTGAACGCCTGCAATACAGGTATTTAAAAATCTTTACTTAAAACGAGCTTAAAAATTACTATATGCTTTTATACTTTAAAGCTTATATACTGTTCTAGCTTCTATTTGCCAAGGGAAACTCTAAAAACTGCAAAGCTCTAGTAAATACGCTTATTTCTGCTGTAGCGCATTTTTGTTGTTAAATTTCTTAAAAATTTATCATTTTCAGGGAATAGGTAATTTATATTTACCGATTCCCAATAATTTCCCAATAGTTAATTAACCCATACCGGGGATAAGTTTGCTGCTGAGGCGTTTAATAGCGCGTTCAGCTACTTGAGAATAGCGAATTTCTCCGCAGAGAATTTGAACCATGCGATTAGTGGCGCCGGGTAAATTAACACCGACTTTATAAGCAATACCGGGAACACGATAAAATAAACCAGCCAGTCGTTGTGCCCAAGCCATATCAACGCCCCATTCTTCTTTTATTGTTTGGGTGTATTTTTCGAGAGCGTCGCTACTACCATCTAGTGCTTGATTGATTGCTTCAGCAGCTTTTAAACCGCTAAAGATAGAAGGGCGAAGACCCTCTGCAGTAAAAGGATCAACTATGCCGGCATTTTCCCCAGCTAGGAGAGCATTTTCAGTATGTAATTTGCGATCGCCATCCCACAAACAGAGAGAATACTCATACAATTGACTTTGAGAAAGCTCCAAACCAGACTGACTAGCATAGTCAGTCAAAATCTTTTTTAAATCTTTAGGTTCTTTTCCGACAAAATAGGTAATACCTAAAGAATAACCATTAGGTTTAGGAAACTTCCAAATATAGCCATTTTTTAGAGTACCGAACTCAAAATGAACAGTAGAATTATCAGGTACAGATGTTTCCACCTCCAGAGCAACTGCCATACGGCGCTTAGGTTCTTGTAAACCTAACATTTTTGACATTTCTCCATTAGCACCATCAGCAGCTATAAGATAGCGAGCCAAAAAAGTTTCGCCATTATTAGTATTAACTTGCCAGCGCTCGCCTTTAAACTCTACTCCTATTACTTCTGTTTTATCTTGGAGAGTAGCCCCTTGTTTTTGAGCTTGCTGAATCAAAAAATGGTCGAACACATCCCGTTGCACTACTGAAATTGAATCTGAGGGAGAAAGTTCTACTTCTACAGCATCACCCATTTTCCAAGTCAAGCGTGCTTTAGTAATTTTTTGAGAAAGTGCTGGTGTAAGAGTGAAATCAAACCATTGAGCGATCGCTGGTGACACACCTCCATTACAAGGCTTATACCGTGGCAGAGATTCCTTTTCCAGCACTAGAACTGATTTTCCCTGCTTAGCCAGATGATAAGCTGCTGTTCCGCCGGCTGCCCCCGCACCTACTATGATACAATCAAACATGTTATTTCTTTTTTTTGTGTTTTTGTGGTTTTTCTTTCTCCTGGATATTCTATTATTCTCTTATTTTTCCAGGATATTTTTATTATAATCGACCTTTCCACTTAGACAACACCTGATTTTGTAATAGCTCTTGAAATCAAAGGAAGAAGAATTAAATTTTTATTCTCTTCTTCCTTTTAGTATTTTTCAGACAGTAGTGATGTCTTTTTCTTTTTCAGCCAGCAGTTTTTCCAGATTGGCGATATATTTATCCGTTAGTTTTTGAATTTTTTCTTGCAGATTTCGGGCTTCATCTTCAGGGATTTCGCCTGCTTTTTCTTGTTTGCGGACAAAATCGACGGCATCACGACGAATATTGCGGATAGAGACTTTTCCCTCTTCAGCATATTTGTGTGCCAGTTTAACAAATTCCTTACGTCTTTCGGTAGTCAATGGGGGGATATTCAAGCGAATCACCGAGCCATCGTTATTAGGAACCAAACCGAGATCAGACTGAGAGATAGCCTTTTCAATTAGGCTCAAGGTTTTGCGATCAAAAGGCTGAATAGTGATAGTAGTAGCATCAGGTGTACTGATACTAGCTAAAGCTTTAAGAGGAGTTTGGGTACCATAGTATTCTACCATTACCCGGTCAAGGAGAGAGACATTAGCGCGACCAGTACGAATAGTATTAAAGGAGCGTTGAGTGGCCTCAACAGCCTTTTTCATATGCTCTTCGACTTCAGCTAACTTCACAAAAACCTCCCACAATTGTTCCTACTTGTTCTCCTAAAACGGCTCGACGGATATTACCTTGAACCGAGAGGTCAAATACTATAATAGGGATGTTGTTTTCCTTACAGAGAGCGATCGCGGTACTATCCATCACCCGCAGGTCATTAGCCAGAACATGTCCATAAGTAAGAGTGTGATAACGACGAGCACTAGGGTTAAGACGGGGATCGCTATCATAGACCCCATCTACCTTAGTAGCTTTAAAGATCACTTCTGCATTAACTTCAGCGGCGCGGAGAGCGGCGGTAGTATCAGTAGTAAAGAAAGGATTGCCGGAGCCGGCGCCAAAAATAACTACCCGCCCTTTTTCCAAGTGGCGGATAGCGCGACGTCTGATATAAGGCTCTGCCACTTCCTGCATAGCGATCGCCGTTTGTACCCTAGTGGGTACTCCGAGTTTTTCCAGGGCATCTTGCAGAGTCATAGCATTCATCACGGTAGCAATCATACCGATGTAATCTGCCGTGGCGCGATCCATTCCTGCTGCTGCCCCTTTTACCCCTCGAAAAATATTACCGCCGCCGACGACGATTGCCACCTGTACGCCGCTAGTAGCCACATCGGCGACTTCCTGAGCGATATCTTGAACAACCTTGGGATCTATGCCATAGCCTAGCTCGCCCATTAAGGCTTCACCACTCAGCTTCAGCAGGATCCGCTGATAAACTTTACCCATGCTAATATTTTTTCTAACTGAATTTGCCTGAATTTGCCTCCACCATAAGATAGCAGTAGGGAAGCATTTTTCCATCTATTAAGTTTAACCAATAACCAATAAGTGAGAAATACATTACTTAAGTAAGATAGTAGGCAGAAGTGAGAATACTCCTGCCTTTTTTACCTAGGTTATTGTCGCCACTTAATGGTACAGCCTACGGGTTCAGTGGAAGCAGTTGTTATAGGTTTGCCGTCGAGAAGTTGAGCAAGCGCCTGACGTAGATAAGGCACCTGCACAGATTGTTCATCATCGGGATTATCATCAATTTGCCCCCGGTAGCAGATTACACCATTTTTATCTAGCAAAAACGCCTCCGGTGTTTTTTGAACTCCGAAGCATTGAGCCACATCCTGAGTTACATCACGGATATAGGGGAAATTGAGCTGATGGTAAGAGGCGAAAGCCTTCATGTTTTCAAAACTCTCATTGGAATCTTGGGTAGCGTCATTAGGATTTATACCGATGAGAGTAAAGCCTCGAGCTTGAAAACAGGCTTGGATTTGTTTAAGGCGTTCGATATATAACCCGACATAAGGGCAGTTATTGGACATAAAAATAACGCCCACTGCTTGAAAATTTTCCAAATATCGAGCTAAATGGTGAACTTGATCATCAACTCCAGGCAGTTCAAAATCCGGGGCATAGCTGCCAATGCATGCTACCATCATGTTTACCTTTTCCACATTAATCAATCTTTACCAGCCTCGAGCGCTCGCTTGATATCCGATTAATTTATAAACCAATTTTGCTGCAGTAAATTCTGAAACCACCGAATCGATAAGCGGTGCCAATTCCATGACATCACAGCCGATTACTTCATGAGCCAAGAAAACTCGCCGCAGAAAAGTCGTCAGACTGTACCAATTCAAACCTCCAGGCTCAGGAGTTCCCACTCCGGGCAGGAGGGTGGGATCAAGTCCATCGAGGTCGATAGTAAAAAATACTCGTTTGGTTTGGATTTTGGCAAGTGCCTGCTCCATCCAATTTGGATTGGTGACAATCTCCCGTGCTAAAATCACAGGCAGTTGTTTTTGTTTAATCAAGTCAGCTTCTTCTTTACAAATGCTACGGATGCCGATTTGTAAAGTAGGCAATCCCATATCAACAATACGGCGCATCACACAGGCGTGGTTATAGATAGAACCCTGATATTCATAGCGCAAGTCACCGTGAGCATCGATTTGAACTACAGTAAACGGCTCATTGGCATAAGCCAGTCGGTAAGCTTCGACAACACCGGCGGTGATGCTGTGTTCTCCGCCTAGGGCGATAACAAATTTACCGTCTTGGATGAGTTTGTAGACTGTTTTGGTTGTCACCTGGAGCATTTCTTCCGGCGAGACTTTTTGGCGATTACGAGTATCAGCGATCGCCTCATTTGTATAAATCCCTACTTCTTGACATATTTCCCGTTGTTAAACTAAGCGCCTCCCTCACGGGAACCGCTCGTTTTCAGAACCGGACATGATGCTTTCGCCTCATCCGGCTCCTCAGTTAATGGGCCATTATTATATTAGTCTTTTACTTTCCCATTAACCGGGTGGACGTCAGCATATCCTTTAGCTTTCCCAAAGGCCTTGGCTTCTTCCACCATCCCCCCCCTCCGCATTCTGCTATTTTTAGCAGAGATTTCGTCTTGGTTGACTACCTACAATATCAACCGATTGTAGGAAACACCGAGGGGTTACTTCGTTCCTAGTGATGATTTGTTTAGAGTTTTAGGGGGGTATTATCCGCCGGGTTTATGGGCAGTGCCAGATGGTCTGAATTAGAGCAGCCATCTCCCATTACCATTGCCATTTTGGCCACAGCCTATCAGCCTAATTTGGCTGTTTGACGATAACGACGGTTGCAGCGTACCTTTCTTGCGTCCCCATGACTCCTTGCTCGATGGATACCAGATTAGGCTTCCAGCATTGCCATCTTTCTACCCCGCTTCACGGATTGATGACCAATCGCTACCGTGGGAGTAGTGCTGTCAGGTGGGCACTGCACCGGGTGGACTTACCTTTTTGGGTTCACCACCATCATCACTTAGGCTTAACGAATCGCACCTAATTCTTCGTCATAACATTCCAGCTGATCAGAGGCTTCTAAAATCGCCGCTGGTCCATTTTCGCATCCTCGCCGATAGGTGGTGGTGACTTCATAAGGTATGGGTAAGATAACGACACGTGCGGCTTCATAAGCAACTTGGATTTCAGCACCAAGAAATGGCCGCATAGCAACAGCAGTTGAAACTGACATAGTAGAAAAAGTAGAGTTGCAACTTCAGATCGTTACATAGTTTGGAGGGCAGTTGCAAACACCAGCGATCGCTGCCAATATTCTGTTTTTTGTTACAAAATGTTAAATAAACGGTCTACAGACTAAACTAAACTAAAAATCTTATGTCTCTCACTGCTTTTACTCCACCAGCCCCCTCACCTACCAGTGAAGGCAAAACCGAGACTTGGATGTGGCGAGGCTTCCCCATTTGTTATCACGTTCAAGGAGCGTATGGGGCTGCTGTTTTATTTGTACACGGATTTGGGGCATCCTGGGGTCATTGGCGCAAAAACATTCCCGCCTTAGCAACTCACTGTCGTTGTTATGCGATCGATTTAATAGGCTTTGGAGGTTCTGCCAAACCATCCCCTAATAAACAAATTTCTTACACCTTTGAAACTTGGGGACAACAAATTGCCGATTTCTGTCGACAAGTCATCGGCAGCCCAGTGTTTCTAGTTGGCAACTCTATCGGCTGTATTGCTGCTATGCAAGCAGCTGTTGACAATCCCGATATTGCTGCCGGTGTAGTCTTAATCAATTGTTCCCTGCGATTGCTACACGAACGCAAGCTTGCGAATATGTCTCTAGCACGGCGTATCGGTGCGCCCTTATTGCAAAATTTACTTGCGATCAAGTGGATTGGCTCTTTTTTCTTTAAACAAATTGCTCAGCCTAATGCTGTCCGCAAAATTCTATTACAAGCATATAAACGTACTGAAGCTGTAACTGATGAATTAATTGATATGATCATGGCACCAGCCCTTGAGCCGGGAGCTACTGATGTATTTATAGCTTTTACCCGTTATTCTCAAGGGCCACTGCCGGAGGATTTGTTACCGCTTTTGTCTTGCCCTGCCCTCATGATCTGGGGTGCAGAAGATCCTTGGGAGCCAATTGCTTTAGGTAAAGAGTTAGCCAAATTTCCTGCCGTGCAAAAGTTTATTCCTCTGGAAGGTGTAGGACACTGTCCTCAAGATGAAGCACCGGAATTGGTAAATCCTATTTTATTAGAGTGGATTTTAGGGTTTACAGAAAAAACTACTCACGCTGACTGAATCTAACAATAGAACTTTTTCAAACAAGTTGCGTCATAGGGGGAGACAAGCAGGGAGGATTTTTTAAATGTCTCGAATGCCTTCTAAAACAATTATAAGAGGAATTAGTTTATCCCTAGGCATAGCCTTAATAGTAGGAAGTGCTGCACCTGGCTATGCCTTAGGGCTGAAAGATGTCTTAAGAAGAAAAGCAGAGCAATTGCTGATACCGAAACGCAACCAAACTAGAAACAGCGATCGCATTGCCAACGAATCCAGACCCTCATCTCCTAGCCAGACAAAAAGCGAAAAAACACCAGAAACCAAAACCGATGAGCAACCCACTGCGGCTCGACCTCGGTTTACATGTGAATTTGTTAACGGTCAATACACAGTCATGTATCACCCGGAGGGACAGGAAACCATGTCCTATCCCTGGGCTACTCCAACTGCATTAGGGGGTGGTTGGTCGCCAGAAGCTCGCTGCAACGAAATCAGTCGTCGTTTAGAGCGGTATCGTCCAGATGGGATGATAGAGCTGAAAACAGCAGTAGAAAATAATCATAACATTATTTGCGTGACGACGCAAGCAGTTGAAGCATGTAGGATAGTGCTGACAGTGCCTCCAGGACAAGATCCAGTAGCTACACGCGATCGCATTTTCCAAAATCTTATAGTAGCAGACAGCGGGCAACAAACAGAGGCCGTCAACACCTTCATGCCAGGTAGCCAAGAAAACCAAGTATTAGAACAAATTTTAGGTAGCAATGCTGCCAGCATCTTCGGTGGAAGAAGGCAGCAGCCACAACAAAGAATAGCTGGCGGAATTGATCTACGGCCATTTCTTGCCCCTTCTGACGGTGGTACTGGCACTTTTTTGCGCAGCAATAGATCTTTGCCGAATTCCAGCCCCAGGTTAAACCCTGAGCGATTCCGTTAAACTTTTTTGAAAAACCGGGTTTCTTCGAAAAAACCCGGTTTCTTATCATTTATTATTAATTATTAATTAATTAAATTAATTAAATTAATTATCTTTATTATTCTACCAATTTTCAGAAGGCTTTAAGGGTTTAAACGAGTGTGGTTGATTAACCCAATCATACCCTAACTGAATAGTCACATCGGATTGCAGCGAACCCGTGCTTTCCACCCTTACTTCTCCAAAACCGAGAACCTCACGCATTGTTTTAGCAATTTCTATATCTCCCTGTTGAGCTATAATGCGAGTTACTTTCAGCGGTTCGCTCCAGGGTTTGGAGATGAAAGTATTACGGTAACCAGCTTCTTTGAGGTTATTGATAAATTGCTCAACAGCCTTTTCCGAACCGGTACTGTCTTGAATTGCCACTCTGACGTTGCTGGGGTCAATTCCTTCCTCTGCCCAATAGTTTTCGCCAAAATCAAAATGGCGAGCTACCATTGCATCGATACTATTATAGTCAGGTAGCCAAAAACTGGATTTATATTCTTTGGGGTCGCTGAATTGACCTGGGAGCATCAGCATTTGTACATTAGAGCGGTGAATTTCGGAGGCAAAACCGACCAGAGCGACTAATTCTTCTATACTCAAATTGGTATCGATGTGTTCTTGGATAACGGAGAGGATTTTGGGAATGCGAAGCACGATGGCAGGATTTAATGTTTGTTCGATCAAAGCTCTGATCAGCATTTGTTGCCGTTGAATCCTACCGATATCTCCCAATTCATCGTAGCGAAAGCGTAAAAACTGCTGGGCTTGATTGCCGTTGAGTTTTTGCTTGCCAGCTTTGAGATTGATATATAAGTGCTGTGAGTCGTCTTTATATTTCATGTCCTTGGGGACGTAGATAGTGACACCTCCCAAGGCATCGACTAATTTTTCAATAGCTTGAACATTGATGCGGACGTAGCGATCAATACCGACGCCTCCTAGGAGCTGGCTGACAGCTTTGGCACTGAGGGCTGGTCCTCCTTTGTAGTTGGCTTCGTTAATTTTGGTGGTGCCGATTCCTTCGACAAAGGTACGGGTATCTCTGGGGATGGAAAGAACAGTAAGTTGTTTGCTATCTGGGTTAAAGCGTACGAGGAGTATAGTATCAGCAAGACCGTCGAGGGAGTTGACGAGGGCGTGATACCCTAAGTTGTTTTGGGGATAGTCGTCTAAATCTGATGTTAGTACTTTGGTGCCTATAATTAGGATATTGACGGGGCGAGTCAGTTCTGGCAATTTCATGCTCATGGAGGTGGAGATGCGCTCGCCGCGTCCAAATATTGCTGCTTCTTCGGCAGTCAATCGGCTTTGCATCAGCGGGGTGCTAGCGAGAGATACTGCAAGTAAAGCGCCTGCTGTTGCTGATAGCATTGCTATACCTGTCAAGCCCAAACCCAGCCATAGCCACTGTTGTCGGTTTGTTTGATTTAACTTGTGGGTTTTTGGCAGGCTTTTATGGGGTAAGTTCTGAGTTGGCACGCTTATTCCTCACACACAAAAAAGTTTTCGGACAGAAGCCAGGATGGCAGGGTGGGTGAAAAAGTTATCGAGTTAAAAAGTAGGTTTAGAGGTAATTTTTAGGGAATGCGCTCGCCAATACGACTAAACCAAGGCAGCCAAAGAGGTTGTCGCTTCCAGATACGAAACATCAGTGCCAGGCTTACCAAAAAATAGGTAGAAGTCAGCACGCTACTGATTATTAACGAAGGTAGTTTCAGGAATTCAGAAAAATTACCTCCTGTTTCTAGCAAAAGGGTTGCCAAAAGCCAAGTGAGGGCCAAGCTAACAGCTAAGCGAGAGGCTGCTATTTCTTGGCGGCTACCCTGACGTCGATAAAGTGTCCATAGGGCAGGGAAAAAGCCTATTATTGGGATTAAATACAGATATAGGTTTAAATGCTTGATGTCTAGGTTGTCAAATGGATCGTCGTTTTTTTTCATTGCCGTTGTTAAGAAGTTAAGAAATAATCTGCACTAGCGAGCCGGTACAGTCCACCAAGCAAGGGCGTAGGGTTGAGTTGGTTGATTAACTTGTTGCCGGAACTGTACGCGTATTTTATAGCGTGCGGTTTGGGGGATGGGGAAAAATATATGTTCGATGCTATCAACGGCACTAATGGAGGAGGAAATACTGGCGGCGGGGTTATCGTCTTCGACGCGCATCAGGTAAAGGTCAAGATTATTTAAGCCGCGATCGCGAAATTCCTCTCCTATATCGTATTCGCCGTTGTTATTTTTATCTTCCAGTTCTACCAAACGATCCCAAGCCAGAGTGACAGCGACAAACCCACCCTGTTGTAGGGGTTTTTCCAGGATATACTCTTGAAAAGAAGGGTTAGAAGCTTCCTTATAGTTAGGGCTACTGACGCTGCGGTAATCCCAGCCTATGGGAGGCACTAAAGCAGTCGGACTCCACTGTCCTGCACTAAATTGTTGATAGGCACGAAAGGCGTTGAGGTGACCTGTTCCAGAGTGAACTTGCAGGGGGATACTGGGATCGTGGTAGGCGTCTGAGGAGAGCCAATCGCGGCCCTCTTTGTCCACGACGGTACGGGTCATGCCTAGGCGCAAGCCGTCGCCGTTGTCTTTAATTTTTTCGGCGGAGTTGAGTAAGACTACTTTCATTACTTCGTGACGACGGGCGTCGAGGCTCCAGTTAGGGGCGCGTGAGCGTAACTGGCGATCGCCGTATTCTTGTAGCAATGCTACGGTAGCGGTGACATGAGGGGTAGCAAAGCTAGTGCCGGTGGCACGGGTTAGGTTACCGTTGAGGTTAAGCAGTTGTATCTCTCTACCGGGAGCCACCAAACCTATAGCCCGTCTTCCGCCGATGTTACCTTCTATGCCAGTCAGATGGCTAGCAAATCCGTAAAAGCTACTGCCGAGGTTATTAACGTCTACCCTAGCATACACTCCCCCTTCCAAAGTGCTAAAGGCAACGTTTATGCCGTTATAGTTATCGGTAGGGATGGGGATGCCGCCTTTGCCTTGATTGCCTGCGATCACATACAAAACGTCGTGAACGCGAGCTGACCAATCTACGCACTGGGTAAGCAAGGCGTTGCCGTCTAAAATTGGGTTAGGGCGGGGATCAAGGGAAAGGGGTTCTCCAAAACTGAAGTTAATTGCCCGTACGTCACCTCCATTTTGCAAGGCTACATGTTGGGTTGCTAAACATTCCTGAGCCTGTCGGTTTTTTCCGTGGTTATTGGCTACTGCTGAGGCGTACAGTCTCGCTGCCGGGGCTACTCCTCGCATGGCTTTATTATTGCCAATCATGACAGCAGCAACCTGTTGGGCGTGGGCATCGACGTTGGTATTGGGTTTGGCTGGGTTATTGCGCTGGAATACGCGGGTGACGGCAATCCCTTTGCCGTGCGAAACTGCTTTGTCTACGCCAAACTGCCCTGGTCTGCCTATTTCTACCTGCCCAAGCGCGATTTTGCGTCCCAGCAGGTTGTATGGCGGCTTGTGTAAGCGGAGGGCATCAATCCCTGCTTCTGCAATCGAACTGGTTTGTGCTAGTGCTGGTAATGTTGCGCTCGCTATCCCCATGCCGATAAGCCACGCCAGTTTTTTTGGCGCTTTTGCTGATTCAATTCTCAATTCTCCCATACTCGCTACCTTATTTTTATTTTGCAGTAAAAATAATTGATCTCACAATTGATTTTTCTTTGTTTTCCTAAACGCCTTGAGCTTGAAAATACAATTTCTAAATAAACTGACTTGACGGCTGGCAGATTATGTGAGTTGAATATAAATATTTTGTTAAAATCTTTACAGAAAAAGACGCAGGAGAACCGCCTACCATGACCAAAACAGAATCTAAAAAACCTATTGTCATTGCTCCATCGATATTATCAGCCGACTTTAGCCGTCTGGGAGAAGAAGTTAGGGCGGTGGATGAGGCGGGTGCCGATTGGATACATGTCGATGTCATGGATGGTCGCTTTGTACCTAACATTACCATCGGGCCACTGGTTGTAGAGGCAATTCGCCCCGTTACTCAAAAACCTCTGGATGTCCACCTGATGATTGTGGAGCCGGAAAAGTACGTTGAGGATTTCGCTAAGGCTGGCGCTGATATTATTTCTGTCCACGCTGAACATAATGCCTCGCCGCACCTGCACCGCACCCTCTGTCAGATTAAGGAACTAGGAAAACAAGCAGGGGTGGTTCTCAACCCCTCTAGTCCTCTGGAGTTAATTGAGTATGTCTTGGAAATCTGCGATTTGGTGCTGATTATGAGCGTTAACCCCGGTTTCGGTGGGCAAAGCTTTATCCCAGCTGTGGTGCCAAAAATTCGCAAGTTGCGTCAAATGTGTGATGAACGGGGTCTCGATCCCTGGATTGAGGTAGATGGCGGCTTGAAGGCAGATAATACTTGGCAGGTTTTGGAGGCTGGCGCTAATGCAATTGTAGCTGGCTCGGCGGTTTATAAGGCTAAGGATTATGCTTTTGCGATCGCAAGCATTCGCAATAGCAAGCGTCCAGTTCCTGAATTGGCTCGGATTTGATTTTGTGAGCCCGGATTAGGATATTTGGGGTGTAAAAAGAAAAGGCAAGAGAAGTTTTTGGCGGTTCTTTTGCCTTTTATTATCTAATTTTTTAGGGATTGGATGACTCGTTCTAGTGCTTTTTCCATCTGGGTTAGTTCGACAGCACCGCTTATTGATTGATCGTTGAGGAAAAAGAAGGGTGTTCCTTCTATGCCAATGCTCTCAGCTAGTTGTAGATCTTTTTGAATGGCAATAGAAGCAGCATTGCTTTGGCGATCGCTATTGAATTTTGCTATGTCCAATTTCAGATTTTTAGCTATCTCTTCGTACAGCTCTTCACCCAATTTGTTTTGCTGTGCAAACAGTGCCTCTTGATATTCCCAGAATTTCCCCTGCTGATGCGCTGCCCACGCCGCTTTAGCTGCTGGCAATGCTTGGGGATGAATACTAATTAATGGCAAGTGTTTATAAGTTAATGTTACTTTATCTTTGTGTTTATTCATAAACTGTTTTACCGTTTCCTGAGCCTTCGCACAGAAAGGGCATTGAAAGTCTGAAAATTCTAGCAATACTATTTTTTTATCCGCTGCTCCTGTAACAGGAGAATCACCAATTATTTCGGCAGGATTGGTTCTCATTTTTTGCAGGAATGCTTGAGCTGCCTGTTGTATTTTCTCCTGTCTTTCCTGTTGGTATGCTTGTACTGACTCTATAATTACTTGCGGGTTTTCGCGAATTATTTGCAAAACTTGTTCTTTTAAGTCTGCTGGAGTTTCTTTTCCTGCTTGATTAGCTGATGTGCAGGAGTTTGTCAGTATGCTAATTGCTAGAAATCCAGCTAGCCAAAATAAATGTATTTTTTTCCACTTAGCCCTGGCTGTTGACAAAAAACCTGTAATAATTTTGCCAAATCCGCTCTTTAATATTCTCATTTCGATTTTCCATGGGTTCAATTTTTTAAGTAAAAATACTTAGACTCCAACCTAAAGGACCTAAAGGAAAGATAAATCCTGTTTTTTGGATTAGCAATCAAACGGAAAACGTGCTCTCCTTCCCTTGTCATTTGCTACCGCCGCGCGGGAACTAATTAGCTCTCGGTGCGGCGGAGTATTTGAGGAAAGCATTTGTTTTAATCTAAGAACCCCATAAGGCTCTCAGGATCATCAATATCATTAGAAGCTACAGGGCGATTCCCTGGCAGCATCTGTTGTATTTTGAGTGTGCTGGCAAAAATCGGGCGATTTCCAGATACGCTTATAGTATCACGAATCTGGAGATTGCTAGCAAAAATCGGACGAATGCCAGCAACAGAAATGGTTTCGCGAACTTGCAGGTGACTGGCGGAAATCGGGCGATTACCTGCGATCGCAATTATCTCTCTAATCTCTAGATTGTCTGAGGCAATCGGGCGGTTTTCAGGTAGGGGGGCACGCTGATATAGCTCGATCGATCCATTTTTGCTATTCTTGGCAGCGTTTGCCTCTTCGGCTTTCGGCGCATCAGCAACTGGAATTTCTTTGTTTTTCTTCATTCTCTCACCCTCTTTAGTAAATTTTGGCTCTGCAATCACAATCCCTCAGTAAATTTCAGAAATCTTAGATATCTTTAACTATTTTAACAATCCTACAGATATATTAGCAAGTCTGTCAAGATTTATTAAAATTTATTAAAATCCTTCTAAAAACTAATGCTATTCATGCCCGTAGGGAGCACAAGCCGCAACAAGCACCTCAAATATTTGCTAATGTATTTTTTATTTGATTTGTATTAGATTTATGTTTTGATCTGATTATGGTGCAATTTAGTCTACAAGCTCCTTTCAAACCCACTGGTGATCAACCACAAGCGATCGCTCAACTCATTCAAGGAATCCAAGCCGGTTATCGTTATCAAACCCTTTTGGGAGCCACCGGCACTGGCAAAACCTTCTCAATAGCTGCCGTTATCGAGAAAGTCGGCAAACCCACCCTCGTTCTTGCCCACAACAAAACACTTGCCGCTCAATTATGCAATGAATTGCGTGAATTCTTCCCCAACAATGCCGTCGAATATTTCATCAGTTATTATGACTATTACCAACCAGAAGCATATATTCCCGTAACCGATACCTATATAGAAAAAACCGCCAGCATCAATGACGAAATAGACATGCTCCGGCACTCAGCTACGCGCTCACTCTTTGAACGACGCGATGTGATTGTCGTAGCCTCAATTAGTTGTATTTACGGCTTAGGAATTCCCTCAGAATATCTAAAAGCTTCCATTCCATTACGCGTTGGCGAAGAAATCAACCAACGGCAATTATTGCGAGAACTTGTCTCTATCCAATATTCTCGAAATGACACAGACTTAGGAAGAGGTCGTTTTCGACTCAAAGGCGACGTATTAGAAATAGGTCCTGCTTATGAAGACAGAATTATCCGAGTAGAATTTTTTGGAGATGAAATAGAAGCAATTCGCTATATCGACCCCGTAAATGGCAAAATTCTACAAAGCGTAGATGCGCTGAATATTTATCCCGCCCGTCACTTCGTCACCCCAGAAGAGCAGCTAAAAAAAGCTATCATAGCGATCAAACAAGAATTAGAAGAACGTTTGCAAGAATTAAAACGCGAAGGAAAATTACTAGAAGCGCAGCGATTAGAACAACGCACCCTCTACGATTTAGAAATGCTGCAGGAAGTAGGTTATTGCAACGGTATAGAAAACTATTCTCGTCACCTAACAGGGCGCAAAGCTGGCGAACCTCCCGAATGTTTGATTGATTATTTTCCTAAAGATTGGTTGTTAGTTATCGATGAATCTCACGTTACAGTGCCACAAATACGAGGCATGTATAACGGTGATAAAGCGCGGAAAAAAGTATTAATAGAACATGGATTTCGTCTGCCAAGTGCTGCTGATAACAGACCTCTCAAAGCTGAGGAATTCTGGGAAAAGGTTAATCAGTGTATTTTTATTTCGGCAACTCCTGGAGATTGGGAAATAGAAGTATCAGAAGGGCGTGTTGTCGAGCAGATTATTCGTCCAACAGGTATTGTTGATCCGGAAATTTTTGTGCGCCCAACAGAGGGGCAAATTGATGATTTGTTGGCAGAGATAAAAGAGCGAGTAGCTCGAAACGAGCGCGTGTTAGTAACGACGCTTACAAAGCGGATGGCGGAAGATTTGACCGAATATTTGCAAGAGCGATTAATTAGGGTACGTTATCTGCACTCAGATATTGATTCAATTGAAAGAATTGAGATATTGCAAGATTTGCGCGAAGGAAATTTTGATGTGCTAATTGGAGTGAATTTACTGCGAGAAGGATTGGATTTGCCAGAGGTATCACTGGTGGCGATTTTAGATGCTGATAAAGAAGGTTTTTTGCGAGCAGAGCGAGCGCTCATCCAAACTATCGGGCGTGCAGCACGACATGTGCGAGGGCAGGCTATTTTATATGCCGATAATCTTACTGAAAGTATGATGAAAGCAATTCAGGAAACCGAACGGCGACGGAATATTCAGCTAGCATACAATCGCCTTCATGGGATTACGCCCCAGTCAGTGATGAAAAAATCTAGCAATGCAATTTTATCTTTTTTGGATATCTCACGGCGCTTAAACGCTAAAAATTTTAATGTTGAGCCTGAAGAATTAGACGAGCTTTCACTAGAGGATATTCCAGAGTTAATCGCTCAGCTAGAAGTGCGGATGAAAGAAGCAGCTAAAAAGTTAGAGTTTGAAGAAGCAGCAAAATACCGCGATCGCATTAAATATTTGCGTGATAAATTAGTCGGCTCCTCTTGACAAGCTATGACTGGAATGCTACCCTAACCATCTTCTTATTGCACTAAAAAAAAACCACCCGAATTGGCTCGGGTGGAAACTTAACTTTGCACAACCAAAGGGAGACTGATTTTTACACTTTTAAATATACTTAAACGCAATTATAAGTAGTTTAGTGATTGTTGTTATATACTGTAACAATATTTATTAAGTTTTGTAAAGATAAAAAGATAAGTTTTTTGGATAGTACAGTTAAGTAATCCTAAACTGTTGAGACAAAAAGTTAAAAATATTGAAAAAAGTGCAAGCGGTGGTAGAGAGTGGCTACAATCGCGATCGAAGTAAAAGCCTTACAGAAGAGCCAGCTACCATGCCCTGCCCATTCCCGCTTTCCGCCTATGACGAGCGCCCCTATAAAAATACCCCTTGTTGACTTAACTTGCCAACACCAGCCAATACAAACACAACTAGAAACAGCAATCCAGGCAGTCATCCAGCGGGGAGACTTTGTTTTAGGAAAAGCTTTAGCTGAATTTGAGGCAGCATTTGCTTCGGCATGCGCTTCAGAGTACGGAGTAGGGGTAGGCTGTGGAACCGAAGCCATAGCCCTAGCTCTATCTGCAGCAGGCATCGGTTCTGGCGACGAAGTAATTCTACCTGCAAATACATTTGTCGCTACCTTAATCGGAGTAATACGTGCCGGAGCAACCCCGGTATTAGTCGATTGCGAGGAAGAAACTGCTCTTTGTGACTTGGCTGCCGTAGAAAAAGCGATCACATCAAAAACACGGGCAATAATACCCGTACACCTCTACGGGCAAATGGTTTCTCCACGTCTATTAATAGACTTAGCTGAGCGCTATAACCTCGTTATTATTGAAGATGCCGCCCAAGCTCACCTTGCCGAAAGAGAAGGAGCGATTGCAGGTTCATTCGGCACTGCCGCCGCCTTCAGCTTTTATCCCAGCAAAAATCTCGGCGGTTTCGGAGATGGGGGCATGGTAGTTACTCGTAATCCAGATATCGCTAGAAAAGTACGATCATTGCGCAATTATGGCGCCCCTCAGAAATACCTGCACGCCGATTTAGGCACTAACAGTCGCCTTGATACTATACAAGCTGCCATTCTCAATGTCAAACTCCCCTATTTACAAGAATGGAATCGACAGCGCCAACAAGCAGCTAAAATTTACGATACTTTGCTCGCGCCCCTGCGCTCCTTTGGCATTATCCCTATTCAAAATTATAGCGGCAAAGGTCATGTTTATCACCTCTATGTTATCCGTATCACTAACGACTGCCCTGTCAACCGCCAAACCCTACAGGAAAAACTCAGGCAACAGGGCATCGAAACCGGTATTCACTACCCCCTCCCCTGCCACCTTCAGCCCGCTTATCGATATTTAGGTTACCAAAAAGGCGACTTTCCCCGCGCTGAAACTCTCAGTCAGCAGATTCTCTCTTTGCCCATGTATCCTGGATTAACCCCCGCACAGGTTGAGTGCGTCGTTTCAGCTATTGCAGCGATTATCAGTTGATTTTCCTTTTTACAGTCTAAATTTAAAATAATCTTTTCAGGTGCTGTCTACTACTATCCACTATCCACAACTGATGACAATCTCATCATCTTCATTTTCTCAGTTTAATCCATGCAAATATTTCGTAAATTTTTCCATATTGTCGAGCGCAATCTTTTTGCAGCCAGTATTATTTTACTGTTAACTATTCTCTATGCACCGCTAATAGTACATTGGTATTGCGGTTGGTTAAAAATTTATAAAATTAGTCTCGAACACGAATATTTTAGTCACGGGCTGATAGGGCTGCCTTTTTCTGCCTACATTAGCTGGCTAAACCGCTCTAAATGGCACAGCTTGCCCGATAATTTTCATCCTTTGGGATGCTTACTACTGGGCTTGGGAGGGGCTTTCTATATCAGCGGCTTGCCGGATTTAGTTAATTTGTCTTTTCCTTTTATCCTAACTGGTATTATCCTCTATTTGAAAGGCATTGCCGGATTGAAACAACAGGGTTTTTCTCTGTTGTTTATTTTTTTGGCTACTCCTACGGAAATTCCTTATCTGATTGCTCCTTATACTTTGCCTCTCCAAAGTTTTATTGCTGCCTGTGCTGGGTTTATACTTACACAGTTTGGTTTGGATGTTACTGTTGTACAAATTAATTTGTATGTCGGGGGTAAAATTGTAGAAGTAGCACCACACTGTGCTGGCTTGAAAATGTTATTTACTTGCTTATATGTGGCGTTAATGTTGCTATATTGGAGAGGAAATTGGCGATCGCATTCTCTGGTTGTCATGTTTTTAACCAGTACTGTTGTCATTAGCATCGCGGCTAATATCCTCCGCAATACTCTACTGACTTTATTTTACGGCACCAGTCAAGAAAAGGCGTTTCAATGGCTACACGAAGGATGGGGAGGCGATTTTTATTCAGCTTTGATGTTGGGATTGTTGGTGTTGCTGATTGATTGGCTGGAAAAGCTGAAAGATTTTTTTTCTCAAGAAGAAGAAAGTTTACATCTTCCTCGAAGAGAAGCAGAGCTTAGGGATTCCGCCAATTCAAACAGAGAAGAATTCTAATTTTATCATCTCTTATGCTTTTTGGGATAAAATTTCAATACAGAAAGCGAGCGCTCAAAATTATTTTACTACTATTTCTGCTCAATTTATGCATTTTCGGCGCCCTTCCTAGCTACCTAAGCGGTAAGTGGCGTTGGGCATCTCCCCCAGAAGTAACAGCACTGCCCCTACTCAGAAAAATGCAAGAAACGGGCTTGACTTTCCATGGCTGGGAAACTGTCGAAAAATATATTTTGCTCATAGGCGGACATAATTGGTTAGCCCTCGAACTTCAGCGTTCACCTACTATTAAAAATAATCATAATCAAAAAACAACTAGCATAAATAAGGCAATGGTTATGTTGATGCCGCAAAATGATCATACCGATCAACCACAAGTTGAGTGGACGGATATCAACGGTTTACAACAGTGGAAAATTGATTCTTTCCGTAGAATTGAGTTTACAGCAGCCGTTTCTCCAAAACAACCCACCGTGACAGTAAAAGCTAATTTTTTTCGCAGCTGGAATCAACAGCAAACTTATGCGGTATTACAGTGGTATGCTACTCCAGAAGGAGGTAATCCTTCTCCGAGTTGGTGGTTTTGGGCAGATCGTAGGGCACAGTTGTCTAACCGCCGTGTTCCTTGGGTTGCTGTTAATATTGTTATTCCTATTGAACCCCTGGGCGATATTGAAAAACTGCGCTCGCTAGCAGAATCTTTGGGCCAAACTGTACAACTAGCTTTAATGGACGGCCCATTTAAAAAAATTAACAAACTTGAAAAATCTACAATTTACAATTAAAATAATTGGATATAGCAAATGTTTAAACAGCTTCCATACTTACAGCTTAGTGTAGGCACGCTACTGTTGGCAAATCTGGCAGTAGTCGAACAGTTTGGAAAAACCCTCGCTTTTATCCCAAATAATAAAGTAGCACCACCACAGCAGCTTTTAGCACAGTCTGCCGGAAATTTTAGCGATTACCGACTGGGAGCGGGAGATCAAATCTTCATACAAGTGCAACGCCACCCAGAGTTAACTGTTAACAGCGCTATTACCCCGGAAGGAACAATTGTTATTCCAGGCATCGGCAAAGTATTTGTGCAAGGGCTGACAATTGCACAAGCAGAAGCAGCGATCGCTCTTCGTCTCAACCAATTCTACGTCAACCCCATTGTATCAGTTACCCTATTAGCCCAGCGCCCGCTAGCAGTGACTATTACCGGAGAAGTTGCTCGTCCCGGTTTTTATCCCCTGCAGCCTAATATATCACTTTCCGAAGCCTTATTAATAGCAGGCGGCGTTACCCCAGCAAGCAATCTGGCATCTGTAAAAGTACGCCGCACCCTCGCCACAGGAGAAGTTACAACGCAAACTATAGATTTACTCACACCTATAAAATCCGCAACCCCCCTGCCTTCTTTTACTTTATCCGATGGCGACGTGATTATTGTGCCCAAACAAGATATTTCCCAGGCACGTAACGATGAAAGTGCTGCTATTGCGCGCTCAAAATTAGCAGCTCAAGTGCCAGTAAGTGTGACAGTGACAGGAGAAGTTTCTAGACCAGGATTATATCCGCTGCCGCCAACAAATGCAAGAATTTCCGACGCTTTGTTGGCAGCCGGTGGAGTCACTCAGTTGAGCGACTTGCGCTCAGTGCGAGTGCGCCGGATTACAGAAGAAGGTAAAACAACTGAACAAACTTTTGATCTATTGACGCCGCTGCAAAAAGGGGATGGGCTACCAGAATTACGTTTAGCTAATGGCGATACGATTATTGTACCAAAACAGGATATTCGTTCAGCACAGAATTATAATAGTGCGATCGCCGAAAAATCTCAACTAACAGCACGAGTACCCATTGCCGTCACCGTCACCGGAGAAGTGGCCAAACCAGGTTTACACATTCTTCCTGCCGGCTCCACCAGAATTTCTGACGCTTTACTAATAGCCGGGGGCATCACCGCAGCCAGTGACATAGCAGCAGTACGAGTGCGACGTATCTTAGCAGATAATTCAGTTATCGAACAAACCCTTAACTTGCTCAAACCCCTGCAAACAGGAGAGCCGCTTCCTGATTTTCGTCTGGCAGAAGGAGATACCCTCATCGTGCCAAAACGAGCCCTCGGTATCAGTAATGATAGCGTTAGCGCACTGGCAGCAAATTCAACTTTCGGCTCTCAAGCACCCGTTCAAGTTACAATCACTGGAGAAGTTACTAAACCAGGCTTTTATTCCCTCCCCCCAGCCGCAAAAATTTCAGATGCTATTTTAATAGCAGGCGGTACGACTCTCCGCGCCGATTTACGAGCAGTAAGAGTACGCCGCGCTCTGGGAGATGGGCGTTTCAGTGAAGAAATTATTGACTTGTTTACTCCTTTGCAAAACTCACAACCAATCCCTGACTTGCGCTTGGCTACTGGAGATGCGGTAGTTGTTTCTACTCTACCACCCGGAGAAGATCTCGCTTACGATCGCCAATTAGTAGCTCGCTCCACTTTAGCTAAGCCTACTATTTCTGTGCGAATTTTGAGTTATGCTGGAGGAAACTCAGGCACTCTTGAACTTCCAAATGGTAGTACATTTGCTGACGCTCTAAGAGGCATTCCTCTAGATACCGCTAATCTTAGGAAAATTGCCCTGATTCGATTCGATCCTGAACAAGGTAAGGCAGTAACTCTCCACCTCGACGGCAAACAGGCAATTATGGGCAATCCTTCTCAAAATCCTTTGCTTCAAGATAATGACGCGATCGTTATCGGGCGCAATCTTGTCGCTCGAATTACTTATGCTCTTAATACTTTTACTCAGCCTTTCCGAGATATTCTTGGCTTCCTGCTCTTCTTTCAGTCTCTACAAAATAGCGCTAGGGATTTATTCGGACCAGGTCGTTAATAAAAAAAGTAAAAATTTAAAAAATAAAACGGAGCAGGTTATGACAAAACCTCTAGTTAAACGCTATATAATAGCTGTAGGCAAATATAAATGGTTTGGATTGGCAACTTTTGCAATCACCTGCGCAGCAACAGGAATTTATATTACAATAAGACCAGAGCCAAAAGATAGATTTGTTGCCGAGGGTTTTTTGTTACCAAATAGTCCTTTGGTGACATTTTCCAAAACAGGTAATGAGACGCAAGAAAAAGGCTCTGCGATTACGGAAGATTTTTTGCGGTCTTCAGAAATTATAAAAGCAGTAGCGGCAGAAGTGAAGGAAGAGCCGAAAAATATTAACGAAAATCTTCGTATTGAAATGCCACAACAGGGAAAACCCCCCTTAATTAAACTGCAATATAGAGCGTCGGATGAGACAAAAGCAAAAGTCACAGCTACGGCGCTGCTAAAGGCAATGGTGAATTATAGCAAAATGCTAAATAGCTTGCGGGTGAGAGCAATTATTGAGGAAATTAATAAACGATTACCTCAAGTCGAAGCAGAACTCAAAGCAGCCGAACAAGAATTAGAGCAATTCGAGCGCATAGAAGGGGCTGCCCTAAGTATGGTAAAAATCCAGGCACTGCCTAACGCTATTGCTGAAAGCCAAAACTTACAACGGCAGTTGCGAATGCAAATAGAAGGTTTAGATGCTCAAATCCGCAGTTTGTCGGCACGGCTAGGAATGACACCAGAACAAGCTTATATCGCTACAGCTCTTAGCGCCGATCCGATTATTGCCGACTTACGAGCGCAGATTTATCAAAACGAGACGCAAATGCAAATTTTGAGTCAGGAGCTGCGCCAAAATCACCCGACAATGGTGGAATTGAATAATAAACTGCAAGCACTAGATTTGTTGATGCAACAGCGAGCGGCTGAGGTGATTGGCAGAAATAGGAGAGCAGAAATGGTACTTAGCAGTTCGCAAATCCGCCAAAATAGTAATTTAGATCTAATACGCCAACAACAAGCTAATTACTTGATGACTTTGCATACGGAGCGAGAGAAGCTGTATCAACAATTGCAGATGTCGGCACGGGCAGAACAAGAACTTAGGCGCGAGTATGCTAGTATTCCTAATAAACAACTTGAACGCAATCGTCTAGAAAAGCAGGTAGAGCTGAAAAAAGCTCTTTATAATAATATACAGACAGCCCTGGGAGATGCAAAAGCGGCAGAGGCAGAAATTGTCAGTAATATTAGTATTGCGCCGCAACCAATACAAGTATGGAATGAAAAGAAACCTAATCCAAAGGCAAAGCTGGTGTTGGCGGCTGGAATTGTGGCTGGGTTGGGAATTGGCGGCGTTGTGATTTTCTTGTTGTCTTTGCTGGAAGGAAAGTTTTATACTCTCGAAGAGGTACGAACGGCTCTACAGGAACGGGATTTACCGCTGCTTGGGGTTTTGCCGCTAGCTTGTTTTGAGCCGGAGCGAAAGGATATGCTAGCGCTCGCTGCTAGAGATACGGCTTATTTGCATGTGTGCGAAAAATTAAGAACGGCTCTACGTAGAGCTGGAAGAAAACCGCTGAAAGTTTTGTTGCTGACAAGTACGAGTGCGCGTGAAGGTAAGACTTTTGTGGCTTATAATTTAGCAATTGCCTCTGCATTGGCAAGCAAGCGAACACTGCTGATAGAAGCGGATTTGCGCTCGCCAACCCAGGTGAAGTGTTTGAAAGTAGCAGTCGCTCCCGAAAATGCAAGCGAACCTTTGCGTTACTATGGGCAACTTAATAACTGCATTCGCTTAGTTCCGGAAATAGAAAACTTGTATGTCGTAGCCTCACCAGGTCCTTTGCAACAGCCCGGTGCGATTTTGGAATCAAGCGAAATGCAACGTCTATTAGATGAGGCACGGGGGCGTTTTGACTTTGTAATTGTGGATACGCCACCGCTGAATGTTGGCAATGAAGCTTTAATCTTGGAAAAGAATAGCGACGGGATAGTTATAGTGACGCGCCCATTATACACGCAACCGGGAATGTTAGCAGAATATATTGATCCGCTTCTGGAAAACGAAGAGGTGAAAATATTGGGAGCAATAGTCAACGGCGCTGACATCCCCCTGGAAGTTTATAGCTCTTCTACTGTAACGGAGCCAACAGATTACATACCGCCAGAGCCATCAGAGCCACCGCCACCTGTCAAACCTTTGCAATCACCTCAGCCGGAAACCCAATCTGGCAGGAAATTTTAGAAAATGCCGGGATTGGTTTATGCCAGGAGTGATTTGTTTTATCCTGTTTATCCTGTAGGCTCGTCAAATATACCCATTATTGGTGCTAGGATAGCGCCAAAAACAAAGCCGCCAGCATGAGCCCAATAGGCAATGCCACCTGTCATGCCAATATCAGCGATACCAAGGCTAGCCACACCGTTAAAGGCTTGCTGTATAAACCAAAAACCGAGAAAGAAGAAAGCAGGAATACGAGCTATGGTGCTAAAAAATCCAAGGGGAATTAAGGTGATGATTTCTGCGTTAGGAAAACGTAAGATATAGGCTCCCATTACGCCTGCGATCGCACCAGAAGCTCCTAGAGATGGAATAGCAGAATATGGGGAAAAATACCAGTGTGTTAACGCTGCCAGTACGCCACAGGTTATGTAAAATATGATATATTTGATGTGACCGAGACAGTCTTCAACGTTATTGCCAAAAATCCACAGAAACAGCATATTGCCGGCTACATGTAAGATACTGCCGTGCAAAAATTGCGAGGTAATTAAAGTCATCCATTCTGGAAACGGTGAGGCAACTGCTTGCCCTTGAAGGCTTGCTGTTAGTTCTCTGGGAACGACTGCCCAAATCCTGAAAAATTGCTCTATTTGCCACGGTTGCAAACTCATTTGGTATAGAAATATGATTATATTAACAAAAATCAGCCCGTAAGTGACATAGGGTGTGATTCTTGTTGGATTGTTATCGCGTAAGGGAACCACAGATGTTTTTCCTCAATATTATTATATTTTACAAAAAATCCCCCAGTCAAACCAGGGGATTATAAGTTTCATGAAAAAATAGTCAACTTGTCAATAGAATTTCAAAAGCTTGCAAGGGGATTGCGGGGGCAAAAACATTTACCAACCTTTCTCAGCTTGTTCGAGAACGTAAGCGGCAACATCTTCGATTTGCTTATCAGTCAGACGACCATTAAAAGCTGGCATGGCGTTTTTGCCGTTTTTCACTTGATAGATAATTTTTTCTAGAGAGTTCATTCCGTATTTCTCTAGAGCATCTTTTTTGAGAGTCTTGTTAGCCATAACAACATTACCGCCGCCCATGTGGCAGGCTGCGCAGTTGGCATTAAAAACCTTGGCACCGCTGGCAGTATCTCCAGCCAAAGCTGGAGATGCGAAGAAAAAGGTGATAGCGGCGCTCGCTAACAGAACAACAGATAATAACTTCTTCAAAGTAGTGCTCCTCTTCTCAACACAGAAAAAATCCACAGACTTTATTTTATCTTGCTTTTTGACACCGTTCGCCAAGCTGTATAAATGGCGACCGTGGTGCGGTTTTGGCCCTACCTGTTTACTGATCAAACTTTTCCGTGCCCCATCCTGGAGCCGTTTGGGCTGCTCGTAACAAGAAAGCTGCCAGGTTTTCCACCTCTTTTTGCTTTAGCCAGCTTGCGGGCACTTCCCGGCACCAAAAACTTGGTTCACTACCGTCGTAAACCATTGGCTTGCGCATATACGCCACCAAGCTATTAATATTGTCGCGCGGTGGCGTTGCTCCGGCGAGATCGCTCAGGGAAAGAGAAACTCTGGGATCGGGTAAAGTTGTTCCCCCGACGTGACAGTTGATGCAGTTTTGCTCGAAAAAGCGCTTGCCGCGAGACAATTCTTGAGCAGTAAATTGTTTTACATGTCCCTGCCCGTCTAAAGGGAGTTCTACGGGTTCTTTGACGCGCAAATATCGGAGAACATAGGGATCTATATCGGCAGCTTCAACCGCTGCATTGGGAAGGATAAACCACAATCCTGCCACTAAAATAGCTAGTAAAAATGAAACTAAGAAACCTCTAGGGAACATCGGAAGCATAAAAAAACATCAAGTGTGGCAACAGATTGGGGTAGTGGTAGCAGCTTTCCGGGCGCTCGCCCCGGTGTGCTTTTTGTAAACATGTTCTAGAGGCGGTATTTAGCCATCCTACTAAGAATCAGCTGCGCCTAGAAAGCTGCCAGTGGGTAATTTTGATTATCGGAAGGATTTGCCGCCGCCCCACTGTTGGCCAACTACTTTCGGCTGCAGGAGAATGTAACCAGCGATCGCAAACAAGTCGTCGTCACTGAGATTTCTCATTTCCGGGAAAATGTCAGCACTTGCCTTACTAGGATGTAATTCAGAAATATCCTCAAACCCGTCGTAGGTTGTTGGATGTTTCATGTAATCAACCAAAGCTTCAATATTGTCGCGTCGTGGGGTTGCTCCTGCAAGGGCATCTGGTCCCAGTCCTATATTATAGTCTGTTTTGGTGACGCCCCCGGCATGACATTGGGCACAGACGCTGTTGAATAGGCGCTTACCTTTTTCGATTTGCTGCAAACTCAGCACTACGGTTTCTCCCTTCTCATTCAGGGGAAGTGTGCGAGTTTCTTTGTCCAGTTCTACCGCAGTAGCGCTACCGACAATGAGATGAAAGACGAAAAATACAGTGGCCACAGTCAGCCAGATGCATCTTTTCAGCATGGTTTTCCTTGTAACAATTGGGCGATAGTTTTGCAAGCTCAACACAGCTAAGCTCAGGGCGCTCAATCCCTGTTCTTTTTACTTCGAGGCAAACAAAAAAGAAACAAATTATATTTGACTAGACTTTATCAGCGGCAGAACATCTCGGCAAGGTATGAGCTCAAGATTTTCCCCCAAAACCACCTCCCTAGTTTTTAGTTATTAGAGTTTTAGTTTTCGGTGGGCGAGGCTGGAAAATGTCGGCCCCTTTTCCGCCTTTTGTTTGTTACAGTGTATTATTTAATTTATTTGCTCAATTTGGTTTGCCTGTGCTTATTGAGAGAGCTTCTGGCCATTGCATCAGGTGAGTCATCGCTCGCTGGGGCTGGTGCAGGCGAATGAGCATAGCTAAAGTTTTCTTTAGCTGGGTGCGGGGCACAATCGCGTCTACAAAGCCGTGTTTGAGTAAGTCTTCGGCACTTTGGAAATCTTCGGGTAATTTTTCCCGCAGAGTTTGTTCGATTACCCGACGACCTGCAAAGCCGATGGTGGCTTTTGGTTCGGCAATAATGATGTCGCCCAACATAGCAAAACTGGCAGTAACGCCGCCGGTAGTGGGATCGGTCAAAACCGGGATGTAAAGTAGTCGGGCGTCTCGGTGCCGCTCCAAGGCTCCGGAAATTTTAGCCATCTGCATCAGACTGAGCATTCCTTCTTGCATACGAGCACCCCCAGAAGCGCAGACAATAATTACGGGCAAACGTTCACGGGTTGCTCGCTCGATCAGGCGGGTGAGTTTCTCTCCGACAACGGATCCCATGCTGCCGCCCATAAAACGGAAGTCCATAACACCAAGGGCCACCCATTGGCCTTCGATTTGGCCGATTCCGGTTTGTACGCCGTCTGGCAGGTTGGTTTTTTCCTGGTATTCACGCAGACGGGCGCTGTAGGATTTGCGATCGCTAAATTTCAGCGGATCCGTTGGGCGCAAGTTCTCATCCATTGGTTTCCAAGTGTTTGCGTCTATCAACTGGCGAATCCGCTCATCGCTATACACTCGGTTGTGATGTCCGCATTCTAGACATACCATTTGGTTGGCTCTTAAATCCTTAGTGTATGTGAGTACCCCACACGCCTCACATTTATTCCATAACCCCTCAGCAATCTCCCTTTCCTGCCCCCTAGAATTACTCGCTCCAGATTTCCGCCGATTTGCAAACCAATCAAATAAAGAAGACATGTAAACTTTCTTTTCCTCTATAAAGACGATCGCGCTGCCCGCAATTTGCAGGTTTTATCTTTAAATTTTCTATCCTATCTGTATTCAGTGCAAGAAGTACTTGTATAAGGATCAAGATTTGATTTTTGGTTTTTCTGTTGGCTTCATCCTATGAATTAAAAGGGAAAAATAGCCGCAGGTAGGTGTTTAAAATGGCTTCGCCCCAAATAGCGGCGAGCGCCGCTCCCAGGGCTAAAAATGGACCAAAAGGCATAGGCTGACGACGCTGTAGCCAACCAAGAGCGATCGCTCCTCCTCCGACAAAGGCACCCAAGGCACAAGCGATAAACCAAGCGACAAGCAAATATTTCCAACCCAACCAAGCCCCCATCATCGCTGCCAGTTTAGCATCCCCCGCCCCCATTGCCGTGCGCCCGAAAGCGAGAGAGCCGACTAGAGCAATAATATCTAATAGCCATATTCCCACCACAGCGCCGACAACACCCTCAATCAAGTTTGGCGCCAGATTTCCCGACAAAAAACCCATCCCCACCTGAAACCCCAACCCAGCGACTAAACCCGACTGAGTCAGGGGATTTGGTAGCGTCATCGTGTCTACATCAATTAGAGACAGAGCCAAAAGCCAACTCAAAAAAGCCCAGTATCCAACCGTTTTCCATTCCCAGCCAAACTTCCAGAAAATCAACAAAAATAATATCCCGGTTGCTGCTTCTACCAACGGATAGCGGGGAGAAATCGGATTGCGGCAGTAGCGGCATCGCCCCCGCAACCATAACCAGCCAAATACCGGCACGTTTTCCTGGGGTTTGAGCTGGTGCAAACATTTGGGACAACGGGAAGGAGGCCACAGAATCGACAGCCCTGCGGGCACTCGGTAAACAACTACATTTAGAAAGCTGCCGATTGCTGACCCCAATATAAATACAATCGAGCTGACTGCTAGAGCGATTAGCGTATCCATTTAAGTATTTGCTATTTGTTTATTTGTAAGTATTTTGCAGCTAATCCCTCACAGCTCGAAACATTTGTAATAGTGATTATATAAGTGAGAATAGATAACACCGTCTGACCTAATATATATCTGCTTCCATCTGCTCAAGAGGAACAAAACGTTCCCCAGGCAGCAAGACAGGCTTGCGAGAGAAAAGCAGCACGCCTCTCTGGCTGACTTCATGAATCGCGACACCGATAGGGCGACGCTCGAAGAAATCAGGATGAACTTCCTGATATATCCGAAAGATTCGCCGCGCTGCTTGGAGCAAAGCAGGATCGAGCAATTTGGGAATCCCTATGTTATCCGTACTAGGTTTTGCCCGTTGCGGTGAAGCATACACTACGCTTACTCCTATTTTTTCTGCGTGAGTTTAGTGCATCTTCTGAAAACTATAGCAAGCAATACCCTCTGTTGTGGGGGTGTTGTCCTTTTTTTGGGCAAACACCAGACATCAATCAATTATCATAGGCTCTCAGCGTTTAACAGGAAATATACCCAAAAGTGATTTAGTGCTAGAAGTGGATATTACCCACAGTGATATTAACAAAAATCGCTTTTATGCTGCCTTGGTTCTGAGTTCTGGCGCTACAATGAGGATCGCAAGTAGCGTATCTTTGAGCTAAAACAGGGTGTTTACCAACAGTGGGACATCTCACCTAAATTCCCGTGGGTGCAAAAGAGCCATCTTTATGAGTTCCTAAAGCAAACCTATGACACACTAAGGACGTTTGCCTATGGTAACTAAGCCGAGAGCGTGCGCTTGCTGTTACAGATGTTAGGCTATACCAGCGATCGCATCCTGCCCTTGATAAAACCCATAGCAGCAGCCTTTATTGAACAATTTAACCAATGGTGAATTACATGGTGAGTGACAGCCTACTGCTGCACCTAGTTGCAGTCCCCGAAGCGGAGTTTTTGATGGGCAATACTGGACTCGAACCAGTGACCCCTTCCGTGTGAAGGAAGTGCGCTACCACTGTGCTAATTGCCCTTACATTTATAATAAAAATAACACAGCTATCCTATTAGTGCAACCCCTGCAATGCAAAATTTTAATCTGCTTGGGGATACTCCTCCCACAGTTTCGTAATTTGCCGCAGGCTCTGGTAGTTACCGCAGCCCAATATCAAGTGATCAAGCAGCGGAAGAGCCAAAATTTGCGCAGCCGCAAGCAATTGTCGGGTAAGTTGGATATCTTCAGAACTGGGTTCCACATTTCCTGATGGGTGATTGTGGGCAATGATCGCTCGAGTAGCTCCAGAGCGAATCACTTCCCTAAAGATCTCTCGCGGATGAACGAGGGTTTCTGTAGCAGTACCTATCGTTATTACCTGCGTTCCCAGCAAGCGATTTTTAACATCTAGCAACAAAACGGCAAAACGTTCCTGTGACTGCCACATCAATTCGTGACTGAGGGCAGCAGCGGCGGCGGCGGGAGAGTCGATTTCTTTTCTCTCTGGCGGGCGCGATTGAAAGACGCGCTTACCCAATTCTACAGCAGCTATAATAGTTGTGGCTTTAGCGGGACCAATTCCGTGGATTTGGGTTAATTCTTGAACGCTGATATCCCGCAATATTTCTAACGGATCACGTTGATGTTCGCTTAATTTTTGCAAGAGGTATTGCCCTAATCCGACGGCGGAAAGTTTTCCATGACCTTGACCGGTTCCGAGCAAGATTGCGAGCAGTTCTGCTGTGGCCAATTTGCTGGCACCGTAGGCTATCATTCGCTCACGCGGGCGTTCGCTCAAGGGTATATCTGTGACTCTGATACTGTAAGTCATGGATGCACCGACGGAAATTTCAGCTAATGATTTTTTTTGTTATGCCTTATAGGAAGTCTCATATACGCGCTTACTCAATATTTTTTTAAAATTGCTGTCGGCTAGCGCTGGTTTTGGGGCAGTAAACTGTTGGCACGACATCCTAAACTAGAGGATAGTGGCAAATTTCGGCTAATTAGCCTATAGCGAGGGGCAACTACCCCATGAGTATATCTGCTGAAATCGGCAAACCTTCGGGAATTCCTGCGTTTCCTCCTGGCTTACAACTGCGGCAGTATCAACAGCAAGCAGTATTGAGTTGGTTTGCCAATAAGGGGCGTGGTACGCTGAAAATGGCAACCGGCAGTGGTAAGACGATTACGGCTTTAGCGATCGCAACTGAACTCTATAAAAAAATTCGTTTGCAAGCTCTCTTAGTTGTTTGTCCTTTTCGCCACTTAGTGATTCAATGGGCACGGGAATGCGAATTTTTTGGTTTACAACCAATTTTAGCCTTTGAAAATGTCCGCAATTGGTATGGATTGCTTTCTACTCAGTTATATAACGTTCGTTCTGGGCTACAACCTTTTCTCTGTGTTATCACAACGAATTCTACTTTAATTACAGAAGTATTTCAATCACAATTGAAGTATTTTCCTTCAAAAACTCTAATAGTTGGAGATGAAGCACACAATCTGGGTGCGCCGCGTTTGGAGGAAAGTTTGCCGCGCAATATTGGCTTGCGTCTAGCTCTCTCGGCAACCCCTGAAAGGTATTTTGACGAGCAGGGAACTGAGTCTCTTTTAAATTATTTTGGTTCGGTACTACAACCGGAGCTTACTTTAGCAGATGCTCTTCGCTTGGGAGCATTAGTGCGTTATGTTTACTATCCGATTTTAGTTTCTTTGACAGAGGAAGAAACTCGCGCTTATGCTCGTTTGACAACTAGGATAGGCTGGGCGCTAAGGCGCGAAGAAGACATCGAGGAAGATAATAATGATTTACTTACGGCTTTGCTAATGAAGCGAGCGCGTTTGATTGCTTCTGCTGCTAATAAACTTACTGCGCTGCGGCATTTAATGATAAATCGCCGACACGAAACGCACACTTTATTCTACTGCGGTGACGGCTCGGTAGAAGAGGCAGCAGCAGATAATCGACAATTAGCTGCTGTTTCCAGAATTTTAGGAGTAGAATTGGGCTATCGAGTGAATACTTATACTGCTGAAACTCCACTAGCAGAGCGGGAACGTTTACGTTGTCAATTTGAAAGTGGAGAATTACAGGGTTTGGTAGCTATTCGCTGTCTCGATGAAGGAGTAGATATTCCAGCAATTCGCACTGCTGTAATTTTAGCAAGTAGCAGCAATCCTCGCCAATTTATTCAACGTCGGGGAAGGATTCTGCGCCCTCATCCTGGTAAAGAAAGGGCAACTTTATACGACATGATTGTTATGCCTCCTGATTTGGGGCGAGAAACGTTGCAGGTAGAGCGTAATTTTTTAAGAAAAGAGTTGCGGCGGTTTTTAGAGTTTGCCGATTTGGCTGACAATGCCGGTGAAGCCAGGATGACGTTATTGCAGCTTCAGAAAAAATACGGATTGTTGGAGCTTTGAAAAAGTCTCAGTTATGCTATTTATAAAGCGATCGCAGTCTTTTTCAAAATGCTTCCCCCTCCCCTTTTTCAAAAAGTAAATTTTTGTAAAAATCTAAATTAAAAAGCTTAGGTGGTGGTAAGATTCATAACATGTGAGAAAAGTAAGTCTGCTCAGTAATTAAAATATATTTTATCAGGGTAGCAGAAAAATGAACCAAGAATCGATTATACAAGACGTACAGGAACCAATTACCAGCGCTCCGCCAGAAATACGCCAGATTGTAGAGCGGGTATTGCAGGCAGAAAAAGATAAACTATATATGAAAAATCCCCGCTACATAAACGACGATATTTTAAGAATTATAAAGGAAGTTATAAAATGAAACTGAAGTCAATACAATTGTATAATTTTTGCCAGTTTTACGGAAAAACACCAGAGATATTTTTTGCGGAAGGAGAAAAATGCAATACTACAATAATTCACGGCAACAATGGGGCAGGGAAAACAACGCTAATGAATGCCTTTACTTGGGTGCTGTATGAGAAATTTAGTGCGGCGTTTGCGGCAGAAGAGCAGCTGGTAAATAAAAGAGCGCTCGCAGAAGCAGAATCAGGAAAACCAATAGTATGCTGGGTGGAAGTAGGATTTGAACATGACAGCAAGCGCTATCAAGTGAAGCGATTGTGTCGAGCCTATCGCAGCGAAAACGGAGTAATCGAACACGGCAAAAGCGAATTATACATGCAGGTAGCTGGTGATGACGGGCGTTGGTTTCCTCCACGGCAACCCCCAGAAGATATTATCGGGCGAATATTACCAGAGAGTTTACATCAATACTTTTTTTTTGATGGAGAACGCATCGAAAAAATTGTGCGCTCAAATAATAAAGCAGAAATTGCCGAAGCGACAAAAGAATTGCTGGGAGTGGAGGTATTGAATCGGGCAATCAGACATTTGGGGGAAGCAAAGAAATCTTTAGAAACAGAATTGAGAGGAATTGGTGATGTAGAAACTAAAAAGCTTTTGAGCGAGAAGCAAAATAAAGAACTAGAAAGAGAAAAAATAATCACTCGACAAAACGAGATAGAAGAGGAGCTAAAAAAAATAGTCGAATTAAAAAAAACCGTTAACAGTAGGTTATTAGAACTTAGTGGAGCTGAAGAATTACAGCGTCGGCGCAACGAACTTGAAACACAGAAAGAGTCTTTACAAGAGCAACTGAAACAGGAGAATACAGCCTTAAAAAAAGCGATATCAAGCCGAGGATATGCGGTTTTACTGCCGGAGATAGTGGCAGAATTCCGCTCCATTATAGAAGATTTGCGAAGAAAAGGAGAATTGCCAGTGGGTATAAAACAGCAATTTGTAAAAGACTTGTTAGAGCAGAGACAGTGTATTTGCGGCGCTGAATTACTTGAAGGCACGAAGGCTTACAAATTAGTGCAAGCATGGATGGAAAAAGCGGGTATGGCAGATATAGAAGAAGCTGCTTTCCAAATGAACGCTCAGGTGAATGAAATCGACGATAAAATTAAGCAATTTTGGGAAGAAGTAGATCGGGCATCAACTAATATCAATAATTGGAGAAAAGAGATTTCGCAAATAGAGACGCAATTAGACGAGATTAAGAAAAAATTAAGAATTTATCCTGACGAGGATATCCAGCAATTGCAAAAGCGCCTAGATGAAATTGAGCAGAAGATAAACGAATTGCATCGAGAAAAGGGAGCAAACGAACAGAAGATAAACAATTTTAGTGCAGAAATTGAGAAATTGAGCAAACAAATCGAAAAGCAAAAGATGAATGAACAAAGACAAGTGATCGCGCAAAGACGCATTGCAGCTGCACAAAAGGCAATCGACTGTTTAACAGAAGTAAAAGCCCGCCTTGACAAGCAGTTTCGCAGGCAATTAGAAAAACGAGTGCAAGAAATATTCAGTCAAATTTCATTCACGCCTTATGTACCAAAACTGAGCGAAAAGTACGAACTGACTTTAGTTGAAAATACATCGGGGCGTGAGGAAATTGTAGCTGCTTCTACAGGGGAAAATCAAATACTAAGTTTGTCATTTATTGGGGGCATAATCGACAGTGTGCGGGAGTGGAGTAAAAAAAATAAATTAATGGGACCTGATACTAGCACATTTCCGATCGTGATGGATTCTCCCTTTGGCAGTTTAGATGAAATTTATCGCCGTCAAATTGCCCGCATTATCCCTAAGTTGGCAAATCAACTGGTGGTTTTGGTGACGAAAACACAGTGGCGGGGAGAAGTAGAAGAAGAAATGATGAAGTATATAGGGCGGGAATATGTTCTCGTTTATAATTCTCCTAAACCCGACTGTGAAGAAGATACAATTGAGTTGGCAGGAATGCACTATCCATTGGTGCGCCGTAGCCCAGATGAATTTGAATATACTGAGGTTGTAGAGGTGGATTATGGCTTTTAGTTTATCCTTGTGCCATGCAACGGATACTTGAGTAGCTTACAGGAAGGAAATACAAAAAAATGGGTGCTACAAGAATAAAAATTGCCAAAGATAAAGCTGATTTGGTAAAAGATTTAACAAAAGAAGCCAATGGTCCTTTTCATACTTATGCAGACGCGATCGCATTTGCTGCTGCTTTGGGTGCAAAGCGGAAAAAGCGACTAACGTTAAATCAAATTTCTAAAGAACCAGGACCTATTGATTTAGATATTTTTATATCGAGAGGGTACGATTTGGAAATAAAATTAATTGCGCTCGCTGAAACTAAAGAACCTAAAATGATTTCTCAAAATGATGAAGAAGCTGAGAAAGAACGCATTCAGATTTTTGAAGAATATGCCAATGGAGGCTTAGAGATATTGAAAGAAAAACTTCGCGGCTTTCCAGACTATACGGAGGGGCTGCTTTTGATATTATTTTCTGAGCGAGATAAACAAGAGCAGCCTGAAGAAGAATTTGATCTCAGTCGGTTTTTGACTTAATGGGCTGAATTTGAGCCGGGATTGAGATATTGGCTCTACCTGAGAATACTATCTTTTTTCTCAAGCCATTGCTATCCTGTATCGGTAAAAGTAAATTATTGTAAATTTTACTTGACTTTTACTAGAGAAGTTTGATATTATTTTTCCAAGGTTTTAATAACCGCTACAGGTTATAACAAAACACCTGCCAGCGGTTGTCGCCAAGACTAAGACCACAGTCCGGAGACTAGCAGGGTCATTATAACACTCTCCAAGTCGCCCCGGATGAAAGGAAAAGATCTTAGGGCGATTACCTTATTTTATTGGTAAGTATTGGTAAATAAAGTAGGAGGGTGCTATTATGTCCCGTAGACGGCGCTACAGTGGAAAAAGTCAAAGCTTAATAGCTGCAAGACTTGTCCAACCGAGGAGAGAGTGGGTTTACTATACTAATCGCATCAGGCGGGAAGTAGCCAGGCTGATGCGAATGCCGCTGGAAGACATATATGACGTTCGTTTGAAGGAACATCAACTTTGGGTGTCATACAGGGGAGCAGACGGGAAGACATGTAGTACATTTTTCAGCTATCGCCGCTTGCCACTTTGGCAGGAATTGGTAGTAAGTAAAATTTGTGCTTGTCGAAACCGCCGGGAGTTAGCTAGGTTTTCAGTAGCGATGCGCTGGGAGTATAGGAATTTCTGTTATCCAATAGCGATGAGAGAAATTATCGATGAGACACTAGATAACCAAGGTTGTGAATTAGACTGGGCGGCATCGGCAGGAGAAGCTGCTTGTTAGCTATGGGGAATGAGTTGACAGAATTTGTTGCTACTAAAAAAATACAGCGATCGCAGGCTGTAGGAGCGATCGCAGTATATCAATACCAAAAGTTGCGGAGAACAGCCAAGACTTACACGACAGTCGAGCCAGAAGAAGTAGATGCCGCCAACTCTTGCAAACGTTCTTGTTGATCCTGGGCAATACAAGCCTGAATTATATCTTCGAGCTCACCTTCGAGAACACTATTCAAGTTGAAATTTTGTCCCAAGCGATGATCAGTAACTCGATTATCCTTGTAATTGTAAGTGCGGATTTTTTCTGAGCGCGAGCCGGTGCCAACCTGACTCCGTCGCATAGAACTTACTGCTTCCTGCTGCTCTCGTAACTTCATCTCATACAACTTCGCCCGCAGAATTTGCATAGCCCGCTCCTTATTTTGGAGTTGAGAGCGTTCCTCCGTACAGAAGATGCGGATGCCAGTTGGTTTATGGAATAAATCAACTGCCGTTTCCACTTTGTTAACATTTTGTCCGCCCGCACCTCCAGAACGAGCCGTTTTTATTTCGATATCATTCGGATCGATATGTACTTCCACCTCATCCACCTCAGGCATCACCGCCACCGTAGCAGTAGAGGTGTGAACCCGCCCGCCAGCTTCAGTCACCGGCACCCGCTGAACGCGGTGTACCCCGGCTTCAAACTTTAACTTGCTGTAAACTTGTTCGCCTTGAATTTCCAAAACTGCTTCTTTGAAGCCTCCCATTTCCGCTGGCGACTCGCTCACCAGTTTTACTTTCCAGTTTTGACTTTCGGCGTAGCGGGAATACATGCGTACCAAGTCACCCGCCCAAATACTCGCCTCATCCCCGCCTGTACCGGCGCGAATTTCCAACATGATATTTTTATCGTCATTGGGATCGCGGGGGAGGAGCAATATTTTTAAGCGTCTTTCTAACTGCTCTAGCTTAGCTTCTAGCTCCTCAACTTCCAAAGCAGCCATTGCTTGCAGCTCAGGATCGCTTGCGGATTCCTTAAGTACCTGCTTTGCGCCTGCCAACTCTTTCTGGGTTGCCTTCCAAACTTCGTAGGTATTGACCACTTCTTCTAGAGATGAACGAGCTTTAGCCACTCGTTGAAATTCATTGGGGTCGGTTGCCACGTCTGGATCGGCAAGACGGCGCGTTAGTTCGTTGAAAGTTTGTTCGACAGATTTTAATTTTTCTAGTAGATAGGTTTCAGCCATAGTTTAGCTCTTGCTCAGTCAAAATAATTAGGGCAGATTTAGCGCGGTCTTCCTGCGGATTTGAGATTGGCGTAGAATTAAAAATATTAAAGGTATTTCCAATCTAAAACCCCTGTGCCTGCAAAATCCTTGCATCCAAAATCGACGAGCCAAGAGCTATGCTACTTTTTCTTTTTCTTGTCGCTCTTTTTGCTTTCTGTTTTTTTGGCAGGATTGCTTTCCGTTTTGGCAGCGGTTTGAGATTTGTTAACTGCTACGTTGCTGTATTTGCGCATAAAGCGTTCCACACGCCCTTCTGTATCGATGATTTTCTGAGTACCCGTGTAATAGGGGTGGTTACCAGACCACACGTCAACGTGCAGTTCTGGCTTGGTGGAACCAACGGTCATTATAATTTCCCCGTTGCAGTAGACTTTGGCCTCAGGATACCATTTGGGATGAATGTCAGGTTTAGGCATTGTTTTTGACTCTAGAAATTCAGTGAGTTTTTTATATTGTAACTTTTATTGTCTAGTAGTAAGCAATTAGCGATCGGCGAAAATGCCAATCGCTAAAGCTGAAAAGCAGGCGGCTGCTTTAGCGCTTAGAGTATTGTGGTGCTTTGCGGGCTTTTCGCAAACCGTATTTCTTACGTTCTTTGGCTCGGGGATCGCGAGTGAGGTAGCCTTCAGTTTTTAAGGGTTGACGGTTGTCTGGATCTAACTGACAGAGAGCACGAGCAACTCCCAAGCGAATAGATTCTGCTTGTCCGGTTAAACCGCCACCGTGAACGTTGACGAGGATATCGTATTCGTTTTCTAAACCTAGGGTTTCTAAGGGAGCTTTGACAGAGGAAAGATAACCAGGATTGTTTTGCAAGTAAAGGTTTCCGGGGCGTCCGTTAATGATTAGGTTGCCGTTGCCAGGAACTAAACGCACTCGTGCGACGGCTGTTTTGCGGCGTCCGGTGCCCCTGTACATGACTCGATTGCTCTGTTCTGCTGTTTGCATTAAGTATTTCCTCCTGGAATTGTTTGCAATTTTAATTCTTGGGGTTTTTGAGCTTGATGTGGGTGGTTGGGGCCACTGTAGACTTTGAGTTTGGTAAATATTTGTCTGCCTAAGCTGTTTTTAGGCAGCATTCCTTTGACTGCGTGTTCGATTATCCGTTCTGGCAGGCGAGCTTGCAGTTGGGAAAATGTTTCGGTTTTTAAGCCGCCAGGTCTACCAGAATTTCGGCGGTAAAGTTTTTGGCTACGTTTTTTGCCAGTGACGTTGATTTTTTCGGCGTTGATGACGATTACAAAGTCACCTGTATCCATGTGGGGGGTAAAGATGGGTTTGTTTTTCCCCCGCAGGATGGAGGCAACTTGACTTGCTAGCCGTCCTAGGCGTTGGTCGGCGGCGTCGACTACGTACCATTTTCGCTCGATGCTGTTTTGAGGAGGGAGAAATGTTTTGTTGGTTGTCATTTGTCTGTTGTCCTTAGTCTTTTGCTAGTGAGTGGTTATAGAATTGAGGACTGAAGAGGAATCTGGGCATGGTGTTGAGCCAGATTTCTGGTGGGAAGGGGGTTTCTGGGTAGCCTACTCGCAACAGGCACAAGCCACAGGCTGGGGCTGCGTATTTGACTTGTTCGCGGCGTTCGTTTCTCCAGAGCTCGTGAAAGTCTAAGAGCGATCGCTCTTTTCGACCGACTTGAACTAATAGTCCTACTATTAGCCGCATCATGCCGTATAGAAACCCATTAGCTTGGATTTCGATTTCAACAAATGGCCCCTGGCGGCGACACTCGGCTGCCTGCACTTCTACCCAAGAATGTTTTCGTTGGGAGCCTGCGCGGTGAAAGGCGGCAAGATGATGATGACCGATCAGGGGGTCAAGTGCTTTTTGAATTAAGGATTCATCTAAAGGTGCATAATAATAATGCCAAGTGAAGGGCCTGACGAACAAGTTGGGTTCAGGGGCGTTATATAGGGTATAGCGGTAGCGGCGCCAGGAAGCGGAGAAGCGAGCGTGCCAGTTGAAATCGACTTCTGCCGAGGCGATCGCTATAATATCTTTTGGCAGTCTAGTATTAAGAACTACTGCCCACTTTTCGGCGGGGATTGAGCTGTCTGTGTCAAAGTGAATTACTTGACCCGCTGCGTGGACGCCAGTATCAGTACGACCTGCGGCGTATACGGTGACAGGGTGTTTGAGGATAGATTGTAGGACTTTTTCTATTTCCTCTTGTACTGTCCGCTGTTTTGTTTGCCGCTGCCACCCGTTAAAGTGAGTGCCTACATATTGGATGACAAGGGCAATTCGTTTTTTTGGCCTTGTCTTCAGTCCTGGCTCCATTTTTGTTTATTTGCTGTATTGGCTCTGAACGCCTGACTTTATGGCAAAAGAGAAAAAGTCGGCGCTCGCACTCCCCTATACCAGCTCTATAATCGCCATTTCGCTATTATCTCCCCGACGAGGCAGAGTACGTAAGATGCGGGTGTAGCCGCCATTACGATTACCGTAGCGACTGCCTACTTGTTCAAACAGAGCGTGTACTAATTTTTTATCGTAAAGGTAGCCTAGTGCTCGCCGCCGAGCTGCCAGACTGCCATTTTTTGCAAGGGTAATAATCCAGTCTACTTGTGAGCGGACGGCGCGAGCCCTTGCTTTAGTAGTAGTAATCCTACCATGACGGATGAGTTCGGTTGTAAGCGCTCGCAGCAGAGCCTTGCGTTGATCTGCTGGCTTGCTAAGTTTAGGAACGCGACAACGGTGACGCATAATCTACTAGAAAATATAAACTATAAAACAACAAAAAATCCCTGACTGACAATAAATTAATTTGCGAGGGCGAGCCGCCGACAGACTTTATTTTTGATTGTCTTTTAGCGATTCCCTCTTACTCAATTAGTTTTTGCAGGTCTTTCCTGCGGCAGCGTGATTCCCAGGCGTTTTTGCAAAGCTTCAATAACTTCTTCCGCCGATTTTTGCCCAAAGTTTTTAATTTCCAAGAGCTCTTCTTGAGTGTAGTCGAGCAAGTCTGCTACCGAGTTTATTTGTGCTCGTTTCAGACAGTTATAGGCACGAACTGAGAGCTGCAATTCTTCGATCGGAATCTGACTGATAGGATCTACCGAATCGTAGTCCGACTTGTCGATAGCCTGCAAATTGATATCTTTGAGGGGGCTAAACAAGTCTACTAGAATATGTGCCGCTTGACTGAGAGCCTCTTGGGGCGAAATGCTGCCATTCGTCCAGATTTCTAAAATCAAGCGATCTTTCTCCATCGATCCTCCTATGCGGGCATCTTCAACAGTGTAGTTGACTTTCCGCACCGGCATAAATTTAGCGTCGATTTGGAGAAAATCTATAGCAGTGGTATCGTCACGACTTTTTTCTGCCGAACGATAACCCCTTCCTTTTTCAATGCGAAATTCCATTTCTAGGGTTGCCCCTTCTGAAAGTGTCGCCACATATTGGTTGGGATCTACCACTTCAACTTCAGAAGGCAGTTCAAACTGTCCCGATGTAACGGTTGTCGAACCTTTAGCCAGTAATCGACCAATTTGCACTTGAGAGGAGTGGCTTCTAAAAACAATTTCTTTCATGTTCAAGAGGATTTCCAACACATCCTCCCGCACTCCTGGGATAGTTGCAAATTCATGATTAACTCCTGCAATACGCACTGCTGTTACTGCTGCTCCTTCCAGGTTTGACAACAGCACTCGTCGCAGGGCATTACCGACTGTAGTTCCTTGCCCCCGCTCCAGGGGTTCTATAATAAATTTGCCGAACTGACTTTGGTCTTTTTCGGTACGTGATTCTACACAATCTATTTGAAACTGCGCCACGGAGTGACCTCCCTTCTCCTCAATGCTTGGAAGGCCTGCATGGCCTCCCTCAGTGAATGCTTTTTGATAATCAGTTTCCTGATTGTTTTTAAACGCGCCTACGCTTCGGAGGGCGACAGCCATTATGAGGAATTGGGGTGATATCTCGAATTAAGGTAATTTCTAGTCCAGCCCCTTGCAGGGCACGGATTGCCGTTTCCCGGCCTGCTCCCGGCCCGCTGACCATTACTTCGATTTGGCGCATTCCCTGATCGCTAGCTTTGCGGGCTGCGTTTTCTGCTGCGGTTTGAGCGGCAAAGGGGGTACCTTTTTTAGCTCCTTTGAAACCGCTAGAGCCGGCTGAAGCCCAGGAGATTACTTCTCCATTGGGATCTGTAATCGTTACAATTGTGTTATTAAATGTAGACTGGATGTAGGCTATCCCACTAGGTACATTTCGTTTTTGCTTGCGTGTCCCGGCTTTTTTTGCTGTTTGTCGCGCCATATAGTTTGTTGATTAAGATTTTGAGTAACTCGATGGGGTTTAGGAAATTTATTTCTTGGCAACTGCTTTCTTCTTGCCTGCAACAGTGCGGCGTGCTCCCCGACGGGTACGGGCGTTGGTGCGGGTTCGCTGACCGCGAACTGGTAAACCTAGACGGTGCCGACGTCCCCGGTAGGTGCCAATATCCATCAGGCGCTTGATGTTCATGGCTTCCAAGCGCCGCAAGTCTCCTTCGACTTGATAGTTGTTTTCTACTGCTTCTCGCAAGGCTGCCACTTCGGCATCGCTTAAATCTTTGACGCGGGTATCTGGGTTAATTCCTGTAGCAGCTAGAATTTCTTTGGCCCGCGATAGTCCTATTCCATAAATGTAGGTCAGACCGATCTCGACGCGCTTGTCGCGAGGAAGGTCTACCCCGGCAATTCGTGCCACGTTTTTCCCCCCTAATGTTGTTCTGTTGCTAGAATTGATCTATTACATCTGGATTGACAGATATCCGACAGAATCCATCTGTAAGAAGTGGGCGAGCTAACCTTGACGTTGCTTGTGTTTTGGGTTAGAACAAATTACCATCACACGTCCGCGTCTGCGGATGACACGGCACTTTTCGCAAATTTTTTTGACTGATGCTCGTACTTTCATGGTTTTTTGTCAGCGCTACAAACCTTATATTATATCAATTTCTGTGGAAAGTGCAAAAAACCCAATCGCCCTTTGGCGGGCTTTTTTGAGTTTTTGTTTGCTAAATCTATTTTTTGCGAAGTCGGTAAGTAATTCTACCTTTGGTCAGATCATAGGGTGTGAGTTCGACTTTTACGCGATCGCCCGGCAGAATCTTAATATAATTCCGCCGGATCTTGCCAGAAATGTGAGCCAAGACGTTAAAGCCGTTGTCCAGATCGACACGAAACATTGCGTTGGGCAGAGATTCGGTGACTGTGCCCTCCATCTCGATTAAGTCTTGCTTAGCCAATTTGTTTATCCCTCAACTCTACTTTTCCCCAAAGCTACGATATTAAGTTTTTGACACATCATACATGGGCAAAAAACTGCTCTGGGGTAATTAATTTTAACATATCTTAGGAAAAGCTTTCCCCAAAGCAGTCTCTGATTTTAGTAAGTGGTTGTTTCGCTCGGGTTTTCCCAGCCACAGACTAGCAGGGTTTTTTAGGCGAGTGAGGGCTGAGGATTGACACTTTCACCGACATTAGTTGGGGGAGTCTTGCCTAGTTGGTTGCCCAACTAACAAATACTTTTATCAAGTTACCCCTACTCTGAATCTGAAAGCTTGTTTCCTAGCATTCAGCCTACTTTATGCTCTCAACGTTACCGTGCGGGTTTTTCACCTCTATAATGTGTGAATCTATTATACACCTACTAAATTTGTTAAGGGCTTTTCCTTACCGCGGAGCGAGCAAGCTTATGCTTGGTGGATGACTTCTTTGAGTTCTGCCGTAACTTCATCAATAGACAAACTACCATTAATCGGCACCAGAAGTTGGCGCTCGCGGTAATAGTCAATCACCGGAGCGGTTTGAGAGCGATAAACTTCCAGGCGGTGGCGGATGGTTGCTTCTTGGTCATCAGGTCGTCCTCGGTGTAACATACGGTTAACGAGAATTTCATCGGGAACGTCCAGGAAGATGACCAATTCGCAGTTATGGTCGATTTCGTGAAGGAGGTCATCTAAAAAGGCTGCCTGCTTGACATTGCGGGGGAAGCCGTCGAGTATCCAGCCATTTTGAGCGTCGGGTTGCCCGAGGCGATCGCGCATCATATCGAGGATCAACTGATCTGGTACCAAATCTCCTCGCTGCATATATTCTTGCGCTTTCAAGCCCAACGGAGTTTTTTGAGCGACGCTGGAGCGCAACATGTCACCAGTGGCAATGTGCGGAATATTAAACGTATCTCGCAACCTTTGAGCCTGGGTGCCTTTGCCTGCTCCTGGAGGCCCCAAGAAAATCAATCGCTTCACTACTGTTTCACCATTCCTTCATATCTTTGCGAGATCACGTAAGTTTGTATTTGCTTAGCCGTATCGATCGCCACCCCTACCAGAATCAGTAGCGAGGTTGCACCGAGTCCTTGAAAAGTAGGAATTCTCGTAGCACTTTCTACAAGCGTCGGCACGATTGCCACCAAACCGAGAAAAATTGCTCCCAAAAAAGTCAGGCGATTCAACACCCGCTCCACATATTCACTTGTTGCCTTTCCTGGACGAATTCCCGGTATACTTGCCCCCATTTTTTTCAAATTCTGAGCCATATCTACCGGGTTAACTATCAACGAAGCATAGAAATAGCTGAAAAACAGAATCAAAGTCAGGTAAAACGCCTCATATAGAAAAGGAACACTTCCTTTCGGACTTAGATACTGAGCTATTTTAATCAACTGCTCGTTACGGGTAAAATTTGCCAGAGAATAGGGCAAAATCAGAACTGCCGATGCAAAAATAATCGGCATTACTCCCCCTTGATTTAAGCGCAGGGGTAGATAGCTTTTAGCTTCTCGGTATAAACGGCGGCCTACTTGTCTACGAGCGGAAATTATCGGAATGCGACGTGTGCCTTCTTGAACGAAGACGATGCCGACGATCATCACTAAGAAAACCGCCAACAAAATAATAGCCCGTCCTACTGTTTCCCTTCCTCCGGTTTGAGCGTATTCTATTGTTTGACTGAGCGAGCGCGGCAGTACTGCCACAATATTCAGAAATATCAACAAAGAAGGGCCATTCCCTATACCTCGCTCAGTAATCAGCTCTGAAACCCACATAACAAACATAGAGCCAGCGCTGAGGGCCAGAGTTGTTTCGGCAATGAATATAGGTCCTGGCGACACTGCCGTTCCCGAATTCATTATCCACAGGGAAATGCCAATACTTTGGACAACTGCCCATCCCAAAGCCACATAGCGAGTAATCTGAGAAATTTTCCGGCGCCCTGCTTCGCCTTCATTTTTCTGCAAATCCTCCAAAGCCGGGATAGCTGCTGTCATCAACTGTAAAATGATCGAAGCATTAATATACGGTAAGATTCCCAGGGCAAAAATTCCCAGGGTGCGAATTCCCCCTCCGGAGAAAAAGTCCAAAAAACCAATTAATGGACTATTCTTAATATTTTCTGCAAATGCGGCCCGCTCTACTCCTGGTACTGGTAAAAAAATGCCCAGGCGCACCAGGATCAGCAGGCCAAGGGTGACAAGCAGCCGACTTCTCAAGCCTGCTGCTTGCGCCATCTGCATAAAAGTTTCTTGAGCAGTTGGAGCTTTATCTCGACTTACGACCATGCAGGCGTACCTCTACTTTTTGACGCTCTCACCGACATTATTTGGGGCGTTTTTACGCATTTAAGTTAACCTAACTCTTAAAGGCGTTTGCTTTGTTTAACGCCTCTACTCTGAAAGCTAGTTTTCTAGCATTCAGCCTACTTTTGTTTGTTTTACCTTGCGGGTTTTTCACCGCTTTTGAATATCTTATATTACTATGCGACTAAAGTAAGGTCGCCATCGAGCTTTTCCTCCCCGCACTTTCAGTACGGGGTTACCAAACCAATCCCTGGTGTAATGGCAACGGCCTTGGGCACTTTCTGAACTGACCAACGATACTAAGACTAAGAATTCTTAGCAGTTACGACTTCACAACTTCCACCTGCGGCTTCGATTTTGGAGCGAGCCGAAGCAGTAAAGGCAGCGGCTTTTACCTTCAAAGCCACGTTCAATTCGCCATCTCCTAAGATTTTAAGTTCGCCTTTGTTAGCTGTGATAATTCCTGCCTCCATTAGGGATTCGAGGGTCACTTCCGTATTAGGGGGAAGTGATGCCAGGGCTTTAACATTAATAGTAGTGTATCGTTTGCGATTAATAACCGTAAAGTGTTTTAATTTAGGCAAACGCCGATAAAGAGGCATTTGACCGCCTTCAAAACCGGGGCGGGGACCGCGGCCAGAGCGGGATTTTTGGCCGCGCATACCTTTACCGGCACTTGCACCTTGACCGGCGGAAATACCCCGTCCTAGTCGGCGGGGGCGTTTTTTAGAACCCTTTTGTGGAGCAAGTTCGTGTAATCTCATTTTTTTATCCTTTAGTTTTTGTGCGCAGTCCTTTATAGCAAGTCGTCTATTTTTTATCAGTTTGAGGCAAACGACTGACAAATGACTGATAAAAACTGAAAGACTAGCTGTAGAGGGTTTCAACGGCAATGCCTCGATCTTTGGCGACTTCAGAAAATGTCCGCAGGGAGGAAAGAGCGTGGATAGCGGCTCTGGCATTATTGAGAGGATTATTTGAGCCGAGCTGTTTAGCTAGGACATTGCGCACTCCTGCTAATTCTAAAACAGTCCGCACGGCTCCCCCAGCAATTACACCAGTACCTGGTGCTGCTGGTCGCATGATTACTTTTGCACCAGTGGCAGTGCCATTGGTGGGGTGAGGAATAGAATTATTCTTGGTAAGAGGAACTTCAATTAAATGCTTTTTGCCGTCAACGACTCCTTTTTTAACGGCGTTGATTACGTCGCTAGCTTTGCCAACGCCGACGCCGACTTGTCCGCGTTCGTTGCCGACTACGACGATAGCGCGGAAGCTGAGTTTTTTACCGCCTTTGACTACTTTTGTCACGCGGCGAATTTGTACGACTCGCTCTTGCCAGTCAGCTTCTTTTTCTCGATTGCGACTGCTTTTTTTCCGACTTTTTTGTTGTTGCTGTTGTTGTTGTTGTTGTTCTGCCATAGTTTTGATGCGCGCTGCTTTTTGCTAAAAAGCTAGTTTTATCGGCTTGTCAGTTATTAGCTGTTTGTTAGTCTTGGTTTCTAGAATTCAAGCCCTGCTTCGCGGGCAGCGTCTGCCAGTGCTTTGATGCGACCGTGATAAAGGTTACCACCGCGATCGAAAACAACTTTTGTGATGCCCGCACTCCTACAACGTTGAGCAATCAATTTGCCGACTGCTACTGAGGCGGTACAATTAGCGCCGGATTTTAATTCTGACTTCAGCGTTGGCTCTACAGTTGAAGCAGCGACTAGAGTGTGATGTTTGGTGTCGTCGATGACTTGCGCGTAAATGTGTTGGTTGGAGCGGAACACCGCTAAGCGAGGGCGTTCTGGGGTGCCAAAGATTTGGCGGCGAATTCGCTTATGGCGGCGTTGAACAGATTCTCTACGAGTTAGCTTCATTTCTTACCTTTGCCTCCTGCCTTACCTACTTTGCGTCTGACTACTTCGCCGGCATAACGAATACCTTTACCCTTATAGACTTCCGGGGGGCGGACGGCGCGAATTTGGGCGGCGGTATTGCCGACTATTTCTTTATCGATGCCGCTGATAATTACGTTGGTGTTGTTTTCGACTGCTATTTGGATGCCTTCGGGGGGTTGAATTTCTACTGGCTTGCTGTAGCCGACGTTGAGGATGAGGTTACGCCCTTGAACCTGTGCTCGATAGCCGACGCCTTGGATTTCCAATCGTTTCTGAAAGCCTGTAGATACGCCCTCGATCATGTTGGCAACTAATGTGCGACAAAGCCCGTGAAGTTCGCGTGCGATGCGAGATTCGTCCTGTCGCTTGACGTTGATGGTTCCGTTTTGCTGTTCGACCCTGATGCGATCGGGGAGGATGCGTGAGAGTTCGCCTTTTGGCCCTTTGACCTTCACTAACTGCCCGTCGATGGTGACTGTGACTTTATTGGGTATGGTTATAGGGCGCTTGCCGATGCGAGACATGGGTGTAAGTCTCCTGTTTTGGTTACTAATTTGATCTCAAGTAATGGGTAATTGGTAAAAAGTCAGCATTTTGATTGCTGATTACCTATTACCTGTTGCCCATTACCATACATAACAAAGTACTTCCCCACCTATGCCATTTCGTCGAGCTTCGCGATCGGTCATAATGCCCGACGAGGTGGAAATAATGGCAATACCGATGCCCCCCAAGACTCGTGGTAATTCTTTTCTATTGGAATACACTCGTAAGCCAGGTCTGCTGACTCGCTTAAGATTGGTAATTATCGGTTTGCGGTTTTTGCCTTTGTATTTTAAGGAAATAACTAACTGCCGCTTTGGGCCTTCGCCAATTTCTTCACATTCGCTAATAAAGCCTTCGTCTTTGAGGACTTTGGCGATACTGCGAGTGATTTTAGTGGATGGCACTTGAGTCGTCGGGTGCCTCGCTAGGTTGGCATTGCGGATGCGGGTTAGCATGTCTGCAATTGTGTCGTTAGCCGCCATCTTTCCCTCCTAATAAAACTGTCTTAGATATTGCGGAAGGGCATACCCATTTCTTTGAGCAAGGCGCGGCCCTCTTCGTCTGTTTTTGCTGTTGTAATAATTGAAATGTCCATGCCACGGATTTGGTCTATGCTATCGTATTCTACTTCTGGGAAAATTAGTTGTTCTTTAATTCCTAAAGTATAGTTGCCGCGACCGTCAAAGCTTTTGGGATTGACGCCGCGAAAGTCGCGAATGCGGGGAAGGGCTAGGTTAATTAATCGATCCAAAAAGGAATACATGCGTTGGGAGCGGAGTGTTACCATAATGCCAACGGGCATACCTTTGCGTATTTTGAAGCCTGCGATCGCTTTTTTAGCGCGAGTCACGACTGGTTTTTGTCCTGTGATAATTGCTATTTCCTTCAAGGACGATTCTAATGCTTTAGCGTTTTGAGCTGCATCTCCCAAGCCTCTGTTTATGGTAATTTTTACTAGCTTGGGTACTTGATGGATGTTCTTATAATTGAACTGTGCCATCAATTTAGGCACTATTGTCTCTTCATAAAATAATTTAAGTCTTTCTGCCATAATTTTCACTTCCTTTTTTCCCTGGGCTTGGTCAGGGATAATTTTTCTTAGCAGACTATCGATTCGAGGTAGATTTAACTTTTTTTATTACTGCTGCTCACTCACTCTTACCTTAATCGATAATTTCGCCTGTTTTCTTGAGCATACGTACTTTACGGCCTTCAGGGGTAAAGGTGTAGCAAATACGGCTTGCTACTTTTTGCTTAGACGAATAAAGCATCACCTTAGAGCTGTGGATAGGCGCTTCAAAATTAATAATTCTTCCCGATTCGCCTTCTTGCTGTGGTTTAACGTGTTTAGTTCTGATGTTAACTCCTTTCACCACCACCATACTTTTCTTTGGCAGGGTGCGGATAATTTCGCCTACTTTACCTTTTTCCGCCCCTGCTATCACCTGGACGGTGTCACCTTTTTTTACATGCATTTTATAGCGAACTGGGCGATTTTTTTTATTAGATTTTTTTTTCGCCATTATTATAGTACCTCCGGCGCAAGAGAAACAATTTTGGTGAAATTTTTGTCGCGCAATTCACGAGCGATCGGTCCGAACACTCGTGTACCTTTTGGGTTGCCATCGGGGTTGATAATCACAGCGGCGTTATCGTCGAAGCGAATAGTCATACCACTTTCGCGGCGGAGACCTTTGCGGGTGCGGACGATGACTGCGCGTACAATATCAGATTTTTTTACAGCCATATTAGGAATAGCATCTTTGACGACGGCGATGATGACGTCGCCGACGTTAGCGTAGCGTCGGTTGCTACCCAGTACGCGGATGCACATTAATTTACGAGCGCCGCTATTGTCGGCTACATTAAGGTATGTTTCTTGCTGAATCACAGTTTTTCTCCCTATTAGCTGAAAAGCGGTTATTAAGTCTGCTATTAGCAATTAGCCAATAGCTTGAAAACACTTTCCTAGGATTGAGATTTTCTGCTGAGGATTTCAACTACTTTCCAGCGTTTAGTGCGGCTGAGGGGGCGAGTTTCTTGAATGCGGACGCGATCGCCCTCTTTGCACTTATTTTCTTCGTCGTGAGCCTTATATTTTTTAGTACGCACTACAATTTTGCCGTATTTTGGGTGAGGTGCTCGGTTTTCTACTGCCACCACTACAGTTTTATCCATCTTATCACTGACTACCAAGCCAACTCGTTCTTTTACTGCCATTTTTCCCTACTCCTTTTGTGTTGACTTTTTCTCTGCTGCTAGCTGACGTTCTCTTTCGACGGTCAAAAGTTGAGCCAATCGGTGACGGGCGTGTTTAAATTCATGAGTTTTTTCTAATCGGCGAGTAGCTTTTTGCAAACGTAATTCAAACAGTTGCCGCTTCACCGCTATTATTTGCTCTTCTAATTCCGAATCGCTCAATTCTCTTACTTCTTGAATTTTAGGAAAAGCCATAATCTACAACTGCTCCTCTTGACGCGAGATGAACTTAGTTTTAATTGGCAATTTGTAAGCTGCCAGACGCAGAGCTTCGCGCGCTATTTCTTCCGTGACACCGCCAATTTCAAACAGAACGCGACCTGGTTTGACCACAGCAACCCAAAATTCTGGAGAACCTTTACCGGAACCCATGCGGGTTTCGGCTGGGCGCATTGTAACGGGCTTATCTGGGAAAATACGAATCCAGATTTTGCCCCCCCTGCGGATATAGCGGGTCATGGCGCGACGACTTGCCTCTATTTGACGGGCGGTAATCCAAGAAGGTTCTAGGGCTTGCAGGGCGTATTCGCCGAAGTTAATCGTGTTGCCGCGGGTGGCGATACCGCTCATCCTTCCGCGCTGCTGCTTGCGAAATTTAGTTCTTTTTGGACTTAACATAGTTTGCTAATAGGGAATAGATAAGGGGGATTGGGCTAAAGGCTAATTGCTAATGGCGACATGATTACCACCAACTGACGACCAAATTATCCTTCATTCGATGAGCGATCTTCAAATTGCTGACGGCGTCGCTGCTGACGGCGGCGGGGCTGGGCAGCAGCAGCATTAGTGGACGACGCGAGTTCTTGCTGCCCGGGAATAATTTCGCCTTTGAATATCCACACTTTAACGCCGAGGATGCCGTAAATTGTTTTAGCGGTACAGTAGGCATAATCAATATCTGCCCGTAAGGTATGCAGTGGCACTCTGCCTTCGCGAGTCCATTCGGTACGGGCGATTTCTGCTCCGTTGAGTCTGCCGCTGACTTGAACTTTGATGCCTTCGACGCCTGCTTTTTGGGCTCTTTGAATTGCTTGTCGTACGACGCGCCGGAAGGAAACCCGTCGTTCCAACTGCTGAGCGATATATTCTGCAATTAGGGTTGCGTCGGCATCGACGCGGGCGACTTCTACGACATTGATACGGATTTGGCGATTGCCGGTGCCGAGCATTTCTTGCAAGCCTGTTCGCAAGGATTCTATACCTGTGCCGCCTCTGCCGACGACAACGCCTGGACGAGCGGTGCGGACTTCTAAGTCGATTTGATCGGCTTTGCGCTCAATTCTTACTTGGGAAATCCCGGCATTATTGAGGGTTTTTTGAATGTACTTGCGAATTTTGTAATCTTCTTGCAAGATTTCTGGGTAGCGCTTCGGGTCTGCGAACCAACGGGATTGATGTTCTTGGGTAATCCCTAAACGAAAACCTACTGGATGAATTTTTTGTCCCATAATAATTTTAGATTTTAGATTTTGGCTTTTAGATTTTAGATTTTGGCTTTTGCATGAGTTCTAAAATCTAACGGGTTATTTTTTTTCTTTTTCTTCTTGGGGAGCAACTGCTACGGTTATGTGACAAGTGGGCTTACGAATTTGGTAAGCTCGACCTTGTGCTCTTGGACGAAATCTTTTCAGACATGGTCCTTGATCGGCGTAGGCTTTTGAGACGATGAGGGTAGATGGTTCGATTCCTAAATTGTGTTCGGCATTAGCGACTGCTGAGCGCAGTACTTTGAGTACGGGTTCGCAGGCGCGGTAGGGCATGAATTCGAGAATAATTAGAGCTTCGCGATAGGAACGCCCGCGAATTTGATCGAGTACTCGCCGCACTTTGTAAGGGGACATGCGGATGTAGCGCGCGATCGCTTTGGCTTCTTTTTCTGTATTTACAGCCATATATTTCTCCAGAGTTTTTAGTTACTGGGCATCATTTTTTAGCCGAAAAAATAACCCCTAACCAACGACAAATTATTTTTTCGCCACCACCTTCTTATCACTTTTTGAATGGCCTCGAAATGTGCGAGTAGGTACAAATTCTCCTAATTTGTGCCCTACCATTTGGTCGGTTATGTAGATAGGTACATGTTGACGTCCGTTGTGTACTGCGATCGTATGTCCTACCATTATCGGTATAATTGTCGAAGCGCGTGACCAAGTTTTGATCACTTGCTTTTCGCCTTTACTGTTCAATTTTTCTATTTTCCTGAGTAGGCTATCAGCGACAAATGGTCCTTTTTTAAGAGAACGCCCCATATTCCAATTTTTGCTCTTGATTTTTGATTATTAATGTCTAAACAAAAGAAATGTCTAAACAAAAGATTTTAGATTTTAGATTATTTATTGCACAGACTAATCTCTAAAATCTAAAATCAAAAACTCTACAACTCTCTACCGCCGCGTCCACGTTTAGAGGCTTTGCGACGACGGCGCACAATTAAAGCGTTGCTAGCTTTGTTGTGCTTGCGAGTCTTGACGCCGAGAGCTGGTTTGCCCCAAGGCGTGAGTGGTCCAGGTCTGCCAATAGGTGCTTTGCCTTCTCCGCCGCCGTGGGGGTGGTCTACTGGGTTCATGACGCTGCCTCGCACTTGAGGTCGGCGACCTTTCCAGCGGTTGCGTCCAGCTTTACCGATGCTGATATTTCTAGCGTCAACATTTCCTACTTGCCCGATGGTGGCGTAGCACTCACGGCGGATCATGCGTACTTCGCCGGAGGGGAGTTTAAGGGTGACGAAGTTGCCTTCTTTTGCCACTACTTGCGCGCTGGTTCCTGCGGCCCTGACTATCTGGCCGCCTCGTCCAGGGCTCAGTTCTACGTTGTGGACGTTGGTGCCGAGAGGAATATTGCCAAGAGGCATGGCATTGCCTATTTCAATTGGCGCATCTGGGCCAGCGGTAATTACAGTGCCAACTTTCAATCCCAGTGGATGTAGGATATACCGCTTTTCTCCGTCTTGATAGTGGAGCAGGGCAATGCGAGCGTTGCGGTTGGGGTCGTATTCGATCGCTGCTACTTTAGCGGGAATATTGTGCTTATCGCGGCGGAAGTCTATGATCCGATATAAACGCTTGTGACCCCCTCCCCGGTGGCGGCAGGTAATCACCCCACGATTATTGCGACCTTTAGCGCGATGTTTTGCCCGCGTTAGTGATGGTTCTGGTTTACTCTTTGTAATCTCGGAGAAATCCGAGACGGTGCGCTGGCGGGTACCTGGTGTATATGGTCGATAAATTCGGATTCCCATAGCTAACTTTTCACTTTTTTTTACTCAAACTTCAGGGAACAAAGTGATAGAATCCCCTTTTGCCAATGTCACGATCGCCCGCTTGTATAAAGGCTTATACCCTACAAACCTGCCTACGCGACGTTTTTTGCGTGGTGGGCGCTGTGTGTTTACTTTCAGTACTTTGACATTAAACAAGTACTCGATCGCTGCTTTTATTTCTGGCTTTGTCGCTTTTGGAACTACTTCAAAAGTATATTTATTTTGCTCCATCAACAGCGTTGCTTTTTCCGTGACTATTGGGCGACGTATCAAATCTGCCAGCTCGCGCTTATTATATTCAGTCACTGTACACCTCCTGAATTTTTGCCAATGCTGAAGTTGTGGCGACAATCTTATCGGCTTTTAGCACATCAACAACATTTAAATTTGTTGCTGGTATTAACTTAACGTTAGGAATATTTCGCGCCGACAAATAAACGTTTTCATTTTTTTCGCTGTAGATGAGCAAAATTTTTGCTTTCGGATCGACGCCCCAGCGGGCGATCGCGCTGACTAATTCTTTTGTTTTCGGTCGAGGAAAATTATTAGTAAACTCCTCAACTACCACCAAATCTTCTGCGCGACTCATAAAAGCAGTTCGCAGTGCCAGACGCCGCTCTTTGCGGTTCATTTTAGTTTCATAGTCTCTTGGTTTCGGACCAAATACAACACCGCCGCCGCGCCACAGAGGCGAGCGAATCGAGCCGGCGCGAGCTCTACCGGTTCCTTTTTGACGCCAGGGTTTGCGCCCGCCGCCCCTTACTTCACCGCGAGTTTTAGTACAAGCAGTTCCTCTTCTGGCATTAGCCAATTGTCTAGTTACAGCTCTGTGTACTATATGCGCTGCGGTTTCTTCTTTCGCCACTTTCAGTTCGATAGTCGTTTGACCGACTTCTTCCCCTTGCCAATTTCGTACTGCGCAGTTAACCATATCCCTTGTTCTTTCTTATTCTTATTCTGTTTTTTGTTTGTTGTTTCCAGTGGGTCATTTATCAAAAGCCTTTGATCAGAAGTGACTATAATGACTATTGACCTACTTTTTTAGCTGGTACGATATTGACTAAAGCACCAGGTTTACCGGGAACTGCGCCTTTAACCAGCAAGAGGTTACGTTCAACATCTACGCGAACTATAGTTAATTTACGGATAGTTACTTGTTTGCCGCCGAGACGCCCTGCCATTCGTTTTCCTGGAAAGACGCGACCCGGAGTCGTCCCTGCGCCTATGGAGCCAGGCAAGCGGTGGTTTTTGGAACCGTGAGCCATTGGTCCCCGTTTGAAGTGGTGTCGTTTTTGATAGCCTGCAAATCCTCTACCGATACTGGTGCCGATCGCGTCTACGAGTTCACCTGGATTAAAAATATCTACTTTGATTTGTTGTCCCAATTGATATTCGCTGGGCTTATCTAAGCGATATTCGCGCAGGTACCGCACTGGTGGTGTGTTAGACTTGGCCAAGTGCCCCAGCAAGGGTTTGTTCAGGGCTTTTGGCTTTACTTCGCCGTAGCCTACTTGGATAGCATTGTATCCATCGGTTTCTTTGGTTTTTATCTGCGTTACTGCGCATGGCCCCGCTTGAATGACGGTTACGGGTACTGCTCTCCCCTGTTCGTCAAACACTTGAGTCATGCCCAGCTTTGTGCCCATAATACCTACAGCCACGGGTTGGCCTCCCTTTTTACGCACTACTATATGAACGGATTGCTTTTTTGCAACCAAACAGGCTGCTCTTGCAATCCTTCTGCAATAGTCGATTCTCTTCTAGCCTCCCCCTTTTAGGAGTCAATGCGCTAGATCTAGATAGCTTTGCCGAAATTTAAATCAGCCTTATTAAAGCTGTTTTCTGCCGAGTCTTTCCTCAGCTAGAGAAAAATCCCCCGCGGACTTAAGCAGAATTCTGCTCAGTATCCTTTTCCCATAGCGTTCCGAGAGGTATTAATTAACTTTGCCTCACCGTTACCGCTACTTTCTCTCCTGTTTTGAAGCGCTAAAGCACTCAGCCTTAACAGGATTGACTGTGGGTACTCCTCACATGTTGGCGGCTTTGCTTCATCCTTCCTAAAAGAAGCGGATGAAAGGTTTTATTTTTGCCGACAATCTCCTATATTACACTACCTACTTTTCTTTGTCTAGTTATTTTTCAATTTTTTTTCGGCGCTCTAGAAAATGGCCATTTGCTGAGAATGTGGAACAATTGTGGCCATCAATAAGGCGTTGAATTTGCGATCGCAAATTTTCCTGTTTTCCTAGATTTCCCTTTCAAACTATAGCCGGCGCTTTGAGAAAGAAAAAACAATTTTTCTAATTAGTATTATTTAACTTCCCGGCTATCTATCGTACCAAAGCTTCCATATTCACAACCACTCGATACAAGTCCTCATCTCGCGATAAAATTCACAGCAGCAGTAAATAAAACCATAAAAAAGGTCAACAGTACAGTTATGGCACTAATCGCAACCGGGAGCAAGCTGATTCGGGATCTAGAAAAAAACGGCGCGCTGGCAATATATGCACCCTTAGAAGGTGGTTATGAAGGGCGCTACCAGCGGCGTATCCGAGCAGCAGGATATACTACATATAACCTCACTGCTCGCGGGCTGGGCGATTTAGCAGCCTATCTGACTGGGGTTCACGGGGTACGCCCTCCTCACCTAGGCAAGAAAAGTCTCGGTTCTGGTGCTGCAGTTGGTTATGTATACTATATACCGCCGATTGTTACCTTAGAGTTAGAACACCTACCGCCAAAGTCAAAAGGGTTAGTGCTGTGGATGCTAGAAGGATTCGTCTTATCAAGCCAAGAAATAGAATATTTAACGACGCTGCCGCAAGTCGAGCCGCGCCTAAAAGTCGTAGTGGAAATGGGAGGTGAGCGCGTTTTTAGTTGGAAGCCCCTCAAAGATACCTTAGTTGCGGCTTAATATAAATAAAGGGAAAAAGGGAGAGAGTAAGGGAAAGGCAGAGCAGAAAAAGTAAAAAAATTAAAAACTCGACGCCCCCCATAGCTCTTGCCCCAACCCCCAGGCTCATTTAATCACGATTAGAAATTTTTACAAAAGAAAAAACATTTATGCTAGAAAAGCGCGACTATACATTAATCATTGACAAAAGCGGCAGTATGTCTACCCAGGATCAGCCTGGGGGGAAAACTCGTTGGGAAGCGGCAAAAGAATCTACCTTCGCATTAGCAAAAAAAATGTAAACAGTTCGCTCCTGACGGAATAACTGTTTATGTTTTTGCGGGGCGTTTCAAACGCTATAATAAAGTAACAGCCAGCGAAGTTGCGCAGATATTTGAAGAAAACGAACCTTCTGGTGGCACTAATTTAGCGGCGGTACTGGAGGATGCTACGAATAATTACTTTCAGCGCAAGGCAGCAGGGTAAACTAAGCCAAATGGAGAGACGATTTTAGTAATTACTGACGGGGAGCCAGATGCTCGTCGAGCAGTGATGCGGGTGATTATTTAGGCATCGCGCAAGATGGATATAGATGAAGAATTGGCTATTTCAATAATCCAAGTAGGGAAGGATCAGACGGCAACTCGGTTTCTGAAAGCGTTAGATGATGAGCTACAAAGTGCTGGGGCAAAGTTTGGCATTGTGGATACAGTTAGGATTGAGGATATGGAGGATATGAGTTTGACGGAAGTGCTAATGAAGGCGATTGGTGATTAGTTTTGAAAGATTACGTGTCTAGTAAAGGGGACGATAAAAGCAGTATTTTTTATTAGTTTATTAGTTATTAGTTAATAAAAAGCAGCGCGCGCTGCTTTTTTTGTATTTAGGGAAGAGTTTTTTAGCTTATTAATGGGTACACTAAATATAGAGGTTTAACTGAGAAAGTAGCCTAAATATGTAGGAAGGATTGGTGGGTACCCAAACGAGAGCACGGGAATTGCTTGTCTGACAAGATTTGCCAACCAAAAACATGGTGCTGGAAAAAATTTTTTCTTATACCTGTCAAATTGACTAAGAGCGGATTAGCATAGAGGCGTGAGAGATCTGTTGTATCCCCTGAAGTCCTTAAAAGAGGGCCATTGGTTCAAACTCATCTGCGGGGCTAGCTACCAGCACCTGCCAGCAGTTCGGAATTTGACACTGGCTTATACGTTAGCCGGGGCGGACTGCATAGATGTGGCAGCGGACCCTGCGGTAATTGCGGCTGCAAAAGAAGCAATAGAGAAAGCGGGAGAACTGGCAGAGCTAGCTAAAGAAAGGGGGTACGGAATATGTAGGCGCCCGTGGTTGATGGTCAGCTTGAATGATGGGGAAGATCCCCACTTTCGCAAAGCAGAATTAAATCCCACTGCTTGCCCACGGGACTGCCCCCGTCCTTGCGAGAGTATTTGTCCAGCAAGTGCAATAGTTTTCGGAGGGAGGGGAGACGGATTTTCAGGAGTAATAGAGCAACGCTGCTACGGTTGTGGTCGATGCGTACCGGTTTGTCCGATTAAGCAGGTGGTGACGCGCTCTTATGTATGCACGCCGGCGGTGGTTGCGCCGGTAATATTGGCAGAAGGTGCAGATGCGATCGAAATTCACACCCAAGTAGGGCATTTGGAGGATTTCAAGCGACTGTGGGGTGCGCTCGCGCCCCAGATAGACCATTTAAAACTTTTAGCCATTAGCTGTCCCGATGGCAAAGACCTAATCGAGTACCTCTGGGCTTTGTACGAGCTGATATCTCCTCTGCCTTGCCCCCTAATTTGGCAAACGGACGGGCGTCCAATGAGCGGCGATATTGGCGACGGCACTACTAGAGCTGCAATTAAACTCGGAGAGAAAGTGCTTTCGGCTAAACTGCCAGGATATGTGCAGATAGCTGGCGGCACCAACGGATACACTGTGGCCAAGCTGGAAGCCTGCGGATTGCTCAACAGAGCGCGGGAAAGTGGAAAAAGGGAAGAATTTCAATTGTTGTCTTTGTCTTCTTATTCTCCTTCCTACATTGCTGGCATTGCATATGGCAGTTACGCTCGCGTTTTGCTGGCGCCGGTTTTAGAGCGGCTGGAACTTTTTGCATCCTCGCGGCAGCAGCCTTGTCGCTTGGAGGAGTTCCCCACTCTGTTATGGGAAGCAGTTAGATTAGCTTATTCCCTAGTTTCTCAACTCAAAATGCCCATAGAATTGCAGCAGACAACTTAAGAGGAGAGCAAATGATGCCCGAAAAACAGCGATTTTCCTGAAAAAAAACCCGCCAAAAACGCCTACACAAGTGCGGCTAGGCAAAAAAGTCCCACAGTTTTGACGTCTAAACTTTCGACGCAAATCATCTATGGTGAAACCGAACGTTATTCAAGCCGCTGACACGCAGGTTCTATCCGAATCGCCGGTTGTTATGGAAAACGTCGATTTAGGAAGGATGCAGATTACAGATGATCTCAATAAGTTGCTAGACGTTCTCCCGGAAGCGATTCGCGTACCATTAGAACAGCATCCGCAACTGAGCAGTCTGATAGAAGTGGTGATGGATCTGGGGCGTTTGCCGGAAGCGCGCTTTCCCGGTAGTTCAGAATATCTTTGCCAGACGCCAGTTTCGCGAGCTGATCTGAATTATTGCATTGAGCGAGTCGGACACTTTAGCGGTGATAATCGGGCGGGAATTGAACAAACCCTGCACCGAATTAGTGCTATTCGTAATCGCGCCGGTGAGATTATTGGTTTAACCTGCCGCGTCGGGCGGGCAGTTTTCGGGACAATTGGCATGATCCGGGATTTGATAGAAACGGGTCGGTCGATTCTGATGCTGGGGCGTCCGGGAGTGGGTAAAACAACCGCGCTACGGGAAATCGCTCGAGTACTGGCAGATGAGCTGCATAAGCGGGTGGTGATTATTGATACTTCTAATGAGATTGCTGGCGACGGTGATATTCCCCACCCGGCGATCGGAAGAGCACGCCGTATGCAAGTTGCTCGTCCAGAACTGCAGCATCAGGTAATGATCGAGGCGGTGGAAAACCACATGCCGGAAGTGATCGTGATTGATGAAATTGGTACGGAATTAGAAGCTTTGGCGGCTCGTACCATTGCCGAGCGGGGTGTGCAGCTCGTCGGCACTGCTCATGGTAACCAGATTGAAAACTTGATTAAAAATCCCACTCTTTCTGATCTTATAGGTGGTATTCAAGCAGTAACTCTGGGAGATGAAGAAGCCCGTCGCCGAGGTTGTCAGAAGACTGTACTGGAGCGAAAAGCGCCGCCAACTTTTGAGATTGCGGTGGAGATGCTTGAGCGGCAGCGCTGGGTAGTACACGAACAAGTGGCGGAAACGGTGGATAACTTGCTGCGCGGACGTCGGCCAAATCCTCAAATCAGGACGGTGAGCGAGACGGGAAAGGTGACGATTACTCGCGAACTGTCGGGTTCTTCCTCGCTGGTAACTCCTTCGTCAAATAACCCGCTGCGCCCGACGGGATGGCGGGCTACTGGCCAAATGCAGCCCCTCCCTGCTCAAGAGGGGGGTGAGCCTGTGTCTCAGAAGCGCTCTCAGGAGCGGGATTTTGAGCAGTTGCTGAATGAGTCTTTGCACCAAACGACAAGTTTTGCTTGCTCTGTAAGTGAGGAGGTGGGAGGTAAAAGAAGTGTGTGCCCTAATGGGGAAGATGGACCGCTGCGCGTTTATCCCTATGCTGTCAGCCGTCATCAACTGGAACAGGTGATCCGGGTACTGAATTTGCCTGTGGTGCTGACTAAGGATATGGATGAGGCAGATGTTGTGCTGGCTTTGCGATCGCATGTCAAGAACCAATCGAAGTTGCGTCTGGTTGCGAAAGGGCGACACCTGCCTATCCACACTATTAAATCCAGCAGTATTCCTCAAATTACCCGGGCACTCCAACGAATGCTGGATATGGATGATACCGCAGGAACTGATATCCCGGATTTGAGCTTGTTTGCTCAAAGCGGCAGTGAAGACGAAATTGAGGCTCTCGAAGAAGCTCGTCTTGCTGTTGAGCAAATAGTCATCCCTAAGGGACAACCGGTAGAACTTCTCCCCCGCTCAGCTAAAGTGCGTAAGATGCAGCACGAACTCGTTGAACACTACCGCCTCAAGTCTTGCAGTTTTGGCGATGAGCCTAACCGCCGTCTGCGGATTTATCCCGCCTAAGGTATAATGGGGCAAAAGGGGATTATACTACCCTAATGCCCCTTTTTTTAGATAATGAGAAATTTCTGAAATTATTGAAATCTTCTCTTGGTAAATACTCGATAATGCTTCTACAGCCTTGTCTGTAATAATAATGCTACATACATCTGAGAAAATTTCTGATGTTTTCTGTTTAGGTGAAATTATAATATTAATTAATTTTAGGAATTTACTGCTAAGTTTAAGTTAATTATAATTATAGTACTTGTCAAGCAATTAAAAAAATTCACTTTTTTTTACAAAAAGGGTTGTTGTGTTAACATTTATTAATAAAGAGGTGCTGTTAGAAAATTATGGAGGCGATCGCTTACTATCTTAAGCAGTGCAACAGTTTAGGTATTTTGACATGCGTGCAGTGAGTGATCGCTATATAAAAACTTACACAGCCTTAAAAAAGGTAAAATTGTATACAAAAAGAAAGCCAAGACAAAAAGCGCTTGCCCTGTATAGCTATTTTAACATTTTTGCCACCTAATTAAAAGAAATTAAAAGAAATTAAAGGTGGGTGGTAATCGTCAATACCCATATGCAAAGGGGCATAATAGATAAAAGAAAAACTCAAAACAGAAAGACAGACGTCTAAAATTACCAATAGAGGAAATAAGTAAAATTAGTCAAGGTGCAGTTGGCCTTTTGGTTTTTACAGCTAAAGTCTAGTAGTTTAACATTTTGGAGGTGCAAATATGCCAACTAATCAAAAAGCCCTTCCAGAAGAAAAAAGCTTGAGAGCCAGCTTTTATGAGCAGAGCTGGAAAGGGAAAAGGGATTACCTTCTGGATAGACGGCATTATTTTTGAAATTAGGGATTCACTAGGGCGTAGCAGCACTTGACGCCAGCACATGGAAGAGTCTGTATCCGACTCACAATCAAAAATGCTAAACCCTCTAGAGTACATTAGCGACGCATTCTTTACCCTCGACTTAGAAGGGCGCTTCACCTATTTAAACCCCGCTGCAGAGCTGCTTTGGCAACGCTCTAGGGAGGAATTAATAGGCAAGTATATCTGGCAAGAGTTACCAGAACTCATGCATTCGGAGCTGGAGGGGGCACTTCGCCGCTCGGCAAATGAAAAAGTGGCAGTCGATTGTCAGGTTTTTTACACGCCGAGGGAGAGCTGGCTATCAGTGCGAACCTATGCTTGTGCAGAGGGGCTGGCGGTTTACTTGCAAAAAATAAGCGATCGCAACCATGTAGGACAACGAGCGAAACAAGCCGATGCCACAGAAAAAATTGCCCTCCAACACTTGTCAACCTTAGCTGCTAAAGTAGGAATAGCACTGGCGCAAGGAGGGCCATTATCCGAAGTTCTGGAACGTTGCGCCCAAGCCGTAGTCGAACACTTACCAGCTGCCGGCGCCTGCATCTGGACTTACAATGTAGCTACTAATCAAATCAAACTTGAAGCAACTTGCGGTTGCCCGACACCAAAAGAAAATGCACCGGCAGAAACTGCGCTAATTAGTTTTATAGCAAGCAACAAAGAGCCACTCAGTGGACAGTTGGGAACTATCAATAATCAAATAAAAGCTAAACACAACCACCTGCTGTCGTCTCGGAAAAATTCAACACCTGCAACTGAACAAATAATTAGAAAGGGTTATTTTGCAGGCTATCCCCTAATTGTCGAGGAGCAACTGGTGGGAGTGCTGGGGGTATATAGCGAGAAATCTTTGACAGAGGAAGAGGGCAAATTTTTGCAATGGTTGGCCCATAGTATAGCGATCGCAATTGATCGCTATCGCGCTAGAGAAGCCCTGCTCAAACGCCGAGGCAACTTGCTTTTCCGCCTTGCTAACCAAATCCGGAACTCTCTCGATCTCAACACTATTCTCGAAACCGCTGTTCACGAAATCCGCAACTTACTCCAAATTGATCGCTGTCACTTCCTTTGGTATCTGCCCCACCCAGAAAACCCCAGCTTAATGATCACCCATGAATCCCGTGCTGCCGAGCTCCCCAGTTTAATAAGTGACTGCCCACCCGCTCATGTTGAATTTTTGGCTGCCAAAATCGAAAAAATGGAGATCCTGCGCATCGATGATGTGGATAACGATGCCAACGTGGAAAAGCAAGCGCGCAATCTACTCAAAAGTCTAGGCATGACTTCGCAACTACTCTTGCCCTTGGAAACGCGATCAGGACAACTTGGCGCGGTGGTGTGCAGTCACTGTAGTGGCCCACGGCCCTGGAGCGATAGCGAGATAGAGTTACTGCAGGCTGTGGTCAACCAACTAGCGATCGCAATTGATCAAGCCGAACTTTACGCCCAAACCCATGCCGCTGCTCTTGCTGCTCAAACTCAAGCACAGCAACTTTCTGAAGCTCTGCACAATCTCAAGCAAACTCAAGCTCAACTGGTTCAGAGCGAAAAAATGTCCAGCCTTGGTCAAATGGTCGCTGGTGTCGCCCACGAAATCAATAACCCAGTTAACTTCATCTACGGCAACATCACTTACGCCAAAAACTACATCCAAGAAATCCTCGATCTTCTCGCTCTCTACCAACAATACTGTCCCACAGACGTGCCCGTTATCCAAGAGCGACTTAAAGATATTGACCTAGATTTTATCATAGAAGACTTGCCCAAAATACTCTCCTCAATGGAAATGGGCGCTGAGCGCATTCGCCAGATTGTATTAAGTTTGCGCAATTTCTCCCGCCTCGACGAAGCCGAAAAGAAATCTGTAGACATCCACGAGGGCATTAATAACACTTTGCTGATTCTGCACAATCGCTTAAAACCAAAAGGCAATCATCCTGGCATTGAAGTTATCAAAGAGTATGGCGATATCCCCCTTGTCGAGTGCTATCCAGGTCAACTTAACCAAGTATTTATGAATATACTTTCCAACGCGATCGACGCTCTTGAGAATAGCAGCCCTCCACGCCAGATATTTATTCGCACCGAGCTTTTAGAGAAAGTCGAACCCTCGTCTCCTTATCGGCACTGGGTGGTTATTCGGATTCGAGATACAGGTCCCGGCATGACTGAAAATGTCAAACAGCATTTATTTGATCCCTTCTTTACGACAAAGCCTGTAGGTAAGGGCACGGGTTTGGGTTTGTCAATTAGTTATCAGATTGTGGTGGAAAAACACGGCGGGCTGCTAAAGTGTTTCTCTGAACTGGGACAAGGCTCTGAGTTCTGGATTCAAATTCCCCTGCACTCTCAGCCTCGATTACACAAATAAAATAAATAAATGATCGCTGCATTACAGAGGGCTGTTACAATTTATCATAGAGGTTTCAGGGTTTCAAAGAAAAATAAGTTAAATTATTAAAGAAATGTTTTCCCGTTTACAAAGTAAGGCAGGAGAGGGATTTACGGTTTTCTTCCAGCTCCCTGAAGGCGAGATGCATTCATGTCCAATTGCTGAATTATTAAAAATTAGTAAGTTTTAAGGCTTCGGAAAGGAAGCGGGGGAGATAATAGTGATTGTAGAAAGTCTTTTTCAAGACAATTTGTGGTGATTTGCTTTTCCAAACTACAGTAATCGGTTTGGAGCAGCTCTGATATAGAATAAAAATCGAGCGGCGAGGGCGCGCGGCAACCCTATAAAATTAACCAGTGGCTTAGTCTATTGACAAAAAAAGAACCGGAGGAGGGATAATTAGTTTTATCAATTATGAATTTTATTGGAGCAAAAACTAAATCCTTGTTGTTTTGATTGTATAATTTTTTCAGGATTGTCTATGGTAGGGAAGAGAATTGTGAGGAAGGAGCAAAGGTATGAGAAAGTGGGAAATAGATGTTGTTGGAAGGCGATTTATAAAGAGGTTATAAAGGAAGTTTATAAGAATGAATGATGCTATAATAGAACAATTTGTAAAGTTAATATCTGATTATACTGGTTTGCATATCCGCGAACAAGAGCACAATGCTTTGCAGCAAAAAATATGGATTAGGATGAGGGCGCTGAAATTATTTCAGCCAGAGGAGTATTACCAAATTTTAGCAGCAGTAAATGAGCCAAACAGATTGGACAATTATAAAGAAAGCGAAGCTGAATGGAAAAGACTGATCTCATTGTTGACGACTGGAGAGAGTTATTTTTTTCGCGATCGCGGGCAATTTCAAGTTTTAGAAAATCATATTTTTAAGGAATTAATTGCTCGTCAATATTCACAACAATTAATAGCCAAAGTTGCTATGACGAAATCGCTCCGAATTTGGAGTGCAGGCTGCTCTACTGGCGAAGAACCATATTCCCTAGCAATACTACTTCAGGAGATGATACCCAATTGGCAAGAGTGGGAAATTCTAATTATCGGAACGGATATTAATCAAGAGGCGATCGAAAAAGCTAAACGCGGAATTTACAGTCAGTGGTCATTTCGTATGGTAGATCCAGCACTGCAAAAGCGGTATTTTATAGAGCGATACGGAGAATGGGAAATAAAAGAGACAATCCGCTCAATGGTGAAGTTTCGCTGCGGAAATTTAGTGCAAGATAGTTTTCCGAATAAGGAAAACGAATTAGAAAATATGGATTTGATAATCTGTAGAAATGTATTTGTTTACTTTGACGCCGATGCGATCGCAAAAGTTCTGGAAAAATTTTACAATACCCTAAAACCAGGCGGATATCTAATAACGGCGCATGCAGAACTACACGGGCAGAATTTAGGAAAATTCAAAACCAAATTATTTCCCGAATCCATCGTTTATCAACGGGGAGAGGAAACCAGTAATAGGGAAACCAACCCGAAAGCTTCGACAGTTACTGTCACATCTGAACTGCCATCTTTATATTCGTCAGCAATTTCCTATCAGAAATCCTCTGGTGAAAAAACAGAATCATTTCTCAATCCTTTTTTTGCTGAAAAATACCTTTATGCCATAATACCATCGCCTAACATACAAAGTTGTAATTCCCTTAATAATACAAGCTCTCTAAAAATTTTTATAGAGCCGCAGAGCTCCAAAACAGTTACGATTGAAAAAACAGATTCTACTTCAACTAAAACTAATCCAGACGAGTTCGACATTGAAGAAATGATGCGGGAAGCAGAAACACTTTTTAAACAAGAAGCTTATACCGAGGCGATTCAAAAAGCAGAACAAGTACTTGCTAAGAAACCCCGCCATTTTGGCGCTCACTATCTCATCGCTCAGGCATATGCTAATCTCGGAGAATACGAAAAAGCTCATCGCGCCTGTCAGTTAGCAATTCAAATCGATTCTCTCTCGCCAGAACCCTACTATCTATTAGCCCATTTGGCAGAAGAACAAGGAGATATCGAAACCGCTAAAATGTTTTTCAAGCGGATTATTTATCTAGAACCAGCTTCTATCATTGCTTATCTCGAACTAGCTTCCCTATACGAACGAGAAGGGGATATGCTCAGAGCCAGAAAAATGCGCTCTACAGCAATAGAGTTACTCTCGGAATTGCCCGCTGACGCTACAGTAGACGAGCAATACCAGTTGCAAGCAGGAGAATTGCTCTTTTATGTACAAAAAATGCTCGGAAATGTAAAATAAAAATCCAGATACGAGATTATAAAAATATAAGATGCAAGCAATTCAAGAAGTATCATACAAACCGTATCTTATTTTTAGTCTGGATGGAGCGCGCTACGGAATAGAAGCATCCTGGGTTCAGGAAATTTTTTTCCTGCCAGAGTTAACGCCAGTAGCAGAAGCGCCTAGGGATATAGTCGGCATTTTTAACTTGCGAGGGCGTATCTTGCCAGTTATGGATCTCAATATCCGTCTTGGGCAACGAGCACGCGACTATCAGCTTTCAGACAGCATCATCGTCTTAGAGTTGCAAGAATTTCAGATTGGCATTATCGTCAATGAAGTTCACGAAGTCCAAAATATCTCTTCAGAAGATATAATAGGCGAAATCTCCTACGGGCGAAAAATCCCAAGAGAGTACCATCAATTGATAAGTGGCGTTGCCAAAACCCCGGATGGGATCGTGATGTTGCTCGATCTCAAACAACTGATCCACTTTTCTCCTGTCGTCGAATTGACTAATGAAGAGGAAAATTCTGAGCTAGCAGAGTATCGGGTTTTCTGCCCTAACGCCACGCCGGAAGAGCGAGCGATATTTCGCTCACGAGCTGAAAATCTCATGCTGCCGAGTACTCGCCAAGATTTTACCGGTTTAATCCCGCTGGCAGTTGTGGGCTTGAACGGAGAATATTTTGGCATTGATTTGGAGATAGTACGAGAATTTACTGACATCCGCAAAATTACCCCCATCCCCTGCACTCCGCCACACATTGTCGGTAATATGAATCTGCGGGGTGAAATTTTGACACTTATCGATCTTCGCGGCGTCTTGAATCTGCCGCCAAATAGTATCGAGGCAACATCAAAAGCAATGGTACTTCAGGTTGACGATATTGTGGCGGGAGTAGTAGTCGATCATGTATATGATGTAACTTATCTCAATCCGAAGGAAATTACGCCAATTCCGACAGCAGTGCATTCTAGTAACGACGAATTCCTACGCGGTACTGCTCCCTATCGAGATAAGATGATGACATTATTAGATATTCCTAAAATTTTCGCCAAAGGTGATTTAGTTGTGAATGAAGAAGTTTAATCTGTTTTTTGTTTTTTCACTAAAATTGAAGAGCTAATATTATTAAGAAATATTTAGAAAATTTTGATTTAGTTGCGAGGTGTAACAAGTGAATTATCTTAATTAAATTAAACTTTTTTTAATCCAAGCTTGGCAATCAATACTGAGGCAATTTCGTGGATAGGTAAAACGTGGTGAACAGCGCCGAGGGCGATCGCTTCTTTGGGCATTCCGAAAACGATGCAGGTTTTTTCGTCTTGAGCGATAGTCAAGCCGCCGGCAGCTGCGATTGCCTGTAAACCTTCCGCGCCATCTCTACCCATTCCTGTAAGCAGCACCCCAATCGCTGCCTTACCATAATAGCGGGCTACCGAATTAAACATTACCGTAACAGAGGGGCGGTGCCCTGCGATTGGTGGTGCAGAAGAATATTTAAATCGCCCTTGAAAATCTAACTCCAAATGTACCCCCTCTGGTGGAAAATAAACCGTTCCTGGTTTTGGCAGCTCGCCAGCGCCAGCAATTTTCACCTGCAGGGGGCTTTCTGATGCCAGCCAGTCTACTAATCCTTGCAGAAAACCTTCACTGATATGCTGCACACACAAAATTGGCACAGGAAAATCTGATGGCAACTGGCTGAGGATGGTGTGTAGGGCTTGAGGCCCTCCTGTAGAAGCCCCAATGGCCAGCACTTTTTTCTCTAAACAGGTTGACGAAAAAATCGAGTCGCGGGCGAGCTCCTTAGGATGAAATTGCAGCAAATTTGTTTTTTCATTATTTATAGTTAGTAGGATATTTTTTTCCTTGTCAGGAACTAACCTACTTTTGCGCCACTGACTGCTGCTTTTTTCCAGAGTAGCCTTTGGTGCGGAAAGAGTCTGATTTGGTAAGGGAGGAGTTTTTTTCCGACGCAGCGTAAAAACTGTGACTCCGCTGAGTATTTTAATCTTATTTATCAGTTCCTGCCGTATCGACTCATAATTAGCAAAGATTGCCCCACGTGGTTTAGGGAAGACATCTACTGCTCCGGCTTGGAGGAGGCGGAAGACATTTTGAGTATTTTCGGCTTGTACCGAGGAACTAATCACCAGAATTGGGCGAGGAAATTTAGCCATTACTTCTTGGGTAAATTCCAGCCCATCCATTTGCGGCATGTGCAAGTCGGTGCAAATTACTTGTGGCTGGAGCTGGGGAATCAGTGCGAGGGCTTCTTTGCCGGTACGTGCTTCTCCCACGACAACTATTTCGGGGGATGAAGAGAGCATTCGTTTGAGGATAATGAGAGCGACTGGCGAATCCTCTACGAGCAAAACGCGAATGGGGGAAGATGATTTCATACATGTTGACAAGCTGGTATGGGCTGCCCGCTATTAGCTAGTAGCAAGAAAGGAATTAATCTGAAAGCTGCCGCAGCCAATTGCGATACCGTACTCCTCACGCCGACAAGCTAGTTACTTTTCTGTTTATACAAGTCTTCTAAGAGTTTCTAAAAGTACCTCTTGATTAAAAGTACTTTTAGTGATATATGCATTGGCACCGACTTCTGCCCCTCTACGTTTGTCTTCGTCTGTTGCTAAAGACGTGACTAAAATAACTGGCAGTTCTTTATATTCTTTGTGCTGGCGAATTTTGGCAGTTAGTTCTAAACCATCCAAATTGGGCATTTGAATGTCAGAAACCACTGCGTCAAATGAGCGAGTTCTTAATTTATTATAAGCATCCAATCCGTCTACTGCGGTTACGACTTCATATCCTGCTCCTTCCAGGATACGTTTTTCTAGGGTGCGAGTTGTGAGCGAATCTTCCACCAGCAAAATCACGGGTTTTTTTCTTGCCTGTTCAATTTGTTGAGCAGGTAGAGCGGTTTTGGCTGAGGAGCGCACGGATTTGATTAAATCTTGGGGATTTAAAACCATGCAAACCTCGCCAGTGCCGAGAATCGTTGCTCCTGCAATATTGCGTACTCGTTTAAGTAATTTACTTTGAGGTTTGAGTACGACATCTTGCTCGTCGAGGAGGGCATCGACGATTAATCCCAGACGTTCTTCGCCTACTTTTATAATGATACAAGGTAAAGGGACAGAAGAGTCAGGCAAGCGCTCGCCATTAGGGGTAGTTTGTAACAAATCCCCTAGACGTGCTACCGACACTGGCTGAGCGTCTAGAACAATTGTTTCTCTACCTTCTATTGTAAAAATATCACTTTGAGGCACCAACCGAGCTATTTGTACAAATTCTACTGGTAGGGCGTAGGTGATGCCATTGCAGCTGACTAACAGCACGTGAGCTGTGGCTAGAGTAGTGCTTAATTGCAGGCGCAGGGTACATCCTCTGCCTGGGGTAGATTCAACTTGAATACTGCCTTTGAGGCGTTCGACATTAGTGCGCACCACATCTAATCCTACGCCGCGCCCGGAAACTTCGGTGACGAAAGTTCGAGTTGAGAAGCCGGGGGCAAAAATGAGGGATTGAATTTGCTGGGTAGTCATGGCTGCGAGTTCTTCTTCGCGATACATTCCGCGTTTGATAGCTGTGCGTTTAATGCTCTCGATATCAAGCCCGCGCCCGTCGTCTGAGACTTCTATGACGATGTTAGTAGCAGTTTGGTAGCCCCGCAGACGAATTATCGCTGGTAGTGGTTTGCCTAATTGTTGACGCTCTGCTGGTGTTTCGATGCCGTGATCGATCGCGTTGCGCAAGATATGCATGAGCGGATCTTTCATTTCTTCGAGGATGCGTTTATCTGCTCTGGTTTCTCCTCCTTCGATAATCAGTTCGACTTGTTTGCCTTCTTTACGGGCTAGATCCCGTACCATGCGGGGGAAGAGGCTAAAAATCGTGGACAATGGCAGTAGGCGGAGGGTACGTATGCCTTCTTCTAGTTCGTCAGTGATGACTTCGAGGCGGGCGATGTCTTCATAAACGGCTGCTCGCAAGCGGTTGAGGTGGGTTCCCAGTTGCTCGAGTCGTTCTTCGGTGCGGTGGTATATTTTGTGTATTTGCTCGATCTTGCCGTTGCGCTCGCCTTTTCCTAATTCTTCGATTGCAAAGCGATTAATGAAAATATCGCGGCTCCATTCTTCCCAAAGGTTAACTATTTCTTCGATTTCTGCTAGTCTGTGGGCAATGCGGATTTTGGTTACTGTTAGTTCTCCTGTTTGTGTCATCAAGCTGTCGAGATTTCGGGTTTCGACGCGAATGGTGTCGATACGATAGCGCTCGCTACTGCTTGTGGCACTTTGCTGTTTTTTCCCATTTTGGGATGTGGGGGTTGTGGTGCTTATGTCTGCGATTTGATTTTGATGTATAGGTTCTGGTGTGGGTTGATTGAAGTTTTGGTGTTCTTCAGGTAAGGTTTTCTGGCGTAAAGGTGGGAGGAGGGGTTCTTCTTTGTCTGATTTGTGGGGTAAATCAGAGCTGGGGGGTGTGTCGTTTTCTGGGTGTGGGGTTTTTTGTTCGACTTCGGCGAGGGATGCCTGGATTTGGGGGAGGTTGATGTTGCTGATATTGCCCGTCACTGCTTCGCTGACGAGTTCGCGGAGGGCGTGTAATCCTCCTGAAAGGCGATCGCATAGGGCTGGCGATATGGCTATTTCGCCCCTTTTGATGGCATTAAGTATATTCTCCAGCTGATGCGCTAGGGTACCTATATCTCTGACGCCTAACATGCCGGCGTCGCCTTTGATACTGTGAGCTTCTCTGAGTAGTTCTTCTATTTTGGTGTGATCTTCGGGGTTTTTCTCCAGATATAATAATCCTTCGTCAAGTTTCTGCAGGTGCTCTTCACAGGCGATTTTAAATGTTTCCCGCAATTCTTCTTCTTCTATGTAGCGATGGCTTTTCTGGTATGGAGGTGGGGCGTCTCCAGATACTTGATTTCTTGAGGAAACTATATTTTTCAAGAAAGGAGAATCAATATTTTTATCAGCGGCTGCTTCTATGGCGGTGCTTTCTTTCTGGGGTTCAGGCGCTGTTTCTTGCTCTGGCTGTGGCTGCTGTTGTTGGTTGAATATAAATAATGCAGTGCTTGAGGGAGAAATTTCGTTGAGGCTCTCGGCTATTTCTATTAGGGGTGGGGTTTTGATTTTGGGTTCTGCGCCCATTAAGTGAGCGAGAACATAAAAGGTGTTGACGCCGCTACTTGTGCCGGTTACTGCTTCGCGCACTAGGGCGCGGATGGCATCTAATCCGCTGCAGATGCGATCGCATAGCTCTGATGTTATTTTTTCTTCGCCCCGCTTGACTGTAACGAGTATGTGTTCTATTTGATGTGCTAGTGTTCCGACATCTTTAACCCCCAGCATATTTGCATCCCCTTTGAGGCTGTGGGCTTCCCGTGTCATTTCATCTAATTTTTCTATATCGTTTGGATTTTTCTCTAAATGCAGCAACCCTTCTTCTAGTTTTTGTAAGTGTTCTTCGCTTGCTATTTTAAAAGTAATCCGCAATTCTTCATCTTCTATCATTTTTAATCCCTCATTAAATATTTACTTTTATTCTCCTTTCATTTTATAATTTATTCCCCATTTTTATTTGAATTTTAACAGTTAATTTAACTTCTGCTTTACTTTCATGTTTTACGCTATCTAAACTACGCAATCTCCCCTTTTTTACACTTTTACAGTTTCCTCAAGCAAGTTTTTGCATGTATATATTTTTTAATATGATAGCTTAGGTGTAAAAAATAAATATCCATGCTAAAAACAACAAGAAGTTTAACTTAACTTTTCCATCGATGTATATAAAATTATTGTTGTGTCGTAAGTTTGCTATTAAAGGCACCCTGAGTTTGATAGTTGTTTATAATATAGCTCAAGCTGGGAGGCTGAGGCGAGCGCGCTGCTGCGAATGGAGCAAATTTGGCCATTTATAACAGATGTCTTAACTAAATTTTTATCTTTTCAGAAAATATCCTTAGGCTGCGATAAAGAAAAAGCCTAAAGGTATGGGGGAGAGGAGAAAGCTACTGTTTGAGGCGCAATTGCTGTAAGGTGATTGCGCTTATAGCACAGTGCCGCTTTAGTTTATAATAATTTTTGCCAAACAGACGTTAAACTTTTTCTTTCCCCCATTGCTATCAAAATTTTATTGAGATGGGATAATTTTACCTAGCGGTTGTAGAAGAGAATTGGTTCGCTTATTCATTAATCCTAAAATTCAGCCATTTTTACTGAACAAAAAGCGCCTAGCATTTACAAACTTTTTACAGACTTGGTGTGGCGTCAGGTGAAATAGTAGCTCTAACAAATTTTCGGACAACCTGTCGCAGTTGTTCAGCATCGAATGGTTTAGTTAAATATTCGGTTGCCCCGGCTAATCTGCCTTGTACTTTGTCAAACAGCCCATCTCTGGCAGTCAGCATAATAATTGGCAGATTTTGAAATTGAGGCAAATTGCGTACAGTGCGGCAAAGTTCTAATCCGTCAATTCCGGGCATAGAAACATCAAGTAACAAAACTGCGATTGGTTCATGGTAAATCATCGATAGCGCATCCACAGCATTGTCTGCGACTAAAACTTGATATTCATCTTCTAATGCTCGTTTTACCAAGTTTTGCATGACTACGCTATCATCGACTGCCATTATTTTTGGTTTAGTATTGATATTTGTAAGCATATTTTTTCTCTGGCTCTTTTTTTTGTAGAAATATACCCCAAATGTTCAGGCTGTCACTTCAATTTTATATAAGGTGAAAGCATCAGCGTAGGGAGCGAACAGGGGGAACAATTTAACAATTAGAAATGCAGAAGCATTTCATCGGTGGGAACCGGAGTGATTGAGTGGAGGCGGTGCGGATAAATTAGTAAGAGATTTTGGTATTTTTGCGATCGCTATTAGCTTTAGTACCCTTTATTTTTAATAAAAGTTGGCTGAGCAATATCCGCAAGGGATTGTTGCCAGCGTTAATCCCGATTAAGAAGTCGGGTTTGGGGACATTTTGCGTGGGCGAGCGCAGAACATTTGAGGTTCTAAAGTACAGTTTACTATTTTACTCTCAAATTTTTTAAGGACGGAGTGGGGGTGCTTAATACTTTTTCACAAGTAAGCTTACTTTATTATTATTTTAGTGGCCTATGGCATGTGACTTGGTAAGGTGCTATTAGAGTGCATTAAAGTGAACAAAGTGGACAGTCGTCCAAGTGGACCTTATAAGGGGCACAGGAGAGGCTGAGAACCCTTGTGGGGAGGGAACTTTAAAAAAATTAAAAAATTTTTTGTAAAAGTTATTGACAAATTCTGGGAGTCAACTGTTATGATAATTAACGTCAAGGCGATGGGGTGTCGCCAAGTGGTAAGGCAGCTGGTTTTGGTCCAGCCATTCCGAGGTTCGAATCCTTGCACCCCAGCATCCAAACCTAAAAATACTAAGAATACTGTTTGCAATTGGCGGCTTAACAACAATTAGGCTGCCATTTTTAATAACAAGGGGTTGTACAAGCGCGCATATCAACTCCAAGCACGGAAAAAAGTGCTATCCTGCCAGGCAACAGCTGTGCGTTGGGCGCTCGCTGCCATTTCTGCTTCGCTAAGCGGTAGGTAAGCACGCGCAACTTTTACATTCGATTCTAATTGCTCCACTGTCTCGGCAGCAACCACACAGCAATGTACTCCTGGCACTGAAAGGCTATATCCCATTGCTTGGTGCATCCCGTCTAGAATTCCATTTTTGAATAGACGCCCGTAAGCTGGAACCTTCATAGCAATCACACCGACATTTTTCTCCCGCGCCACTGGCATAACGCCGGTAATAAATGGGCGCGGGTGGTGTATGTCGGCAGCATTAATGCAAATTAATATGGTATCGAAGGGATATCGTCGCAAGGGCGATGACATCGGATTCGTTCTGGTGATGCCAGTGAAGCGAATTAGTTTTTGCTGTTTGGCTTCTTCTATAGCTTTAATTGCTCCATTTTTGCTAAAGATTTCTTCTATTTCCTGTTTATAGGAAACATGGTGTAACTGCCATAAATCTAGGTAATCGGTTTTCAGACGAGTGAGCGATTGCTCTAAATGTCGCCACGCCCCATCCCGAGCTCGCGCATGGGTTTTGCTTGCCAGAAATATCCGCTCTCGATAAGGCGGCAATACTTTCCCCAAATAATCTTCACTCGGGGAGCATAAGACGCTGCCGTATCAAAATAACGAATCCCTAATTTTAGCGCCGCTTCAATAATCGCCACAGATTCTTTTTCTTGCCCGTTTTTAGATAGAGGTGTCTGCCCAGCGCCTCCCAATCCAAAAATTGGAACTTTTACTCCGGTTTGGCCTAAAATTCTTTCTGGCATGGCTGCTGCTAGCGGTGCAGACGGTTTAAATGTACTGCTTTGGTTATGGTTAAAGCTGTAACTCCTACAATTGAGCCTGCTACGGCTGCGGTACTTGCCAAAAATTTGCGTCGCGTTGTTTTACGTGTCACTTTCGGCTACTCCATAAAAAATCTTTATCTATCAGCGTAACGCAGCAGCTTAGGAGCGCCCACTCAAATATTTCTCTCTTCAGAAGCAGATTTACTCTGGTTAATACGTTCTATCCACTCTTGATTCCGATCCATCGTTAAAATAATCCTTCGATAGGGTTCATCTTTCAATTCCAGAGTCAAATAATCTTTATCTCGCGTTACATACCAAAATTCTTTACCTTTTGAAGTATAATATGTTCCAGCTTTAATTATTCCAGGGATAAAAATACCGGGAGCGCGGATTTCTGCCCAGCTACTATGCGGCTCTTCTGCCGTGATTCGTTCGATATGTTCAAGAGGTATTTCTATAGTTTTATTCAGAGTAAAAGCCCATAACTGTTCGTACCATTCCAAATCTATAAGTAATTTGTTATCAATTATACTCATATTCATGGCTAGCCTCTAGATTAAATCAGGGAATTCAACTTTATTATAAAGAAAGAGTAGGGATGTCATTATTATATTATCTCCAATTTAATTGGGATAATCTCGCAGCCGGATATAAATACCATCCTTGCAAGCGCAACAATTCCTGCTCAATAGGATAAGTATTGGGAAAATCAGGGCAAGGATAGCCCATTTCCCGCAAAGCTGCAACCAAGGTGCAGGGAGCCACCCACCACTGTTGCCCCAACATTAGCAAATTTAAAGGCTGATTAGGAAATTTTTGCAGATGCGCTTGCAGGCGTGAAAACAATTGTTGCGTGCCGGGAATTGATGGCATTTGATTGCAAACATAAACTTGACGTGGCTGCCCGACGGCAAGTAACCATTGTAGGTGTGTGCGCGAAGGAGGCAAAGTATATAATATGAAAGTATCACATATACTTGGCGGTCGATCATATTCGATTTGGCACTGAATATCGCTGCTCAATTTCAGGGATTTTTTATCAGCTCCATATAATAAAACTCTTCCGCGTAGTTTAGAGAGCAAGCCATTAATATATCTGCAGTCAAACCATTCCGGTATTTTCTTAATCCCTGGAGGTTCTGGATAAAAAAGTGTGGGAGAATTAACAATAGAAAATGATGTCTTGTGCAGGGAGGATTGGATAGTGGCTGGTTGTAGGGTGGGTGTGCTGCTACCTTCGTTGTTTTGAGGAAGACGAATGCCTACTAATTCTAACTCAATGGTTGTGGTGCCATTCCAAGTATTTTCTTTTAATTGATATGCTACATCGAGGTGTGACGGCAGGGGATAGTATTTGCTCCACCGCCATGCTATTGCTTCTAGAGTTACTAAATGTTTGCCAATTGTTTGCTCTAGGGTTACTTTTAAGTGCTTATTTTTGATGATGTTCTGATCGATTACGCGAACGTTGGGAGTCCAAAAAATCGGCGGTTTGTTTTCAATGCCGCAGGGTTGGAGTAAATTGATTTTTTGGTAAAGGTGGAGATTGATTTGATTGAATTCAGCTTGGGCGTCGATTTCGATAAGTGGCTTTAAATGCCAGATTTCTAAACAGCTATTGGCAAATTTTATCAAGCGATCGCGGAATGCTTCTAAATTCTCAGCCGAGAGAGAAAAACCACCTGCTGCTTTATGCCCACCGTATTTTCCCAATAAGTCATCGCAGAGTTGCAGAGCTTCAAAAACATGAAATTCTGGAATTCCCCGTGCCGAGCCGCGAATCTGATTATTATTTTCATAAGTGCCAATGAAAACAGGAACTCCGTAGCGCTCTACCAGTCGCGAGGCAACAATACCAATAACGCCGTGATGCCAGTTAGGTTGTACGATGATTAAAACACGCTCATCGTATAAATTAATTTTGCTGCTTTCTACCCAGGCGATCGCTTCTTTTTCGATTTCCTCACACAATTGTTGTCGGCGCTGATTAATTTCTTCGCACTGCTTTGCCCTTTCCAATGCCACCTCCATGTCATCTGTTGTCAACAATTCAATAATAATTTGCGGCTCACCAATTCGCCCCACTGCATTAATCCGAGGTCCTAAACGAAACCCGATATCTTCTGGTTTCAGTGCTTTATTAGAAGATGATTCTGCATTCAGCCCTGCTACCTGAATCAGAGCTTGCACGCCGGCGAGTTGCGATTGCGGGAGCAGTTGTAATCCTTTTTTCACCCAGTGGCGGTTTACTCCCGTTAAAGGTGCTAAATCGGCAATTGTTCCCAGAGTCACCAGTTCCAGAAATGGAGCAATTAAAGCTTCTGATTTGTTAAATTTTTGGGCAAGGCAAATTGCTAAAATATATGCTACGCCTACTCCAGCGATTCCCCGATAGGGAGAATCTTTGTGAATTAGTTTTGGGTTAAGTATAGCGTTAGCAGGCGGGAGTTTTTCGGGGATATCGTGATGATCTGTAACTATGACTTTTAAACCTAGTTGGCGGGCTTTTTTTATCGGTTCAAAAGCGGCAATGCCATTATCAACTGTTAAAATAAGTTTGACGCCTTCGCTATGAAATTCTTCGACAATTCGATGATTAATGCCGTAGCCTTCTTTCATACGGCTGGGAATGACATAATCAGCTTTTGCTCCCAACCACCGCAGTGCTCGCAATAATAAAGCGGTGCTTGTCATACCGTCGGCGTCGTAGTCACCACAGATGGCGATTTTGTCTTGGTTTGCGATCGCTTCTTCTAACAATTTTATACTGATTTCCAAATCGGGAAATTCATCTAGTGGCGATGGCAATGTCTGGGAGTCTAAATTCAAAAATTCGATTGCCTGCGATGGTGTCTCGATTCCCCGATTGATAATAACTTGAGCGAGTATAGGCGGCAAACCCGTCACATCAGCCAAATGCTTTGCAAGTTCTGGCTTTTGCGGGAAAATATGCCATCGCTGATTTGGGAGTCGGTGTGGTTGTGGGTAGGGTTGGGAGGTGGAGTCTATCACAGAAATGTTAAATTTATTCTAGGGATAAATAAATTTTCACCGATTATATCACTGCCGAGATATTTTTAACCTACCTGCCGTTATTCAGCATTCAGTGCTCCCCCACTATTCTAACAAAAATGTGTACTTCTGTTTTTTGACGTTATCGTAGGGAGAATATGCTCTGTAAGCGCCAGGCTGGTATCTAATAAGGTTGTTAATTTGAAAACGTCAGGGCGCATGTTTATGACGGCTCCAATGCCAGAAATTGCTAAGCGATCGCTTTCTTACAACCTTTATATCATTTTTAATATCGCTGTAACACTCTAATATGCATTGATGTTGGCAGAGAGGAATTTCAGGAAAAGCTTGTACATAGCCAATGTAGATTTTAATATTTCCAATTGATATTATAGAAGTAATTGGTTAGCAATTTACCTGGGTGTTTACTTTCCTTGGCTCCTATTTTTGTAAAAAAGAAAAAATGGCCATTATTTTTTATATTTATTTATCAATATCAATTTATCAATATCAATAGTATATTTCTAAGGAACATCAGGGTAAATGATTGACTTATCTCAACTGACTCCAGAGTCTACCATAGGCAATCTTCCCAGCCACGACTTCCAAGTAAGTCTTGATACGCCTTGTCATGTAGTGGCACAAAAATTTGCTCTTTCTCCAGAAATTCCAGGAGTCATAATCATGGATGGCTCTCGGCTGGCAGGTATGATTTCTAGACGAAAATTTAACGAGTGGATGAGTCAGCCTTACAGTATTGAGCTTTACATGAATCATTCTATAAAAAATCTGTTAGATTTTATTAAAGTTACACCTTTACTACTAGCAGATAATTGCCAAATTGATGAAGCGGCAAAACTTGCACTCAATCGTCCAGATGATTTAGTATATGAGCCAATAGTTATTGTTTTTAAAGAAGAAATTTTTCGTTTAGTTGATATGCAAGTTTTGCTGTTAGGACAATCTCAGATGCTGACTTGGGCAAGGGAGATTATTAAATTACAAAAAATAGAAGCACAGGGGTATTTAACAAAGCTCAAAAAAGAACAAGAAAAAAGCAGAAGTTATTCACAGCTTTTAGAGTTAAATTTAATAGAAATTCAAAAACAAAATAAAAGACTAGAAGAACAAAATAAAAAACTGCTTAAACAAGCTCAAGAAATCATTTCATTGAAAAAGCAATTGATAGAGATTAGCCGATTGATTTCTGTGGAGGGGAAAAAAGCTTTTCAGGCTACTTTTGTAGGGATTAATGCGATTTGTCGTCATACTGATGGAATTGTCGATATTGGCAAAGCCCTAGCTAAAGAGTTAGAAATGGTGAATGTTGCTTCTCGAATAATTGCAAGAGTAAGCCAACAGATTCGCTACTTAGCTGTACAAGCAGCTGTTGTGGCTAATCGTTCAGGAGGTTCGTTTAGCGAATTTAGTAAAGTGGCGTCTGAAATAGGTCAATTAGTAAGCCAAACATTCGAGGCAGGGAGAAGTCTTGATCAACTAGCGAATCGTTTTAAACTGCGGGTTCAGGAATTAACTGAGTCGGCGCGAGAGGGTGCAGAATCGGCGCGCTCGCTAGTACAAAAAATAAAATGGGCACAAGCTGCGATCGCGGATTTAGAAGAACTTGTGGAACATCAAAACTTAAAATTTACAGCTAGTGATAACTCGGATGCAATACAGGAGCGCTCGCTTATCCAAAAGATCGAACAAGTCGAAGGAGCTTTAGCTGAACTTGAAGAATCCGTCAACCATAAAGATTTTAGACGCCTAATTCAGAGGATGGAACGGATGCTGAGTATCAGTAAACAAAAAATTATTTAAGTGGTTATTACAACAATCGCAACTGAGTGCTTGTCTCTGTCTCTGTCACAGGTGCGATTTTTTCTTCACTTTCGACTATTTCGCTCCACTCTTTTTTATCCTCGTCGAGCAAAGTTTGCGCTGCTTCTATCAATTCGAATTTAATATCTTTGAGATCTTCTCGATTGGCAATATATGCTTTTAAAGCTTCCAAGGGTTCAGCGATCGCACCTACTCCCAATTCCGGCATTCTTGGGCATGTAAGCTGACTAATTAATTCTGGTTGAATCATATAACTGTGTGCTTGACTAAGTGCCTGATGTATGGCATTATTATCGATAGCATTCATCTGCTCAGGTCGAATTTTATAAATTAATCGCACTACTGCATCTTTAATATCTTTTTTGGTGAGCGCCTTTATCAAAGCAGTCTGCGGCTCTTCTGCTTGCGAAATATCTACTTCAATAGTTTTAAATGAGCGTACTGGCAGTGGGCAAAATTGCCAGCGTGTTTTTCCCTTTTCTAATTCTACCATTACATAACCTTTTTCTTCTTTTTCTTCGCTGAAATCTACTCGTTCGATGCTGCCGGGGTAAACTACGGGTGGATCGTTAGATGGGTTTAGATTTTGGTGTAAGTGAACGTGCCCTAGTGCTACATAATCGAAACAGGATCTTACTAATACCGACATAGGAATAGTAAAACCTTTACCGACGGCGAGGAAACGTTCGGCTCCATATTCTGCTTTGTCTGCCATTAAGTGCGCTAATAAAATTGTCGGCATCTTTGGATCTAACCGACGGATTTCTCCTTCTAGCGCTACTCGCAAGCGTTCAATTAATAAGTGGTTAATTTCTGAAAGAGAAAGCTTTTCAGTTTCTGCTCGCGTCATTAATGTTGAACGTGTAAGCCAAGGTAATGTAATTACTTGTACTAATCCATTTTTTGTTGTGATGCGGTGGGTTTCCAAGCGATCGCCTACTATAAATCCTGGTACACCTAATGTACGATAAATACATAAACTCGCTCCTCCTTGCCCTTGCGAATGCTGATCATGATTTCCTACGACTAGCACTGTGGGAATTGCTGCATCTGCTAAGCGGCGAAACTGACTAGCAAATGCTTCTTGTACAAATGGTGGCGGTGTGGCATCGGGAAAGGCATCGCCACCAAATAATACTAAATCGACTGATTCAGCGAGCGCTCTATCAATGCACAGCGACAGACTCTTGACAAAATCTTCAAACCGTGTATTTAATCCTGTAGCTGGATTAATACGCCCGTGAGAAAATCCGCTGCCAATATGGGTATCCGAAAAGTGAAGAATTTTTAGCATTTTTTCAGAAACAATCTAATTAATTTAGAAAAAAGGCTGTTTAATACCAAATCGTTCGCACATCAAGTGCAATTCAAAATCTGAAATACCCACAGTCGGCTCCCCCGCTATTAAATTAAGATATTCGTAGTGGGCAGCAGTTTCGGCATATTCGACTAAATCTCCGGCTTTGCGAACGCTGGTATCCGCTCGTGTGACGATGCCGTGTCGTCGCCATATAACAGCACGGTGGGAGCGCAGCAATTCTACCGTATTTTCCGCTAATTCTGCTGAGCTGGGAATTAAAAACGGTAGTACGCCGATACCTTCGGGAAATTCCAGAATAGTTTCAGGTTGCCAACGTAACAGCCGTCGGTTAAAGGCAATGGTTTCACTGTAACGCTCAAGGTGGCTCAGATAAGTAAGATAAAGTGGTTGGGCGTGGATAATTGCATGATGAGAAAGCGAGCGCCTAGCTACTTGCTCATTATGAATAGCCAAGTGTGTATTAAACTCGCTCGTCGGTTGGATATCAGCTGCGGCGTAGATTTCGGCAAATTCGCCACCTTCTTGAATATGGAGCAAACACAAAGTAATATCTGGATTATTAGCGATATCCCGGAGACGACATCCAGAACCGCTAACAATTAGCCATCCGTCAGATAGTGCTGGAGTTTTCACCGGCAGATTAATTATGCCGCGCTGCAGAAAGCGGTTGTCCATATTTGGGAGCGAGCGCAAAAATACCGAAATATTTCCTGCCGCCCCCTCTGCCGCATTGATTTGCATCATCCGCCGCCCTGCATCTCCAATTTCCCAAAGTATTTCTTTAAAGTTTTGCACACTATTTCTCCACTGACGAGCAAGAGGCGCTCGCTAATTAACTAACTTAAATTAAACATGAATACCACATTCAGTCTTACCAGTGCCCCGCCAGCGCCCCGCACGTTCATCTTCCCCTTCTGCAACTGGCGTCGTAATCGGTTCATCGCCGATACTGGGATACCCTTGATCGTGCAAAGGATTATAAATTACACTGTGTTCAAACACGTAAGCCCATGTTTCCTTACGCGTCCAAGTAGCTAAAGGATTTATTTTCAAGCGTTCTTGCTTATCAAGCTCAAAAATTGGCATATTAGCACGTGTTACTGCTTGATCCCGGCGACGCCCCGTAATCCAAGCTACCGTATTCAGTTCCGCTAAACCCCGCTGTAGTGGTTCAATTTTAGTTAATTGATGGAATTGCGAAATATCTTTATCCCAGAGCGCCTCACCGTAGCGGGCGGCAAATTCTTCCCGTGTGTTTATATCTGGAATCTTGTAAACCCTTAAATCTAGATTATAAATTTCTTTAGCTTTGCTTACAAGTTCAAGGGTTTGTGGAAAATGATGCAAAGTATCCAAAAAGATTACTGGCACCGGATTTACTGGCTTAAGTTCGCGGTAGAGAATATCTGTAATTACCATATCATCGACATTAAATGCACTGGTTTGCACTAAACCAGTCGGGATATTTTCCACGCTCCAAGCTAAAATATCTCTGGGATGGGCGGTTTCAAATTTCTGATTCAGTTCGTCTAGGTTAAACTGAGAAGCTTGAATGGTAGATGTACTGGATTGACTCATGGTAACTTTATGTTATGAGGGTTTCGCTTTACTACAATATAGGATTCTTACCTCTGTATAAGAAAAAACATTATTTTACCCAAGGATGTAAAGGTGACTCAGGGCAGGGGCAAAGTCTATATAGTAGGAGCGGGACCTTCTGACGCCGCTTTCCTAACTGTGCGGGCACGACAGTTATTAGAATGTGCTGAGGCATTAGTTTGCGATGCTCTTGTCGATAAGCGACTACGGCAGTTATTGCCTAAAACGGCAGAGGTGTTTGAGGTAGGTAAGCGCGGTGGCAAGCCTAGCACTCCTCAATCAGAGATTAATAATCTGTTGGTGGCTTTGTGTCGGCAAGGTAAGCAAGTAGTACGGCTTAAGGGTGGCGATCCGTTTATTTTTGGACGTTGTACTGAGGAAATCCAGGCGCTAATCGAAGCAAATTGTACGTTTGAAGTGGTGCCTGGGTTATCGTCGGCTTTGGCAGCTCCTCTGTTGGCGGGGATTCCTCTTACTGATTCAGTGTTGAGTCGGTGTTTTGCTGTGGCTAGTGCTCACGAGCCGGATGCTTTAGATTGGGAAGCTCTTGCCCGTATGGATACTCTGGTATTTTTAATGGGGGGAAGTCATCTTGGTGAGATTATCCAACAATTGCAGCGCCACGGCATGTCTTATCAAACGCCGATTGCAGTAATTCACAAGGCGGGTTATCCACAGCAGAAAGTTTGGACGGGTGTTTTATGGAATATTGTAGAAAAAACTGCAAATCAATCTCTATCGCCCGCTGTGATTGTGGTTGGGCAGGTGGTGAGGTTGCAGGAGTTTTTGATGGCTAATCGGGAGCAAAAAAATATGGCGGTGGGAGTGTCTAATTTGCCTTTGGCAGGGAAAACTGTTTTAGTGACGCGCTCGCTTCTGCAATCAAGTGAACTTGGCGAGCGCCTTTCTGAATTGGGTGCTGTTATAATTGAAATGCCTGCACTGGAAATTGGACCTCCTTCCAGTTGGCAGCCTCTCGATGATGCTCTCGCTCGTCTTTCTGATTTTGATTGGTTGATTCTTACTTCTACTAATGGTGTTGAGTATTTTTTTAATCGTCTAAATGCTAAAGGATTAGATGCCCGCGCTTTGGCAAATTTGAAAATCGCTGTCGTGGGAGAAAAAACTGCTCTCAGTTTGAAACAGCGATCGCTTTATCCAGATTTTATTCCGCCTAATTTCGTGGCTGACTCCCTCGTGGCGCACTTTCCTGAACCCGTAGCAGGGAAAAATATCTTATTTCCCAGAGTAGAAAGTGGCGGGCGAGAAGTACTTGTAAAAGAATTAAGCGATAAGGGAGCAAATGTAGTAGAAGTTGCAGCTTATGAGTCGCGCTGCCCTGATGCTATTACTCCAGAAGCTTGGGAGGCTTTACGGCAACATTCTGTCGATGTGATTACTTTTGCTAGCTCTAAAACAGTTAAAAATTTTTGCCAATTGGTAAAACGTGTTGACAAAGATGCACGAGGAATTGTATCATTATTGGAGGGAGTTTGTATAGCATCAATTGGCCCTCAAACTTCTAAAACTTGTATAGAATTGTTGGGGAGGGTAGATGTAGAAGCACGAGAATATACTCTGGAAGGATTAGTACAAGCGCTCGCTGACTATTTCCTACGTTAAGAGATTTTACTATGAATTTGCATTTAAAATGGCACTGGCTCTTAGCATCATGGATGGCAGCAGCAAACCTAATAGCTATAATTTCACCAGCACTAACCCAAACACTACCATATTTTTCAGGAAGTAGTCAAAAATGTCAGCTTGGCAATCCCCAAAATGATTGTAATCAATTAGGTATTTATAGCTTTAATTTAAGAGAATATCGTAAAGCGATCGAATTTTTTACACAAGCAATACAGCAAGCTCCCAATCGGGCTGATATTTATGTCAATCGAGGAATAGCTCGTCGTCAATTTGGCGATATAGAAGGCGCACTTGCCGACTATACACAAGCCCTTGCTCTAAAACCAGATTTTGCCGGCATTTATTATAGTCGAGGAAATCTCTTTGCCCAACAAGGAAATTTATTTAAAGCCGTAGAAGATTATAGCAAAGCAATACAACTAGAGCCTAACTATTCAGAAGCGTATTATGCCAGAGGATTAGCACTTCGACGTCTGGGAGATAGCGCAGGAGCAATTGCTGATTATACAAAAGTTATTGAGCTTCAACCTGATAATCACCAAGCTTATCATAATCGAGCAGTTGCTAAGGCGGTGTTAGGAAACCACTTTGGCGCGATTGAGGATTATACTAAAGCAATTAATCTCAATCCCAATGCTAATTACTATGTTAATAGGGGGCGCTCGCATTATATTTTAGGAAATAAACAAGCCGCGCTTGCTGATTACGAGCAAGCAATAAAAAAAGAGCCAACTAATTCTTTTGCTTTATTCTATAAGGGTAATACTCTAATGGATTTAAAACAGTATCAGGCTGCTGGTGATGCTTATGAATTAGCAATTCGAGCTAGTGGGCTAACAACGAAATCTATTGCGCAGTTGGAACCCGCTAACCTGGCTAAAGCTTATCAAAATTTGGGTATGGCAAGAAAACAAATAGGCTTCCGCCAAGGTGCGCTTGAAGCTTGGCAAAAAGCTGCAAATCTTTATCAGCAGTTAGGAAATATTGAAAAATATCAAGAAGTGATGGAGGCGATTAAAACTCTTCAACCGTGAAAATCAAATATTGTTTAATATGACTCAGCGTCTAATTGGTTTAACTGGCGGTATTGGCACCGGCAAAACAACAGTTTCTAATTATTTAGCAGATAAGTATCAATTGCCGATATTAGATGCTGATGTTTATGCACGAGAAGCTGTTGATATAGATTCGCCAATTTTACAAAATATAAGCGCTCGTTACGGAGATGATATTCTCTTTCCAGATGGCAGCCTCAACCGCAAAAAACTAGGCGAAATTATCTTTAATAATTCAGATGAGCGTCGCTGGCTAGAGCAACAAATACATCCTTTTGTTCGTCAGCGGTTTACAGAAACAATAGAAAAATTGCCTCCAGATTCTACCGCTGTTTTAGTAGTGCCGCTATTATTTGAAGCTAACCTCACAGATATTGTAACAGAAATTTGGGTAGTATACTGTTTTCCGGAAAAACAATTAGAACGAATCATGAAACGCGATCGCATCACTTTAGAACAAGCGCAAGCAAGAATTAATAGTCAAATGTCTCTAGAGGAAAAAAAACAAAAAGCTGATGTAGTTATCGATAATACATCCACTTTAGAAAATTTGTTCAAACAAGTTGACTTAGCAATCAACAGAGACTATTTTTGAGTAAGCTTACTAGCAGTTCTAAGAATTTGTCCAGCCAGAATTGCAGCTCCAAATCCATTATCAATATTAACCACACCTATACCAGCAGCACAAGAATTAAGCATTGTCAACAGGGGAGCAATGCCACCAAAATTTGCACCATAACCAATGCTAGTAGGAACTGCAATTACGGGGCAGTCAACCATCCCAGCAACTACACTAGGTAGAGCTCCTTCCATTCCCGCAACTACAATTAATACATCTGCCTGCGATAATAAATGACGGTTACTCAATAAACGGTGAATACCAGCAACGCCCACATCCCAAAGACGCATTACTTGGAAGCCGCAAAGAGCAGCCGTACAAGCAGCTTCTTCTGCTACCGGCAAATCAGCAGTGCCAGCAGAAATTACTGCGATCGCACCAGGATAGCGGGGTTCTAACGCCGCCGGTACTGTTGCACAAATGCGTGCTTCTGGATAATAATAAAGCCCAGCAATTCTTTCTTGCAATTCAATAAAAACATTAGGTTCAATGCGAGTCACCATAACTACTGAATGGTGCCTACGCATAGTATTAATAATACTAGCAATTTGCTCCGGCGTTTTGCCTGGACCCCAGATAACTTCTGGAAAGCCGGTGCGCAGTTGGCGGTGATTATCAATTCGGGCAAAATCTTCTACCGGCTCAAAATCAAAATATTTTAGTTTGTCAAAAGCATTTTCTGGGCTAATATCACCTTTAGCAACAGCTTGCAGAAGAGATTGCAGGGCTTCCGGCTCCATAGTCAATTATTATCAGTTACGAGTAAATATAACTACTGCATAACTTGCAGTTCATAAATGTTCCAAAATGCACCACCGAGGGCAGAAAATTTAATATTTTTAATGCGCTCACGTACTGCTTCAAATGAAAGGGGATTCACCAAATAAATAAACGGCAACTGCTCCTGAGTTATTTGCTGGAACTGAGCATAAATCTCCTTGCGCTTATTTTCATCTAATTCTCTCACCCCAGCATCAAAAAGACGATCAATTTCTTTCTCCCAATCAGAAACTTCCCACCCCGATATTGGCGGCTCTCCCGGTTGTGGCCCTTGATTAAATTGATGCAATGATCCCTGACTAGACCAAATATTAAATCCACTGTGAGGTTCAATCCCTCCGCCGCTAAATGCTCCGATATATGCTTCCCAATTCCGGCTGAAAAGTCTTTCTTGTACGGTATTAAAACTCATCACCTGCAAGTCAGCTTGAATCCCAATCTTACTTAGGTCATTTTTAATTTGAACCGCCATATCTACTCTAGATTTTTCTTCTGATTTTACCAATAAGGTAAATTGAACACGATTATCATCCCAGTCTAGCAACTGCCCTGATGAATTATACTTAAAACCAGCTCCCAGTAGTAACTCTTTGGCTTTCTCAGGATTATAATTATAAACTTTTAAACCTTTTTCTGGCGATAGATAATAGGGGCTTTGTACCTGAATTGGGGAATTTTGGAAATCAGCCAATCCCCGAAAGATATTTTTTTTCATTGTTTCGCGATCTATTGCATAAGCAACGGCTTGTCTAAAAGCAAGATTATTGAACCATCTGGACTTTATTGGCTCTACAAAAGGTTGCCCTTTATGATTGCGTGCCTTATTTAGATTGAATCCTAAAAACCGTGTTGTAGATTCTGGTCCTCCATTATAAATGGTAAATTTTCCGCGTTTTTCTTCTCTTTTTAGCAGCGGAAATGCTTCTGGCGTTACGGAAAAACTGTCTAGCTCTCCTGAGCGAAAGCTTAATAGTTGGTTGTCGGTGTTTTCGATAATTTGCAATACAATACGTTTAATATAAGGCTGAGGATTTCCGGCGGTATCTTTGCGCCAGTAGTAGGGATTGCGTTCGAAGATAACTCGCTGAAAGGGGGTATAACTGGCTATTCGGTAAGCTCCGTTGACTATAATTTTTTTTGGCTCGGTGTCGGTTCCCCAGGTGCTGAGAAATTTAAGATTACCATTGCTGTCTGTTGTGCGCACAGATTCTTGTAAAATATGGGCAGGTAAAATTGATAATCCACCTGCAAACCGCAAGAAAGGAGCAAAGGGTTCGGGAGTACTAAATTCCACTCGTCGCTCGTCTATTTTTCTGACTGAGGGAAATTTGCCTGTTGTGCCGATTCGGAGAATGTCTCTGACGCTGCTAGGAATTTTTTCGTTTAGATATATTTCCTGATAGGTAAATACTACATCGTCGGCTGTAAGCGGGTATCCATCAGACCATTTTAGCCCTTCGCGTAGGGTAAAGGTTATTCGTTTTTTGTCTTTAGATATTTGCCAGGATTCTGCTAAAGCAGGCTCTAGTTCGCCGGTAATTCCATTCTGAGTAAGTAATCCTTCTTCTATGAAGCCAAAAACGTTGAAGGCAGATTGATTTAAGGGTGAGTTAAATGTAGTCGGGTTGCTGGGGCTGGCAAAAACTAATTGTGGAACTCGTGCAGCTTGCGTTTTAAATAAGGCTGGGTTACAGCCGCTTAGAGCGATCGCAATCGCTACTAAAGAAAAAAATCCCCTAAGTTTTATTGACTTTTTTATTCTGTTACTCTTAGTTCGTAAATGTTCCATAGCGCCCCTCCTAAAGCAGAATATTTAATTCCTTGAATGCGCTCGCGAATTGCACTCAAAGCCAATGGATTTACTAAATAAATTACTGGCAAATATTCTTGGGTAATACTTTGTGACTCCGCGTATATTTCTTTACGTTTATTTTCATCTAATTCTTGTGCACCTTTAATATAAAGATCCCCAATTTTTCGCTCCCAATCTGCTACTTCCCAACCTGTTATCGGTGGTTGGCCTGGTTGTGGCCCTAGGTTAAAAATATGAGCTCTGCCTTCTGGAGCCCAGAAATTTGCTCCTTCATTTGGCTCAACTCCGCCAGTAAAACCAATAATGGTAGCTTCCCAATCACGAGTATTGGTAAGTTTTTCAACTAGGGTACTAAAAGCTATAGGATTGAAATCTACTTGAATACCTATTTTACTCAAATCTTGTTTTATTTGCGCTCCCATTGCAACGCGGGTTCTGTTTTCAGCATTTGTCAGTAAAGTAAAACGAACCCGATTGCCTTCGCTGTCGAGTAATTCATTTCTATCGTTATATTTAAATCCTGCTTCTAAAAGTAACTTTTTAGCTTTTTCCAAATTAAATTCATATACTTTTAACCCTTCCTCTGGTGAAAAATAATAGGGACTTTGTACAGAAATCGGCGAATTTTGCGGCTCTCCAAGCCCTCGGTAAATATTATTGATCATAGTCTGACGAGCAATGGCACTGGCGATCGCTCTTCGGAATTCTACTTTATTAAACCATTTAGATTTTATTGGTTCCACAAACGGGCGATCGCTAGCGTTCCTGCCCTTATTTAAATTAAATGCCAAAAAAGTTGTCCCCGGAGCTGGACCCCCATTATAAATTTTAAACTTATATCTTCTTTCTTTCTGCTTTAGAAAAGAAAAATTTTCCGGGCTTACTCCCATGACATCCGATGTACCTGCTATAAATTTTAGTAAAGAGGTATCTTGATTTTCAACAATTTGCCAGACAATCTTTTCTATATATGGCTGAGGGTTGCCTTCTGAGTCTTTGCGCCAGTAATACGGGTTACGTCGAAATACGACTTGTTCGCTAGTTCTGTAACTTTCTAGTTTGTAGGGACCATTGCAAACCAGTTCTTTCGGATCGGTATCAATTTTCCAGGTAGATAAAAAGCGTGGTTTGCCCTCTGAGTCAAATGAGGTGACGGATTCTAAAAGAGCATGAGCAGGCAAAATTGATAATCCTGTACTCCTTAGAAATGGGGCAAAGGGTTCCGGTACGCTAAATTCTATTCGGCGAGCGTCTAATTTTCGCACTGTCGGTAAGGCACGATTTTTACCAATTCTGAGAATATCTCTGGCACTGCTGGGAATTTTTTCGTTTAAGTAAATATCATTGTAAGTAAATACTACATCATCTGCTGTTAGTGGATGCCCATCAGACCATTTTAGCCCTTCCCTTAGAGTGAAGACAATCTTTTTTTTGTCTTCAGAAATTTCCCAAGATTCGGCTAAAGCTGGTTCGATTTCACCGCTCAGCCCGTTTTCTGTTACCAATCCTTCATAAGTCAGTCCAAAAATATTCGGTGATTCTGTACTTAAGACGGGGTTGAAGGTTTTCGGATCACTGAGAACGCTGTAAACTAACTGTGAAACTGGGGCAGCATTAGTTCTAAATTGCTCAAGGCTGCATCCTATTAAAGCAATATTTAGAATTAATACTAGTAATACTACTTGCCAACGAGACCAAATATTTGTTATCATACTTTTTAATAGATATTTTCTTCAGGCTCTAAACTAACTAACAGAGCAACTGCATAAGCAGAAATTCCTTCTTCTCTTCCTTCTGGACCTAATTTTTCGTTTGTAGTAGCTTTAATACTAATTTGGCTGGCATTTATTTGTAATACTGTACTGAGGCGATCGCGCATTATTGGAATATGTGGCTTTAATTTCGGACGTTCTGCTACTATTACTGAGTCAATATTGTTGACTTGCCAGCCTTTTTCTTTGATTAACTGATTCACCTGAGAGAGTAAAACCAGACTATCAGCACCTGCCCATTTAGGATCACTAGGGGGAAAATAGTGCCCAATATCTCCTAGACTCAATGCTCCAAGCATAGCATCCATAATTGCATGGGTGAGTACGTCAGCGTCGCTGTGCCCCAGTAAACCTTTTTCGTGGGGAATTTTGACGCCTCCGAGAATTAGGGGGCGCTCGCTTACTAAACAGTGAATATCATAGCCGTTACCAATGCGAATTTTCATTCTTATCTCACTTTTTATCTAAATTTAGAAGAGAAAATCTCTCACTTTTTGACCCTGTTACTGGCGATCGCCTTAAATTTTTTCTTGATTTATGGTAAAATTCGAATTGCTCAGCAAGTCGGGACGGCGGGCGCGAGTGCGTGCGATTTGCTGCTCTAGTCGCCAGCGAGCAATCGCCGCGTGATTACCTGAGAGCAACACATCAGGCACCTTCCAGCCCCGGAAAACAGCCGGGCGCGTATATTGGGGATAATCCAACAAACCAGCTTCAAAACTTTCAGTCTTAAGAGATTCTTGCTTACCCACTGTACCAGGCAGGAGGCGCACCACACCATTAAGCAAAGCCAAGGCTGGGATTTCCCCACCAGTGAGAACGAAATCACCCAAAGACACCTCGCGAGTAACTAAATGCATCACCCGCTCATCAAAGCCCTCATAGTGGCCACAGAGCAAAATTAACTGATCGTAATTATTAGCCAGTTCCCGCAAAAGATTTTGATGCATTCTTTCCCCTTGAGGCGTCAACAGGATCACCTCTCGCCGTGGCAACTGAGGTAGCGACTCGACAGCGGCAAAAATTGGCTCTGGTTTAATTACCATACCCACACCGCCTCCATAAGGTTCATCATCGACTCGGCGGTGTTTATCAGTAGTAAAATCTCTAGGATTGACAAGATTTACTTGAGCAATATTTTTGGCTATGGCTTTCCCCAGCAGCCCGGATGCGAGGGAAGAAGTGAAAAAATCTGGGAAAAGAGTTATAATATCAAATCTCACGCTGACTAATACGAACAGACACAAAAGTTAAGAAAAGGTAAAAAAATCAACTTCATAGTCGCTCAAGTCCGATGATAATTGCTGGCGACAGTGAGTCACCACTTGAGCTACTAACAAGAGTTCTCAAACAGAGGTGGAAAGTAAGCTTCCCATAACTGGACTAAAGTCCTAAGCTTTAGACCTCATCCTTGTAACTTTGGCTTTTAAACTCGCTTACTTTTAGCCACCGGCCGGGACAATTCGGATTATAACAGATAAAAATAAATCTGTGTCAGGAGCTTTCCTCCTCACAATAAATTGTTCTTTCCAGACTACTTTTTTGTCAGAGATAGCTTAAATCATGAAAAAATAGGACAATCCTGGACATAATGCTTTAACTAGGATGTTAAATTGAGAGAACTGCCATTGACAGATTTGTTACCCCGAAAGAAGCAGCGAAGATTCTTAGTATCCATGAAAGAACTTTTCGTCGATGGCATAAAAACGGACATATCCATACCATCAGAACCCCCTCCGGACAATGCCGATATGATGTTGACTCCTATACAGCAAGCACTCGACTTGTGGACAAACCAACCGTTATCTACGCGAGAGTCAGCAGTGCAGCCAAAGAAACCAACCTTCAACGACAAGTCGCTTACCTCAAATCTCTCTATTCCTCTGCTCAAGTCATTGCCGCCGAAATCGGCAGGAGTCTCAACTTCAAGGGCAAAAATTATGGCTTCAGCAGCAGGCTTCACTGCAGAACTGAATAAAACTTGGCGCAAGTGGCTGGCTGCCTGTCGCTATTGCTTCAATCAGGCCATCATAGCATGGCAGAAACAGAATAAACGGGTTACTAAGCGAAAGCTAAGAGATATTATAATGCAGAGCGAACTGCCTGACTGGGTCAAAGAAACACCATGTCATATTCGGCAAAACGCTATCTTTGATACTCATCAGGCATATACAGCCAGCCTCGCAAAGTTTCGCAGCTGTCGAGATTATCAACAAAATATTAAGTTTATTTACTCCGAAATTATCGGTATTGTGTAGCGTAAATGTATCAAAATTGACTTTCAGTCAATTGGTTCTGTCAGCCAACAAACCCAGCTCAGTGATAAAAAATCTAGATGACGGACAAGATGCTTTTGAGTGAGCTACAGAATCGTCTGAGTTCGCTCGTGCCCAGACGCAACGCCATACTACAGTTAGAAGATCAATCTTTGGAATCAAAAATGCCCCAACCAACCAAAACAACCGTCATGGTGATTGGCGGAGCGGAAGACAAAGTGCACGGACGCGAAATCCTGCAGACGTTTTTTGCTCGTTCTGGTGGGACGGAAGCGAGGATTGCCATTATTCCCAGTGCTTCCCGCGAACCGGCGGTAATTGGAGAGCGGTATCGTGCTATCTTCGAAGAAATGGGGGCCAAAGCTATACAAATATTAGACATCCGCGAGCGAGCGCAAGGAGAAGACCCCATTTGGCAAGACTACCTAGAAGGGTGTACCGGTGTATTTATGACCGGCGGCGATCAATTGCGGCTTTGCGCCCTCATAGCTGACACACCGCTAATGGAAAAAATCCGACTGCAAGTACAATTAGGTCAAATTGTTCTGGCAGGAACCAGTGCCGGGGCAGCAGTTATGGGACATCACATGATAGCCGGTGGAGGTTCAGGCGAGTCTCCCAATCGTTCATTAGTGGATATGGCGACAGGACTGGGGATCATCCCAGAAGCAATCATAGATCAGCACTTTCACAACCGCAATCGCATGGCCAGACTTCTGTCAGCTTTAGCCTCTCATCCTGACAGAATCGGCATTGGCATCGACGAAGATACCTGCGCTATGTTTGAGGGCGATGGTCTGATACAAGTGATTGGCAAGGGTACCGTAACCATTATCGATACCAGTGAAATCTCCCATACCAACGAGCCATTTGTAGGAGCAACAGATCCCCTCAGCCTTTTTAATTTAAGGTTGCACGTTCTCTGCCACGGGGATTGCTACGATCGACATAAGCGGACCGTTATAGCAGGGGCTTATCGCTCTCCTAATTAAATAATTAAGAAATTAAGAAGGCTTGCATTAAGGTATTTAAACATAGCTCCCACAAAGCAGAAAAATGTTCACCATGAACAGCACAGCAGCTCTCAATAACCCGAAACTAGATAAGATGCTCCACTTGCACCCTAAATTCGCGCATCTTCTTCGGACACGGACACGGATATGAAAATACTTAGAATTCAGACCTTACGCGGTCCAAATTACTGGAGTATCCGACGGCACAAACTAATCGTCATGCGTGTCGATTTGGAAGAACTCGCAGACAAGCCAACCAACCAAATACCAGGCTTCTACGAAAGTCTAGTCGAAACGCTACCCAGTCTAGTAGAACACTTCTGTTCCCCCGGAGTTCGCGGGGGATTTCTCAGCCGCGTCCGAGAAGGCACGATGATGGGTCACGTCATTGAACACGTCGCCCTAGAATTACAAGAACTCGCCGGCATGAAAGTAGGCTTCGGACGGACTAGGGAAACATCCACTAAAGGTGTATATCAAATCGTGTTCGAATACCTCGACGAGCAAGCTGGACGCTATGCGGGACGGGCAGCAGTACGTTTGTGTCAATCTCTCGTCGAAACGGGACGTTATCCAGCCTCCGAACTTGAACAAGATATTCAAGACCTCAAAGAACTGTGGGCAGAAGCAGCCCTCGGACCAAGTACGGAAGCGATCATCAAAGAAGCAGAAGCCAGGGGCATACCCTGGATGCCCTTGCCTGCACGGGCTATGATTCAACTCGGTTATGGTATTCACTTAAAGCGCATTCAGGCAACCCTAACCGATTTTAGCGGCATTTTGGGTGTAGAACTCGCCTGTGACAAAGAAGGCACGAAAACTATTCTCCGCAATGCTGGTGTGCCTGTGCCAAGAGGCACGGTTATCCGCTATCTAGACGAACTTGCTGATGCGATCGAAGAAGTAGGCGGTTTTCCAGTCGTCATCAAGCCCCTGGACGGCAACCACGGACGGGGCATCACCATTGATATCAACTCGATGGATGAAGCAGAAGCCGCCTACGACGCCGCTTCCGCAGCCTCCAAAACCCGCTCAGTAATTGTCGAACGCTACTACAGGGGGCGCGATCACCGACTGCTAGTTATCAACGGCAAATTAGTCGCTGTCGCTGAACGAGTGCCAGCCCATGTCATCGGAGACGGCAAATCTACCATTCAAGAACTTATCGACGAAACTAATCGCGACCCTAATCGGGGCGTCGGTCACGATAACGTCCTCACTAAAATAGAAGTAGACCGCAATACCCACCAGCTTCTCGCTAAAAAAGGCTACACCCTCGATACAGTACTCGCGGCTGGGGAAATCTGCTACCTACGAGCAACAGCCAACCTCAGCACCGGCGGCATCGCTATCGATCGCACCGATGAAATTCACCCAGAAAATGTCTGGCTCGCTGAACGAGTCGCTAAAATTATCGGTCTTGATATCTGCGGCATGGATGTGGTAACACCCGATATCTCCCGCCCCCTACGAGAAGTTAACGGTGTGGTTGTCGAAGTCAATGCCGCCCCCGGCTTCCGTATGCACGTATGTCCCAGCAAGGGCCTGCCACGCAATGTCGCCGCCCCTGTGTTGGACATGCTCTTTCCCCCCGGCACCCCCAGCCGCATTCCTATCCTCGCCGTCACGGGCACTAATGGCAAAACTACTACCACCCGCCTGCTAGCTCATATCTACAAGCAAACCGGTGTAACAGTTGGTTACACTACTACCGATGGCACTTACATCGGCGATTATTTAGTGGAAAAGGGTGATAATACTGGCCCTCAAAGTGCTGAGTTGATTCTCTGCGATCCGACCGTGGAAGTAGCCGTACTCGAAACGGCTAGAGGCGGCATCCTCCGCTCTGGCTTGGCTTTCGATACCTGCAATGTCGGTGTGGTTTTGAATGTCTCGGCTGATCACCTGGGAATCGGCGATATCGATACGCTCGAACAAATGGCAGCTTTAAAAAGTGTTCTCGTCGAATCGGTAATGCCCAGCGGCTACGCTATTCTTAACGCCGATGACCCGCTCGTGGCTGCTATGGCTAAGAAAGTAAAGGCGCAAGTCGCTTATTTCTCTATGAACCCTGATAACCCCCTGGTGCGCAGCCACACTAAGCAAAATGGCTTGGCAGCAGTTTACGAAAATGGCTATTTGTCGATTCTAAAAGGTGATTGGACTCTGCGCATCGAGCAGGCAGTAAATGTTCCCCTCACTCTTAAGGGCATGGCTTATTTCCAAATAGCTAATGCTCTGGCGGCTTGTCTGGCAGCTTATTCTCAAGGTGTGGCTATCGAGCATATTCGCGCCGCTCTTACTAGCTTTACCTCATCTGTGGCACAAACCCCCGGACGAATGAATCTGTTTAATATGGGTTCCTTTCACGTTCTGTTAGACTATGCTCACAACGCCGCCAGCTATGAGGCAGTAGGTAGTTTTGTACGTAATTGGCCAGGCGAACGCATCGGTGTTGTCGGAGGTCCCGGCGATCGCCGCGATCAAGACTTTATCAATCTCGGCAAATTATCAACAGAAATTTTCGATCGCATTATTGTTAAAGAAGATACAGATACCCGAGGACGCCCACGCGGCGATGCTGCTCGTTTGATTTGCGAAGGCATTGTCAATACCAAACCAACCAGCCGCTACGAATCAATCCTAGATGAAGAACAAGCCATTGAAACAGCTCTTAATACCGCTCCTCAAGGCAGTTTAGTCGTCATTTTCCCAGAAAGCGTCAGTCGTGCCCTTCGCTTAATCGAAGCACGCCGCCCCGTCACCATTAATGGAAGCGCCTCTCCCCCTGCCCCCTTAAATGAAGTTGAAAATCCTATCCAAACTTCCATTGCCCAGACAACATAAACCTATAGCTGTCTTTGCTCTTTTTTCCGAGTGCTCTCGCTCGGATTTTTTTATCCCTTTAAATCTCCTTAGCACCCTTTATCATTTGCTGTTCTCACCGCCCCAAGCAGAGTCGAAATTATCACACAGCGTTTATTATTTTGATTAGAACTCGATAAAGTAATACGCCCAAGCTGCCCGTTAGTATTCCCTTTATAATTAAATTGCACACGCCATAAATTATTTTTTTTATCCCTATATAAAGTCGTGCGCTCAGTATCTATAACCACCCCTGCATGCTTGATCGTATTCCAAACACTTGGAGGATTCCCCGCCAAATGAACCGCCTACTGAACCTTCCCGTTTTCCTCTCGAAAACTAGCTTGCCATGTAGCATTGCGCCGCTTGGCAGTGCTTTGAGCATCGCGAATTGCTATTAAAATAGTATCCCTGGCATCGTTTACTCTCAAACGTTCAAACCACCCCAAAAAGCCTGCACCGCCAAGAGCAGCAAGCACGCCAACCATAATCACAACTACCAACACCTCAAGCAAAGTGTAACCGGCAGTTGATTGAATCCACTGAGGCTGCTGATTTTGTTTTGTTGTTAAAATCAAGGCAAGTAGAAGTAGATGCACTGAAATTACAGATTGGTCTCTAATCTAGATTACTTTTGCGCCTTTGTCAATCTCAAAACTATTATACTTTATTTTTTTCATTAAAAATTTATTTTTAATATTTTGTTTTTTTTTGATAAAAAAATAAAAATAAAAAAATCGGTCTTTGGAAAAAACCGAGTTTTTTTATTTCTTACAATTATCGTTTCTATCCGCCCGCACTGCCCCTAGAATGCTAGCAACAAACAGACAGCGCTTATTTCTACCATTAAGATTAGAAATCGTGATTAACCTCCCAACTTCATTAGGATCTCTAACTTTACCTTGGTGATTAAATACTACTTTCCACGCTCCGCTTGGATTATTATTAGTCGTAATATTTGTATTGGCTGCATCTATTTCTATCCCATCTTGTTCTATCTTATTCCAAACACTAGGGTTAGTGTCAGCATAGTGAACAGCCCATTGAATAACATTCTTACCACCAATAGTAGTTTCTCTAAAACTAACTTGCCAGGGGGCATTGCGCTGTTTGGCAGTCAGCTGAGCATCGCGAATAGCATTGAGCATAACATCTTGAGCTGCATTCACCCGCAACCTATTCAACCATTCGAGATAGCCTGCACCGCCTGAAGCAGCCAGTACCCCTACCATAATCACTACGGTGATTAATTCCACCAAGGTGAATCCAGCGACGCTCTGCTGCTGTATTTTCTTTTTCCTTTTTAGTAAAAACGTATTTAGTAAAAACGTAATTGTTGTCATAGGTTTATCATTTAATTGAAGAAGGCTTTCTTTGAAAGACTGCGCGAGTTTTAACTCTAGTCTGAACTAGAGGTTTATAAGAAGGAGAATTTCTGATATCTTGTCCCCCAGCCCGCTCTATGGCGTTGCCACGCAAATAAACAATCACCTCTTGACTATTACCTAAAGAATAGGGTTCGACGCAGGCATAAAAATAAAAATTAAGTGCGTTTGGAGGAGTAAGGCTGTAACCATTTGGGCAAGCAGGGGAGGGAGGGGAACCCGAATCTACTAAGTCCACTAATACTACATCCCTAAATTGTGGTCTTGATGACGGTACTGAACCATCGCTTGCAAGCGGCCAGCTTGCAAAACTTCTACCATTTGTAGTAGGATCAGCCCAACCCTGAGTAATTCTCTGTGGATTAGAAGATACTGCCCTTGCTAAGTCATCAGGGTCAAATTGACGTAGCTCGTAACGAGTAATTCTTGCCAAATTTTTGTTCCAAATATTGTTTGGATTCTCTGTACTTAGGGAATAAACAACCAGGGTATAACTGCTACGATTTAACAATGTATTAAGACAGTCGTCATTATTATTACAATCATCAGGACTAGGCAAGTTTTGTGCTGTAGTGGGATTTTCCCGATAGGGGAGTTTATCTATTTTCCAAAAAGCTAGAACTGGTGTTACATTGGTAGGAAAATTAATCCACTTAGTAAGTCCATAACAATAATTTTGGTCGCCAGCCTGGCCGCGTCCAGTTAGGCATTCTCCTTCATAAACATACACCGCTTCTTCTAATTCATTTTTAATATAACTCAGTGCTTCATCCATTTCTACCTGAGTTTGTGCTAGAGCAAATTCCTCTTGGTTTGTTTCTAGCATCTGCCACATGAAATATACTAGAGCAGAAATTATGATCCCGCCAATAGCAGTAGAAGTCAAAACTTCAATTAATGTAAACCCTGTCGGTTGGCGTTTTCTTTGTTTGAAAATATTGATGAACTTTTTCTTTAACATTTTCTATTCTTCCCACGGTTAAAATAAGTCTTGATAGCAGGGCTTCTCTACAATTAATTGCTGAGCTAGTAGCAAGAGGTAAGAAGGTTGTTAATTTTATTGTCTAGTTCGCAATAAAGCTCTCTAGAAATATTCAAATCACTGCGCACTATAATTTCAGAACGATTTACTAGAGGTAGAGTCAGTGATTCGCCTGCAGTCATACCCAAAGAAACTGTTTTATCTCTGGGAAAATTTCCGGGAGGCTTGTTTAAATTGCCAGATTCGAGAGCGGCTCGCGTATATACTCGCACAGTCATTACAAATGCGATCGGCATGCCGTACGGATATTCATCTGTGCGGGGATTGCCACGAGTTGTGAATGGTGGTGTGCGGAAGGTTTGTACTCCCAAATCCCACTGACCATCTCCATTAATATCCACGCTGCACCAAGTAGTTCTCGGATTAGCATCCCCCTGAACATTTGTAAGTGGACAGGGGCCATTTGGTGTAGTTGTTATTGGTGCTCCTACACCGAGATAATCAAAATCATTTAGTGGCATTTGAGGCGGTAGTCCTCGAGTCCAACCAGCTTGATATTTTCCCTTTTCTACCAAGAGCCGCACTCGCTCTATTTCTCCCTGGGCAATTTTCATCGCTTGAGAAGCTTTGTAATTTTGCACTCGTGTAGCGAAGGCGATTAGCAGCGGTGGGGTTATGGCACTAATAATGATTGCAATTACCATCATCCCCACTAGGCACTCTATCAGCGTCAGACCCTTTTCTGTAATATTCCTTTTAGTTAATAGCATTTTTTTCACCTCCGCAGTCATCAAGGGCAGGGATAATTAAGCTTCTCCCGCAGCTTGCAAATATAAGGATCGTTTGCTGGCAGTTCTCGATAAAATTCGCTGCGTTCATCAGAAGGCGTTACCATTCGTTTGGCTACTGGTGGAGCAGACACATACTGTAGCGCGACATCATAACCCCAGCGACGATTTGGTGGTTGATAATAGTTGAACCGTTCATCTGACTGCGGTCGATTAGAAGGTTCCATTGTATCTTGGTCGTATGGCCCTGTTGCGTAGTTACTGAAATTGAGTTGTATCAGTGACCCGAGGATGTGTAGGTTCACACCATTCCAATTCTCATGCAAGCGAGGGAAGTTGTGTAAGCCACCGTTGGAATTATTCACTCGCGTAGGAACTACACCGCTGACGATAATTGTATTCACCCGCGTTTCCGTTGCTCCGTTCCCTTCTCTGTTTGCATTAAAAGCTCTGTAGTTTGTATAAGGAGTAATGACGTTGGCATTATTAAAATATCTCACCTCTCCATTGCGGAAAACTTTGATTGCACCAGCACAGCCTCGGCGCCTTGGTTCATTATTGGGATCGCTGGCAAGTGCCGAACCTAGGTCAAATGGATTCTCACAAATATATCCCTGTCCGGAGGTTGCCAGATCGTTTGGGTCACCTATCATTAAGCCATTCTCATAAGATGATACTGTATTACAATTACCACCGGTCCCGTTGCGAGTGTTTGCGTTATTGCTGCGAAATCCACTTTCAACTGTACCGTCAGTACAAACGTTCCAGTTATTAGAGAGAATGTTTACAGCATCGGCAATAATTTCAGATGGACGCCAGCGATCAGAACCTCTCGCAAAATTAATATTAATGCTATTTCGTGTGTAGAAATTGCTGTAATTCCCTGATAGGGCTTCTGTAAACTCCTCAACTACGTCAGAGCCATTGGTAGTGTGCAGGTTGAAATTTCCCTGGATGTAAACGGGGTTATCGGAGATAAAAGACAAACCGTACAGATTTTGCCGACTTCTGTCATTAAACGACGTTCTCCTCAAATCGCTGCCATTTCGTAAACGGAAGCCATAAGGACGACGAGCTGGATCGGGATAATAATCGACCGGCTTGGGACTGATCTGATTTACCTTCGGCGGATCTGCCGGTCCCCACACATTCATAATATGGTTCACATTCGTTGGATCGCCGTCACTTTCATACCAAACTCCTGTGGGCGGTTCTTTCGAGTAGTCGGCATAAGCAGTTTCTGACATAAACTGTGGTCGTGCTATTCCTTCTTCCCGTACTGCATCTTCTCGGAAGGCATAGACTATGCCACTGCTTGGTAGCCATGATTCCTGGTTACTGGCTGGAACTGTTGTATTTTGGCGCAGCAGATTGAGGTCAATATCCAACAGCCGCACATTCATGATTTCCCGCCCGTCAAACATGGCTTTATCCATGAAAGCGATGCCGATTGAATTGCTATTGTTTGGATTGGTTACTCTTTCAGTAATCAGGTTTGCGGGTGCGGGAGTTCCGCCTGTTCCAGCAACGACGGGGAGACACCAGTTATTACCAGTACATCTTTGACTGACATTGGTTGTCATAATTCGTGGCATGAGCGCCAATTCGGCGATGCCATTTTCGTTAGCATCTTCTAACCCATTGTTATTATTGTCCTCAAGAACTGAATACTGAAAGTTGGAGCCGCCATTGACGTTGCTCCTCATGATATAGGCGTCAGTGACGTAAGGTTCGGGAGTCGGGCGTTTCTCAGGCGGGAGGGAATTTAGGTCAGGATGACCCGGTTGCAGGTATTCGGTTGCTATTGCACCGGGTGGAACGGCACCACCTGAAGCACGAGAATTTCCTTGGTGATCGTGATTGTATTTGGGGAATAGGTAATAAAGGGAGGGGAACTTGGGTTGTACTGGACACAGGGATGTTGCTAGACGAATAAATTTTTGTTCTTCTGCTGCGTTTGCTGGTGCCCCAAATCCAAAGTAGTTATTTCCTGTTGTTGGGCTGAAGTCACATCCTAGGTTGATTGAATCGTTGTTTTTGTAGGTTATGCCAGCATATTTAAAATCTTGATTCAGACGTTGGATTTTGTATTGGTAGATATTTAATGTTGTTGGTGTATCTCGGAACCCGAATTTGCGATCACGTTCCACTTGTTCTTTCAAATGAATCAGCTTAGCCAACTCCAGCGCTTCTTCCGCCTTAGTCTTATCTGTTCCTGTCATTCCTGCTGCTTGTGCTTCCAGAGCTGCTATAAATGCATCTGGCGGTGGTGCTCCTAGTGTAGTACCAATTGGAACTCGAACTCTTGGTTGACTGCTTGAATTTGAACCAGGCGAATAAATTTTTATTTCTAAGGGATTTGTTGTACTGACTCCCTGACTCGGATTTCTGGCTTCTATTTCAATTTCCCCATTATTTCTTGAATTTGCTGTATCTTCGCTCAATGTTCGCAGCTGATCATCTAATTTATTCAGCAAATTTCTGTTATTGGTATTCGCATAATCAAATTCTTGAAGATAGCTGATATTGTATGCTAGCATTCCTAGCGTACTTGCTGCCGTTTGGATATAGCTTTGATCTGCTAGACTAAGGTATCTTCTATCTGTAGAATTATCCTCCGGCCGGGGATAAACTTTCTCACCGCTATCCAGTAAGCGAATTGCTCGCCGCAGGTTAGAAAAATCTCCCCACATTGTCAAAACTGGATGGGGATGAACTATGTTTCCTGTTGTTTCCTGAGTAGGCGGAAATGCTCCTTCGGGATCTCCTGCAAAATACGCTAAGTTTCTCAGCGCTCTTCTCAAAACGCTGTTTGGATTGTTGATATCGTTAATAAATTGCGTCCTATCTGTATTATCTAAGCCGTTGTTATTTGTATCTCGGATTGGTTGAAATTCCCATCCATTTGTTCCTTCACCGGTGAAAAAGTTTATCAGTATTTCGTTATTTTGATCTCCAAATTCTGCCCCAAATATTGAAGCAGCGCCTGTTTTTGTTCTAAAATTTGCTCTTGGTTTAGAAAATGTTGTACTTTGGCTCAGAGTGTTCTGAGTTCCTGGATGTACAGTTGTCGCTATACTTGCAACTGGAAAATAACCGCCTTCGTTGATATCAGCAGTGCTTTGATTATCGCCAAAACGACTATGATAGACGGCGGTTGATTGAACTGCTGCTAAATTATCTCGCAGGGTTCGATACCCCAGAAATTCATTGCGACGATTATTACTTGTTGCAAAAGCCGGACTTCCGTCTGTTATATCATCATTTCTGTCGGGAGCCGCAGGATATAAGTCGCGATCAGTGGGTGGTGGCAGGCTATTATTGTTATGACGCGTATCATTCAATACGATATTATCTCCGTCGTCGTCATTTAAATCAACATTCCAGCCAGCGGGATTACCCAATTCTAAACGTTGCCCCACTAATACTCGCAATCCTTCGTATCTGGCTCGTCGTTCCCAGTATCCATCTAAACCGACATCAGTAGACAGATCTGGTGATGGTGGCTCATTTTTAACTAATTGTTTTAAATCAATACTACTAGAGGCAGCTGGTGGTTGAGAGTGGATATCTACGCCTTGATTGCCTGTTGGCTGAGCAACACACCGCTTGTTTTCTGGATCAAATATTTCTCTGGTGTAGCTGGGCTTGGGGCCATACCGATTGTCTGCACGATAGGTATCATCTATATAGGGGGCACAAGTTGGGCGGGAGATGTTCATCCGTTGTTTTAATTCGCCATTTTCCCAATTTGGGTCTTTTTCCCAAGTAGAAGGACCGGCAGGCTTTCTTGGTATTGATATCCCTCGTGTCAAAAGGCTGAGGGGATCGGTTGAGGTTTCGATTGGCCCTCTGTTATTATTTACCTTTACAGAGTCTGTGGTGGTATTTAGGGCTTTTCTCGTCTCTACAGTTCTTGTGTCTTTTTGAATGTCAATTTCGACATTTGGAGTACTGACGTATTGATTGCTTCGTAGTAATGCAGAGATTAAATGTCCCCGCGCGCTTAAGGAGGAGTTGAGTGAGGGGTTGAAGAAACAAGATGCGGGGGAGCTGATTAGATAGGAGCGGAACCCTGTATTACTTTGAGCGTAGAAATTACCTTCTGTATGGATAGCGCCATTCCAGTTGAATAGAGGACCTGGATAGATTTCCAAGTCGTAGCGGAACCAGGCACCCCATTTGTTACCGCGCTCGAAACTACGATCTTGTTGGTATTCAATGGTGGCGAGCGCTGGTTTCCCACCTTTTTCCCCTTTGGCGAAAGCAAAGGTTTGCAAGCTCTTAAAAACCATTACGTCGTTATTTCCAAACCAGCCTGCCGGTGAATCCCCACTACTTGTCGGACATCTTTGGTCCCTGGTAGAAGTTGTAGTTACTATTGGGCCATTGCGAACTAACCAGTTATTTGCTTTCTCTTGATCATTTGTTAAAAATTTTGCTTTTTTATTTGTTGGATCTATTGAAACTAAATTTCTTCCTTCTCCTCTCTCAGCTCTAGAAGCAATTCCGTAGATTACTTCTGTCCCTTTATCTCTAAATTTCCAGACATTATCTGGTTTATTTCCATTTTCTCCGCCTATATCAACTCGTTCTTCATCTGGAAATGTATAAGGATCTGGGTTTAAAATTGGTACGTCATTACTGCCATCATTAAGTAATATTGATTCTAGAGTTTTCTCGTCAGGAATCCCGGCAGGAAGACGAGAATCTATTGTAAAAAGATATTCTAATTTTGCTTTAGCGCGATCAATAGCTGGGGTAGCAGCATTAATTACTTGTTGTTTTTGCCCTATTTCGATTATCTGAGTTGAGCGTGTGAAAGTACGGAATAGTACTGCTGTTACTACTAATGCCAACACCATCAGCATCATTGCGATTGTTGGCAACACAAAACCTGCTTGACTCCAACGCCTACGGTTTGTCACCAATAGCGATCGCGTCAACCAGTAAAGCTGGTCATTTTTTATAGTATTGATGTATTTGATCATCTCCCGTAGCAGGAGAGCCAATGCTTTTCGGTATTTATGCTTAGCCATATCTTCTAGGTAGACGCAGATGGGAATAGGGAAAGCCACCCCTTCTATTTCAGTGATAGCCTATAGAAAAGGGTAATGGCAATCTTTTTTTGCTATCTAAGACTAAGCATACCCATGTTTACTCCGGAAGCGATCGCCTCTATAATGGATTTTACTTACCTATTCATATCCTCTAAAAAACAAGAAGCGGGAAAACCCCGCTCCAGTTTAACAAAACATAGCTATTGTTATATAATTTAGGGAGGAGAAGAGCTTTCCGGCTCAGACCAACTTGCGGGTGGGACAACAGGTGCAACTGGTGTTGAGGCAGGGGGGCGGGAGTTGGCCAGTGTTGAGGACACTAACATAAAGCCTAAATAGGCTGGTAGTATTATTGCCGTCGCTGCTGCTATTCCTGCTGCCCAGTTAAGCCAGTTAGATGATGGCCCATAGTGACTGCGATAGGGGTCAAAGGTGATCGCATCTGGTGTGATTACTTCTCGCATAGCTAGTGGGCGTTTGAAGCGTACTCGGCGATCGTCTAGTTTTTCAAATAGAATCCAGCCTGCCAGAGACTCTTCTTCACAAAGTTTGGCCAGCACAGCGGGATCACGAAACAAATCCGAACTTGCCCGTACGATTTTATATTCCCAACCAGATAAACGGGGATCTTGAGGCGGTTCTCCTTTATTAGCGCGCTGAGGTTGCTCAGAGTCTATTATATTATCTTTAGAATTATAGGAAGTCAACATTTCTTCCTCCTCTTGATATTCTTGTTTAACCACAACTTGTTGCCAGCGCACAAAGGCACTTGCCATCACCGCCTCAATACCAAGCGTGCCTACAAATACACTCCAGACTAAAATTTCCAGCATTTTATTGAAGGAACGGGAATTACTAATTAGTAATTGGTAATCAGTAAGAGGTCAGAATATAGTTTTGTAATTTTCGATAACTGCTTACTGATTACTCATACTCCCGTTTTGAGGTTTAATGGTTAGGTTTAAGATACCCCTCTACCAAATAATCTGGTCCCACTAATTTACAAGTAACTCGTTCTAGAGACAGGGCATCAGTCATGTTAGCCAATCCCAAATCGCCGACAGGGGAGGGAGCGCTCTTACCACCGACGATTTTAGGAGCGATAAAAGCGAGGATTTTTTGTACAGCTTTGTCAGCGATCGCTTTAGCGGCGAGAGTGCCGCCGCATTCCCACAAAACAGAGAGAAAGCCGCGCTCGTAGAGATAAGCCATAGCCAGAGCAGGGGTTAAGGGAGTCAGCTCTACAACTTCAACCCCTCTATTCACTAGGCATTGATAGACATCAGGATTAGATTTTGCTTCTGTTAGTACCAATGTTGGTGCTGTCTGAGTATTCCACAAGTGAGCCTCTGTTGGTAAATTCAGCGAGCGACTCATCACCACTCGTAAAGGATTACGGGCAGCAGTATCATGGCAAGTTAGGAGGGGGTTATCGTAGCGCACTGTATTTCCTCCGACAATCACAGCATCGCAAGCCGCTCGTAGTTGGTAAACCTGATTGCGTGCTTCTGTACTCGTTATCCAACTGCTGTGACCGTTTGTTGTGGCAATTTTGCCATCTAGTGTCATAGCATATTTTAAAATTCCAAACGGACGCTGATAGAGGATACGATGGATAAATGCCTCATTTAACTGACGACAAGCTTCTTCTTCAACGCCTACTAATACTTCTATACCTGCTTGGCGCAAGCGAGCGATACCGCTGCCAGAGACACGTGGATCGGGATCAACCATGCCCACTACTACTTTAGCTACACCCGCCTTTATCAAAGCTTCTGAGCAAGGAGGCGTTCTTCCATAATGATTACATGGCTCTAGATTTACATAAACAGTTGCTCCCTTAGCGCGCTCTCCTGCTTCTTGGAGGGCAAATATTTCTGCGTGAGGATTCCCTGCACCTGGATGAAATCCTTCGCCAATAATTTGCCCTTCTCGAACAATTACAGAGCCTACTAGGGGATTGGGAGCCGTTTGCCCCAGAGCACGGCGAGCGAGTGTCAGACATCGCTGCATCATGGCTCTGTCAAAGGCACTGATGCTTTGGGTTATTATAGATGAAAGATTGACTGCTGAGGAGGAGTCTGCTCGCTCGCTAGTGGGAATTTTTTCCATAATTATTACGACTGCCTATCCATCCCTGAGTTTATCGGAAAGGAATTATTACGTAACAGTAGGAGGTTATTTTAAGTAGTTTTGCTTAGAATAGGGAGTGGCAGTTGGAATTGCGGATTAGTTTGGTAAATAAGTGGAGAATCCCGGTGCTGCTTGTCAATTATATACTTTTTTGTAGTGCCAATGTCTTCTTTGTCTGAATCTTGCTCTGCTTTTAGTAACCCTTACATGCTCCACATCGGCTTTCTGGAGCTTATAAACTGACTTTTTCAGTTATTATAGACTATTAGATAGTAACTTTTCTCTGGAAAATGTATACTTTTCAGCCCAAAAATTATTATATATTTTTTATTTTGATTTTTCAGATGAAATTAAAAATAAAATCTAATAATTTAATTTGAAAAATAAAAATAAAAGCGGCCAATTTATATTATAAACTAGGAATCATTAAAATTTTGTCAGCTCTTCTGAAAAATAAAAAATATTATTGAATAAAATTTTTAGGAAAGTTAAAATTTATTCAATATCACCTTTTTGGTTTTATGACCCAGCTTAAAAGAAAAAGCAGCTCCAAAGCTCAGATTTTTCCAGATAAAAACATTATTTTAGAGGTCTGTTACCATATACCCATAGCACAGTTCAAAATCTAAAATTATTTTTAGTTTTCGTGGAGCAGTATATTTGTATTAGGAGATTATGAGCATTGTTTTTAAAGAGATTGACTACCATTGTCTCAGTCTTTATTTTACCATAAGCTACGAGGGGGCGTTATCTATCCCTTTTCTAAAGCACAGGAGTACTGTTGATGCTTTCTGGTAAAATTAATATCAGGGGTACAGAAATTCTGGTATCTAGATTAAATTTAATCACAGAGACCAGTGCCTTAATTAACTAATCTGGCTAAACCGTCTAAAGAACTTAACGAAAAATACCCATGTCTAACACGAAAAATCAATTTACAGTTCATTTTTGGGGCGTTCGAGGCAGCATAGCCTGCCCAGGTTCAGAGACAGTGCGCTACGGAGGTAATACACCCTGCGTGGAGATGCGGGTTGGAGGCACTCGCCTGATATTTGACGGGGGTACGGGCTTGCGAGTGTTAGGACTTTCTTTGCTGTCGCAAATGCCAGTGGAAGCTTATATTTTTTTCACCCACTCTCACTGGGATCATATACAAGGTTTTCCATTTTTCGTACCTGCGTTTATTAAAGGCAATCGCTTTCACATATACGGAGCGATCGCCCCCAATGGTTCTACTATAGAGCAGCGCCTCAATGATCAAATGCTGCACCCCAACTTTCCGGTGCCATTACAGGTTATGGCGGCACAGCTAGAGTTTAACGACATTACCATCGGGGAACCAGTCCAGATTGGGGACATAATAGTAGAAAATGCCCTTCTTAACCATCCGGGAGAAGCAGTGGGCTATCGTGTTAATTGGCAAGGCTACTCTGCGGCTTACATTACAGATACAGAACACTTACCAGATCGTTTAGACGAAAACGTGCTATGGTTAGCTCGCAATGCTGACGTAATAATTTATGACGCCACCTATACTGATGAGGAATATTATTCGGAAAAGTCTAGCAAAATCGGGTGGGGACATTCCACTTGGCAGGAAGCGGTGAAAGTGGCAAAAGCCGCTAACGTAAAGAGACTGGTAATTTTCCATCATGATCCTTTACATAACGATAACTTTCTAGATCGGGTTGGTGAGCAAGTAGCCGATGCTTTTCCCAACAGTATAATGGCCAGAGAGGGACTAACTATACAGCTTGTGCCACCAAATGGTATTGGCATTGAAAACGAAGTCGTCTGCGATGCCAAAGTGTCAGCATAAATACAATTGCAATCTAAAGCCAAGCACGTTTACGTAGCTGGGAAATATACTATGTTGTTGCAAAATGTAAAGTGTGAGGATAATATCTTCTTTAGAAACAGCAAACGAGCCAACTGCAATTGCCCTAGGAAATTTTGACGGCGTACATAAAGGGCATAAGCGGGTTATCCAGCCAATCTTAAAAAGCCAAGAAACGCAGGCTCAACTTGCGAAAGGCGGGAATAATACAGTAGTGAAAGAAGATTGGCAACTGCCAGAGGTAAAAAAAGTTCCATCATTTGGGGAAATAAAAGACAAATGGGAGCAAGAAGTAAGTAAATCGCCTCTGGAAGGAATTACGAGGGTGACTTTAAAAGGGGAAGCGGTGTCAACAGTGGTGACTTTTTATCCGCATCCCCAAGAATTTTTTACCTGTCAGCCTAAACCAAAATTGACGGTAATAGGGGAGAAAATAGAGCTGTTGGCAGCAATGGGGGTTGAACAGCTCGTATTGCTGCCATTTGATGAAAAGATGGCGCAATTGAGTCCACACGAGTTTGTGGAAAGGATTTTGGTGGAGCAGTTGAGGGCAATCCATGTCAGCGTGGGGGCTAACTTTCGCTTTGGTGTAAAAAGATCAGGAGATGCAGAGGATTTAAGAGCGATCGCGGCTAAATATGGAGTCAAGGTTACTATTGTGCCTTTGGAAAGTTGCCAGGGAGAGCGCATTAGCAGCTCCGCTATTCGTGCTGCTCTAGAAAAAGGCGACGTCAAAAAAGCTAATCGCTTACTTGGTAGGAGTTGGAGCCTCACAGGCACTGTAGAAGCTGGGCAACAGTTAGGTAAAACTTTGGGATTCCCTACTGCTAATTTGCGATTACCAGAAGAAAAGTTTTTACCGCGATATGGGGTTTATGCTGTTAGGGTGTGGCTAAACCAAAAAGAAAGCGATCGCCTTTCCTTAAAAGGAGTGATGAATATTGGCTGTCGCCCCACCGTTGCCGGCACCCATCCCACGGTTGAGGTCCACATTTTGGACTGGTCGGGAAATTTGTATGGACAGAAATTAACTGTTTATCTAGAGGAATTTTTACGTCCTGAAAAGAAATTTTCTTCTTTAGAAGCTCTAAAAGAGCAAATAACAACTGACTGCTTGACAGCGAAAACTATTTTAGTAGCACAAGAGTAGGGAAAGAGAAGGGGGGTTTGGAAGGCTTTTCTGTTAATTATGTAGTACCGTAATGCCGTAGTGCGATCGCCAAAGAATTGTAACTAAAGTATAACTAAAAAATTCTATAATTCTATTGGAGCATCTATCAAATGCGGGAACGAGTAGAGAAACTAATCCAAAACTTAGGGCGCACAATTGTAGGAAAATCCAACCCCATTCGTCTAGTACTGGTTGCTTTACTTTCCGGTGGCCATGCTCTACTCGAAGACGTTCCCGGCGTTGGCAAAACCCTACTAGCCAAATCCCTGGCGCGTTCAATTTCCGGCAAATTTCAACGCATCCAATGTACCCCCGACTTACTACCCACCGATATTACCGGCACAAACATTTGGAACCCGCGTACAGGTGAATTTGAATTTCTTCCCGGACCGATATTTGCCAATATTTTACTTGCAGACGAAATCAACCGCGCTACTCCCCGTACCCAGTCTGCTCTTTTAGAAGTTATGGAAGAGCGCCAAGTCACCGTCGATGGCGTTTCCCGCCCCGTGCCCAAACCATTTTTTGTCATTGCCACTCAGAATCCCATCGAGTATCATGGCACCTTTCCCTTACCAGAAGCGCAGATGGATAGATTTACTTTATCTTTCTCGATGGGATATCCCACAGAAGCTGAAGAACTAGAGATGTTAAAAAGGAGTATAAATGCTATCCCTATTGAAGAATTACAGCCTTGTATAACACCCGAGGAAGTGCAAGAGTTACGAAATCTTTGTAGCCAAGTTAAAGTAGATCCCTCCTTGCAACAGTACATAGTCAACTTAGTGAGAGCAACAAGAGAAGATGAAGAAGTTACTCTTGGTGTTAGCCCTCGTGGTGCCGTTGCTTTACAGCGAGCTACACAAGCTTTAGCTTTTCTAGAAGGGAGAGACTATGCTATCCCCGACGACATTAAGTTTCTGGTGCCTCACGTTCTTTCTCACAGGATGATAGCTGCTGGCGGCAGACAAACAAAAACTATTTTACAACGCCTGTTGCAAGCTGTAGAAGTTCCTTAAAAGTGAGTTAAAAGTGAGTTTTAAAAATATTTAAGTGAAATTATTTAATCAGTATTCTTTGTTTGTTGTATTATCAATGTCACAAAAAGTCAAGACAAAGATAAAAAGACAAAAACGGCTACAAGCCCTGTTGATATTGTTTGGGCTGTTACTATGGAGTTTGATACTTGCATGGGGGTTAACCAATAACGAACGGGCAAAAGCACTGGGTACAGTAGATCCTGTAACCAGTAGCCAAAAACTAGGGCAAGAACTTTACATAGAAAACTGCGCCACTTGCCACATTGCCTTGCCGCCTGCTGTATTGCCAACAGAAACATGGCGTCAACTGCTGCAAGATCCCCAGCATTACGGGATAGAGCTGACTATGCTTGCCGAGCCGCACCGCCTAATCGTATGGAATTATCTGCGAACATTTTCTCGTGTACAAAGAAAAGAAGAAGAAGTACCATATAGAGTGGCACAATCCCGTTTTTTCAAAGCTTTGCATCCACGTGTCAAATTCTCGATGCCAGTTGACGTCAAAAGTTGTGTCACCTGTCACCCTGGTGCTGCCGAGTACGATTTCCGAAAATTAATTCCTGAATGGGAAAACTCTCCTTAAATCCTTAAAATATAAGATCGAAGTAATCTATGAAGTGTGAAGTGTGAAAAGAAAACTAACATAGAACGCAGACATCAAAAACTGCGATCGCTCTAACAACCCTTCACCCTTCTGACTTCGTGACTTATAAATTATAATTTTTGATCATTACGCAAGCCTCTCCCTTCTGCCATGCTGAAAAATTTGCTAGGCGATCCGAACACACGCAAGCTAAAGAAGTATCAGCCGCTTGTTGCTGAAATAAACATCTTGGAGGAAGAAATCAAAGCCCTCTCAGACGAGGCTTTGACAGCCAAGACAGCGGAGTTCAAACAGAAACTAGACAAAGTCAAAACTCCCAATGCAGTCAACGAACTATTAGACGAGCTGCTACCAGAAGCCTTTGCAGTAGTTCGAGAAGCAGCACGGCGAGTTTTAGGCATGCGCCACTTTGATGTCCAAATTTTAGGTGGGATCGTACTCCATAAGGGACAAATAGCTGAAATGAAAACCGGTGAAGGCAAAACCCTAGTGGCCACCTTGCCATCATATCTAAATGCCCTCAGCGGTAAAGGAGTACATGTCGTCACAGTAAACGATTATCTGGCTCGCCGAGATGCAGAATGGATGGGGCAAGTGCATCGTTTTTTAGGGCTGAGCGTTGGTTTGATTCAACAGGGAATGAATTCGGACGAACGCCGGAAGAACTACAATTGTGATATCACTTATGCTACAAACAGTGAGCTAGGTTTTGATTATTTACGAGATAATATGGCGACTTCTATGTCAGAAGTCGTACAGCGCCCCTTTAACTACGCCATTGTCGACGAAGTAGACTCTATATTAATAGACGAAGCACGTACACCTCTAATCATATCAGGACAAGTAGAACGTCCAACAGAAAAATATCTGCGAGCGGCAGAAATTGCTGAGGCACTGCGAAAAGAAGAACATTATGAAGTTGATGAAAAAGCGCGCAACATTTTGCTCAGTGATGAGGGATTTGCCGAAGCAGAGAGATTACTGGGGGTGAAAGATCTTTACGATCCCGCTGATCCCTGGGCGCATTATATTTTTAATGCTATCAAGGCAAAAGAATTATTCATCCGAGATAAAAACTATATAATCCTTAACAATGAAGTCGTAATTGTCGATGAATTTACTGGGCGGGTGTTGCAAGGGAGAAGATGGAGCGATGGCTTGCACCAGGCGATTGAGGCAAAAGAAGGGGTACCAATTCAACCGGAAACTCAAACTCTAGCGACAATTACCTATCAAAACTTTTTCTTACTTTATCCGAAACTTGCCGGAATGACGGGGACGGCAAAAACGGAAGAGGCAGAATTCGAGAAGATATATAACCTAGAAGTAACGCAAATTCCTACTAACCGCCCAAACAGACGCCGGGATTTTCCAGATGTGGTTTATAAAACTGAACAGGCAAAGTGGCGTGCTGTGGCTGAAGAGTGCGCTCAAATGTATAAAATTGGGCGTCCGGTTTTAGTGGGGACTACGAGTGTAGAAAATTCAGAATATTTATCGAGACTTTTGCATGAGCGAGGCATTCCGCATAATCTGCTGAATGCTAAACCGGAAAATGTGGAGCGAGAGTCAGAGATTGTGGCGCAAGCAGGGCGCAAGTATGCAGTGACGATCGCGACTAATATGGCGGGGCGCGGTACAGATATTATCTTAGGCGGGAATGCAGACTACATGGCAAGGCTAAAGCTGCGTGAATATTTTATGCCTTTAGTAGTAAAACCAGAGGATGAAAATGCTATTGTTGTAACTGAAGTGCCAGGAAGGCGAACGCGCAACCCTGCACAAGGTTTTGCTACCAACAAAAAAGTAAAAACCTGGAAAGCATCTCCTCAACTTTTCCCGACTGAACTCTCCCAAGAAACAAAGAAAAAACTCGAAGAAGCTGTCCGTTTCGCTGTACAGTATTATGGAGAACGCTCTCTACCAGAATTAGAAGCCGAAGATAAAGTAGCTGTAGCGTGCGAAAAGGGTCCCACAAATGATCCTGCTATCCAAAAACTACGAGAAGCTTATAACGCTATTCGTAAGGAATATGAACAATTTACTAATCGTGAACATGAGGAAGTAGTTGAATTGGGAGGGCTACACGTAATTGGTACAGAACGTCATGAATCTCGCCGAATTGATAATCAGTTGCGCGGGCGCTCAGCACGTCAGGGAGATCCCGGTTCGACTAGGTTTTTCCTGAGTTTGGAAGATAATTTGCTACGGATTTTTGGAGGCGATCGCGTTAAAAACCTGATGAATGCCTTCCGAGTTGAAGAAGACATGCCTATTGAATCTGGCTTGCTTACCCGCTCTCTGGAAGGAGCCCAAAAGAAAGTCGAAACCTATTACTACGACATTCGTAAACAAGTATTTGAATACGACGAAGTAATGAATAATCAACGTCGTGCTATCTATGCTGAGCGACGGCGTGTCTTAGAAGGGCAAGACTTGAAAGAGCGTGTTATCGAATACGCTGAGCGGACGATGGATGATATTGTAGAGGCTTACGTCAATCCGGATTTACCTCCTGAAGAGTGGGATCTCCCTGGCATGGTAAACAAGGTTAAAGAATTTGTTTATTTGCTGTCTGATTTGGAGCCTAATCAGTTGGAAGATTTGTCAATAGACGAAATTAAGACTTTCTTATACGAACAGGTACGAATTGCCTACGATCTTAAGGAGGCTCAAATCGAGCAAATTCAACCTGGATTAATGCGGCAGGCGGAGCGGTTCTTTATCCTGCAACAAATTGATACTCTCTGGCGGGAACACCTCCAGCAAATGGATGCTTTACGAGAGTCTGTGGGCTTGCGTAGCTATGGTCAAAAAGATCCTCTAATTGAATACAAAAGTGAGGGTTATGAATTGTTTTTGGATATGATGACTGATATTCGCCGGAATGTGGTATACTCCCTATTCCAGTTCCAGCCACAGATACAGCAACCAGTGCAGACTTCTTCGGAAATAGTTTAAGACTTAGGGTTTGACATGGAATAGGGGAATTTCCTTGTTCCATGTCTACTTGATTTTTTGGGCTTGTTTATTCTGCCTGCTCTTCGCGATCGCGTCTTTCTTTAAAATACTCTCCAAAACTTCGATAACCTAAAAAATTAAGAACAGCTACTGCGTGGGGACAAGGTATTTGACCACCTAGAATTTTGTGAAAATCAATTAGTGCGCGTAAACGCGGGGTTTCTGCCCAAATATGGTTATTTAAACACCGATATTGTTCGCAATTGCAAAATATCTGCCTGGTATAGAGACGTAGAGATATTTCCTGATTTGGAGCTTTTCGCGATCGCACTCGACAAGTTTCAGTTGTCTCCGTTATTTCCGAAACTAGCTCCCAACTTCTTGCTCTGTTAATGGCTTTCGTAACCGCTTTTTCTAGATAATCCTTATAAGATATAAATGTCGATACACCCCACGGGCAGTCACGACGGAGTATGTTTCTAGTCAAACGTACCCAAATAACTCTGGCCCATACTTCTACGGTTAAGTCTTCTTGACAATCTTCTAACCTTCCTGCCACTTTACCTTTCTCTGTCAGTATTTGCCAGGTAGTGGCATATGAAAACATTTCAGATCTGAGAGCGGCACTTACTTCTGGTGATCTTAGTCTAGTCATGTTATAATTTCCTCTGGGGTTTATTTTCCTTGAGGTTTATCTCCTTTAGGGTTTATCCTTTAGGGTTTATCCTTTAGGGTTTATCCTTTGGGGTTTATCCTTTAGGGTTTATAGCCTCCTTTAGATCATGTTGTAATCTCCTTATTTTTATTACTAGCCCCTCGTTAGTTCAGTAGGTCCACGGGGGGCCTTACTTTTTGCCTCTTTTTACTTCTGCTTTTATTATAACGCATTTGAGCTATTTAACAATAACTACACCAATACAAATAGCTTATAAAAAGCTTGCATTAAATTAGCCAAGCTTATAGATTTAAGCTAGGGGTGTTCGGCGGCCAAAAATAGATACTATAAAGTTATATTACAGATGGTAAGACTAATTTACTTACAGTCCGACCTTCCTCATTATAATAAAAATGCAATTCACCTGCCATTTGCTCAACAAGGTATCGACAAATCAACAGGTGACGAGCAGAAGGATAATCGAGACTAGAAAGGTTAATTAAGTCAGCAGAATAACCAACTTGTAAATCAGCCATTAAAGTAGAGGGGAGTGAGCCACTATCAATCACTGACAGCTCAACCTTTGCGGAATTTAAAGTACGACACCAGATATCTAGACGACCCCCTTTTGGGGTGCGGCGACAAGCAGCAACAAGGATTTCGTAGACAATCCATTCAATTTTCAACATATCTGCTCGAATGCTGAGCTTGTCTTCACCGTGGACTTGGGACCAGATTTGACGCTTATAAATAATAGAAGCGACTCGCTCAAGCCCTCGCCTCAATAAACCAGCAACAGGTACAATTTCCGTTTGCAAGTGCAGTTGCCATTGTTCCGAGGTAAGCAACTCACGCATAGATTGCACTGAAGAAATCAAATGTCGAGAGATTTGCTGTAATTGCATAGCTTGTAAAGAACCAAGAGTACCTCGAAAACGTTCTGTTGACTCATTTATTTCATTGCTTAAAACTTGCAGACGATTAACAGCTGCTTCTACGATTCGATAAAAATCTTCAAAACGACGATGTTTGTACCAGTTAAGACATTCCAACTCTTGTCGCTGCGACTCAAAAATTTGCTGCAAAAGCAAATAACGACGGCACCAAGCTATTTGACAGACAGTAAGATTAATTCCTTCTATTGTTTCTTGGGAAAAACGACAACCAGACTGGGGCGCTAAAAACAGCACTCCTGTTGGTTGGTGATGTGGAGCGGTACGTAGAGCGATCGCTAAAATTTGGTCAACATTTGGACTTTTTAAACACCTCATAATTTCCGGAGACAAATCACTGACTTTAACCTGTAAAGGTCTTTCAGTGGCCAAAATTGACTGTAATAAAGAATCGCTTTGCACAGGAATATTAAACAAAGTATCTTGCTCATTAGTTACAAAAGTAACAAAGTGACCAAAATTTCTACCAGGTAACCAAAAAATTGCTGCTGCCAAAGAACAATCATAAAATTTAGCTAACTGTTGCAAGATTAAACGCTCATATTTTTGCAAATTTACATTAGACTGTGCCAGAGCGTTGAAATTAAACTGTAGAGTATCAAAAAATCGTTGCTGCTCCTCAATAGTGCTTTGTAATCGCCACTGATGAAAAAGTAAACCGATTTGCTGGCTGACAGTATAAATAAGCTCGCATTCTCTAAGACTCCAAGTGCGTGCTGAGTCATTGGTAAATATAATCAGCCCTTCCAAAGAATGGCCACTCATTAGACTGCAAACTACGAGCGCTCGCACGCCCACTTCCAAAAAAATCGGGCGCCAATCAAGCAACTTTAGTTCCTCACCCCAATTCTCAATTTCAATTGCCTCTTGAGAACCTTGCAGCATTTGCAAATCTATCTCATTCAGAGCTGGTAGCGGCGTTGGTATAGAAATCGGTTTTTTAACGCGAGTATGAGCAGTCTGATAGACAACATCGAACTTGCCGCAATCACGCTTGTAAAGCAAAACCAGAAATCGTGAACCTCCCAAATGTTCTAAAAGTCTTTCACCGCAGAGCTTCAGTATTGCTTTCCAATCTGGCTCATTACAAATAGCGTGAGTCAAATCTGCTGTCAAAATCTGATCCGACTTTATTTGCGAAATAGTATCCTCCAAATTCATCACCGGAGCGACTAATGCCACTAATTGAGCTACTCCCCGGATATAATTTTTTTCTTGTTCTTGCCAGATACGGGCATCATTATTTTCTACAGCCAAAAAACCTAATAGTTTTTTTTCAACTAGGATAGGAGCTGCTAAAAGACTTCGTACCCGTATTAACTGCATTAAAAGGTTGGTAACTTCTGCGTTAAGAGATGAGAAAGACTCACCAATAGTAACAAGATTATCAGCCACTAAAGCTTGGTAGAAACTGGTGACTTCGGATACCATAATCCCAGAGACGGGGCGCTCGCTTTCTCTAAAACCCGTTATTCTCTTACAACTGCTAGCACGCAGCCAAAAATAGCGACGTTCTGGATTATACCAATAAATATTAGTACGGTGAGGTTCAACAAACTTGTGAGTTTCCTCAACAACAGCTTCCAGACATTGCTCAAGAGTAGTGCTCGCCCGTAATTTCCCCAGCAATCTTAGTAGAGGCTGATTGGGATGTTTAGTTTGCTGTCTTTGCCAATCTATTTCAATCTGATATAATGCTGCCCCCAATCCTCCTAATACCATTGACAATTGAGCTTTTTCTTCTGCCTTTAACGATACTCCCCAGAGCTGTGTGCCCAACAGGGCGACGCCAAAACAGCGGTTTTTGTAGCGGATAGGGAAAATTAAAGTTCCTTGAATGTTAAATTGTTGTGCTACCTTGCGCCATTCTCCTGCTCGTAATTCTTCCCGCAAGTCAGAAAGTACCACTGCCCGCTGTTGAATGACTACTTGTTCAAGAATATCCCCTGGCATCAAGATAAAACGCTGTTTTAACAGAGGGATATCTCCCTCTGGGGTTCGACCTCCTTTTCCCAGTAAGCGATGATCCAAGCGATCATAAAAACCAATCCAAAGTAATTTATACTCAAACTGCGTTTCCAAGTAGGATAGAGTTGTTTCTATTAAGATCTCGACATTTTCCTGTTCGCGGAGGATTTGTAGAGTACGCCCTAGGGCAATAATTCGTTTTTCATAGCTTTTTTCCGGTAAACCCATCTTTATTATCTCCAAATGGAGTAGTATTGTTGTTACATAGGTGGAAGAAATGGTAAAAAATAGTAGATTTTGGAGCTTGTGGCATTTAAAAGCCCGTCTCACCTTTTACTACGCAGTTTTCTGAAAATAATTTTAAGAAGTAATATTTCTGTGTATTCTAAAGTTCTCATCACGAAATAACATTGCTAAAATCTGTAAAATAAAAGGAGTCTTTCAAATTGGATTAAAGAAGATAATCTCACTTATTGTATAACAAAATAAGTAACTTAACATATAAAGCGTACTTAATTTCGTGACCTCCTAAATTCAACCTAGTACCTTATGGATATATATAAGTCTATTCTCCGCCCTATTTTGTTCTCTGGATTAAAAGCTGAGCCAGAATTCTTGCACCATCAAGTTATGCAGATATTGCGCTGGCTAGCTGAAGATAGAAAAAGTTTCCCACCTAGTTTAATTCGTGACTATTTTCAGCAAACGTGCTGTCTGTCAGATGAACGTTTAAAACAAACCCTCTGGGGACTTTCTTTTCCGAATCCTATCGGGTTGGCTGCGGGATATGACAAAGATGGAGAGGCTCTAAGTGTGTGGTCAAATTTTGGCTTTGGGTTTGCTGAAGTTGGTACTGTGACTCTGGAGGCTCAACCAGGAAATCCTCACCCCCGCTTATTCCGTTTGCCGAGAGATTTAGCGGTTTTAAATCGGATGGGATTTAATAATCAAGGAGCGGCGGCAATGGCAAAACGATTTTCTTTGTTTGCAAGGGAAAAAATTGCACAAAAAATTCCTATAGGAATAAATTTAGGAAAATCGAAAGTAACACCTTTAGAAAAAGCGGCAGCGGATTATTTAGGAAGTTTTCGGCTTTTGAAAGAATGGGGAGATTACTTTGTTGTTAATGTTTCGTCTCCGAATACGCCTGGATTGCGATCGCTACAGGAAAGTAGTCAATTAGCTACTATCTTCGACGCTATCCAACAGGAGAATCAGGGGCAGAAGCCGCTTTTGGTAAAAATTGCCCCAGATTTAGATTGGGAGGCGATCACTCAAATAATTGAACTTACTAAAACCTATCAACTCTCTGGAATTATCGCCACCAATACTACTATCAGCCGCGATGGCTTAAAAACTAAAATTATAGACAAAACTGGCAAATCCGTTAAAGAAGAAGCTGGTGGAATTAGCGGTGCCCCATTAAGACAACGTTCTACAGAAATTATCCGCTTTATTTGGCAACAAACACAAGGCACCCTGACAATTATCGGTAGTGGTGGTATCTTTACTGCTGAAGATGCTTGGGAAAAAATCATAGCTGGTGCAAGTTTAGTACAAGTTTATACCGGATTAATTTATGAAGGTCCCTGGATGATACGCCGCCTTAATGAAGGGTTGCTACAAAAATTATCAGAACGAGGATTATCTAATATTTCCCAAGCAATTGGTTTAGAAAAATGAGCTATAAAAAATACTATTTACTCTGAATAAAATTTTTTATAGCTATTTCAAGTTCAGCAGGAATATGTCTAACAAGACGAATTGGAAAAGCTTCTGTAGAAGCATAATAAGCATATTCAGGTGTGAGAAATATGGCATACTTTTCGGCATCGGCAGTCATTTGAGCAGCCATTGCTAAAGTGATTGCTTTCATATAATTACGAATTTCGAAAGACTGTTCGCCGTATATTTCACCTCCTCTAATTGGAGTATTTGTATTATCTTCGCGATTAATAGCGAACCAAGGATCTTGAATACTAAGATGAGTAGCTCCTAACATTGCTACAAGCCATTTAGGAGCAGAAATTTTTGTAAAAGGCAGAATTTGTTCGCTGAGCGCTGGAGTAATTTTATCGGCAGATGCGGCTACAATTAGGGTAGGAATTTGAATTTTGCTTAATCCGGTTTCGCCAAAGATTAGAGAGCTAATGGGATTAATAGCGATCGCACTTTTAATACGATTATCTCCTACTTGATAGCGGTTTTCCGGAAGCCCGCTAGCAACACACTGTAACCCTTCTCCCAAACTCAAAGAAATCAAATTACTTTGACAGCGCTGTTTCAATTTTTCGAGTTGTAATTCACCCCCCGCACTAGATAATGCTGTACCCCCGCCCATTGAATGCCCGACTATCATCACATTATTAGTAGCTAGTTTACCTTGTAGGGGATTAACTGTTTTATTTAATTTTTCTAATTCATCTAAGACAAAACTAATATCTCTAGCTCGCTCTAAAAATTCTTCCGGTTTTATCAGAGAACCACCTGCTAATGCCTTATTATAATGCTCTGCATTGCTACCAGGATGTTCTGGAGTAACAGCAATATAACCATGAGAAGCAAGATGTTCAGCAAGATAACGCATATCAGTACGAACAGAGCTAAAACCATGAGAAAAAATAATTATGGGTTTAGCTGCAGTAGCAGAAGTTGAGTAATAAATATCAACTGGAATAACTCGCTGACGCTGTGTATCTTTTAAAATCAGTTGCCGCACTTGTACAACAGCGCTCCCTGATTGTGTGGGATCAAAAGGTAAATTCATAGAAAAATTTTGGGGAGCTAGTTGTGGGGAAATAGCGCTCATGAATCGCTGGGTTTGCCAAAAAGAGGTATTTAAATTACTCATTACTTTAAATGCCTGCTTTAAATCAATTATTAAGCGATCGCTTGGATATGCTTCAATAAAACTGAGAATCGACAAACCTTTTGGTGCTCTCGCTCCTAATATCATTGCTGCTCTCAAAGCAATTGTGCCGGCATAGTCTTCCCGTGGTGTAATCGTTGCTAAATCTGAAAGAATTATCATTCCCATGCGAGTATTTAATAATTTACTTAGTGTAACTATATTGATAGGAATGCTTGTTTTTAAAGCTTCTATTACTAGATTCCTCTGTTGAGGAGACAGTCGTTTTGCATAACTTTTCAAAGACTCTGGAATAGTACCTGTTTCAGCAAGATTTCGTAATTCTTTGACGTCAATTGATTGTGATAAAGAAGCGTAACGAAGAACTATTTTTTGGGCGGCTAAAGTTGGCTCGTTGATTATGCAAATCACGGCCATTGCCGTTGCTATTCTCAATAGCTTTTTGATGCTCATATTTTTTATTTAAATTCTCAATCTATTTGCTATTAACACGATATTGGTGTCGGCATCGGGAGATTTTAGCTATTGTTAAAGCCGAGATTACCAGGATTATGGAATTATGATATTTTTGCGGTTATTGGGTATAAAAAATGGAAAAATAAAGAATATAGCTTTTTAAACTTGTATATAAAAGACAAAGAAACTTATGCGATCGCAGTTGGGGCGTATCTCTGAAATTTGAAATTAAGTTTTTGTGTGGCGGGAGAATTTATTTAGTAACTGAAGATACTTTTTTTCTTCTATAAGTTCATTCTTCTAGCTTTCATTAAAAAATTCCGGAAATATTGACGGCTAGCTTGTAGAGATTCTTTCAGAAGCTATAAGAGCTTGGTACGGAAAAGTGCCATAGACTGTTCGCGCTGTTTACTAGAAGCAAAGCTATGTCAGAAAAACTTATTCTAGCCTTATTTATCACTTGTTTACTACAGATACTAGCAAATCTTTATTCTTCTGCCATCTCAATCTCATCGATTATTCGGAAGTTTGATACATTTAAGGCTTTTACGGAATATACTAACCATATGGCAGAAAATTCTAAACATGTTATTTCCCCTCTCGCTGAAGGTTAAAAAATGTTGCTTTTGATTGCGTTTCCTTAAAATTATCTGCTCAATTACGACATAAAACATTTTCCAGTTAAACTAAAAAGAGAAAATAATTTGTAAGTTCTAAAAAAATATGAAAACTGCTAATTGTATGCATCCAACAATTGTAGAAAAACCAGCATCCTTTACTTTTAAAACCTGTCTGTTATTATTACGCTGGCTTAAGCTCCCGCTGGCATTGTTTATTCTTAGCACGACAAAAGCCGTACATGCTGCTTCGCCTGGAGATTTTGGCGAAACTGTTAGTTGTATTCAACAGCAATTATATGATTTCGGGTATTTTTATGGCCCTTTCACTGGTTATTATGGCCCTCTGACTCAAAAGGCGGTGACTCGTTTTCAACAAGACTATGGTTTGCAGGTTGATGGTATTGCTGGTGTTGCTACTCTACGCAAACTCGGCTGTATCAGTAAGTCTGATAACAAAAGCAGTGGTTATGACGGGGAAATACTATCACGCGGTTCTAGAGGTTCGCGAGTATATGCCCTGCAGCGGGATTTGACTGCTGTCGGTTTTTATAATGGTCCAATTACTGGTTATTTTGGTTCTTTGACTGAGCAAGCTGTTATCCGTTTTCAACGTTATTATGGGTTGCGCGCTGATGGGATTGCTGGCTCTTCTACTTTAAGTAAGTTAGTATTTGCTCTCTCTGGTAAGGAGAATGTAAATTTTCAGAGTGGTAATTTGGCACGTGGTTCTAGAGGTTCACGAGTGTATGCCCTGCAGCGGGATTTGACTGCTGTCGGTTTTTATAATGGTCCAATTACTGGTTATTTTGGTTCTTTGACTGAGCAAGCTGTTATCCGTTTTCAACGTTATTATGGGTTGCGTGTTGATGGAATTGTTGGGCCAAGTACTCAAAGGCTTTTGTATGCTATGACTTTTCGTTGATTTTAAGGTAAATGGTGTTGGTTTCTTTGATTATTGTTTGTGGCGATCACATCTTTATCTCTAGCAATACCATATTTTTCAGGAGTAAAACTTTTCTAAGGCTTTTGCAACTATTGGAAAGACAATTATGGAAGCTCTAGCTTATGCACATTTGGTGACAGTTTATGAAAAATCTGTAAAACAAGAAAATCCGGTTTTTCGAAAAAACTGGATTTCTGAGTCAAAGGAAGGCTGCTACTGGAAAAATTTATTTCGGCGTGTTTCATCGCCGACTCTTTCGCTGTTGGCTGTGTCGCTGAGTTGGTTTGGTATGGCTGACAGTTCGATAGCAGCTTTACAGCGAGGAGATAATGGTCAAGAGGTGACGCATCTGCAACATTTATTAATGAAATCTGGTTATTATAATGGCCCGATTACTGGGTATTTTGGTGAATTGACAGAGGAGGCTGTTAAGCGGGCTCAGCAAGCTCAGGGGCAATCTGTAGATGGGATTGCTGACGAACGCTTGATTTCTTCTTTACAGAATTCTGGCAATAATACTACTCAGGTACAGTTAGCCAGAGGAGATAGCGGTGAAGCAATTATTGATTTGCAAAATAATTTAAAAGCTGCTGGATATTATGATGGCCCTGTAACTGGCTTTTTTGGTTCTCTGACGGAAGCGGCTGTGATGGCATTTCAACAAGCCAAGGGGCTATCGGTGAATGGTATTGTCGATGAAAAAATTCTCTCTCTCCTCAATGAGGAGATAAAGGCGATGTCATCTGTTTCGCCTGTGGTTAGTGCCTCTGCCACAGAAACCGCTTTTCCTGTTGATAATCTTTTTTTTGGCTGCAGTGGTGATGCCGTACTTGAACTCCAGAAGCGCTTACAAGCTGTTGGTTACTATGATGGTATTCTATCTGGGGATTTTGATATCGATACAGAAGCTGCTGTTATCCGCTTTCAACGTGATCAGGGTATTAAAGTCGATGGCATTGTTGGCCCTATTACTCGAGACCGTTTGATGGCTCTGCGTTAGCACTTTTGCTTGACTGTTCAATCGGTTTTTATTTTAGTTATTTTTTGCGGGCAATGCCCGCTTTTGATTTTATTTTAAATTTAGTTTAAATTATTGATAATTAATCATTTATTTTTCCAAAGAGAAGGGAAGGATTAACTATTTTTAATAATTTGTAATAAAATGTAAAAGAAAGAACTGGAGAAGGCGATCGCACTGGGAAGAGGCGATCGCAATGAGAAAAGAGGTTGTAGAGGCAATGGCTAATATAAAATTTGCGAAAGAAAATAGAGAAGCGATCGCTGCCGATGGGGCCAACTTGAGGTTGAAAGCCTTAGAGAATGGCATCGATATATATACAACCTGGGGAAAGATGATGAATTGCGGGGGCTATGGTCAATGTGGCCTTTGTGTGGTAGAAATAGTCGAAGGGATGGAAAATCTTTCACCCCGTAATCAAGTAGAAGAGCGGAAGCTAAAGAAGAAACCGCCAAGTTACCGTTTAGCCTGTCAAACTATCGTCAATGGCTCAGTGACGGTGAAAACTAAGCCGTGATATTCTAAAATTGCCAAATTTTAATTTCGTTAGAGAGGCTACAATCAATGCAAGTTAATGATTTAGGATTTGTGGCTAGTATCCTGTTCGTACTTGTTCCCAGCGTTTTTCTGGTAATCTTGTATATTCAGACAGCAAGCCGGGAAGGAAAAAAGTCCTAAAAGTTTGCTGTTGAGAGTTTATTCTTATGTATACAAAAACCCGGTTTCTTAAAAAACCGGGGTTTTTGTGTTTTTTGTTAGTTAGGTTACTCGACGCTGCGAGCTAACAAAACTGGACAATTAGCGTGGACACGAACATAATCAGACAGGGAGCTGCCGAGTAGCCTATCCAAATCTACTAGACTCTTAGCGATCGAAGGACGGCGATCGGGCGAGCCAAGCAGTAATAGATCTGCATTCAACTCATCTGCAATTCGACAAATTTCTTCACCGGGTTTGCCCTTACCGGTGATACAGCGATAAGAAACACCTTGTTTTTTCGCTTCTGCCGCTGCTGCTGCCAGAATTGGATCGGCTTCAGGTTTGGCCTCAGGATCAGCGGGGTTGATGTGGGTAAGAATCAATTGTCCTTCTTTATTATCTCGTAGCAGGAATAAAGCTAGTTTTAAAGCATACTGGGAGGCTGGTGCGGAACTGATCGCTACCATAATGCGATTCAGCCGCTTAACATAGATATCGTCCTTTACGAGGAGCATGGGGCGAGAAGTCAACTGGAAGACATACTGACTAACAGAATTTTCCAAGATGGCTTGCAGACGTCCCAAACCTCGCGAACCCATAATAATCAAGTCGGCATTGATTTCGTCAGCTACTTCGCAGACGGTAGTTTTGGGGTCACCTTGTGCTAGTCTGGCTGTAACTTTATTCGGGTCTAAGTTTAAAAACTTAATAGCTTCAGCGAGGATTTTACCGCCTTCTTGCAATTTTTCCGACATAGCATCGGAGCTGACTTGATTGGGGACAACGTGTAGAACTGTCACATGTGCGCCTTGGATAGAGGGAATTTTCATTAATTCTTTGAGCATTTGTTCGCATAGTCCCCGACCCGCTACAGCTACCAAAATTTTTTCTATCATCTGTTTATCTCGCAATAATTAAAATAAACAATTGATGAGGCTTGCGATCGCTCGTCCTAGTTCGCGGTGGCACATAATTGCCCACTAGCAAAAAACCAACTCAGGACAAACTGCGCCCTCAAAATCAGCATAAGCCTCAGAGATGTCAGAAAATTTTAAAAAATGTATCTTTACTAACACTCATGTCCAATTCGCAGCCTGCAATCTCTCTAACAATCTCAGGAGTATCAGCTTCCGGGTGGTTTGAATATCCTGTGCGGGTACAACCGCATCATACTGACTATGCTGGTATAGTTTGGCACGGTTCTTACATCGCTTGGATGGAAGAGGCGCGAGTGGAATACTTGCGTTCCCTTGGTCTTGAATATGCTGATTTGGTGGCCCTTGGTTGCGACTTGCCGGTAGTGGAGCTATCGATACGTTACCATCGCCCTCTGAAAATGGGCATGACAGCGCTGGTAAAGACGTGTTTAGCACCTTTACAGGGTGTCCGCTTAGAGTGGGATTATAAAATTGAGTCGCCTGATCGCCAATATTTATACTTAACCAGTAAGGTAACTTTAGTACCTTTCGATCGCTCTACTGGTAGAATTATGCGTCGTCTACCGCCACAGCTTAAAGATATTACTAAGCTCTGGAGTGATAATTTTATCACTTAGTGATATTTTGGCATAAAAACAGAGTATTTAAACGAATTTTTTAATTCTTATCTAAATACATCCCTTTATACGCCATATATTTAAATAGTTAATTTTTGTAATATCCGTTAAAACACTTTTATAAAAATAGGTAAGCAGCGATCACATCAATTATTTATTTTTTAACTCTCGAAGTTTTTCGCTGGCGCGTTGAAAGCCAATTTTATTTCCTTGCTTTTCATATAATTGTACAGCTTTTTGTAAATCAGCGAGGGCTTCTTGTTTTTGATTGCGGGCGAAGTGGGCAATTCCCCGATTATAATAAGCAATTGCCAAATCAGGATTTAATTGAATAGCGCGGGTATAATCTTCGAGTGCGCCTTCTAAATATCCAAGTGTAGAGCGAGCAAGCCCTCGATTATTAAAAGCATTTGCTGAATTGGGATTAAGGCGAATAGCTTGATTAAAGTCAGCGAGTGCGCCTTGATAATCTCCCAATTGAGCACGGATAATTCCCCGATTATAATAGGCATTTTCTGAATTAGGATTACTCTGAATAGCACGATTGTAATCTGCCATGCTGCCGAGTTTATCCCCTAAAGCAGAAAGAGAAAAACCACGATTGATATAGGCATCTGTATAGTTAGGATTTAATTCTATAGCGCGGGTAAAAAAGGCGATTGCTTCTTGATAATCTCCTTGCTGTTGTTTTTCCACTCCTTGACGGTAAAATTCCTCAGCGGTGTTTGGGCTTGTTTCTGGAATTAATATATTTTCGCTTGACGAATTGTCGGGGGGTATTTCTTTTTGAGGGTTAGCTAAATTGGGATTCAACTGCAGCGCACGGGTGTAATCTTCCCTGGCTTTTTGTGATTCTCCCAAAGTCATATAGGCATTGCCCCGATTCAGGTATGCGGGTGCTAAATTAGGATTTAGCGCGATTGCTTTTGTATAATCCGCAATTGCTTCTAGCTGAGAATTTTGCAAGCGGTGGATATTACCTCGATTGTAATAAGCTTCTGCTATGTTTGGATTTATTTCTATTGCTTTGGTATAATCGGCGATGGCTCCTGAAAAATCTGCTAAATTAGAGCGAATGGCACCTCTGTTGATGTATGCACTTACGAGATTGGGATTAATTTCAATGGCTTTGGTATAGTCGGAAATTGCACCTTCGATGTCTTGTAAATTGCGACGGGCATTTCCCCGGTTGAGGTAAGCATCTGCCAAATATGGATTTAGCATTATTGCAGCATTGTAATCTGCGATCGCAGCATTAAAATCTTTCAGAAAATAATAGACATTGCCACGATTCAAATAGCCCAGTGTCAAATTAGGATTTAAACGTAGAGCTTGATTGCAATCTGATAATGCGCCTTGAAAATCTTTCAACTCTAAACGAGCTTGCCCCCGATTAAGATAGGCTGCGGCTAAATTAGGATTTAACCGTAAAGCTTGAGTATAACTTTCAATTGCAGCTTTGAAATTGCTGCGATTAGTATATTCTAATCCCTGTTTAAAGAAATCCTCGGCTGTTATTTGAGAAAGACTAGCAGGATATAGCTGAGCTTGCACTGATAGTGGTAAAGAGATGAGAGGGATAATTGCGAGATGCATGGTTTTACCTCTGGAAAAGCAGACAATAAAATTATAGATAGAGCGATTCATTCCTGCTGAAGCTTTTTAATTAATTGCTGTATTTGCTGGGATAAAGCCATATTACCTTGAGTGGTAAACAAATCGGAAGCTTTCTGAAAATCTGCTATCGCTCCTGGCTTATCTCCTAGGGCAATACGAGTATTGCCACGATTGAGGTAGACGATAGGATTTTCGGGGATTAGCTCTATAGCACGATTATAATCGGCGATGGCAGCTTGATAATTTTTCTGTTTGGCATAGGCATAACCCCGCTCGTTATAGGCATCTCCAAAGTTAGGATCTAAATTTATTGCTTGTGTAAAATCTTCAATTGCTTCTGGGTATTTTCCCAATTCAATTAGGGCAAAGCCTCGCTCATAATAAGCTTTGACAAAACCGGGATTTATTTTAATAACGTGCGTAAAGTCTTCTATTGCTCCTGTAAAATCTTGTAATTCAATGCGAGCAAAACCACGGTTGAAATAGGCGGCTATATAATTTGGTTTTAATGCGATCGCTTGGTTGAAATATTCAATAGCACCAAGAAAATCTCTGCTTTTAATTTTCTCCATTCCCCGCCTATTAAAATCTTCAGCACTGGTTTGAGCAATAAAGGTATATAGAGGTTGTGAAATAGCAGGTGCAATTCCGTTAAGAGTGGTAAAGATTACTAAAAATACGACAGATATAAAATTTGAAGTCATTGCTCTGGCGGGGTGATCAATTTTCATAATAGTGAGAGTTAATTTTTTATTTTATTTGTTTATTGGAGCACCGGTTTCTGGGAGACAGAAAATTAACCGAGAAACCGGATTTCCAGAGTTAGTTAGCGAATTGTGACAAAGCGAACGCTCCGTGTCAAGGTTTTGCTAGCGGCTAAAACTTCTTGACGCGCCCAGCTATCAGCAGCTAAAATATCATCCAAAGAAGGATTTTGACGGTTATCGACTACGTGGCGATCGCAAGTTTTTTCTATCAATCGTGGGATATCTAAAAACTCTATTTTTTCATCCAAAAATAGCGCCACTGCCTGTTCATTTGCCGCATTCAAAACAGCAGGCATAGAGCCGCCAGCGCGCCCTGCTGCATAAGCTAATTTCATACAAGGATATTTGTGATGATCTGGTTCGCGGAAAGTCAAATTACCGGCTTTTACTAAATCTAAACGTTCCCAATCAGTATAAATTCTTTCTGGCCAAGACAAAGCATAGAGTAAAGGCAAACGCATATCAGGCCAGCCCAATTGTGCTAAAACCGAAGTATCTTGTAATTCAATTAGAGAATGAATAATACTTTGAGGATGAATGACAATTTCGATATCGTCGTAATCCAATCCGAATAAAAAGTGAGCTTCAATCACTTCTAATCCCTTATTCATCAAAGTAGCAGAATCGACAGTAATTTTGCGTCCCATTGACCAATTGGGATGTTTGAGTGCGTCTGCAACTTTCACCTCCGACAACTTTTCCACTGGCCAATCTCGGAAGGCGCCGCCAGAAGCCGTAAGTATAATACGTCGTAATCCGCCGGCGGGCACACCTTGGAGACACTGAAAAATAGCTGAATGCTCTGAATCAGCAGGCAATAATTTCACCCCGTGTTTTTCCACGAGGGGGTTGACAATCGAGCCGCCAGCAATTAAAGTTTCCTTGTTGGCGAGAGCGATATCTTTGCCGGCTTCAATAGCAGCGATCGTGGGTAATAAACCTGCACAACCAACGATGCCAGTAACGACGACTTCTGCATCGCCGTAGCGAGCTACTTCGATAATCCCGGCTTCTCCGGCGAGAAGTATCGGCTGGGGAGCGAGATCAGCGAGCGCGGCTTGCAAATCTGGCAACTTCTCTGGATTAGAAATTGCCACAATTTCTGGGCGGAATTGCCGCACTTGTTGCGCCAACAAGGCTACATTATTTCCTGCTGCCAATCCCACCAGCCGAAATTGTTCGGGGTATTGCGCCACAATATCTAGTGTTTGTGTTCCGATAGAACCTGTAGAACCGAGTAAAGTAATCGCTTTCACAATTGTTTAAGATTTAAGGGCAATTCCACTATAAACAACTTGGCGAGCGTTGATACCTAGGTAAATACTACAAAAATGCCCCTGGTAGAATCCCTGCACCAGCAAAAATGAGTAAAAATATTCACAACTATATCTTGACAAATTTTAAACTTAATGCTGTCACCGTTATTATTAGCACTGCTGCCTTAATATTTTTCGCGTGCAGTAGCTTGCGACATGCCTTATTTCAATCAGGAGCATTCGATCTAGGTATTTTTGACCAAGCCATTTACTTAATTTCTATAGGGGAAGTGCCAATTTCCTCTTTCACTGGCTTTCATATTCTCGGTGATCATGCAGCGTGGATTCTCTATCCGCTGGCATTGCTATATAAAATTTCTGCTAATGTTCACTGGTTATTTGCAGTGCAAGCGTTGTCACTGGCACTTGGTGCTTTGCCCACATGGCATTTAGCGCGTGTTGCAGGTTTATCAGAATCAACAGCGACAACAGTAGCAGTGATTTATCTGCTTTACCCGCTAGTATTCAATTTAAATTTATTTGATTTTCACCCAGAAGTTATTGCCCTACCTTGTTTGTTAGGAGCGATTTTAGCGGCACAACTAAATAAAATCGGCTGGTTTTGTGTAGCGATCGCTCTTATTCTAAGCTGCAAAGCAGTATTAGCATTAACTGTTGCGGCAATGGGAATCTGGCTATTTTTTTTCGAGAAAAAACGCGCCTGTGGAATAATAGCCTTGTTTACAGGTGTAGCTTGGTTTTTAATTGCCACTCAAATAATTATACCCTTTTTTGGTGGCGAAGTTGCTGCTATCAGCCGTCATTTTCCCCGTTATAGCTATTTAGGAAATTCTTTCCCAGAAATGGCTAAAAATATTTTACTCCACCCCTGGCTAGTTTCGAGAAAAATTTTTTCTTTTGCCACTCTCGAATATCTCTTATTACTAACAGCTCCGTTGATTTTGCTACTTTCCCCCAGAGCAGCTTTAATCGGTGCAATTCCAACTTTAGTTTTAAATATTCTTTCGGAAAATTCTACTCAGCGCAATTTAGTGCAACAATATTCTCTGCCAATTTTGCCTTTTTTGCTTGTTACTGCGATCGCTAACCTTTCTCAATCTTCACACTTTCTATTTCTGGTTTCAAAAAAAATAAATTTAAATTATTTTATATTTTTTTGGTCTTTAATTGCTTTTTTAATTTTAGGAAAATATGGATACTTTGCTTCAAATTATTTAAAATCGTTAGATAATTGGCAAGCAACACGGGAAGCGATCGCACAAATAACAACCAAAGGAGGTGTGCTAACTACCCACGAAATAGCTCCTCACCTATCAACGCGATCGCTAATAAAATTTACCATTGCTAATTCACCGATAAACTTAGCAGAATTCAAGTATATTTTATTAAACCTTCGCCATCCGGGCTGGTTAAGTACACAAGAATTTGCCGCCGATTTAGTCAAGCAACTAAAAAATACTTCTCTTTTTGAACTCGCCTATCAGCGGGATGACGTTTATTTGTTCATTAGAAAATAAACTACCTGAATTAACGAATCATACTTTCGAGAGAAGTTTGTAAATCTTTAGTCAAAGTAGCAATGGCAGAGCGACGACTACTTTTATAGGCATCCCAGCGATCGCTAACCGAAATTGGCTCACCAACAATCATTTGAACTCGTTGCTTACCCAATTTTGGACGCTGAAAAGGATTACCTCCTTTAATACGTGTTATCACATCTGAAAGCAAGAGAGTTGTTTCAGCAAACCGCTCAACAGTTTGCTTTTCTTGAACATAGCGACCCGTTACTGCTACAAAACTTTCCACCAAACGCATATGCCACATACGCAAACTTGCTTCTTCTGCAATTCGATCTGCCAGCCCGCGCTCTAGGGGAGAAAGAGCCTCAATATCCTTAATATCTTCTCGATAAATTCGTTCCCAGCCTGCTTGCTCCAGACGTCTACAACGATCAATCAAAGAGCCTTTTGGCTGCAAATCAAAATACTGTTCAGCTACGCGCAGAGCCACATCTAAAAGCGCTGAAAGTCGTGTTGCTATATCTATATTATCAGTATGCGGCAACTTTTGGTGATAGAATTGAATATAAAAATTTTCCATTATTGTCAGTAAGTGATTGCCCAATCGAATTAGGCGACGATAGAGTATATGAAAGCGTTGGCGATTAGATTCTTCAGAGATATTTTTAAACTCAGGGGTATTTGTATCTAAAGGCGGCAGCCCGCTATCAACTTCTAACTGAGTCAAGAGATTTTCGACAGCATCCCAAGGTTCCTCGATATAATAATATTGAATACCAATTGGCACGATAAAAACCTGTTCAGAGCGAGCTTCTTTGAGTAAATCTTCAACACACCAAAAAGCCAATTGAGAAATACCAGGTTCTAGGGGGCTGACAATTTCATTATGCCCATTAGTTGCGCCTTCGGGGGCGGCGGCTAAGGGAAAACGCCCATTAACAAATAATTCGCGAGCCGAGCGTAAACCTTGACGATCAAAACCGCCACGTAAAATAGGAGTACCGCCGAGTTGAGAATAGAGCCAACCAATCCACTTACCTGCCCAAAGAGGAATACCGCGATCGTAAATAAAATGAAAGTGGGTTGGAGATTGGAGAGAGACGCCTTGCTGTTTTGCCACACGAGGCAACTGACGCCAAACTAAATCTCCCAGACAGTATGGATCATCAGTATTGGGATGACGGAATGCCATTAAGAAGCGAATTTTGTGTTCTTGAAATTGACGATATAGTTCCACCAAAAGAGAGACGTTTTCTGCTTGAATGTTAGTAATATTTGTGCGAAATTTTAGCCATAAAGGCAACCCTTGCTGACAAAATTTCCAGATTAGAGGGTTAAAAGCTGGGGGAATAAATTTTAAGGGAGGTTGAGCTTGAGTAATGATATTAGTCATTGTTGCCAAAGTATAAAATAGAATACAGGTCTTATACAGGCGAGCGCAGAAAACTATTTTCGACTATATTCAATCATATAAAATTTTAATCCCTCCAAGGCTACACTTGCTCCTATTCTTTAAACTCAATCAGCCAATTTTGCATCATAGAAAGAATTTGCTCGCGCCTAGTTTCAAAACTAGCGGCTATCCAGATAAAAACGCTGCCCACTAGACGACAATCCATTTTACAGCAGCATCAATCCAGCAAAATTTGTAAAGTCTGAGCGGTTAAGAGCAGGTACTGAAGCGTTACCCAGCGACTACAAGCCCAAAAAATTAGTTATAAAAAAGCAAAAGCCCCACCTGAGGGGGGCTGATAAGCGAAGTTCGCCGCGAGAGATTCATGTAGTTACTGGTTGAGCAGTTTGGTGGATTACTTCTTGAAATTGAATTATATCTTGACGAGGATCGGCATGGGTGACGCGGAGGCTCAATCTTTCTCCCACCTTCACAAAACGTGGGAAACGCCAAGCCATTTCTAAGCCCAAATCTTCCAGTAAAATTAGACCCAAATTGTCTTCTTCTCGCAGCCAACGCAACATCAGCGCTTCCCAGACGCGTTCGGGGTGGCGGCGTAAGTATTCCAAAGCCCAGTAGCGATTAGTTTGACGTTCTACTAAAGAGGCTTCTTTTATAGCAGTGCCTATGCTGAGCATTACTTCTTGCAGCTCTTGAGTAGAAAAAGGCGGTTTTTCGCCTCGCAGTTGGGCTTTGATTTGGAAGTGAGCGATTAAGTCGGTATAGCGACGAATAGGAGAAGTCACCTGGGCGTAACAATTTAAACCCAAACTGGCGTGACGGGCAGGAGTGGTGCTGATTTCACTCTTGGGCATACAGCGACGGATGGCACAGTCACGCACGGGACCCGCTGGCAGTAGCATTAATTCTTCTTCTGGAGGAAGTTCGGGCTGGGGCTGATTGCGGAAGGGCAGGGGAAGGTTGTTTTCTTGAGCGTAGCGAGCCGCAACTTCTCCAGCTAGAATCATCATTTCTGCTACCATTTGCCGCGCTCGCGAATCTTCCATCACTTTGATCGAGATTTCGTCTCCATTAACTTTGATCGTCGCTTCCGGCATCGAGATACTAATTGCTCCTTGAGCAAGGCGGAATTCTTGGCGACGACGAGCCCAGGATGCGATCGCCTCTATTTCTGGTTCAGCAACCACCCCCAGTTCCATCATCTCATCTACATCCTCATAAGTTAGGCGGTAAGTCGGTTTAATGTAACTGGGGTGGATACTGTATTCTTGCACTGCACCGCTTTCGTCCAGAATCACTGCAAAGCTGAGCGCGCAACATTTTTCACCTTGACGCAAACTCATTGGGCCAGTTGCCAATTCCGTCGGAAACATCGGCACTATCCCGGTGGGTAAGTAAAGCGTCGTAGTACGGCGTCTCGCTTCCATATCTAACTCATCCCCAGGGGTGAGCCAGCGGCTGGGATCAGCAATATGAATCCACAATCTCTGCCGCCCGTCTTCTAGATATTCCAGACTTAGACCATCATCAATCTCTTGGGTGCTTTCATCGTCAATAGTGTACACCTTAAGATGAGTCAAGTCCAGACGGTTTGAGTCTGGATCGGGAGGAGGACAAGTTAGACAATTTTGCGCCACTTCCAGTACCTTTGCAGAAAAATGAGTCGGTATCTGACTACGCAGGAGAAATAGATTCTCGTGAACAGACCACCTTCCTAAATCTACCAAAAGCTGGAAGGCTCCTTGTGCTGTTTCCGGGCGTCCAAGAGCTGCTAAGGTTTCGATCGCCTGTGCCCGCTGCGTCGCTTCCTCTCCGAAAGTGGCAAATTTTTCTAAGGCTTCGAGGCGAACTTTGTCACTATTTTGCCATTCTACTTCTTCCCCAGACAGTCGCGCTCGCAATCGCCCTATAAATTCTTGCCATTCTTTCTGGCGTTGTTTTTCTATATTCTCTTTGTGTTTTAGTTCTGCCACCATTGTCGGAGAACGTGGCTCATAGCGATCGCCTTTTTGTTTAAAATACAATTTATCTTCCGACAGCAACAAATAAGCCGCATAACACTTAGCTGGCGTCTTTTCTGAAAACAAAAGCTCTGCCATTTCTTTCGGCTCTATTGATTGTCCTTCTTCTGCCAGAAACTCCCACGCCACCTCTAAACTTGACGCATCCAAATATGGTTCTATTTCTTTGCGAAACTGGGGAATTTCTAAATATGTATATGTCTTTCCTGTTACTTCATAACTGATTTGCTTGGGCGGAATGCTGTGATATTGGCCATTCTCATCTATCGCGATCCAGTTCTTCTTTCCATCTGGTCGCTCTGCCACTGCTAGTCTTCGCTCTCCGTGCAGTTTAAATTCTATCAGCGTTCCTTTTTCCATATCCCCACTATTTTAGATTTTTGATTCTTTTTGATTCTAGATTTTAAAGTATATTTCTTAGCTCTCAGCTTGAGAGGGTTTGGCTGCTAAGCCAAACCACAACCCCTTTACGCCTTTTAAATCCCCCAGCGATCGCTTTCTTACTTATAGCAATCCCAAAACCGGGCATCCAAAATCAATTCATCCCTCTAGATTTATAAATGGCAATAAAGCCATATACCTAGCCCGTTTTATTGCTTTAGTCATATCTCGCTGTTGTTTAGCAGTCAGCCCTGTAATTCTACGTGGCAGAATTTTACCGCGCTCCGTTATAAACTTGCGCAGCAACTCTACATCTTTGTAGTCTATTGGCTCATCTGGTTTAATCGGCGAAACCCGGCGACGTAAGTAATTCATAATCAATTTGTCTTTTCTCTGTTTTCTGCTTAAAGTTTCTCAATCAGTCAAATTTTCCCGCTCTGCCACTTTTTAATAGCAGCAGTTGTCAATTTGCGGGCATAGCTAGAGGTACTATTTAATCTCCTTGTGCACTGTGTGCTTATTGCAGTATGGGCAAAACTTTTTCAGTTCTAACCTAGCTGTAGTATTGCGTCGGTTTTTAGTTGTGGTGTACCGGGATACACCAGGGCTTCGCTTTGCCACATTAGTGCGACACTCAGTGCATTCTAGGGTAACGATAACACGGACACCCTTAGCCATAATTTTACAAACTCAAATTTGGTATAGAATATGAGACAAACATTTATTATTTCATAAAACGCCGCAATTGAGCAACCCATTTCTTTATTTTTAGATCTAGAGAATAACCCCGGCGGCTGTTAACTATGAATGTACCCGCGACACGATCATGAAAAGCTTGTTGTCGCACAGGGTCAAAGTATGCTATACCACAATCTGCTGCCAAGGGCAGCAGCAGCATCAAATATTGAGCATTGAAAGGATCGATTTTGGCAATACCGTTTAAGGCCAAAATTAGTCCCACTCCTATCAGGATTTCCCGTTTGGCCAAAGTAGTGGCCTCTGGAACCCTGCCACTGCGTTCTTCCACAACTTTCATGTCAAATGCCCACCGCCCTAGACTCTGCCCTTGGGTTTTCAAAACTACAAGCACCCGCAATCCCAGCCAAATTAGCAAATCGATGAAAAAATTTTCTCCAAAAAGAGAACTAATCAGCCATAATGGGAGCATGTCAACCAACAAGGCACAGCCCCTTCGCCAGATTTGAACTTTGGGAAAAGGGGGAGGGTTTTCTATCCACATGAGAGTCGGTACATCGCTAGAACCTACTTATATATATTGGCACTGGCAAGTTAAATTAGGAAAATAGGAGAAGAAGAGAGTGAAGAGCTAAATGCTATAATTTCAGCTGCACTTACCTTTTATGGAAAAAACAAACAAAAACATTTAATTTATCCAAAAAAACATAAAAATTTGCTCATAGAAAGGTTCCATGTCTATTATTTCCTCTGCCCCCTTTTCCCCCGAAGAAATAGCCGCTGAAGGTTTGACCACAGCAGAATATGAAGAAATAGTTAAGCGGTTGGGGCGTCATCCGAATAAAGCCGAATTGGGGATGTTCGGCGTCATGTGGAGCGAACACTGCTGTTATAAAAATTCCCGCCCCCTACTCAAACAATTTCCAACCACAGGCGAGCGCATCCTCGTAGGTCCTGGAGAAAATGCCGGTGTAGTAGACTTAGGACATGGATTAAGATTAGCTTTCAAAATCGAATCTCACAACCACCCCTCAGCGATCGAACCATTCCAAGGAGCCGCAACCGGCGTCGGCGGCATCCTCCGCGACATCTTCACAATGGGCGCTCGTCCGATCGCTATTTTAAACTCCCTTCGCTTCGGCTCCCTCGACGAAGCCCGCACTCGTCGTATATTCACCGGCGTCGTCGATGGCATTGCCCACTACGGCAACTGCTTAATTCCTAGTGAAACACTAATCTGGCGTAACGAAAAAAATATATACTTTGATACAATCGGCAACTTTGTTGAATCTCACCTGCCCCCCGGTGAGACAACCGCTCAATTACCAGCTTCTACCTCAATCCAAACCCTTTCTTTTGCTCTCGACAGCCAAAAAAGCTGCTGGCAACCAGTGCGCCGTATCTTCAAGCGACGCGCTACAACCCTAATCACCATCCATACTACCTTGGGGCGAACCCTCACTATTACATCAGATCATCCCACCTTAATATTAGAAAACGGAAAATGGCGCATCCGCCAAGGGCGCGCACTACAAATCGGCGATATAATTCCCATCCTAACTAATATCCCCTCCCTAGAATCCCAGCAATCTAATAACATACCAGCTCTTGACTTACTTACCGCTTTCCCCCAAACCCATCACAGCGATATTTATGTAAAACTTCCATCAGAATCGCAGCCCACAGAAGCTATACTCATCACCTCAGAAGACACCTACACAAATAAAAACCTCTTACCCCTCAGCGATTTTCTCCGCTTGCAACCACTCCTCAACATCGCCCGCTGTGATATTTATCTCTGCCATAAAAACGACAAAACTAACTATCTCAAAGCAAATATCAATCCCGATGAAATCTTTGCCCGCTTGCTTGGCTATTATCTATCAAAAGGAGCCATTTTTGAAGAAAATAACACTTACAAAATTATTTTTACCTTCCCTCCGCAAGACAGCGAATACGTCAATGATGTTGTAGAAGGGCTGAAGAATATCGGATTACAACCCAGCCTCGAAAAACATGATTCCAGCATTACTATTTATACCAATTCATGGCTACTAGGCTATCTTTTAAAAGAAATATGGAAATGTAGCATATCTCCCAGCGAAAAAGCTTTTCCTGATTTTGTATTCCAATGGCATCGCTCTTTACAACGAGAAGCACTAAAAGGTTTATTGCTACAAACCGAGTATGCCAAAATAACCTTTACCACAACCAGCAACAAACTTTTCGAGCAAACTGTTATACTTCTTCAAAATCAGGGAGCCATCCCACTCATCAGCAAAAAACATCAACAGCAGCATACCATTTGGCAGTTAGAAATTTGTAACGTTTACGAGCTGACAGCTATAACAAATGTTTTTGAAGAAAAAACCAATACCGAATATTTACCAGAACAAATAATATCAAATGAATTAGCATTTGTCAAAATTAAAAGCATAGAAACAAAAAACGTTAACGAATGTGACGTTTATGATATAGAAGTAGACAATACTCACCTTTTTGCCACAACTTCTGGCATCATCACTCACAATTGTGTCGGCGTACCCACTGTAGGCGGAGAAGTATATTTCGAGCCCGCTTATTCCGGCAATCCCCTCGTAAACGTTATGGCGTTGGGATTAATGGAAACTCCCGAAATTATTAAATCAGCAGCATCCGGAATAGGCAATCCCGTACTTTATGTCGGTTCCACAACAGGGCGAGATGGTATGGGCGGCGCCAGTTTTGCTAGTGCCGAATTAACAGATAAATCTGTAGATGAGCGCCCCGCAGTACAAGTAGGAGATCCTTTCCTAGAAAAATCTTTAATTGAAGCTTGTTTAGAAGCTTTCAAAACTGGTGCAGTTGTCGCCGCCCAAGATATGGGAGCTGCTGGCATTACTTGTTCAACTTCGGAAATGGCAGCTAAAGGTGGCGTCGGCATAGAATTGGATTTAGATAAAATTCCCACTAGAGAAAGTGGCATGGTGCCATATGAATACCTCCTCTCTGAATCTCAAGAGCGAATGTTATTTGTCGCTCAAAAAGGGCGTGAACAAGAATTAATTAATATTTTCCACCGTTGGGGATTGCACGCAGTAGTTGCAGGCACTGTTATTGCTGATCCGGTTGTACGTATTCTCTTTAAGGGCGAAATAGCGGCAGAAATTCCTGCAAATGCCTTAGCAGAAAATACGCCTATTTATTATCGCGAAATATTGAAAGAGCCGCCAGAATATGCTGTAAAAGCTTGGGAATGGAAGGTAGAGCAGTTGCCGAATTGTGATGTCAATGGAATTGAAATTAAAGGTAGTCACAAAACTTGGAATGAAATTTTGTTGACGCTGTTGGATACTCCGTCGCTTGCTTCTAAAGAGTGGGTGTTTCGGCAATATGATCATCAAGTGCAAAATAATACGGTGGTTTTACCTGGTAGTGCAGATGCGGCAGTAATAAGATTACGTCCAGTAGAATTTACAGTTAATAATGAATTTAAAAGTGGGGTGGCGGCAACGGTTGATTGTAATTCTCGTTATGTTTATTTGGATCCTTATGAGGGAGCTAAGGCAGTGGTTGCAGAAGCGGCGCGCAATCTTAGTTGTGTGGGGGCAGAACCTCTAGCGGTGACGGATAATCTTAATTTTGGTAATCCTGAGAAAGCGATTGGTTATTGGCAGTTGGCGTCAGCTTGTCGTGGCATTGCTGAAGCTTGTAGGGAATTTAATACGCCAGTGACGGGCGGGAATGTGTCGCTGTACAATGAAACTCTGGATTCTACAGGGCAGCCGACGCCTATTTATCCTACTCCTGTGGTAGGAATGGTTGGGTTAATTGCTGATTTGAATTATATCTGTCGGCAAGGTTGGCAGAATCCGGGGGATGAGATTTATTTGTTGGGATTGCAAGTACCTGATGCTGTTAGGTTGACGCTGGGGGGTTCTGAGTATTTGGCGAGGATTCACGATATTGTTGCAGGTAAGCCGCCAATGGTGGATTTTGAGTTGGAAAGACGGGTGCAGATGGCTTGTCGTCAAGGAATTCGTAAGGGTTGGGTGCGCTCGGCTCATGATTGTGCTGAAGGGGGTTTAGCAATCGCATTAGCAGAATCTTGTATTAGCAGCAACCTCGGTGCTGAGATTCAACTACCGGAAAAACAAGGAAGTCGCCCGGATGAACTGCTGTTTGCAGAGGGAGGCGCCCGGATTGTGGTTTCTGTCTCGCCGGCAATGGTGGCAGCTTGGGAAGCATATCTGCGTCAGCAGTTGGGAACAGAAAATTGGAGCAAAATCGGTAAAGTTGGAGTTTTTGATAGCTTTTTGCGGGTTTTTACGGTTACTCGTCAGCCTTTGATTGAGGTAAAGATTGCTGATATGAGATATTGTTGGCAAACTGCGATCGAACGCCGTTTATCTGTATGATTAAACTTTCTCATAGGTGATTTCCAGACAAACAGGCGAAAACTTTGCTATCAAGTGTTTGTATTGCGCTACCGTTATGGTGGGATGTTAAGAATATATCCCGCCAATTCCCCCGAATCGATTTTAAGCAGAGCAGAAGCATGATTCCCAACCATCCCTCTTCTTCTGAGGTGTCTGAGGCTGAATCCAACCAGCAACAAGTATTCGATGATATTGATGATATTTCGTCTCGCATTGACAAGCCTGAAGAAGCTTGTGGTGTTTTTGGCATATACGCCCCTGGGGAAGATGTGGCCAAGTTGACTTATTTTGGTCTTTATGCCCTACAACATCGGGGTCAAGAATCCGCAGGGATTGCTACCTTTGACGGCGAGCGTGTCCACTTGCATAAAGAAATGGGACTTGTATCGCAGGTTTTCAGCGAAGCAATTTTGAATAAATTGTCTGGATACCTGGCTATCGGGCACACCCGCTACTCGACAACCGGTTCAAGCCGTGTCGTTAACGCTCAACCAGCAGTGGTGGAAACGCGTTTGGGTTTTCTGGCGCTAGCACATAATGGCAATCTTGTTAACACAAGGGAATTGCGGGAAGAGTTGCTGGCAAATAATTGTAATTTAGTGACTACGACAGATTCGGAGATGATCGCTCATGCGATCGCTACAGAAGTAAACTCAGGTAAAGATTGGTTAAAAGCTGCGAGCGCAGCTTTTAACCGCTGTAGCGGAGCCTACAGTCTAGTGCTCGCTACCCCTGAAGGCTTAATGGGCACCCGCGATCCCAACGGCATTCGCCCCCTCGTCATCGGTACTCTGGGAAGCAACCCGACGCGCTACGTTCTCGCCTCAGAAACCTGCGGACTAGATATCATCGGAGCTGAGTATCTCAGAGATATAGAACCTGGGGAATTAGTGTGGATAAACGAACAAGGGCTCTCCTCTTTCCACTGGAGCGAAAAACCAGAACGCAAGCTCTGTATATTTGAAATGATTTACTTTGCCCGCCCCGATAGTATCATGCACAACGAAAGTTTATACACCTATCGGCTGCGTCTAGGGCAGCAACTAGCGGCAGAATCTCCCGTTGTTGAAGCCGATATAGTTATTGGTGTGCCCGATTCCGGTATTCCTGCTGCGATCGGTTTTTCCCAAAGCACTGGTATTCCCTATGCCGAAGGATTAATTAAAAACCGCTATGTCGGGCGTACTTTTATTCAGCCAACCCAAACCATGCGCGAATCCGGTATCCGCATGAAACTCAATCCCCTTAAAGACGTACTTGAGGGTAAGCGCGTGATTATTGTTGATGACTCGATCGTCAGGGGAACTACCAGCCGCAAACTCGTCAAGGCTTTACGAGATGCCGGCGCCGTTGAAGTTCACATGCGGATTTCCTCTCCACCAGTCACGCATCCGTGTTTCTACGGTATCGATACTGATAGTCAAGATCAACTGATTGCTGCTACTAAGTCGATTGACGAGATTGCCGAGCAAATCGGTGTTGACTCTCTCGTCTATCTTAGTTGGGATGGAATGCTTAAGGCGACTAAAGAAAATCCGAATAGTTTTTGTTCTGCTTGTTTCACGGGTAAATATCCGATCCCAGTACCAGAACCACTGAAGCGCTCTAAACTGATGTTCGAGAAAGTAGTTAAGGTTTAAAGGGCGTTTTTCGTTCGTAGTGAGTGTTTAGGCACTCCTTGGGAAATAAGGAGGACTTTAGTCCTCACTACGAAAGGATCATTCTTGCTTTTGCGTAGGTCCAAGGTACTTCGTTAAGTATGGAGAAAATACCTCGTAAATAACTGTCAGGGGCTTTTTATTATGCCAAAATAAGTAATGACGGCCCCAAAATGGCCCTTTAAAGCCAAAACCTGCTTCTAACGCAGCTGAGTAACCATAGTGAAGCCCTTGGACGTCTCTATATAATTCCGTCCGCAGGGAGGCTAGGTTGGCCCAGATAGGTAGAGATTTATTTTGCAAGTATTCGTCAACGTGGCTGGCTTCCCACCAAGAGGTGGCATAAGCTAACCGCTGCCCGGAAGCCTTGCGTAGCCATACTTGACGACGCAGACGCGGTTCCGGAATGAGTTGAATGGGAGCTGGCGCATTGTCGGTATCCATGCCAATTAAGGACATATCGATTACGTCAACTTCTATTGGTTCGCCCGTTAGTAGTTGTAGGTGACGGGTGGGAGAACCGTCGCCTAGCAGGAGAATCTGCCACGCCGGCGCAAGCTGAGTGTGCGGTAATCCCCGCTGTACGTCTTTTTCGTCGCCCTCCCACAGGGGTGTGAGGGCGTGCCAAGTATTGGGTTTTGTAAGGCTGTCGAGTCGGTTAAAAGTAGCAGTCAATTTTTTTTATAAAACTTAACATCTCTTAAATGATAGCGTCGCTTTGGCAATTCTAGGCAAGGCAGTCGACGAATGGGGCGAATGGGGGTAAGCAATGCCCGTTTTTATAAAGCGATCGCACTTGCACTAAAACCTTTAAAGCACAAGCTTACAAGATCGCACTTGTACTAAAATCTTTAAAGCAGAAGTTTATAAAAGTTTTTCGTTAAAAATGTTTAACTTTTTTATAAGAGCTTTGAGGAGAAATTTACATCACTGTGGAGATTTCTTCGGCGATTTGAACTCGTCCTTTTAAAATTGCCCGCAGCAAGCGATCAATAGACAAACGATCTTCTTCTGTAATTTCTTCATCCAGGATAGCAGCCATCAAACCATAGCGATCAGCTTTAGTAATACGTTGGGTTTCAGCAACAGAAGCAATTATCTCAGAAATAGCACCAGGGAGGAGATTAACTGCAAACATAAGACTTTTCTGAACTCTACATATTTATAATCACCCTTTCCCCAGAGGCGGGCAGTGATTTTTGCGCCGCAATAACTGTGATTATTTCGCAAGGCAGATGCGATCGCTACTACTCTTCACCTGCGCTCTCACACTGCTACCCCTTGTGATCCTAATCACCTTCACCATCCCCCCAATCTCTCAATTCTAGCTCTTAATTATATGCGGATGGCGAGACTCGAACTCGCAAGGTTGCCCACACGCCCCTCAAACGTGCGCGTATACCAATTCCGCCACATCCGCTCGGAACTTTTATAATACACCATACAAATCTGACTTGTAAAGAGGTTTCTTAAAAAATTTTATTTTTTCCAGGCAGAAGCTGGAACAAGCGCGCTACTTTTGAAGCCTAGATATTTTTAAAGTCTTACCCTGCATGATAGAATCTAGAATCTGGATCGCAATCTACTGATTCCGATAGACCCCAAAGCTCGCCAATGCGTTTCTCAAAAATTCTAATTGCCAACCGAGGAGAAATAGCTCTACGCATCCTCCGCACCTGTGAAGAGATGGGGATTGCCACAGTAGCAGTACATTCTACAATTGATAGACACGCTCTCCACGTGCAACTAGCGGATGAAGCGGTTTGCATTGGCGAACCCCCTAGTAGCAAAAGTTATCTGAATATTCCTAATATTATCGCTGCAGCCCTGACTCGCAACGCCACGGCGATTCATCCTGGTTATGGCTTTTTAGCTGAAAATGCCCGGTTTGCCGAAATCTGTGCCGATCATCAAATTGTTTTTATTGGCCCAAGTCCAGAGGCCATCCGGGCGATGGGGGACAAGTCCACCGCTAGAGAAACGATGAAGCAGATTAAGGTACCAACTGTGCCGGGGAGTGACGGGTTAATTGCAGACGAAGCAGAAGCATTAGCGATCGCTAAAGAAATTGGTTATCCAATAATGATCAAAGCCACTGCCGGCGGTGGTGGGCGGGGGATGCGTCTTGTGCGCGACGAAAGCGAACTGCCCAAACTTTTTCAAGCTGCCCAGGGAGAAGCAGAAGCAGCCTTTGGCAACCCTGGTGTTTATATCGAAAAATTCATCGAACGCCCCCGACACATAGAATTTCAAATCCTTGCCGACAATTACGGCAATGTTATTCACCTTGGTGAAAGAGAATGCTCAATCCAGCGTCGTCATCAGAAACTACTTGAAGAAGCCCCAAGCCCTGCTTTAACTCCAGAACTCCGGCAAAAAATGGGTGAAACAGCCGTAAGAGTAGCCAAAGCTATCAACTACACAGGTGCGGGCACTGTTGAATTTCTTCTCTCACAGGAGGGGCATTTTTACTTTATGGAAATGAACACCCGCATTCAAGTAGAACATCCAGTCACAGAGATGATTGTTGGTTTAGATTTGATTGCCGAGCAGATTCGTATTGCTCAAGGGGAAAGACTCAGGCTCAGGCAAGAAGATGTAGAGCTGCGCGGGCATGCGATCGAATGTCGCATCAATGCTGAAGATCCCGAGCGCAACTTCCGCCCCAGCCCTGGGCGGATCAGCGGCTATCTACCTCCGGGCGGCATTGGCGTGCGTATGGATTCTCACGTCTACACCGATTACGAGATTCCTCCCTATTATGATTCCTTGATTGGCAAATTAATAGTATGGGCACCCGATCGCCCTAGTGCCATCCAACGCATGAAACGGGCGCTGCGGGAATGCGCCATAACTGGCTTGCCTACTACCCTAAGTTTCCATCAAAAAATTCTCGAACATCCCGCTTTTGTAGCAGGAGACGTTTACACTAATTTTGTCGAGCAAATGATGAATAGTTGATGATTCGTATTATCGCATTGCCATCATAGTCAGAAGCCCTTGCTGCCCGATGAGGATTTCCCGCAACAAGCTGAAAATTCCAACCCAAATAACAGGGGTGATGTCCACGCCACCAAGAGGGGGCACGAGTTTGCGAAGAGGGCGGAGAAAAGGTTCAGTGGGCCACGCAATCAGGTTAAAAGGCAGTTGATTGAGATTGATTTGGGGGTACCAAGTCAGGACGATGCGAAAAATAAACAAAAGTGTCATAATACCCAAGACAGGGCCTAAAATCCAGGTAGAGATAGCTACAGCAGTCATGGCCAATAATATTAATTTTTGTAACTAGATTTTTCATGTATTGTAACGTGAGGCAGTATATTTTCAGGAGCGGAAAACTTAATTAAAATTAAAATTGCAGTAAATAAGGGGCCAAAAACTATGACACCTTCACTTGCTAACTTTCTATGGAGTCTAGTATGGGGTACTGTGATTGTAATAATCCCCACGGCAGCGGCGCTCATCTTTCTAAGCCAAAAAGATAAAATTCAGCGATCTTCCTAAAGCTTACAAGGCTGGGGAAAACCTCAATAGAAATTAGGGGCAATTGAGATAGGGAATTGCCCCAATTTTTCTGATAGGGTGCAAGAGAAAGCTAAAATTAAAACAAATATGACAAAAAAGTCAGTCAGAAGAAAGTAGCTAAAGGGGCGAGCTCATAGTTTAGTTCCGGAAAAGATTACTTTCAAGTGGAGATTTTCAGCGGGACTCGCTAAGATAGGACTGACACAGGAGAAAAAAAAATGGTAAACGTCGGATTTGGCTGGAGCAGTCTGCTAGGGATCGTGCTGGCGGTAGCAGGAACAGCACTGTACTTTTTACGCTCAGTGCAGCCCCGTCTTGCGCGAGATCACGATATTTTCTTCGCCGCAGTTGGGTTAATCTGCGGGGGGATTTTATTTTTCCAAGGATGGCGGCTAGACCCGATTTTACAGTTTGGTCAGTTTCTACTTGCGGGTTCAGCAATTTTCTTTGCAATAGAGAGTATCCGCTTGCGCGGTATTACAACGGTACAAGCGAAGCGCAGTGTTCCAGATATTGTAGATGAAGAAAGACCAATCAGCCGAGTCTATCGAGTAGAGGCAGAATTAGACGAAATAGAACCTGCTGAAGAACTACCAGAGAGAAGGAGGATTCGCGGCACGAGAGATACGCGCTTATCAAGAACCCAAGCTTATGAAGATGATGTGCCACGCCGCCCCTCTACGCGTAGTCGTAGCACCGATAGGTACGGGACGATAGAAGAAACGCCCCGCAAACGCCGCAGCCGTTCAGTAGAACGTCCTGACTCTAGCATAGTAGAAGAATGGGAGGCGTCGGTAGATGAAGAGGATACCTCCTACAGTAGCACTTCCACACGCACGGTGACTCGCAAAAATGGCGATGATTCTAAACCAAGAAGGAGCCGCTCAACTGAAGAAGTAGCAAGACGGCGGAATCAAGATGAAGAGGTGACGTCTTCTGAATATGTGGATTACCAACCCGTAGATACACCTGATGAAGAGACAGATAATTCTGGAAATTTTGACTATTAAGAAAAAATGAAGGAGAGCGCAAATAGGCGATCGCTTTCATGTTAAAGCCCCTAATGGTGAACGGATTGCCGCTGAGAAAGTCACTCCCCCACTGGTTGATTCTGACACTGGGCTTGAGCATGGTGGGAGCCGTGGCAGGCTGTAGCCCGAATCAGCCATTGGGGCCGCAGTCCATCAATAGCCGCTATGCAGACGAAAAACCAGCAATTAGCGGCAACGGTCGCTATTTGGCGTTTGTCTCGAATCGAGAAGGTAGCCGTAATATCTTACTCTATGATTTGGAAAGACAGCAGTTTGTCGATTTGCCGTATTTGAACCGCCGAGACGCGCTCGCCGAAACTCCCAGCATCAGTAACACCGCCCGTTATATAGTCTACATTGCAAGCGATTTCGGCAGACCAGAAGTAGAACTCTATGATCGCGTCACCAAAACTACCCAAGTCCTTACCAGAGGATATCGCGGCTGGGTACGCAATCCCAGCATCAGTCCCGACGGTCGCTATGTCGCTTTTGAAAGTGGAAGGCGTGGACAGTGGGACATCGAAGTCATCGACCGGGGACCGACAATTGAATTGGACAAAAGGGATGGCCCCTCTCCCAGTTCTCAGGAGTGAGTTTTAGATTTTGAGTGAATTATCCTCCTCTTGTCTTGTGTCTTGATTTTCTACCTGTGAAAAGGTTAATCTTTCTGCCTGCGATCGCTATTTTCAGCTTATTAAGTAGCTGTACCGGCTACCCTCGCCTGCTTAGCTTTCCCTTCGATCCAGCAGGGCGCGGCTTAAACAGTCCAGCAGGTGAGATTACCCCTCAAATTTCAGGTCGCTATATCGTCTTTGTCTCTGATCGAAAAGGGCGTCAAGATATTTATCTTTATGATGGTGTCGCTCGCCGTCTAATTGACTTACCGGGATTAAATTCCCTTGATATGATTGCCTCTCATCCCGCCGTCTCCGAAGATGGACGTTTCATCGTCTTTGCCGGCAGCCGTCAGGGGCGAATCGATATATACCTTTACAACCGTGAACTCCGCCTCGTCCGTAATCTTACGGAAAATCTGCAAGCAGAAGTTCGCAATCCCACTATCAGCGCCGATGGCAGCCGCATCGCTTTTGAAGCCGGGGCACAAGGGCAGTGGAATATTAAAGTTATCGATAGTTCGGGGCAGCCTTTAAATGTACCCGATATTCCGCGCTGAGAGCAACATTATAATTACTCCTATTTTCTATAATAAAATAGGTGGTAATCCTACATCTTTTGGATTGACAAACTTACCTTTAAAACTTACCGCTTTTTCTTGAATCGTTCTGGCTTCTGCCACAGCCCGTCGCAGTTCCGCAATTTCTATATTATTTTCAATCCCCCCCAGAAGATAAACAATTAATTTTGCCGCTAAATCCCGTCGAGCCACGATTACCCGTTTTTTATTGGGATCGTACAAAATTCCATACCACAGAGATTGAGGATATTCTATACCACTGAATCCCCCATCTATATCGTATTTGCGAAGTTTCTTAAAAATAGCTTCCAATGAAAACTTCTTCTTAAAAACAAGAATTCCCAAAGCTTGAGCAAAAGCAATTTGTCCAACGGGTCGGAAAAGTAAATTACCTTCGCCTCCGCCCTTTTCAAAATTGAAACGCCGCAATTGGAAAGTTTCCTCTCCGTATTCAAGTCTCTCATAGCTGGGCAGGGTAGACAAATAATCGAAAAACTGCTTTAATGCTTCATATCCTTCTTCTAATTCATCATCCTCGGGGCGCAGAGGAATTAAACCTTTTTGTCGAGAAGATTTCCAGTGAGGGAATTTATATTCTAAGTAGCGCTCAGATATTTCTTTGAGAGCCTGAAGCGTAGTCAAAACCGTTGATTTAGCAGCTACTGTCGCGCTATCCCAATTGACGCGAGGATTACGTCCGTTTTTATCTTTGAATAGGGGGTGAGTAACAGCAATTTTTCTGGCAATAATAGAAAATCCGTTATCTTCATCCAGTTTTGCTAACTGACCTATTGTCAAGGGAACAGCCATTAAGTTAACGTGAACGAAGATGGAGCGGATTCGTCGCCGCGCTTCTCCGTGAGTTTCTCCAGCCACCACGGCTGATATAAATTCTATGCCTATTTTTTCCTGTGCTAAATTTTGCAGGTATGTAAGCTCAACGTGGTACTCCCGTCGCAGATCTTCAACTGTTATTATCGCTCCTGAAGGTTTTTTATCTTTTTTATAACGCTGAAGTTTGCCAGTTTTTATCAACTCCATCAAACCCAGCACGCCCATGAGGCGGTGTTGCCCGTCTAAAGCAAAAATCTTTACATCATCTGAAAGCTCTAATAAACCTATATTACCGTCTTTATCCAGTGCTAGAAAATTAGCTGCAGATTTAATGGCTCGTCCCCATTTATCCCATTCTGAAGCTTTGGGATCGTCTACCCAGGGTTTACTGACAACTACCAGTATTGGCGGAAATTTGTGTGTTTTCCGCACCGCTAAATATTGTGCTAAATGTGCTTGACGTGACCAATCCAAGGGTCGCTGCTGAATTTCTTCTATGCTCTGAGCGTCGATTTGAATATTTTTAGTTTCTAGGTTAAATTTTTGACTGAAAAGTGGTAATTCCGAGGCAAAACTAACGCGGTTTGCAAGCCACTCTAGTGTGACTGAGCCAATGTACGCTTCGCTGCCACCCATATTTGTTTTTTGAACAAATATATAATTATTTTTCGTCAGATATTTGTCCAAAAATAACGCCAATGCTTCCTTTTCCTGCATGTCTTTGTTCTGACGCTGGCTGTCAATTTTAGCCAATAGGTGGCTCTGGCGGCGGTTCATGAGCTGTTTTATGAAAATTTTGCTGGTTTTTTCCACCCTACTATTCTATAAAATCTCTGTCAACTAGATTTTTAAAAACTTAAATATGTGCAATACTAAGATAGTAACGTTGCCTGCCTCGTCAAGGAGGTAATATCATAAAACAATCAAGTTGTCAAGTGCTTACTTGCTTTAGCGAGTATTAGCAAATACAAAAATTAAAATAACCTTGATAGGGGATAGGGGTGAGAAAATGAACGAATTTCAACAAATGTCTCTTTTCCCGGCACGTACAGTTGCCGAGCTAGTAGAAGATATAAAAATGTTAACAAAAGAAATCCAAGAGTTATACTGTCAAGATGATATTCCATTTGTGATTGGCTGGAGTGGGGGAAAAGATAGCTCTGCTGTTTTGCAGCTTGTTTGGAATGCTATTTCAGAGCTGCCGGTGGAAAAACGAACTAAAAAAATTCACGTTATTACTACAGACACGCTGGTAGAGAATCCTATTGTTTCTGCTTGGGTGCGCAATTCTTTAGAAAAAATGAAAGTAGCGGCGCGGGAACAACAAATGCCAATAGAACCGCATTTACTAAAGCCAGATATTAAAGAAACTTTCTGGGTGTGTTTAATTGGCAAAGGCTACCCTGCCCCGCGCAATCAGTTTCGCTGGTGTACACCACGACTGAAAATTAATCCTTCAAACCATTTTATCCGGGAGGTGGTTCGCGCCAATGGCGAAACGATTTTGATTTTGGGAAATCGCAAGGCGGAAAGTACGAAACGGGCTGCTACAATGGAGAAGCATCAAAAAAATCGCCTGCGCGATCGCCTAAGTCCAAATGCTAGTTTGCCTAACTCTCTAGTCTATACCCCGATAGAAGATTGGCGAAATGATGAAGTTTGGATTTACTTAAATCAATGGCCTAATCCCTGGGGAAGTAGTAATAAAGATTTGTTTGTCATGTATCGAGGTGCAACTGCAGACAATGAATGCCCTCTAGTAGTGGACACTTCAACTCCGAGCTGCGGCGATTCTCGATTTGGTTGTTGGGTTTGCACTATGGTAAATAAAGACAAATCGATGGAGGCGATGATTCAAAATGATGAAGAAAAAGAATGGATGCTGCCTCTGCTTGAGATCCGCAATGAGTTGGATGTAGAAGACGATCGCGATAGAAGAGATTTCCGCCGCATTTGGGGGGATGTTCAACTTTTTGAGCGCAATATAAATGGCAAAAGTTCAGTTGAGCCTATTCCTGGCCCCTATACGAAAAAATGGCGGGAGATTTGGCTGGAAAAAGTCCTCACGGCTCAAAAAAAAATTCGTGAAAATGGGCCAGAAAGCATGCGGAATATTACTCTGATTACTAGAGAGGAGCTGAGTGAAATTCGTCGCATTTGGCTGGAAGAAAAACACGAATTTGACGACAGTTTGCCGAAAATTTATAAAAAAGTAACTGGCGAAGAGTTTCAAGATCCCCGCCTCGGCGCTGGCAAAAGTCTACTGGGCACCGATGAATGGGCGGTGTTGGAAGAAATTTGTGGCGATGACGCTATGCATTTAGAATTGATGGCAAATCTGTTAGATACAGAACGGCAGTTTTATATGAAAGCTCGTCGGGCAGGGATTTATGAAAATCTGGAGAAATGTTTTGAAATAAGTTCGCGATCGCGCGAAGAAGCAATCCGCAACGCCCACTACAAACGCGACTTGAAAGCTGCAGCAGTTGAAGGCGACATTGACAAAGTCAAGCAGCTCACTTGGGCTAGTTTGAAATTCCCTACACTAGATTCAGGCGAGGGTAATGAAGCCTAGAAAGCTGAATTTCTAAATATTCCTCCAATTTATGAAATTTCTTGAACTCGTATTGCAAAATTTTGGCCCCTACGCCGGGCGTCAAATTATTAACCTACGTACAGAATATGACAGCCAAAATCGCCCAATTATCTTGGTAGGCGGCATGAATGGCGGTGGTAAAACTACCTTAATGGATGCAATTCGTCTTGCCTTGTATGGGCAGCGCGCCCAATGCTCAACAAGGGGCAATTTGGGCTATGGTGAATTTCTTTCACAATGCGTGAATCGCTACACTCCTCCTCTGGAAGAAACGCGCATCGAATTGCTATTTCAGCACATACAAGATAGTCAAATGGTAGAATACCGATTAGTGCGGCGGTGGACGAAAAACCCTAAAGATGGAAAAGATATTTTAAAAGTATTGGAAGGAGAATTTTGGCTGTCTGAACTGGATAAAATTTGGGATGAATATATCGAGGATTTATTACCATTGGGAATTTCTAATTTGTTTTTGTTTGATGGAGAACAAGTGAAAGAACTCGCAGAAGTTGATACGCCTCCTCCCTTTGTAATCGAGGCGATTCAATCGCTTCTGGGATTGGAACTAGCTGAACGTTTGGCAATTGATTTGGATATTCTCGTCAGCCGCAAGCGAAAACAAATAGCTGATACAAAAGAAATTTTAAGTTTAGAGGAAATTGAACAGAAGCTCAACCATAAAAAAGATGCATACGAAGCAGCTAAACAAGAATTAGATTGCTTGGAAAGAAAATTAAATGAAGCTTATAACAGACAGCAAATAGCGGCGAGCAAGTTTATTTATGAAGGGGGTAAAATTGCGGCGGAACGCAGTCAGCTAGATAAAAAATTGCAAAACTTAAAAGCAGAGGCGGAAATTACTCGGCAAACGTTGGTAGAAATTTCTGCTGATGTTTTGCCTTTGGCGTTGATTTTTCCACTTTTAAAAGAAGCGCGCTCGCGTGGGGAAGAGGAAACTCGTATTTTACAAGCAAAAATAGTAAAAGAGGTTTTACAAGAGCGTGATCGCCGATTTTTGGATTGGCTTGCTAAACTCAATTTGCCTGCCAAAAAAATCCAGCAGATTAAAAATTTTTTAGAGCAGGATAATCAGCATCTAGAGGAGGGAGATAAAGATTTATGTTTAAATGCCGATGCCGAAGCCTTAAATCAGTTAGCAATTCTGCTAACTCACCAATTGCCTAATCAGATAAAATTAGCTCGCGAAAAATTAGAGAAGCTGCAAAATATAGAGGAAGAAATTGTTGCCACCGAGCGACAATTAGCTGTCGCCGCACCGCCGGAAGTTTACCGACAATTAGAGGAGGCAGTGGAGCAGGCGCAAAATGAAGTCGCTTTGTGTAAAAGTGCTTACGAAATGGGGAAACGTCGCTGTGAAGAGTTAGAGCGTGAAATAAACAAAATTAAAAAGGAATTAGAAAAGTACAGTAACCAAAATATTGCTCGCCAGAATGCGGAACACATAATCAAAGCGGCGGCTAAAGTGAAAGAAACGCTTTCAATTTTTCGGCAAAAACTGACGGAGAGAAAGCTGAATAAATTAGAAAATGAAGTAGCGGAGTGTTTTCGCTATTTGCTGCACAAGTCAGATTTAGTGCATAGGGTGGTTATCGATGCTAAAAGTTTCAGTATTTCTCTATACGATTTTGAAGGGAAACCAGTGCCTAAACACAGACTTTCGGCGGGGGAAAAACAATTGTTAGCGATCGCATTTTTGTGGGGATTAGCCAGGGTTTCAGGGCGCAACTTGCCGGTGGCAATCGATACACCTCTAGGGCGCTTGGATTCTTCCCACCGTCAGAATATCATTGAGCGCTATTTTCCCTCGGCATCCCATCAGGTAATTTTGCTCTCTACAGATACCGAAATCGGAAAAATTGAAGTAGACAAATTGCGAAAATTAGATGCGATCGCCCGCGAATATCTGTTAGAATACAATGCAAACAAACGTCAAACCACTGTCAAACCTGGGTATTTTTGGTAAAATAAAACAAAACTGTAATTATGGAACCCCCACTAGAGCGGATAAAACTCTCTCAAACAGCCAAAGAACAACTCACTAAATTAAAGCGTATCACCAAAATCGAACAATGGAACATACTATGCCGCTGGGCACTTTGTCGCTCTTTAGCCGAACCAAATTCCCCCTCACCCGTGCCCATACCTGCTGACAGTAACGTAGAGATGAATTGGCGCACCTTTGGGGGCGAAATATCCGATATTCTAATAATTGCTTTAAAACAGCGCTCTCTAAACGACGGATTGGCAACTGATCAAGAGACGCTAGCCACACAATTTCGTTTACATTTGCATCGCGGCATTGCCTATTTAGCAGGAGATACGAATATTAAGAAGATTGAAGATTTGATAGCGCTCGCCCTCTCCTCTCAAACCACTAAATAGTGGTAAAACCAAAAACTATAGCAGATAGCAGTTTTCACAGCGGTGATTCATTGCCAATAAAAGGATACTTTCAATGTCAAAGTTATCATTAAAAATTCTTACCTTGTTCGTTTCCTTCCTATTTGCTGCCGCCTATTATTTCTGGCAATCCAGCCCAGCACTAGCCAATTCTTACCCTATTGAGATTGCAAGCCTATTCTCATTTTCGGGAAAGCAACCAACAAATCTGGGAGTGAAAGAAGGAAAACTTGCCGAGTGCCCGCCATCGCCCAACTGCGTTTCCAGTCAAAGTACAGATGCAATACACAAAATCGCACCTTTGACATATAATTCCCAGCCTGAAGAAGCTTTTTCTAAACTGAAAGAAGTTATCCAAAGTCAGGAAAACGCTAAAATTGTTTCAGAAACAAAGAATTACCTTTACGCTCAGTTTACAAGCAAGATTATGGGATTTGTAGATGACGTAGAGTTTTATCTAGATAAAGACGCAGGCGTGATTCAAGTTCGTTCAGCTTCGCGTCTGGGAGAGTCTGACTTGGGAGTGAACCGGAAACGAATTGAGAAAATCAGAAGTCAACTGTCTATGTACTAGCATTTATAAAATACTCGTTACAAAGCTTAGCCTAGTAACGAGTATTCTCTGTTTAGCGTTGATCTATCTGAGGAGCGCGCCCCAAAAGTCCTGTCATCAAACGCAAAGCAAAAACCTTAAACGGCTGAATATTGCGTAGCATCCACAAACCGAGGCGGCGCAAGACAACGAGGGGAAACCAGTTATTAGAAAATATGCGAACGAGGAAATCGGTAAATCCTAGAATAGTCAAGTTTTCTAATTGCCGCCAGCGTTGATATTCTAAGAGTACGGAGAGAGAACCGATATCTTTTCCGGAAGCATTTGCATTTTGTAAAACTTGAGCGAGGGCAGCAGCATCGCGAATTCCCAGATTTAAACCTTGACCTCCGACGGGATGACAGCAGTGAGCAGCGTCGCCAATCAAAGCAAGTCGAGGGAGAACATAGCGATCGCTTTGCATTAACTGTACTTGGAATAGCGATCGCTTTCCTACCAATTCCAGACGCCCCATTTGATTACCATAGCGGCGCGACAATTCTGCGAGAAATTCTTCGTCATCTAATTCCATTAGCGCCTTTGCTTCCTGATGAGGAGCCGTCCAGACGATATTGCAAAAATTTCCCGGTAGTGGTAGTATTGCCAAAGGTCCGCTTGGCCAAAAGCGTTCATAAGCAATACTATCGTGAGATTTTTCCGGTTTAATGCAAGTTGTGATACAAGATTGCCAATATTTCCACCCGTGAGTCTTAATGCCTGCGGCTTGGCGAATAGGCGAGCCTGCTCCATCGGCGGCAACGAGCAATTTCGAGCGAATTAACCGCATTTCTCCCTCAAATTTCACCCTTATTTCCACACAATCTTCTCTATAATTGACATTCACCACTTCAGCAGGGCACACCCATGTAACATGCGGACATTCATTTAAAAATTCTTGTAAAGCTGAAATCAACACTCGATGTTCCCCCACATATCCGAGGGCGTCTCTATTTAAATCCTGGGGTTTAAATTGCACCACGCCTGGGTAGTCGGCATCCGAGAGATGTATTTTAGTGAATGTCTGAATTTTAGGTAAAATTTTATCCCAAATCCCCAGTTCTTGAAAAATTTGTCCGGAGAGAATAGAAATAGCATAAACCTGCTGTCGGGCTGCTGCTGTTGATTGAGATTGTGCCTCAATCAACATCACTTTCATCCCCGAATTTTTCAGAGCAGCAGCGAGGGTAGCACCGACAATTCCCGCACCTACTATAGCAACATCACAGTCAAAACTGGGGTTAGGTGAAGGTATTTCGGTAGACTCAGACGAGCGAGTAAGCAGCTCCAGTGGCATTTTTATGATATTTTGTCAAAATGATAGGAATATATACTTTTTTATTTTGTCATTACTTGTCAGAAATATCAAGAAGGGAATCAGAATGCCAGGAGTATTCCTGGCTGGCAAATGAAATCTAAAGGCAGAGCCTCTAGACTATATAGAAGATTGCGATTTTTTGATTTAAACTTGAGCAGTTGTCGGGTAACAAACTTTTGTTCCACCCAAACCGCAATAGCCGTTTGGATTTTTAGCGAGGTATTGCTGGTGGTAAGGTTCAGCATAATAGAATTCCGGCGCGTCGAGAATTTCCGTTGTGATTTTCCCGTATTTCGCCGCAGTCAGAGCTTGCTGATAGATATCTCGTGAAGCTTCAGCCTGTTTTCTTTGGGCATCAGAAAAGACGTAAATTCCTGAGCGGTATTGAGTACCTATATCGTTGCCCTGACGCATTCCTTGGGTGGGATCGTGATTTTCCCAGAATACTTTTAGCAGGGTTTCGTAACTAATAATTTTCGGATCGAAAACGACGAGAACGACTTCATTGTGCCCTGTCATGCCTGTACAGACTTCTTCATAAGTGGGGTTGGGAGTGTAGCCGCCGGCGTAGCCAACAGCCGTAGTAAATACTCCTTCTAGCTGCCAGAATTTGCGCTCGGCTCCCCAGAAACAACCCATACCAAACATTGCCTTTTCCATGCCTTCGGGGAAGGGGGGCTTGAGGGGGTTACCGTTAACAAAGTGCTTTGGGGGTACTGGCATTTGCTGTGAGCGCCCTGGCAGTGCCTCTGCCGGCGTTGGCATTGTAATTTTTTTGCTAAATCCGAATATTCCCATTTCTACTGACTCTGATTTTTGAGTTTCGTTACATTTGTTAATATAGTAGCACTTTTCCCCAAAGTTGTCAGATTTAGCGATCGCAAAAGGCAGTCAATTAGAGTTTTGATATCACACAGCCCCACCCGCATAGGGTGCAGGCTTTGGAAAAACTTACGCCATGCTCAACGACATCAACTCGTCTGCCATTTCAAAATTAGCTGTAACATTTTGCACGTCTTCCAAATCTTCCAGGGCATCCATTAATTTAAGGAGCGAGCGCGCCTGTTCTGGATCGGAAATCTGTACAGTATTTTTAGGAATCCAACGCACTTCCGAATTTATCACCGAATAGCCTTTTTCTTTCAACACTTGGGATAATTTTTCCAGATTTTCTGGTTCTGCAAAAACCTCAGCCCCTTCTGATTCATCTTCATCCAATTGTGTCAATTCATAGGATTCTGCGCCTGCTTCTAAAGACGCCTCCAATAAATGTTCTTCGTCAATTGGTCCTCGTACCGTACAAACAGCTTTTTGATTAAACATCCAACTGACACAGCCGGTTTCGCCTAAGTTCCCGCCGCGCTTATTGAATGCTGCTCGCAAATCTGCTGCTGTGCGGTTACGGTTATCTGTCAGGGCTTCAACAATGATAGCTACACCCCCTGGGCCATAACCTTCATAGCGAATTGCTTCTAGATTGCCTTCTGCTCCCAACTTGCCGGCACCTTTAGCGATCGCTCGTTCAATATTTTCATTTGGAATTCCTGCCGCCCTTGCCTTTTCGATCGCCGTCCGCAATTGAAAGTTTCCTGCTGGATCTGGAATCCTTGAGCGCGCTGCTACAATAATTTGACGAGAAATTTTTGTAAACACCTTGCCCTTAATCGCATCGACTTTTGCTTTCTGACGTTTAATATTTGCCCACTTACTGTGTCCTGCCATAGCCGTCGATTGAGAAAACGCCAATCTTACAGTTTATAGAATAAATTTATAGAATAAAAATTAGCTGAACATAAAGCTTTAGTAATTAGTAATTAATAATTGGCAAGATTATCTTTGCCCGTTACCCATTAATCATTTCTGATTTTTTTATAGCCGAGAAGCGCAGATTGCTGCACCGAGAAGCCCGACATTTTGATTCAGAACAACATAGACAGGCACACGTTCCAGCAAATGGCTTACTCGCCCTTTGTGTAGAAAAGCACGCATAAAGCTGCCGGATGTGATTGCCGACAGGTTTTTTGCTGCAATGCCGCCGGCAATATACAATCCCCCATAGGGCAAGAGTTTGAGAGCGAGATTACCTGCTTCTGCGCCGTAGGCTTCTACAAACATTTGCATTACTTTCTCGCAAAGGGAATCGCGTTTTTCTGCTGCAGCAGAAGCGATCGCTGCTGCTGCATCTATCGACTTTTCGTTGCCCCCTGCTTCTCGTTCCCATTGCCTTACTATCTTAGCGATTTCCGGCGATTCTTTTTCCTGCTGATAATCGCGTAGAAACTGATAAAGCGCCACAATTCCTTGCCCCGAAACCACCCGTTCCACAGAAACCCTGGAAATCTGATACTTATTTTGCAAATATTGTAAAAGCTGAAATTCCGACAAGTTGCGAGGGGCAAAATCTGCATGCCCGCCTTCAGAGGCAAATATTTCATAACTTCCCCCTTGAGGAATTAAAAATCCTTCTCCTAAACCCGTGCCAGCACCGATAATAGCAATTGGCGCATGAGGATTAGGTTCTTGTGCTTGCAGTGTGTACAATTCCGACTGTTTCAAGCCCAAAATTCCATAACCAACTGCTGCGAAATCATTAATTAAGGCAACATTTTTTATATGCAGCGATTCTTGTAGCCTTTGGGCACCGAGGGTCCATCCCAAGTTTGTCAATACTGAAGTATTATTGACAACTGGACCGGCGATCGCAAAACAAGCCTTTTCCGGCGTTTTCATTTCTGCCAATTCTTGAGAAGATTCCCGCAGAAACTGTTTCACCAAAGGCACCAAATCCGGATATTCCTGAGAGGCATACACTTTTTCGCAAACAGGTTTAAAGTCGCCGCCTGCTGAAAATTCAACCAATTGAAGGCGCGTGTTCGTCCCCCCGATATCTCCAGCTAATATCAATGTCATAGTTTTCATGTAATTATTTAATTAAATCGAATAACTGTTTCAGTTGCACTCAAATGCGAGGTATCACCTTTTAATTCCATCACCCATTCTTGGGCGTATCGTACGAATTTAAACAAACAACATAGAGACACTTGCAAATCGGGTGGGGTGGTGAAGCCCCCAAGCTCCATTACACTGCCCAGCACCGAAGCTCCGTGAGCAACTAACAAGATATCTTCTGGAAACTCAGCCACGAGTTGTCTGACAGTAGCCCCCGTTCGTTTGAAGCATTCTTCTTCAGTTTCGGGATAGCGAGGCAATACACGAGAGGAATAGCTGAGATCGATTTGGGGATAGAGTGCTTTTAGTGCTTCGGGTGAGAGCCTTTGCGGCATTGCCGGGAACCATTCAGGATTAAGCCACTCACTTAAACCCGATTCAAGTTTGATTGGTTTTGCGAGCGCCTTAGCCACGACATAAGCCGTTTGTACCGTGCGCAGGAAAGGCGAAGCAAAAATATGAGCAATGCCAGTGCCTGCCAGACGTTTCGCCAGTTGCTGAGCTTGCAGAAAGCCGTCATCCGATAGAGGCGGATCGTAGGGGCGTTCTGCTGTTTTGAACCATTCCGGGTTAACAAAGTCAAGTCGGTTAGCGTGTCTTGCAATCCAGACAGTTTGAGGCATGAATAGGCTCAGTTTAGATCATTTCGATTTTACATCTTGGCAATCAAAAATTCAACTTACTAAAATTTTGACAAAACTGAAATCAAAAAACATCTTATAAAAACCAGTAGTTGCAAGTAAAGTGATGGCTATATTGCTTATTTAAATCCCGAAATGCCAAACAAAAGGGCATAGCAAATCCATGCCCCTATGTCCTTTTGTAAAATTCAAGATTTTGCGTTCAATAATTCCGGAGTCAACACCTGATTTAGCTTACCGCTGCGATAGCCTTCTAAGTCTAGGGTGACGTATATAAAGCCGTATTCTTGAAAAGTTTGCACTAATTTTGGCAAGTCAGTTGTAAAAATAAATTCCTTAATTTGTTCTGGTGGCAATTCAATTCGTGCTGTGTTGCCTTCAGAGCGAACGCGCAGGTTTTTTAACCCTAAATTGCGCAAATATCTTTCAGCTCGACCGACTCTTTGCAGTTTGGCAATGGTAATTTCTTCCCCGTAAGGAAAACGAGAACTGAGACATGGTTGTGCGGGCTTGTCCCACCAGGGTAAGCCGAGTTGTTTAGCTAATTGTCGAACTTCGGCTTTGCTGATTGCGGCTTCGGCTAAAGGCGATCGCACGCCTCGTTCTTTTGCCGCCTGAATTCCGGGTCTGTAGTCGTGCAAGTCGTCAGCATTGACGCCATCAACAATATAGGGATATCCCCGCTCTAAAGCGAGGGGTTTGAGGGTATCATGCAATTCACTTTTGCAAAAATAACAGCGATTGACGGGGTTAGCGGTGTAATTGGGATTTGCCATTTCGTGGGTTTCGACTAATTCGTGGGCAATCCCTATTTCAGCCGCTTGTATACGGGCTTCTTCTAAATCTTCTGGAAGCAGTGAAGGAGAAACGGCGGTGACGGCTAAGGCGCGCTCGCCTAGTACGTCGTGAGCTATTTTAGCAACTAAGGTGCTGTCAATTCCGCCGGAATAGGCGATTAATGCCCGTTCCATCTCGGCAAAAATGGCTTGTACTTTTTCTAGTTTTTGGCTCAGCATGGTTTTTTCTTTTTATTTTTCCATTAACTATTTTCTCCTGGGCAGCTTTACTAAGTTTAGAATTGCCGTCTCCAGAATATCAGGTTGGCGATCGCTAGTAGCAAGACAATGTAGGTTATGGCATATACTGCGTTGAATAGCAGCTCTGTCGCCGGGGGTATAATTCCATAAACTGCTATATTTTTTAAGTCGAGTTTGGCTAAGTCCGGTAAAACTAAATACATACCTTGGGTTATATTTTTTACTGTGATATTTTTGCTTATTTCACCAAGCTGTAGTAGATCTCTGCTCAAGTGTCCCATTATGTAAACTGCAAAGGTTAGTAATGTTGCTAGCAGTGAACTGGTAAAAACGCCAAATAAAATCGCAAAAGCTGCGATTAAGGAAAGTTCTAAAAATATGTAGATGATGGCAACTAAAAGGCTTGCCAAGGGGTAATTTATCTGTAATGCTGTTAGAATTCCGAAATAAACTGCTGTCAGGCAGGCGATTAAAATGGCAAGCGCAGCGGAAATACCTAGATGTTTGCCTACGATTACTTCTCCTCGACTGACAGGTTTGGCAAGTAAAAATAGTATGGTTCGTTTTTCTATTTCTTTGTTTATCAGCCCGGTGCTGGCAAATATGGTGACTAGCAAGCTTAAAATAGCGAGCGCGGCTATTCCTAAATCGACAGTTATTTTATCTTGGGTTTCTAGTGCTACTCTTGTTAGTAGTGCTCTTGCCCCACATAGGGCGAGGATAAAAAAACTAATTAAGTAAAGCACGCGCTCGCGCATAACTTCCCAGAAAACATTGCTGGCAATCGTTATTATTCTGTTCAGATTCATCTTTCCTTAACCTCCTCATTAGCCTTCTCTGATTGCAGAATTTGATTCTTCATTTCCCTCTTTCAGATTATCGATTGTTTTTTGACATCGTATTCTTCCCACTACTTTTGGTGTTTGGGAAGATTGCCTGGGGTTATAACTTGCTCTTAAAGTTTGCTCTATTTGACAAGTTTTTGTCAGTTCATAGCCCTGCGAGCGCGACGCTGGCCCTTGCCATTTTACCCTTAATACTAATTGGTAATAGTCGTTCACTCTTTCTTCTACTTTAGCATCAATATACCACAGATAATCTTCTTTTTTCTTTTCCAGTTCGAGAATTATTTTATTTTTGACTGCTTTTGGTGTTCCGTCTAGCTTCAGTATCCACTGGCTTACTTCTGACCATCTCCCCTGTAACTGTTTCTTGCTTTCTGCCAGCCATTTTTCTACTTCTTGCCAAGGTTTGTTGTTAACTTTACTTTGTATCAATTTTTCGAGGACACTTATTATTTTATAGCCTCTTGCTGGCTGTCGCTCGTCGTTTTTTGGCAATTCTATCTTGACTAAAAAAGCACTTCTATCAAATTTATCTGCTAGCAGGCTGGGATATTCTTGCAACCATTCTTGAACGACAAAATGAAATTGTACCCAGCAACTTAATAGTAAACTTATCAAAATTAAAACCACGATTTCTTGAATTGTTGTCAGGTGCAGTTTTTTGGTATTGATTCTCGAATAATTTATTTTGTAAACCGTGGAGATCCCGGCAGAAATTAATGGCCATATAACAAATGGTAAAGCTGGATATTTATCATTTACGTCTCTAAATACCCAGATAAATATATAAATGCAAGTTAAAAACCCTGTAAACCAAGCCCCTATGGGAAAACCGTTAAACAACCACTTTCGCTCTATCGTCCACCAGTGAAATCCCAGAATTAAAAATATCCATCCTAGATTTGATATTAAATTGTAAACGTCACTACTTTGTTGTTCCTTAAAAGCTGCTAACCCTATATCCAATAAAGCTATGCCCCAAGAAAAAGCGCTCAGTAGAATCATAGTCTGCCAGGAAAAAAAACGGGGCGGTTGCAGGTCCTTTTTGATTATTTTCAACCAATTTAGTGTTTTTTTCACGGGAGTACTTGATTTCTCAATAACAAAATAAATAAAATAACAGAGTTACTTGCCGCATGAGCATTTAAGATAGCCTGAAGAAGGCGGCGATGACTGGGAAAATAACTGCCTGTTTTTTTTTAGATTTTATAAGTTTTTTATGGGATAATGAGGGGCTTCCAAAAAGAATAATTTTTATTAATGCTATTTCTAAAGGTTCTTTTAAATAGTCTATTTGTTGATTGACAAAAAAAATCTGCAATATCTGAAAAGTTCTAAATTTTAAAAACAGACTGCTAAAGAATATAAAAGTGGCTATTATAACAAGCGCTACAGCCGTATTTAATGAGTATTCTGGTGAACTAAACAATTTTTCAAAAAAAATATAACTGAGAATTTTTAATTTTATATTTTCCGACAAAAAAGGCAATATAAAAAAGAAAAATAACCAGCCCATAATTGTTGATGTTAAGTTTATAAAAACAGAGTAAAATAGGGCTTTTCTACGTCCAAATTTTAGCAATTTAAAAAAAACATAAGCCTCTATAGCGATCGCTATGAGGAGAAAGAAAAATTGAAACCAGATAAGCGGAAATGGAAAAACAGTTGGTAACATTAAATCTATAAAATAGATAATTAGAACCACAGAGGGCACAGAGGGGCACAGAGGGCACAGAGGAGCACAGAGGAGTAGAGAAGGGTTATACTCCCACTGAAGGGAGAAGGTCTAATATCAGTATAAGTCGGGCCGAGATTTCTGAAAACTGAAAAGAGAATGGACCATCGTTGCACCTACATATAACTGCATCCTCCGAAATAAAAGAAGATAATACCTCCACTAAGATTAAACTACAGTAAAAATAGTAAGAAGGTATGACTAGAACTGGCATAGGCATTCGCACAGCTCAGGAGCGTCAGGAACGCATTGTTGGCCAGATTCATGTCTACGACGGAGTAGGCAAGGGAAAGTCGCAAGCAGCTCTCGGCGTGGTTTTACGCTCAATTGGGCTTGGAATCGATACCTCTCGGCAAACGCGAATCCTGCTGCTGCGGTTCCTCAAAGGACCTGAGCGAGATTACGACGAAGATGCGGCAATAGAAGCGCTACAGCGGGGTTTTCCCCACTTGATCGATCAGGTGCGCACAGGGCGGGCAGAATTTTTTGGCCCTGATGAGATATCCCGCTTCGATCGCCTAGAGGCGCAGCGGGGGTGGGACGTGGCTAAAGGCGCGATCGCCTCAGGTCTTTATTCGGTGGTGGTTTTAGACGAACTTAATCCCGTACTCGATTTGGGCTTACTGCCAGTCGATGAAGTCGTCCGTACGCTCCGAAATAAACCACAACACCTAGAAATTATTGCTACTGGAAGAGGAGCACCGCAAGCACTGCTGGAAATTGCCGACTTGCACTCGGAAATGAAACCCCACTTTCACAAAAGCGCCCTCGATAGAGGGATTGAGGGAATTGAAATCTATACCGGCGCGGGTAAGGGTAAGTCCACAAGTGCTCTAGGCAAGGCGCTACAGGCTATCGGGAAAGGGATCAGCCAAGATAAATCCCACCGCGTATTGATTATGCAATGGCTGAAAGGGGGTAGCGGCTATACTGAAGATGCCGCGCTCGCCGCCTTAAGACAAATTTATCCGCACTTAGTCGATCATCAACGCTGCGGGCGAGACGCGATCGTTTGGCGCGGGCAGCAGCAGGAGATAGATTATGTAGAGGCAGAGCGAGGTTGGGAAATTGCTAGAGCAGCGCTCGCCTCTGGACTTTACAAAACTATCATCCTCGACGAATTAAACCCCACTGTTGACTTGGAATTACTGCCCGTTGAGCCTATTGTCGAAGCCCTGCTGCGCAAACCTAAAGATACTGAAATTATTATTACTGGTCGCTGTCAGAACATACCAGCCTATTTCGACTTAGCTAGTACGCACTCAGAAGTTTACTGTCACCGTCACTATTGCGAACACGGTGTCGATCTGCGGCGTGGTGTCGATTTTTAAAAACCTTTTGTCTAGTAAATCCCGTGAATTATTTTAGCATCATGGACAAAGGGCTGGCGTTTTTTCGCCTGCCCAGTACTTAAGTAAATGTAGTGTATATTAGTTTAAATTTTTGACAACAGACTACTGACAGAAAAATTTAAAGAAAAGATAGAAAATATATTCCCATGAGCTTGCTCGCATAAGCTTGAAAGCTTTGATTGAAGAGTTCAAGTAAGCAAGTATCTCTGCCATCATTGCCCTGCTTTGGATAACGGCAATGGCAACCTCCACTAGAGACGGGTTCTAATTGAATCGGGGGAAAGCAGAATTACCAGATTTGCTGGTGCTGCTGTTTTTGTTCCAGAGAATCCCCGAATTCGATTCGATACCCTTTCTCTGATTTGCACGTGACAAGTTTAGCAGGTATATCCGAGGGATGAGAGCAAACTGTGACAGTCAGGCTCTTGAATACGCCCTGCTTCGTAGAGATCTAACAGTGCCGATGCTAAGACATAAGTGGCGGTTTCCCTATCTATGCGTTCTTTGGCACTGGCAAGCGCTGCTGAGGGAGTTGGATAGACTACACCGTCACTGCAAACTTTATCTTGTTCTGGTACGAGACAGCGCAACCCCCAGCCTCCTTCTACAGGTACTGCCAGAATTAGCCAGTTTTGATAATATAATCTCCAAATTTTCATGGTTTTCATTTTTTTACTCCCGCCTCAAATTTTGCTGAAGCGGTAAACTGCCTCAGTATTTTCAATATCCCTCTGTTTTTTTGAAAATGTTGCGATCGAAGTATTGGCCACTTTGTGAGAATTCTCACTCTTTTCAGTGATGCCAGAATGGCAGTAGGTGCGATCGCAGACTGAAAATTTTGTGATTTCGATCGCAAGCAAACAAGCCGCTCTCAAGTGTTATGTACAATTAACATGAGAATGGCGGGCGCCGAAAACTGACAAAACCCTGCGGGTAAATTCTGGCTAATTTCTCCCCTGTCACCCTTAACTTTTACATTTTACAATTTTACAATATCTATTCAACCAAAAAGCAACGCCTACAGGCTGTTAGAATCTTTCGCCGATGTAAATTTATCTATTCGCCACTTTGATTTTTGATTCCTGATTTTTGATTTTTGATTTTTTGATTCCCTCTAAAACTTAAAATCTAAAAATCTACGAGCTAAAACCTAGAATCAATATGAGCCATAGAGAGTACGGTAAAAATCGCAAGCCGCGTCGATTGTTGGTAACAGGAGGTGCCGGGTTTATCGGAGCGAATTTCGTCCATTACTGGAGCGCTCGCTATGCCAGCGATCGGCTGGTTATACTTGATGCTCTCACTTATGCGGGCAATCGCAACAATCTGCGAGAGTTGGAAGGGCGAGAAAACTTTCGCTTCGTACAGGGAAATATCTGCGATCGCCACCTCGTAGACATACTGTTAAAAGAAGAAGCGATCGACACCATAGCTCATTTTGCAGCAGAATCTCACGTTGATCGCTCCATATTAGGACCAGCCGCTTTTATCGAAACCAACGTAATAGGCACCTTTACCCTCCTAGAAGCCTTCCGGCAACACTGGCAATCTCAGCAAAACCCAGAAGAATATCGATTCCTACACGTTTCCACAGATGAAGTCTACGGCAGCCTGGGACCAGACGAGCCAGCCTTTACCGAAACCAGCCCCTACGCCCCCAACAGCCCCTATTCTGCCTCCAAAGCTGGTAGCGATCACCTAGCCCGCGCCTACTTCCACACCTACGGTGTTCCCACCCTGATCACCAATTGCTCAAACAATTATGGTCCCTATCATTTTCCGGAAAAGCTAATTCCCCTGATGTGCATTAACATGCTACTGGGCAAACCCTTACCAGTTTATGGGGATGGTCAAAATATCCGCGATTGGCTCTACGTCACCGATCATTGCCGCGCCCTCGATGCCGTAATTCATGGCGGCAAACCTGGAGAAACCTATAACATAGGCGGCAACAATCAGGTGAAAAATATTGACTTAGTACGCACTTTATGCAAAATAATGGACGAAATGGCCCCCAATTTGCCCGTGCGTCCCTGTGAGCAGTTGATAGTGTTTGTAAAAGATAGACCTGGACACGATCGCCGTTATGCGATCGACGCTACTAAAATTAAAACCGAATTGGGTTGGATGCCTTCCGTCACACTAGAAGAAGGGTTACGGCGCACGGTAGAGTGGTATCTCAAACATGAAGATTGGTGGAAACCACTGCTGTCAGAAGAATATCAGGCTTACTACCGCAAAGTGTACGCTTAAAGTCGAAATGTTGTGCAGACTGCCAGCAGTAGAGCTCCATTCCTCCGCAAGAACCGGTAAACTGTGTCAAACGCTGTAGATTTTCTCGCCCCAACCTGTCGCCTTCGCTGGCAGTCGCTATGGAAATTTACTCTGATTAAAATTTGCGCTCGCGCCTCAAGCCTCAAAATCTAGCCCCTAACCTCCGACTGCGACAAGCGAATTTTTCTGAAATATCCCTGAAAATTGAATCTAAAAAGCCTGTTCCCCTCCGGCAAATTACTGATCTAACTCATCTCTGTTAGGGCGTAAGAAAAAAAATTACACTGCCTCTAGCAAGCAACCATTTCCTGCAACCTCTTGTTAACACATCTTTGCTAATATAGAGAAAAATCACCATTTAGTGTGAGATAAATCACTGCTAAGAAAAAAGCAATCTTTCTAAAATACCACAGTAGAGTTATCTACCAGGGCTATGTAGCCTGTAAAACTCTTTATAGAGAAAATCAAATTTGCACCGCGGCAACAGCAGCCATACTTCTTCAAAACTTTGCAAATCAGCCTAATTTTGTAAAGATTCGATAAAGAGTATTTTCAACAGTAAAAATAGAAAAATTTTAGGTCTATATTAATAATAGAGCCACGAAGCAAGGAAAAAATCTAAGTCATCTCTAGGAGTGTCTGCTATGAACACCAAACTAATTTCTACCCTAAGCGCCGGCGCCGCCGCAGCGACTGTCTTAGTAAGTATGACAGCTCCCGCCCAAGCCGCAGCAATCAAATTCGGCACCGACGGGATTATGTTTGACCGGAAGACAACGGTCAAATTCACCTTCCTAGGCACCAATGGCGCCAATCTGTCATCTTTAGGAATCTTCCAAGTATCCGGATTCAAAAATTCAGCGGGACAATACGATGCCCGCTCGACAATCTCCCTCGTTAAAACCCTGTTTGAGAAAGTCAAGCCAGCCGATGCAATGACTGTTACCGCTCCCGGCAAATTCTCAACTTACAACGCTGGTTACAGTACCAACTGGCGAGGGACTTATGAAGGTGGTACGATCACCGGCCCCCGAACGGTATATTTCACGTTTGCAGCAAATACCATGTATACTCTGGGGCTGTTTAACATCACTAGAATCAAGAAAGACAGCGCCGGCAACGCGGTTTTGGATCAGACGGTGGCCAACACCTACTCGACATCTAGCTTGAACGGTAGAGGCCCTTCCCAGTCCGACCAGCGAGCCGTTTTTGGATACGGCGGAGTACAAGGTGAAATACTGGCCGCTGGTGAAGGCCAAAGACTGACGACGGCGGGCAACTTCATCTCTGCTAATCCGTTCCTCAAAGGTGGGATTACAATCGGCTTAGAAGATGAAAGAGGAAATGGTAACAGCCGCGACTACAACGACTTCGTGATCAATGCTGAAGCCGTCCCCGAACCGTTGACAATGGGCGGTTTGGCTTTGGGCGGTGCTTGGTTGGCTTACAATCGCCGCCGTCGCAATACTAAAAATGCCTAATCCTCTATCGGAAAACGCGGCTAACATTAGGCAAAAAGATATCGACGGCAATATTTTGTCACGTTAGCTTAGCTTTGATTTCCCACCGTCTTCAACTGATACCACAAAGCTTAGTTGGGAGAGCGGTGGGAACTGATTAAAGTTTTTGCCTCATAGAGGTTTTTTGAGAATGCCGTCTTCACAAAAAGCAGACGACAACCGGGATGGCTGGCTTTTCCTTCTCTAGGTTATTGCGTGGGCGCGCGCGCTCGCTTTTTAAAAGGGAAGTCGCCTCTCAGACACAGGATGTAAAAATCTCAAGTAAGTATAATAAGGATCTTCCCTTTTCAATTCAGTTCGCTGGCCTACATTATTTTACTTCCACCCAGAATTTGCCAACCCGCCCCGTTCATAGGGGACGGGTATTTTCTATATAAACAAAAAGCCCCCTTCTGGCAGGCAGCTAGCAGCAGAAGCTCTGTAGTTTGCAAGGGCAAGCTATAATAAATAGCGTTCATCTCATAAACCTCATTTTTAGGAAACAGCCACAGCATTTTTTAGGCATCAGACAAGCAAAGACTAAAAAAACTAAATTTTTTTGGTAGTTTACTCTCTGAAAAACAGGGAACAAAGTTTAAATGAACTGGCAGCTACTGATAAAAGAACCTAAATTTTGGCTCTTAGGTATAGCAGCGGGCTTAATCGCTATTCAGTTAACCCTGGCTGGAAAATATAACCACATAGAGTTATTCGGAACAAGTGCTTTGGCTTGGGGATCGGTGTCATTTCTGATCTGGGATAGACGAGATAAACTCGAACTGGAAAGCGATATATTAGCAAGCTTGTTTGGAGCTTTGATAATTATCATCGCCCTCATCAGAACAGCACCCCTCTCTAATTATGATGCTTTTCTGCGCATATATCCTCTATTCACAGCAATAGGTTTAGGAATACTCGCATCTGGAATGAAGGGGCTCAGGCAATATTGGAAAGAATTTGTCATCCTGATTTTCCCTGCGCTTTCTCCAGCTCCAGCATTTTTAGTAGAACTGATTAATATATCCCCAATTACAGCAAAATTTACCCACACGCTGCTTTGGTATCTGGGGTTTCAAGTCAGTCGACAAGGGATATTTTTAATTATGCCCTCTGGCGGGAAAGTAGAAGTAGGGACTGGCTGTTCTGGATTGACAATTATAATGCAATTGCTGATGCTATCGATTGTGTTTTTATTTATGTTCAACACCAACTGGAAGCAGAAAATAATTGTACCGATAGTGGCAATAACTGTGGCATTTATAGTGAATGTAGTGAGAGTGTCTCTACTGGCATATCTTGTATCATATTCAACTAAAGAATCATTTGACTACTGGCACTTTGGAGAGGGGTCTTTCATTTTTTCAATGATTGGGGCAGTCATTTTCGGGCTATTCTGTCAGTTAGCTATACTGCGAGAAACACCAGAAAAACAAGACGCTAATTAGTGCAGAAAATTTGCGATCGCGATCGCAAATTGCCTCACTCCACAGGTGCGCCGCCAAACACCCTGCGCTTCATACCAGCACCCCAATAAACCCCCATTTCCAGGCTTTTGTATTCAAAGATAGATATTTTTAGGCTAAAGTATAACCTCCACTCCCCTTACAAGAGTGCCAAGACTGGTAAACTAGAATTACATCAACACTAAGAGCAGAGGCTTCTATGGCTTTTGCTATACTCTAGGGTTGGTTGAAAAACAGCCCTAGAAGCTGATTCGCTCATCTATTCCTAAAAAACAACGGCATCCTCACGGTATGCCGCATCACATCAACTGCGCGGTTTTCCTGAAAAAGGCGGCGACAGCCCACCTGAACGCCACCTCAAAAAGAAAGCCAGCTAGATTAATCCCACATCTATCGTGCTTATATTATGGCTAAATCAGAAGGATTTGATTTGAGTCAAACAGTAGAAGAGTTATTGCGGTTTGGCTCCGAACAATTACGCTCTATCTCTCGCATTCGTCTCATCGGCTATGGCTTATTAGTGCTGGCTTTGTTTGATATCATCGACATCTTTATCCCTCCCAATTTTGGCAACCCAGTCTGGGAATTTCAGAGTATTGGACTTTTAGTTGAGCGGGTGCCCGTTCCTTTGCTTGGGCTAGTGCTGATCTTTTTTGGGGAAAACTACGAGCGAAAAAATTGGGAAGGAATAATTTTAAAAATATTAACGTGGCTTTCCCTGCTGATTGCTGTCTTATTTCTGTTATTAGTTCCCGCCGGAATTGCCAGAACTATCCAGCTCGACAGACAAAACAATCAGCAAATCGCTATACAAGAAAGGCAACAGTTAAACCAATTAAAACAAGTTGAAGAGCAATTGCAAAAGGGAACGAATGAAGACATAGCAACGGTGGCAGCGGAACTCAACCGCTTGGGCGTGCCAGTTGACCCCAAAAAGCCAGAGGAACTCAAAACCCAACTACTTGATAGAATCGCTACCGCGAAGGAGCAGTTGCCTGCACAGGCTAAATCAACTAGATTCAATCAGCGTCTCGTGCTGTTTAAAAATTCTGCTAAATGGAATCTCGGTGCTTTGATTGCTAGCCTTTTATTTCTGCGTATGTGGCAAACAACCCGATGGGCGCGACGCGGCAGCGGCTAGGGAAATTTTTTGTAAGTCAGAGCACGCTTCTTTTTGCTTTAGTTTTTGTTTTTGGCTATTATTCCCCTGTTACCCTTTATGGGGCAGGGGATTTATATCAGTTGCCATTTTCCAAGTTAGAATTTATCCTTGCAGGCGATCCCGCCTCCCCATCTTTTGGCAGACGGACTTATCCCCCTTCACATAGCATACTATAAAAAATCGCTAATTTAAACTAAAATTTATTAAAATTTTTATAAAATTTTAGCAAACTTTGTCCCGCAGGAAGCAAAAGACCATGCGGGGGCATTTTTATGGTTTTATGCTTGATTTCTGCAAAGATTATAGAGACGTATTAGAATACCCCCCAGTTACAGGCAAAAAGTAATGAATATGATCAGAGAACCTTAAATCCTGGGATTCAGCAGGCTGGCGTCCATTAATTTAAGGACCAAAAAACATGAAAAACAGACTAGACAGCAAAGCCAATATGAGTTTAAATGAGTGCGTCTTCCTGCTACGTGAGATTCTCACTCTTTAAAAGTCTCAGAGTACAACCATCCGGGTACAAACCTCCATAGATTGAATTAAATTCAATCCCCAATCCTTGAGGTATTCAGTTGAATGCAAACTAACCCCCTAAAGCGCGTGAATTCAGATCAAAAACAAGAAAAACCTGTCATCAGCCTATTTACAGCTACCTGCATTGTGGTAGCCAGTATGATTGGCACCGGCGTTTTCACAAGCCTGGGCTACCAAGTCACGGATATAAAATCCGGCTTTGCCCTACTTGCTTTATGGATAGTAGGCGGTATCTTCGCCCTTTGTGGTGCCCTTTCCTACGGGGAGCTGGGAGCAGTAATGCCCCGCTCCGGCGGCGAATATCATTATCTCTCCAAAATTTATCATCCAGCCCTAGGTTTCCTGTCAGGGTGGTTATCTGTCACTGTCGGATTTGCAGCACCGATTGCCGCAGCAGCAATGGCATTTGAAAATTATCTCTCTCCCATTTTACCGTTTTTTCCACCGCCAACCCTAGCTTTAGCCGTCGTTATCGCAATCTCCCTGATTCATATAAAGAATCTAAAAATAGGCAGTTCTTTTCAAAATATTTTTACCCTAGGGAAAGGAGTTTTAATTTTTGCACTGATAGCCTGCGGCTTTTTTATAGCGGAGCCTCAAACAATTTCTTTCCTTCCATCTGGCAAAGACTTAAACCTAATTTTAAGCGCCCCTTTTGCTATTTCTCTAGTATTTGTTACCTATTCCTACTCAGGATGGAATGCTTCCATCTACATTGCCAATGAGGTGAAAGATCCGGAAAAAAATGTCCCGCTCTCCTTATTGGCGGGAACAATGATCGTAATGATTATCTACTTACTGCTCAACTTTATTTTTCTGTATACAACTCCTATTTCAGAATTAGAAGGCAAACAAGAGATAGGATATATCGCCGCTACCTATATTTTCGGTCCTTCTGGCGGTAAACTGATGAGCATTTTGATATCTTTTGGGCTGATTTCTTCTATCAGCTCTATGGTTTGGGCAGGACCAAGAGTGACTCAAGTCATTGGCGAGGATATCCCATTTTTTAAATTACTGGCTGTTAAAAATTCCAGTGGAATTCCTTACTACGCCGTACTCCTACAGTTGGCGATTTCCGTTTGCCTGGTGATCACTTCTACTTTTGATGCAGTCGTGACATATCTGGGATTTACCCTGACTTTATCGTCTTTTCTAACAGTTCTGGGAGTTTTTATCCATAGAATTAAGTATCCAGAAATTCCCAGACCCTATAAAACTTGGGGGTATCCAGTAACCCCACTTATATTTTTGGCGATTAGTGTTTGGATCTTGATTTTTACTTTCATTGGTAAGCCTGTAGAATCCATAGCTGGATTGGGAACGATTTTTATCGGTATCATAGTTTACTTTTTTGCTTCCCGGAAACAACTTGCTTATTCTTCTTCTGAAATTTCTCGAAAAAATTAAATCTATTAAATCTATGCAAATGAATGCTATGATTGCCTACAAATTACGTATTTTTTTGATTGCTGTTATTCCCCTTTTATTTTCTATCCAGTCTTGTAATAATAACCCCCAAGTTAAAACAGATAATGGGGGGAGCAAGTCAACAGCCACCTCTCAAGCCACAGAGGTGAAGATTGAAAAAAAGGAAGAGGTGGCGAAGTCTCCTACGCCGATACCTCAGCCGGAAAATGAGCAAAAATCTGTTTCTTCGCCGCCGGTTTCGCTCAAAGATTTTGATCGCGATCGCTCTAATAAGTTTACCGATTCTGCTAAATTTCTGGCAGGCATCAAGGTAGATGAGAAAAGCCCGCTCGCTGCCTATCAAAAAAGTAAAGCCTGGAATGATCATTCCTACTATTTTGAAAGTGCCTGGAAAAAATTAGAACAACAACAGCTTTCAAAAATAAGAAAATGGACGAATACAGAACTCAAATCGATCAATCAAACCGCTAGAACGATATTTTATCCATTTAGTGGTCCAGATTTTTTATATGCACATTTGTTTTTCCCCAAAGGAACTGAATATGTAATGGTAGGTTTAGAACCGATTGGAAATATCCTTGACATTACAAAAATACCAGCTGCTCATCAAATAGATGGTAAGTTGCAGGAAATTAACAAATCTATGAATGATATCCTGCAATTGAGTTTCTTCCGCACCAAAGCGATGAAGGTAGATTTGGCAGAAAAAGGAGTCTTGCCGATTTTGTTTGTCTTTCTCGCACGAACTAATCACAGGATCTTGGATGTTCAGTATTTTAAACTTAACAAAGACGCGTCGATTCAGTTGTTGAAAAACAACAAAAATAACAGTAAAGGTGAAGTTTTGGGTTTAAAAATAGACTTTGTTTCTGAAGGTGAAACTCTGGTGCGAAACTTATATTATTTTCCCCTAGATTTATCGAATGATGGTTTGCAGAAAACTCCGGAGTTCAAGCAATTCATAAAAAATTTAAACAAGCCGGTTACCTACTTAAAAGCGGCATCTTACCTGATGCACAATGATGAATTTTCTGAGATTCGCAATCTTATTCTTTCCCAAAGCACCAACTTATTGCAAGATGATTCAGGAATGCCAATCAAGTATTTTGATAGAGCCAAATGGAATCTGAAGTTTTATGGCAGCTATACTCAGCCTATAGATTTGTTTAAAGTGCGGTATCAGCCTGATTTACGGAAAATATATCAAAGCGATCCCACGATAAAACCACTAAATTTTGGTATCGGATATCAATTTGAAGTCAATACCTCAAATTTGATGTTAGCTAGTCGTAAAGAGCAATAGCCAAAGGGTACAATAGCTTCGATGTTGTCACCCGTTTTCTAGAAGAGAACGGGTTTTTATTTTATATTGCTTCCGAGGGTTGGGATTGGGTTTCATGCGACTGAAAGTCATGTAAGGATGAAAAATTACTGAGAGTATCGGCGAGTTTGTCAGCAATTCCTTCAATCCAGTTTTCGTCTTGCTTGGTATAGCTGCGGGGAGCATTGGCGGCTAAAATCAAAGCCCCCCGATTGCCAATTGGCTGAATAATAACGCCTTGGGTATTTTCTGGTAAGTAGTCGAATTCAATGCGCCCTGGATAAAGTTTTAAATCAACTAAATAAATAGGTTTTTGTTTTTCAAGAACTCGCTGTAAGATAGGTCCCGGTTTGACTTGAGGATTTGGCCCTAAAATGCCCCGCCGCAACAAAACGCGCTCGCCATACCAAACTACGAGAGAGCGGGTTACCGTATTCGTGAGCAGTAAATGTGAAGCCCAGGCGAGTTCCTTCTGTACTATTTCTGGCAAGTTGGGTGCAAGTTCAAATCCTTCCGAGCCAATCAAAACCACGGCATCGGGCGAGCGTGGCTGTATTTGCTCCCAGAGCAACCCTGTCAAGATTAACAGAGCGCTCAAAATCACTCCCAGCGCGTCTGAGCGCGCCTGAGAATCTGTGAGCTCAGGCGTGACAAAGCGGTTGATTAGCAGCAATATGCCGCCGAGACTGCCAACTGCGAGCGGTAATCGGCGTAAAACTTTGTTTTGCTCGGGTTTAGCCATGCGTAAAACAGCTCAATTGATAGAAAATACGCGCCACCCAGAAAAAAGCGCTTTCCAGCCCATTGCGGTGCAATTGCTAGAAAAAATGCACCGCACCCGCACTAAATTATTGCGACTTTTTCCTAAAAAGAGTTTTACTTCCCAAATGTCTGAGAATTACTCTTCTTTAGGCTCAATAATTCGCTGAAATAGATAGCCGGTGCCCCGCGCCGTCAGAATTAGCTCTGGATTGCTCGGATCATCTTCTAACTTTGCTCTCAGGCGGGATATGTGGACATCCACCACCCGTGTATCCACATGTCGTTCTGGCGTATATCCCCATACTTCCTGTAAAATTTCCGACCGAGAAAAAGGCTCTCCTGATCGACTAACCAACAACTCTAATAAACTAAACTCCATGCCGGTGAGTCGAATCCGTTCTTCTCCTTTGTAAACCTGCCGCTTATTCGTATCAATTCGCAACTGCCCGACTTGAATCACCCCAGAGCTGGGAATCCCAGAGGTACTGGTTTTTTCCACTCGGCGCAACACTGAACGAATGCGGGCTTCCAGTTCTTTTGGGGAGAAAGGCTTGACTACATAATCGTCAGCTCCTAACTCCAAGCCCGTAATCCTATCAGCCACATCTCCGAGAGCCGTAAGCATGATGATCGGCACATCAGATTCCTTGCGCAGTTCCTGACATACGCCATAGCCGTCTAGCTTGGGCATCATCACGTCCAGAACCACTAGATCGGGAGCGGTGCTGCGAAAAGTTTCTAAGGCTTCCTCACCATCTGCTGCGGTTACGACATCATAACCAATCATAGAAAGGCGTGTTTCCAGAATTCGGCGGATACTGGCTTCATCATCGACTACCAGTATTTTTTCCTTATGGGTTTCCAAGATACCAACGCTCCTAGAAAAAACTTGCTTAACTCTTTATGAGTAAATGGGGTTTTTGCTGGGGAACCCCTAACCCACTCTTATTCTTGGGCTGATATTGACCTCAAAAAGTGGTCTTGACAACACCTGCGACTCACCCGCTGCTGGGTAACTCGAAGGCATTATTCCCATGAACTATGCGCTCATCGATAGGTTTTGTTATCTAGAGCACGGACTTGGTTATCGAGAAGGTGCTTTTTAGCTTAACCTCTCTGAGTTTAATGGGTTTTAATCAAGGTAAGGTATATGTCTTTTAGTATGATTTGTAAAAGTTAATTTATACTACTCTATCATTAGAATTGTCTTAGTTTAGTAAGGTGCGAGGGCTTTAATTAAGCCTTTTTTAAGATTTGCCTCAGCTATTGCAGTTTAGCAAGTGTTTGTGAAAACAAATATAACTGACTCAAGTAGAGTAGATAATGAGGAAGGGCCCTAACTTTGGCGTTAGGGCGAGGAGATATCCTCATTGTTACGCCTGGGTACAGCCGGATAGAAATATCAGGGTTGATCAAATCTATCTAAAGAAATGCCTAAACCTCGAATCCATTATATTTGTAACGAATGTGGGGCAGAGTTCCCCCAATATTACGGAAGATGTCCAAATTGCCAAACCTGGAATTCTCTAATAGAGCAGCAGCTTTCACCTGCCCAAAGAAATCCGGTTTCTTTAAAAAATCGGTTTTCTATTGACGGGCGAGCGCTCCTCGGCGAAACTACAACAGGTCAGCCCAGATCTTCACTGAAATTATCCCAAATTGCCGATATCGCCGTCAATCGTCTCTCTTCGGGCTTTGGGGAAATGGATCGAGTCCTCGGTGGCGGCATCGTCCCCGGCTCTCTAATACTTATCGGCGGAGAGCCAGGAATTGGTAAATCGACCCTACTGCTGCAAGTGGCAAATCAATTGTCCTATAACTCTAGGGTCCTCTATGTTAGTGGAGAAGAGTCGGGACAGCAAGTGAAATTGCGTGCCCAACGCCTGCAGGTGGCTGCTGCCATGACGACGGATAAGGGTGAAAAAGTGGCCAACCAGAAAATTTCTCCTGCAGAATCGAATTTTTTCTTGCTGGCAGAAACAAACCTCGAAGAAATTCTCCGGGAACTAGAATCGCTTAAACCCAATTTGGCAGTAATCGATAGTATTCAAACGATTTTTTTTCCTAGCTTGAGTTCGGCTCCTGGCTCTGTGGCGCAAGTACGAGAATGTACTTCGGCTCTAATGCAGGTGGCAAAACGGGAAAATATTACTTTATTTATTGTCGGGCATGTCACGAAAGATGGAATGATCGCAGGACCAAGAGTTTTAGAACACTTGGTTGATACGGTACTATTTTTTGAAGGCGATCGCTTTGCCTCTCACCGCTTACTGCGCTCTATGAAAAACCGTTTCGGTGCCACCCACGAAATCGGCGTGTTTGAAATGATCGCTAACGGCTTACGTGAAGTTGAAAACCCCTCCGAACTCTTCTTGGGCAGTCGCGAAGAAATGGTTTCCGGCAGTGCTATAATTGTAGCTTGTGAAGGCACTCGCCCCCTGGTCGTGGAATTACAAGCACTGGTAAGCCCTAGTAGCTACGGCTCTCCCCGGCGAGCAACTACAGGAGTCGAGTCGAACCGGCTACTACAAATTCTCGCCGTCTTAGAAAAACGATTGGGTGTGCCTCTTTCCAAACTTGATACCTATGTCGCCTCCGTCGGGGGATTAACGGTTTCTGAACCGGCTGCTGACTTGGGCATTGCTATTGCCGTCGTCGCCTCCTTCCGCGATCGCATTGTCGATCCCCATACTGTAATTATCGGCGAAGTGGGCTTGGGCGGTCAAGTTCGTGCCGTTTCTCAATTAGAATTACGTTTGCGGGAAGCTGCCAAACTAGGCTTTAAAAGAGCTATCATCCCTAAGGGACAAATTCCTCCTGACTTGGGTATGACAATTATTCCAGTCGGAAAGGTCCTTGATGCTATTATCGAAGCAATTCCCTCACAGCCTACTTCCTACTCAGAGTTTGATATCAGTGATTTTGACTATGAGCCAGAGGAGGAAGAGCTGCTATTACAGCCCCATGAGCCGTTTTCCCAAACTGAATTGGCAAAGGATAAAGATTTGTTTTGAAAACATTACTTCAATTTTTTAAAATTACTTAAATTTTTTTATTGCTTACTCCTTCCTTTTTATTATTGCTTTTAAAGGAACAAAAAAAGCGCGATAACATATGTAAAATTGTGAAAAAATAGAAAAATTTTAAATATATTGTGGAGCCAGAAAGAAAAGAAAAGATTAAAAAATCGAGTTAATATAAGTCAACTTAACAGTGAATTTCTAAAATTTGTTGGTAGAGAGAAAATTTTTCCAGAAAAGTGGGCAAAAGTCCACTACCCCCGTTGGCTCACCAGAGTTAGGATGAGTTGAGAAGACAGCGCTTTCGGTAAGAAAGCAGGATTCACCAGGAGCAGGAAAGAAAAAGACTAACAGGAGCGGGCGTAGTGCTGAGAGTTTTAAGCACATTATTGTGGGGCGCGGTAATATTCGGCGCCCAAAATGCAGTCGGTGCGATTCTAGGAAATAGCTCCCTGGCGCAGATGTGTTTGTTGTTTACGAGACTACGCGAGCGCGCCAACAGTCCGGAAAACAGCGAATTACAAAAAGCACTACTAGAAGCCCTGCTAAAAGGAATTAAACTCACAACCTACGCTCCTCTCAAAATATTACCCCCAGAAGAGCAAGAACAAGTTCAAAACTGGCTAACTACCACAAGCGAATCTATTACCCGCGCCAAAAACAACATCAGCACCATCCAAGAGCCAGAAGAAACTTGGAACAGTCCGATACAGCTTTTGAGGGCCAATCCAGAAGCGCTCGCCCGTCTTACCCAGAGACAGCGTAGCATCGAACTTCGAGAACTAAAAAAAAATATCGAGAATTCCCTAGAACTGTGGACCTTGCCGACAGCATTTCGCTACAACGTCGAACAAGATTGGCTGCCTTGTACAAATTTATACTTAGCCGAAGCAATCAAAATAAACTCTCGCGTAGAAGAATTTTTTGTCGTCGAGCTACAGCGTCACGCCTTCGAGACATTGCGGGCAGCACAGACGGCAGTACAACACTTACGTTGGCTATTCAATAATCCTCAGAACTTTTTGAGCTTAGTACAAGTAATTGATTTTGACATCGAAGGGCTCCGGGCTGCCGTGCGAGTATTAGCACAGCAAAATCGGTCAGAAATAGCGAGCGCAACCCAGCCAAACTCTAATAGTGCTGAAATTCCGATAATTGTCAGCGATCCCCAACTCGACAAAGTAATAGAATTATTAGAATACCCGCAGGGAGAAAACCCAAGGGCACCGCTGCTAAAAAAAGAAAGCAAGCATTCTAGAGAATCGCCGCAATCAAGGGAAACTACCCCTACTGCCCCAAACAGCGAAAGCAGTGTTATTCCAAACTGGCGGTGCGTTCACACTCTAAGTAGTCACAGCGATTCCGTAGTTTCCGTAGCCTTCAGTCCGCGAGCGCAGATTTTAGCCAGCGGCAGTTGGGACAAAACCATAAAAATTTGGCAACTAACCACAAACGCAGAAGAAACAGACACCGGCTTGCCTCTCCTACGTACCCTCAGCGATCATTCAGCCTCAGTTTACTCCGTCACCTTCAGCCCCCTAGGAAATATTCTCGCTAGCGGTAGTTGGGACAAAACCGTCAAAATTTGGCAGTTAGACACCAATCAAGCCCCAATTACCCTAATAGGCCATTCAGTGCCCGTTTACTGCGTCGCCTTCAGCCCCACAGCCCCAATTTTAGCAAGCGCTAGCGGTGATGAAACGATAAAACTTTGGCATCTAACCACAGGTAGATTACTAGGCACTCTTATTGGTCATTCTAGTTTTGTTTATTCTGTTGCCTTTAGCCCAGATGGAAAATTGCTTGCGTCTGGCAGTGCGGATAAGACTGTTAAAATCTGGCATCTAGGAAGTGGGCAACTGCTGCGCACTCTGCTTGGCGATTCTCCGGTTACCAGTGTTGCTTTTAGTTCTGATGGTCAAATACTAGTCAGTGGCAGCGCTGATGAAACAATTAAATTGTGGCAGTTGCAAACTTACGAATCGGGAAGTGATACTCGCCCAGCTCCAACGCGCACTCTGACTGGGCACTCTGGTGAGGTGTTGTCAGTTGCCGTTAATCCTCGCTTGCCAATTATCGCTAGCGGCAGTTACGACAAGACGATTAAGCTATGGCAGCTAGAAACAGGAAACCTGCTTCGCACTCTTACTGGACATTATGATTCAGTTTTATCTGTAGCTTTTAGCCCTGATGGCCAGACTTTGGCTAGCGGTTCCCACGATAAGACAGTAAAAATTTGGCGACATATATAAAAACATCTGTTGTCAGTCGAAGTGGTAGCGATTCTAATATCTAGACTAATCAATCACAGTTTTAACGTTATTAATCACCCGCCGAATCGTGAGGTTTTGCGATGAAATTTAGCGAACTGGTAGAAAAACTAGGGGATGCAGCTGAGTACAACAGCTATAGTACAGGCAACGAACCGGAAATAAAAGGTATCGCACCTATAGATTCTGCCTCTAGAGGAACTCTCAGTTATATAGAAGGTGGGAAATTTGCTAGTTATGTAGAAAAAACCGAAGCCAGTGCTTTAATTTTGCCCCTCGATCAAGAGCTACAGTCTAAGGCAAGCGCACGAGGAATTGCCTGGATTGCCGCTAAGGAACCAAGATTGCTATTTGCAAAAGCGATCGCCCTATTTTATCAGCCCTTTCGACCTACTCCGGAAATTCACCCCACTGCCATCATTCACCCTTCTGCCGAAATTGGCACCGATGTCTATATTGGCCCTCACGTCTTTATCCAAGCTGGTGTTAAAATTGGAGCTGGCGCCTGCATTCATGCTAACGTTGTAATTTACCCAGATGTAACCATCGGCGAGCGCACCATCCTACACGCCAACTGCACCATTCACGAACGCACTCGTATTGGCGCCGACTGCGTTATTCACAGCGGCGCGGTTATCGGTGCCGAAGGTTTTGGCTTCGTGCCCACCCCTTACGGCTGGTTTAAAATGGAACAATCTGGTTGTACTGTATTAGAAGATGGCGTCGAAGTAGGCTGTAATAGTACGATTGATCGCCCCGCCGTGGGAGAAACCCGCATCGGGCGTAATACCAAACTCGATAACCTGGTACATATTGGCCACGGCTGTAAAATTGGCAGCAACTGCGCTCTAGCAGCTCAGGTGGGACTAGCCGGCGGGGTGAAAATAGGCAATAATGTTCTGCTTGCTGGTCAGGTGGGTATTGCTAATCAGGCGAAGATTGGAGATGGGGCGATCGCAACTGCAAAAGCAGGAATTCATAGCGATGTAACTCCTGGAGCGATCGTCACTGGTATTCCGGCAATTGATCATAAACTTTTCTTAAAAGCGTCTGCAATCTATAACCGTCTGCCGGAAATTTACCAAACTTTAAAACAATTACAACGTCGCTTTAAAAAAAGCGAGGATTAGGGTATTAAAGAATTGAAAAAGTGAGGTTTTTCTAAGTTTTATATATGACAATTTTTGCTCTGCTCCAAGCCAATGCTCTTATTCAAATTATGGCGTTTTTTTGCGTTTGGGCAATTTTGTGGTTGCCGTTCGCAATTATTACGGCGCTCGCACTGAATTGGAACCCGAAAAAACCTTTATCTTCTAATCAAAAACTTTCTTTGCTCGCTTCACTCTATTTAATTGCTCCACTGCTTATCTGGGGATGTGCCAAACTACAAAATTTATCTTTCTCAGATTATGGCTTAACTTTTAATTTATCAATTTTATATTCTCTATTTATCGGTTTAATTATAGGAATTTTGGGTTTGATTATTTTATTTGGCGTACAATTAGCTCTAGCTTTTATTAAATGGCAGACAGATGCAAATGAAAAATTGCCATCTTTACCATCCCTTGCTATAACTACACTTTTAATAGGATTATGGGTAAGTTTTAGTGAAGAATTAATTTTTCGCGGGTTTTTATTAACTCAACTGCAAAAAGATTATTCATTTTGGATGTCGGCAATAATTTCTAGTATAATATTTGCAATTTTACACTTAATCTGGGAAGTCAGGGAAACTGTACCGCAGTTACTTGGGCTTTGGATAATGGGCATGGTTTTAGTATTGGCAAGAATAAGCGATCGCGGCAACTTAGGAATACCAATTGGATTACACGCTGCTTGGATTTGGGGAATTGCTACACTCGATACTGCCCAACTAATAACCTATACCGGAAAAGCACCAGAATGGGTAACAGGCTTAAACAAAAAACCCCTAGCAGGAGTAATCGGGATTCTGTTATTATTAAGCACAGCAGCTATTTTAATAAAAAACAATCCCCATTACCCCTAATCCCGGCTTATTTGTTTACTTTCACGAGAAATAGTAAGAATAGTAACAGGATTAAGAGGAGAAAAACGAGTCATATTGGCAATAGGAACAGAACGAGATAGCTGTACTTGCAACAGGCGATAATTCCAGCCAAATTCGCGATGTGATCGTTCATTAATCCAAATAGTAGCATCATTAATTGTTTCAAGAGTAGTCATTGCTATAACCAAAACACCTCCGGGAGAAAGTACAGTGGCGCAGACGCCCAAAATTTGCCGCAACTGACCCCCGCTACCGCCAATAAAAATTCGCTGGGGGGCAGGCAAACGGTAGAGGATTTCGGGAGCACTGCCGTAGATAGAAACAACATTAGTAACTTGAAAACGGCGGCAATTTTGTTCTATGAGAGAGATACCAATGGCAGTTTTTTCAATAGCGTAGATTTGAGAGGTAGGGAAAATGCGGGCAATTTCAATAGAAACAGAACCTGTGCCAGCACCAACATCCCAGATAATTTGCCCTGGTTGGAGGGCAAGTTCTCCTAAAATGAGAAGGCGGATTTCCCGCTTTGTCATTAAGCCTGGGCGATCGCTAAAACTAAGAAAAGTTTTATCTGGCAATCCTAGCATTGGTAGATTTTGCAAGTCAAGAGGAGTGTCGGGTAGCTCCTTTTGCCGCACTAAAACTACTAGATTCAGAGGTGAAAATATTTGCGCTTGGATTAATGGGAAATCGGAAGGTTGCAGATTCAGCCAAGAATTAATTCTTTCATCAGAGCCGCCTAGATTTTCACAGGTATAAAAATCATAACGGTGGGGTAAGTCTAAAGAGAGGAGGAGGCGAGCGATTTGTACAGGTGAATTATTTTCATCCGTCATCACAGCAATTTTTTCTACTCCCTGCCGCAAGGCGTTGAGCAACTCATCCATAGAGCGCCCATGAGCACTGATGACACGTGCATCATTCCAGGGAATTTTCAGGCGATTGAAAGCTAATTGTACAGAACTAAGGTGGGGGTGAAATGTAATTTTTTCTGGGGGCAGTTTGGAAAGCAAAAATCGCCCCAAACCGAAAAAGAGGGGATCTCCGGAAGCTAATACGACAATCAGATTGTCAGGTTTGTTGATGGCAAGTTGTCTGCGAATGGCTTCGCTCGCTACTGCCAAATCTTCTAAAATTAGACGCTGGGCTGGGTGATTCGGAAAATAGCTAAGGTGGCGTTCACTCCCTACTAACAATGTTGCTTTTTCTATTATCTGTTGTACCGATGGGCTTAATCCCTGTGCCCCATCCAAGCCAATTCCCACAACGTGTATTGGTGTCATAATAATTGTTTCTTTTCGTTCCTGATTTTTTAGTTTCTCTAAAACTTGATTAATAAGACAGGAACGTCAAAAAAACTAACAATTTCTAACTGTGTTTTTATCTTTTTGTTCATAAAATTATAAATTACTATTTACTTTTTCTCACTTGCCAAAACTACTAAAGCATTTAAAATAGCGGCTGCAACAGGCGAACCGCCTTTGCGCCCTTCAACGCGAATTTGGGGCACTGATGTCTGAGCAAGGGCGGCTTTTGATTCAATCACGGAAACAAATCCGACGGGGGCACCGATGATTAATGTTGGCAGTGTTGCTGTTGAATTGTTTAGGTGAGAACATAGGGCAAGTAGGGCAGTGGGGGCATTGCCAATTACGAAAATGGCATTAGGAAATTTGAGTGCGCACTTTAGCATCCCGGTTGCTGAGCGTGTTTTACCAGGGAGTGGGGAGGAAGCGCATTCTACAGCGGCGAGCAGGGGATTGTTGAAAGTTTTTCGCAACAAATTGGCCACACCTTGTTTAACCATGCCTACATCGGTGACGACTGGCACCCCCTGTTGCAAGCCTGCGATCGCTGTTTCTATTGCTCCTGGGCTGAATCGAATCAAATCTTTGAATTCAAAATCGGCAGTGCTGTGAATCACCCGTCGCACGATCGCATATTCTGCCGGGCTGAAATTGTGGTTACCGATTTCGCGATCGATAACTGCGAAACTTTCTTGCATTATTGGATGTACAGGCAACATAGCAATTGGTAATCTTTAACTTTAATTGCTACTTAGGAAAAAGGTAATTAGGAAAAAGGTAATTGCAGACAGATTGTTTCTGATTACCTATTACCTATTACCTATTCCCCTTTAAAATTCTAAAATGGGCCAATCCGGTTGACGGTAATAGCGAGTCATATCATCGAATTTTCGCAATTCGGCGTGGTGTACCCATATTTCTTGGGGTTCGGCTTCTAGCCAGCGATCGTTAAATTTGCATAGAATACTACTAAGGCGATCGCGATCTAAATCAGGTTTTATCTCACCAAAATAACCCAGCGTAATGTGAGCACTAAAGTGATACTGCTGTTCAATTCCCAGAGCAATCAAACCGGGATTTTGATAGATTAAGCGCCGAAATTGCACAAGCTGCTCATAACTATACTCATTCCTTGGTACCAAACAGACGCCGATAGCGCGAGGCATTAGCATCAGCCCCAAAAGTTGCCAGTGAATAGGCTGGGGAGCTGGGGGTGATTGGTATTGTCTGAAACTCTCAGCAATTTGTGCGCGTAGCTTTTCGTCAAAATCTGGCTTCTCGCTAGCATGGCGATAAGCTCCATCCCAAATTAAATCCGCCAAAGTAAAATGAAAGCTTTCTGGCGGCACCGGCACCAATAAACCCTCATCGAGCTGTTGCAACAGCTCTGCTTGGCATTGTTGCAAATTATTGTAAAAAGTATGATTAGCAGGATCATCTTCCCAAGGAGGTGTAATTGCACTGTAGCCCGGAAAAGGAGCCGCTTGCCAGCTACCGTCTGGTTGCAGTTTAAATTTAGTAGAGGGTAAAATGTGCTGCACGCCAGATTGGTAGCTTTCTGGCAGCGTCATGCGCGCTACACGATTTAAGTATGTTTGATAAGTGTCGTCCAATTCTCGCTCGCCTCATGACTAATGGTGCTCTGTATGCCAATTTACCTCTACTGGGGAGATGATGACTTCGCGATTAATAAAGCTGTTGCCGCTTTGCGCCAGCGCATCCTTGCTCCCGACTGGGCTAATTTTAACTACGACAAACTTTCCTCAGAGCAATCTGATGCCGTTATCCAAGCTTTAAACTTAGCTATGACTCCCCCATTTGGGGCAGGTGGGCGCCTCGTCTGGCTTGCCGATACTACAGTTTGTCAGCAGTGTTCCCCGGAGCTATTGGCTGAATTAGAGCGAACTCTGCCAGTAATTCCACAGGAGTGCGTATTACTGCTCACCTGCCGCAACAAACCAGATGGGCGACTGAAATCGACTAAGTTGTTACAATACCATGCTGAAATTAGAGAATTTTCCCTGATTCCACCTTGGAAGACAGATTTACTGTTGACAAAAGTACAAGAGTCGGCAGCAGAGGTGGGGGTGAAACTTTCCCCGGCAGCGTTGGAACTTTTGGCAGAATCGGTTGGTAATGATACCCGGCAGTTATTTGCAGAATTGGAAAAGTTACAGTTATTTGCAGGAAATCGTGAGCAGGCACTGACTGAAGCAGAGGTAGAGGCGCTGATAAGCTGTAGCAGCCAAAGCAGTTTGCAGCTTGCAGCAGCTATTCGCAAAGGCGATGTTACAACAGCCCTGGGGTTGGTTGCTGATTTGCTGGCACGCAATCAACCTGCTCTGCGAATTGTGGCTACGTTGACTGGGCAGTTTCGCACTTGGTTATGGGTGAAGCTAATGATGGAAGAGGGGCAGCGTGATGAAATTGCGCTCGCTAAAGCCGCAGATATCCCTAATCCCAAACGAATTTACTTTCTCCGCCAAGAAGTCAGCACTCTTCCCCTGTCGAAGTTGCTAGCAATCATGCCCTTACTGCTGGAGTTGGAAGTAAGCCTCAAACAAGGCGCTGACGAGCTGACAACCTTACAAACCCAGATAGTCAAAATGTGTCAAATTTTGTTATAAAGTTTGTATAAAACATCTAATAATTCCCCCGTGGAAACCCTGTTAAATAACAGAGAACTTGGAACTTGTTTCCGTAAAATTACTTCTCAACTATTAAGCAGTTTAGTGTTACTGTTTTTACAGAACGACATTTTTATGAAAATTTTACGTCAATTAGCTCCAATTCACCCTGAGCAACTATTCTCAAAATCCCTTATAGTTGCTACAATCTCAACTATCGGTTGCATATCGGGGCTGGCTCCTGCCTTTTCGGGAAGTTTCCCAATGCAAAAATCTATTCCTATTCCAATTATTCCAGCAGTTACAGCTCAGACTGTAAGCCCTCCAGATATCAGCAACTACGCCCGGGCTGTCTTAGCTTTAGAACCCATTCGCAAAGATGCTTTAGCTAGAATTGAAAAAATCTTGGGAAAAGTTCCCTCAATTGTTTGCAGTGAACCTAAAACTTTGAACGCCCTTTCAGGAGAAGCAAGGGAAATTGCAATCAATTTTTGCAATAAATCTAAGGAAATTGTTGAAAGTAACGGCTTGACAACTAATACATTTAACCAAATTACAATCAAGTTGCAAACAGATCCTACCTTGCAGCAGCAAATTCAACAAGAAATGCTCCGCATCCAGCAAAGTTATAGAAATTAACAAGTTCAATTTCGATTAATCCCTGGATTAGTTGTATAATCAGAAGGCAATTGTCAATTGACAACCGAAAAAATATCGCCACAGGGGAAATATAGACTGCTGACAATCCATGCCTCAGCATACAATAAATTATACACTCCCTTTCAGGGATTCAATAGCAACCATGCAAGTTCGTTTCAATATAGTTCGACAAAATCCCAACTCTAGCCCGCGTATCCAGACATACACCCTGGAAGTAAACCCAGGCAATACTATTCTAGATTGTCTCAATCGCATCAAGTGGGAGCAAGACGGAACCCTAGCGTATCGTAAAAATTGTCGCAATACTATCTGCGGCAGTTGTGCGATGCGGATTAATGGGCGCACAGCTCTTGCCTGTAAAGAAAATATTGGTAGAGAAATCGAAAGACTAAATAAAATTGCGGCACAGGCAAATAATAGTAAAGCTCCACAGCAAATAGACAGTATCCCAGAAATGACAATTGCACCGATGGGCAATATGCCGGTGATTCGGGATTTAGTAGTAGATATGAGTAGTTTCTGGGCTAATCTAGAAGCTGTCGAGCCCTATGTTAGTAGCGAAGCGCGGCAAATCCCAGAGAGAGAGTTTTTACAAACTCCTGAAGAGCGAGAGCAGCTGAATCAGACAGGTAATTGCATTTTGTGCGGGGCATGTTATTCTGAATGTAACGCTCGTGAGGTAAATCCCGATTTTGTAGGACCTCACGCCCTTGCTAAAGCATATCGCATGGTAGCAGATTCCCGCGACACTAAGACAGAAAGTCGCCTAGAAAAATATAATCAAGGCACTTTTGGCGTCTGGGGCTGTACGCGGTGTTTTAACTGCAATGCGGTTTGCCCAATGGAGGTAGCACCACTGGATCAAATTACTAAAATTAAAAGCGAAATTCTCGCTCGTAAGGATGAAAGCAGCAGTCAGCCAATTCGTCACCGCAAGTTGTTGTTGGAATTTGTGAAAGATGGCGGCTGGATAGAAGAGCGTAAGTTTGCTACTCAGTTGTTTACCTACTCTTTTGCCGGATATAAAGAATTGGCGAAACTTCTACCCCTGGGATTTAGGATGCTAATTCGCGGGAAATTGCCTAAGAAATTTGTGCCTTCTAAGGGAACAAAAGAAGTGCGCTCGCTAATTGAATCCATTCAAAAACTAAACAAACAGTCTTTTTCTAAAAAACCTGACAAAAACTAACTGCCATGACTGAAAAACCATCTCTACCTCCAACCCCTCCTGCTACCGACAACAAATCACCAGAGCCAGCCTTTGGTTGGACTGCTTACGCAGAGCTTATCAACGGAAGATTTGCTATGCTCGGTTTTGTTGCCCTTTTGCTGCTTGAATTTTTCACCCATCAAGATTTGTTTACATGGCTTGGTTTACGGTAGAAAAATAAAGTGCGCAAGGTAATCGCTCTCAGATTCTTTCTTTTCATCTGGGGCGACTAGGAAAGTGTTATAATGACTCTGTTAGTCTCTGGACTACGGTATTAGTCTTAGCGACAACCGCTGGCAGGTGTTTTTATTAACCTGGAGCGGTTGTTAATAAATTGGAAGCATTGTATCAAACTTTCCTAGCAAAAGTCAAGTAAAATTTACAATAATTTACTTTTGGCATACAAGGCGGCGGCTTTTGAGGTTGGGGAGAAAAATAAGCAGGTAGATAAGCAATAGAGTAAACAAGAGGGTAAGCAATAGAGTAAGATCCTTGCCTTGCCTTGCTCTTGAAATAACAAGACAGCGATTAGCAAGCGTCTGAACTGAAGCTGACACTACACCTGCTTGCCACTAAGACGCTTCCTGCCACAGTTCTAATTGCTGTAAGACTTCTTGTGTTTTTTTAGAAGCACGGTTAACGAAATCTTTCCAATTCTGGGCATTCCACTCTATCTGCTCATCCCACCTAAATTTATTGGGGCAGTCGCCTGGTTCAGGTACGAAACCATCCAAGTCAGCAAAAGTTCTCAGTTGACAGCCAAAACCACCAAGGGTAGAAATGTGAAACATACCTCCCTCCCAGATATTTAAGTGCAAATTACTAATTCGAGCATTGCTGCTACTAACCCGAATAAAATAAGTAGAGATACTCAGGATAATTATGACGAACATTACCCCGTAGGTTGTTCCGGCTGTCTTGTCATGCCAAAAAATAGCTAGAACATCTCAATACCACGAGAGCGATAGACAGTATTGCAGCATCTGGAATGTCTGCTATTTCCTCTTCTTCTTGTATATTAAAAATTTTTCAGAATTGTCGTCTTGGCGGCAACCAGAGTTAATATTATATTGATTGGGGTGAAAGCTTGTAGGGTGTGTGTTTTTAAGGATGCACTGCTATGCCACAAAACGATAACTATTTAGCTTGGACATTTAATTCTCAAACTTCTTTTGTTCCTATTTTTTATCAGGGAGAAATTGTAGGTTTTTGCAAAGCTGATATAGCTGCCAGAATGACGGAATTTTTGAACGCCCAAGAGAAAATATACAAGGCTCTGCGGCTTTCTTGTTTAGATTATATCAGAAAATCAGGCGGTGACACTCTCAGAGTAGAAGAGTTAATGAGAAAGTACATTGCCAGGGCTGAGCGTCCGAAGTATGGAAGTAGAGCGATCGCGGCTATGTTGCGGGATCGCCAAATAGAACTTAACGTCAGCGATCGCGAATTCATTCGCTTCTGCGAAACCTATAAATTATCCTTTCAAGAACTCAAAGAAATTTATGCAGGAGAAGAAATCATTGACAGTCAACTAGGTCCGATTTCACGAATTTTAGGCATGTCAATTGAGGAATTAATCCAAATCAGAGATGGCGTCAATAAAACAACAGAATGAAAAGACTAGAAAGTAAGAAAAGTCACTTGTAAAAATAAAACCAAAAAATTACGTACATTTGTGGCTCACTTAACCATGCAGCCTCTAGATTTTAAAAAGTTTGTACTTCGTATTAGAATGGGAGTAAAAAACGAGCCTCTATTCACAAAAAGGAGAGCTAGCTTGCAAAAAAAAGAAAACCCCTTTTTAAATAATCGCCTTCAGTAGAAACCAAAACCTAATCAATCCTAGCACTGGCAAAACCTAAGGCCAAAGTCAATGGCCATACCGATGCAGTTTAAAAACACCGCTGCAATTTCCAATTCGCCTAGAATAAAGAATCAAGTAGAGATTGCCGGCTCGAGGTAAAATATGCCCACAAAACCCAAAATAATGATAGTTGACGACGAACCAGATAATCTGGATTTACTGTACAGGACATTTCGACGCGACTTTCAAGTCTTTAGAGCCGACGTGCCCATCAACGCCCTAAAAATTTTGGAGCAGGAAGGTGAAATGGCAGTAATTATTTCCGATCAAAGTATGCCGGAAATGACGGGGACAGAATTCTTGATGAAGATAAAAGAGAAATTCCCCCACACCATGCGGATCCTTTTAACCGGTTACTCAGACGATTCCCTAGAGGAAGAAGGAAATCAGATGAATGGGGCTGAGCTCTTCAAATGTATTACTAAACCTTTTGATCCACAAGAACTCAAGGCGATCGTACAGCAAGCCGCTGAAATCTACCAAACCGCTAAAGCAAGTAACGTTACCCTCTAACAACCATTGTTGCGGTTAAAGACGATACAAAATCACCTGTAATCAGAAAGATTGAAGTCGATAAGATTTCAAAACGGCTTGTCGCAAAGCGCGAGTACAGAGAGCCATAAAACGCAGGGCGAATTTGGCCCCTGCTTGCTCCCTTTATCGTCCACTCCGGCATAAGAGGCATAAGAGCAGCAATTAATTGCTTTACCATCCCTCCCAAAAACCAGATTCAGCCTGTCAGCTTTCCTGGTTAATGCGCAATACCTGCAACTCCTGCTGCAACTGCTTTCCCCATTCTACAGCCAGGGCAACTTCTGTGAAAGGAATCCGAACGGGCGCAGTTGGCGAAAAAAACGAGAATTCCAGAGCAGCCGCTCCCCCCCTATTTGGTGGAGACTGGAGGTTTACCGGTTGACCATCAATAAGCAATTTGATAGATTGGACGTCATCAAGAGTAAAAGTTTGCAAATTTATTGGTCCTTTGCGCGTTGGTTTTCCCCAAGTGATTTCCCTGCCAGCCTGCCCTAAAACTGCATATATATCGTATTTAGATCGCTGAAACTGCTTGGCCCAAATTCGATACGCTTCTACTTTTTGATACTCGTTCCAACCCGCCCAAGCTAGCCAGATAAAAATGACCAATAGTGGCAACCACAGAAGCCCTCGTTCCATAATTTAATTTGTGATAAAAATAACTATTTTGCAGTATACAAACCTGATTTTAGCAGTCATTCATAGGCAAGAAGTTAATCTTTAAAATATAAAATTAAGGCATAAGTTAATGCATATAAGCAGGAGTTGAGTTATCTTATTCAGCAGACTTGTGCTAAATTTAAACTTTTTCTATGAGAAAATTTTTCCTGGCATGTTTGTTTTTAATAGGATTAGGTTGGGCCCTATTTAATTTCCAGGGGCTAGCTAACCAAGGTAAATTTGAGAGTATAGTGTTGGATTTCCGAGAGGAGGTGCCAGCAACCCAGATAGAAACTCAGATAAAAGCGATCGCGCAACAGTTCAAAGTCACACCCCATCTCAATAGTTTCATTTCAGCAGCCGATAATCTCTACATCGTAAACGGCGACAAGCAATTGCTAAAAGCCCTGAAAAAATCCAATGTTGCCAAATACACCGAATACATAGAACCCAACTACATATATTCAGCGCTTGCTGCTCCTAACGATCCCTTATGGAGTCAGCAGTGGAACTTGCGCAGCATTAACGTCGAAAGAGCTTGGGAAGAGACTAAAGGCAATGGCGTCACTGTCGCTGTCATAGATACCGGCGTCAGTCGCGTTCCCGACTTAAAAAATACTAAATTCACTAAAGGTTACGACTTTGTAAACGATAAAGCCGAAGTAGAAGATGACAATGGGCACGGCACACACATTGCAGGCACGATTGCCCAAAGTACTAATAACGGCTACGGCGTGGCTGGCATTGCCTACGAAGCAAGCATAATGCCTTTGAAAGTACTAAGTGCCGGCGGCAACGGCACGAGCGCTGATATTGCCGAAGCAATTAAATTTGCCGCTGACAACGGCGCAGATGTCATTAACCTGAGTTTAGGTGGCAGTGGCGAAAGCCAGATGATACAAGAGGCAATTAATTATGCCTATAGTAAAGGTGTTGTCATTGTTGCTGCAGCAGGTAACGAAAACAAAAGTTCTGCCGGCTATCCCGCCCGCTATGCTAATGTCATCGGCGTCTCTGCTCTTGATGCCAGCGGCTCAAAAGCTTTCTACTCTAATTTCGGAGCTGGCGTAGATATCTCCGCTCCTGGAGGCGATACTAGTAATGGCGAAATCGGCGGTATTCTACAAAATACAATTAATACTGAATCTGGTCAACCTGTCTTTGCCGCTTACCAAGGCACAAGCATGGCTTGCCCCCATGTGGCGGCTGTCGCTGCTTTGATTAAGGCTGTTGGCGTTAAAGATCCTAATGATGTGCGCAGCATCTTGCTCTCTTCAGCTCGTAAAGTTGAAAATGACCCCCTTAACCACTTCGGAGCGGGTCAATTAGATGCCGCCGCTGCAATAGAATTGGCAACTAAAGGACAATTTAGCTTCCGCGATTTCTTCCGCTGGCTGCGAGAAAATGGCTATCTTAATTTGGGTTTCTGGATTGATGGCGGTGCTGTTGCCCTCCTGCCTAAAATTGCAATGGTTTTGGGTTCCTATTTGTTGGCGTGGTTGTTGCGCAATTATTTCTCTTTCCGCTGGAACTGGTTTTTTGCTAGTGGTCTAGTTGCTGGTAGTTCTGGGCTTTTCTTCCTGCGCGGTTTTTATATCTTTGATGTGCCTCAGTGGCCATTTCGAGTTATGGGTAGTTCTATCCCTGAATTGGGGGGAGCTATACAGGGTAGCAGTGTGTTGAACCCGTTTTTTGCTAGTGTGCTGATTCCTACGATTCTGGTGGTGCTATTGCTGGGGCACCAACAATGGAAATGGTTTGCGATCGCTACGGCTATTGGCTTCTCTTGCTGTCTGGCTGTAAACGCTGTAGTTTCGCCTGCTGTCTGGGGCTTGGGAACAGGAGCGCTCGCTCGCTCTTTCCTCGCTGTCAATGCTTTGCTTTGTTTCGCATTAGCCCGTCTGGCTCTTAAGGATGAAATAAAACTAGCATGAATATCAGTGTTGAAGGTAAAATCGAACGTAAAGGCTTCGGAACTGGAACCTGGGCCATTATTAGCGACAATGGTCAATCTTATGAAATTTATCAGGGCGCACCAAATGCACTGCTCAAATCCGGACAAAAAGTTAAAGTCACTGGCAAAGTGCGCAATGATATTATGACTATGGCCATGATTGGCCCGGTTCTGGAAGTGCAAACTTTTGAAGTCCTTGATTGAAAAAAATCCCCGGTTTAATCAACCGGGGACGTTCATCAGGGTGCATCTACCATAACACTCTTACACTCGCGAGTGTGTTTTTCCGGATTGAGATTAATAAATTTGATGGCAGTATTGCAGAATTTGCTACTGCCACTATTTTTTTGACATAATAAAGATGGGTGCTGGGGGAGTGTTTGCATCCGACTACAACCATGTCGGCAGCCTGTCGGCTGTCCAATATTTGGCCCTTGCCTACATTTCTAGTTTATTTTAAATTTAGCAAATGCAGAATAGAAAAATTTAAAAATGCTAACAAGAAAAATACAAAAAATATTTTATCTAAAATTATTAAAAAGTAAATAAGAATAAACAAAATCTATTTTCTTGTGAATATTAAAGACATCCGGAAAAATATTAGAGGCGGAGAAAAATATAAGAGTGTAATTAAACTGCTAGTTTTAAGGCGTAAAAGGAGAAGAGAAAGCGAACAGTTAAGAAATTAGCATTTCCCTAATAACTATCTGCAGAATGCCATATGCTCAGCAGAACCAGTGGTGTATCTACTTCAACGGAAAACATAAAATAAAATCAACCATGCTTTAGTATAGATTGGAATTGTCTGAGAAATGGCGGCAGAAGATGCAAAAAAATGAATCATGCAAGTAATAACCGAATTCTTACGTTACATCTGTGGGGCGCCAGTAAACAATAGCACTCCGGAAAAATATAAAGCAAATAAGTAATACCTGAATAAATTAAATTATAATAATAAGTGAATGTGTTGATTCTAGGCTAGTCTAATCACTAAGTCCAGATATCACCAACGCCATAATAAACGTCTGGGCATCTTCCGCATCGATCTTTGGGGGTGAGATGACTCTGGCTCGTACGGCAAAGACTCGCTTTACTATAATGGCAAGCAGAAAAGATCGAGCCGGAAGACTATCAGAGTAGTCGAGATTAAAGCCTGAAGCAGGAGTACGCTGAAGCTGTGACTCGGGAATTAGAATTTCATGTTTCTGTAACCCCGGTAGGGATAGACGAATACCTCGTTAGGACAGAACAAGTGGCCCCTGGTGTGCCTTTGGCTGAAGAACAGGTTCGCTGGCCACTGGAAGAGTGGTTGGCGCAAGCGCGACAGCTAATGAAAGACCCTTTGCTGGGCTTGCTGGAAAGTGAAAAACCCTACACAGGAAGAGATAGGTTTACAAATTTAGACCCTAGACAAGAGTTAAACCTGATAGCCCTAGGGCAGCAGCTCTATAACTCGCTGTTTCAAGGTACTTTAAGAGATAGTTGGACGGCAGCACAAAGTATCGCTCAGCACCGACGAGAGGTGTTGCGCCTAAGGTTAGGTTTAAAAGGAAACCGCCTACCCCGTTTACCTTGGGAAGTACTGCACGCAGGCGATCGCCCAATTGCTACCGGCACAAACATACTATTTTCCCGCTATCAACCCAACAAGGGCGTCAGCCATTGGCTTTGCTCACAATCTTCAAGCAACTCCTCTCTAAAAATATTAATGGCGATCGCAGCTCCCACCGACAGAGAAAGCCTAGAACTCAAACGGGAAGCCCTGCACCTACAGCAAGAACTGCAAAACCGTTCTGCCAGAGAAAGAGCAACGCTTCCAGCAATGGAAATAACTATCCTAGAACAACCGGATCGCGCTGCTCTTACTCAAGCTCTAGAACAAAGTAAATATCATGTCTTTCATTATGCAGGTCACAGCAACTTAGGAACAGCAGGCGGAGAACTTTACCTTGTTAATCGCCGCACAGGCTTAACCGAAACTTTAAACGGCTCTGACTTGGCAGGTTTGCTAGCAAATAATGGCATCCAGTTAGCTGTTTTTAATTCCTGTCGAGGAGCACACACTGTTACAGCAGACCCCACCGCAGACTCAGGTGAACGCTCTCTTGCTGAAGCTCTTGTGAGTTTGGGTATTCCTGCTGTTCTGGCTATGGCAGAAAGGATTCCAGATGATGTAGCCCTCACCTTGGCACGTTTATTTTACCGCAATCTCAATCAGGGCTATCCGGTAGATTTGAGTCTGAGTCGAGCTCGGCAAGGGTTGATTTCTGCTTACGGTTCTCATCAACTGTACTGGGCTTTACCAATTCTTTACCTGCACCCAGAATTTGACGGCTATCTCTCTTCTAATCAGCGCCAAGTTGAAACTTTATATACACCTACAAAAGAATTCAGTTTTCCTCTGTCTCAAGATGAGGCGCTGTTGTCTTCAAAACCTTCTAATCTAGAAGAGTTCGAAGAGCTGAGCCAAGAAGAAATCGAGGGGATATTGGATGAAGTAGAATACGACGCACTCAATGAGCCAGAAGTGTCAGGTTTAGTTACGGATTTGCTGCGCCAGCTATCTAATTCTGAAAATAATTCAAGTCCATATGCACTGTCGAATGTCAATCAATCGCTTTCTGATGAAAGTGGTAGCAAGGGTTCTTTGCAAGCGCTCGCCCCACCAACACCACCTAACCAAGCAAGCGAATCTCAAGTTTCTAGAGCAGAAATACCGCCTAATAGGCGCCGACGCAGTGTTTCTTTCTGGAAAATGCGAGGGCTTGGTCCATTGCTTTGGCTACTACTCTGCGTATTGGGAATAATTAGCTTGTGGCACTTTCGTGACTTTCTGTTGATAGGGAATCCTAAACCAGTGGAGATGCCAACTGTGCCTCCAGTTGTCCCAACTAATCCAAAGTTTGAGCGTTTGGATTTAAGGAAAGCGAGTACGACGGAGCTTGTGGCGATCGCAATTTCAGAGTTTAGTAAAGGTAATTTAAGCAATGGGCAAAAAGCCGTAGAAACTTTACTTGATCGCAATGCCCTGCAAGAAGCTAAAGCAGCTCTCAGCGCTGTTCCCAATAGTCAAAAAGACGAGCAAATAATTAACTTTCTCTACGGGCGGATGGCTTGGCAGTTTGTGCAATCTGGCGAAAGAGATTACAGTCTCCAAGATGTACGCCGTTACTGGGAAGCTGTTATCCGAGAACAACCTAAGTTGCCGCTTTATTATAATGCTCTAGGTTTTGCTTACTATGCCGACGGGGATGTAAATCGGGCTTCCGATATGTGGTCTCTCGTTACTACTTTAGAACCGGAAAAGGAGGGCCAACCTGCTTCATCTGGCAAAACTACGCAATCCCGTCTGAGTAAAGATGTGGCGATCGCTTATGCCGGTAGAGCTCTTGTACTTTGGAAAAGTGCTCTTAACCAGCCTCCTGCCGAACAAGTCTCTCGTTTGAAACGGGCGATCGAATTTCGTCAAAAGGTTTTAGCCTCCGATCCTTTGGGCTTTCAAATAGACGCCCTCAGCAATGACTGGCTGTGGCCTGAAGTTGCTATTCAGGATTGGCGCTCGCTCCTCGCTCTCAAAGAGCCAGTCGTTAAGTGAACACCTAAGCTATTAATTTATTTACTTTACTACTTTTTTACTTTTCGCTTTCGAGGGATTTTGAAATCAACAGACAGCCTGCTGCACAAGAGAGCACAAGCGCTCCATAGCACCAAATTGGCACATTCTTATTTAGTGGTGGTTTAATAGCAGCATAATTGGGATTACTTAAAGCCCAGAAAGCTAAAAGAGAAACGCCGACTATTGTAAGCAGCAGCATTCCCCAAACAATAATTAAAGGATATACAGTTTTTGACATAACAATCTATTATTAATTGCTAATCTGTAATTGTATATTAGTGAGGGATGGTAGATGATAATTAGTTTGTCAAACTACCTTCCCATTATATAGCAATTAACTATTAAAACGCTCTAGTGCTAGTTGAATTAAACGATTAACTAATTCAGGAAAAGTAATACCACTGTAAGCCCAAAGCTGCGGATACATACTCAGGGAGGTAAAACCAGGGAGAGTATTAATTTCGTTAATTAGTATTTCGCCTGTTGATTCAATGTAGAAGAAATCAACTCGTGCTAAACCGGCAGCGTCGATAGCTAAAAAGGCTTGGATTGCTTTTTCCTGAATTTGAGTTGCGATCGCATCTGGAATATCAGCTGGAATAAATAAATTAGCCTTTCCGTCAGTATATTTCGTTTCATAGTCGTAAAAATCACTTTTATAAGTAATTTCGCCTACTACAGACGCCTGAGGATTGTCATTGCCCAAGACAGCGCATTCGACTTCTCTAGCGACTACACCTGCTTCTACAATAATACGACGGTCATAACTAGCAGCATTATCAAGAGCAGCTTCTAATTGGGAACGCCCTCGCACTTTAGAAATACCAACTGAAGAGCCTAAATTAGCGGGTTTAACAAAACAAGGATAACCAAGAGTATTCTCAATTTGATCACATAGTTTAGGGAAAACACAGGGATTAGACCAAATTTGCGAGCGCGTCACAGCCATATATTTCACTTGCGGCAAACCGGCGCGCTCGAACATCATTTTCATTGCAATTTTATCCATCCCCAGAGCTGAACCTAAAACTCCAGAACCTACAAATGGCTTTTGCATTAGTGTCAACAATCCTTGGATGGTACCATCTTCGCCATTAGGTCCATGGAGAATAGGAAACCAAATATCTACATTAGCAGCAGCAGATGGGAATTGCCATAGATTGAGGTTAGAGGCTTCTGTTTGTAGAGGAGAGCCAGTTTCTAGAACTTGTTGAGAAACTTCAGGGGCTTGCCAGTAACCGTCTTTTTGGATATAAAATGGTATTAAGTCATATTTTGTAGCATTGTCATCTGTACCCAGAGCGCCTGCGATCGCCCGTGCCGACATAATTGAAACCTCATGCTCCCCTGAACGCCCGCCGAATAAAAGCCCCACTCGCAATTTTGTCATTTTTGTTACCTACCTCATGAATTAAAATAAAATATGGGCATTATATTTTCCAGTCGCCTGTGACTTCTAAATCTACAATCCCCAATACTACTGCTTATGCTACTGTTCCGTGCTAAAACAACATAATATTACTATGCATTTTTAGCGTTTATGGACCATTGCGGGAATTAAAAAATTATCTTTCAACCATTTGAGCGTTTAAACTGAAAGGGCGAACTTCTGTAATTTTAACCGCAACAATCTCACCTCTGAGTACATTAATATCTCCCTTAAAAAAAGTAAGACGATTACCCCTAGTGCGCCCCATTACTTGTGTGGGATCTTTAGGGTTACAATCTTCAACGAGGATTTCTTCAATGCGCCCCATATAACGTTGCGATCGCTCGGCTGCTTTCTTTTTCACCAAATCATTTAGACGCTGTAGTCTATCCGCCTTTACTTCATCGCTTATCTGATTTTCCCAAAGCGCTGCCGGTGTGCCGGGGCGGGGTGAATAAGCAGCGGTATTTACTAAATCAAATCCGATATCTTCCACCAGTCGCAACGTATTTTCAAACTGCTCTTCTGTTTCTCCTGGAAACCCCACAATCACATCTGTACTCAACGAGGCATCCGGCATATAGCTACGAATCTTCTCGATAATGCGACGGTACTTCTCTTGGGTATAACCCCGCCCCATCGCCTTAAGAATATCATTATCTCCCGACTGAAAAGGAATATGGAAATGTTCACATACTTTCGGCAATTCGGCACAGGCGCGAATTAGGCGCTCCGTAAAGTAGCGTGGGTGAGAAGTAGCAAAACGGATACGTTCAATGCCTGCAACATCGTGTACAAAATATAACAAATCTGTAAAGGTGTGTAGATGTCGCCCCTCTGGTGTCACTCCCGGCAAATCCCGCCCATAGGCATCGATATTTTGCCCAAGCAGTGTCACTTCTTTATAACCCTGACGCCCTAATTCTTCCATTTCAGCACGAATTGCTTCTGGTGTACGAGATTGCTCTCTTCCCCGCACAAAAGGTACGACACAGTAGGTGCAACGCTCGTTACAGCCATATATGACATTTACCCAAGCAGTGACTTTACTTTCGCGGCGCGGCTTGGTTATGTCTTCTATAATATGAATTGGCTCTGTAGCAACTACTTGATTGCCTTCAAAAACTTGCTCAAGCAAGTCTTTAAGACGATTAGCGTGTTGTGGTCCGATTATAAGATCTAATTCTGGCACTCGCCGCAATAGTGCTTCTCCTTCCTGTTGGGCAACGCAGCCGGCAACTATTAGGGTTAAATCGGGCTGTCGCCGCTTGCGCTCTGCTTGTCTGCCTAAGTAGGAATAGACTTTTTGTTCGGCGTTTTCGCGAATTGTGCAGGTATTAAATAAAATTAGATCGGCGTTGTTGGGATCTTCTGAATACTGGAATCCCATTTCTTCAAGAATGCCAGCCATGCGTTCGGAGTCGGCTTTGTTCATCTGGCAGCCGAAGGTTGTGATGTGGTAACGGCGGGGATTCTTGATCATAAGCTGTGAGGTAATAATTAGAAATAGGTTTCAGGTTTTTATAAATTATTTATAAATTATAATGCGAGCGCTGCCCCCTGGCCATTAATTAGGGGCCAGACTTACACTGTGCCCCTGAATATTTAGTACGCGCTCCCTCTTCTAAACCACCGCCACTGCTTTTTTCATTTCAAAAATTTTCTCAATCACTTCTTCAACTACTTTATCCGGAGTTGAAGCACCAGAAGTCACCCCTACTGTGATTTCCCCTTCTGGTAGCCAGTTTTCTTTTATTGTTAAATCGCCGTAGAGTACTTTATGTTCGATACGATTTCCTGGTTTTATCCGCTCAGCGTTGTCGATGTGATAAGATGGAATACCACGTGCGATCGCTATTTGTTGTAATTGTGTCGTATTAGAAGAATTATATCCCCCTATTACGACTATTAAATCTACTTTCTCCTCCACTAATTTCAACATTGCATCTTGTCTTTCTTGAGTGGCATCACAAATTGTATTAAATGCCAGAAAGTGCTGATTTAACTTATCGGGACCATATTTTTTCATCATGGTACGCTCAAAAAGTTTACCGATTTGTTCAGTTTCACTTTTGAGCATAGTTGTTTGATTAGCAATGCCAACTCGTTCTAAATCTTTATCTGGATCAAATCCTGGCGAACTAGCTTGGCTGAATTTTTCCATAAATTCGTTGCGCTCGCCGCCATTTAGTATATAATTAGCGACATATTCCGCTTCTTTCATGTTCAGCACTATTAGATATTTTCCAGCAAAAGAACTGGTTGCCAGAGTTTCTTCGTGTTTATATTTCCCGTGAATTATTGATGTATAATTGCCTTTTTTGTGTTTTTCAACTGTATTCCAAACCTTTGTCACCCACGGACAAGTAGTGTCCACAATTGTGCAACCTTTATCATTGAGAAGTTTCATTTCTTGTACGGTTGCACCGAAAGCAGGAAGTATCACTACGTCGCCTTTTTCTACTACAGAAAAGTCTTTTTGTCCAGCTTTTATGGGAATGAATTCTATTTTCATTTCTTGGATGTGCTGGTTTACCGAGGGGTTGTGAATAATTTCGTTGGTAATCCAGATCCGTTCTGTTGGAAAGTGGGTACGGGTTTCATAAGCGATCGCTACTGCTCTTTCGACGCCCCAGCAAAAACCAAATGCCTCAGCCAGTCGGATTGTCACTTCTCCTTGCTGTAAAGTATAATTATTTTCCCTAATTTTTTGAATCAGGGGGCTTTGATAAGCTGATTGCATGACAAAGGAAACTTCCTCAGCGTGACCAAATCCTTTGCGGAAGTAATTTTCCGATTGTTGTAGCGAGCGTTTGAATGCTTTTGTATCCATGCCCTATTGTACCTAATTTTTTTTTATCATAAAGTATCAGGGCGTAAAACGAAAAATCTCAAACGGGGGGTTGAGAAAGTTCCAGATTATCGAAAAGTTGGAGTGCCGAGCGCCAGACTAAGTAACCGCGTTCACTTAAGTGCAAACCGTCGGTAGTTAAATCGAGACGGAGATTGCCTTGAGAATCAGCAAACAGAGGGTAGAGATCGAGAAATTTCACACCTTCTTCAATAGCGAGCGCTGCTATTTGCTCATTGAGAGAACGAATACGTTGATTAGGGATTTGCAGTAAGCGCTTGCGCCCTTCCCATGTAGACTTAGCTCCACTGTGAGGTAAAATTGACTGAATAACAATATGAGCGTTACTGTGAACTGTTTGCAAATCTTGTATAATTGCCCGCAGATTATTAATAATTGTTTCGTCCGCAATTCCCCGAATCAGATCATTAATACCAATCATTACAAAAATCGCATCTGGCTGAGTGCGATCGAATAACGGCAGACGTTTGAGTAATCCCTCAGTAGTTTCTCCTGAAATTCCCTGATTTAGCCAATAGCGCCCAGGGGGTAACATATTTGTAGGAAACCAGAGACTGATTGAATCCCCAGCCAAAACCGTAAGTTTTTCAGGTTTTTTTTCAGCTGCTGCATCCGCTTCTCGCCGTAACTGAGCCACCCACTGTTCATAAGTCCACTTGTGACGTGGTCCTAATTCAGGAGAAGGGGAGGGTGGTTTTGGTGTTGACGCCTTAGTAGGAACAGGCTCAGCTTTAATTGTAATTTCAGCTAACTTACTCTCATAGCGGAGCAGTAACATAAAAACTGTCACTAGCAGGAGTATGTTAGAGGCAAAAGACAGCCAAGCCCAGGCAGGAAGTTTTTTCTGAGAATTGGAGACTCGTCGCCAAGGTGCGACAGGGTTGGAGGCAGGTTTTAATTGTGAAGGCACAAGAATTATCTCAACGAGACACTGCACCGCTTATTTCAATAGAGTAAGACAAACAGCCAGAAATCTTCAAGTAGAAAAGTGATAAGAAAGAAAAAAAGCGGCACAGCCGCTGCAACAAATTATAAAAGGTAGGCGCTCGCTACTATTTGCGCTCCCTTAATAAGGTCCTCCAGGTATCCCCTTAGTATCCTTAAGAAAGCCGCTATAGGCTTCCATACCATGTTCGCCTATATCCAAACCTTGCATTTCTTCTTCTTCAGATACCCGAATACCCAAAGTACTCTTGAGTGCCAACCAGAAGATAGTTGACATCAGAACAGTAAACCCGCCCACCGACAAGATACCGAGAATTTGGGTAAATAATTGAGACAAGCCGCCGCCGAAAAACAACCCAGCTGCTGGGCCAGCTCCTTCTGTATAAAGAACCTGTTCGCCGATTTTGGCATTTGGCCCTAAAGCGAACAAACCTACCGCCAGAGTTCCCCAGATACCATTTACCAGGTGAACGGAGATAGCACCGACGGGGTCATCAATTTGCAAGCGATCAAAGAAAGTTACTGCGAAAACCACCAGAACGCCAGCGATCGCGCCAATAATTGCAGCCGAGGGAATACTTACGTAAGCGCAAGGTGCCGTAATTGCCACCAAGCCAGCCAGGATACCATTAATCACCATCGAAAGATCCGGCTTTTCCAGATACAGCCAAGCAGTAATAGTTGCTGCCAGCCCTCCCGTTGCTGCCGCCATATTTGTAGTCACAGCAATATGAGCAATCTGCCATGTCACACTCATAGTCGAGCCTGGGTTAAATCCAAACCAGCCCAACCAGAGAATCAAACAACCCAAAGTAGCAATACTCATATTGTGACCAGGTATAGCCACTGGTTTACCATCTTCATACTTGCCGAGGCGGGGTCCCAAGATAGCCGCTCCCATCAGAGCTGCCCAGCCGCCTACGGAGTGAACAACGGTAGAACCTGCAAAATCCCAAAAACCGGGTTTTTGGTAGGCTACACTTAGCCAGCCGCCGCCCCAAACCCAGTGACCTGTAATAGAATAAGAAAATCCAACTAGCAGCAGACTGAAAATTAAAAAGTCAACAAATTTAATCCGTTCGGCTACTGCTCCGGAAACAATTGTGGCAGCAGTGCCGGCAAAGGCAAGTTGGAAGAAGAATTTCGCCCCTAGGGGAACACCTGTCCAATTTAGCGCGCTGAAGACTCCCTTATAGGCATCGCCGGTAGCGGGGCTATTGTCTGCGCCGGCGAGGAAGAATCCGCTTGTGCCGAAAAAGGGATTACCGTCACCGAACATTAATCCGAACCCAATCGTCCAAAAGGCAACAGTAGAGAGGGCGAAGACAATCAGGTTTTTCGCTAATACGTTAACGGCGTTTTTTTGACGGCAAAAGCCTGTTTCCAACATGCAGAAGCCGGCATTCATGAAGAATACTAGCATGGCGGCAACCATCACCCACATTGTGTCTAGCCCAACTTTTAAATCTGTTGCCGTTTTGGCTAGTTCTTCTGGAGTTGGAGGAGTTTGGGCTACTGCCGCACACCCTAACCAGCCTAATCCGATTAAAGTAGCTAAAGGTATACAGGCTTGCCAACTGGGAGAGAGTCGCGCGCTCGCTGTTTGTATTTTTTTGCAGATGCGCCAGTATATAGAATAGGTATTTCGGCGAGGCGATCGCCTTTTTTTAGATTGCCTATTTTTTAGCAGCGTTTGTTGATATTTCATCGCCTTTAAAAAAGCTTTCAGAAACTAGTAGTGTATCAGTTTTCTCTATGACAGCAAGAGTTATCCAACTCGCTGCTGCACAAGCGTCCTCGATATTTGTGATCTAGATCACATACAAAATATATGCAATAATATATTGCACCAAGTTAATAATTTTAATTCTGTATCTTGTTTAACATTTTTCCTTATAAAGGGGTTAAATTGCTGAGTAGGGGATTGACAAATCGGTAACTAAGTGTTATTATCATTATCCAGCCCCTGTCAAAGCTCGAAAAAAGAAAATTACTTCATTTTCATTTGTGCCAAATACTGCTGATAGCCCTCAGCAGCGAGTAGGGCTTGCTTATCAAGTACTGATTGTGTCTGGTTTTTACGATACAGTTGCACGCGTTCTAATAACTCCGGCTGTTGAGTAGCTAGAATTTGTACAGCAAGAAGTCCTGCATTTTTAGCATTACCGATCGCTACAGTAGCTACAGGGATGCCGGCAGGCATTTGCACAATTGAATAGAGAGAATCCACACCCTGGAGGTAGCGACTAGGTACAGGCACTCCAATAACTGGCAAAGGTGTAAGAGAAGCTACCATCCCAGGCAGGTGGGCAGCACCGCCAGCACCGGCAATAATAACTTTAATTCCGCGCAGATGAGCATTTTGGGCATATTCCACCATGCGTAAGGGAGTACGGTGAGCAGAAACGATCGCAACTTCACAGGGAATTTTAAAATCTTCGCAGACTGCGATCGCTTCTTTCATTGTCGGCAAATCGGAATCGCTGCCCATAATAATACCGATTTGTGGCTGAGTCATGGGATTTTAGAAATATAGGTTTTAAAATTTATATTTTAGAATCGCAAAAATTATGAAAGATACCACAGCGCTGACAACGCTGCCGTCAAACTCCCATCTTGCAAACCTCCACATTGTCAATGCTCGACTGCCCGGTTACAAAGACTTGCAGCAGCTTTGGATTGACGAAAAAGGAGTGATAGCCGGGATTGCTCCCAATCATACTACAGTAGATAATACAGTGCCGAAACAATTACAAGTACTTGACGTTGAGGGCGATTGGATTTCCCTTGGAGGTGTAGATCTACAGATTAACGGAGCATTGGGCTTAGCTTTTGTCAATCTAGATTCAGACAATGCTCACCAATTAGCGACTATCTGTCAATTCCTATGGGAACAAGGCGTTGATGCATTTTTACCAACTTTGGTAACAACCTCTATAGAGAATACACAGCGAGCGCTCTTCATCATCGCCGATTTCATACAGAATTCGACTATACCAAAAAAAGCAACAGCTCAAATTCTTGGCGTTCACCTAGAAGGGCCATTTCTCAACCCGGATAAGCGCGGTGCCCATCCAATCGAATTTTTAATGCCCCTAACTATGGCCAATGTTAAAAGCCTTATTAGTGAATGGGCTGAGATTATCAAAATTATTACTTTAGCACCTGAGTTGGATACCAGTGGTGAAACGATTCCCTATTTACGCTCCCTCGGCATCACCGTTAGTCTAGGTCACTCTTTGGCTACATTTGCGCAAGCCCAGCAGGCATTTGCCCAAGGTGCCTCAATGGTAACTCACGCCTTCAATGCTATGCCTGGGCTGCATCACCGAGAACCGGGGCTTTTGGGAGCAGCAATCATTCATCCAAATGTTTACTGTGGTGTAATTGCTGACGGAAAGCACGTCTGTGTCGCCATGCTCGACTTATTGCTACGAGGGAGCTTTTATGAAAAAGGAGTATTTCTCGTCAGCGACGCCCTAGCACCTTTAGGCTTGCCCGATGGTATTTACCCCTGGGATCGGCGGTATATCGAAGTCAAAAATGGCACAGCGTGGGTGCGCCCTGACTATCATACCCCCCTTCATCTGCTTGATACCTTAGCCGGTACGACTTTGCCGCTACTTGTTGGTGTTCAGAATCTAGTTAAGTGGGGAATATGCGGAGTGGAAAGTGCGATCGCCCTTGCCACCGAATCCCCCCGAAGAGCCATTGGCTTACCTGGTTTAGAAATCGGAGTGCCAGCAACTTTATTGCGCTGGCACCTAGACGAATCCACTGCATCCTTAAGCTGGCAACGACTGTGCCAGTAATTCATGCGCAAGGTAAAAGGAAAAAGTCCCCTTTACTTTTTCCTTATTTTTCACTATTATTCTTTGGCTTAATAACACTTACCAACTCATAAAAATTCGCAGTAGGCGGTTTTAAAAACAAAGGAGTCATCTTATCCAAAATTGCCTGGGTTGCCTCACTCTTATTAGCTTCCATATCTTCCACATTATCCCAGAAAATAATCGCAATTCCTTTATCAGTTCCAGGCTCTTGCAACAAATACGCCCCCTCAAAACCTTGGTTATAGGTTGAGACAGCTTTTTCAAAAAGTTGCTCCGCTTCATCAAACTTCCCCGGTTTGAATTCTCCGATCGCCACATAAGCAAATTTATGTCTTAAAAAATCTTGAAATTCTGACATAATTGTCTCCTGATATGTTATGCCCACATTCCCCATGACGCAGACTTGCGCAGGCGTGTAAATTAAAATTTTAATTTTACCGCATCAGGGGTACCAGGGGCTATCTAGAAAAAGTGGACACTAAAGTCATAAAATCAAAAAGTCGGAAAAATTGGGAACCCAACAAATTAATGAACGCAGTAGACGACAAAACCATTGTCAAAGAATATTTCAACGCTACTGGCTTCGAGCGCTGGCGGCGGATTTACGGCGATGGCGAAGTTAATAAAGTTCAGCGAGACATACGTGAGGGACATCAGCAGACAGTGGACACAGTAATTAGCTGGCTAAAAGCCGATGGCAACCTACAAGGGCTGTCAGTGTGTGATGCCGGTTGCGGTGTCGGAAGTCTGAGCATTCCGCTGGCACAAGCTGGGGCAATAGTCTACGGCAGCGATATCTCCGAAAAGATGATTGCCGAAGCATATCAAAAAGCTAAGTCAACTTTGCTTCAAAACAACTTCACGTTTACTGTGCAAGATTTGGAAACACTCAGCGGTTGTTTCCACACAGTGATTTGCTTAGATGTATTAATTCACTATCCACAAAACAAAGCAGCCGAAATGATTCGCCACCTTAGCTCTCTGGCTGAATCCCGCTTAATTCTCAGCTTTGCTCCCAAAACTTTGGCTCTTAGCTTGCTCAAAAAAGTGGGCGAATTATTTCCCGGAGCAAGCAAAACTACTCGCGCTTACCAGCACCGTGAAGCGGATATAGTGAAAATTCTCGAAAATAACGGTTTATCTGTGAAACGGCAAGCGATGATTAGCACTCGCTTTTATTTCTCTCGCTTGCTGGAAGCCGTTCGCTAATTATTAGTGAAATTCTAGGAAACCGGGTTTGTTAAATAAATCCGGTTTCTTACTTTGACTTTGACTTATTCTATAATTTCATTATTCAGAGCAAAATTTGACTTATCCTAGAATATCCCAAAATGATAATTCGGATTTTTTTAGCTGTAGCGGCTATTTTTGGTGGTTTTTCTGTGGCTGCAGGAGCCTTTGCATCCCATGCTCTCAAAAACTACTTAAATGAGCAATCAATCGCTATCTTTGAAACGGGTGTTCGCTATCAAATGTATCATTCTCTGGCGCTCCTGTTGGTGGCTTTATTATTAACTCATGCCGAGTTGCCATTACCAACTGCACTAATAGCATCAGGAATCGCTTTTATCAGCGGTATAGTAATTTTTTCAGGCAGTTTGTATGCTCTGAGTCTGAGTGGGATTAAATGGCTGGGTGCTATTACTCCTCTGGGAGGAGCAGCATTTCTAATTGGCTGGGGGTGTTTGGCAGTAGCAGCTTTCAGCTTTAAGTAGCTTAAGCAGCTCTACTGAGGGGAAATTATCTGCGAGTCAATTCTGCAGTAAAGCCCATGCGAACGGCTGCTTTGAGGAGCCTATTTGCATTTTGTTCAGTTGAGACTTCCACTTGCCAACCTGTAACAGTAGTTGTTTTGAAATTTTTATAAAGTTTCCAAGTGCAACGACGGGTGAGCGCCATACCAGGAACTTCTGCTACTAAAGCGCTGACTAAGTAGTTTTGCAGCTGTATAGGTTTATTTTCTATTTGACCTATACGTACGCCCCAAGAATTTGTATCGATAGGGCGAGGGCAAGGCAGCAAAAACTCTGTTGTTTGACTAATTCCGGGCTGAATTGCAGTTAAAAATGCACTGCCTGCTGCCAGGATAAAAGTTGAATATTTAAATCGGAACATATAATAAAAGCGATCGCACCTACATAGTAATACAATACTACAAAATTGCCAATAGAATTTGAGTATGTGTCGTTTACTTGCTTATCTTGGCCCTTCTATATTATTAGACTATCTTCTATATAAGCCGGAACACTCCCTAATTGTACAGAGCTATCAACCACGAGAGATGACAGCCGGTTTACTAAATGCTGATGGTTTCGGCATCGGCTGGTATCACCCACAGCGGGAGACAGACCCCTTTACCTACAAAAATATACTACCAATTTGGAACGATATCAACCTTCCCCAACTTAGTCGCTATATCGAATCGGGGTGTGTAATAGCGAATGTTCGTAGCGCTACACCAGGGCAAGCAGTAGATTTAAACAATTGCCAGCCATTTCGAGCGGGTAAAATTTTAGGCATTCATAATGGCTATATTGAAAATTTCCGTTATAGCATTTATAAAAAAATGCGATCGCTTTTGAACGAAAAAGCATACCTGCTCATAAGCGGCACCACAGATTCCGAACACATATTTGCACTGGTAATGCATGAATTGTTGACAAATCAGAAGCGCTCGCTAGCCGCTGCCACCCGCACTGCCCTTAACATTCTCGCCGACTTAGCAGCATCGCATCAAATAGCCGCTTCAGCCAACCTCATACTCACAGACGGGCATCATCTAATTGCCACCCGATTTGCCGTAGACACAGCCATCCCCTCCCTCTACTGGTTGCGCGACGATCCCACCTTACCATCTGCCGCACTCATCGCCTCCGAACCCTTATTTCCAGGCAACTGGAATCGCTGCCCAGAAAATAGCCTTATCACAGTAGGAGAAAACCTTGAAATTAACATCTACCCCCTCTAAAGACGCCATCCGCACCGCCTTACAACAGTGCCGGAGCCGCACCCTAAAACTATTTGAAAAAATAGACGACGCCACTTTCTACCAACAAATCCATCCCGACTTCAGCCCCATAGGCTGGCACTTAGGGCATATTGGCTACACCGAAGCACTATGGCTATTAGAATACAGTGCTCAACATCCGCCGCTGTTTCCCCAATATCGCCAACTTTATGCAGCCGACGGCTTACCGAAAAAAGAACGAGTGAAACTACCAACTCCAGCTCAAACAAGAGAATTACTAGAAATAATCAGAGAAAAAGTCCTAAAATACCTAGAAATCGCACCGCTACAAGAACAAGAAAGACTCTGGCATTTTATTATCCAACATGAAAGCCAACACGGAGAAACAATTGCGATTTTACTACACCTACAACAGTGGAATCAGAAAAACAACCCACAAATCCCCCAATTCTCTAATCCCGGCTCCCTACCGAAAAACGAAATGATAGAAATCCCAGCTGGCGCCTTTGAGATGGGGAGCGATGCCATAGAGGCACTAGATAACGAGCGCTCGCGTCATTACCGCCATCTTCAAACCTACTGGATCGATCCCTATCCCGTCACATGCGGGCAATATCGAGAATTCATCGCCGCTGGCGGGTATGATAATCCCAAATGGTGGAGCCTTGAAGGCTGGGAATGGCTACAAGCCAATGCAGTGAAACAGCCCCTATATTGGATAGATAATCCTGCATTAGACAACCACCCCGTCTACGGCGTTAGTTGGTATGAAGCCGACGCCTATAGCCGGTTTGTAGGTAAGCGATTACCCACCGAAGCAGAATGGGAAAAAGCCGCAAGCTGGGATGCCGCTAACGCAACTAAACGTCTCTACCCCTGGGGAGAAGAAAAACCCACTTTTCAGTGTAATCATGATATCTTAATCGGCGGTACTACCCCTGTCAACGCTTACCCAGAAGGCGTAAGTTTTTACGGCTGTTATGATATGCTTGGTAATGTTTGGGAATGGACATGCAGTTGGTTCGAGGGCTATGAAGGTTTTCAATTTTATCCATATCCCGGTTATTCCCAAATTTATTTTGATGGTAAACATAGAGTATTAAAAGGTGGGAGTTGGGCAACTTACCCTTGGGTTTTGCGCTGTAGTTTTCGCAATTGGTATCATCCGGGGGTGCGCCAGATTTTGGCGGGATTTCGCTGTGTCAAGAGTGAGTATTGAAAATAATCTGCCGAAAAATGAAAGATTTTAAAAAACGCCTGTGTATCGAGCAATTACTTGCAACTACAGAATTAAAAGAAGTAAATAGCAGCGATGTAATCAGAGGATTGACTCAATTACCAAAAACTCTGCCTGCGAAGTATTTTTATGACGCTCGCGGCTCTCAGCTATTCGAGGAGATTTGTAATCTACCAGAATATTATCTGACGCGTACAGAAACAGCAATACTGCGTCACTGTGCTGATGAAATTGCCAGCCTAACAGGAGCGTGCGAATTAGTAGAGCTCGGTAGTGGTAGCTCAACGAAAACACGAATTTTATTAGATGCTTATAATCAATTAGGAAAACCACTGCGCTACCTGCCAATAGATGTCAGCGAAAGCATTTTAGAAAGTAGTACCCATGCTTTGCTAGCGGATTATCCCTGCTTACAGATTCACGGATTAGTGAGTACCTATGAAATAGCGCTTGAGAAACTTGCTCCCTCACCACTGCCGACGCGAATGATTTGTTTTTTAGGCAGTACATTAGGCAATTTCCATCCTCAAGAATGCGATATTTTTTTATTACAGATTGCTAAAGCTTTACAAAAGGGAGATTATTTTTTACTAGGTATTGACTTACACAAATCAAAGGAAATTATCGAACCAGCTTATAATGATTCACAGGGAGTAACGGCTGCGTTTAATCTCAATATACTAAATCATTTGAATTGGCGCTTTGAGGGAAATTTTGATACAGATGAATTTGAACACTGGGCTTTTTATAATCAAGAGTTGCGGCAAATCGAAATGCACTTGCGGAGCAAGCGATCGCAAACAGTTTATCTGCGTGCTCTCGACTTAAAGGTAGAATTTAGCCCTGGCGAAACTATTCAAACTGAAATTTCTCGCAAATTTGACCTCAATATTATGTATTCCGACTTACAGAAACGGGGTTTAGCACCCCTCAAAGTTTGGACAGATACCAAGCAGTGGTTCGCTCTGCTATTGTGTCAGCGACAGACATAAATAAAATAAATATGAAAGGCTCTTTAATTGGTTAATTTATTATGTTAATATTAATCTTAAAATTGAAAAGCTAACTGCAGATAGGTCGTTTACCAGGATTAACAGCGTGAACATATTCGCTGCCGTGATTTGGCCATCCTCGGCGGTAAGCAGCTTCTTCCACCTTGCCCCAACCTAATTGTAAGACGATTTCAAGGAAGTGAGATTTTTCCCATTTCCAGAGAGTAGCCCATTCCGTGCGAGAGGCGATCGCAGGCACATCTGTAGGCTCTAGGAGACGGTAATCTTTACCATTATTAACACTCAGGTATAGATCCATTCCTACTGTTACTTTTTCCCAGAAAGCCAAAATTTCGGCTTTAGCCTCTTTAAGAATTTTGATATCTTTTGGCAGAGCAATAAGCTGATCATCTACTTGAGGAACAAGCAAAGTATGCCCCTTAACAGATATCTGACGCCAGACAATCCCTGATACCTGGTGTTCGAGCTGGTAGCGGTGAACCGCCGCTTTAAAATCTTGATAGGCAGCAAATTTTTGTAGTCCATCGGGTTTGAGAAATTTATCTAAAGCGGGATTGCCTGTACAAGGAGTTGCTGCCAATTTTAGACGCTCTCCTTTCAGACATGCAGAGCGCTCTTGTGCCAAAATATTAATTAAATCCTGAGTGGTGTAAACCTTCGAGGTCATAATCGTTTTGGGTTAAAATATTTTCCATTTGTAAAAAACTGCAAATGCAGCAGCTAAAACTTAAGTCTAGGACGATGATTAGCCACCGACTCTACTAATCCGATAGCAATCATATTACTAAGTAGAGCCGAGCGACCATAACTGAGCAGAGGCAGAGGAATTCCAGTTACTGGAGCCATGCCAATATTCATACCAATATTAACCACCACCTGAAACACCATCATCGACAGCACACCAATTACTAACAGAGAGCCGAAATTATCCTTTGCCTTAATAGCAATCATCACCAGACGCAGACAGATTAGCCAGAAAACAAGAAAAACTATCATACAGCCAACGAAGCCCAGTTCTTCCCCGATAGCTGAAAAAATGAAATCCGTATGTTGTTCGGGAATGAACTGTAGCTGAGTTTGAGTTCCTTTGTTGATTCCTTGTCCAAAAAGCTGACCCGCGCCAATGGCGATGCGAGATTGGATCAGATGATAGCCTGCTCCCAGGGGATCTTTATCGGGGTTAAGGAAAGAAATTAAGCGCATTTTTTGATAATCTTTAAGCAATCCCCACAAAAAGTGTCCCAAGACACCTGCTCCGACATTGATAGAGAGAGCTCCTATTGAACCAAAAAAGGCCCAAGGAAGGGTGCGCCAGCCGATAACGCCCATTACAATTGACCAGATAACCCAAGCAGGGATAAAGACATTATTCAGTATGGCGGCGACAATGGGAGAAATCAACAGGATTAGCCAGCCTGGGTTAGTATTTGCCCAGTAGAGCATTCCCATTGTGATTGCCGCAAACACCAGTGAGGTGCCGAGATTAGGCTCAAGAAATACTAACACCCACGGCACAGCTGCGATCGCCAGTACCTTTACCATATCGGTAACCGTCTCGATACTGCGATTGTGCAAAACTGCTGCCAGAGTGATAATCAGCCCCACCTTACCAAATTCTGAGGGTTGAACATGGAACCCAAAAACGTTAATCCACCGCTGTGCTCCCAGAGCTTCCGTGCCGATAAACCTGACGGCGATGAGGGAAAAGTTGATTGCCCCGTAAATAATCCATTTCCAGTGAATTAAAATTTCATAGTGACTACGAGCGATAATTAGCGCGCATACTAAACCGACTGCGCCGGTGAGCCAGTGTTGCCACCAGTCTGTCTCTCCTTGGTGTAATTCTACGCTGCGAATCATAACGCCCCCTAAAAGAATCAGGGCGATTGTTAGGGCTAACAGTAACCAGTCGATTTGTTGCCAGGGCGTTAACAGGGAACTACTGCGAATTCTAGCTAGTAATCTTTGCAATGTCTTTCCGCCAAGAATATTGAATTAAGTGGGCCAATTTGCCTATATATTAACGTTAGATGCAAATTTAGCACCTTTTGCCGCATCTCTTGCGATCGCCACACCCATAATTTTCTCTTTTTTTGCGCGTATTTAATTTCCTTTTCATTTTTATACAACTTAAAATAACTTAAAACACAATATTACACGCATCAAAATAATTATAAACAATTAATTTTGATAAATAAAGCAATGCTTCTGCAAAAAAGCCCAAAATCATTGAGATTTTGGACTTTCACGGATAAATATTTTCGATTTCCTATGTTTTTAAAATATGTTGCACCTTGACGCTTAACAAAAGACAAGCTGCTTTTCCCAGAATCAAAATCAAACCATATCGTTATTTTAACAACCCTGAATTTCTACTTTTTTTGGGAAGGTTGCAAGTTGACTGCGACGATGCCCCATTTACCAAGCTTTTAAATTGACAGACAGTCTGAAGAAGAATCAAAACTTTCTGTCGACATCAAATTAGTCGGAATTCCCAGCACCGCACAAGGAAAATCATCGCCCAGTTCACGGATAATTGAATGATTGGCAGATTTACAGCCTAAAAATAGCAAGGTAGCAGCTTCTTCTTCCACAACTTTTCTCAGTTCTTTAGCAATATTACCAAACCGCAGGTGAGCGGTGAAAGAGCCACGCCATTCTTCAGCCAGACAGCGAGCTTGCCATAAAATATGATCCGCTCGTTCAAGAGCTGTTATTGGAGCTGAAATAGTTTTAAAGCACTGCAGCTCGGAGGATGTCAGGCGCGAGCTAGCTGCCAGCCATTTTCTTACGGGTTGAGCGCTCTCAGTATTCTCGCAGTTTGACGAAGCAACCAACGAGCTTTTTGTCAAGTTGAATAAATCTGAATACTGGCTAATTTGATTCTCATCTAAAACATATACAACTTGAACGGTGACTGGCTTACTTGTGGCGATGCGCGTTTGATGAGCCATCCAAAGGGCAAGATCGAGAGCCGTTTGACTTCTGGGAGAGCTGCTGTAGCCAACCACTAAATTTACTGATTTTTTAGAATCTGAGGCAGATGCTACTGGTTCTGGGCGCAACACCATTTGTTCGATTAAGTCATTACGACCAAGTGCGCTTTCCAGACGGGCTAACATTGACTTGACATTCACAGCTTTAACCTCTCTCAATTGAAATGAATCGCAAGACTAGGTAGGCCACCTGCTCAATTACTCAAGCTATTTCCAGTATAATTTACTCCTGTAGTTTTCAGTAGCGTTCAATACAATCTCTGGCACGGTTGTCAAGTTGAAAATAATTCCGGAATTCCTGCCATTTTTTATAATTAAACTAGCATGCTGAGCAGATAGCGTCAATCTCTCTTAAGTAGTAAATTTTGTTATTTAGACTACCTTCAATGTCCATTAATTGTACATATTTTTTGCTGGGGCGAGCTTTCTCCCACTACTCCGCCTAAAGAGTAAGTGAAAAGGATAAGAAATAACCCGCCAGGAACTCTGCTAGTTGGAACCGAACAACTGCACTTTTAACACCTAATTGCAAAACTACATCAAAAACCGAATAGTTATGTAAAAAGCGGCTACAAATAACTGCATAACCATCACGGGAAATCCGTAGCGCAAGAACGTTTTAAAAGAAATCCGGCGACCGTGCAGTTCGGAAACACCTGCTGCTACAATATTAGCAGATGCACCTACCAGCGTGCCATTTCCTCCCAGAGTGGCGCCAAACATCATCGCATAAAATAAGGGTAGCACTTCTGGAGGAAATTGCCCTTGAAAGTCGGGAGACAATATTTCTGCAGGTGCTAGCCCAACATTAACTACATACTTTTTGAGCAATGGCACCATTGCTGCGACTAAGGGGATATTGGGTATAACGCTGGATATTATCCCGATAACAAAAAGCAAAACCATAGAACCTAAAGCGATATTTTTCCCTAAGACAAAGGCTAAGATTTCCGAAATGCCATCGATGACTCCGGTTTTTTCCAACCCGCCTATTAAAACAAATGTAGACATAAAAAATAATAAGGTACTCCAGTCTACATCTCGTAAGATATTGTTAACAGAATCAATTTGGCTGTGGTGAGCAAGTAGTAATGCCAAAGCGGCTCCCAACAAAGCAACAGCAGCGGGTGAGATGGGAATAGGCAGGTTTTCTCCAAATACAAAAAATATTAGTACAAAGGCGATGATTAGACTGCCGATAGCCAGAATTCGCGGATGATTGATTTGCGGGTGGGGAAGGTGTTCTAAATCGTCTAGTTTTTTCCGCCAGGTTTTAGGGAATAACCACGGTAGCATTATTAATATAGTGGCGATCGCTATCACTCCTCCCAGACTCAATTTTACCAAGTAATCTGTAAAACTGATATTCACAGCATTACCGACAATAAAAGTAGCTGGATCGCCAACTATCGTCAGCAATCCTGCACTATTTGCTACAAGCACCATCAGAATTAGCAAGGGTACAAAATCCACTCCAATTTCTTCTGCCATTGGAGGAATTAGTGGTGCCAGTAACATCACAGTTGTTGCATTTGGCAAAAAGGCACATATGGGAGTTGTAATTCCTACAATCCCCAGCAGCAAACGCTTGCCTTTTCCTTTTGCCAGCAATACTATCTGAGTTGCTAAATAGTCAAATATTTTCGTCGGTTCAAATGCTCTCACGAGTACCATGACGCCGAAGAATAAGCCAAGGGTGGCGTGACTACGGCTGATATATCCGATCGCTTCGTTTAATGTCATTATATTGGTAAAAACCAGTATTAACGCCCCTAAAAAAGCAGCAATAGTTAGGTGGATACATTCTGTTATTACTAAAAAAATTACGCTGATAAATGTTGTGGTTGCTACAATTGCTTGCCAGTTTTCCACTTAATTCCTCCATCTATTACGATTAAACATTTCCGAATTTGTGTATGCTAAAACTGCCCGCGCCGAAACACGCGAAGCGCTCGCTATTGACTGTTAAATTACATTAAATCCAAGCTCTGGCCGCAAATTATTTTGCGGCCCTCCTTAGAAGACTGTAAGTAATATTTCTACAGGCTGTAAAAAATCCGATTTATTAATATCATAAAGCCTCCCTTGCTGTCAGGATTCATGCAAAAAGTCGTCTCTCTGAGATAACAGGGAAGCTGATGAGAACGGCAAGCTTTTGATTAAGAATGCTGTCTCTTCAGTCCCCCTCAATGCCGACGGAGTTAGCTGACGGGCTAGGGCTGAGAGGTACCCTTCTCCTGAAGCAGAAAAGCTAAAAGGTCAATGGTAAAAAATTGCTTAACAATATCTCCCTTTTGCCTTAGAACTTCCGCTTTGCAAAGATACGCCCCATAAAAAATTTGGTTCCTCCGCTCTAACACTCACCCTTTCAGTTGCTTGCCCTAAAAGCCTGAGAGTTAGATTAGGCTGACTATATATAGCGCGTCTAAATCATTTGTACATGTTGAAATGGTTTGGACACGTTCGCACCTCAAGTAATTGTACAAATTATTTAGGTTCGCTATATTTTCAATTTCGATTATATTATATAATAGCATTTCTTTCCAAAAATGTCAAGCCCCCGCTCTGCTGAGTTTGAGAAGTGATAAAAGCTAGAAATTTCTCTGAAAGGCAAATATAGAATAGCAGAGAGGTAGGTAGAAAATTGCAGAAGGAAAGGCACAGCACGAAAATAACACGAATGCAGTAATAGAAACCTGTTTCAGGTTATCCGTGCTGTATAATGATAATGGTAATAATGGTAAATGGAAAATTCTCCATTAACAAAAATTTATTTAGATAATTCGCTATTGAATTCATTGAAAGAGCGTTGTTTTAATTCAATAGATTGCGAACGTGGTGGTAAATTAAACAGCTTACGGAAGACATCATCAACCTGCTCGAATGGTACTTTACCCGTAACATTGAAAACGACTTTACCAGATTGATCGAGTAAAACTGTTTGGGGCACTGCGCCAGAAAAGTAATAGCCGGGGTCTGTTGGTTCGTAAGTAGATTTAGGGAAAATCGCATCGGCATTTATAGGGATAAAATCTGCTACTTGTCCGTAGAAAGATTGCAGATTAGAAACAACGTTTGCGTATTGTTTGCAATCGCTGCTGTCATCTACATAGAAAACTAAAAACGCTGGTTTGCCTCGCTGCAAAGAATCTGCAAGAGTGACTTTGGGGGGCACAAGAGAGCCATTACCGCCATAAAGAGCAAAAATATTACCGTCGAAATTATCGTCATTGATACCAGCTAGAGCAGGCGGCGTTAACAGCAACAGAGAGCCCACTGTGACTAAAAGCGCTAACAGACAGGTAGAAACGACTCGTCGCCACTGGTAGCAAAGAGCCAAGAAATAGCCTGGAAGAGCGATCGCAGTTTTCAAAAATTGCAACCCAAAAACCATCATCTCAAACAACTCTACTTTACTACCAGTTTAAGTGGTTTGAGAAGCATGCGTGGCGTTGAAACCCGATGATTGCCTTATAAACTGGCTATAGAAACTGAAAATAAAAAACCTATGACAGTAGAAAAATCACTGGCGAGCAAATTTGCTCAATTGCCGCCGCTAGAAAATGGCTCGCCCCTGACACACCCCGAATTCGAGCGTCGCTACACAGCAATGCCCTATAAAAAGCCGAACTAATTGAAGGAGTTGTGTATATATCATCCCCCTTACGTTTCCAGCCTCATGCCCAACCACACAGCAATATCATTGGCTGGCGGTTGCTCGCACTGCTACACCAGGAGTAAGGCTAGGCGATAATGCTACAGTGCGCCTAGATATAGATAACGAGCTCTAACCCGATGCGTTGCTGCAATTGGAGCCTAATGCAGGCGGGCAGTCGCGCATCGACACTGATGGCTATATAGAAGGCGCTCCCGAATTGATTGCAGAAGTTGCGGCATCTAGTGCATCCTACGATTTAAGCGACAAACTCCGAATTTATCGCCGCAATCAGGTACAGGAACATCTAGTATGGCAAGTTTACGAGAATAGGCTAAATTGGTACAGGCTTAGAGAGGGTGAATATATTCTCCTAGAGAAGGATGCTACAGGAATAATTCGCAGTCAGATTTTCCTTGGTTTATGGCTGTCGGTTCCTGCACTACTAGGGGGGATTTGGCGACAGTACTGGCAGTACTACAGCAGGGGCTAGCAACACCAGAAAACGCGGCGTTTGTGGCACGGAGCGCGACTGCCCTGCAGGGTAATCTCAAAGATTTGTCACAGCCTAGCTGACTGTAAGATGTCAATTGCGTTTGTAAATGATAAATTAACAGCAAAACTAATTTTCACAGGTACAATAACTATTCGTCGTTGGAGTATTTAACTACCGTGAGCCAAACCGAACCGCAAACCCTACAAGAGCTACAAGCAGAAAACTCCCGGTTACGGGAAGAACTGCAAATGAAGGATCAACTCATTCAACAGTTATCCCAGGAGCTCTTCCGCTTGGTGAAGGGCAAACCAACTTTCATGCCTCAGCCGGAAGGGTGCGATCGCTACAAAGCTCAAATCCAAGCCTTACAAGAACAGTTGCGAGGAGTTGAGCAGCAAGTCAGTTTTTATCAAGAACAAATCGCCGCTCGCGATGCTGAGATATACCAGTTACGTCAGTCGGTACAGGAATTAACCGATCGCAGCCGTATGTTAGAACAAGTCGTGCAAGAACTTCCTGGAGTTTATCGCGAGAAGTTTGCTGAACGTATGGCTCCTGTGAAAGAAAAACTTGCCGAGCTACAGCGCGAAAATCGTCAGCTCCATGCGGAGCTGCAAAGTGTCAGTTACCGTCTGGCAGTTAAATCTCGGCGCTCTACTGGCAAGCTGGATTTGCCCAGTTTTTCTCCCACACCTAAATCGATCAATTTGCCTTCTTTAGGGAATGCTTGAAAACCCCTCTGTACGGCGGCAAAAACTAGGCATGGGTTGACGGTGAACGCTTTCTCCCCCGTGCCTTATTTCCGATACTAATTTTATTTTATAAGATGCACCCGATTGGACTTGCTCAGTATATTTATTACTCTGAAATCTTGACTCAGGCTGCTACTAAGGTTGTCTCTGGCGCAAGCAGCGGCGGAGATTCCAGTGTTTTAGTTAAGGCGTCGTAACTATCAAAAATTTCAAATACTCTATCAAGCTGAGTAATTTCGAAAATTAGTTTCACGGGTGTCTTTACATTGCAAATTGCAAAACGACACTTCTTTTCACGAGCTAATTTCAATCCGGAAACTAGGGCAAACAGCCCCGAACTATCTATGAAATCAACTTCAGTCATGTCAATCACCCAGACATCGTGTTCTTCAGCGGCAATGTCTGCTATTTGTTTCTGTAGAGCTTTGCCACCTATGGAATCTAAACGTGCTTGCGGCTGAAGAATTATGGGTTGCTTGCTCTGTTTGGTTGCCATAATTTTACCCTAGCTGGTAGATGTTGACTCTTGTAGTGCTGATGGACTATCCTCAACAGCAACACTATTCTGATACTCTTATAAGATGGAACATGTTTCTGTTATCTGAGGAGGCTAAGCATCACCTCTACTCGTGTTTGCGATCGCTGCTGACACCCTATGTTATACTGTATAGTGCCCCTCTTTTTACTTAAAATGTCTCTTACTTTTTAACTCACTATAGTTTTTACTTTAAGTAAAAAGTTTCCGCATCAGTTACACTTGATGCTATTTCCAAATATGAAGCAAATATGTTACAAGATACTAAGAGGATATTAAGACTTTGTTGAATATCAATGGAATTTATATCGCTAGAGACTATCCAGGAAATAGCCCATAATTATGGCTATTTAGCAGTTTTTCTAGGGATTTTACTAGAAAACCTGGGATTACCCCTGCCAGGTGAAACCATCACCATAGCCGGGGGTTTTATGGCTGGCAGTGGCGAACTGAGTTACTGGATTGTTCTCGGTTGCGCGCTCGCCGGTGCTACCATAGGAGGCAACTTCGGCTATTGGATTGGTCGCTATGGAGGATGGTCCTTACTCGTCAGCATAGGGCGAATTTTCCGCACTGACGAAAAAAAACTTATAGAACTCAAAACCCGATTTAGCGAAAATGCCGGCAAAACTGTATTCGTCGGCCGGTTCATTGCTCTGCTACGCGTATTTGCCAGCCCTCTGGCAGGGGTTGCTGAAATGCCCTATATAAAATTCATGGCCTACAACCTAGCCGGGGCTACAGTCTGGGCAACTGTCATGGTTAGCCTGTCGTTTTTTGCAGGGCGACTTGTGCCGCTAGAGCAATTAGTCGCCTGGGCGGCAAAATTTGCTTTTGCTGCCTTCTTGCTAGTCGTCGCCTGGATTGCTATTCCTATCTGGCTAGAATCTCGCCAAGTAAGAAGCGAAGACTAAAAGGGTAATGGGTAATAACTAATTACCCATTACCAATTAACAAGTAAGTTAACTAAGCTCTAGTTTTTTGCGACCAGATGCGGGTGGGAAGTCCCCAAATGTAAATAAAACCTTCCGCAGCCTTGTGGTCAAATGCATCCTCGGCTCCGTAGGTTGCCAAAGTGGGACTGTAGAGGGAATTCTCAGACTTGCGACCTACAATGGTAGCATTGCCTTTGAATAACTTCACTCGCACTGTGCCCGCTACCCGCTCTTGTGTTTTTTCAATGAAAGCATCAAGAGCCTGTTTGAGCGGACTGTACCACAAACCGTTGTAAATTATCTGCGAATAGGTTTCTTCAATGCCACGCTTATAATGGGTAACATCTGCCGTCAAACAAAGACTTTCTAAATCACGGTGTGCTGGAATAAGCACTGACATCGCTGGCGATTCATAAATTTCTCGCGATTTAATCCCTACCAGGCGGTTTTCTATCATGTCAATCCGCCCTATGCCGTGATTACCTGCTTTCTCGTTTAGCTGTTGGATTAGCTCCACCGGCGGCAGATTTTGACCATTGAGACTGACGGGAATGCCACTTTCAAAGCCTATTTCTATGTATTCCGGCTGGTTGGGTGTGTCGGCGATCGCTTTTGTCATCGCATAAATCTCTTCCGGCGGCTCTGTCCAAGGATCTTCTAGTGGCCCCGCTTCAATGCTCCGCCCCAGCAGGTTGCGGTCAATACTGTATGGTGAGGATTTCTTCACCGGCGAGGGAATACCAAAACGCTCTCCATAGGCTATAGTTTCCTCCCGGCTCATTCCCCATTCTCTCGCCGGCGCTAATACCTTCAAGTTGGGATTCAGTGCTGCGATCGCAACGTCAAACCGCACTTGGTCATTCCCTTTTCCTGTGCATCCGTGTGCTACCGCATCCGCTCCATATTTCTCCGCTACCTCCACCAATACCTTGGCTATTAGCGGTCGGGCAAGAGCTGTCGCTAAGGGATAGCGATTCTCATACAAGGCATTCGCCTTAATCGCTGGGAATGCATAATCTCTGACAAAGCTTTCTTTTACATCTGCTATCAGCGATTCGACTGCACCTGATTTTAGAGCTTTCTGTTTAATGGCCTCTATATCCTCCCCCTGGCCCAGATCTGCCGCTAGTGTTATTACTTCTTCTACTCCCCACTCGTTCTTGAGGTAAGGAATGCACACTGATGTGTCTACTCCCCCAGAATATGCCAGTACTACTCTTTTAGCGCGACCCATTGATGTTTTGAACTTCTAATACAACCAAATCTGTATTATCGAGGTAATTTTCGCTATTATCTATAAAAAATACCGATATTCTTAACGATTCACCCCACTTGGGGGCCAAAATTATTCTTTGTCTGTAAATTTTAATTTTTGCACCCAGACGCGCTCGCACCCATACTTCTCACCTATCTCCCCCTTTTTTGCTACTTCTCTTCTAACAAAATTGCAAAATTTTCTTATATTAAGAGGTGATTTGTGTTTTTCAGTGTGGTCATTCCTACTTACAATCGCTTGCCAATTCTAAAAAAATGTTTGCAAGCATTGGAATGTCAGCAGTTAAACAATAACAACCTAGTTTCAGATTATGAAATCATGGTTGTAGATGATGGTTCAACCGATGGAACGCAGGAATGGTTGGGAAAATGCCAAGCAGAATTTCCACATCTACGCTGGTGCAAACAATCACATCAAGGGGCAGCGAGCGCAAGAAATATAGGTGTGGAAAAAGCTAAAGGAGATATTATAATTTTTATAGATAGTGATTTAGTTGTAACAGAAAATTTTATCCAAGCACATGCGGAAGGATTAGAACGAGGGAAACAAAAAACAGGGAGCGATCGCCTATTTACCTATGGACGGGTTATCAATACTAGCAATTTCGAGAATCCAACAGCAGAACCTTATAAAATAACAGACTTTTCAGCAGCATACTTTGCAACAGGAAATGTAGCGATCGCCCGTCACTGGCTCCTAAAAGCAGGCTTGTTTGACACCCGCTTTCAACAGTACGGCTGGGAAGATTTAGAACTCGGTGTCCGCCTAAAAAAATTAGGCTTAAAATTAATTAAATGTCCAGCTGCTGTAGGCTATCACTGGCACCCTCCCTTTTCCTTAGAACAATTGCCAAGTTTAATAGAAAAAGAAATTCAACGGGGTCGCATGGGGGTTTTATTCTATCAAAAACACCCTACTTGGGAAGTACGAATGATGATTCAAATGACATGGCTGCACCGCATTCTTTGGGGAACTCTCTCCCTGGGAGGAAGACTGAACGAACGAACACTAGCACCCCTATTACAATGGCTGATTGACCAAGGAAAATCTCAACTGGCTTTAGAAATTGCCCGCATATTCTTAAACTGGTATAATGTCTGCGGAGTCTATGCAGCCGCTGAATCATTAAAGATTAAATAATAAAATATTATAAAATATTTAAATAAAAAACGCAAGAAATCAAAACTAAATGTAAACTAAAACATTATTTGGAGGAGAAGGAGTGGAAGTGCTAAAAGATAAAGAAGCAAGCGCAAAACAGCAGGAATTTGCCCAGACAGAGCTTGGCAGATTCTACTAAATATGCTACCCTAGGGAAGTTGTTTAAACTAGCACATCCAGGGGTTCGGGTGTTTCCTTAAGGAAATCCGCCTGGATGGAAGGTTAACCCGAATCAGGAGAAAAAAACTATGGCAATCATATCCTTAGCTCAAATGCTAGAGTCAGGGGTACACTTTGGGCACCAAACCCGACGGTGGAATCCCAAAATGTCCCGCTATATCTTCACCGAGCGCAACGGCGTTCACATCATCGATTTGGTGCAAACTGCCCAGTTGATGGAAGAAGCATATGAATATGTGCGCTCCGCTTCCGAGCAAGGGAAAAAATTTCTCTTCGTCGGCACAAAACGTCAAGCTGCCGGAATAGTCGCCCAAGAAGCAATGCGGTGCGGAGCTTATTATGTCAACCAACGCTGGTTGGGAGGAATGCTTACCAACTGGACGACAATCAAAAGCCGGGTGGAACGTCTTAAAGAACTTGAGCGGATGGAAGAAATAGGCGCTATCGATCTTCGACCCAAAAAAGAAGCCTCCATGCTCCGCCGTGAAATGGCAAAACTACAAAAATACTTGGGGGGGATTAAAACAATGCGTAAAATCCCCGATGTAGTCATCATCGTCGATCAAAGACGGGAATACAACGCTGTATTAGAGTGTCAGAAATTAAATATTCCAATCGTATCAATGTTAGATACTAACTGCGATCCCGATCTGGTAGATATCCCTATCCCGGCAAATGACGATGCTATCCGCTCAATTAAGCTAATTATCGGCAAATTAGCAGACGCAATCTATGAAGGGCGTCACGGTCAACTCGATACCGGCGTAGAAGAAGAAGAATACGAAGATTACGAAGGCGCAGAAGAGGATTACGAGGAAGAAGAAGAAATCGACGACGAAAGCGAATCTGAATTCAGCGATGACGAAGTAGAAGAAGAATAATTGAAGTAATGGTGTTTAGTTGTTATTTTAAAATCAAGAAAATGACAACTAAACCCAGAAAAAAAGTCAAAAAGTAGTCGTAAGTAGTAGGAACAAAAAAGATGGCAGAAATATCAGCAAAACTTGTTAAAGAGCTACGCGAAGAAACCGGCGCTGGCATGATGGACTGCAAAAAAGCCCTGGCTGAAAATAACGGAGACAAGGAAAAAGCTAAAGAATGGCTGCGACAAAAAGGAATTACCTCGGCAGGTAAAAAAGAAGGTCGCATAACAGCAGAAGGTCTGATAGATAGCTACATTCACACCGGCGGTCGAGTCGGCGTTTTAGTAGAAGTAAACTGCGAAACTGACTTCGTAGCTCGCGGGGAAACATTCCAAAACTTGGTGCGCAATATAGCTATGCAAATCGCAGCTTGCCCAAATGTAGAATATGTGAAAGTAGATGATATCCCTCCGGAAGTGGTGGAAAAAGAAAAACAAATTGAAATGGGACGAGATGACCTGGCTTCCAAACCTGAAAATATTAAAGAAAAAATAGTTCAGGGTAGAATCGAAAAAAGATTGAAAGAAATGTGCTTGATGGAGCAGCCTTATATACGAGATCAAAGTATAACTGTAGAAGAATTGGTAAAACAACATATCGCTACCCTCGGCGAAAATATCCGCGTCCGTCGCTTTGCTCGGTTCGTATTGGGGGAAGGAATTGAAAAGAAAGAAAGTAATTTTGCTGAAGAAGTAGCCGCTCAAATGAGTGGTAAAGCTTAAGGCAGAAAAAAGAAAAAGAAAAAAGGCAAAGGCAATAGTCTTTACCTTTTTTCTTTAAAAGGAGTAAATTATGGTGAGAGCAATAGATAAAATTGAAAAAGATATTGCAGAACTGGAAGAAACAACCAGAAATACCGCTCTTCAATTGTATAGTATTTACTTTAATTATTTGACAGAATTGGGGAAAGCAGTGCGGCAACAATTAATTCTAGCAAGTTACCATATCTGCACTCAGGGATATGCAGAATCATTTCTGAAATTGTCTCTAAGTCAAAGACAACAATTACAACAAGAAATACGAAAATTAAGTAAAAAAGCACAAGAAATGCTATTGGCAGCCCTGTGCCGCCCTGTAAAGGAATCTTTAGAATTGCCAATGGCAGAAAATCGCTTTTTAACAGCAGTAAATCCGTTATTTCATCAAGGAGCAGAACAAAAAGCAGAACAACCTCCCGAAAATTTGGAAATGTCTAATCTGGTAAGTAATCCAGAACAACTGGCACAGTGGCAAAAAACTTTGGAAATAGCCCTCGCTAAAATCCTGCAAACTACATCCCAGAAAGCTAATCAATTACTACAACAAGCAGGAATATTACCACCAAAATTGCCAGAAACCATCCTGGAAGCAGCAGCTAGAGCAGAAGCCGGTGAAGCCGCCGTTGCAGGACTTCCTAATTTGATTAATGTACTAATCGAAACTGAAAATGCTGAAGAATCTCAAAAATCTACTATTACTCAGTTAATTGCAATCCACTTGCGACTACCTGAAATAGAATTTGCTGACGCCAAAGTTATGGCTGGACGCTCTCAAATCCGCCAACTTACAGCAAAATTGAATAAAATTAAACGCGATTATCAAAAAAAACAACGCGAACGTGCGATCGCTGAAGCAGAAGCTGCCTGGCGTGCTACTTGGGTCGAAGATGATTAAACCTAAAATAGAAAAAGTAAAATTATTTTTATTTTTACTAAAATATAGGAGAAAAAATGCAAATAGAACAACCTAATTGGCTCCAATTACAAAAAGCTCTATCTAAAGAAGAAGAACACGGTTTTATTAACATAAAGGGCAAAGAAAAATTATTTAGTCAATTTCTAAATGAAAGCTTGAAACAGCCACCAAAAAATATACCAACAGAAGAAAAAAAAAGATGGTATAATATGGCATTTGCTTATGCAAAATATTCAGAATTAAATGTGGAAGAAAGACAAAGTTTGATAGAAGACACTCGCAGATTTCTCCAACAACAAGAAAGAATATGCGAAATACAAAAACAAAAAGAAGAAAAAAATAAAAAATTATTATTGGAACAGGAAGAGGAAAAGAAATATATAAATGGTAAGATAAATATTCAAAAGATAACGATAAATGGTAAAGATATTACTCCAGAAATACCCCTGAGTCGATTACAAGGAATAGGTCCAAGAAATGCAGAACGTCTGGCAAAATTAGGACTGTATACCGTAAACGATTTACTGTTTTACTACCCCCGTGATCACGTGGATTACGCCCGTCAGGTGAAAATTGCTGAATTGGAACCAGGAGAAACTGTAACAATAGTAGGAACAGTAAAACGAAGTAATTGTTTCACAAGCCCAAAAAATAAAAAATTAACAATTCTGGAAATAGTATTGACAGATAAAACAGGACAAATAAAAATCAGTAGATATTATGCAGGTCGCTTAAGCAGTCGCGCCTGGCAAGAACAACAAAAACGAATATATTCCGTAGGTTCAGTAGTAGCTGCATCAGGATTAGTGAAAAAAAATGAATACGGCATATTCTTAGAAAATACCCAGTTGGAAATACTCGATAAAATGGGAGAAATAAATTCCATAAAAGTCGGACGATTTGTACCAGTTTACCCCCTCACAGAAGGAGTGGGAGCAGAAGTTGTAAGAAGAGCAGCGATCGCAGCAATGCCGGCAGTAAAACATCTTAAAGATACTCTACCAGATGGATTACGAAAACGCTACGGATTAATCTCATTACCAGAAGCGATCGCTAACATTCACTTCCCTATAGATCGCAATATCCTCCAAGAAGCTCGTCGTCGTCTCATATTCGATGAATTTTTCTATCTCCAACTTGGATTACTCAAACGCCGCTATAATCAACGTCAAAGACAAAACGCAGCCCCCCTTACATCACAAGGAAAACTAATCAATCAATTCTACGAAATACTCCCTTTCAAACTCACAAATGCTCAACAGCGTGTGATCAACGAAATTATTGAAGACATAAAAAAACCAGAACCAATGAACCGATTAGTACAAGGCGATGTCGGTTCTGGCAAAACTGTTGTTGCTGTCGTCGCTATTCTAGCCGCTATTCAATCTGGCTATCAAGCAGCTCTCATGGCTCCCACAGAAGTCTTAGCAGAACAACACTACAAAAAATTAGTCACTTGGCTAAATCTACTAAACATTCCAGTAGAATTACTAACCGGCTCAACTAGCGCCGCTAAACGACGACAAATATACAGTCAAATAGAAACTGGAGAACTCCCCGTATTAGTCGGAACTCATGCTTTAATTCAAGAGCCAGTAAAATTCCATCGTCTCGGTTTAGTCGTCATTGACGAACAACACCGTTTTGGTGTAGAACAACGGGCAAAATTACAACAAAAAGGTATTGACGGCGTTCCTCATGTTTTGACAATGACAGCTACACCTATTCCCCGCACTTTGGCTTTGACTTTGCATGGTGATTTAGATGTAAGTCAAATTGATGAAATGCCCCCAGGTCGAAAACCAATTCAAACTACAGTTCTTTCTGCAAAAGATCGTAACCATGCCTATGATTTAATTCGCCGTGAAGTTGTTAAAGGACACCAAGCTTATGTCGTTTTACCTTTGGTGGAAGAATCGGAAAAATTAGATTTAAAATCAGCTCTCGAAGAATACCAACGTCTACAAGAAGTTATCTTTCCTGAGTTTAATGTCGGTCTTCTCCACGGACGTATGAGTTCAGCACAAAAAGAAGATGCGATCGCACAATTCCGCAATGGAAAAACTCATATCCTAGTAGCCACTACTGTTGTAGAAGTAGGAGTAGATGTGCCCAATGCTACAGTTATGCTCATAGAAAATGCCGAAAGATTCGGTTTATCTCAATTACACCAATTGCGGGGTCGTGTCGGACGAGGTGGTGAAAAATCTTATTGTTTGTTGATGCTTGATTCTAAAGCTAATGCTGATGCTCGTCAGCGAGTAAATATATTAGCACAGTCTCAAGATGGGTTTTTTATTGCTGAAATGGATATGCGATTGCGCGGTCCTGGTGAAGTTCTCGGCACTCGTCAAGCTGGTTTGCCAGATTTTGCTTTCGCTAGTCTTGTAGAACATCAGGATGTTTTAATTCTCGCTAGAGATGCAGCTGAAAAAGTTATGGAAAAAGACCCAACTCTCAAAAGTTGGCCTCTTATGAAGGCAGAGTTGACACGTCGTCATCAAAAATTAATGGCAGGTGCAGTTTGGAGCTGATAATAAATTAGATTTTAATAACCCGCCGGCGGCAGTAAATATGTTGCCCAAGTCTCTTCGCCGTTTTTATTTTTCAAAAGCCGCGCTAATCTCCAAGTCTTGGCTTGTTCCTGCCGCTGCAAATATACTTCAAAAGGCTTTCTTGACTGTCTTATTTCTTTATTTGATAGTTTGACCTTTATGTCATACGTCCCGTTTATTCGGAACCCTTGTAAATCCTCTATCTGAATCGGTTCTCGTTTCTTTATTGTTATCTTTTCAATTTCTAATTCCGGCGGCTGGGATAAATGTAATTGTTTTTCTAATTGTGCTTGTGTTTGGCTCAACTGTAATGCGAGCGCTTGTTTTACCAGTTGATTATTTGGCCCAGGGCCAATCTCTGTGCAAGCCGTCAGCAAGATTGTTAAAATTACCACTAAAAATTTTTTTAGCATCCGTTTCTCTCCTGCCGTTTTTTTTGTTCCATGCTACTATATATCCTTGTCTCCTTTAATTTTGAAATTAATTATGTCACGAAAAACTATCGGATTGAGCGACGATCGCCTTTTTGATTATTTATTGTCAGTTTCTCTGCGTGAACCACCAATTCTCCGTCAATTACGAGAAGAAACTGCTCTTCACCCCTGGGCTCGCCTGCAAATAGCCCCTGAACAAGGTCAGTTTATGGCTCTCTTAGTACAATTACTAAAAGCTGAAAAAACTCTGGAAATTGGTGTTTTCACAGGCTATAGTTCTCTCTGTGTCGCTCTTGCTCTCCCCCCCAGCGGTAAAATTATCGCTTGTGATATTAGTGAAGAATATACTAATGTGGCTCGTCGCTATTGGCAAGCTGCAGGCGTGGCAGATAAAATTGAACTTCACCTCGCCCCCGCTCTCGAAACTCTCGACTCCCTTCTGGCAAATGGACAAGCAGAAACTTTTGATTTTGTTTTTATTGACGCAGATAAAGAAAATTATCTTAATTATTATGAGCGCTCGCTTCTTCTTACTCGTCGCGGCGGCTTGATCGCTATTGATAATACTCTCTGGAATGGACTTGTCGCCGATCCTCTAATCCAAGATTCCCGCACTCAATCTATCCGCGCTCTTAATAATAAGTTACTCTCTGATAACCGTATTTCTCTTAGTCTTCTCCCTATCGGCGATGGCTTGACTCTCGCTCTTAAACTTTAATTATTGCAGCTCAGATTTAGGTACCCCTGGTTAGTGTGCTTTTTACAATATATCAAGATATTTCTTCCCCATCAAACACATTATAGTCAAACACTCCCTACTTGTCAATAGGTTATTTCACCCCAAATAAAAGTGCTACCCCGCTTAAGGCTATTAAAACTCCTAAAATCGCTCTTAAACTGATTTTTTCCCCTAACCAGTAAGCAATCGGAATAATAAATAAAGGGCTTGTGGCACTTAGTGTCTGAGTAATACCAGCAGCAGCGAATTTTAAACTAACTTGTTGTAACCATATCCCTAAATAAGTGCTGAAAAATGCAGTTAAGGCTATAACTAAAAACAAGTTTTTCGATTTTAATACTTGTAGCTTAATGGCACTTTTCTGCCATAACATCCATAATAGTAATACTAAACTACCAGAATTTAATCTCACAAATGTACTCCACAAAGGATCAATGGAATTCTGAGCAAGGGCAGCACGGGAAAGCACAGCAGCACTGGCATCCCCAAGAGTGGATACTGTTGCCCAACCTATGCCAATAACTAAAAATCTCCCCTTAGTGGCAGTGTCGGCAACTCTCTCACTGATTACCCACGCTACCCCCGTTAAGGTAAGCACTATACCACACCAGGCGATCGCTGTTAGTTTTTCCTGTAGAAAAATCATCGCAATCACGGCTACAGTCGGTGCCGTTAACACTTTAAATAATAAAGTACGTCGTGCACCTAGGAAATTAAAAGCAGCAAATAAAGCAGTATCAGCAACAGCAATGCCAATTACACCAGAAAATACTAGCATCCAAAACGCAAAAGGTTCTAAGACTGGCAGCGTTTGCCCCTGAATTAAAAAAGTAATCACCAAAAAGACGCTTGCTATTATCCCCTTTACCAAATTTAAATGTAATGGCGGGATTTTCTCCCCTACCCGCTCATATATAACTGAGGCACTCGCCCATAAACCCGCAGCGCCTAGTGCTGCTAATTCCCCTTTGACTTGATTTAGCCACTCAAAAAAAGCAATCATACGTAAACTGTAAAATCATAAAACACTTATGATTGATTTTATCTTAAGTTGTATGAATTTATGTAAATAAATATAAAAAATATGGCCAAATTTTAGCCAAAGTTATAATAAAAATGGTAAAAATAGTAACAAAACGTAGCAAATTTTAATGTATTAATAGCAACTATCGACTGGGTAATTTAATAGTGAGACAATTCTTCAGGAGATAAGCATGACTTACTCATTTGACATTTTAGGAATATCGCCGCTTTTACATTTCTTTAATCAACAACATTTACAGCATTCACAGCAGCGCCAATGTGTAGAGTATGTTGGCACTCGCAAGTGCACACTAGATGCATTTATTCAATCTGTTGAGGCAGTTTCTCCCAAACGTGGTTGGGATGTGGATGACGTTGTGGAGACAGTAATTAATTTCTGGGTGAATAATTCTGATAAAATTAGCTATTGGCGGGAGCGACTAAAAGATGCAGGCAAAGAAAATCTTTTAGTGGCACGAATCGGTGACATCGAAGCGTTACGGGCGACTTTTGATGCACTTTTCAACAATGACTAATACAATACTATACTAAAAACCTGGTTTCCGAGAGAAACCGGGTAATATTTATGGAAAGACGCACTCAATAAATTATTAAATTAAATTATCTACTGAGGGAAACCCCCACCATATGGAATATATCTTATGTGGCAACACCTTCTCCATTATTCATATACTAGCACAAGTGTGTAAAATTACACAATTTTTTGAAAAAATCTGGCACCTAAACTGGCACAATGTTAAAATTCCAAGGATTGAATAACTTTGCGAATGATTTCAGCAGAGTGTTGTAGCTGTTTTTCTTCTGCTGGGGTTAATGATAAATTTAAAATTCGCGTTACGCCTAGACGGTTTAATACTGCTGGTAAACTTAGACAAACATCAGAAATTCCATATAATCCGTTTATTAAGGTGCTGACTGTTAAAACTCGATTGCGATCGCGTAATATTGCCTTAACAATTTCCGTCACCCCCAAACCTATAGCATAACTTGTTGCTCCTTTACGTTTAATAATTTCATAAGCTGCATTTTTAACTTGTTCAAAAATAGCTCGAAGAGTATCATTTTCAGTTTCTAAACCATCTGGCACCAAATGCATTCCCGATATATTAACCTTACTCCAGACAGGAACTTCACTATCCCCATGTTCACCGATAATATAAGCATGCATACTGCGGGGATCAATTTTAATTTTATCTGCCAATAGAGAGCGAAAGCGTGCCGTATCTAAAACAGTTCCGGAGCCGATAACACGATTACTAGGGAAACCAGATAATTTCAGAGAAACATAAGTCATTATATCAACAGGATTTGTCACCAGAAGTAAAATAGAATTAGGGCAATATTTAACCACTTCAGGAATCAAAGTTTTAAAAATTCCCACATTGCGGCTGACAAGATCCAAACGAGTTTCGCCAGGTTTTTGCTTAGCTCCAGCAGTAATAATCACAATATCTGGATCATCACTATCAGCCAAAGTGCCGGCGCGTACTATAGTTGGTTCTACAAAAGGGAGACCATGGATCAAATCCATAACTTCCCCTTGTAGCTTTTCTTGATTAACATCAACAAGCAGCATTTCATTGAGAGTATTTTGGATCAACATAGAGTAAGCGATCGCCATACCCACCTGCCCAGTGCCAACAATAACACCCTTAAGGGGGCGGCGAATAGCACTCATTGTTTGGGTAATATCACCAGTAACTGTGAATAACTGTTCAAACATAAATAAACCCACCTAAAACCAAAAAACTGCCCCAGAGAAAGCCTCTGGAGCAGAGGAGAGCAACTTTCACCTTTTACGAGACGCCTTCCATTTTAGCAATGTCGAGAAGCGTCTTAATTACCGAGTCAGGATTCAAACTGATAGAATCAATACCCAACTCAACCAGGAAGCGAGCAAACTCAGGATAGTCGCTGGGAGCTTGACCGCAGATACCGATCTTGCGATTATTCTTCTTAGCCTTTTCGATAACCATGCGTACCATATCCTTGACGGCTGGATTACGTTCATCAAAGATATGAGCAACCAGAGCCGAGTCGCGATCAAGACCTAGAGTCAACTGCGTCAAGTCATTAGAACCAATCGAGAACCCATCAAACACTTGACTGAACTCATCAGCCAAGATAACATTACTGGGTATCTCACACATCACATAGACTTGCAAGCCATTTTCGCCGCGCTTCAAACCATGTTTTTCCATTTCAGCCAACACACGACGACCTTCATCGGGAGTGCGGCAGAAAGGAATCATCGGGATAACATTAACTAAGCCCATTTGATCGCGGACAAGCTTGAGAGCCTTACATTCTAACCCGAAAGCTTCAGCATACATCGGGTCATAATAGCGAGAGGCACCGCGCCAACCGATCATCGGGTTTTCTTCCTTCGGCTCAAACTGACGTCCGCCGAGCAAATTAGCATATTCATTGCTCTTAAAGTCAGACATGCGGACAATAACTGGATTAGGATAGAAAGCCGCAGCGATCGTGCCGATACCCTGAGCCAGCTTATCTACAAAGAAATCAGGCTTATGAGGATAAAGCGCGGTAAGTTCAGCAATTTCCTTCTTAACCGCCTCATCTTCGAGTTCATCATATTTAATCAAAGCCAGCGGATGGCACTTGATATGATTAGCGATGATGAATTCGAGACGAGCCAAACCGACACCATCACAAGGAATAGAAGACAAACCGAAGGCCTCTTCAGGGTTGCCCACATTCATCATAATCTTAGTGCGGGTAGTGGGCAGTTTATCGAGTTGAGTTTCCTCTACCTCGAAAGGCAGTAAACCATTATAAACCTTCCCCTCTTCACCTTCAGCGCAGGAGATAGTAATTTCCTGACCAGTTTTTAGTACACCGGTAGCATTGCCGCAACCAACGATCGCCGGAATCCCCATTTCGCGGGCGATAATCGCAGCGTGACAAGTGCGACCCCCTTGATTAGTAACGATCGCACTTGCCTTCTTCATGATTGGCTCCCAATCAGGGTCCGTCTTATTAGTTACCAAAACTTCCCCTTCTTGGAATTCATCAATGCGGTGAACATCCAGGATGACACGGGCTTTACCTTGACCGATCATTTCCCCGACAGCACGACCGGTGACCAGTACTTCCCCTGTTCCTTTGAGTTTATAGGTGCGCAGAACACTACCAGATTTTTGAGACTGTACCGTTTCTGGGCGGGCTTGCACGATATACAGTTCTTCAGTGATACCATCTTTAGCCCACTCAATATCCATCGGTGTATCTTTACCCCGCACCGCGGAGTAGTGTTCTTCTATTATTGTCGCCCATTTAGCAAGCAGCAGAATTTCGTCATCAGTCAAGCAATATTTATTACGTTCTGATTCTGGTACTGGTACGTTCTTTGTTAATTTCGATCCGCCTACGTCATACACCATTTTAATTTCTTTGGTGCCGAGGCGTTTTTCTAAAATTGGGCGGAAACCTTGTTTTAGTGTTGGTTTGAAAACAAAGTATTCATCAGGGTTTACTGCCCCTTGGACGATGTTTTCGCCCAAACCATAGGCAGCAGTAATTAAAGCGGCATTCTTAAATCCACTTTCTGTGTCTATGGAAAACATCACCCCAGAGCAAGCTAGGTCGGAACGTACCATTTTTTGTACGCCTACTGATAGGGAAACGCTAAATTCATCAAAGCCGGGGTGTTTTTCTGCGTATTGACGACGGTAAGAAATAGCGCGATCAGTAAATAGAGAAGCAAAGCACTTATGGCAAGCTTCCACAACCGCCTTTACGCCATGAACGTTCAAATATGTTTCTTGTTGACCCGCAAAACTGGCATCCGGCAAGTCTTCAGCAGTAGCGCTGGAACGAACAGCAACGTCTAAATCACTACTGAATTTTTCACATTCTTTTTGATATTCCGGACCAAATCGCTCACAAAACTGGGTGTTAGAGCCATAACGCTCACACAGTTTTAGGTAAGCGTCAGTAATAGCATCTTCCAGTTCTTTAGGAAATGGCGTATTGAGAACCAAGGCACGGGCTTGTTTACCCCGTTCCCGCAAATTGTTTACATCATCTAAATTTAGGTCTTCAAACAACTTGCGCAGCTTTTCTTCTAATCCTGCTTTTTCTATAAAATAGCGATAAGCATAAGCAGTTGTTGCAAAACCTGTGGGAACGTTGACTCCTTTAGATGACAATTGTTGGATCATTTCACCCAAGGAAGCGTTTTTGCCGCCTACTAATGCTAAGTCGGCAATTCCCACTTCTTCAAACCAAAGTACGAATGCTTTCTCTTTGGCTTCTTGGGATTTTTTTTCTGGAGCTGTACTCACCATACGGTTAATTCCTTTAACCTTGAGTCTCAATCATATACTAGCAGTCTGACAATATTTTGGCAATTTTCTTTCTAAAGAAAACTTGAAATTATTTTGTATTTTATTTTACACCTTTTTAAATTTTGTAAAAAATTTTTGCAGTTTTAAATAACATTTGAGTTGTTTATTAATAAATAATAAAAAAAAAGGGGGAAGAGTCGAGGTTATGGTAGAGAAGTTGAAATAACAAAAAAATACCCACCTTAGAGATGGGGGAGAAAAGTCTCAAAACAGACGAGCGCATCAAGCGGCGAATTTTTGGTGATCTGTTTCTTGAGAGGGTTCATGTTCTACCCGGAAGACATTAGCATAGAGATTAGCAATAATTTGTTTACCCTCTTGAGTTAGTTCCAGGTAGCGTAGGGCATCTTGAATATAAGGATAAACACCGTGCCAATAAAATTTCGGGTAGTTTTTTCGCAAATCACCTGGATTACGATAGCCGAGGACTTTATTTGCGCCTATTTCTTCAAACTCGTAGAACAGAGCGCTGATTTTTTGTAAGTAGCGTGGATCACTAAGTTGACCGATCAAGTCAGCAGCGCGCACTAAACCAGGATAATTAATCGTATCTTGGTGATCTTCATCATTGGGTACCGGAAAACGAGTCAATTCAATATAGCGTCCGATCGCATCAGCATCGATTAACTTATGGCCCCCAAATCGTTCTTGAATAAACAATTTACCGCGATCAACATGATAAGGCGTCAGACTAGCATCCGTTGCCCCTGGGGGCAGGGCCACTTTTTTACCATCGCGACCGGTAGCATACAAACCTTCTTCGATATTGTCCGAGCGGCAGACGCCTTTAACATAGCCAATATCATGGCACAACAAAGAAATAGTGAAGTGCAGCCAATCTTCACAGGAAACCCCACCTTCACGAATATGCTTGCCCCTGATGATTGCCTGTCCCACCAGCGTTACTAATATAGTATGTTCAACATTATGATAGAGGGCATCGCTATTGGCGATATTTTCCAGGGCCATTCCTCCGGCCCAGGCAATAATTTCCCCATAAGCGGATTTGTACCCCCCATAAGTGCGGCGGTAACAAGCCTGTAGCTGTTCAACGAAGGTGTTTATCAGGAGTTCAGTACAGTTAAACATATTCAGGGTCCTTACCTCAACGTGAGCGTCACCACTCTGTAGGAAACAGCTAAAGAGTTAAATTAAATATCTTCAGCTACTATCCAATTCATGAAAAACTCATCGATTTAATTATTTTATTAATCGCTAGTGTACAGCCACCCCCTGCGAACCGCATAGAGCAGTCGATTGATTAATCTTTGGTCTTGTTCGTTAAGTCCATCACTTAACAGTGCAGCCTTAATCTGTTGTCGATGAGTTTTATTAAGATAACCGGTTTTCCAAACCTGGAAACAGAGTTCTGACAAATTGAATTTTGGCAGCATGACTTAAGATTCTCGAAAAACCTATTTAAGTCTTTAGATTTTAGGATGAGGTATTTTTTCTGCTGCCGGGGTGATGAACATCCCTCATGGCTGTGATAATACCGCTTTTCCTCTGTGATCGAAATCTCTAAAAATCGGTTATGGGAATTTCTTAATAAAGCGATCGCGATCACCCCCGCATAATCAATTTTCAAATTAACTTAATTAATTTAAGCAAAATATAGAAGAGGCGATGTTGATAAACCTTGCTGAGTTTGATAAAATTAAAATGGCGAACAGTGACTTTTTTGCCATCTGTCGTAGAAGGGATGGCAGGGCTTGCACTATCCATAGAGAATAAATCTATAACCAGTTTCAGACAACAAATAAAATGAGAAAGATATCACTTTACTTGTGTATTTTGCAAGGTATTTTTTTAGGGATATATCCGACACTATTGAGTCAGGTAGTAGCAACACCAGCAAATAAAGCAAGAGAAGAAGCGAGCGCCAACAAACAAGAGACAATCAAAAGCGAATCAGAAGCGCAAGATATAGAAGAATTCCTAAAAGATGCAGAAAAATTAGAGGGAATATTCACACTCTACCGCCACAAAAAAACAGGAAAAATATACCTAGAACTAAAGCCAGAGCAACTGAACAAAAACTACTTAGCAACCATCACCCTAGAATCAGGTATAGGCGAACAGTTTCTTTACAGTGGTTTGCCATTGCAAGATTTTATATTTTACTTCCAAAAAATAAACAACACCTTACAATTTGTGCTCCGCAACGTAAATTATCGCACAAATCCAGGCGATCCGCAAGAGCGATCTGTCAACCGTTCGTTTAGCGACTCAGTACTATATTCCCTAGAGATAAAAAACAAAAATTCCGAAAAAAACACCATAATTATCGATTTAGGAGATTTGTTTTTACAAGACGTACCAAATCTAGCTTCGCTGCTGAAAAGTACTGGCAGTGTTTACGAGATAGATGAGAGCAAAACCTATTTTGGCAATGTAAAAGTCTTTCCTGAAAACATAGAAATAGAATCAATTTACGGCTTCAAAAATGAGTTGGAGGGGAAATGGAAACAATTACAAACACTTCCCGACAGACGCGCCTTCAACCTAAAAATACACTACAGTTTATCCGAGCTGCCAAAAAATAACGGCTATATACCGCGCCTTGCAGACGAGCGAGTAGGTTATTTCACCACCAATTATCGAAACTTCTCCAATATCAGCGGCAAAGATCCGATGGTGCGCTACATAAACCGTTGGCATTTAGAAAAACAAGATGTAAACGCGCCACTGTCGCCGCCAAAAAAACCGATCATATTCTGGATTGAAAATACAGTGCCACTAGAATACCGCGATGCAATACGTGAAGGCGTTTTAATGTGGAATAAAGCCTTTGAAAAAGCGGGATTTCTCAATGCGCTCGAAGTGAGACAAATGCCAGACAATGCCGACTGGGATCCGGCTGATGTACGCTACAATACAATTCGTTGGCTAACTTCAGTCGATGGTGCATTTGCTATAGGTCCTTCTCGCGTCAACCCGCTGACAGGAGAAATTTTAGATGCAGATATACTCGTAGATGCCAATATGGTGAGAGCGGCGAAGCAAGAATATCGCAGCCTAATTCAACTCAAGCAGTCGGGAAGGAAGTCGTTTATCTCTAATTTAATAAAAAATAGCAACTTGTGCGGGTTTCCTCACGCCTTTGATAACCAATCTCAGCCGCAGACAAAACAATTACTAACCAGTTTAATAGAGAAATACGATTTGTGCTTTAGCATGGAAATCGCCCATCAAGCGGCAGTAGGCTCAATGGCGCTTTTACTATTGCACAATGTTATGCCGAGTGGGGAGGAAATGAAAGAATATACCCGGCAATTCATTCGCTATTTGATAGCTCACGAAGTCGGGCATACATTGGGCTTGCGGCACAATTTCCGGGGCAGTACTATGCTTAAACCAGAAGAATTGAATAAGACAGAAATAACACGTACTCGCGGGTTAGTAAGCAGCATTATGGATTATGTGCCAGTGAATTTGGCACCAATAGGGGAAAAACAGGGAGATTATTTCCCACAAGTAGTAGGACCATATGATATATGGGCGATCGCATACGGTTATCAGCCTAGTGGTGCGAATACACCAGAACAAGAAAAAACATTTTTAGAAGCGATCGCTTCCCAACAAGCGAATAACCCAGAATTAGCTTATTCTCCTGATGAGGATAGTTTCGATCTTGATCCGACTGCCAACTACTTTGACATGAGCAGCGATCCCTTACGTTATGCTCAATGGCAAATGGACAACGCTCGCATTTTATGGGAACGCCTCAATAAGCTGTATCCGACAGCGGTAGAAACTTACAGCGAAGTGAGCGAGATGTTTAACACGATATTTGGGCAATATTTGCACAATGCATATGTGCTGACGAAATATATTGGTGGTCAGTCATTTTATCGCGATCGCCCAGGCAGTGGCAGTGGGCGATTGCCATTTGAGCCAGTACCAATAGCCAAACAGAGAGAAGCCCTAGCCGCCTTGCAGAAGTATATTTTTGCTGAAGATGCGTTTAATTTCCCGCCAGAGTTATTGAATAAACTAGCGCCCTCTCCCTGGGTGGATTTAAACGCAAATATATTTTTCGACCGTCTTGACTTTCCGATACACGACATAGTATTTATTTCGCAAGTTATAATCCTGCAAAAGCTGCTGTCAGGCGAGCGCATGGAGCGATTACGCGATATCGAAATCAAATCTCCACCAGAACAAGCCCTGACATTACCGGAATTATTCAATACATTATTAGCTGGAATTTGGACAGAGGTGCTTAAGCCCCGCGACGGTGTGCCTAATATTTCTAGTTTCCGCCGTAGCTTACAGCGCGAACACTTAAATATTCTTATTAATATGGTGTTACGCCGAAATTCTGTTCCTGAAGACGGGCGAGCGCTTGCTTGGGAACAATTACGTCAGCTTGGTGAAAAAATTGAGCGTTGTTTGCGACGACAAGGGCGGGATATGAATGACTATACTAAAGCCCATCTTGAAGAAATTCAAAGCCGTATTGTTAAAGCCCTTGACGCTCCTCTGCAATCTCGTTAGATTTTAATTAATTTATTTAATTTATTTTAGCCCGCCCGACGGGCTTTTTTATTTTTGAGTAAAATAGAAATGAACGATTTCTTAATGCTTATTTTTAATAAATTAACATTTTTTTATAAAAAAGAAGGAATAGTAATTGCGAATTCAACCCCTTGTTCTGAGTCTGAAAAAACCTCTATTTTGCCCCGGTGTTTTTGGATAATTTGATAACAGATAGCCAGCCCCAGCCCTGTACCTTTTCCCACAGGTTTTGTCGTGAAAAAAGGGTCAAATATTTTTTGACGAATTTCCGGAGGTATAGCAGGGCCATTATTCCAGATACGCACACGAATGAAGTTATTTACCGTTTCCGTTTTTATTATAATAGTTGGTTTTTGAGATTTTTCTTCTAAGGCATATATAGCATTTTGCAAGATATTCATAAAAACTTGATTTAGTAAAGCTGGATAACACTCAACTAACGGTAAATTACCATAATGTTTGATTACACAAATTCCCTGCAATTTGCTGTTGAGTATTAACAAAGTACTGTCAATTCCTTCGTGAATATTTACTTGTTTAATTTCCGATTCATCAAGACGAGAGAATGTGCGTAGGGAGAGGACAATATGGCGGATGCGCTCGACTCCTGAATGCATGGAAGAGAGAATTTCTAACAAATCTTTGCTGATAAAATTCAGTTCGATATTGGCGATCGCATCTTTAATTTCTTGAGGAGGATTAGGATAATGTTGCTGATAGAGTTGTAACAAATTAAGAATATCTCTGATATAGTTGCAAGCGTGCGTAAGATTGCCATAAATGAAATTAACAGGGTTATTGATTTCGTGAGCAACACCAGCGACGAGCTGACCGAGAGAAGACATTTTTTCTGCTTGCACAAGTTGAGCTTGAGTTTGTCGAAGTTCAGAAAGTGCCAGTTGGAGACGATGTTGTTCAGCTCGTAATTGTGCTTCAGTTTGTATGCGGGCTTCTTCCGCCTGTTTGTTAGCAGTGATATCTCGCCAGCAACCTATGATTTCGTTTTCTACTAACTTAAGCTCATCGTGCAACCAGCGATATTCTCCGTTTTTATATCGAAAGCGATATTCGCGAGAGCAATAGCCTTGCTGAAACAATAGAGATAAGCTAGCAGATATTTGTGGGACGTCATCGGGGTGAATTTGCTGACTCCAAAAGGTAGTATTTTCGAGAAATTCGTTTGGTTCATAGCCGGTGATCGATTTAACATTATCGCTGATAAAAGTAAAGCTAAAATCACCATCATTATTGCAACTATAAATTACAGCAGGGCTGTAGGCTAATAAATACTGCAACCTTTGTCGAGTTTTACGTAATTGCAACTCAGTGCGTCGGTGTTCGACAATTTCGAGGATTAATTTTTCATTGGAAAATTTTAATTCTGCCGTGCGCTCTTGCACGCGCTCTTCGAGTTGAGAATTGAGAAGACGAACCGATTCTTCAGCACGTTTACGCTCGTTAATTTCGGCATTAATAGTGTTAGCGATCACTCGACTTGTATGAAATGCCATTATTGCTGCCACTGTTGCAGCTATTCCCATGCTAGCGCCAATTATCAATAGCCGCAGCTCATCTGCTTTTTGCAGTTTTAACAGCGCCTCTTCCTCTTGTATTTTAGCTAATTCAATCAGCTTGTGTAAATTTTCTGAAAGGCGATCTAGCTGGATAGCAATTTTTCCGCTAACAGAGCGCAAAATAATGCGTTGAGCATATTCTATCTGAGAAGGCTGTAAATTTAACGGCTGGATTTGTTTTAAAATATATTCCAATAATTCTGCGTAGGATTCGAGAGTGGTTTTATAATTTATTAATAATGTTGTTAATTCTGAATTAGCGATTTGAGATTTTTGCTGAAAGCTAGCTTGCAAAGAGGCGAGATTTTCGCGGTCCCTTTGCGCCTTATCAATTGATTGGAAAAAACCCTCAATTTCGTCTTGTACCCATTCGGTATTTCCTAATACATGTACCAAACGCATTTGATGCGATCGCGCCCTGACGAGAGAAATTTGCAGTTGCATGAGCAGGTATTCAAATGCATCAGCATTTTTCAATTTAACGAGCGCCTGTTTATGATAGATATCGGCGACAATAATACCAGTACCCATGCCCAAAAGGGCAATGCCAATAGCCAGGGCATATCCGCCACCAATTTGCTGACTTAAACTCCACCGAGAAATTGCGCGCCTGATATAACGCACCAGAAATCCCTTGAAATCAAAGCCCCTAGAATGCTGCGGCTCAAACTCGTCTACAACTCCGGCAGAATTTTGATTCTTTTGTTTCACCATTAAAACTTCCCCTTTTGTCACTGACTGCCAAGCAGTAATTCAAGAAAGTTGGCGAAAGTGAGCCTTTTGTGTAAGTATTTACCCACGTGGCAAACAGGGGTGGTTTCTGTAAAGTATTTGAGACATCCACGGGCGTAACATTATTTTACACAGAGAGGCTTTAGCAGAGCGCTCGCCTCTATTTCCAGCATCACCGTGGTATAATTATAACTATTATTCAAAAAGTACAAAATTGGTCACTTGAAACCAGAATATAAAAATCCCCATTACCTCTAATCCCGGCATTACAATGCAAACCCTGCAAAAATCTGGCACACTTTATATAGTGGGTACGCCTATTGGTAATCTAGAAGACATAAGTTTCCGAGCAGTGCGGATTTTAAAACAAGTAGATGCAATCGCAGCAGAAGATACACGCCACACTGGTAAACTTCTGCACCATTTTCAAATTAAAAAGCCCCAGATTAGCTATCATGAACACAACCAGCTACAGCGAATTCCAGAAATATTGGAGCGGTTACATCAGGGAGCGACAATTGCCCTAGTTACAGATGCCGGAATGCCTGGAATTTCCGATCCGGGATATGAATTGGTAAAAGCTTGTGTTAAAAATGGAATTACAGTAGTGCCTATCCCGGGAGCAAGTGCAGCAATTACAGCTTTAAGTGCAGCAGGATTACCTACTGAGCGATTTGTATTTGAGGGGTTTTTGCCTGTAAAAGGTAAAGAGCGACATCAGCGTCTGGAAATGTTACAATCTGAATCCCGTACTATTATTTTATATGAAGCACCGCACCGTTTGCGAGCTACTTTACAAGATTTAATAAATATTTTTGGAGGAGAGCGTCAGATTGTTATAGCCAGGGAATTAACAAAACTACACGAAGAGTTTTGGCGAGGAACAATTGAAAAAGCGCTAGACTATTACAGTCAGCGAGAACCTCAAGGAGAATTTACTCTCATCATCAGTGGCTCTCCCAAAATAGAAACGCCAATTTTATCAGAAGAATCGATAAAATCGGAATTAATAAAATTATTGAAACAAGGAATGTCGCGCTCAGACGCCAGCCGTAAAATAGCTGAGCAAACCTCATTGCCTCGTCGCCAAATTTACCAGTTATCCCTGACAATAAATAACCAAAATTTATAGTATGTATCGAAAGATTTATATAGCTGCCTGCCTAATAGTTTTTACTTCCCTGATTCAAAAGGTTTCTGTAGCGCAAACACCTCGTGAGGCAGAGGTACAATTTCAATATGGTAATGCTTTGAAAGCACAAGGAAAATTAGATGAGGCAATCGCAGCCTATCGAGAAGCTATACGGATAAATCCAAATTCGGCAAAATTTTATAATAATTTGGCGCTCGCTTTGAAAGCACAAGGCAAATTAGATGAGGCAATCACGAATTATCGTCAAGCTCTTAGATTGAATCCCAGAATAGCAGCTATTCATTATAATTTAGGAGTGGCACTGGCAGAAAATAACCAACTCGCAGAAGCAACGTTGGAATTTGAAGAAGCAATTCGTATACAGCCGTTTTTTGCCGAGGCTTATAATAATTTGGGAACGGTTTTACAAGCTCAGGGGCAAACTATAGAAGCAATGGCTGCTTTCCGGCAAGCTACTAATATTAATCCCCGGTTGAAAAGTGCGCAAATGAATTTAGCTAGTTTATTATATCAGAAGGGGCAGTTTCAAGAGGCGCTCGCAGTTTTGAAACAAGCAATTACTTTTATTCCCAACCAGCCTGAGTTGCAATTGAAGTTAGCAAATTCTCTCAAAGCAGTAGGAGATATTCCTGAAGCCCTCGCAATTTATCGGCAAATTACCAGCAGTCAGCCAAACAATGTTGAGGCGCAATTTAATTTAGCAATGCTTCTGCAGCAGCAAAAACAGCCTCAGGAGGCAATTACAGCTTATAAGAAAGTTATTGCCCTACAACCAAATAATAGTGAAGCTTTTAAAAATTTAGGCAGTTTGCTACTAGCTCAAGGCGAACTCAGAGAAGCAGTAGAAGCATATGATAAGGCGCTCGCTCTTAATCCTTCTTTACAAGATGAACTCAAGCAATCTTTAGTTGAAACCCGTCTAAAGTTAGCAGAGCAGTATGTTAATGCAGGGCAGATGATAGAAGCGATCGCTCAGTGGCAAAAAGTAGTAAAAATCGAACCAAATTTACCTGAAATTCACAGAATTTTAGCAGACGCTTTAATGGAGCAACAGCGGTATACTGAAGCAATCCCTGTCTATCGGGAAGTGATTCGTCTTACTTCTCCTACTGCACGAATTTATAATAATCTCGGCATAGCGCTCTATCAAACTGGGCAACGTGAACAAGCAATCTCTGCTTGGCGGGAAGCTATTCGCATTGATCCCTACTATGGCGAAGCCTACCTAAATCTGGGCAATGCCCTCAGCCAGCAGCAACGTTAGTTGAAAGTTAATAATCTGTAATCAGTAATAATCATTTGATTCCTGATCCCCAATCTGCAAAACATGTAAATTTTAAAAAGACAGTGAAAGGAGATTTAAAAAGAATATGCAAGGAATGACTGGTTTTGTCGTGCCTGCGATCGCCGTATTTGCGATCACCTATATTCTAGGCGTACTGATTCTTTTATTCAACGGATTGTCTGGCATGATAGAGGCGATTCCCCAATGGACACTTGCCCTTATATCCCTGACTATCTTGGTTTATCGCCTCCCTCTGACAAAATAAAATTCTCCCCTTTTTAGTTCTCATTCAGCCTGCAGGGCTGTGAGGACATAAGTTCAGATTTTAAGTATGCTTTATAACCTGAGAAGAAAGCGATCGCGATCGCTATTTTTTGGTATCTCAGATCACATACAAGCACGGATTAAATCACATCTACTCGAAGATAGAATCATTAATTCTAACAGTGTTAGATGATTCATATTATATTAATATCGAGTAGATAAACACTATGCGTGAAGATATATCAGAACAACTGAGGTTTTTTTATAGAATATCTTATGAATTCCGCCTACTGCTAAATGCGATTTTACTGTCAGTGGAATTACTCGAACGTCAAGGCTCAGAATGCAACGATAAAATTCGCAGCGAATCTCTACAGTGTATTCGAGAATCAGCCAGACAGATGAATCAACTATTTAAAGAGATCCTAGCAACTTTGAGCGTAGAGTGAGGACTTGAGCCATCGAATCAAACATTAACAAAAAAGTTGATAAAAAATCTGTTTTGGGCTGTTTTTGGGTTGGAAAAAAAAGTGAGTAATCACTGAGATATTTCAAGTTAAAAAAACAGTAAGAAAATAGCAGAAAAACACCCCTTTAAAACCCATATTAGTCCACAACCCTGAGCAAACCTCGGCGCAGTGCATCAAAAACTTTATCAATATGTTCTTGCTCTTCAGGGCTGAGTGTATCCTTAGATAAAAGCGTCGCCATAAACAGTCTTTGATCGGCACGTGTAATCCGGTGAGTAGAAAAAATCCGTTGCACGACTTGCTCGATTGTGGAGTTGGGTGATTTGCCTTGAGACTCCATAAGGCTCCCGTAACACGATACCTCTAGTTTGACAGTGTATGATTCTACGTTTAAGAACAAGTAATAATTATAGTCAGGCGAGAAAGAGAGAGTACCGAGTTGCATCAGCTATATTAACAGAGAGAGTAGAGGGCGAGAGGGCGGCTGCACATACCCCGATAATCTCAGGCTGGACTTATCATCATCTAGTCTGCCCCGAAAGTCTCTGCTACTATCACAACCAACGTCAAATGCTGCCTTATAGGGATTAGCCATTGCAGCGGCTGGCTAGGAGTTGAGATATTTTGCGATCGCAGTAGATAGTTGTTTGCGGGTTCTCAGAAATAAGTATTTTTCCCCTTTATTTTCAGAACAGCTTAATCGCCGAGCAGTCTATACGAATCCTAGTAGCAACTTCTAGAACACGGTTTTCTTGCCATGTGCTACAACTGCGAGCAAAGCAGTTCCCAAAGCTGCACTTGACGCCTGTGCTGACACTGCTTTCACTTGCAGGGTTCATTTTCATCCTAGAATCTTAAAATACTGTAAACTTTTTCGATTCGGCGTCAGTTCTATCCACCAGCAGAGGAATAACTATGGCTATTGGTTATCTTGCCCTTGTCCTCCACGCCCACTTACCTTTTGTCCGGCACCCTGAGAGTGACTACGTTCTAGAAGAAGAGTGGCTTTACGAGGCGATTACAGAAACTTATATTCCTTTACTGCGAGTATTTGAAGGATTAAAGCGAGACGGCATAGATTTCAAAATCACAATGAGCATGACCCCTACTTTGGTGTCAATGCTACGCGATCCACTGCTGCAAGAACGCTACGATCATCACCTAGCGATGTTACAAGAACTGGCCGAAAAAGAAATAGAACACAACCAACACAACGGCCACATTCGTTATTTAGCAGAACACTACGCTCGCGAGTTCAGGGAAACTCGTCAGACATGGGAAAAATACAAAGGCGATTTGGTAGTAGCATTCAAGCAATTCGCAGACACTAATAATATAGAAATTATTACCTGCGGGGCAACCCACGGCTACCTGCCGCTAATGAAAATGTATCCCCAGGCAGTCTGGGCACAAATTCAAGTAGCTTGTCAACACTACGAAGAAAACTTCGGGCGACCCCCCAAAGGCATCTGGCTGCCAGAATGTGCATACTATGAAGGGCTAGAACGGATGCTAGCAGATGCCGGCTTGCGCTACTTTATTACAGACGGTCACGGAGTGCTCTATGCCCGTCCCCGCCCCCGCTTTGGCACCTACGCCCCTATTTTTACAGAATGCGGCGTTGCCGCTTTTGGTCGCGATCACGAATCATCTCAACAAGTGTGGTCTTCTCAGGTTGGTTATCCTGGTGACCCGGTTTATCGGGAATTTTATAAAGATTTGGGTTGGGAAGCAGAATACGAATATATCAAGCCCTACATTATGCCCAATGGCCAGCGCAAAAACGTCGGTATTAAATATCACAAAATTACCGGTCGCGGGCTAGGGTTAGGAGATAAGCAGCTTTATGATCCCTACTGGGCGCGGGAAAAAGCCGCTGAACACGCAGGGAATTTCATGTACAACCGGGAGCGTCAAATCGAACACCTGTACGGGATTATGCAGCGCCCTCCAATTATCGTTTCCCCCTATGACGCCGAACTTTTTGGTCACTGGTGGTATGAGGGCCCCTGGTTTATTGATTATCTGTTCCGCAAAACGTGGTACGACCAGCATACCTATGCAATGACGCACTTAGCAGATTATCTACGCAATTACCCAACTCAACAAGCTTGTCGACCTGCTCAATCAAGCTGGGGCTTTAAGGGTTTTCATGAGTATTGGCTGAATGAAACTAATTCTTGGATTTATCCCCATTTGCATAAGGCAACAGAGCGGATGATCGCTCTCTCGTGTCGGGAACCTGAAGATGAGCTGGAACTGCGTGCTCTCAACCAAGCGGCGCGGGAACTGCTATTAGCACAATCTTCTGACTGGGCGTTTATTATGCGTACCGGTACAATGGTTCCCTACGCCGTGCGCCGCACTCGCTCTCACTTGATGCGTTTTACTAAGCTTTTTGAGGATATTAATATTGGCAAGATCGATTCCGGCTGGCTGTCTAAGGTGGAGGCGATCGATAATATCTTCCCTAATATCGATTATCGTGTTTATCGTCCCCTCGGGTTTGTGCCAAAACAGAAGGTGGCGGCTGAAGTTGTGTGAACAGCCGACGGTTTGAAGATTAATGGACGGTAAAGGCTCCCTGGGGGAGCCTGTATTATTTTTTTCTCTTTGCCCACGACTGCTCCCGTTCCTAAAAATTTTTGTAAATTTTTGTAAAAACAGCTATTCTGTAAAATTAAATACAGAATTTTTTTGCTACATTGATATTAGAGGCAAACAAGCCAGTCCACAATCAACCCAAAACCAGGAGGAATCCACTATGTCTGCTCAAGATCAAGCTCGTGCCCTCATGATCCGCCACCACCACCTGATCAAAAACCGACAACAATCCCTGTTGTGTCGCTCAGCAGCAGAAGTTGGGCTTCCCCCTGAAGAAGCTGCTAACTATTGGACTCACATCCAAGGCAAGCCTCTTGCGGCTAGTCAATATAGTTACAACCGCTCTCACTCAACAATGAGCTAATTTCCACAGCCTCTACTGCCAACCATCTAATAAAAGGAAGCAATCAACTATGTCTGCTCAAGATCAAGCTCGTGCCCTCATGAGCCGCCACCACCACCTGATCAAAAATCGACAACAATCTCTACTTGCCCGTTCTGCAGCAGAAGTGGGCATCGAAGTCGATGACTACTGGACTCATACCCAAGGCAAACCCTCTGCCTCCTACCGCGTCACTTACGATCGCAGTCATTCAACTATGAGCTAGATTTGTGCCTCAAGCACTACGCGCGCACGCCAAATTGGCTAGGAGACATTAAAGCTTTAGTCTTAAGCTTTGAAAAAAAAATATTAGTGGACTCAGTTGCATAAAACTCAAAGTAGGGGCGTTCTTATACAACCAAAAGCAACGCCCTAAAATTTTTGTCTGCATATTGTAGTATATATAAATAAATCATCTTAATTTGGCTGCAATGGGAGACAAAAAAGAAGACACAGATTGGCAAAACGGAAAACATGCAAAATTTAACCGTTAGTGCCCAAGCCCACAAGACAGAAAAAACAAACAATCCAAAAATAAAGAAAAAATATTGATAAAATAAAAAAAACTTGATGATGCAAGAAACTCTCTCCTCAATCCCTCAGCAAGACTGCCTATCCCTGGAATTGACAGCAGCTGCGATCGCAAACGACTCCCCAGAACTTACGCATCTGGAAATATATCTAACCATTCATTTTGACGAAGTATGGCAATCCATAGCTGGAGGTAGAGTTAAATTCGGTATTCAAAACGGGCAACTAAAACTCAAACTAGAAAACGGTAAAATACTAAACTGCACAGCAGAAGAAACAGAAGCGATCACTCCTATCCAAGTAACCCTCACCGGCACAGAAACAGAACCCTGCTGGGAATTTTCCGCCCCACCTAAACAACCAATTTTAAAAGGCTCACTCCCTAACCTCAAACTCGGCACCCTACAAGTCACCGCTACCCCCTGTCTCATACAAGCCGTCTTCGATATTCCCCCCACCGCCATTCACCTCACCGACGCTGAGGGATTGTGGCCACACGACATCAGCCCCAACAAACACGCAATATTACAAACCAAACTAACCAACACACTCAGGCAACTAACACTCAAACCCCGTTTTAGTCGAGTAATCGTTTTCCAAGACAACAACCTGCAAAATGCCCCCTACTACAGCAATCCCAACCCTAGCCCATCAGTCGTCGAACCCACAGAACTCGCCGAAGCACTTCAACAAATATTAACCGCTCAAACCAATGACTTTTTGCAACTAGCCAAAATTGCCAAACTCGATCCCCTTGTCGACTTTGCAGGTGCCTACCTCCTAGGAGCCACCCTAACTAATTGCGATCTCAGTGGCAGCAATCTCGCCCGTGCCAACCTGCGCGGTGCCGATTTAAGCGATGCAGACTTGAGCGAAGCTAATCTTAGTGGTGCTAACCTGGCAGGTGCCGATTTGAGCGGAGCACTGCTGAGCAATGCTAATCTGGCAGGCGCTGACTTGCATCGCTGTTCCCTAGCATTGGCAAATTTGAGCGGTGCTAATCTTAACAGCGCTAATATCGAGGCAGCCAATTTGAGTAATGCCAATTTGAGCGAAGCTGATCTCACTAATGCCATACTCAGAAATGCCGACTTACAACATGCCGGATTGGTACAGACAAAACTCACAGGTGCTGACTTGAGCAATGCAAAAGTTACAAAAGCACGATTTAAAAAAGATTCTGGAGTTTCCGAGGAATTGCACCGATATTTGCAAGAAAAGGGAGCAATTTTTGAAGATTAAAAAGGTTTGAAGGTAGGCTTACTTTTTCACAAGTATCGCAACTCAAGACTGCTTGCCTACTACTATCAATGAAAAAAAGTCGGCAAACCGGGTTGTTGTGAAGCTTACTTTATGATTTATGAAGCAGATCAATTTCTAAAACAAGGAATTTCTCAATATCAGTTCGGTGAGTTTGAAGCAGCTTTGCTCTCTTGGCAAAAAGCACTAGCGATTTATCGGGAAATATCCGATCGCCGCAAACAGGGAGCAGCACTGGGAAACATAGGAGCAGCATATCAAGCACTGGGAAATATAAAAGAAGCGCTCGCTTGTTTCCAGCAACATTTGAACCTCGCCCGCACAATCGACGACAAACAAGGAGAAGCAAATGCCCTATTGAATCTGGGCAATGCTTATCTGTTTATAGAAAATTACCAGGAAGCGATCGCCTACCTACTATTGTACTTAGAAATAACTCAACAAAGCCAAAACTGGCACAATCAGGCACGCGGACTCAATTTACTTAAATACGCTTACCAATCTTTAGGAGAAACCGCAAAAGCAAAACAATGCCAGCAGCAAATTTTAGCCCTCGCACGAAAAATCTTTCTACAAAATACAACAACAGATTTCTTAGCGATCGCATGCTCCCTAGAACTCGACCCCTCCATAGATTTCGCAGGTGCCGATCTCAGCCAACTCGATTTACACTACATTGACTTACACAATGCTAATCTCAGCGGTACAAACTTCCGTAATTCTAACTTGAACCTAGCGGATCTCGTCGGCGCAAATTTAACCGCAGCTGATCTCAGTTTTGCCCAACTTGTCAATGCTAACCTTGCCGGAGCCAACCTAAGTTTCGCTAATCTCACAGGTGCTGATTTGCGAACTAATCTCAGTGGTGCTAACCTCAGCGGCGCCCTACTTAGTAACGCTAATTTAAAAAGCGCTTATTTGTGCCGTGCTAATTTAGAACGCGTTAACCTCAGCGGTGCTAATCTACAAAATGCTGATCTCACAGGAGTTAATCTCGCCAACGCTTACCTTATCGGTGCAGATATCACCCGTGCCGATTTCACCGGAGCTAATCTAGAAAATGCTCAATTTGGTAATAATATAGGCATTTCCGAGCAGATAAAATTGAATTTGATTCAGCGCGGCGCAATTTTTGAGGAATAAACTTTTATTATA
>DVEG01000011.1 GCA_015295835.1 Oscillatoriaceae cyanobacterium M7585_C2015_266
CAAGTCGGCAATAGAATTGATTATGAAGTGTTATCAATTTACGGTAGATGAGGATAGCCAAATCCCCAATGATCCTAATAATTATTCATCAAATCCCCGCTATATTATAGATTTGGTTAAGCGTATTGTGCGAGTGAGTCTGGAGACGGTTAGAATAGTTAAAAGTTTGCCTCGTTTGCAGGAGATTTAATGACGGGTTATTCTGTTTTGAAGAATGCCAGGAGGCGGAATTGAACCGCCGACACGAGGATTTTCAGTCCTCTGCTCTACCAACTGAGCTATCCCGGCAGCTTTTTCTTTGAGTACTTTGTTATGGTAGCAAACTTCTTTGATTTTTGCAAGTACTTTTGAAGAAATTTTTTGAAATTTAGGGAACAGGGCGCAATCGAGTGACTTTGAGGGTGAATGGGCCAACACCAGTTTCGCCAAAAGCTCTTACTCGGACAATATAGTTTCCAGTTTTGGTGACGCGGGAAAATAGTAGGGAGTTAGTGTTACCGTCTGGGCCATCATCATTTTCAGCCACTGTTGAGCCATCTTCGCTGATGAGGGAGACGATAGCATCAAAGCTGGTAGAGGTGAGGTCAATGGCCACCTGATCGCCAGCAGTGAGAGTAATAATGTAATCTCTAGCAAAACCTCCCTGCCCTGTGGGAATATCTTTTTCTGAAAGAATATCGGAGATTTCACTTCCCAGGGTTAAAGGGATGGGATTGTAGAGTTTTTGGGCTTTGGCAGTAGAGGAAATAGTGGTGCAAAGGCTGAGGAAAGCAGTACAAAAAAATAGAATTAAGAGTTTGCTATGGATAAAAAGACGTCTCATGCGAGCAATCAACGGTGGCGGAGTTTATTAATTTTGGGGTTAATTTGGTTGATGGGGGCGATAAGCGATCGCTTTTGGTTTGCTTTTGATCGCTCTGTTCCAGCCTGGGATCAAGCCGATTACCTCACGGGTGCTCTTAACTACTGGCGAGCTTTCCAACATCCTCACTGGTTTGACAGCTCTTGGTGGAATTATTTATGGATGCTTTCGTCGAAAGTGCCTCCCCTGACTTATATTGTTACGGCTTTTTTTCTAAATCTATTTGGTACGGAAGCCGATAGTGCTACTCTTGTCAATTTATTTTTTAGCGCAATTTTGCTGGGTTCAGTTTATGGGTTAGGCACAATTTTATTTAACCGCCAAGTAGCTCTTTGGGCAGCTTTACTGTGTTTATTGTTTCCGGGGCTATATTTAGTTCGTTTAGATTTTCTCCTCGACTATCCCCTTACTGCTGCTATCAGTCTATGTTTTTATTGTCTTACACTTTGGCGGCATTTTTCTACCACAGAGCAAAAGAGACAGAAATGGATAAGCTGGATATGGGCATCGGCGTTTGGAGTTTGTTTGGGGTTGGCTTTATTAGTTAAGCAAACGGCGATTTTATTTATTTTTTTTCCGCTATTGTGGGTAAGTGTGAGCGCTATGTGGCGGCGGCAGTGGCAAAGTTTAGCTGAGTTAATTTTATCTTTGCTGCTGTCGGTGTTAATTTTTGGTCCTTGGTATCGCACCAATTGGCTGCTGATTTTGACTGGGAGTAAGAGGGCGACGGTGGATGCTGCGCTCGCAGAGGGTGATCCTGCTCTCAACAGTGTTGATGCTTGGATATTTTACTGGCGAGATTTGCCCTATATAGTTTCTTGGCCACTTTTAATTATACCGATAGTAGGAATTATATTATATTTTAAACGCTGCGCTCGCTCTGTAGTTGAAGCCTTCAAATGGCTTGCTATTTTCTGGGGGGGTGCTTATTTTCTCTGTTCTCTCAATGTTAACAAAGATTCCCGCTATGTTTTGCCATACTTGCCGGTACTGTCGCTATTTTTAGCTTATGGTTTAAGCTTGTGGCCACGTTTTTGGGGAAGATATATTCGCTGGGGAACAGTAAGTTTAGCATTTTTGCTAGCTGTAATAAATCTGTGGCCAATAGGCGGGGTGATAGGCGATCGCCTAGTGCAATGGTTAAGTCCTCGCGTTCAACATCGCGTCTATTTGGGGCCTGAGTGGCCACATCGAGATGTGATTGCAGAAATTACCACTACTACACCTTTCACCCGCTCTACAGTAGGGGTATTACCTTCAACCCCTGCTCTCAACCAACACAATTTTAACTATTACGGGGCGTTAGCCAATTTTCAAGTTTACGGGCGTCAGGTGGGAACGCGGCATCAACATGTGTATCAAGATGCGCGCTCGCTTTCTTGGTTTATTACTAAAAGCGGGGAGCAAGGTTCTGTTCCCAAGGCTCAAGCGGCTATTGTAAGAGCGATCGCCGAAAGTCCTGATTTGCGAGCACAAAAAACCTGGCCCTTACCTGACGGCAGTACTCTGACTCTCTACCGTCAGCAAGATTTACCGATAGAAGTAAAGCCTCTAGAGTTTGTGTCTCCGACAATCCCGGTGCGACTGGAGCGTGTTATAGTTCCTGCGCTCGCGCCTCCTGGCGTGCCTGTACCCGTTACCTACGAATGGTCTGGTTCTTGGGCACAATTGCAACATGGTTTAGTATTACTTACTTGGCGGCTCGACACTTCTAATTACAAATTTTCTGATTCTCAAATTCCGGCACCGACGTTTCAATGGTTACATGATCACGGTATTGGTTTGGGAAGTTTGTATTTTTCTGAGCAAGAAATAGCATCTCAATGTTTTCAGGTAATTGAACGAATGGCGATGCTGCCTCCAGCCTCTGCACGTGGGATTTATACTTTGGAGGCGATGTATTTAAATAGACAAACTGGTGAAAGTTATGCGCTCGCTGTACCGCCAGTGCGGCTGAGAATTGATCCTGCTGCCCCCCCGATACCTGCTCCAGAATTAGATTGGGTGACACAACTGCGAATGTGGGCTGCTGCTTTACCGAAAGGGCCAGATTCTCTTGGCCCTATTTTTGAGGAAATCGGGCGCGTCAATCAGTATGATCCGATTCAGGATTACATTGTGCAAGCGGAGCTTTGTTTGGATTTTCGGCTACGGCTACAACCAGAAAATTTAGAATGGACTTATGGATTGGCACTGGCTCGTGTTCTCCGCCGCGATGCCAAAGGAGCGATCGCTGCTTTGCAACGAGTTGTGCAACTGGATTCTCAAAATCCTTACGCTTATGCCTATCTCGCTTTTGTTTACCTGTACAACTGGCAGCCCACTGCCGCTGAATCTTCCCTCCTGCTGGCTGAACGTATAATATCTAATCAACCGGAAATAACAGCTTTAAACGTTGTCGCTTGTATCATGCAAGGTAATATAATTAAAGCTTGGATTCATTTTAACAAACTTCAAAATATTTTATCTCCGGAAAGAAAATTTTAAAAAAAGGTTTTATGCTTTCAAGGGCGAGAAAAATCGGTAAAGTTACTATTGTATAGGGGCTAGAAAAGAAATTATATTATTAAATAAAGGGGGATTCAGTGTTTTGTGCGAACTTTTTCCTGATTGTAAGTATCCTATTTTTTACCAAAGCCGATTGGTTATGTAAATTTGGCAATGTTTTTAAAAGTTAACTAGCCATTGCAGGAAAAATGAAATCAAAAAATTTGGCAAAGAAATCAATTTTAATTATTGATGATAGTCCGACTAATTTAGAATTAATTTCAGAGTTATTTAACGACTCTGAGTTTGAAGTTTGTATAGCTCCAGATGGAGAAGTCGGGATTAAAAAAGCAGAAGTTGAGCGACCTGATTTAATTTTATTAGATGTAATAATGCCAGGGATTGATGGGTTTGAGACTTGCAAAATGCTAAAGAAAAACCCAGCTACAAAAGATATACCTGTAATTTTTATGACTGCCCGTTCAGAAACTGTAGATAAAGTAAAAGGGTTGACAATAGGGGCGGTTGATTATATAACTAAACCATTTCAACAAGAAGAAGTATTAGCACGTTTGAGACTACATTTAAGACTTTATTCTTTAACAAGGACTCTGGAAGAACAAAATTTAATATTAACAGAAGAGATTGAAAAGCGAGCTATTGCTGAAGCAGCACTAAGAGATTTTGCTCGTGAATTAGAAAAGCGAGTAGAAGAGAGAACAGCAGAATTGACGCGTGCATTACATGACTTACAAGCAGCACAATTGCAACTGGTTCAAAGTGAAAAAATGTCTATTTTAGGGCAATTGGTTGCGAGCGTAGCTCACGAAATCAATAATCCGGTTAATTTTGTGTCTGGAAATATCAGTCACGCGCAACAATATATTAATCAGCTTATAGAGCATCTGCAACTTTATCAGCAGTATTGTCAAGAGAAAATCCCGAATATTGAGGAGCACGCGCGCCATATAGATTTAGAATATCTTATAAAAGATTTGCCTAAAATAATTTCTTCTATGAAAATAGGGATAGAGCGCATTCGCTCTTTGAGTGTTTCATTAAGGAATTTTTACCGAGCGGATTCATTGCAAAAATTGGCGTTTAATATTCACGAAGGTATAGATAGTACACTGTTAATTTTGGGGCATCGTTTGAAAGCGAATAATGAACGACCTGCAATTGAAGTGATTTTAAAGTATGGGAAGTTACCACTTGTGAAATGTTATCCGGGGCAGCTCAATCAGGTATTTATGAATTTGATTGCTAATGCGATCGACGCTATAGAAGAAAAAGATTGGAAATCGGTATCAATACCTACTATTCGTATTAGCACGGAAGTGATAAAGGAGGATTGGGTAGCCATTCGGATAGTTGACAATGGCTGTGGGATGACTCCGGAGGTGAAGCAGCGATTATTCGAGCCGTTGTTTACGACTAAACCTAGGGGAAAAGGCACTGGATTAGGTTTGTCTATCAGCCGCCAGATTGTAGAGGAAAAACATGGGGGGCGATTAACGTGTATTTCTGAGGAAGGGGAAGGATCAGAGTTTGTGATTGAGCTGCCGATTAATTCGCCGTCTGAATAGGATTTATTTATATTGCTGAGTGGGTGAGCGGGCGATCGCTTTTTCTAAGGTAGTTAATGGCTTGAGGTTTCTTTTTCTTCTAAATCTTGGGAAAATTCCTGTAACTGTAAGTTTTGGTGTTCGAGGCGGCGGGAGGAGCGGCGATATTTTTTTGTGTTGAGTTTAGGTTCGTAATGCGGTTGACCAGCTCGTTTGGTTTTTACTTTCAGGCTGGATTCGGGGGCGCGCTGCTGGTGAAGGGCTTGAGAGTGAGCGAGGGCTTGAGCGAGAAATTCCAGATAATGTTCATAGCGTTCCCAATTTCCCCTTACGACACAGTTAGGTTCATTGCGGTGTAAGCAGTCACTAAACTGACAACTATTTTTTGCTAGACGCTGTCGCACTTCTGGGAATAACAGTGCCAACTTTTCTGGGGCACAATCCAAATCTGGCTGGTTAAAGCCGGGGGTATCAGCGAGTAAGCCGCCTGTTGGCAGGGAGAAAAGTTCGACGTGACGGGTAGTGTGGCGTCCACGGTTGAGTTTACTGGATACTGGGCCAACGCGCTGATTGACGCCGGGGATAATACGATTGATTAAGCTAGACTTACCGACACCGGAGGGGCCAGCGACAACAGTTATTTTACCTTGCAGTTGAGCGGAAAGTTCGTCAAGCCCCATACTGGTAAGGAGGCTGATAAATATAGGTTGATAGCCCCAGGAGTTGAGGCGAGCGCGCCAATAGAGACGTTCTGATTCAGGGACTAAATCGCTTTTATTAAAGCACAAACAAATTGTCAAACCGACTGATTCTGCTTTTAGCAGAAACCGGCTTATCTGGTAGGGTTCTGGTTCAGGTTCAGCGCTAGCAAATAAGAGCAAGATTTGCTCGACATTAGCGATAGGGGGACGTTCCAGTTTTGTTTGTCTAGGTAATATTTCAGCGATCGCTGCTCGTTTTCCTGCCCAGTCTGGTTTTTCTACCAATACGCGATCGCCCACCATTACTTGCTGACCGATTTTTTTCAGGCGTGCGCGGCTGGTACAGAGGAGGTGGTGGGTATGAGGTAGGGGTATATCTAGCTGTACTTTATAATAGTTTGCTTCTACAGACAATACCGTGCCCAGCAATTGTACTTCTGCTGCGGTTATAGCGCCCTCGCTTTCCGCCGTTTTCATGCCGACGCTTGTGGCTTACGAACTTTCAGGGAAAAGTAGCCTGTTCGTTCTTCTATTGCTTCAATTGCATAACCTTCCATTGCCAGACTTTCGGGAACCTGTTCGATTGGTTCTCCGGGGTCTAGCCATACTTCTAGTAATTCTCCTGCTGCCATTTTTTCCAAACGCAGTTTTGTGCGCACGAAATTGATTGGACAAGGCGTTCCTCGCAAATCTAGCTGTGCATCAGGATTCACTACACCTCCTTTCTCCCTCACTTAAATATACCTCCGAAAAATCCCTGACCTCCTTTGCTGCTTGTATTTATACCTTTTTTCTTTGCCAGTTCTTCTAGCACTGTTCGTTCTTCTGAACTTAAGCGAGTTGGAATTTCCACTATTACTTTTATCAAGTGATCGCCACGGCTTACTGGGTTGCCTAGTCGCGGCACACCTTTATTTTCCAGAGTCAGAACCGTGCCTGGTTGAGTGCCTGGTGGAATGGACAGCTCTGTTGGTCCATCTACTGTATTTACTTCTATACGACATCCCAAAATTGCCTGCAGGTAGTTGATTTTCACTTCTGAGAGGATATTGATACCTTCTCGCTGGAATTCTGGGTCTTCATTTACAAACAAGTAGACATAGAGATCTCCTGGTGGACCTCCGCGAATTCCTGCATCACCTTCTCCAGATACTCGCAGACGGGTGCCGCTATCTACCCCTGCAGGGATAGTAATTTTGAGTTTTTTCGTTTCTTGTTTTTGACCTTTTCCGCCGCAAGCCTCGCATTTTTCTTCGATCACCTGTCCCGTGCCGTTGCAGGTAGGACAAACGGAAACTTGAGTAAAGCTGCCAAAGGGGGTACGAGTAGCCCGTCTTACCTGACCACTGCCGTTGCAGGTTGGGCAAGTGCGTGGACGTGTTCCTGGTTTAGCACCGCTGCCATTGCATACTTCGCAAGTTTCCAGGTGACTGATGCGGATTTCTTTTTCCCCACCGAATATAGCTTCGCGGAATTCCAATTTCAAATCCAATCGCAAGTCGTCGCCGCGAACTGGTCCTCCGCGTCGCCGTGCTTGCTGGCCTACTCCCGCGCCAAAGCCGCTAAAGAAGCTTTCAAAGATATCTGCAAAGCCCATATCTCCTATATCGGAGAAGCCTGTTCCTACTCCTCCAGATACACCTGCTTCGCCGTAGCGATCGTAGCGGGCGCGCAGTTCTGGATCGGAGAGTACTTCGTAGGCGCGGTTAATTTCTTTAAATTTTTCTTCTGCCCCTGGCTCTTTATTGACGTCGGGGTGATATTTGCGGGCTAAACGACGAAAGACGCGCTTAATTTCTTCTTTGTCCGCGTTGCGGGAGACACCGAGGATTTCATAGTAGTCGGCGGCCATAGAGCGCTTTGGTAAGGGTGGGATAATGTTGATTTTTGGTAGGACTTTTGCTGGATTTAAAGCCCTAATTTTCTCCTACTTGGAGTATTGTAGCAATTGCGTGCCTCGACGCTACTGCTGCTTTCTCTACTTTTAGAGGTTTAATTGTCAGAGTTTTTCTTGGTTATGAGAGAAAATTCTCCAGAGGAACTGTTAGCTCCCTGATAGAGGGTAGTGCCGACGGAGAGCAGAAGCCCCTGAAAATAATCAATCCATTGTTTCATATCCTCTAAGGATACCGATTCGTCTGCGATCACTTGCCGCAACTCACTTGATCTTTGATTAAGTTCGTTTTTGAGGTCTTCACTAATCAATTCTCCGTGTTCTTGCAGTGTGGTTTCATAATTATATAATAAGCTTTCGGCTTGGTTTCTAAGTTCGGCTAGTTGTCGGCGTTTGCGATCTTCCTCAGCGTAAATTTCAGCTTCTTGCCGCATGCGTTCGATTTCGCTTTCGCTTAAGCCGCCAGTATTTCTTATTTCAATGCTTTGTTCTCGTCCGGTGCCTTTATCTACTGCCGATACTTTGAGGATGCCGTTAGCATCGATGTCGAAGGTGACTTCAATTTGAGGTACACCGCGAGGAGCGGGGGGGATGCCGGTGAGTAGGAATTTACCCAGACTTTTATTATCCCTAGCCATTGCCCGTTCGCCTTGGAGGACGTGGATTTCTACTGTTCTTTGGCCATCCACGGCTGTGGAGAAGATCTGGGATTTACTGGTGGGGATGGTGGTATTGCGTTCGATGATTTTAGTGAAGACTTCGCCGAGGGTTTCGATTCCCAGGGAGAGGGGGGTTACGTCCAACAGCAGTAAGTCTTGAACTTCACCACCAAGTACGCCGCCTTGGATAGCGGCTCCGAGGGCGACAGCTTCATCGGGGTTTACTGAGCGATCGGGTATTTTGCCGCCGAAATACTTGGTAATGGCTGCTTGTACGGCTGGAATGCGGGTGGAGCCTCCAACCAAAATGACGCGATCTATGTCGTCGGGGGTTAAGCCGGCGTCTTTTATCGCTCGTTCAACTGGTTCGAGGGTGCTTTCTATTAAATGTTTTACCAGTCCTTCAAATTGTGAGCGGGTCACCTCCATTTCTAGGTGTTTTGGCCCTGTTTCGTCGGCGGTGATAAAGGGTAGGTTGATGGTGGTGATTTTGGCGCTGGAAAGTTCGATTTTAGCTTTTTCGGCCGCTTCCCTGACCCGCTGTAGGGCCATTTTGTCTTCTGAAAGGTCAATACCTTCTTGTTCGAGGAATTTTTCGATTATCCAGCGAACTAGACAATTGTCGAAGTCATCGCCTCCTAGGTGGTTGTTGCCTGCGGTGGCTTTGACTTCAAAGACGCCATCTCCTAGTTGGAGGATGGATACGTCGAAGGTGCCTCCCCCCAAGTCGAATACGAGGATTTTGTGGTCTTGATCTTGTTTGTCTAATCCGTAGGAGAGGGCGGCAGCGGTGGGTTCGTTGATTATCCGCAGTACTTCTAAGCCGGCGATCGTGCCTGCGTCTTTAGTGGCTTGACGTTGAGCGTCTGTGAAGTATGCGGGTACGGTGATCACGGCTTGGTGTACGGGTTCGCCAAGATAATCTTCGGCATCCTGTTTGAGTTTTTGCAGGATCATGGCGGAGATTTCTTGGGGGGTGTAGATGCGATCGCGTATTTTGACGTTTACTGTGTCGTCTTTGCCTTTGACGCAGGTATATGTTACTCGCGCTCGCTCTTCTTCTGTCTCTTCCCAGCGACGCCCTATAAATCGCTTGATGCTGTATACTGTGTTTTCTGCGTTTGTTACTGCTTGCCGCTTTGCCAGTTGGCCGAGCAGGCGTTCCCCATCTTTGCCAAATCCTACCATACTCGGAGTGGTGCGCGCACCCTCCGAGTTTGTAATTACTACGGGTATACCACCTTCTAATACGGCCACACAACTGTTTGTTGTGCCCAGGTCAATGCCGATGACTTTTCCCATAAAATGTGGACAGTATTAATTTTTGCTTGATTCCCTTGCTTGGGAGTATTCCGCCAAATTGCGGAAAACTGCTCACCTTCATTAATTTTTTATAACTTCTGGAGTGGTGCCACATTTATCAGGTTTGAGAACTGACTTCTGAGCTACTTTCTTCTGATGTTGAATTTGTACTCGTTTCCGGTGCGGCAGCCACTTTTACCATTGCATGGCGTAAAACGCGATCGCCTAGTACATATCCCCGCATCAGTTCTTCGATCACTGTCCCTTCTGGATGTTGATCTGTGGTCTCTCGCATTATAGCCTCGTGAAGGTTAGGATCAAAAGGTTGTCCTTCTGGACGCATAGGCGAGACCCCAATCTTTTTCAGACAGTCTACTAAAAGCTTATAAACGCTTTGATAACTTTTGTGAATGTTCATCTCGCCGTCGGTTTGCGGTTTGATTTGCGCTCGCGCCCGTTCAAAATTATCCACCACCGGCAGGATTTCTTTAATCGTCGCACATTTTACTATCAATTCAAGTTCTTCTTTTTCTTTTTGCGTTCTTCTGCGGTAATTCTCAAAATCTGCTGCCAGGCGCGCATACTGATTTTTATATTCTTCTATCTGCCCTCTCAAACGTTCGTTTTCCTGAAACAGGGCTTCTATGACTACTGAAGAGGCTGCTTCTTCTGGTTGTTGTTGTTGTTGTGTAGACTCTTTTTCCTTCACTTCCGCCTCTGCTGTTGCCATTGCTTCGGCAAATGCTTGCAACGCGGCAGCCTCTGCATCCAATTCCGACACCGTATTTGTTTGACTATTGCTTTCTTCTGGCGAGCCGTTGGGGGTGTTGGCTGCTGGTTCAACTTCTTCTGGTGCTTTTTCGGTTGACCCTTGGGGGTTCTCTAATTGCTTTTCCTCTTCAATCATTGTCCACTAATCCAAAATACTGCCTACGCTGGCTACCACTTTTATCCCGTCTGTCTAGGCAAACGGGACATCCTATTATAATAAATAATTGTGACAACCAAACGTCCAGCACGTCCACAGGCTTTTCTTGTCACCTTCACTACACCATTTTGACATTCTTTGGGTACTAATGACAAAGTGAAAAAGTAGTTTTTCCTTAGTTTGCTAGCAAAAATTAGCGCTTGTATACACACTATTAAAACCGCTTATACAAAAGTCAGCGTTATTTAGCAAAAGTGGATTATAGCAATTTTGCGTAGCTTTTCCGCTCCCCAAATGCTTTCAACACTGTTAGAATATAAATTAAATCACCGCTTTACATAACCAACACCTACGGGAATTTTGCCGGTAGCAAGAAGTGGCTGTAAAAAAGTTATTAAATCTGCAAAAATTTCCTATATCTACTATTGTTTTTTTCAGTATATAAAAAAATAATTCAGCTTCCTTTACTATGCAGAAACTATGAAAATTTGAAGATACAGGAGAGAAAACACGACTGACTATAAAATATGCTGAGATGCTAAGAGTGGCAAATTAGAAACCGTGATTTCAAGCACAGTCAAATTTATGGAGGTTAAATAAAATATATTAAAAATTATTTCAAAATGTTAGTGAAAGCAAACCAGAGGGAACATTAGGTGCATACTCAAGCAAGAATCAATGATCCAAGTATACAAGCTCACGGCCCATTTTTGGGCTGCTGCCCGTCATCAGAGAGGGCGTGCCACAGGGGAAAGCTTATTGCCCCAAAAAAATCAGCGCCAAAATAAGAGTAGAAGATTTAACTAAAAAAGCGCGAATAGCGCAGTCTGCTGGCTACAATTCAAACCTTCCGGGTTTCATAGCTGGAGATAGCCTCAAAATTTTGCCAATTTCAGGAAAAGCAACTTTGATTAATTAGCCATGACTAACTACACGCCAAGGCAGCGATCGACCGCTCTAGTAAGCATCCAGACAAATTTTTCTCCTTTCGGTACCAAATTAATTCAGGCTGGTTACGCAGACACGGCTCAAATGCAGCAAGCCCTAAAGCAAAGCCGCGAACAAAACAAACCCCTGATCAAAGTACTAGAGGAGATTACCGGAAAAGAACTCCCACCTGAATTGCTGCGGCAGTATAAAAAACTACAGCTATTCGAGCTGAAGATTTTATACGGGGTGCCGGCATTCGATCCAGAAATGGACGGGATATCGGTTGAGCAGATAGGCAACCTAATTGAAACCCTGAATTTAAAAGATACCTGTCGCCTGCACCGCTTGTTGCCGCTATCCCAGGAGCAAGGCGAGCCGCCTACAGTTGTGGTGGCAATGGTAGATCCAGACAACATCAACGCCTTAGACGACCTGAAGCGGATTCTACAGCGTCAGGGAATGGACTTCAAAAAGCGGGTGATGACTTTAGAAGACTACCAGCAGTTGTTTTCCGAATACTTAGATCAGCAAGTTAAACAGAAAACAGCTGCCCAGCAACAGCAACCAAAAGTTTTGGATCTGGATTTTAGCCCAGACGCATTCGACGAGGGGGAAGGAGAAATAGAAGATACCGCTGTAGACGAGGATATGAACCTCGACGCAGCGCTGACTGGTGAAGAAAATTCCGCTCCGGTTATTTCTATAGTTAACAAAATATTGGCTAGGGCACTTTCCGATGGGGTATCTGACATTCACGTCGAACCTCAAGAAGAACACCTACAAATACGGATGCGCAAAGACGGGGTGTTGTTCGAGCCATTTCCGCGCTTGCCGAAAAAAGTGATTCCGGCGATCACTTCTCGCTTCAAAATTATTGCCAACCTGGACATTGCGGAAAGACGGCAAGCTCAAGATGGTCGAATTCGGCGTATATTTCAGGGAAGAGCAGTTGACTTCCGGGTGAATTGCTTACCCAGCCGCTATGGCGAAAAAATCGTGCTGCGGATTTTAGATAACTCCAGTACCCAGCTTGGCTTGGATAAGTTAATCACCGATCCTGAAACGCTGGCGCAGGTTCGAGAGATTGCCAGTCGTCCCTTCGGTCTGTTTTTGGTAACGGGACCGACGGGTTCGGGCAAGTCAACGTCTTTGTATTCGATTTTGGCAGAAAGGAATGATCCAGGGATCAATATTTGTACAGCGGAGGACCCGATAGAGTACGCTTTGCCGGGGATTACGCAGGTTCAGGTAATTCGGGCGAAAGGATTGGATTTTGCCAATATTCTGAGGGCGTTTTTGCGGCAGGATCCGGATGTGATTCTGGTAGGGGAAACGCGAGATAGAGAAACAGCGAAGACAGCGATCGAAGCGGCGCTGACGGGGCACTTGGTGCTGACGACGCTGCACACGAACGACGCAGCGGGTGCGATCGCTCGTTTAGACGAAATGGGAGTAGAGCCATTCATGGTGTCCGGAGCCTTGCTGGGAGTACTAGCGCAACGTCTGATGCGGCGAGTTTGCACGGAGTGCCGCATTGCCTATACCCCCACTCCAGAAGAACTAGGTCGGTATGCCATGTCAGCATCTCAGGCGGTAAACGTCACCTTTTACAAACCTAATGTCATTCCCCCAGCAGAGCGCAAAGCGGCTGAGGAAAGCGGCAATCTTTGCCCCAAATGTCGTGGCGTCGGTTACAAAGGGCGCGTCGGGGTTTATGAATTCTTACGCATGAGTGAACGTATAGGAGCTTTAATCAACCAAGGCGCACCCACCGAGCGCATCAAGGAAGCCGCCGTCGAAGAGGGGATGAAGACTCTCTTGGCTTATAGTTTGCAACTTGTGCGCGAGGGTTACACGACTTTTGAAGAAGTGGATCGGGTGACATTTACAGACGCCGGGCTAGAGGCAGAACTGAAAGCCAAACGCAAGCAGGGGCTCACCTGCAAAGTTTGCTTTGCCGAATTGCAACCGGAGATGTTGGATTGCCCTTACTGCATGACACCTCGCTTCCAAGACTAAACAAAGTGATTTGTTAGTAACAAAAGTACTGAATTGGAAAATGTGAGGGGTGACTTAAACCTATTTTTAGTGAGGTTGTGAAGTGGGCGAATCTAGTTGTTACGTCTCGAAAAGTTTTTTCGAGAGTAAGAAACACCCAAATTTGCAACTTTCAAAAACAAACTACTATACTCCTGCATAGTAGTGAGATAGGTAAATCAAGTAAAAATCCAAGATAGGAGATAGGAGCCGCGTCTATGCCCGATTACATGATTGAAGACGTAATGGAGTCCCTAATTGAACAGGGCGGGTCAGACATGCACATCCAAGCGGGTGCGCCTATCTATTTCCGTATTCACGGAAAGCTAACTCCGCAAGTTCAATTCGGAGAAACACTGGATTCCCAGGAATGTCAGAAGCTGATATTCAGCATGCTCAATAACAATCAGCGCAAAGAATTAGAGCAAAACTGGGAACTAGACTGCGCCTATGGGGTGAAGGGATTGTCTCGCTTCCGGGTAAACGTTTACCGAGAGCGGGGATGCTGGGCAGCTTGCTTGCGGGCGCTGGCTTCTAAAATTCCCAACTTTGAAAAATTAGGTGTGCCAGAAATAATGCGGGATCTGTCACACCGACCCCGGGGAATGGTACTGATTACCGGTCAAACTGGTTCAGGTAAGACTACGACGTTGGCGGCTTGCCTAGATTTAATCAACCGGACGCGTTCAGAACACATTCTCACGGTAGAAGATCCGATTGAATACGTCTATCCCAATATTAAAAGCTTATTCCACCAGCGACAGAAAGGGGAAGACACCAAGAGTTTTGCGAATGCTCTTAAGGCAGCACTGAGAGAGGACCCGGATATTATTCTGGTAGGGGAAATGCGAGATTTAGAAACCATCAGTCTAGCGATTTCTGCGGCAGAAACGGGTCACTTGGTGTTCGGAACTCTACACACTAACTCGGCGGCTGGGACGGTGGATCGACTTTTAGACGTTTTTCCGCCAATTCAACAGCCACAAGTGCGATCGCAGTTATCCATCTCTCTAGTAGGCATTTGCAGCCAAAACTTGGTGCCCAAGATAGGAGGAGGTCGCTGTGCGGCGCAAGAAATAATGGTAAATACCCCAGCGATCGGCAACCTGATCCGCGAAGGAAAAACCAGCCAAATTTACTCCGCAATTCAAACCGGAGCTAAATTGGGAATGCAGACGATGGAAATGTCTCTGGCGAAGCTCTACAACGATGGCAAAATCACTTGGGAAGATGCGATGTCCAAGACCTCGAAACCAGACGAACTGGCACGCTTAATCGGGCCGCAACCTTCGGGAGGAAAAGCCGCTGCAGCCAAGCCAGCTCATTAAGATAGTAAGGGCCTGTTAAATAGCAGGCCCACATCCCTGGAAAAATTGCCACTTGTTTAACGGAGTATAGCCATGGTTTCTGATGCCGAGCGCATTCAGGCTGCCAGTAAAAAAGCAGCGGAAGCCAGAAAATTTACCTTCAAAGATATTGAAGACTGGATTAATGTTACCTTAGCCTCTGTTACCGTCAAAGACAAAGCCATATTTGCCCGTCAACTTGCAGTTTTGATCAACGCAGGCGTAGCCTTAGTTAAAGGTATTGGCGTGCTGACAGAGCAGTGCGAAAATCCCAAAATGAAAAAAGCACTCAAAGGCGTAAGCAAAGACGTGGAAGAAGGGGTAGCACTGGCAGAGGCGATGCGCAAACATCCTGAAGTTTTTGATAGTTTATTCGTAGCAATGGTACAGGCAGGGGAAATCGGGGGAGTGCTCGATGAAGTACTCAACCGGGTTGCCAAATTGCTCGAAGACGCAGCGCGCCTGCAAAACCACATCAAGTCAGCGTCGGCTTATCCGAAAGCGGTTGGAACCATTGCAATTCTAGTGTTTTTCGGAATGACGACGTTTTTGCTACCAGTTTTTGCCAAGATATTCGTGGAATTGGGGACGCCGCTGCCACCATTGACAGTATTCATGTTAGAGTGCAGTAAATTTTTCCGCACACCTTGGAAATTGGGCACACTAATAGGGACTATATTTTGTTTGGTTACTGCTTACAAAGCATACTATAAAACACCAGGAGGCAAACTCCAAATCGACGCATTAATGCTAAAACTGCCGTTAATTGGGGATTTAATTTCAAAAACGGCAGTGGCTCGCTTTTGCCGGACTTTCGGGATGCTGACTCGTTCAGGGGTGCCGATGCTGACTTCTCTGGAAATCGTGAAAGAAACAGCAGGCAATCAGGTGATTGCTAATGCGGTACAGAGGGCAAAAGACGAGATTCAAAAGGGCGGGATGATTAGCGTAGCTTTGCAAGAAGCTAATGTGTTTCCGCTTATGGCAATTAGCATGATGAGTATTGGGGAAGAAGCAGGGAATCTGGATGCAATGTTAATGAAGATTGCGGACTTTTATGAAGATGAAGTTGAACAAGCGGTGAAAGGATTAACCAGTACGCTGGAACCGCTTATGATGGTGGGAATTGCGACGTTGGTGGGTGCAATTCTGTTGTCTATGTACTTGCCTATGTTCGCGGTGTTTGAAAAATTAGGCTAGAAAAAATTTGGGATTTTAGATAGGGAATGTGGCAGGAATCTGAAATCTAAAATCTAATAAGTTAAATCTAAAAGATCATGGCTGTTAAACCATCTCATTACGAGGCTTTACTTGCCGAGTATAGTGATTCTCGCTCAGCGATCGCGCTTCTGAAACAGTATAGACCTTACTTAGAAATGATCCCTAGTATGCGTCGTCCTGAAGAGAGTGTGATCGCGATTCCGCTGCCAATTGTCAGGGTGCGGGAGGGGATATCGCAGGCGGGCAGTGGCGGTAGCCCGATACAAGCTGGGGAAACTGTTTGCTTGCCCTGCGATGTCGCGATTTTGATGTGCGATCCGGAGTGGAAAGTGAAAATGGGGGTGGAGATTTTAATCTATATCCACCGACCCCAGGAAGATTTTTCGGATTTATTGCGTCGGTGGCGTCAAACGCAAGTTTGGCTGGATAAAGGCTACGAGTGGTTGATGCCAATGCGCTATAGACATATTCTCAGCGAAGAGGGGGAAAACATCTATCCCCTGTTTGTAGTTTTTCCAGAAACGCCGGAACGCATCAAGCGGGGCTTGAAAGCAGCAGGTTTGCCTTTTGCGGTCCAAACTTGGGAGCCTACTGAGGAGATAGAAGAATCTGAATCGCTTTCCTCTGGTAGCGCGCCCGCCTGATTGTCAGGGATGTTTGAGGCGATTCTAGTGGACAAATTGTGGCATGACTTCGGCAGCGGTGAAAAGACCATATCTACCGAGCCGATGCAAGCTAATGCCGGCTTTTAAGTAGCCAAGGGCTGGCCCGCAGACGTTGGCTGCCATGCTAGTTTCGTCTCCCAAGGTAAAGGTGTGAGTGGAGATTTTGCCCTCAAAGGTGCGCCCGGTTACTCGGACGTTGGTACTGAGGGGTTTTTTGGGATTGCGGGTATCAACGACGCCGCTGACGGTGACGCGCTCGCGTGGGCAAATGCCGGCTAGTTCTAGTATGATATCGTCGGCGTGTTCCATATTTTCTAGAGTCAGTAGCCCATTAGTGCGATCAAGTAGCGCTTCAATTTCTGCATCGCTCATGGCCATTGCTCGCTCGATGCTGTAACCGGGCATGTGAGCGATATCTTCCCGAATGGTGGCTCGATAGGCTTCCCAGTTGGCAATTCCCACTCCAAATGTAATTTGGACACTGTGAATTTCTGTGTAGCTTTGGGCGGCGATCGCTGCTGCTGCTGTTAGCAAGCCCGGTGTTGCTCCACAGCCAGTCATGTAAGTAATGCCAGCAGCTTGCAAATCTGGTGCCAGTTTTAGCAGTTGCTCTACCGCACTGGTGCGCTTTATCGCATCTACAAGTACTCCTTGCCAACCGGCTGCGATAAACTGCCGCGCTACAGATGCCATAAAGGTATTCGGCAGATTGGGCAGGGCCAAAAAATAGCCATCTACTGCGGTTTTTTCTAGCAAATCCTGGATGCTTTGGTTGCTGAGGGTACCTCCTGGCTCTAAATAACCGAGGGAGCCTTTTGAATGGTATGTTGCAATGCATGTATCTGGGTTTAATCCAGTTGGCTCGTAGGCATAACCTTTTCGATCTGCTGCTGCCACCCATAACATTTCGCGTTTGCTAGCGAGGACTCTGGCTGCTGCTTGTCCCAGACCCCCAAAGCCTAGCACTCCCACGCGTATTGGTGTTTTTGTTAGCGAGTTGCTGACAGTTGTGTTGCTTAGACTGGCTGGTTTCTGTGCATTCATTACTTATTCCTCAAAGGGCAGACTTTTATTATTATTGGTTATTGTTACGATAAGTATTTTTCTAGATTAGTTGTGGTTAAATGACAATCGCTGTGGTAAATGTCGGTGGTGAATTTTAGATTTTTTAGCGCCCAAATTTGCTAATATATCATTTTTGGAGCTATTAGACAATTTCATCGCTGTGGCGAGCGCCTCTCTTTCCCCCACTTCCCCCATCTATTTTATCTTTTAATTGCAATATTTTTTATATTAAACTTTCCAAATAAAACCAAATAAAAAATATTATTATTTTGCAATTTTAATATAAAATTTTTCTAGTATAGAGGGTTCTAAATGGCCAGATTTCAAGAAGCAGGGGATTTTTTGACTGGCAATTTCAAAATAGATGTAAAGAATAGTTAAGCAAAAGGCATAGAAACAGAAGTGGAGCTATACTGATTTAAAAAATTTTGTAAACATGAGAGTTGTTGTAATACAATTAAACACATAAACTTGACGGTCACCCGGTCAGTTAACTTAATAAAAGTCAATTTAGACGGCCTCATCGGTTTTGCCGCAGGGGGGTCTAGTCGGAAAATTACCTAGTGATCAGCCAAAAGCATGGAAACGCTAGAGTTTGTGATATATCCAGATGGGCGGGTAGAAGAGAAAGTCACCGGCATAGTGGGTTCGTCTTGTGCGGAAGTAACCGCCGCGATCGAAGCTCAACTAGGACGAGTGATATCTACCGAGCAAACCTCTGAATTTTTTGCCCCAGTCGTTAATAAGTCGGCGACTACAGTTGCCCGAGCCACCTTTAGCGAGTGGTAATAAACTTTTCACCAACTGCGAAGCGAGCATTCAGCAGCATGTTGTTCGCTTATGCGTGAGCCTAGCGGTTGGTTGCAAAAATGTCAAGATTTAAGTGACCACTCACAAACCGCTTTCATGGCTGTCGGCGAGCGCCTGACAGTTTTTGTTTAGTACAGGTTGATTCACTTTACTCACTTAGGAAACCAATATGTCTCACTTTAGCCAAATCAAAACTCAAATTCGCAATCTCACCTCCCTGCAAGCAGCTTTATCCGACTTGGGAATTGATTGGAAACCAGGACCGAGAGAAGTTCGCGGTTATCGCGGTCAAACCTACAAAGCTGATATTGCCATCGAACAAAAAAATGGGTACGATATCGGCTTTAGCTGGAACGGTACAGAATACGAACTGGTTGCTGACCTGCAATTTTGGGAGCAAGCTTGGTCGGTAAATCGTTTCCTAAGCATGGTGACGCAGCGCTATGCCTACCACACAGTAATCAACGAAACTACTAAACAAGGGTTTCAACTCGCTGAACAACAAAAGAATGAAGACGGTTCGATCCGCTTAGTACTACAACGCTGGAGTGCCTAATGTCTGACTTTTCCGATCCTGCTTTCACCAGCGAACCGGAAAGGTCGGGTTTTGAACCAGAGTTGGGGGGGGCTTGGCGCTCTACCCCAGAGCGTTCTGGTTTTGAGCCAGAACTGGGTGGTGCTTTGCGCCAAAAGGCTGTTTATGTCGATGAAATTACTTGCATCGGCTGCAAGCACTGCGCTCATGTTGCCCGTAATACGTTCTATATTGAACCCGACTACGGTCGCTCTCGTGTGTTTCGTCAGGATGGCGATCCACCGGAGTTGATTCAAGAAGCGATCGATACTTGCCCAGTGGATTGTATTCACTGGGTTGACTATACCGAACTCAAACGACTCGAAGAAGAGCGGCAGTATCAAGTGATTCCTGTTGCCGGATTTCCAATTGAGCCGGGAGTCATCAGTGCCGCAAATCGGCTACGCAAAAAACAGAAGAAACGCCGCAATTAAGCAAACGGTTCCTTCTGAAAAATAAAAATCACAAATTAGAAAGCCGATTTCTCTATGAAATCGGTTTTTTTTGCAAACTTTATAGTGTTCTTTTTAAAATTTGCCTTTAATAGTAAGAAGGAGGGAAAGCAAGCAGAAGAAGGCCATAAACAAATTCAGGCGATCGCTGTATGCTTTGAAGGCAAGCGGACAGTAAAAATACTACCTTTTCCAACTCTAGACTTTACCTCGATCGTTCCTTGATGAGCTTCCACAATCTGGCGCGAAAGATGCAACCCCAATCCGCTACCTGCTCGCTTGTGGTTACCTTGGCGGAACCTTTCAAATAAAAACGCTTGTTCCTCGGCAGAAATACCTACTCCCGTATCTTCTATCTCAATCGTCACCCAGGTGCTGCCATCATCAGAACCCTCGGCAGATGAACTCGCAGCTGCCTTTAAGCGAATTTCTATCCAACCTGAATCGGTGTAGCTTATAGCATTTCCCACTAAATTTGTCAACAGTCGATAGAGTTCGAGGCGATCGCCCTCAACAATGTAATTATTACTTGTAGAACCTTCTTGCTCCTCCCCCAAGTTCAATTTCAGAGACAGCCCTTTAGAATCGACTAAAGGAATAAGTTCTTTAGCCACCTCCCGAATTAGTTCTTGCAAATTAATCGGATAGAGATTAAGACTTTTGCGCCCTGCTTCATAGCGATATACCTCTAGTAACTGATTCACCATCGTCAACAAATGTTCATTACTGCGAGACATCGTGGCAAGCGCCTCTCGCATTGCCGGTGATATTTCTCCCAAAGCTCCCTGCTGCATCAAACTAATCATTTTAGCCGCCGCCACCAATGGCGTGCGCAAATCGTGAGTAAGGCGAGACACCAAATCTTCCCGCTGTCGGGCAATCTGATCCCGCTCATCCATCGTATGTTTCAGCCTCAGCAGAGCTCTCACCCGTGCCAGCAACTCATCCAATTCTACCGGTTTGCGGATAAAATCATCCGCCCCCATATCCAATCCCTGCACCAGGCTCATTTGATCATAAGCCGTGATCAGCAAAATCGGTATAAACGGTAACTTTTTATTTGCACGAATGCGTCGCGTGACTTCGTAGCCATCCATTCCCGGCATCATCACGTCTAACAGCACCAAATCCGGCGGTGATTTTTCAATTTGGGCTAGAGCCGAATGACCATTATCTGCTGTCAGAATTTTGCACCCTTCTTCTTCCAGAATTGTCTGAATCAGCAACACGTTATCGGGGGAATCATCCACCACCAAAATGCAATCCTGTCTGTTATGAGTGACTCCTGGCGAATAACTCATAGAAGTTCGCTGGTTGCTAACAAAATTTATCATAATTCATTTTTTCTTAATCAATTGTCATTCTTGGTCTCCTTCACTGTAGGGATACTGCCAATTCTAAGTCGTTGTCGGCCTCATCTGTATATTGCTAGAACAAGCCCCGAAAACAACATTAATTTTAAGCTTCTAAAATTTTATTAATTAAAAAATTAAAAAAATTATTTTTATTTTCGCAGATAACGGTGCACTCTTGATATAATTTGAATATAAAGGAGATAAACGAATAAAAATGATGAGAAACCCGCTTCGCTCGGGCAATACCGCTCATCCTGCTTGCTAAGGAAAGGAGAATTTTCCATTTCATCCGGATATTCTTTGGCTGCTGGTGAGTTGATGAGTATCGTTGTAATAGTTTCATGCCGCCGAAAAGGGGGCTTTCAGACAAAATAGGAATGACAATGAAAAAAATATCGACACTTTTTAATGTTTCTGGATGTATACTGGGCATATTAGTAACTGCCACTGGCTTGCTGGCGCTGGAAGGGTATGCCGGGAATAGCGAGAAAAACGAGCAGAAAACAGAAATTTCTGCCCTTACGAAGAGCAGAACATCGCAGGCATTGGCGACGAAGCCTCTAGTTGCTAAAAATAGCACTTCTTTTCCGGTTAACAAGATTTTACCTCAAATAAAAGGCAAGACGCGAGTGCCTATTTTTTTACCGAGTAGTCTGCCATTTTCCAATAAGGTTTACTATAAAAGCACAGCAACAGCGAATGCCTACAGAGTAGAATTCAACCAGACGGCTAATTGCAATGCAACTGCCTGCTATATTGGTGCCTTTGAAGCTGAAAAAGGCGGAAAGTTTACGACGAAAATGGGAGGGGAAAGGGAAACTTTAAAAAATATTCAATTATCTGACGGCACCAAAGGTATTTTTTACAACTATTGTGGGGCTTACTGTACGGCATTGGTTGAATGGCAATATCAGGGTGTTTTGTATCGCGTCACGATTAAAAATGGTTTAGAGGAAGAGTTGATGAAAATAGCTAATTCTGCAATTAAAGCTGGGGTTCGCTAGCAATTAATGTGTCATAGCGCTCACTATTTTTTTTAATTTTTATAATTTTAAATAAAAGGCGCTCACTATTTTTTTTAATTTTTATAATTTTAAATAAAAGCGATCGCCACTCTTCACCCTACGGTTCAATCCCTAATTCCCGCAATCGCTGCGCCAATTCTTCAGCGCGACGGCAGCTTCAGCTCGTTGACGCTCCATTTCAGCTTGCTTTTGGGCAGCTTCAGTTCGTTGTAAGGCAGCTTCAGTATCAGTCGGAATCCAATTTCCTTCTGCGTCATACCAACGCAACCAGATGCGCTCGATTCCTTGATATTCTCCTTGCCACAATCCTAAACCTAGTTCAATTTGCGGCATCCAAATTCTAGGCTCAGTTAAGTTTAACTCTTGGTAACGCCCCGATAAAAGTGTAAAAGCTCTTAACTCATCGGTGTAACGATTAAAGACAATATAATAAGGTACACGCAAAATTTGTTCGTAAACTTCCCACTTCGTCGGGGGTTGATTTTTCTTTTTTTGAGTTTCTCCCAAGTCTTCTTTTTCAGTGCCAGGGGAAAGTAATTCTACTACTACAAAAGGAGCAACTCCTTCTTGCCAAATGACATAACTCATACGCAAGTCGTGCCCATCATACAGCCTCGGCACTCCCACGACTCCAAACCAATCCGGGCGTTTATACCAGTTTTGATGGCGAACATCGTAATATAGATTGAGAGCGCTACCGCTAAATACGAGCTCTGGCGGATAGTTAGGAGGCAGGAAGGTACGACGCAAAAGAGCGGGTTGTAAATCGTGATCCTCATCAGGCAAACCTGGTTCCTCCGGGTTTTCGCTTGGTAAATCGTACATGGTGGGCAGGGTTTCCCTGGGAGAAAGAGGCGGCTCGCTCTGCTCGACGGGATATTTCCTAGGAAATACAGTCATGGTTGGTTTTGTTTGCGGGCAAAAGTCTGCTAGTTCTACTGTATCGCCGAAATTATGAAGATTGGATTAGCAGTCTCACTCTGTAGTAGTCTAGATTGGGTGACTATATTTGCTGCCTTGACGCGATCGCTTTATGTCTCCTAGTGTTACTGCTGCTCGCACAATTCGCATCGGTTCTCGTAAAAGCCAGCTTGCCCTCGTCCAAACTTATTGGGTACAGGAACAACTCCAGCAACGTTTTCCCGAGCGCAGCTTCGAAGTCCACACCATGTCCACCCAGGGCGACAAGATTCTCGATGTCGCTCTTGCCAAAATTGGCGATAAAGGACTTTTCACTAAAGAATTGGAAGTGGGAATGTTGCAAAATGAGACGGATTTTGCCGTGCATTCCCTTAAAGACTTACCTACCAAACTCCCAGAAGGCTTGTTACTGGCGTGCATCACAGAGCGGGAAAATCCCGCTGATGCCTTGGTTGTGCACGAAAAACATAAAGATAAGCAATTGGAAACTTTGCCAGCCGGTGCAGTCGTGGGCACTTCTTCCCTCAGACGTCTTGCCCAACTGCGTCACTACTTCCCTCATCTGCAATTTAAAGATATCAGGGGGAATCTAAACACACGCCTGCAAAAACTCGATGAAGGGGGCTACGATGCCCTCATCCTTGCCGTAGCAGGGTTGCAACGCTTGGGTATGGGAGAGCGCATTCATCAAGTCATCCCTGAGGAAATCTCCCTCCACGCTGTCGGGCAAGGAGCTCTTGGCATCGAATGTCGCGCCGACGATGTGGAGATTATTAATATTCTCAAAACTATCGAACACCCGGAAACTCGCGCTCGCTGTTACGCCGAGCGCGCTTTCTTGCGCTCTCTAGAAGGCGGCTGTCAAGTTCCTATTGGAGTCAGTACCCGCATTGAAAATAATCAGTTAACTTTAACCGGCATGGTTGCTAGCCTCGATGGGCAGCGATTGATTAAAGATAGCATTACTGGCGCTGCTGAAAATGCCGAACAAATCGGTATCGAACTCGCCAATCGTTTGCGGCAACAAGGAGCGCAGGAAATTTTAGATGAAATTTTTGCCCAAGTTCAGCGGGGCGAAAACTCCCCTAAGGATAATGGGTAAGATGCCTGATTTTTTTTCTTTACTAAAATAACTCGATTTGAGATGGGGAAATTCCTGGCGAGAAGCAAACGCAAGTGAATCTCACCAGTGGGCGTGTTTTTTGGCTTTTCAATGTTTGTGATTAATGCCAATTCAACAAAACCGCCCTAACTGTCTCACATCTCAATTTTCAAATCCCAAATATGACTCAACCTGTTGATGCTTTTAAAACAGCTCTCGATTTTACTCTCAAATGGGAAGCTGGTGTAGGAAATGCCAAGGATCTTGCTGGTGTAGTCAATCGGGGCATTAGCCAGCGCAGCTACGATAGTTATCGTCAACGTAAAGGTAAACCGCTACAATCTGTTCTCAAAATTTCTGAGGAGGAAGTTGAAAATCTTTACTATGAGGATTACTGGTTGGCTTCTAAAGCAGACTTGATGTGTTTGCCTTTGGCAGTTGTACATTTTGATACAGCCGTGAATTTTAGTGTCAGAGGTAGTATTAAATTCCTGCAAGAAGTTTTGGGTGGTTTGGTTGTTGATGGTAAGTTTGGCTCACAAACTGCGGCAGCTCTACAAAAACAAAATACTCTCGAAACTGCTAAGCGCTATTGTCAGGAGCGCAGGAATTATCGCTTTCAGCGTGTAAAGGAAAATCCTACACAGCAGCAGTTTCTAAAGGGCTGGTTGCGTCGGGATGATGATTTAATCGAATTTATTAGTAGGTTGGGTGATGAAACTGCTGTATTAGATGTGGGTAATAAAGAGGAGTAAAATGTTGTTTACCCTACATAAAATGGATAAAATTGTTGAAATTTTACAGCAAGCGATCGCTTGCCAGAATTCGCTATCACTCTCCTACAAGCTAGGCGCAGCTTTTAAACTATTTTGTTTAAAATGTCGGTTTCTAAAAAAACCGATTTTTTATATTAAATTGAATATTTATTAATGGCGTTATAATAATGTATATTTTTTTACAGAATTTTTTAGCGGATTAATTTATTTTAGAGCCAGAGGAGGAAAAGGAGAGTAAAAAAATTTAAAAATACTGGATTTCTGAATTTAATGTATCTGAAGTGAGAAGCTGAGATTTAAAATCTAAAGTATAAACAAAAAAAGCGATAGAAAGCGATCGCTTTCCATTCGCCAGTTTTCATAAATAGCACTTTCTTGGCAACACTGACGTGCTGCCTGAAGGGTATGATGACGGTACTAGGTGACCATCTCAGGGAACGCACAGAATAATGCGAATTCTATTTGTTGCTGCCGAAGCTGCTCCTCTGGCCAAAGTGGGCGGCATGGGCGATGTAGTCGGAGCTCTGCCCAAAATCCTGCGCCAGATGGGCCACGATGTCCGCATCTTTATGCCCTACTATGGCTTTCTGCCAGACAAACTAAAAATTCCCAAAGAACCGATCTGGTGGGGCAATGCCATGTTCCAGAAGTTTGCAGTCTACGAAACAGTTTTTCCGGGAGCGAATGTCCCGCTTTACCTCTTTGGCCATCCTTCTTTCTCACCGCGCCGTATCTATTCCGGAGAAGACGAATACTGGCGGTTTACCCTGTTTGCTAACGGAGCCGCCGAGTTTGCCTGGAACTACTGGAAGCCGGATATCATTCACTGCCACGACTGGCACACTGGCATGATTCCCGTATGGATGCACGAAACGCCTGACATCAAAACTGTATTTACCATTCACAACTTGGCCTATCAAGGGCCATGGCGCTGGTACTTAGAAAAAATTACTTGGTGCCCTTGGTACATGCAGGGTCACAATACAATGGCGGCAGCAGTTCAATTTGCTGACCAAGTCAATACAGTCTCTCCCACCTATGCCGAGCAAATCAAGACACCCGCCCAGGGCGAAGGTCTCGAAGGCTTGATGTCTTATATCAGCGGTAAATTGCGGGGCATTCTCAATGGCATCGATACCGATAGCTACAATCCAGCCACAGACAGGTACATTGTCCAAAATTATACCGCCGATACCCTCGAAGACCGCATAGCTAACAAAATAGCTCTGCAAGAAGAAGTCGGCTTGGAAGTCAACGCCAATGCTTTTTTGATAGGCATGGTTACCCGCCTTGTCGAACAAAAAGGCATCGATTTGTTGATTCAGATCCTTGATCGTTTCATGGCTTACAGCGATGCTCAGTTTGTCGTGCTGGGTTTAGGCGATCAATACTACGAAAATCAAATGTGGCAGCTTGCTACCCGTTATCGCGGACGTATGTCCGCCTATATTCTTCAAAGCGACGCCTTATCCAGACGCATCTACGCAGGCGCTGATGTCTTTCTTATGCCCAGCCGCTTTGAACCTTGCGGCATCAGTCAAATGATGGCTATGCGTTATGGCTGCGTTCCCATCGTGCGGCGCACGGGTGGCTTAGTCGATACCGTCTCCCACCATGATCCTATGAATAACACCGGCACTGGCTATTGTTTTGATCGCTACGAGCCACTCGATCTTTTCACCTCTATGGTGCGGGCTTCAGAAGGCTTCCGCTACAAAGATAAGTGGCAGCAACTGCAAAAGCGGTGCATGGCTTGTGACTTTAGTTGGGTTAAATCCGCTCGCGAATACGTCAAGATGTATTGCGACGCTCTCGGCATCTCTGTCGAACAGGCTGAAGCACAGTTACAGTCTTCCGAACCCCCTCAAGAATCATCTGAATCAGAGCAAAAGCCAGAATTGGCAAACGCCTGATCAACTCACCTACAGAAGGAGAAGTGTTAAGGGTGAAAAATTTTCCTTTTTCCTTCTTCCTTCTTCCTTCTTCCTTCTTTTTTCTACTTTATTATACTATTTTCTTCTTTTTTCCTTCTTTTTAATCATGGGAATACAAGCAAAATATGCGCTTAAAGGAAGGGAAGTAAAAACAGCAAAATAGATTGACATAATTAGCTAGTTATGGTAATAGAAATACCTCCAATCTTACCGAATACAAAAGGGTAAATGTAAACCCTATGGACTGACTTTTTAATTAGGAGATATAAAGTATAGGAAGGGAGCACATTCTGCCGATTCTGAAGAGTAAAGGTTCTGGTAAAATAAAAGATTTTAACAAAAGCGATCGCCAAGAATATTAAAACCCGAACAGCAGGGACAATCATTCTGTAATATTCTAGTAAATTGAGTGGAACTAAACTCATCAATCAAATCACGCCAATTGAAGTCGTCGTTCCACTTTGTCCCCCAGGAAAAAGAACCCCCAAGCAGGAAATTAATATGCATTTGAGTGAACTGACACATCCGAACCAGTTGCACGGTTTGTCAATCCACCAACTTGAGCAAATCGCCCGTCAGATTCGGGAAAAACACTTGCAAACCGTAGCTGCCACTGGCGGACACCTTGGCCCTGGTTTGGGCGTCGTCGAGCTGACTATAGGTCTCTACCAAACTTTAGACCTCGATCGCGATAAAGTTATCTGGGACGTGGGGCATCAAGCCTATCCCCACAAAATGCTAACAGGTCGCTACAACAACTTCCACACCCTAAGACAAAAAAATGGTATCGCCGGCTACCTCAAGCGCTGTGAAAGTAAATTCGACCATTTCGGAGCAGGGCACGCCTCCACCAGTATCTCAGCTGCCTTGGGAATGGCCCTTGCCAGGGATATGAAAGGCGAAAACTTCAAAGTCGTAGCCGTAATTGGCGACGGTGCCCTCACTGGCGGGATGGCCTTAGAAGCAATCAATCATGCAGGTCACCTACCCAAAACCAACCTGCTCGTTGTCCTCAACGACAACGAAATGTCTATCTCCCCCAATGTCGGCGCGATTCCTCGCTACCTCAACAAAATTCGTCTTTCCGAGCCGGTACAGTTCATCACCGACAATCTCGAAGAGCAGTTTAAAAACATTCCTTTCGTTGGCGAAACCTTCACCCCCGACATGCAGCGCCTCAAAGAAGGGATGAAGCGCCTAGCAGTTCCCAAAGTAGGGGCAGTGTTTGAAGAGTTAGGCTTTACCTATATTGGCCCGGTAGATGGGCACAACCTGGAAGAACTGATTTCTACCTTCCAACAAGCCCATAAAATACAAGGTCCTGTGCTGGTACATGTGGCAACCGTGAAAGGGAAAGGCTACGCGCTCGCCGAAAAAGACCAAGTAGGCTACCACGCTCAAAGCCCATTCAACCTTGCTACCGGCAAACCTATTCCCTCTAGCAAACCCAAACCCCCTACCTACTCAAAAGTTTTCGCCGAAACCCTAATCAAACTCGCAGAAGAAAATCCCAATATTGTCGCGATTACCGCTGCAATGGCAACCGGCACCGGATTAGATAAATTCCAAGCCAAACTGCCAAAACAATATATAGATGTGGGCATTGCTGAACAGCATGCTGTTACTCTCGCCGCTGGGCTTGCTTGCGAAGGAATGCGTCCGCTCGCTGCCATTTACTCTACTTTCCTGCAGCGCGCCTACGATCAAGTAATTCACGATGTCTGTATCCAGAAATTGCCGGTGTTTTTCTGTATGGATCGGGCTGGCATCGTCGGGGCAGATGGCCCCACCCACCAGGGCATGTACGATATTGCCTACTTGCGCTGTATTCCCAATATTGTGCTCATGGCTCCCAAGGATGAGGCAGAACTACAGCGTATGCTCGTGACGGGAGTTAATTATACCGAAGGACCGATCGCTATGCGTTATCCTCGTGGTAATGGCGTCGGTGTTCCCCTAATGGAGGAAGGCTGGGAACCGCTGGAAATCGGCAAGGGCGAAATCTTGCGTCACGGCGATGACGTGCTACTGGTGGCTTATGGCTCTATGGTTTACCCAGCCCTACAGGCAGCTGAAATTCTCCACGAACATAGCATAGAAGCAACTGTCGTCAATGCCCGTTTTGCTAAACCCCTCGACACGGAATTAATTTTACCCCTTGCTAAGCAAACAGGGCGCGTCGTTACTTTAGAAGAGGGCTGCTTAATCGGCGGTTTTGGTTCAGCAGTGGCAGAGGCTTTGCTTGATAATGGTATCTTGGTGCCAGTAATGCGAATTGGTGTGCCCGATATTTTAGTTGAACACGCCGAACCCGCTGAGTCTATGGCGGATCTTGGTTTGACGCCACCACAAATCGCCGAACGCATACGCCTAGGAATTTGTGCTGAACTCTCAGTGGTTAGCTGATAGGAACCTTCGGGTAGGGCCTATTTTTTAAGGCCCTACAATTTATATTAATTTAATTAAATTTTAAAGCCAAAATATTATTATTTATATTTATTTTTGATTTTTGATTTTTTGGCAAAAAATGAAAAAAAGCATTGTCTAGAAAACGCCAGAATAATGATTATTGTGTAGGGGATTGCCGGCAAAATACAAATACGAATGGGGAAAGTTTTTATGAAGACTATCACCGAGGTTTATCCCGTAATCTGGAAAGGCGATCGCGTGTTACTCATCGATCAAAATCGGCTGCCCATTGAATATATTACAGTCGAAATCACCAGCCTAGAAGAAATGGCACAAGCTATTAAAACTATGATTGTACGAGGCGCCCCGGCAATAGGCATTTCGGCAGCTTACGGAATGTATCTGGGAGCACGAGAAATTCAAACAGAAAATAAACAAGAATTTCTCTCTCAGCTTGAAAAAATTGCCCAGCTTTTGCGGGCAACTCGTCCAACAGCAGTTAATCTGTTTTGGGCAATTGAGCGAATGCTCAAAACTGTTCGCCAGGCTTCCGGCTCGGTAGAAAAACTCAAACAAGTTTTATTGGAAACAGCTCAGCTCATTCAAGTTGAAGATTTACAAACTTGTCAAGCAATCGGTGAACACGGATTGAAAGTTTTGCCCCCTACCCCCCACAAGCTGCGCATTCAAACCCACTGCAACGCTGGAGCTTTGGCAACTGCCGGTTATGGCACGGCTTTGGGAGTGGTGCGTGAGGCTTGGCGAGCGGGGCGCTTGGAGCGTGTCTATGCTGATGAAACCCGCCCCCGTCTACAAGGTGCTAAACTCACATCCTGGGAATGTGTGCAAGAAGGAATTCCTGTTACTGTTATCACTGATAATATGGCAGCCCACTGCCTAAAATTAGGAATGATTGACGCGATCGTGGTGGGTGCTGATCGTATTGCGGCTAATGGCGATACAGCAAATAAAATCGGTACTTATAATTTGGCGATCGCTGCTAAATATCACAATATTCCTTTCTTTGTCGCCGCTTCTCTCTCAACGGTTGATTTTAAACTCGCTACTGGCGCAGAAATTCCTATTGAGGAGCGTGACCCTGTTGAGATTTACCAAGTTGGCGATACACGCCTTACTCCCCCTGGTGTCGAATTTTACAATCCAGCATTTGATGTCACGCCTGCTGAATTGATTTCTGCTATTATTACTGAATATGGGGCGCTCGCACCTACTGAACTCATAAAGCTTCGAGAAAAGCAAGTTTTTTAGCTTCAGTCGCCTAAAATCGGCGATCGCTTCTAAAGGTGCCAATATCTCATCTGCTGTGGTGGCATGCCATGGAATAGCCAAAAATACTTAAAAACACGATTAAGCTCTCTTTTTTATGCTTAAATTTAACCAAAAAGAGGAAAAGCTGTATCATCCCGGCAATGCCAGCAGGCTCAGCAAAATCATTACTGCGTAGGAATTACAACTTGCCTACAACTTTTTTACAACCCTGTGGCAATTTTTACAAAATATGTTATACTGATTTCCGTGACAGGGGGCGAGCGCACCTGGTTGCGGAAGGCAAGCCTATTATTTTTATTCAAATTCAAAAAAAAAGGCTGTCTGCCCTTGTCAAAACAAAATAAAGTTAGTGCATACCAAAAAGTCATCTCCTCTGCTAAAGTACAATGGCATAGGAGAAAAAATACAAATTCAATGGCATGATGGAGAGGGTGTATCTGTATCAGAGTTTCCACGCCTAGATACAACCCATCAGCCGTGTTATAGATACACGGCTGGCTTTAAATGTTAACACCGCCTTCCACTGCCACGGTGAGGACAAATTCCAGTTCCAGCATCTGCTTGCGCTTGTTGAGCAGCGGCGGGTAGAAATTGGGCTTTGGCACTATACTCACTTTTTGTGAGATAAGTTGCTATGCCCATTAAAAATAGGCATGAAAACAAAAGCGAGCTGTAGGTGCTGCGCATAATAGGTATCCGTATCAGAGTTTCCAAGTTTCCAAATTCCTATACAGAATTTCCTGGCCCAGATCCGGAAAAACCTAGATGTAGCAGCACAAATTTCCCATCAGACTGCGCTGTATCTGTTCGTAGTTTTATTTATTTAATATTTAAGATGGAAGGGCGTAGCAAAAAAACTAGGCACCGAATTATTTCGGTAACCCAGTAATAAAGCAGAGAATATAGAGATGTTCAAAAAGAATCAAAAAGAATTAGGAAAAAAGGTTATTATCAGCCAACTTTTGATACGGAGAAGGCGACAAAAAGCAAGCCGCCAACTAGCACTGTACCCAGAATTGCCATAATAATATAATTCCGCCGCTCGGTTTTGGTGGGGGGTTCAGCTTTATACATTTTTGGCTCAGTGGCGAAATTGTTTAGTCGTCCGCCTTCTTCAGTGGTATAGGGCATGAATACATTCCTCAGTTTTTATACTCAGTCTGAGTTTATCAAAGATTTTTAGTTAAATCTATATATATATAGTTTTCAATTTTGGGTTCCCGGTATTGGGTAGGGTAAAAGAACAAGGCTAGCAATTACCAAGTGCCGATTAGCGATTAGCAATTATCCATGCCCAATACCAGATACCAGATACTCCCTATTGCGAAATTATGCCGGTAAGGGGCGAACTAGCGCTGGCGGTAGATTTGACGGGGATGCGACCTGCGAGATAGGCGAGACGACCGGCAATAGTGGCCATACCCATGGCTTTAGCCATTGCGACAGGGTTTTTAGCTAGGGCGATCGCACTATTAATTAAAACGGCATCTGCGCCCATTTCCATTGCTTGCGCTGCCTCGCTGGGGGTGCCAATTCCTGCATCTACCACAACTGGTACTTTAGCATTCTCGATAATAATTTGTATGTTAGCGGCGGTTTTGATTCCCTGCCCCGAACCGATGGGCGAACCCAAAGGCATTACTGTTGCGCAGCCGACTTCTTCCAGACGTTTGGCAAGCATTGGATCGGCATTGATATAAGGCAGCACCGTAAACCCTTCTTTTACCAACTGCTCTGCAGCTTGCAGGGTGCCGATAGGATCGGGTAAAAGGTATTTAGGATCGGGAATCACCTCTAACTTAACAAAATTATTATCTTCTTGCCCCAGAATTTTGGCCATTTCCCGCCCCAAACGAGCTACGCGAATAGCTTCTTCTGCAGTTTGACAACCGGCAGTATTTGGTAGCATCCAGATTTTTTTCCAATCCAGCGCTTCTGCCAACCCTTGGTGCCCAGGAGCATTGGTTTGTACTCGGCGCACTGCTACGGTGACGATTTCGCAACCGCTGGCAATGATACTTTGCTGCATTTCGGCGATGCTGCGGTATTTGCCTGTACCAGTCATCAACCGCGAGTTGAATTGGCGCTTGCCTATTATTAAAGGCGTATCAACAGACAAACTTGGCGATGTTTCCCTGGCAGAAGTTGCTTGCAAGGTTGCGTATGCCAGCATGGAAGGGGAATTTTTGATAGTAGTGGAATTGTCAGCGGGTAAACAAACGACAGTTTGCTTTGTTTGAGAATTTTGGCGGTTGAAAAACCGAGAGGCGCTAAAATGCTCCAAGAGCGGATCGGTTTTTTGCTGCAATATCAAATCTGCCAGCAAAACCGCCGTTATCGGCGCTAACAATATGCCGTTGCGATGGTGCCCCACCGCTAAAGTTAAATTTGGGCAGGAACTGGGACCAAGAATTGGCCACTCGTCGGGTGTAGTTGGTCGAAATCCCCACCAAAATTCTTGAATGGGATAATGCTGTATTTGGGGATAGAGGCGGATTGCCCTTGCTAACAGCGCTTGCATTTCGGCTGGAGTATTGCCGGGAGTAAATCCGACGTCTTCGCTGGTGGCCCCGATCACTATTTGGCCATGGCGGCGGGGGACGATATAGGTATCGGGACCAAACAGCACCCGCTGCAAGCTCCCGCTTTGGGAATTGGTGGGCGAGAGTTCTACGCTTGAGGGGTGCGCTCGCACTGCTAACATTTGCCCTTTTTTCGGATAAATTGGCAACGGCAGCAGTTGATTCGACCACGCACCAGTGGCTAAAATGTAGTGTTGTGCCTGAAAATCGCCGGCAGAAGTCCGGATGCAGGTGACGCGCTGGTTTTGCTGAGCGATCGCTTCAACTGTCACACCTTCGCGGACATCAATTTTTAGTTCTCGAACGGCAGCCCACAGTGCCTTTGCTAAGGCGCGGCTGTCTACCTGCCCATCTTCGGGAAACCACCATCCCCCAACAACATCTGCGCCCAACCCCCGTTGGTGTTGGTGAATGGCATCGCGATCAAGCCAGATTGCAGGTGGAGAGGCAGGAGGGATATCTGAAATTGGCTCGTACACGGGAGCCAAAATGCCGCAGGGCCAATAGTCGGTTGAAACTGCTGCTACCTGTTCGAGTTTACTGAGCCAGTCTGGATAAAGCGAGCGCGAGCGTAAACACAAGTCCAACATCGGCCCAGGGGGGATGCCTTCGGCTTGAGGCGCCAGCATGCCAGCGGCGGCGTGAATGGCTGCTTCTTTAAAATCACGGCTAATGACGGTGACAGATGCCCCTCGCATTTTCATTTCTATAGCTAGCGAAAGACCGATAGTGCCACCGCCAATAATCAGAATCTCACTCGAAGAATTCATCACAACACTCCGCGATGTTTAATCGCGGCTACACGGCTAAAACTGCCTACGCGGATTGGCAACATTTCTAGTCTAGCCTTCGGGAGTCCACACTGTCTTATATCCCTGCCCCCAGAATCCGTCAAATTTTGTTACTTTCACATCTCCCAAAACTTGGGTTTGACACGCCAAGCGGAGATTTCTTGTCGGCTCGTGGGGCGGGAGCGAGCGCCGCATTTTGTCTCGCCAGTTTGGTTCGGAAACTTCTCCCTCTATGAATACGGCACAGGTACCGCAGGTGCCAATCCCGCGACAGTTGAGCGCTTTGGCGCCGCCATTATACAGGTCAATGCCATTTTTGAGCAAGACTTGACGCAAATTCGCACCCTGCTCGCATTCAAACGTTTTTCCTTGCGCTGTCACCTTTGGCATGTCAATCCACCCTGTTATTTTTATATTAAGTTTTTCTATCTATAATCCCACATCTTTCTAAAATAAGCTTGTAAATCGCACTCTAAAGCTGTGGGAGTGCTGCTAGACATTGACAGCCCTATTTCCCAATTGCCATGACTGCCAATACTTCTAAACAGATTTGGATCTACGATACCACATTGCGCGACGGTGCCCAGCGAGAAGGATTATCTCTATCGGTGGAAGATAAATTAAGAATTGCTCGCAAATTAGACCAGTTGGGCATTCCCTTTATCGAAGGAGGGTGGCCTGGTGCAAATCCCAAGGATGTGCAATTTTTCTGGCAGTTACAAGAAAAACCTCTAACACAAGCGGAAATTGTCGCTTTTTGTTCGACGCGACGACCAAATATAACGGCAGCAGAAGATCCAATGTTGTCAGCGATTCTGGCAGCCGGCACCCGCTGGGTGACGATTTTTGGCAAATCCTGGGATATGCATGTTACGGAAGGGCTGAAAACAACTCTAGAAGAAAATCTGGCCATGATCCGAGACACGATCGAGTTTCTGCGCTCGCGGGGTCGTCGGGTTATCTACGACGCTGAACACTGGTTTGATGGCTTTAAACACAACCCAGAATATGCAATGAAAACATTAGAAACGGCGAGCGCAGCTGGTGCCGAATGGCTTACTCTCTGCGATACCAATGGCGGCACTCTCCCCCACGAAATCTCTAAAATCGTCCGCCACGTGATTAACACAGTCTCAACTGTTCACGAACCACCTATCCCGATCGGAATTCACGCCCATAATGACTCAGAAACTGCTGTCGCCAATTCCCTCGCTGCCGTACTCGAAGGCGCAAGCATGGTGCAGGGAACAATTAACGGTTACGGCGAACGCTGCGGCAATGCTAACCTCTGCTCGGTAATTCCTAACCTACAACTGAAATTAGGATTTAAGTGCATTGAAGATAGCAATCTAGCTAAGCTTACAGAAACTAGCCGATTTGTTAGCGAAGTTGCTAATCTCGCCCCTGATGAGCATGCCCCTTTTGTCGGCATGTCGGCTTTTGCCCACAAAGGCGGAATTCATGTCTCGGCAGTGCAGCGCAATCCCTTTACTTACGAACACTTGCCGCCAGAAAAAGTTGGCAATCAACGGCGAATCGTAATTTCAGAACAAGCTGGATTAAGTAATGTTTTGGCAAAAGCTGCTGATTTTGGGCTCTCTTTGCATAAAGAAGATCCTGCCTGTCGCGCTATTTTAGAACACTTGAAAGAATTAGAAAAGGAAGGCTATCAATTTGAAGCCGCCGAGGCAAGTTTTGAATTATTAATGCGCTCGGCTCTGGGAACGAGACAAAAATTTTTTGAAATTAAGGGTTTTCAAGTCTACTGCAATAAAGGGCAAGAACTCTCTAACGCACTAGCAACGGTAAAGGTGACGGTTGATGGAAAGGAGATTTTAGAGGCGGCAGAAGGAAATGGCCCAGTTTCGGCTCTGGATGCTGCTCTGCGTAAAGCGCTAGTGAATTTCTATCCAGAAATCGCTCAATTTCAACTAACTGATTATAAGGTGCGAATTCTTGATAGTTGTGCTGGCACTTCAGCTAAAACTCGTGTGCTGGTAGAATGCAGCAATGGAGCGCAACGCTGGACTACTGTAGGTGTTTCTACTAATATCATTGAGGCTTCTTATCTGGCGATCGTAGAAGGTTTGGAGTATGGTTTGAGCTTGAATCATCAACAAAAAAACAATGAGGAGCGTGTAATTTGTTAATGTAGAAATAAAAAACAGAGGAAATGGGAATCCAAATGCTAGCACATATTTTTTTTGTAAAAATAACTTTTTATGAAAGCTTGCACTTGAGAAAAATTCCTTTCCAAATCGACGAATAATTCGGCGGTTTGAGATAGATTTTTATCGCCTGCCTGCTGTTCGATAGTGGCGGCAATGGCAGAAATTGTAGGCATACCAAGATTGGCACTAGAACCTTTTAATCGGTGAGCTTTCTGCTCTATTGTCGAGTAATCGCCAGATGCGATCGCATCTTTCAATACCTTTAAATCTTCTGTCGCAGCTTCTAAAAAAGTTTCTAACAATCGCTGCTGCACTTCTATTTTTCCCCGCGTAATTTCCCGCAGACGCTTAATATCCACCGGCACATCATGGTTAACAGATTTGGAAGCCCAGCGTTGCAAGCTAGCTTGCAAATCTCTTAAATTAATCGGCTTGCTAAGATAATCATCCATACCAGATTGCAGGCATTTATCCCTTTCTTCTGGCAAGGCATATGTAGTTAAGGCAATCACTGTTGTGCGTTGTTGTAGTGCACTTTCTTCTCGGCGACGCAATTCCTGCGTTGCTTCATAGCCATCCATGACTGGCATCTGACAATCCATAAATACAATATCGTAGCTTTTCCTTGATAGCATCGTCAGGGCTTCCGAGCCATTATCAGCGCAATCGGCTCTATATCCCAAAAGTGCCAATTGATTGAGAATCAATTGTTGGTTGATGACATCATCTTCAACTATGAGAATTTTCAAGTTGCTCCTTTTTTTTGGTTATCTTTTGATTATCCTTATTTGTAAATTCCAAGTCTGCGAGCCTACCCTAGGGTTTAAATCTTGATAGTCACGGTTCGAGACAGGGCTATTTCTCACAATTTTAGCAATTAAAGGGTGGAGGTGATAGTAAATTTTATTACAATCAAAAATCAAAAATAAAAATAAACTGAATATGAAATATGAATTGAATATGAATTCCCAACATAACCTACTTGCATTAGCCGAATCTTACCTGCGTGAGTCAGTGGCACCTATAGCTGCCCGTCTTGACGCGGATCAAAATGCGTTGCAAAACGCTTTTAAAGAATTGGGGGCGCGAGGGCTTCTTGGGCTGCGAGTGCCTGAAAAATGGGGGGGAGCCGGTGTAAGCGCTTGCGTCAATAGCGCCTTTCAAGAGATGGTTGCCCGATATTCCGGTGCTCTTGCCTTCCTGCAAACCCAGCATCAATCAGCTGCCTTAATGATAACAAATAGCGACTCCTCTGCTCTTAAACAAGAATATCTGCCGCACTTAGCAACCGGGAAGCGCTGTTTGGGCGTTGGCTTTTCCCAACTTCGTCGCCCCGGAAAACCGCTTTTGAATGCTTTGCCGACTGAATCTGGTTTTCTTCTCAACGGTGAGGTGCCCTGGGTTACGGGATTTGGCTGCTTTAAGGAATTTATTGCTGCTGCCACCTTGCCTGACGGGCAAGCTGTTTTTGGGATTGTGCCTTTTTTCAATACTATTCAAGAAAGCGGCGGAGAGATTGTTTTTAGCCAACCCCTACAGCTTATTGCTATGACATCTACTAACACCGTTACTGCACATTTGAGTAATTGGTTTCTTCCTAAACAACGAGTTGTTTTTATTAAACAAGCTGGTTGGATTCAAGAAAATGACAAAAAAAATGTTCTCAATCCAGCTTTTTTTGCTCTTGGATGCGCGAGAGCTGGTTTGGATATTGTAGAAGCTGCTGCAAAAAATAAACCTTTTAGCTTTATTTGCGAAACATTTGAAGCCCTCAACCGAGAATTAAAAGATTGCCGCGCTCGCTGTTACAATCTTTTAGATAATAACTCCTACTCTTTTGCAGAAAAATTACAATTACGTGCCTGGGCTATTGAGTTAGCAGTACGCTGTGCTCACGCTGCAATTACCGTTTCTAGCGGGGCTGCTAATTATCAATATCACGCTGCCGGGCGCGTTTATCGAGAAGCGTTAGTTTTTACCGTTTCCGCTCAAACTTCTGAGGTTATGGCAGCCACTCTCAAACGTTTAATTCATTCTGTTGAAAATTCTATTCCCCATGTTACATTTCGTCTCTAGTGCGGCTGCGTGATGAGCGCCTCGTTACTTCTTCTCGCTGCTCTTTCTTTAATTTAGCTGCTTGCCTAGTTGCGCGCAATTCACGGACTATTTCTTCAAATAGATCTCGACGTAAAAATGGATAATCGCTCACCCAAACATTGCAACTGGGAATATAAATATCCGAAAACTTAGAAATTTTGCTAAAATTTGGTTTATTTGACATTACCACCATCAGCGCTATTTGTCTGGGTGCGATCGCCTTATGTTCTCTTCTCAATGGTACTTGTAATTGTGTCGAAAATCCCGTGCGATCGCCTACTTCCACCGTTAGTCGTCTCTCCCGATTTTCCACAATCACCAACTGCCCTTTTGAATTTACTGTTTCCTCTTCCCCGATTATCTCCTCCGTGACATAAACATCTAAAACCCTTCCTTGCCAAATAGCGCTATATTCATATCGACGACATTGCATATTGCGGAAACTAGCTGCAGCAACTGGCCACCAAAGCCAATATAAACCTGCGATAATTCCTGAGATTAACTCTGCCGCTCCTGAACCATTATCTCCCAGTGCAAGCGCAATCAAAAAAATAGAAAATACGCTGACTACAGAAATCAATAGTCGCTTTAAAAAATCTGTAAATTTCCCCCAATAATAAGCATATTGCTCTGCTGTAGCTACAGCAGGTATAAGTTCTTCAAAGGTTTGGCGTTTTAATGGAATTAACATAAAATCTAATTTGTCAATAATTTTAGATTAGGGAGAGCCTGGATTAGAAGATTAGGGGATTTCCCAAATCTCCTAATTTCGGCTTTTTCTTTTTAATCCCTTTATTTTCTACAAGATCTTTTCTAAACCATAAACCAGGGTTTTGAGTTCCAAGACTTTGCGAATAGCGAGCAAAACTCCCGGCATATAGCAAGAGCGATCAGTAGTATCGTGGCGGAGAGTATAAATTTGACCTGGTGCGCCAAAAATGACTTCTTGGTGAGCAATCAAACCGGGGAGACGCACACTGTGAATGCGGATATTTTCATTAGCCAAAGCGCCTCTGGCGCCGGCAAGTTTTTCCGTTTCTTCAACTTGGGGGGGGTTATAAGTTTTGCCCATTTCGGCGAGGAGTTGAGCGGTTTGAATAGCGGTGCCGCTAGGGGCATCTACTTTTTGGTTGTGGTGGAGTTCGATAATTTCTACATGATCGAAGTATTTGCAGGCTGCGACAGCAGCTTGCTGTAATAGCACCATACCGATAGAAAAGTTGGGGATGATAAGACAACCGATGCTGGCTTTTTCGGCAAATTCGGCAAGTTCTTGGATTTGTGCGGGTAAAATGCCGGTAGTGCCGACAACGGGGCGGATGCCATAAGCGATCGCAGCTCTGACATTATCATAAACTGATTTAGGGTGAGTAAAATCTACCATTACTGCTGGTTGTTTTTCTTGGGCGGCAAATGCTAGCATCGATTCATGTTCAGAAGTAATAGGGACTTCTAGTGGGCCACAACCAGCCACTTCACCGGCATCTTTACCAATAAAATCAGGATTGCGATCAATCGCCCCTAGCAAAGTCATATCTTTTGCATTTGCCACTGCTTTGACCACTTCTCGGCCCATTTTGCCAGCAGCACCATTGACAATCACAGGTATAGGATGACGTGTATTCATAAAATTGCTTCAAAAATTCGTTTTTAGCCAACAAAGGCATTTTAGTCTACATTTGCGTAATGATAAAAATTACTGAGGTTGACATTTAAACGCAAATAAACTAAAATAGAAGCGATATATTGTCCAGAAACAGAAAAGTAAATATTATCGCGATCGCTATTACCATAAAAAATCTACAAGCATTAAAACACTCGCAACCAAAAATGTACGAAATCCGCTAATCCCCAAATCCCGGCTTTACACAAACCTGTAAAATAACATACGGTAATCTAAGGATGCATTATATCTAGGAAATACCGTGACTGTAACAGCCCCAGTTCGCCCTGCCCCGAATATAACCACTCGTCGCCCTGTGTTTCCCTTCACTGCCATTGTCGGGCAGGAAGAGATGAAACTGGCGTTACTACTAAACGTAATAGATCCCAAAATAGGTGGGGTTATGATTATGGGCGAGCGCGGCACTGGTAAATCAACCACCATCCGCGCCCTAGCTGACTTATTACCCGAAATTGAAGTCGTAGCCGACGATCCCTTCAATAGCCATCCCAGCGATCCTGACTTGATGAGCGAAGAAGTTCGCGAAAGACTAGCAAGAGGGGAAAAACTACCAGTTGTCAAGCGGAAAGTGCAAATGGTTGATTTACCCCTCGGTGCCACAGAAGATCGCGTTTGCGGTACAATTGATATTGAAAAAGCCCTCTCAGAAGGAGTAAAAGCATTTGAACCGGGGTTGCTTGCTAAAGCTAATCGCGGCATTCTTTATATAGATGAAGTCAACCTCCTTGATGATCATTTAGTAGACGTACTCCTCGACTCAGCCGCAAGCGGCATAAACACAGTAGAGCGGGAAGGAATTTCCATTCGACATCCAGCGCGATTTGTACTGGTGGGTTCAGGAAATCCAGAAGAAGGGGAATTGCGCCCGCAATTACTCGATCGCTTCGGGATGCATGCAGAAATCCGCACTGTTAAAGAGCCGGTACTGCGAGTGCAAATTGTTGAAGAGCGCACAGCATTTGACCAAAATCCGCTAGAATATATAGAAAGATACCGCAGTAAACAGGAAGAATTACAGCAGCGAATAATAAAAGCCCAGGAGTTGCTGAAATCTGTACACATCGAATACGATTTGCGGGTGCAAATTTCTCAAGTCTGCTCCGAATTAGATGTAGATGGATTGCGGGGAGATTTAGTGACAAACCGCGCCGCTAAAGCCCTGGCAGCTCTGGAAGGGCGAACTGAAGTCACTGTAGATGATATTCGCCGGGTTATAACTCTATGTCTGCGCCACCGCTTGCGCAAAGATCCCTTAGAATCAATCGATTCGGGATATAAGGTTGAAAAAGTCTTCTGCCGCGTGTTTGGAATTGCCCAACCTGAAGATGAAAAAGCAACCGCATCTGCGGGCAAGCGGTAGAAGTATTCCTTTTTTGTAGGAGCTTTCGCATTCATGTAAATATTAGCGAATGCGAAGGCTTTCTCTTCAGATAAATTCAGATGGAAAAGCGAATTTTAGGATTAGATCCCGGATTGGCTACTGTGGGATTTGGTGCGATCGCCTGCAATAAATATACAAAAAAATATATTGATTTTGGCGTTATTCAAACATCTGCAAAGGAAGAAATCGGGCAAAGACTTTGCACAATTTACGAAGACTTGCACACCCTAATCGACACAATCAAACCCCACCTTGTCGCCACAGAAAAATTGTTTTTTTACAAAATGGGAAATACAATTTTCGTGGCGCAAGCCCGGGGCGTGTTAATGTTAGTCTTGGCACAGCGCAAATTACCGCTAATAGAATTTACCCCCGCCCAAATCAAACTAGCGCTTACCGGTTACGGTAATGCCCAGAAATACGACGTGCAGCAAGCTGTGGCTAGGGAATTGAATCTGCAAACTATCCCCAAACCTGATGACGCAGCAGATGCTTTGGCAGTGGCATTGGCGGCTTGGTTTCAGCGCTAGTAATTGTCAGTATTTTTTTATAATATTTAGCCGGGATTGGGGGATTAGAGGATGAAAAAATATTGGGTAAATATTTTTGGAATTTTATCTCAATAAAAATTTACAAAATCTGAGCTTTTTATTTAAAAATTGTAAATATTATTGACAATATTTAGATTATATGTTAAAGGATAAAATTGTAATAAATTGTAACAAATATGCAGGGAAATGAAGTAAAAAATATTAAAAAAATATGAAGTACGGAATTTACGAATTAATATAGTAAATAGGAGAAAAGTTTAGGAAATTGAGCCGTGAATAACGAAATTAAACTAGCTGTTGAAACTTGGAAAAATATTTTACGCGAGCGCTGGATATATTTAACTTCCGGGGACTTTCCCAAGATCAGCAAAGATCTAGGCCCCGTTTCCGAAGAAATACTCGATCGCTTTGGTAAGGCTTTGGGTAAACTACTGGAAGAAGCTGTAAAAGATGTCGTTTGGCCTTACTGTAATACCCACTCGGAATTTCACCCCGATCCTATGCTAATGCAGGCAGCGATAGAAGCTGGCTTGTCCAAACATCAAGCTGATCTTTTATTCCCTATCGATGCTCAAATTTGTATTGCTCCCAATAGTGTTACGGTTCGCATCGGTGCAGATGCAGAAGCTAAAGAAATCTTTCCCCAAGCTGTTATTACGGGAGCATGAAGGGTTCTTTTCCTTTAATTTATTTTAAAAATTGGCAGCCAGACACTCGATTTTTTTAGAAAACCGGGTGTCTTTATTTTTTTGGGGATTATGGGATTTGGTTTATTGTTGAGTAAAAGTTTTCCTCAGAAGTAGCTTAGTTCGGATTTTCACTTATTATTTATTAACTCTAAATAAAAGGCTATTAGAAACAATAATCAGTTTCAGTGTCAAGAAAACTGTGATTATATTTGTTGTTACTATAAGATTTTTGATTGATAAATTTCCCCAGAGCTAGTCTTTGTTGTAGTAAAATTCATTTGACAGCGGTTTTTTTCGGCTGTGTTAAAAAAACAAAACTCTGTTATAATGGATAATTTTAAATAATAGAGCAAGCGTTTAGGAAGACCATTTTTTAAGCTGGGTTAGCCTCCGCGAAAATAGCAACAAAGATTAAGAATGACTATGCAGCGAAAAAAAACTCCCATTTATTTGCCCTCCTTAGAGGAAGTGATTGATCGCTATCCTCTCATGGTAACGCCAGAAACGCCGTTAATAGAAGTGATAACTTTGATGGGGCAGTTGCGCAACAGTTGTCCTCTTAAAGGCAATAACTCAGTAACCAATGGGGAAGAGCTGGCAATCTCTTCGCTATTGATGGAAGCGCGAGCAAGCTGTGTTTTGGTGATGGAGTCGGCTGTAACAGGAGAAGCTCAGAGGATCCTAGGAATAATTACTGAGCGGGATGTTGTAAAGTTGATTGCGGGGGAAAAATGGAGCGATTGCTCTGGCAAAACTCTCAGGGATATTCCCGTCTCTGAGGTTATGAATCAACCAGTAATGACGCTGAGGCAATCGGAAGCGGAAGATATTTTTACAGTATTAATTTTTCTGCGACAGCACCGAATTCGCCATCTGCCAATTTTGGATAAAGCGGGTAAGCTTCTAGGAATAGTCACTCCTGAGACTATTCGCCAAGCAATGCTACAACCCGCTAATATTCTGAAAATGCGGCGTGTAGCAGAAGTGATGAATGCTAATGTCATTCAGGCACCGCCAAACGCTTCTGTAATGAGTTTGGCTCAGTTAATGACGACACATTGCGTCAGTTGCGTAGTGATTGTAGAAAAAAGGGAAGAATGGGGAAGCAAGGATCATCCTCTTTCTCTTCCTGTGGGCATGGTGACAGAGCGAGATATAGTGCAATTTCGAGCACTAGAGCTGGATTTGAAGCAGCTACAGGCTAAAGATGTAATGAGTACGCCTTTGTTTTGTCTCAGCCCAGAGGATTCGCTGTGGATAGCACATCAACAGATGCAGCAGCGGTATGTACAGCGATTAGTGGTGGCAGGAAGTAGGGGAGAATTGTTGGGGATCGTTACTCAAAGCAGTTTGTTGCAGGTTCTCGATCCTATGGAAATGTCGGGTGTCATCGATGCACTGCACGCTGCTGTCGAACAAAGAACCCGAGAATTAAAACAAGCAATCGCTCAATTAGAAAGTGAAATCGCAGAGCGTCAACGCACAGAAACCCGTCTGCGCTTATTGGAATCAGCTGTCGTCAACGCTAACGATGCGATCGCTATCATGGCTCCCTCCCCTACTGATCCTTCTGATCCTATCATTATCTACGTTAATGAAGCTTTTAGCCAAATGACTGGCTACAGTCTACAAGACATCGTCGGCAAGACGCCAAGCTGCTTACGAGGGCCAAAAAGCGACCCGCAACAAGTGGCCAAAATTCGCCAAGCCTTATCGCAGTGTCAACCAGTGCGTGCAGAGCTTATTAATTATCGTAAAGATGGTTGCGAATATTGGGTAGAACTCAATACTGTGCCGGTTATAGACGCTCAAGGTGTTTTGACGCACTGGGTATCGGTGCAGCGTAATGTCACTGAGCGCAAACGTATGGAACAAGCGCTTTTTGAAGAAAAACAACTCGCTGAAGTTACTTTACACGCGATCGCTGATGGCGTCATATCTACCGACGCGGCAGGGCTAATAAAATCTTTTAATCCCGTTGCTGAAAAACTCACCGGCTGGAAAGCAGAAGAAGCTAAAGGATTACCGCTTACGCAAGTATTTGTCGTCGTTAACGAAAATACTGGCACGCCAATAGAAAATACTGTCGAAATCGCCCTCAAGGAAAATCGCGTTATCAACGTAACTAACCACAGCGTTTTGATTGCCCGCGATGGGCGTGAATTTGCGATCGATCATTCCGCTGCCCCTATTCACGCCCCAGATGGGCGCATCATTGGAGCAGTTCTCGTTTTTCGAGATGTTACCCAAATACGTACACAAGCCCGGCAATTATCTTGGCAAGCAAGACACGACGCCCTCACCGGTTTAGTAAATCGTCGCGAATTCGAGTATCAATTAGAAACAGCCATTTTCAGCGCCCAAAACCAAAATTTAGAACACATCTTACTCTATTTAGATCTTGATCGCTTTAAAATTGTTAACGATACCTGCGGGCATATTGCCGGTGATGAAATGCTTCGCCAAGTCACGGAATTATTTAAATCTCGCATTCGCCGCACTGACACTTTAGCCCGTATTGGAGGCGATGAATTTGCTTTACTTCTCTATCAATGCCCGCGAGCAGTGGGATTGCAAATTGCCGAGTCAATTTTGCAGAGCATCCAGACGTTTCGATTTGTATGGCAGGATAAAACTTTTTCCATTGGCGTCAGTATTGGTTTAGTTGAAATTAATTCGCAAACGCCAAGTGCATCAACAGTTCTGACTGCAGCAGATGCAGCTTGCTATGCAGCAAAAAATAAAGGTCGCAATCGTGTCCACATTTACCAAACAGGCGACGCTTGCTTAGCAAGGCAGCGCGACGAAACTCAGTGGGCGGTGCGTATTAATCAAGCCTTAGAATGCGATCGCTTCCGCCTTTACTGCCAATCAATCATTTCTCTAAAACCCCCTCATTCCCAACACTACTGCGAAATTCTCTTGCGCTTAGAAGAAAACGGCGAAATTATTTCCCCAATGGCATTTATTCCTGCTGCCGAACGTTATCACCTCATGCATATTATCGATCGCTGGGTTATCCGCACCTTATTTAAAAAAATTCACAACTCCCCTTCCCAAATCCCCGCTCTCCAATCTCCACAGTATGCCATCAATCTTTCAGGAGCCAGCCTCAATGATGACCAATTTATTAACTTTATCCAAGAGCAATTTTCCCTGTATCACATTCCCCCGCAAACTATTTGTTTTGAGATTCCCGAAACAGTAGCATTCGCTAACTTAAGCAAAACAACCGCCCTAATTCGTTCCCTCAAAGGAATAGGCTGTCGATTTGCCATTGATAATTTCGGCAGCAGTATTTCTTCTTTTGCTCACTTGAAAAATTTGCACGTCGATTATCTAAAAATAGACGGTAACTTAATCAAAAATATTGTCAATAATCCTCTCAATTTAGCCATGATAGAAGCTATCAATAAAGTCGGTCATGTTATGGGTATTAAAACAATAGCTGAATTTGTTGAAAATAAGGCGCTCATGCAAGAAATTAAAAAAATAGGAGTGGATTATGCCCAAGGCTTCGCAATTGAAAAGCCGCACCCATTATTTTATAAAAAAAAATAATATCGTTTTCATAAAAGCTGAACGCGATCGCGACCCCCAGCCTTAGCCTCATAAAGAGCCTTATCAGCTTGCTCCAAAAGCTGTTCGCAAGAAGAATCGGGGCTAGGAACCGTGCAAGCCACTCCCAAACTAAGAGTAACAAAATTTTTGACTGTAGAAGAATTATGAGCAATTTGTAGCCCCGCCACCTTAGTACGAATTTCCTCAGCCACGACAACAGCACCAATTGCATCAGTGCGGGGCAAAATCACAGCAAATTCTTCTCCCCCATAACGAGCCACCAGATCCCCGGGGCGCTTCACAGCCTCACAGATAGCCGCCGCCACCAGCTGCAAACAATCGTCCCCTGCTTGATGGCCATAAGTATCATTATAAGCCTTAAAAAAATCTACATCACAGAGAATCAAAGAAAGAGGAGCTTGCTCTCGCATCATCCGCCGCCATTCGCGTTGGAAAAACTCATCAAAGCGACGACGGTTAGCTACTTTAGTCAAAGCGTCGAGAGTAGCCAAACGCTGGAGTTCGCGGTTAGCAGCTTCTAGTTGCCTATAAAGTTGAGATTGTTGGATAAGACGGCGCACCCGCTGACGAAGTACCGCCCAGTGTATAGGTTTAGTAACAAAATCACTAGCGCCCACTTCAAAAGCGCGATCTACGGATTCCGGATCATCAAGGCTAGTAATCATCAACACTGGCGTGCGGGCGAAAATTGTAGCCTCAGGCAACTCGCCGCCGCCAAAGGCTTGCAAATGGCGACAACAAGTAAAACCATCCATTACTGGCATCATAGCATCGATCAAAACAATATCTGGTTTGAGGCGAGTATAGTTAGCTAAACCCTGCTCGCCATCAGAAGCCTCTGCCACTCGGTAGCCTTCTTTTTCCATAGCTCGCCGCAGCAGTAGACGAGTGGTGCGATCATCTTCAATAATCAGAACGAGAGGGGGATCGTTAGTGCTAGGAGTAATATTTATGCCTGCCATTGCTGCATAATCGACTGTAAGTCTTGTTGGACTTTTTCATATTCTGCCCAAAGCTCTGAGATAATTGAAGCTGCTTCTGCTGTGTTGCCAGATTTACCGATTTGTTCTACCCGCTTTAGTAGCTTGGAAAAAGTCATCGCCCCGATAGTGGCACTGGTTGACTTGAGAGAGTGAGCCGATAAACAAAGCGCCTCGGCGTCAGCATCATCAATTGCTGTTTGGATAGCTTGCATCAGTTTAGGCATATCGGCGAGATAACTTTCAATCACTTCTGCGAAAGCTTGGGGTTCGTCTTCCCCTAACATTTTCTGTAAATCTTGCAAAACTTTAGTGTCGATAGCGCTTTGTCGGGTATTACTAGTTGGTAATAAGTCAGAGGTTGAATGAGTCTGCTCGCTGCCCTTTTTGTTATGCAAGGGGCGCGGTTTGCATTTTTCCAGGGTTTGTATTAGTTCTGCAATCCGAATTGGCTTGCTGATATAGTCATCCATACCAGCTTGTAGACATATATTGCGAGCCTCGAGCATGGCATTTGCTGTCATTGCCACAATCCGGGGGCGTTTTTCTGATGGCCATTCCTGACAGATGCGGCGAGTAGCCTCTAATCCATCCATTTCTGGCATTTGAACATCCATTAATACTATGTCATAAGGTTGCCGACGTAGTGCTTCTATTGCTTCAATGCCGTTGCCAGCAATATCAGCGCGGTATCCCAGTCGCTCTAAAATTCTTAGGGCTACTTTTTGGTTGATGGCATTGTCTTCTACTAGTAAAATCCGCAAGGGATGTTTAACTCCCATTTGAGAGTCAATTTCTGCTGGCAGTTGTGCTACAGTTTGAACTGCGATCGCTTTTTCCCCCAGAATCTTATACAATACATTATAAAGCTGAGATAGCTTAATCGGCTTATTCAGAAACGCCGCAAATGACTGCTCTAAATCTGCGTTTATCTCCGGCTTACCGATAGAAGAAAACATCACCAATGGCAAATTTTTACCTTTAGGCAATTTCTGAATTTCTGCCGCCAGAGTCAAACCATCCATTTCTGGCATCTGCATATCTAGAATTGCTACATCAAATTCGGTACCTGCCTGTAGCCACTGAAGCGCTTCAGCACCTGAACTTGCGGCAGATGGTAACATTCCCCACGACTGAGTTTGTAAAGTTAAGATTTGCCGGTTTGTAGCGTTGTCGTCTACAATTAGCAGGCGCTTTCCGAAGAGGGCATCTTTGCTTTCTACCAGAGAGGCACTTTCACCCGCCCTAGCTATAATTGTAAAATAAAAAGTAGAACCTTTGCCGGGGGTGCTTTCCACCCATATACGCCCGCCCATCATTTCTGACAAACGCTTACAAATAACAAGCCCCAAACCAGTACCTCCGTATTGGCGCGTAGTAGAGGCATCTACTTGAGAAAAAGGCTGAAAAAGGCGATCAAGTTTTTCCGGGGGAATACCTATACCAGTATCTTTGACGGCAAATTGGATTTCCCAGAGAGAGGCTTCTTGCTCGTTACTTGATTCTTGATTCGAGGTTATTTTTTTTGCTGTTACTGATACTACTACCTCACCTACTGCGGTAAATTTTACTGCATTGCTGAGCAGGTTGACAAGAATTTGTCGCAATCGGGTGACGTCTCCTATAATTGTTTCAGGAGTGTGTGCTTCTAGTAAGTAAGCTAATTCTAAATCTTTTTCTGATGCTTTCGATGCCACTAAATCGAGGCATTCTTCAATACAGGTTCGCAAGTTGAAGGGTTGCTGTTCTAATTCTAATTTGCCTGCTTCGATTTTAGAGAAATCGAGAATGTCATTGATGATAGTGAGAAGGGCTTCGCCGCTAGTGCGGATGGTTTCAACAAAATCACGTTGTTCTGGTGTTAGGGGTGTGGCAAGTAATAAGCCTGTCATGCCGATAACAGCGTTCATGGGAGTTCGGATTTCGTGGCTCATTGTTGCTAGAAATTCGCTTTTGGCGCGGTTGGCTGCATCGGCGGCTGCTTTTGCTTGTTCGAGGGCAAGATTTTGTTCCCAAAGTTGTTGACGTTGACGGGTTTCTTGTTCGAGTAGGCTGGCTTGAGCTAGGGCAATACCTACTTGAGCGGCTACTGCTTCTAGGAGTTCGATTTCATCTCTGGAAAAGCGGCGGAAGCGATCGCACTGGTGTAATCCAATAACGCCGTTCGGTTCTCCTTGATAGGAGGTACGAATCGCTAACATTGATTTTATACCGAGTTTTCTTGCTAAGTCAACATTTTTGCGTAGCAAAGGATCGGCATAAACATCATTTGAGACGACGGCGTGATCAGATGCTAGTACTTGTTGGGCGTGGGGGTTACCTATTACTGGTATTTCTATAGTTAGTGCTGATTCGTATCCCGGTTCTGCATATTCTGCTACAAAAGGAAGTTGAGGAATTGGTGTTGCTGTGTAGGAGTGAATCAAGCAGCGATTAACGCCAAATGCCCGCCCTAACAGTGTGGCAGTTGTTTTAAAAATTTGCTGCAAATTCAAGCTTTGGCGAATTTCTCTAGTAATTTCTGCAAGCAGTAGGCTACGATGCAGTTGTTGTTGTAGGGCTATTTGTGTTTCTTCACGTTCAATCTCAACTCCTACCCGCTGCGCCATTAGTTTTAATAATTCTTTATCTACCTGTTTAAATCCAGATTGGCAACTCTTCCGAGATGCAAAACTAATGGTGCCGTAAATTTTCCCAGCTACTACGAGTGGCGCGCCTATATATGCTTCTATTTGCCGGGCTTTGTAGGCTGGATGATTGCTCCAGCCACTTGCTGTTGCTGACTCGAAACAGACTATATTTTCTTTGTTATCTCGGTTAGCGAGTATAGAGGAATCAAAAGTCTGTTCTAAAGCGAAACTGTCTCCTTTAACGATTTTAAAGGGGGCATTTTCTGGCAAATATGAGGCAATTATTTCGTAGCGATCGCCCTCTCCTCGCCCAACTATGCCGATTTCCAAATTAAATCTTTCACATCCCATTTTTAGCATTTTTGACAGTCGCTCGTCAAAGCTTAAATTGCTTTGTGCTGTACACTCGTATAACGCTCGAATTGCTGCTTCACTTTCTCGTAAATCTCGCTCTGCTTGTTTGGTGGCGGTGATGTCTCGCCCTACCATTTGGAACGCCACTAACTGATCTTTTTCATTATACATTGCTCGTAGAGTCCACTGGATCCAAACTGTTTCCTCATTTGGCATTTTTATGTGGTTTTCCTGTACTGTTACAGGATTTTCTTTTGTCAGTGTCAACAGCGACTGTTTAATTTGTAACCAAATTTCTGCTGGCAGCACTGTTTGCATATTTTGCCCTAACATTTCCTGCCGATTTTTGATAAAAAAGCGGCAGTAGGCATCATTGACAAACGTCAGTGTACCGTCGGGTTTGAAACGGCAAATTAATTCGGTTTGATCTTCGATAATGACACGATAGCGTTCTTCTGATTCCCGTAGTGCCTGCTCTATCTGTTTGCGCTCGGCGAGTTCTGTTTGCGCTTGTTGAAAAAGGGTAGATTGTTGGATAGCGATCGCTAGTTGCACGCTCAATTGTTTAAGCAATTCGATTTCTGAATCTTGCCAATGTCGCGGTGCACTACAGTGGTGGGCAATCAATAACCCCCACAGGTATTTGCCTTGTAAAATTGGCACTACTAAATTCGCTTTTACCTGAAATTGTTTTAATAAGTCAACGTGGCACTGATTTATTCCAGCCCTCTCAATATTAGCGATCGCACTCACACGCCCCTGCTGATAAAGCGCAACGTAACTGTCTGCAAAACAGGGATCATTAATTGTTTTTCCTAAAATTTTTTCCCATCCTTCTCCTACCGATTCAACAACAACAACCCCGCTCCAATCCGGTAGAAACTGGTAAATTACGGTTCTATCAGTTTCTAAAAACTGCCGCACTTCTGTCACAGCAGTAGAAAGTACTTCTTCCAAATCTAAAGACTGGCGGATGCGCTCTTGCATACTTAATACCAGTCGCTCTTGCTGTAGTCGCTGCTGTAGTGCTTCTTCAACTTGCTTGCGACGAGTAATATCATTAAGTGTGCCTGTAAAACCCGATAGGGTTCCGTCTGTATTCAACACCCGCCGCACAAATACTTCCATCCAACGAACCTCTCCATTTTTTGTCAGATAGCGAATTTCGTCTTCGATATATTCTTTTTCCCCTTCTACAAGAGGCTGCAATATCGCTAATTTTGTTTGTCTGTCGTCGGGATGTACGTAATCTAAAAAATTAGTACCTAGACTTTCCTCTATTGAAAATCCTGTAATTTCATTCCAGGCAGAATTAAGAAATTGCCATCTCCCTTCTATATCCTGTTGGAAAATTACTTCTTTTACGCTGTTGACGACGGAGCGATATTTTTCTTCACTTTGTTTGAGTGCTGCCTGACTACGATTGCGCTCTGTAATGTCGCTGGCTATTTCTAAGAAACCAGTGATGTTACCTCCTGCATCTTTCAGTGCTGTTACTGACAGTAGCACCGGAAAGCTACTGCCATCTTTACGGATATATAACCATTCTCTTTCGTCAATTCCTTCGCGCCGTGCTTTGGCAACAAGTACTTCAAATCCCGGTTCGATGGGAATTTCTAGTTCTTTTGATAATTCTCTGGCACGCTCTACTATTTCATTGAAGTCATGAAAAATCACTGGGGTTGTTTTTCCTATGACTTCTTTTGCTTGATAACCTAAGAATTTTTCTGCTGCGGCATTAAATACGCGAATTTTGCCGTCTATAGTGGTGGAAATAATTGCGTAGTTTGCGCTTTCTAAAATGGCATTTTGGAGTGTATTTGTTTCTTGAAGCGCTATTTCTGCTAATTTGCGATCGCTTATATTATGTACAGCTGCGTAAATAATTTTCTTTTCTGTAAGTGGAGTTGCATTCCAAACTACCCAGCGATAAGAACCATCTGAACAGCGGTAACGATTTTCAAAGGATATTACATCTTTCCCTGTAATCAGTTTTTGAAATTCCGCAATCGTTTTTTCTCGATCTTCGGGATGCACCAATTCTAGAAAAGGAATACTTAGGAGTTGTTCCTCACTCCAGCCGAATGTTTTCGCCCACGCCGGGTTCAGTTGTTTGAAATAACCGTCAAAACCAGCTATGCAGAGCATCTCGATACTGAGGGTGAAAAAGCGATCGCGTTCCTCTTGAGCCCTGGTGCGCTCTTTAATTTCTTTGATTAGCTGTTCGTTTGCTGTTTTTAACTCTTGAGTGCGCTCTTTCACTCGTTTTTCTAATTCAGCTTGAGAAGGCAATGCCAGCGCTTTTGGCATTATTGATACTAGCTCTAAAGCTGTAAATACAGATATTGATGCAGTAATTGCTTTTATAATACCCTCTAGCCAATAATCCGGGTGCCAAACTGTCCAAATTTCCATTAAATGTGTTGTTCCGCAAGCAAAAATAAAACTGCTAAATAATAGGAAAATAACCGGAAATCTTACGTCGCTTCGTTGACGTATAAAATAAATGCCCATCAATGGAATCGCGTAATACGATAGTGCGATCGCTCCATCTGACACTACATGCAGCCAGAGCAAATCTGCTCTCCATAGGTAGCATTGCCCATGTGGCATGAAGTTACCTGAAAAAAATGTTTTTATAAATTCCAACATTTAACTTCCCTTTTATTAGTGCCGCTACTTATAATATTATATCCTAATCGCTAATAATAAAAATTTTATTTTTTTAAATTTCTTTAAAAAACCAAGCGTTAGCTATTTTTTACTCAATTTCGTTGCGGTAGAATATTTATTACCTTATTATATACTAAAAAGGAAAAGAAATGAGTGACCCTTTGATGTATCAGGAAGACCACTTTGTGGTGTTAGAAACAAATCAACCAGAGAAATTTCTAACCAGAGATGAGATGCTAAAAAAATTAGAGTTGATTTTAAGTGATCGCCAAAACGACTTACCGCGAGATTTACAGAAATTCCCCTCCCCAGCCGAACAAGCCAAATATTTACTTGATACCAGTTGTGATTTAGATCTAGGGCCTGGCCAATTTTTACAATGGTATGCTGTTCGCTTAGAAAAATAAACAATTGAGAATACCTCATCGATAGGGAATGGGTGATTAAAGGGCCATATTTTTTGCCCAATACCCAATCCCATTTTATTTCTATTCTATTTAATTTGGCACGGCAATCAGCGCCACCTCAACTCGCTTTTCAGATGGTTGAGTCAATTCAACCCGCACACCAGGGCCAAAGAATTTCTCAATTTTTTCCCGCTTTTGCTGCCAAACCTGAAAAGGAATGAAAGGTGAGTCAAACTCCAAAATCAAAGCATAAGCGCCGGATATCTCGGATTCGCGCACAGCACTAAGTACGGGCCGTTCTTCGTTGCTGGGACTGAGGCCCAAACGTCTCAGAGATTCCTCAAGATGGGCTTGCTGAGCATAGCGAAAGCGAGTGACATCTTTGCGAATTTGATTTTGGATAGAGGTGGCTTGTTTTTCACGCAGAGCGAGTACAGACGGCGGGGTAGGTTGAGAAAAAGGCACTGGCTTGAGTTCTGCCGCTTTCAGGGCCAAACCTCCCAGCAGCAGGGGAATTCCATAGAAGAATCCGGCTAGATTTAAGGTAGCATTATCGGTGGCGTAGGCGAAAACTCCCACAATAGTTAAGATGCTACCAATCCACAAGCCTAAAGTTGCTAAGGATGTTTGACCTAACATATATTCAAATTTTTAGTTTTCTGTTACTTCAGCCTTTATTATCCTTGGCTTTGACTGACATAACTGATATTTGGGCAAGAAAGAGCGCAAGTCACAAAAACCCCCTACCGGGGAATGGGCGAGCCGAACCCTGGAAATGGCGATCGCATGATTGCTGCTCGAAATTATGGCCATAAACCGAATCTTTCAACAAAGGAAGTTTTTCTTATCATTAATATAGATTCTTGCAGGCTTTACTTGGAGAGTTTCTGCGGGAAGGGCACAGCTTAAACAAGATGAAATTCTCCAAGCTTTTTACCTTGGGAGCATCTAAATGTAACAAAAAATCCTCATTCTAGCAATCTTATCATAAGAAAGCTTGCAGAAAAAAACTAATATTTATCATCAGCGAGCGTGCATTCCAAAGCCATCCCGGCAGTAAAAATATACGAATATTCAGGCAAAAATTGAGTAATTAATATGCTTAAAAACAGCAACAAACTCTCTGGGGAGAGTAATTTAATCGAAGAAATTAAATCCCTCAAGCGCGAAGATGAAATGCTTTACAATATCTTGGCAATTGATATCTGGGCATTGGCTAAAACAATGGATGAGTTTCAACCGGGGTTCTGGGCTGCTTTTATGAAAAACCGAGAAAAAGCCCTGAAACATTTTCTTGCTGAAATGATCAAAAACAAACCAGCCGACAAGAAACGCCCTCCTTTCTTGCGCTAAGTCAAACTAGAGCGAATAATTTTATACTGGTAAAAAATTGAGTGTACTTATAGGAAAAAACATGGACAAACAAACCTTGCTAGAACGGATTGCCAAAATAGAGAGCAAGCGGGAAGTCTTGTTAAGACTATTAGAAAAACCTGAGCTCGGAAATTTGCGCATTGACGTCAATCAAGCTCTTGAAGAAATGGACGACTTGCTTGACGAATTGAAGCGCACTTTTGCAGAAAGCGATAGCAATTAACCAGATCTTAATCAAAACCGGAGGCTAATTCGTGCATAGTGCGGATTTCAGTCCGCGCTATTTTCTATTTTTCTATTATAATAATAAATTACCCAAAATTCAGAGGCTCGACATCAATAGTCAAACTGACATTTTTAAAACACAGAGAGCGCAGCTCTGTCAAAGACGGCAACTCCACAGGTACGTTAGGAGGAAACTTCAGCAAAATCTGCCAACGATATTTATTATCTATACGCATAATCGGTGCCGGTGCAGGCCCAAGCAGCTCGAAGACAGGCTCTTCAATACTATCAATCGGGCTGAGTCGATTTGCTATACGCTCAGCGCTCTTTTCAACTTCACCCGCATCTGTACCACTCAAACGTAATAAAATTAATCGCCCATAAGGAGGATAATTCAACTGCAAACGCTCCTGCAGCTCCGCCTCAACAAATAACCCGTATTCGTAACGCTGAACGGCAGTAATAACAGGATGCTCTGGCATATAAGTCTGAATAATAACGTGACCTGGATCATTGCCGCGACCTGCACGCCCGGCTACTTGAGTGAGAATTTGAAACCCTCGCTCACGGGCACGATAGTCTGGTAAATTCAGCAATCCATCGGCAGCAACAACCCCCACGAGAGTTACTTGCGGCAAATCTAGCCCTTTTGTTAGCATTTGCGTACCGATTAATAAATCAGCTTCTTTATTAGCAAATCGCTTTAATAAATTCTGGTGCGCGCCTTTGGTACGAGTAGTATCGCTGTCGAAGCGTATTGCCCGCAAATAGGGAAACTCCTTGCGTAATTCTTCTTCTACGCGCTGGCTGCCGCTGCCGAAATTTTTCAGGTAGGGGGAGGTGCATTTTGGGCACTTTTCCGGCTTTAGCTGGAAATGATTGCAGTAGTGGCAGCGTAGTATTTCCATGCCGTTGCTGGTGCGGTGGTGCGATAGGGAAATATCGCAGTTCGGGCATTCCATTACGTAACCGCAACTGCGGCAGCAGACAAAGCTGCTGTAGCCACGTCGGTGGATGAATAATATTCCTTGATTACCTTGTTGGTGCATTCGCTCTAGGGCGTGTTTTAGGGAGCGGCTGAAGATGGAGCGATTGTTGGCTCGCAATTCTTCCCGCATATCTACTATTTCTATAGGGGGTAGGGGGCGAGATTGGATGCGTTCTGGTAAAGAAAGGTAACAGCTGGGAGATGCCGGGATTGGGGGATTAGGGGATTGGGAGGGTTTTGTTTTTTGCGCTATTTCTACCCAGGTTTCTAAAGAGGGGGTGGCAGAACCGAGAATTAGGGGACAATTTACTAATTCGGCTCGCCATCTGGCAACGGTGCGGGCGTGGTAGGTGGGGGCGAGTTGGGTTTGCTTGTAGCTTTCGTCGTATTCTTCATCTAAGATTATTAAACCTAGGTTCGGTAGTGGGGCAAATATGGCGGAGCGGGTGCCGATTACGACTTGGGGGGTTCCTTGGAGCATTTGTCGCCAGGTGTCGTAGCGCTCTCCTGGGGAAAGGGCGCTGTGGTAGAGGCAGACTTGTTTGCCAAATCGGGCTGTGAAGCGTTCGGCAAGTTGAGGGGTAAGTCCAATTTCGGGTACTAAGACGAGGGCGGATTGATTACGTTTTAGTATGGGTGCGATCGCTTGTAGGTAAACTTCTGTTTTCCCGGAGCCTGTGACTCCGTGTAGTAGCACTTGTGAGAAGCCTGATAAGTTGTTGATTATATCTAGTGCATGTTTTTGATATTTTGTTAAGTCTTTGGGATTATCTGGTGCAATGTCAACAGGAGTGGGCAAGCGCAGGATTTCTCTTTCTTCTATGACAAAACAGCCGGTTTTTGTCAGGGCTTCCAGGGTTTTGACAGTGGTGCCACAGGTGGAAATAGCGTCTTTGAGCCAGACTGCACCGTTGTTGCGCTTAAGCAGTATTAAAACTGTTCGTAATACTTCTTGCTGGCGAGCGCTTATTTCTTCCGCTTCAATTATATCATTAACTAAAATAAGGGCAAGTTGTCGTTTAGCGCGCGGTTGTTTAAACGGCTCTTGGTAGGTTTCTACCCAGCCGCGCTCCCGTAATTTTTGCAACCCCCACTCCGCACCTTTAACTTGACGCTGCACTTGTTGCCAACTCAAATCTCCAGTTTTTGAAGCTTCCAGAAGCTTAAGAATTCGGCGGGCAGCATCATTGGGGAGAAAAACATTTGCACCTAGGGGAATAGCTTCTTTTTTCAGGCGGATACGGCGTTTTGATTGCCCTAAAGAGCCTGGAGGCAATGCGGTTTTAATCACTTGTATTAGCGGCGTGCAATAGTATGTAGCGACGCAAGCAAGTAGTTGACGGTAGCTCTTCGGCAAAGAGCTTAAGGCAATGAGTACATCTTCAACCTCTCGAACTTTTTCTGGTGGCAGGTTGGCTGGTAATTGCTCAGCAAAGCGGATGACAATACCGTGTTTAAGTTGGCTACTGAAGGGCACACTGACAATATCCCCTACCTCTACCTTTAAATCGGGTGGCACCCTATATATATACAGTTTTTCCTCTTCAGAAGATTCTTTTTCTTCTTCTTCAGATAGATTTTCTTCTCCCTGAGAATCTTTTTTCTGTGCTGTTGGGCATTCTACAAGCACTTCTATCCAACGCTCACTTTTGGGGCTTGGTTTGTAATCTGCCCCCGGCTCTGCCACAATCCCTACAGTTGTTTCAAAATCCTGTTTATACATACCCTTAACTAGGTTTCAAATGTGAAGTGAGCTATCTAAAATATAAACTCTTAAATATGAAGTTTTATTGATGCTGTTCTTTTCATTCTTCATACTCTCTTCTTTATCTTTTTTTTAGAATTTCCCAAATTTGGATGCCGTATTTTGAAAAATAATTTTTCTATTGCTATTGTAGCTTATAGAAGTGTATACTATAAACAAGTTATCATTACAATTCAGTAAAATTGCACTGATAAAAAACTGTTTGGCAGAATCTGTGGCAAATTATTTAGAAGCTAAGAAGCCGCAGCTTCTGGGAGCGTAGCTGATATTATGCTGAAAGATAAAATTGATATCGAGCAGGTGGGTTTGGCTCAGGCTTCAGAATACAATAAAGAGGCAGCAGATGATTCAGTAGGAGTATTTTTCAAAGAAATGTCGCGCTATCCTTTGCTGACGGCAGAGGAAGAAGTGGCGCTGGCACGCTGTGTGCAAGAATTGGTAAAGTTCGAGTCGTTAAAGTCACAATTAGCCTGCGAACTTGGGCGTGAACCCACTACTGCCGAAGTAGCTGCCGCTGCTGGGTTAAGCGAGGAAGTGTTCAAAAAGCGCCTCGTGGCATACCGCATAGCCAAACAAAAAATGATTCGCTCAAATTTGCGATTAGTTGTTTCTCTGGCAAAAAAATATATCAATAGAGGTGTACCTTTTCAAGATTTAATACAGGAAGGCGCTTTGGGGCTGAATCGGGCAGCAGAAAAATTCGATCCCGATAGGGGCTACAAATTTTCCACTTATGCCTACTGGTGGATACGTCAAAGTATTACTCGCACCCTCGCTAATCAGTCGCGGAGTGTACGCTTACCAGTTCACATTCTAGAACAAATAAATAAACTTAAAAAAACTATACGGGATTTAAGGCGATCGCTCTCTCGCGAGCCTACCGAAACTGAATTAGCCGCAGCTTTAAATATCCCCCCAAAACAGTTGCACCAGTTGATACAACTCCAGCAACGTACCCTTTCCCTCAACTACTGTGTTGGTAAAGAAGACGATACAGAACTTATCGAGCTTCTCGAAGACAACGAAACACCATCGCCAGAAACAAATATTAACGAAAATATGCTCACCCAAGAAATTTGGCATGTACTCCAAGAAGTACTGACGCAGCGGGAAATTGATATTATATCCCTGCGCTTCGGGCTAGAAAATGGTCAGCCCCATACTCTCGATGAAGTTAGTCGCATTTTTAATTTATCGCGGGAGCGCGTGCGTCAAATCCAAGCTAGAGCTATGCGCAAGCTCCGCTGTATAAAAGTGGCGCGTCGTCTTAGAAGTTGGCTATCATAATATTCTCTGTTATCATACCTTTTTTTCTTTGTCTTTTGTTAGGGTGCTGATATTCTATGACTGAAACTCGTCAAGACGAGCCTGATAAAATTATTTTGCGTGCTGCTACTCCTGCTGATGTAGGCTTGCTGTTCGAGATGATTCGCTTGCTGGCAGAATATGAAAATTTATCCCATCTCTTCACCGGCTCTGTCGAAGAACTCCAACAGCACCTATTCGGAGAATATCCTTACGCCGAGGCAATTATTGCTGAATGCGAAAATAAAGCTGTTGGATTTGCCCTGTTTTTTCATAACTATTCTACTTTTTTAACAAAACCAGGTATTTATTTAGAAGATTTGTTTGTTTTGCCTGAATATCGCCGCCGAGGAATTGGCAAAGCTCTGCTTTCCTATCTTGCCCGTTTGGCAGTTGTTCGCGGTTGCGCTCGTTTGGAATGGAGTGTTTTAGATTGGAATTCACCAGCGATCGCTTTTTACCAAAGCCTCGGAGCTTCCATTCTTCCAGATTGGCGCATTTGTCGTCTTACTGGTGCAAAACTTAATCACCTCGCTAAAATTTCTGAAAAATATTACTGCCAATCAACCCTATAAGTCACAAATCTTTCGAGCGCAATTTGACTGACGAGCAAAAAGCAAAGGGCTAGATAGCGAGAATGCGAGTAGTTAATTCTTGGGATGAAGTGCCGGTGAGTGCTTTAAAGCTTTCATAATTCCAAAACCAACGACAACAACATCTGGGAAGATGACATCTAGGCAGAGTATAGCATATTTAGCTGTAGGAGTCTATCTATCTCACAATTTAACATTATTTAAGTGTGTTTTATATTTTATTTATAAAAATCATTTTGTTAAAAATTGTTAAAAAAGCCAGAAAAAAACAGAAAATCTACTGATTAGCTAATCAGAAGACAACAGTGGCAAATCAATAGCATCTATAATACTTAGAAGTTATGAGAGTACTATCTAAAAGCAAGTCACATCTAGATAAAAACAACTAACTTACTTTTAGTTTTGTCTAAAAGGGTATAAGCATGTTATTGAAGGCAGCGGTAAGATGGTTACTAGCAGAGAGGATAGAATCTTTTGCAACCCTGAGTGCGGGAAACGCTGATTTCACACCAGCAATATTGTGGTTGATAGCGGGTTCTGTGCTATGTTTAGCAGAAGCACTACTGCCAACAGCTTTTACAGCTTTTACAATGGGATTAGCAGCCCTAGTAGTTTCCCTGTTTGCTTGGATTTTCCCCTCTTATTTCGGCTGGCAAGTAGTGTTGTGGATGGGGTTGTCGACAGGAGGCGTCTTTCTCACACGCCGCTTAATCCCCAAACGCAAAGTATGTGCCCTTGAAGACTCTAGAGAAGCAGAAACATTGACGGAAATTCCCCCTGGGAAAGTAGGGCGGGTACTCTATGAAGGTATCTCCTGGCGCGCCAAGTGCGAAGCTAACGATATCTCTATTCCTGCTAATCAAAAAGTTTTTGTTATCCGTAAAGAAGGAACTACTTTGATTGTCATACCAGAAAACATAATCCATTCCTAAACACATAGAATTGATAATTACTTATTAGATGAACGAAAGAAAAAATTATGATTTTCGAAAACAAGAATTTTAGTTTTTAGTTTTCATGTAGTAGGGGATATTTTTGTTATGGAAGGTTTCTATTTCTTTGTTCTTTTAGTATTCGGCGCCACAACTTTAGCTGGTTCTGTAAAAATAATCAACCAAGGAAATGAAGCATTGGTAGAAACTCTAGGTAAATATAACGGAAAAAAACTAGAACCAGGGCTTAATTTCGTAATACCATTTATTGATAAGGTTGTTTTTGAACAAACTATCAGGGAAAGAGTGTTAGATATTCCCCCGCAACAGTGCATTACCCGTGATAACGTATCGATCACAGTTGATGCAGTAGTTTACTGGCGAATAATTGACATAGAAAAAGCTTATTACAAGGTGCAAAATCTCCAACAAGCAATGGAGAATTTAGTGCGCACTCAGATTCGGGCAGAAATGGGGAAACTCGAACTAGATGAAACATTTTCGGCTCGCTCTCAAATTAATGAAATCCTCCTGCGAGATTTGGATATTGCCACCGATCCTTGGGGCGTGAAGGTGACGCGGGTGGAGCTGCGGGATATTATCCCTTCCCAGGCTGTGCAAGAATCGATGGAATTGCAAATGTCGTCTGAAAGGAAAAAACGGGCGGCAATTCTTGCCTCAGAAGGAGAGAGGGAAGCAGCCATTAATACGGCAAGAGGAAAAGCAGAAGCACAAGTTTTAGAGGCAGAAGCTCGTAAAAAAGCAGCGATTTTGGATGCAGAGGCACAGCAACAAGCAATAATATTAAAAGCGCAAGCGGAACGCCAACAACAAGTATTGAAAGCACAGGCTACTGCTGAGGCTCTACAGATAATAACGAAAACACTCAAAGTCGATCCTTCTGCTCGGGAAGCTCTGCAATTTTTGCTAGCACAGAATTATTTAGAAATGGGAATGAAAATTGGCAGCAGCGACAGCAGTAAAGTGATGTTTATGGATCCACGTAGCATCCCGGCTACATTTGAGGGCATCCGTTCAATTGTCGCTAATAGTGAGAAAGATTCCTAGGCTGATAATGGGAGATGATGAATAAAAAATGGGGCAGCCTTTGCTGCAAAGATAACGTTGAATTTCTCAACACCTAGGATTAGCTTGGTAGCATCGTACTGATTGGCGAGAAAAAATTCCCGCCAAGTCAATTAAGTAGGTTAATCTTTATGAGATTGACAACGAGGGCAAAGTCCGAAAAACTCCAGCGTGTGATAAAACACTTTGAACTGGTGGGTTTCCTGTAACTGTGCCTCCAGTTGATGGACGGGACATTCGTCAATCGCAATCGATGCCCCGCATTGTAAGCAAGTAAGGTGGTGCTGATCTTGCTGCACGCAATTGTACAGGGATTCGCCGTTGGCCAAAGTTCGCACCAACACTGCGCCTTCTAGCTTTAAAGCTTCCAAGGCACGGTAGACGGTGGCCAACCCCACATTTTGGTTGCGGTGGCGCAGCTCCATGTAGATATTCTGAGCTGAAAGGGGTTGCTTAAGGCTCTTGAGCAGGTTAAGTATCCGTTCCTGCGAGCGGGTGCGTTTGACTTTCATGACCAGTTTTTGAGGATATAGTCTTTCAGGTGAAAGCCTGAATAATCGGTGAAGCTTGAGGCAAAATTAGAAGGGGCTTAAAATATGCTTTGCTCCTACCTTAAAATAAAAAAGGCTGTGGCATCTCAAGCATTATCTAAGAAATTTTAGGGCTGAAGCTGTGATTCAAAAGAAATATCAGGCTCAAATCTATGTTACTCTGCGCCCCTCAGTGTTAGATCCTGCTGGTGTAGCTGTGCAGTCTGGGCTGAAGAATCTTGGTTATGACAATGTTGAGCAAGTTCGCATTGGTAAATATATCGAAATGAAGTTGACTGCAGCAAGTGAGGAGGAGGCACGGCAACAGTTGGAACGGGCGTGTGATCAGCTTTTGGCTAATCCGGTGATCGAAAATTATCGGTTTGATTTAAAGGAGATGACAACGGCAAGTAAAGCCGATGTTTAGCGCGGGCTTTGTTTTAAGTTTTGAAGAGCGGCTAAACAAGAAACGCTTCAGGAGAAAGAAATGAAATTTGGAATTGTTGTTTTTCCTGGTTCTAATTGCGATCGCGATGTAGCGTGGGTAACGCAAGGAATTTTGAAGCAACCAACGCGGATGATCTGGCATCAGGAAACAGATATTTCCGATATTGATGTCGTGGTGCTTCCAGGCGGGTTCAGCTATGGGGATTACTTGCGCTGCGGGGCGCTCGCTCGCTTTTCCCCAGTAATGCAAGCAGTGGTGAAACACGCGCAAAATGGCAAATTCGTCTTGGGCATTTGTAACGGATTTCAGGTACTGACAGAAGCGGGATTGCTGCCCGGAGCCCTAATACGTAACCGTGACTTGCACTTTATTTGCGATCGCGTTACCCTGAAGAGCGAGCGTACCGATTTACCTTGGACATCTGCTTACTCTTGTGGACAAATTATTACCCTCCCCATCGCCCACGGAGAAGGCCGCTATTACGCAGACGAAAATACTTTAGCTCACCTCGAAAATAATAGGCAAGTAGTATTTCGCTATTGTACTCCAACAGGTGAGGTGAGCGAGGCAGGCAACCCCAATGGTTCATTAAATAATATAGCCGGCATTTGCAATCAACAAGGAAATGTCATCGGAATGATGCCCCACCCAGAGCGAGCATCCGATCCCCTATTGGGCAGTACAGATGGAATAAAATTATTTGAAGGAATAATAGCCGCCACCAGCTTAGTAGCAGCGGCGCGGTAGGCAAGCAATTCTCAAATAATTACCACCCTGTTTATATAACCAAACAAAAGCAGTACAAGAGCAAGCAATTCAGCAAAGCTGACGCTACGCAAACGCTTCGCCGTTAAAATTCAGGGCCAAAGGGGGACCAGAGAAAAACAAGACATAGCAGCAATCATCAAAGCAAGCATAATAAACACAAAAGAGCCAATAAAGTTTTGAAAACTTGATAAAACAACCGTGACAGCACAACAACTAAAACCGATAAAAAACTTTGAAAAGCTCAACTGGAACTGGCGCAGCCACAAAATACAGTACACCGTCAAAGGTGTTGGTAGCCCCATAGTGCTAATTCACGGCTTTGGTGCCTCAATTGGCCACTGGCGCCAAAATATTCCCGTGCTAGCAGCAGGCGGCTATCGAGTATTTGCACTGGATCTGTTGGGATTTGGTGCCTCGGATAAACCCCCCCTAAATTACACCCTTGAACTGTGGGAAGAACTGCTTACCGACTTCTGGGCTGAACACATTCAGGAGCCAGCCATATTTGTGGGTAACTCCATAGGTGCCTTGCTCAGTCTGATGTTAGTAGCTAATCATCCCCAAATCAGCGCCGGTGGCGTTTTGCTCAATTGTGCCGGTGGACTCAATCACCGACCTGAAGAATTGAATCTACCGCTGCGTCTAGTGATGGGCATATTTACTCGGTTGGTCAATTCGCCAATAATAGGACAGTTTTTGTTTAACCGCATTCGCCAGAAACACCGCATTCGTAATACTTTAAAACAGGTGTATCGTAATCATCAAGCCATCACCAACGAACTCGTTGATCTTCTCTACGAACCTTCCTGTGATCCCGGTGCCCAGAAAGTATTTGCCTCAATTCTCACAGCACCACCTGGTCCTAAACCGACAGAGTTATTGTCAAAAGTAAAGCGTCCGCTACTGGTATTGTGGGGAGAGGATGATCCCTGGACCCCGATTAAAGGAGGAAAGATTTTTCAGGAACAGGCTGAAACTAAACCTATTCAGTTTGTTGCCATACCCAATACTGGGCACTGTCCCCACGACGAACGACCGGAAGTTGTCAATTCACTGATTTTAAATTGGCTGGAGAATTTGCCTACTTTCTGCTAGCGTATTTTTATCATCGGTTTGGTATTTTTACTTATTTCTAAATACTGAAATAAGTATCTAACAAGCGATTTAGCAAAGCTGACGCTCTGCGAACGCACTACAAACCGAAAAGGCACCCACTGGAGTGCTTTTTAATTTTTTGTTTAGATTACCAAATTTATAGCCCCCAAAGTCGAGGTCTTTAGTAGCAGGTATTTCATCGCTAATCTAGTAATCAAGTTATAAAGTTAAAAACATGAAAAAAGCACTGATTTGTGGAATATCTGGGCAGGATGGAGCCTATCTGGCAAAATTACTACTGAGTAAAGGCTATATCGTCTGCGGGACTTCGCGGGATGCCGAAATTTCCTCATTCCGTAACCTATTACGCCTAGGCATCCGAGAAGAAGTGAAGTTAGAATCCATGTCACTAACAGATTTTCGCAGTGTTTTACAGGTACTGACGAAAATTCAGCCCGATGAAGTTTATAATTTAGCCGGACAGAGTTCTGTAGGTTTATCTTTTGAGCAACCAGTCGAAACCCTGGAAAGTATCGCCACCGGCACGCTAAATTTACTAGAAGCTATTCGGTTTACAGGCGGTCATGTTAAACTTTATAACGCAGGCTCGAGTGAATGTTTTGGCGATACAGGCGATAAAGCAGCAGACGAAAACACACCCTTTCGCCCTAGAAGCCCCTACGCAGTCGCCAAAGCTGCTGCTTTTTGGGAAGTAGCTAATTATCGGGAAGCCTACGGTTTGTTTGCCTGTTCGGGCATTTTGTACAATCACGAATCACCATTACGTCCAGAACGATTTGTAACTCAAAAGATTGTAGCTGCAGCTTGCCGCATTGCTAGAGGTAGTAAAGAGAAGTTACACCTGGGGGATATTTCTGTTAAGCGAGACTGGGGGTGGGCACCGGAATATGTAGAGGCGATGTATTTGATGTTACAACAGGAGCAGCCGGATGATTATGTGATCGCTACTGGCGAGAGCCATTCTTTAGAAGAATTTGTGGCAACGGCTTTTTCTTATGTAGGGCTAGATTGGCGCGAACATGTCGTTACTGATACCAGTTTATACAGACCTACGGATATTGCTTGCGGCAGAGGTAATTCAGCTAAGGCAAAGGAAAAGTTGGGATGGCAGGCGAAATACAAGATGCACGATGTAGTGCGGATGATGATAGAAGCAATTTAGGGAAATAATATTCTAATTTTTTCTAATTTTTTTACTGCGATCGCATACCCTAAGCTAGGTAGTAGGTGTGCTGTTAAATACTTCTAATATCTGCCTGCAAAAATATTTCAGCTTTTCCCCCGCCGCTGGAGCTGGTTCGGCAGTACCGAAAAATTGCCAATTTTCTACCGTTGAAAATCGCCACTTTTTCCCTTGATGATCAAAGCCCGCAGCCTCTACCCCGATAGCTCGACGTTGGCCATCTAGGGGGTCTTCGTGAAAACGAATCTGAACCAGAATGCTCCGGCTTTGAAATAAACGGCTCCAGCCTGGAAAATGGAAGCCAATGTCAATGGAATCGGGATCGACGAGTTCGCGGGTATGCGGATCATTCAGCCAGGGTTTGAGATCAGCTCTAATGTCAGGAAACTCAGACTTAATGAGATTGACTACTGCCGCAATCTTGCTGGCTACTTCAAAGTTTTTGACTTGTTCGGCTGCGTTCACTCCACAGACTCCTATTAACTTTCAATCTGATTGTGATCTAATGGTTTGAGATGGGCAAACTGAAGTTTTTGATTTCAAGATAGCCCATATTTGCCCGCAAGCGAAGTAAGAGGCGAGCGCTGTGCGCGCGCTCCTTCGCCAGAGAGAAAACCCGGTTTTTTGAAACCGGGTTTTTCTACAACACTAGAATACCAGGAGTCAAACAAATGGCCACCCCCTGTCACATTATTGTTGAAGGGAATCCCGCAATCATCTACGCAAGTCGCAATGGCAGCCCAGATAAAGTTCGGCGCATCCTCAAACCATTTCTTGAGAAATTTTGGCAAGAGAGAGAAACCGCTGGTGAATACAGCGATACACCTGAGTGCTTAGTAGCTCAAATTATCGTTCGCTTTGGTTTTGAGATTTGTGAAGACGACTTTTCTAATTTAAAAGTGGGTTTGGCTTACAACCCAGACGTAGATTACCTATATCTGGTTACATCTGATCGCGTCGTTAGTGTTTGGGTGCCACAGGAAGAGTATCGTCAAAATCCCAGTTTGGGTATTAAAGGGTGCCGTCTATTAGAAGACGCAGGCTGGCGCGTCGAGTAGCGCGGTTACCTTTGCATTTATTTAAGGGAGGAAGAGAAAATAAAGAGTGAGAGTTTTATCTAAATTCTCTCTTTTTAATTTTCATTCCACCCCTTTATTTAACAAAAAGTTAGGCCCTCGTATTTTCTTCTTTTACCTGAATATTTGCTGAGGATTCAGGTGCTGGCAAGACGCGAACCCGCGCAAATCTTAAACCGCTGACTCCTTGTAGTTGCTCCACCATACCGCACTCAATTTCGCTATCCACCCAGCCTTCGCGAATGAGATAGCGCAGGTATTCTTGATACTCGTTCCACTCAGCGTCTGTGGAATAAACAATAGTTAGCATCCCAGGTTGAGTGATACGGGTTTGCGTTTGGGCATCAACCGCTTTGTCAATACGCTTTTTGACGATTTCATAGCGGGTGTCGCGAGTGCCCCTAACGTCAAAGAGTTTGTCGGTTTGTTCGTCGTGGAAAATGTCTACCGTTGAATCTTGAACTAAAACGAGATGGGTGACTTGCAACTGTGTACCGTACTCCTGTTGAATCCGAAAGGCAGTACGGGCACAGTCGCAAACAGCACGCAATTGCTCGTAGCGCAAACTGTGCAGGTGGAAAAGGGTAAATTTGGGATCAATCGATGCACCGGCATAAATCATGTGATCGATGCCGTCGGTGGATTCAATATCGCAGTAGTGGGAGGTGATTTTTTGCATACGAACTTGCCAGCGCTCCCAAGTCTCCCGTAGAAGGGTGTTGATTTTTTCAATTGTCTTATCATAGTGGGCGCGGGCAATGTAAACGCAGCCGTGTTCGTTGTTGCAGCTTTTTCGGTATGTCTCGACGGCGGCGAGGGCTTCTGGGCTACACTCGCTGAAGTAGTCAAAGTAGATTTCTATATTTTGCTTGAGATATTGAATCGCTGTTACTTCGGCATCGACTGTTACTTGTTCTTGCAGTTTTTGGTAGTATTCGAGTAAGTCGAGCCGCTGTTGTTCGCCAAAGGCGGTTTCTTGAGATTGACAAACGGCTTCTACTACTGCGATCGCTAGCCGAAATTGTTCTAGTAAATCCGCTTGAATTGCTCGGTTGCGCTCTTCTGAAGAACCTCTTATGTCGGAAATGCCGTAAAGCGGATAAACGTCAGTAAAGACTATGGGTTCCGGCGGCAATCCCCAACTGCGCCTCTCCGCTTCCTGTAAAAACCGCCACTCTACAGATGGATGAATGTTGTGTAGGGTAGTCACCCGTTGCTGAATCGCTTGCCGCAGGGCGGCTATGAAGGCGGGAATCAGCGCTTCTGCGTGCTTGCAGTCTACACCGGTAAAGTTGTGCGGGCGCTCGCTCGTCAACCCTACTAGCCCTGCCAGTTGCCCCGTTACTGACTTCCCTTCCACTGTTTTTACTACTAGCGGAATCAATAACATCGAACGGACTCCCTTTTCTAAAAGCATCCGTTCGCAATCGGTTTGACAATCTAAGCTCAAATCTGGAACGTTCCAAACTTGATTAGCTTTTGCCGCCCGCAGAAAGTGAGAACCATTTAGGGCTTGCATTGAGAAAACAACGGGGCGCAAGTCTCCGCTGTTGTTCCCGAAAAATAATTGCGCCTGCTCCCGTTCTGAACTTAAGATTAGTGTGTTCTGGGCGCGAAACAGCGCTCGCAATCTTCGGTTCACTTGCACAAATTTATCGGGTCTCAAAATTGATTCCCGCTGGATCAATAACTGCGTCAGCCGCCGCATCGTCTCCTGCCCCGTCACGTCGAATCCCTCTAGCAGCAGCCACCCTTCTATCCGATAATTGTCTAATCGCAGTCGCTCTTCTAAAACTGACAACTGACTTGCCACTACGCAAATAACATCTAAATGTTCCGGTTTTCTTTCTGCTGCTGATAGCTGGTGTAGTTTCAAATCGGCAAACTCGTCAATTTTTGGATCTATTCGGGAAACTTGCAGCTGATCCGAATCCAACCAGAACTCTATATAGCGCGGCTCTCGATACAACGGGCTGTGCAGAGAAATCGTCAACGGCTCATCCAGCAGTCGTAACTCCCGCAAATCTATCCGATATAAATCCCTTAGAACTATATGCAAAAGGTGACGTCGATACAAGCGTTCTGCAGTTGCTTCGCTAATATCTGGAAACAGTTCCTGCAGCCTTATTCCCTTATGTGTACTATCAGCTCCTGTCGGCTCTCCAGCCAAAATGGGCGCTTCTATACCCGTCAGGCGGCAAAAAGCTTCATTGGCATATCGAAGGCGAAAAGTCTGCGGCTCAATCACTGCCATCAGCAGCCGCGTTGAGCGCTGAAAACAACTTAGCCAGTCTAGCTCTTGTCTCCAGGCTTGCAGCCCCTCGATTTTTTCTGAAGGTACTTGCACCGCTAACGTTTGTAACATTTGAGTAATATCTGAATGACCCATTTCAATTTCCTGGTTACCGATCTCACCCTGTGGCAGTTGACTTGCACCCTGATTGTTATCTTCACCGTCGATTGGCTTGCTAAGATGCACTGCTCTGCATCCAGAAGCAATTAAGCTAAATAGTTCTTCTCCACAGAAAGTAGCTTTCTTTAGTAGCGTAACAAAAGTTTGTCTGACGGCGGGCAACATAATGCCTCTTGCACCCCTAAATAATTATATCCTGGCATTTTTCCCTCGCCTGATATATCTGCTAAGCCACACCTGCAAGGAAAATAAACGCTAAAACTTTTTTCTGAGTTCCTGAAATAGTCTTAACTAATTTCTCTTATGGTATATTAATCTTCCTTCCCTCCCATTATCTGAAAGAATTGCTTAGGTACAAATTGTCTCACCTGTAACTGTAGAGGTAGGTAATTTTTTATTGATGGTGTCTTTCCAGAAAAGTATTATCTGCTAGAAAATTACCTTTTACACATGCTTACGAGGAGCCGGCAAACACATACTTTTTTATAATAATTTTTTGAAACTTTTGCATAAAAAAGTGTTGGCAGCAAATAGCAATAAGCGTAGAGAGTAATGCGCTTACACTTTCGCTTTTATTTTCGCTTTTACTTTACTGGTGAGGGCAGAAAGTCCACTTTTGTCTGCTTTTTTCAAAAAATCTCTTTAGCTATCTTTACAGTAGATAGGCAGAAACAAAAAACCCACCCTTTTTATGCTATCATAGGTGAGGGCAAAAAAACTCCTCCCGATAGAAAAACTGCAATATGGACACGCCACTTCCCTGGAAGCCTACTCTAACTATATAATTTTTAATTTAACTGGAAATGCGTTAACGAAAACCAATAAATACATGTTTGAAGCACTCGCCGAACGCTTAGAAGCAGCCTGGAAAAAATTAAGAGGTCAGGACAAAATTTCCCATTCTAACATCCAAGAGGCTTTGCGAGAGGTCCGCCGCGCCCTTTTAGAAGCCGATGTCAACCTCCTGGTGGTTAAAGAATTTATCGCTGAGGTAGAAACCAAGGCGCAGGGGGCTGAGGTGATTGCTGGCGTCAGCCCTGCCCAGCAGTTGATCAAGATAGTTTATGACGAGCTAGTGCGGGTGATGGGGGAAACTAACGTTCCCCTAAATACAGCACCCAACCCTCCGACTATAGTGCTGATGGCTGGTTTACAAGGCACCGGGAAAACGACAGCCGCTGCTAAGTTAGCCCTGCACTTGCGCAAACAAAATCGCAGTGCTTTGTTGGTGGCAACAGATATCTATCGCCCAGCAGCGATCGACCAGTTAGTAACTCTGGGTAAGCAAATTGATGTGCCAGTGTTTGAAATGGGAACTGATGTCGATCCAGTAGAGATAGCGCGTCGGGGGATAGAACGAGCAAAAGAACTGGGGGTCGATACAGCGATCGTCGATACAGCGGGTCGTCTTCAGATCGACCAAGAAATGATGGCTGAGTTGGCTAGAATTAAGCAGGCGATTCAACCCCACGAAACTCTGCTGGTGGTAGACGCCATGACTGGCCAAGAGGCGGCAAATCTCACCCGCACTTTCCATGAACAAATCGGCATCACTGGAGCAATTCTCACTAAGTTGGATGGTGACAGCCGAGGCGGTGCGGCACTGTCGGTGCGGCGGATTTCAGGTGCACCGATTAAGTTTGTCGGCGTCGGGGAAAAGGTGGAAGCGCTGCAACCTTTTTATCCAGACCGTATGGCCTCCAGGATTTTAGGGATGGGAGATGTCCTCACTTTAGTGGAGAAGGCGGCTGAGGAAGTAAATCTCGCTGATGCCGAGAAGATGCAACAAAAAATTCTCTCGGCAAAATTTGATTTCACTGATTTTCTTAAGCAGACGCGGCTGATGAAGAATATGGGGTCCCTGGGCGGGATTTTAAAACTAATTCCAGGGATGAATAAGCTTAAGGAAGAAGATCTGCAAAAAGGAGAGGCAAAGCTAAAGCAGGCTGAGGCGATGATTAATTCTATGACTGAGGAAGAACGGCGCAATCCAGATTTGCTTGCTTCTTCTCCATCAAGGCGGCGAAGAATAGCTCGCGGTTCGGGTTACAGTGAGGCGGATGTCCTTCAGTTGGTGAGCGATTTCACGAAAATGCGATCGCTTATGCAGCAAATGAGTCGGGGACAGTTGCCAATGCCTGGAATGCCGGGAATGCCCGGTATGCTTGGCTCCCCAATGGGCAGCTTTCGCGGCTCCCCTCCGGGTTGGCGAGGTTATCAGGGAGGCCCCCCCCAGAAGAAAAAGAAAAAAGAAAAAAAGAAGAAAGGCTTTGGTACTCTTTAGTAAATGTATTAGGATACATAGACTTTCTCAGCAATATATGTTATACTTTTCCCAGTTTTTCATCTGCAGGAACTGGAAATGCTCCCTATTGAGGGAATGTAAATCGGGCTGTTAAGATTTCTTTAAAGCTAGACAAGGTAGGTAGTTTATAATCCTAATAGGAGTTACGGCAGTAAAATGATTAAACTACGCTTAAAGCGTTACGGTAAAAAACGGGAAGTCAGCTACCGCATCGTAGCAATAAACAACACCTCTCGTCGAGACGGTCGTCCCCTGGAAGAACTGGGCTTTTTCAATCCCAGAACCAATGAAATCAAGCTCGACGTTCCAGCAATTGTCAAACGCCTGAAAGAGGGTGCCCAGCCTACACAGACGGTGCGCAGCATTCTCCAAAAAGCCAATGTTTTCGAGCAAGTCCGTGCCTGAGTCACCCCCAAAATCAACTACTTCTCGTGTTGCAGCTAGTCCAGACTACGTCGGCCTACTAAGGTTTCTATTGGAGCCGTTTTTAGACTCTCCTGATTCCTTGAGAGTCGATTGCGAAAAATCCTCCAGCAAACCGCGAGTCTGGATTCGCTTAGCCTTTGAAGGCGAGGAAAAAGGTCGCATTTTCGGTAGGGGCGGGCGCAACATCCAGGCAATCCGTACAGTGTTGGAAGCTTCTGCCAAGGCAGCAGGTGATTTCCTCTACTTGGATATATACGGTAGCCAGTCTGGCGGGCGTGATAGCCCTCCTCCTAGTCGCTCTCCGGTAGTAAAACCTTCAAAGTTTCCTTCTCGCCCTTCCTCAAGTCCATCCCGGACTTCTTCTAGACCCCGTCATCGCGGTCATAATTGATAGAAAAAAAGGGCAATTGGCACCTTCCTCTGTCGAGTTGTTTTTTGTCTGCCTTTAATTTTTATTTAACACCGCCTAACTCCTTTTCATTCTCAGGCAGAGCCTGGGAATGAGGGAGTACGGGAGGGATAAAAAAATAAGTCATTTACTTTACTTGAATTGAAAAAAATTAAAAAATTTTATAAATTTTTAATAAAAAATTAAAAAATAATAGAGGAATTGCAGCTCGTGTTTTATAAAAAAATTGTGACTGGCATAGGATTTGGTTAATAAGATGCGCCGAAAAGCTATACTGAGAGAAGAGAGATTTTATAAAATTAGAATAGGGCAGAAATTTGATGTAAATTATCGTATTGGGAGAAAATGAAGTAAATACAGTCAGAATACGAATAATATTCGTTGGTTGCATTGCCGCTAAGCTTTGTGTGTGGGAGGGGTTGAAAGATTTCTGCCAGATTGGATAAAATAGAGACAAGATAGGAGAATCCCTATAGGGGCTGGAAATACAGGCGAACTGTCAGGAGGTGAAAAGCAGAAGTGTCAGAAGTTCGATTGGGGGAAAATGAGTCGATTGATTCGGCGTTAAGGCGCTTTAAGAAAAAAATACAAAAGGCTGGGATTTTGTCGGAAGTTAAGCGTCGGGAATACTATGAAAAGCCCAGCCTGCGTCGTAAGCGCAAAGCGGAAGCCTCCCGCAAGCGCTACAGTTGAACTCAAGAGCGAGAAACTACAACTCTAAAGTTTTGCAGCGGCATCGATGTCAAGTCGAGGCCATAAGACGCCAAGGAGGATCCAGCTGTTGCCTGTTCCTAGGCGTCTTTTGCATAATTTTAACAAAAAGATAAAAGGGGGATAGAAATAATGATTGTGTAGAAAAATACGGGGGAGAGGGACTTTGTTATAGCTCGGATTTTTCGGAAACAGAAAAGGTTATCGAGGGCAGTAGTATAGGATATAAATTATTAATAATAAATATAAATATAGAATGACAGAAGGGGATAGGATTCAATTACCGAGTATTGATAGCGCGATCGCTTTAGCAGGGGCAAGAGAAGAAAATTTGAAAATCCTCTCTGGGCAAACCGGAGCCCAACTGGTACTGCGAGGGCAAGAATTGGTAATTTCCGGCACACCAACTCAAGTAGAACTCTGCCGCAAATTAGTGCGCTCGCTAGAAGACTTTTGGAAACAAGGCAAAACCATTACCAGGGTGGACATTCTGACTGCGCGTCACGCCCTCGATACTCAGCGTCAAGACGAATGGCAAGACTTACAGAAAGACGTTCTAGCAAAAACCCGTCGTGGCGAAGAAATCCGTGCCAAAACTTTTCGGCAGTGGCAGTATGTTCAAGCAGTGCGCTCCCACGATATAACCTTCTGCATAGGACCCGCCGGTACTGGCAAAACCTACCTGGCAGCAGTTCTTGCAGTTCAAGCCTTGCTTGCTAACGAATATGAAAGATTGATCCTGACGCGCCCTGCTGTAGAAGCCGGAGAAAAATTGGGGTTTTTGCCTGGAGACATGCAACAAAAAGTCAATCCCTATCTCCGCCCCCTCTACGATGCCTTATACGAATTCATCGAGCCTGAAAAAATCCCAAATCTCATGGAGCGAGGTGTGATTGAAGTAGCGCCGCTCGCCTATATGCGGGGGCGCACCCTCAACAATGCTTTTGTAATTTTAGATGAGGCACAAAATACAACTCCTGCTCAAATGAAAATGGTTTTGACGCGCCTGGGTTTCCGTTCCCGCATGGTAGTGACTGGCGATATCACACAGACAGACTTGCTGCCCAATCAACAGTCTGGTTTAATTGTAGCACAGAAAATTTTACAACACATTGAAGGGATTGCTTTTTGCTATTTATCTCAAGCAGATGTAGTCCGCCATCCTCTGGTGCAACGAATTGTGGCAGCTTATGAAAAGTACGAAGGTTGAGAGATTTTTTCGGTTAAACTGGTTATTAAGTTGCGAGATTCTTGATTTTCAGGTATAATATGACTGCTAGTTTGAAAGATTTTTTAGAAGCCTGCGAAAATTTGGGCACGTTGCGGATTATAGTGACGAGTTCTGCAGGGGTTTTGGAAGTGCGAGCGCCCCTTCAAAAATTATTCTACATAGATTTGCCCAAAGGCAAATATGCCAATATGCACACCGAGGATTTCGAGTTTCACCTGAATATGGACAAGATTGTACAGGTGAAATTTGAAACAGGCAAGTCAAAACGCGGGGATTTCACAACTTATGCGATTCGTTTTCTCGATGAGAAAGAAGAAGTAGCCCTGAGTATATTTCTCCAATGGGGAAAGCCTGGAGAATATGAACCAGGAAAAGTAGAAGCTTGGCAGCAATTGCGAGAAAAGTATGGGGAAGTTTGGCAGCCTGCTCCTTTAGTAGGATAAAAAAAGTAGTCGATTATTTCTGAAAACTTGATAATTTTGATTGTGAGAATACTTGGCTGTTTGTTTTTAGTTCTGGCACTATTGCTGACAGGAGCTGCTCACGCAAGAGCAGGAGCCTTAACTGAGCGAATAGCCAATTTTCCCCGATGGCAGGGTTTGCCACCAGTGGCAGTGGCTAAAGGAGATTTGATTTATCCCGGATGGATGGCTGGCGACTGGGAGGTAACGAGTACGCTAGTGGAATTAGTTGCGCCACTAGCACCAGAGCTAGTGACGCCTGGTTTTGAGAGCAATCGTAAGTATTTGAATCAGCCAGTCAGGTTTCGCATCCGTTTTATCAAGAAAAAGGCTGTACAGGTAGCTTCTGCTGGTGGTGCTGTTTTTTTGAAATTGAAGCGTGATAAGATCTCGGAAGACAAGCCATTAGTTGTAGCGGATCGCAGCTTCAATGGATTAAATATTGCCCGCAGTTATTTGGGGGAAAGCGCTGTCATAGCAGTGAAAGTCGATCCTGATAATCCTAACCGCCAAATTACATTACTGCCAGAGGAGCGGCAATTGGTTTCTACAGTGACGCTTCGGGGCAGCGAAACACCAAAACCTAATCTATTTTTGGCAACAGAAGTAATCCAGCAGGAATTTCGCAGTAGGGCTGGTATTTATTTTAACCAAGTCGAGACAACAACTGCTTACCAATACGCTCCGGGTTCAGCAGTACCGATTCACGCATCGCAAATGACAGCAGTCTATTTATCACCTCAAGAGCCAGCATATTTTAAAGCGCTTGGACGTCCTGTAGCGCTTTATCGTTATGAGTTAGATTTTTCTCCGGTTTCCGCTCCTGCTCGATAGGTTGATTCTGTCTGGGAAACGCAAGCTATAGCCGGTAGCCAGATAGTAAATTTAGAGCCGCGCCCAAATTCGCTCTCGACGGTGATTTCTCCGCCCATCATTTGGCAGAATTTTTGAGAGATCGTTAATCCTAAACCTGTACCGCCATAATTGCGAGTAGTGGAGTCATCTGCCTGGGTGAATGGTTGGAAGATTTTGCCCATTTGTTCTTTTGTCATGCCAATGCCGGTGTCGGTGACGGAGAAACATATCCATTCTAGGTTTTCTTTGATTAAGTTTTCGTTTGCTCCTGGAGCGGAGTTTTTGCCGTTTGTTGAGGCTTTGGAATGTTCGCTTAGTGTGGGTGCGGCGCGCTCGCGTAGCGTCAGCAAAGCTGAATCGCAATTTTCATTAAGAGTCGATTGTCTTTTGCCTACCAAATAGTCAGCTATACGGCAGACGGATAGAGTGATACTGCCTTTTTCAGTGAATTTGGCGGCGTTGCTTAGTAGGTTGAGTAAAGATTGTCGCAATTTGGTTACGTCTGCTTGCATTGTGCCAATATCATCAGGGCACTCTACTATTAGGGTGTTGTTATTTTTTGCCACTAGAGGCTCAATGGTAGTGGCAACTTCCCAGATTAGAGGCGGTATCTCGAAGGTTTCCCAGTGCAGGTTCATCCGCCCGGCTTCTATTTTGGAAAAATCGAGAATATCGCTGATAAGCCCTAGCAATTGTTTGCCTGCTGAATTAATTTTCTGCAAGTCGGCAATAAAATTATCTTGCCCTAATTCTTCGGCTTCTTCTTGCAACATTTCACTGTAGCCAATAATGGCATTGAGCGGTGTTCGCAGCTCGTGGCTCATATTGGCGAGAAAGACGCTCTTAGCGCGGTTGGCTTTTTCTGCTGCTTCTTTGGCTAGGCGAAATTCTTCAGCCCGCTGGCGTTCTGTGATGTCTTGAACTGTGCCGATTAGACGAATCGGTTGCCCTACGGAATTGAAAATGATTTCAACTTGTTCGTGTACTATACATTCGCTGCCATCAGGTTGCACTAGTCGGTAATCAATACTGTAGGGAATTTGATTGCTGAGGGCTTTTTCGATAGACTGACTGACTAGCTCGCGATCATCTGGATGGACTGAATTTAAAAATATTTCGTGTGCGGGGGGAAAGGCACCAGGGGCATAACCCAAAAGGCGGTAAATTTCATCTGACCAATTTAAGTGCTGATTTACTAAATCTAAGTCCCAATTTCCAAGGTGAGCGATGCGTTGGGCATTTGCTAGACTGGCTTGATTTTCCCGTAGTGATATTTCGGCTCGCCTGCGCCCTGCGATCGCCGCTGCTAAGACTAGAGATGTGAGAGTTACTATTGCCATAAATGCTTGCAGGGAAAGCAAAGCAGTACTTGGGTTGTTGTCTGCGTGTTTGAGAAATGGCCCACTCTGTCGCGCTACTCCCCAGAGGGCAAAGCCAGAAATTATTAGGTTGGCTAGAGCTGTTCCCCCCAGTCCAAACCGCAAAGCCCCCCAAACTACAAAAGGAAAGGGCATATATTCCATTGGATAACGGGCAAGATAGACTCGGGTACGGGAGCAGAAAACGAGCCAGCCCATTGCCATTAATAGGATTAGCCAAACTGCTATCTCGAAATAATGCTTAATCCGGTTGGGGTCTGATGGCCATTCGCGCCAATTCAACCACATTGGCGTCACGAGTACGATGCCCATGATGTCGCCCACCCATAGGCTCCACCAAATTGTCTCAAATTCGCTCCAATTTTTTAGATCTGCAAGGCAGAGGTTAAGGGCATTGAGGGTGGCGCTCAGCAGTACTGAGATTCCTGCTGTTCCGAATAGTACTACTACATCTCGCGGGCGCTCGAAGGCGGGATTGAATTTTAGCTGCCTTAGTAGTTTTAACGCTATGACTGCTTGTACTGTATTGCCCAGAGCCGTTACGGCGGCAACGAACCAGGAAACATTCTGCGAGCGCGCGAAAAAGAATGCACCCAAGGCCACTCCTGCCCAGAGATTTTCGCCCCAGGAAAGGAGAGCTCCTAGAGCTAAACCTGCTGTTGGTCCTACTGGAGATGCTTTTACATTTAGTCCTGGAATTAAGGTTGCTAAAATTGCTGCCCAAAAGTAGGTGACTGCGATCGCACTCACTAAGATTAAATATCGCCAAGGCTTGCTCTGAAGCAAAGTCATACGTTTTATATTGCAATGAAATAATAAAATAAAAGCCTGATATCCCCTTAAAAAATTTTTGTTATAGCTATTTTTTGTGAAACCTATTCTAAAATTATTTTATAACTCCTTTTTACTTCTCTATCTCTAATGTCTGACTAGATTAGAAAGAAAGTAAGAATGATTCAGCCACTGCCTCGGTAGATTGTTCCGTCAGGCATGATTGCGCCGTTCAAAACTGCTGCGCCCAAGTTTATACCTTCTATAGTCGCATCTGTGAGATTCGCATCCCACAGGATAGTTTTAAAAACTTTTGCTCCAATTAAGTGCGCTCGCCTCATATCTGCTCCTGTCAAATTCGCCTCACTCAAGTCTGCTCCTGTTAAGTTAGTCCCAGTTAAGTTTGCTTTTTGTAAATTCGCTTTAGTTAGTTTAGCAAAAGTGAGATTTGTACCGGTAAGATTTGCCTCTGTTAAATCGGCACCAAATAAGTTGGCTTTATTTAAGTCCGAACCTGTAAAGTCAGTGAATTTCAGCTTAGCTCCTACCAGATTAGCACAAAAAAGTCTGGTGCCCATAATTTGCACTCCGCATAAGGATAATTCGGCGAGATCTGCTCCTGTCATATCCGCTGCGATTAAGTTGGTTTGACAAATTTTGGCTCCTCTCATCTTGACTCCAATCAGACAGCAACTCGTAAAAGTCGTGCCTATTAACTGCGCTCCCATCAGATTGCTGCCGGCAAGGTTTGCCCCCAATAAAAATGCTCCTTCGAGATTGGCTCCGCTGAGGTTAGCGCCGCTGAGGTTAATTCCCCTTAAATCAGCACCTCTGAGGTTGATACCGCTGAAGTTTCTTTCCCCTGCTACATATCGGCGTACAAATTCATCTACCTGCATGAAATGCTCCTTTTTAAAGGTTAGAATGAAAAATAGAAAATAGGAAATTCAATTCCCATCAAATAATCTGTTTTTGCTCCTGCTATTGTAAGGCTTCTGGTTGTGTTTCTGTCAAAGTTAGTAGGATTATAATATTTAGTACCTAAATAACAGTAATGATGGTTTATTCAGCATGGAAGTCAGGTGATTTATTTTTATTGTGGTAGGGCGGATTGGAAGGAATTGCGATCGCTTTTTTGCATTTTTAATATTACTGAATCCTAATTTTACAAAAGTTTACACTGCCATACTGCTTGAGTTATTGGATGCGGCGCTGAAGCAATTATTATAAGCGCGCTCGCTCTATAATATCTGTAATAATAATCTGTAATAATACCAGACAGTAGATAAAGAGTAAGTAACGATGGTAACTGCTATTGTAACTGAAGGGATCTCTCTAGAAGACTTTCTGGCTAATCCCCCAGAGGCGGAATGAGTAGACGGTAAACTTGTGGAGACAACGGGAATAACAATTAAGCATAGTCGGATTCAGTCTAGGTAGGCTCGTTGTAGGGGAAATTACGCAATACAATCTGGGCAAGGAGGAGAGGTTTATGTCGAGCTTCCTTGTCGCACTAAAAACCAGGGGCGACGTCGCGATGTTTCTTATCTTACACCAGAATTGGTGCATCAGTTTAGTGATTTGCCAACTTTACCCCAAAGCCCGCCGCTAATTGGAGAGATTGCTTTTCCCACAGATTCTGCTGAGGATTTGTTTGCTCAAGTGCTGAGTATTTAGAGTCAAGTTGTCAGGAAGTCTGGCTGTTGTTTCCTGAAAGTAGGTTAATTTTAATATTAATGCCAAATCGGACTTTGGCTTTTGGTGCTAGTGATATAGTGAATACTCAATTGGTGTTGCCGGGGTTTAGTATTGCAGTAAATGAGTTGTTGGCTTAAGCTAATTGTAATTTGTTAACTGCCAAAAAAAGCGACGGGCAGATGTTTTAGAATATCCGCCCGATTGAGAAGTTTTTAAAAGCTGCTTAGTTGCGACGCAAACCTAAAAGCCATTCTGCTTTATTAAATTCGGCTTCTATTTTTTTCAACCACACAGAAACTCGCATCCGGTGAGCAAGATTTAGCAATTTATTGGTAGTGGCTTCCCTAAAAGTCAGGTTGTGTTCATCTATCAAATCAAAAGTGTCGTCAAAGATATCGGGCATGTTAATTTCAATACCGCCCCGTTCTTGAACTTTTCTCCGAGTTTCCGATTCATCATAGCGGCGGAATTTGTTGGGGTCGCCGAAAAATAAATTCTTGACAACTACATAATCGACATTGCGATCGCAATAGTTAACTAATGCCTCTAGTGCCTCAACACTAGCTCTGACGCGGGAAATAACAGAAACAGTTGTCATCCGATAGCCGAGATTAGCAGCAGTTGCAATCAATTCGATTTCTGAATCAAATTTTTCAAAGGATTCTTCAGCACCAGCTGGTAAATCAAGCAAGACAACTTGGGCATCTGTGGATTCTATATCGTTGATTAGCGCATCGGCTCCGCCTCGGGTAGAAATATCCACCTGAACGACACCGTTTTTATAGTGACGGTAGAGTTGAGAGTTGCGGCGATCGCTGTCGTAGGCGAGACAGGGTATTCCTCGTTGGCGGTAAACATCAAGCAAAGCACGGGCAAAAGTACTCTTACCCGTACCGCCTTTATCTCCAGTGATACACACAAATCGCTTATTTTGACCGTCTGCCATTAGTTTAGTCCTTGCTACTCAAGACTAGGGCATCATACCACAAGCCTGTTGTGGTGTAGACAGTAGCCCCTGAGAGCGGCATTGTAACTTGTTATCGGATTTTGACAAATAAGCAAATCTAATCGACAAAAGTATTTTGTAGCAATCAGTGAACTTGTGAACATATTGCTTTTGTAATTTGGGAAGGATAGTAATAGAGAGTACTGTAGGAAGTACCTAAGAACTATCGCAGTAAATATAGCTGCACAGGAGAACACAAATATTATGGTAGAGCTTACACCAACCGCCAGTTACAGTTTAACGGTTCGCTTACAGATTCCGAACCGCACCGGAATGCTTGCCAAAGTAACGCAGGCGATCGCATCTGTTGGCGGGAATTTGGGTCAAATTGATTTAATCGATCAGACAAGGCAGTTTGTGATTCGGGATTTAACCATCGATGCCAGTTCTACGGAACATGCCGAGGAAATAGTAACAGCGCTAAAGAAAATACCAGACGTGCAGGTGATTAACGTCTATGATCGCACATTCAACCTGCACCGTAGCGGCAAAATCACCATTGAAAACAAAATTCCCATAAAAACACAAGCCGATTTAGCGATGGCATACACCCCGGGGGTTGGGCGTATTTGTACAGCGATCGCACAAGAGCCAGAGCAAGTCTACAAGCTCACCATCAAACAAAACACAGTAGCGGTAGTCACCGATGGCAGTGCCGTACTGGGACTGGGCAATCTTGGGCCAGAGGCTGCCTTGCCGGTGATGGAAGGCAAAGCAATGCTTTTCAAAGCATTTGCAGGAATTGACGCCTTTCCCATTTGTCTTGCTACTCAAGATACTGACGAAATAGTGAAAACAGTAAAAAATATAGCTCCTGTTTTCGGAGGAATAAATCTAGAAGATATTTCAGCGCCTCGTTGTTTTGAAATTGAAGCCCGCTTACGCAAAGAACTGACAATCCCGGTATTTCACGATGATCAGCACGGTACAGCAATTGTAACATTAGCGGCTTTGCTCAACGCCCTAAAGCTAGTAAAAAAATCCCTTGAGGAAATCCGCATCGTCATTAACGGAGCAGGGGCGGCTGGAATTGCGATCGCCCATTTGTTGAAAAAAACGGGAGCGGTAAACTTAACACTCTGCGACTCTAAAGGGATTATTTCTACAGCTCGCCAAGACATCAACGAGGAAAAGCAGCATTTTGTTGTCAATCAAACAGGTACTCTTGCCGATGCGATGGTAGATGCAGACGTATTTATCGGCGTCAGCACACCAAATATCGTCACACCAGAAATGGTACGCTCAATGGCCAGAGAGCCAATTGTCTTTGCTATGTCCAATCCCATTCCGGAAATCCAACCAGAATTAGTAGCCATGGATGTAGCGGTGATGGCAACCGGGCGCAGCGATTATCCGAATCAAATAAATAACGTACTGGCATTTCCGGGCATTTTTCGTGGAGCTTTAGACTGCCATGCTACTACAATTACCCCTAGCATGTATTTAGAAGCTGCCTACGCACTAGCTGCATTAGTATCTCCCTCTGACTTAAACCGAGAATACATAATCCCCTCCGTATTTGACCCCCGTGTAACTCCTGCAGTATCGGCAGCAGTGATACACGCCGCCCGTAAAGACGGCGTCGCTCGCTATTAAAAAAACGATACACCCCTTCACAACAAAACGGGGGCTTGCCGGAGCGCCTGCAAATCCAAGCTAGCCAGACACTCCCAACCCCTGTCGATTACTTTTTTCCCACGTAAAAAGCCGATATTGGCACCGGGCAAAATGTAATTCAAAGTATCGGCAGTAAACTTTTCCCTTAATAACTCGACGCTGCGCAGCTGTCGCCACCAGTGAAAAGTTTTAGAGGTTCTAAGCGGCACAGGTTTCCCGTGTTTATCGGGTAGCAAGTGACGCCCTGTAAACAAAACACCGCCGCAGCCACTCCAGTAAAGACAAGACGATCCCGGAGAGTAACCAGGAGTCCAAATTGCTGTCGCCTTTGGGTTGAGGGCTAACTCTTTTTCAAACTTAGTGACGGCGATTTCCGGTAAAAGATAGGCTTCCTGCTCCTGTATCACCACTTCGCAGCCCTGGATTTTACTTAACTCTGCTGCCTTGCCGATGGCGCCACGATGGGTTATGAACAGCCACCTTACGCCTCCGTGTTGCTGCAAAAATTCTAAATTTTCTTTATCAATCGCCGGTGTGTCGATGAGGATATTGGCGTTATTTTCTACAATTAAATAAGAGGTTGCTCCCAAGGTGTCCCGGTTGGGTGAAAACGCAAAAACGGCATCAAGGACAGCCTGTGGTGGCTTGGGCATGGCATGATACTCTGGTTATTACTTTTTTTGGGAATAATCACATATTTTATTTTGCAGCGCAGCGTGGCTCCGACAACCCGCACGCCGATTTGGATTTTGTGGCTGGTGATGATGACGCCGGCGTTTATTTGGACTGGCTGGGTGTTAGTTCGCGGCGACAATGAACCTATCCCGCCGGTTTTGGTGATCGGCCCTTTTCTGCTGTGTCCTCTTATTTACTGGTGGCTGATTCAGATAGGACGTCAGGGGCTAAACCCGCCGCAGTCGCAGTCTACAACTCAATCTCTAAAAGTCGATTTGCTACAAAGGGCTGAGGAAACGGATGGAATTGTGCGCCCACTGGACAAATCTGAAGAATCTCACCTGCGCGATTGTTTTCCTTGGTCGGTATATTACCTGCAAAATCTGGAATACCGCCCTCAAGCTGTGATCTGCACTGGCACCTTACGCGCTAGTCCGGAGGAAGCGTATCAAACGGTAAAAGAAAATATTAATAAGTACTTCGGCGATCGCTTTTTAGTCATATTTCGCGAAAATTTCAATGGCAAGCCTTTCTTCGTTCTCGTCGCTAATCCCTATCGGGAAAATAGCACTTTGTCAAATTCTCAACCGCAGACGCGTCCTTTTCTGGCACTATTGCTACTGCTTTTGACTATATTTACTACAACGGCTAGCGGCGCTGAAATCGTCGGAGTGACTGGCAAAGCCGTAGAAGCTAACCCGGCGCTCTTCTTTAAAGGGCTGCCCTATTCTTTGGCTCTGATAGCTATTTTGGGCTTCCACGAAATGGGCCATTATATAGCGGCTCGGTTGTATAATATTCGCACTACTCTGCCCTATTTTATTCCGGTACCTTTTTTCTTGGGTACTTTTGGTGCTTTCATTCAAATGCGCTCGCCTATGCCTAACCGCAAAGCCTTATTTGATGTCAGTTTGGCAGGGCCAGTAGCGGGACTTATGATAACTCTACCACTTTTGATTTGGGGGTTGGCTAACTCTGAGGTAGTCAATATGCCGGAAAAAACAGGCATATTGACTTTTAAGGCTCTCAATCCCAGCTTTTCTCTATTGCTTACTGTCTTAAGTGAGTTAGCATTAAAAGGGCAGCTAACAGCAGATTCAGCGATCGCTCTTCATCCCATTGCCGTTGCCGGTTATATCGGCTTGCTCGTTACCGCTTTCAATTTAATGCCCGTCGGGCAATTAGATGGAGGACATATCGTTCATGCTATGTTCGGTCTGCGCACTAGCATGATTATCAGTCAAATCACTCGGTTTTTGATGTTAATACTATCCCTAATCCGCCCTGAATTATTACTCTGGGCTTTGCTACTATTTTTAATACCTATTCGCGATGAACCCGCTCTCAATGACGTCACTGAACTTGACGATGGCCGGGATTTTTGTGGATTAATATCTTTGGCAGTGTTAATTCTAATTGTTATACCAGCACCTTCAATACTCATGAATTGGTTGAGCCGATAAAAAACCAGAAAAAGAAAAAAAGATAAATATAAAGGGTTCAAAAATGACAAGCTACAGTAGACAACCAATTCAAGTAATCGGCGGTGGGCTTGCAGGCACGGAAGCGGCGTGGCAAATCGCTAGAGCAGGAGTGCCAGTAATTTTACATGAAATGCGCCCGCTAAAGAATTCTCCTGCTCATCACACGGAAGAATTGGCAGAATTGGTATGTAGTAATTCCTTTGGGGCAAAAGCAAGCGATCGCGCTGCTGGTTTATTACACGAAGAATTGCGACGATTGGGTTCTATTATTATTCACACAGCAGATAAACATCAAGTGCCTGCTGGCGGAGCTTTGGCAGTAGATCGTGCTGTTTTTAGTCGCGATCTAACAGAAACTATTGCTAGCCATCCCTTAATCGAATTACGCCGAGGTGAAGTAACACAAATTCCAGGCGACGGAATAGTAGTTTTAACAACAGGACCTTTAACAAGCGAAGCACTAGCCGCTGATTTGCGCAACTTTACGGGCATGGAATACATGAGTTTTTTCGATGCAGCAAGCCCGATAGTTGTCGGTGAATCGATTAATTTCGATATTGCTTTTCGCGCTTCTCGCTATGATAAAGGAGATGCAGATTATATTAACTGCCCAATGAATAAAGAACAATATCTCGCATTTTGGCGGGAATTGTGCAGGGCTGAACAAGCAGAATTAAAAGATTTTGAGCGGGAAACGGCAAAGTTTTTTGAAGCCTGTTTACCAATTGAAGAATTAGCACGGCGTGGGGAAGATACGATGCGCTATGGTCCTTTAAAACCAGTGGGATTGAAAGATGAGCGTTCAAATCAGCGCCCTTATGCAGTGGTGCAATTGCGACAAGAAGATAAAGCGGCTCAGTTGTGGAATATGGTAGGGTTCCAAACTAACTTACGCTGGGGAGAACAAAAGCGAGTATTTAGAATGATTCCGGGCTTGGAGAATGCTGAATTTGTGCGCATGGGAGTAATGCACCGTAATACTTTTATCAATTCGCCGCAATTGCTGTATCCAACTCTACAATTTAAAAGTCGCTCGACACTTTTAGCAGCGGGGCAACTCGTGGGAACTGAAGGTTATACGGCGGCAGCAGCAGGTGGTTGGCTGGCTGGTACGAATGCAGCACGGCTGGCTTTGGGATTGGAGCCGGTGACGCTGCCGCCAACGACTATGATGGGGGCTTTATTTGCGTTTATTAGTTCGGCTGAGCCGAAATATTTTCAGCCAATGCCGCCGAATTTTGGAATTTTGCCGGCATTGGAGGTGAAAGTTCGCTCTAAGCAGGAGCGATACGGGAAATATCGCGATCGCGCTTTAGCGGATTTAAAAATATGGCTTTCTAAAATTGAGCAATTGCCAGTGGCAAGTTAAGATCGCGCTCGCTCCCTCTTTGTTGATAGTACTTTAATCAGCTAAAACAAATTTTCCGGTTTTTTGATATAAAAAACTAGATTTTTAGCTGGCGAATCCAAAATTTAGAATTTAAAATGAAATAGAGTTGTGGAGGCGTCAGTGTTTATGAGTTGGGTGTGTGAATCGCGGCACCTCCCAGAGGAGCTGGACAAATACCTACAACTCTATATCTGCGGGAACTTGCCAGCCACTTACTCGTCAAATATTACTTTAAAAGAATTTTAAGTGAACGAAAGCGAGAAATGAAAGCTATCTTCACCTACAGCTAGCACAGACTTATGAGCAACGCTGCACTAGCCTTGCAGGAAAAGTACGAACAGGTTATTGCCATTTATGATCGGGTTCTGACTACCAATCCTAGGGAAGCCAGAGCCTGGAATAACCGAGGTTTTGCCCTCATGCAGTTGGGAAGGTATCAAGAAGCGATCGCTTCCTACAACCGCGCTTTAGCCATCAATCCCAATCATGCTAAAACCTGGAATAACTTAGGATTTGCCCTGCGGAAAATAGGGAATTACGAAAAATCAATTGCCGCCTACGATCGCGCTTTAGCTATCGATCCCAACTACGCTAGAGCCTGGAATAATCGAGGTTTTCTGCTTAAGCAATTGGGAAAATATGGAGAAGCACTTATAGCTTATGAAAAAGCACTAGCTATCGACCCCAACTACACAACTGCGCGACAAAATTACAATAGTTTAATCCAAGAGATGGGACTAGAAAATCTCACTCCTTAACTTAATTAGTTAAGTTAGTTAGTTGTATTTTAGTTGAATCAGATTATTGTAACTTTTGAATTTCAAATTGGGAGTTATTATAACATACTGTCAAACCTTTGTCAAGACAGAGTTGGGCAGCCTTCTGAAAATCGGTTTTCGCCCGTGATTTATCGCCCAAGTGAGCCAGGGCTTTGCCACGATTATAATAAGTAGCTTCAGAATCAGGCACTAGAGCAAGGGCACGAGTAAAATCAGCAATCGCTTCTTGGAATTGTCCTAAATTGTAGCGAGCGCTACCACGATTACTCCAGGCACCAGCATCATTAGGATTGAGTTGCAGCGCCTGGGAAAAATCAGCGATCGCATTTTGATAATCACCCAACCGAAAATAAACCGTGCCCCGCTGCTTATAGAATTCAGCATTTTTAGGCATCAGTTCGAGAGCGCGAGTTAAATCAGCAAGCGCCTCCCGTTCCCTTTTAAGCGTGTTTAGAACCATTCCTCGATTTGCATAGGCGCCCGCATCATTAGGATTTAACTCAATTGCGCGGGAACAATCTGCAAGCGCTCGCTCCATAGCTCCCAATTGAAAATAAACACTACAACGGTTTTTGTAGGCAGTAAAACGCTCAGGCTGTAACTGAATCGTGCGAGTGCAATCCGACAGCGCCTCCTCAAACCTCTGCAAAAGTTGCTTAGCAATACAACGATTTTCGTAAGCATCAGCATTATTAGGATTGATTTGAATTGCCCGGCTATAATCTTCCACAGCACCATCAGCATCATTTAAAGCGTAGCGGGCTTTCCCCCGATTATTGTAGAGTTCGGCATTATTCGGCGATAGAATCAGCGCCTGAGTATAATCATCAATCGCACCTAAGTGATCCCCCGCCAAAGCTCGCCGCGCGCCCCTTTCAGCCAATTCTCGCGCCTTAATATAAGTTTGATTTTGGAAAGCTAGAAATAGCCCACCGCTGACTACCGTCGCTACTCCAATCCAAGCAAGCCTACGTAACAGAGAATCTGCTAGTTCACTATACCACCAGTATTGTAAACCCAATCCAGGCAGTTGCGGAGGAGTTTGAGGAAAATAAAGTATAGTTGGCGGCGGTTGCGATTCTTCAGAGGTGGCAATAATTTTTCGTAAATCTTCCAAAACTTCTTTAGCCGACTGGTAGCGCTGTGTGTAGTCGTCATGTACCATTTTGTCGATGATGTCTGCCAGTTGCTGACTGACTTGCGCTCGCGCTCGCCAGGGGGTACCGCCGGATTTTTTTAATTTTGGCAGTTCCTTAGCTGTTACCCCCGTAAGCGCCTGAATAGCGATCGCTCCCAGCGCATATATATCACTATTAAATTGCGGGTGCCCTCGGAATTGTTCCAAAGGCATATAAGCCGGCGTACCCGTAGCAATTGTACGAGTAGACTGCCCCTCACTCCACTCCCCAGTGATTTCCTTTACCGCCCCAAAATCGATTAGCACTAACTTCGCATCCGAAGCACGACGGATAAGATTCTTCGGAGTTACATCCCGGTGGATAACTTGTTGCCCGTGCACAAAAACTAATATTTCTAAAACCTCTTGCAACAGGCAAATCACCTCATCCTCACTTAACGGCTGCCCAGGCACCAACTCCGAGTCCAAGGAATGGCCCGGAATAAATTCCTCCACTAAGCAAAATTCCTGCTTAGACTCGAAATACGCCAACAGCATGGGAATTTGGTCATGTTTTCCCAGCTTTTCCAAAATTTGGGCTTCTCTTAGAAAACGGCGGCGCGCTGCAATAATCGCTTTTGGCTCTTTCTGCTTGGGAAGTATATGCTTAATGACACACTGAGGGTTACCCGGACGGCGAGTATCTATGGCCAAATATGTATGTCCAAACGAACCCGATCCCAGAAATTTGACTATGCGGTAACGCCTATCTAAAAGTTTGCCAATCACCGGGGAGTTCCCAATGCTGCTCTGGCTTGATTGTGGCACAAAACCAAGCCAGAACGCTGTTTGAGCTACACTCGCCTATTTATCACTTAAGTTACTCAATGCTGTCAGGAGATTGCTCATTTTCCGCAGGCATCCAATCTACACACGGAAACGGCGAACGAATTAAAAACCCGGTTTCTTTGAAAAACCAGGTTTTTGTTGCAGCAAAGTCTTCCTTCCCTCCTGAGAAATTTGTATACTCTTTGCTATACGAAATACTATCAACGGGAGCGCGCCAGTATACATACTTAGATTTCATAGCTTAACTCCGTATTTTTCCTTAAGCGTTTTCAGCGTAATCCCTTCTCTGTTCCTTAGTCAATTAAAAAAATGTAAAGTTTTATACCCTTGCCTATTACTGTAGCGTTCGTCTGCTTTTCTACTTTAAACTTTATAAAAAAATAAAAAACACTCACCTGGCAACAATTAAAACCATTTGACGAATACACCCGCCATATGCTATCTTGTAAATTATATTAATTAATTAGGAGGAAGATTGCTTGCACTAAATATCTAGATATATTTAAGTAAAAGATGTAAATAAGCCCACTGCTTATGAGAATTTTATTAAACCTTATAAATCCTGAGATTAAATACAACATTATCAAATATTCTGTGCTACTACGAATTATACTAATTGTATTTCTACTAGCAATCATAGCAGTTGGGCTTGGGGAATATCTATCTTATAAAAATGAACAGCAGGGATTTGAATATTTAGCGGAAATAGTTTTAATTGTTGTAGCAATAGGGATAGGCATTTTCATCGGTAAGCATGTTTTGACAGAGCACAAAGCCCCGCAATCAAAATTAAACGATATTTCTGGCAACACCACGGCAATTGGAGCAGAAAAAAATATATGTAAAAATATTATACTGGATTGTTACCTACAAAAAATAGCCGCATCATTACCAGGATTTATTTATATATACGTTCGCCGCCATGATGGCAGCTTTGCTTTTGAATACGTCAGTATGGGCGTCACAGAAATACTCGAAGTCACACCATATGAAGCGCTCGCTGATGCCACAGTACTAACCTCAAAAATCCATCCCGACGATATAGAAAATTATCTAGAGGTAGTAAATAAAAGCATGAAAAATATGCAGCCATTTCAGCATGAATGGCGGTATATTACCCCTTCTGGAAAACTGAAATGGTTGCAGAGCAGTTCCCGCCCCGAAAAACGAGAGAATGGAGAAATTGTTTGGTACGGCGTTTTATTGGATATTACCGCTCGCCAAAGCGCTACCGAAGAAGCTTGGCGACAAAGTGAATACCGCTTACAACAAATAGCCACTGCATCTCCAGGAGTAATTTATGCTGTTGTAGAATATCCCGAAGGACCAGCTTGTTATGAATACCTTAGTCCAGCTTTTGAAGAAATTCACGAAGTTTCAATCGCAGAAGCTCAGAAAAATCCGAAAATTACATTAAATCAAATTCATCCAGAAGATCTGGCGGGCTATCAACAAGCAGTTGCTAATGCACTGAAAAATTGGGAATTGTTTAAATATGAATGGCGTATAATTACTCCATCTGGAAAAATAAAATGGATTCAGGGGCGTTCTCGACCACAAAAACGAGAAAATGGCGAAATTGTATGGTATGGGATTGTTTTAGATATAAGCGATCGCAAACACGCCGAATTACTTTTAAAGGAACGAGAAACTCGACTGAGATTGGCAATGGAAGTCTCCAAAGCAAGCGCCTGGGAACGCAATCTCCAAACTGATGAGTTATTATTTACTTCTACCTCAAATGAGCAAGAAACAGTAACAATACCCTATAGTAAAATTATAGAGCAGGTTCATCCTGATGAGCGAGAAAAATTACAACGCGCTAATGAAGAAGCGATCGCTCAAAGAAAAGGATTTGAAATAGAATACCGAGTTATTAATCCTGAAAACCCGTCAGAATGGCGGTGGTTACAGGTAACTGCCAGAGTACTAGTTGATGGGGCTGGCAAACCAACAAGCATGATTGGAATGTCAGTTGATATCACCGAGCGCAAACTCGCTGAAGAAGCCTTGCGCAAGAGCGAGTTTAATTTGTGCGCTGCTCAAAAAGTCGCTCATATTGGTAGTTGGGAATTCGATTTAGTGACTCGGAAAACTACTTGGTCAAAAGAACTTTTTCATATTTATGGACTTGATACCAATCGCGATAGTCCTCAATATCCCGATAACCTTAAATATATTCATCCCGACGATTTGCAGCTCTATCAAACTGAAATTATTGAACCAGCAAGAGCAGGAAAATCTTTTAAAGCCGATTTGCGCATTATCCGCCCCAGCGGCGAAATTCGATATATAGAATTCAGAGGAGAAACGATTTTTAATGAGCAGGGAGAAAAAACCCATATAATTGGAACGGCGATGGATATTAGCGATCGCAAGCGCGCGGAAATAGCCTTACGAGAAAGTTGGGAGCGAGAAAAAACCTTGTTTCAGATTACTCAAAAAATGCGCTCCCTAAACCTTGAAACCATTTTCCAAAACGTCACTCTCGAATTGCGGACAAATTTAGCATGTTCCCGCGTTAGCATTTATCGTTTCAATCCAGATTATACCGGTCAATTTATCGCTGAATCCGTTGCTCCCATTTGGGTTAATATAGTAAGCCACAACGTTTACTCGATTTGGCAAGATTATTATCGCTATCAGCAGCAGGAAATTATTACAATCAATGACATTTATCAGGCTGGATTAACGGGCTATGAAATTCAGATATTAGAGCAATTTCAAGCCCGCGCATGTTGCGTTGTTTCCATTTATACCGGTGAAAAAATTTGGGGTTTACTAAGCGCCTACCAAAACAACGTCTGCCGTCAATGGAAATCGGAGGAAATTCAAATAATCACACAAGTAAGCATACAATTAGGCATCGCAATTCAACAAGCAGAACTTTTTGCCCAGATTCAAAATCAATCCCGACAACTACAACAAGCAGCTGCAGCAGCTGAAGCTGCCAACCGCGCCAAAAGCGCTTTTTTGGCTAACATGAGCCATGAATTAAGAACGCCGCTCAATGCTATTCTCGGATTTGCTCAGTTACTGAGTAAAAGTCCTCGAATCTCCCCTGCAGAGCAAGAAAATATAGCAATTATTAACCGCAGCGGTCAACATTTGCTTGCTTTGCTCAATGATGTCCTAGAGATGGCCAAAATTGAGGCAGGCCGCTTCACTCTCAACGAACAAAATTTTAATCTCTATCGTTTGTTAGAGGATTTAGAAAAAATGTTTTCTCTTCCGGCTATAAAGGCAAATTTGCAGTTAAAATTTTATCGAACAGAAGAGGTGCCGGAATGGATACAAACAGATGAAATAAAATTACGTCAAGTATTGATAAACTTAATTGGTAACGCGATTAAGTTTACTGAAAAAGGAATTATTACAATACGGGTGTCAGTTGTGAAAAGAGAGAAAGCATTAGAGAAAACCGTAGATAAGAATAGTGATCGCTATTCTCTCTACTTTGAAGTAGAAGATACAGGCATCGGTATTCCTAAAACTGAATTAGAAAAAATCTTTGAACCATTCTCGCAAATTAGAACCGGCCAATCCCAAGAAGGTACCGGTTTAGGTTTGGCAATTGCACGAAAATTCGTACAGCTTATGGGGGGCGAACTAACTGTTAGTTCTCAATTGAGGCGCGGCAGTATTTTTAAGTTTGATATTCAAGTTTTATCGGGTTCTGAAATCGAAACGAAAACTCAGACAACCCGCAGAGTTATAGCCCTCGAACCTAACCAACCTCGCTACCGGATTCTGATTGCAGACGCTCAACAAGACAACCGCCAACTGCTGATTCAGTTACTTTCTCCCCTTGGCTTTTCTCTCGCAGAAGCCAAAGACGGCATTGAAACTTTAAATTTATGGCATAGTTGGCAACCCCACCTAATTTTTATGGATGTACAAATGCCCGGTATTTCCGGTATCGAGGCAATAAAGCAGATTAAAGCTATGGAAGCAGAATCTTGTTGGCCAACAAGGCAAGGGCCAAAGCATAAAACGGCGATCGTGGTTATTACCGCTTACAGCTTTGCGGAAGAAAAAACCACGATTTTAGAGGCTGGTTGCGATGATTTCATCAGCAAGCCGTTCCGAGAATCAGAAATTTTTGAAAGCTTGACAAAATATTTAGGAGTGCGCTATGTTTATGAAATACTAGAAGAATCCGTTTCTGAACCGGAAATGATAGCACTTGAGCCAGCAAAATTGGCTGTTTTACCTCCAGATTTAATCGAACGCTTAGAAGAAGCAACTATTCGCGCTAGCTTGAATAATATCTATAACATCATAGATGAAATTAGCAGAATAAACTCGAATACTGCTGAGGCATTGAAGTATTTAGTTGGGAATTTTGATTATGAAAAAATTTTAATAAATATTGAAAAATCAAAAACTCAAATAAAAAATAGAAAAAAAAAGGGAAGAAGGTAATATGAAGAGTATAAAAAACGAAGGTAATTTAGCTGATATTTTAGTAGTAGATGACGAACTGAATAATTTGCGATTGCTAGTGGATGTATTGAGTCGGCGTGGATATAGAATTCGTCCAGTTAGAGACGGAAATATGGCTATAACAGCCGTTCGAGCAGAGGCTCCCGACTTAATTTTGTTGGACATTATGATGCCAACAATTGACGGCTATGAAGTCTGCAAAAGGCTAAAAGCAGATCCCCAAACTGCCAATATTCCAGTGATTTTTTTGAGTGCTTTGAATGAAGCATTTGATAAAGTAAAAGCCTTGGCAGTGGGGGGAGTGGATTATATTACAAAACCATTTGAAATCGAAGAAGTAATCGCACGGATTGAGAAACAATTGTATATATGTCAGTTGCAGAAACAGCTCCGGCAACAAAATGAAATACTAAAGCAGGAAATCTGCGAAAGAAAGCTATTGGAAGAGAAGTTGAAAGCTTCCGAGGCAGAAATTCGCAGTTTTTTTGAATCGATGACTGATATAGTCATGCTGGTTGACTCGGAAGGTAATACCGTAAAAGTTGCTCCGACTAATCCCGAAAGATTATATCCGAAGGGTACTAATATTCTAGATAAAACTATAGAAAAATTTTTTAGCAAACAGCATGAGACATTTTGCAGCTACATCAAGCGCTCGCTAGAAACGCAGCAGGTAATCAATTGCGAGTACAGCTTGAATGTGGGAGAAGAAAAAGTTTGGTTTTCTGCAAGCGTAGTACCGAATTCAGATAATACAGTAACTTGGGTGGCTAGGGATATTAGCGCTCGCAAAAAAATAGAAGACGAACTTCGCATCTTACTAGAAACAACCAAAGCCATCACCCAAGCCCCTGACATCGAAACCGCTCTAGCTAACGTTTTACAGTTAGTCAGTTGTACTATTGGATGGGATTTTGCTGAAGCTTGGCTGCCCTCAAAAAACGGCAATTTTTTAAAACTGAGTAAGGGATTTTATTTAAGCGACAAAAGATTAGAAGAATTTCGGCAATTCAGCAAAAAAATTAAGCTGGCTCCCAACCAAGGATTCGCCGGCAGGATTTGGGTATCTGGCAAGCCAGAATGGATAGAAGATATCTCTCAAATAGAATCTTCAAAATTTTTCAGGGCAGAAATAGCCGCTAAAGTAGGCTTAAAAGCTGCATTCGGCGTGCCTGTAGTTGCCGAGGGCAAAGTTTTAGTAATTTTAGTTTTTTTGAAGCGTAGCGCCAGCAAAGAAGACAAGCGCTTACTCGATTTGGTGACAGCCGTTGCGGCAATAGTGAGTTCACTCATAGAGCGCAAAAAAGCCGAAACCGCCTTGCGTGAAAGTGAAGAGCGCTTGCAGCTGGCTCTAGAAGGTAGTAATTTAGCTTTGTGGGATTGGAACCTGAAAACAGGTAAAATTTATCACGCTCACGCCTGGGAAAATATTATAGGTAATGAAGAAAACGAAATTGAATATACTGTAAAGGCGTTTAAAAAACTGTTGCCTACGGAAGATAAAATAAAAGTTAAAAAAGCTTTTTATTCGTATTTGCGAGGAGAAAAAGATTATTATGAAGTAGAATTTCGGCTCCGTTCAAAACAAGGCGATTGGAAGTGGATTAGCTGTAGGGGAAAAATTTCCGAAAGAGATAAACAGGGCAAACCAGTGCGAATGACGGGAACCTACAAAGATATAAGCGATCACAAAGCATTAGAACAAGAAATAGCCCTGGTACAAGCGAGATTAAATGCCTTTTTTAACGGCGCTCCAGCTGGCATGAATATCATCGATAGCGATTTGCGATTCGTGCAAATTAACGAAATTTTCGCCGACTTCAACGGGCTGCCAGCCAACGAGCATATCGGCAAAACAATCCGGGAAGTTTTACCAGAAATAGCCCATAAATTAGAACCATTGTACCGACATGTTCTGGAAACAGGCGAACCAATTCTCAATCAAGAAATATCTAGAGAAATCCGCAATCAACAAGGCCTTCGCCACTGGTTAGTTTCTTATTTTCCAATAGCTATCAAAGATAGTGCTCCCTCAAGTGTTGGTTCATTCCTGGTAGAAATAACCGCTCGCAAGCAAGCTGAATTAGAATTGTTAGTAGCGAAAGAAAGGCTGCAATATCTCCTAGCTGCTTGCCCAGCAATAATTTTTAGCTGCCAAGCACACAGCGATTTTGTGGCAACGTTTATGAGCGAAAATGTTAAAGCTATTCTCGGCTACGAGGCGCGAGAATTTGTGGAAAATGCTAATTTCTGGGCAGAGCATATCCATCCAGAAGATCTCAAAAGTATCCTGAGAAAAGAAAATTTGTTAAATGGGGATTTTGTTGGTTACGAGTATCGCTTTCTAGATGCAAATGGTAATTACCGATGGCTTTATAGCCAGCTTAAATTGTTAAGGGATGCAACAGGCAATCCGATTGAATACGTAGGCTATTTAATAGATATTAGCGATCGCAAAGCCGCCGAAGCAGCCTTGCGCGAAAGTGAAGAACGCTTCAACCTAGCCGTATCGGGCACAAATGACGGGCTCTGGGATTGGGATTTGAGAAGCAATCGCATTTATTTCTCCCCAGTTTGGATGCAGCTAATAGGTTATAAACAAGACGAATTGCCACCAAATTTCAGCACTTGGTCAGAGCGAGTCCATCCCTCTGATCTCAAAGAGATGATCGCCACAATTCAAGCGCACCTTGACGGTAAAACACCCCTTTACGAAAACATTCACCGCTTAAAACACAAAGATGGACACTGGTTATGGGTAGAAGCCAAGGCAAAATGCCTGCGCGATCAATATAATTTGCCTTATAGAATGATCGGCACGATAACTGATATTACCCGGCGAAAACAGGCAGAAGAAGCGCTAAAAGAAAGTGCCGAACGCGAAAAAGTACTTTCTACAATAGTACAAAAAATGCGGCAAAGTTTGGATATAGAAACAATTTTTGCCGTCACAACTTCGGAATTGCGGCGGGTGATTAATTGCGATCGCGTCTTAATCTATCAATTCAATCCCGACTGGAGCGGCACTTTCGTTGCCGAATCAGTTGCCAACGAATGTAATCCCATTTTACAGCAATTCAGCCTGGAAAGCCAAGCAATCTCCGGCGATACTTGCGCCGTCAAAAACTTGATCCAAATCAATAATGTTTTCAGCCAAGATACATACTTGCAATCCACACAAGGAGGTATCTACAATAAAGGCGTTCATTTAGCTGTTCCCGATATTTACAAAGCCAATTTTGCCCCTTGCTATATCGAAATCCTAGAAAAACTGCAAATCAGAGCATATATCATCGTTCCTATCTTTTGCGGCAACAAACTTTGGGGGCTATTGGCGGTTTATCAAAATCAAACACCTCGTCAGTGGAAAGAAGCCGAAATATCTACCGTCGTGCATATTGGCAATCAACTCGGAATTGCCCTGCAACAAGCCGAATTGCTTGAACGCACTAAGAAACAATCCGAAGCCCTGCAAGAAGCATTAGTAGTTGCCGACGCCGCCAACCGCACCAAAAGTACCTTCATCGCCAACATGAGCCACGAATTGAGAACCCCGCTCAATGCCATTCTTGGCTTTAGCCAAGTGATGCTCCGCGACAATACACTCTCCCCAGAGCATTATAAATATTTGTCAATTATTAATCGTGCCGGTGAACATTTACTAAACTTAATAGACGATATTTTAGAAGTTTGCAAAATAGAAGCAGGAAAAACGCCTTTTAAAGAAACCTGCTTTGATTTAAAAAAGATGCTAGACAGTATAGAAAAGATGCTGCAATTAAAAGCAGCTTCCAAAGGATTGCAATTGGTATTTGAATATAGCGATCGCCTTCCTCAGTTTGTGAAAACTGACGAGAGCAAATTGCGGCAAGTCTTGCTAAATCTCTTAGGAAATGCTATCAAATTTACACAAGTTGGCAGCGTCACACTCCGGGTTGCACCAAGCTGCTCGTTATTAGCAGAAGATAAAAGTAGCCAAAAGCTCACCCTTCACTTTGAAGTAGAAGATACCGGAGCTGGTATTGCTCCTGAAGAAACTCACCTGTTATTTGAACCTTTCGGACAAACAGAATCCGGGAGAAAATCAGGTCAAGGAACGGGATTGGGCTTGCCAATTAGCCAAAAATACGTTCAATTGATGGGAGGAGAAATCAGCGTCACTAGCACACCCGGTAAAGGCAGCATCTTTGCTTTTGACATTCAAGTCGGCATAGCTGATAGCACAGAAGCTCAGGTATTGCAACCTTATTCTAAAATACTTCGCATAGCTGCTAACCAGCCTGAATATCGCATTCTCTTGGCTGAAGATATTTCAGAAAATCGCCTGTTTCTATTAAAATTACTAAGTTCCCTAGGCTTTTCCGTTCGCGAAGCTGAAAACGGGCAAGAAACTGTTAAAATCTGGAGAGACTGGCAGCCGCATTTAATTTTAATGGATATGCAAATGCCTGTTATTGATGGTTATGAAGCAACTAGGCAAATTAGAACCCTAGAGGGAAAAAACCGCAAAACTATCATTTTTGCCTTGACGGCGAGTGCATTTGAAGACCAGCGAAAAACGATTCTCTCAGCAGGATGCGATGATTTTGTGTGCAAGCCATTTCAAACAGATGTTTTATTGGAAAAAATTAGCCAATATCTCGGCGTTCAATATGAATTTGAACAAAAAAGTCTAGAGAGTGAAAAAGAGCAGGAATCGGCAGCAAGCACAGATATAGAGCAGAAGCTGCTATTAAAAATGCCGCCAGAGTGGAAAGAGCAAGTATACAAAGCCGCATCGGAAGGTAGCGACGATATAATATTAATGTTGCTAGAAGAATTGCCCTCTAACGCAAATGCTCTTGCTAAAACTCTAAGAGATTTAGCTGAGAATTTTCAGTTTCCAAAAATTATGCAATTGATTGAAGAAAGCACAAAAAATTAACCTCACTGCCCCTGCAACTTTCTCACCTGTGCCTGAGCATCATTGTAACACGCCGTATTACCGCGATCAAGACACAATTTAGAAGCTTTCTGCAAATCTTCCACAGCGCCATTTTTGTCTCCTAACTGAGCGCGAATCAAACCCCGCCCATAATAAGCGCCGTCGTGTTCAGGTTTAATACGAATAGCTCTTGTATAATCCTCAATTGCCGCTCCTAAATCTCCTAACTCTGAATAAGCCGCCGCCCGATTACTATAAGCACCTGCATCGCTGGGATCGGTACGAATGGCACGGCTGAAATCATCTATCGCTCCTGATAAATCTCCTGCTGCTGCCCGTGCTAATCCCCTATTTCTATAGGCTTTGCTATTATTAGGATCCAGCCCAAGAGCAGCAGTACAATCTTCTATCGCTTTAGTATATTCTCGTAAATTAAATGCCGCAAAACAACGGTTGCTATATGCTATTGCATCATTACGATTACGCCCAATAGCAGCAGTACAGTCTTCTATTGCTTTTTTATACTCGCCTAAATTTAAATAAGCTTCACAGCGATTACTATAAGCTTCCGCACCTGCTGGGTTAATACGAATCGCTTCACTGTAATCCTCCAGTGCACTTTGATAATTTCCCATTGCTAGTCTAACTTTGCCGCGATTAACAAAAGCATCACTGCGATCCGGTTGAATGCGAATCGCTTGGGTATAGTCGGAGATTGCTCCTTGCGAATCTTCTACCGCCCATCGAGAATTTCCCCTTTCGATATAAGCTTTAGCATCATTCGGATTTAACTGAATCACCCGCGTCAAATCAGCAATCGCTCCCTGATAATCTCCCAATTCCACAAAAGCCCTTGCCCGTTTTCTATAAGCCTCTCCATCTTCAGGAACAAGCCTAATTACTTGCCCGAAATCTTTAATTGCCTCCCGATATTCTTTTAAAGCATAGAAAGCAAGCCCACGATTATAATAGGCATTAACATGATCAGGAGAAAGCCTGATTGCTTCTGTATAATCTTCGATCGCACCCCGATAGTCTCCCATATCATACTTAGCATTTCCGCGCCGATAGTAACTCTTCGCATCATTAGGTTTTAACTGTAGCGCAATTTTTAAGTCTTGTACCTCCCCTCGACGTTTTTCCGCTCCTTCCTGCTCTTCATTATTTCCTATTACCTTTTCCCCCCCATTGTATTTCAAATTTCCGACTCTGTACTGTATTTGCTCATGTAAACTAAATGTCAATCCCGCCACTGCCAACGTTGCCACTACCCCCGCCCAAACGAGCCAATTCATGCGCCATTGCGATATCTTTTCCCTCCAAAATGTTTTAGTTTCTGTAATCGAATTTTGCCAAGCCCCCCTCGACGCAGATGATTCTATCCTGCTCTCCTGAATTTTTTTCAAATCAGCCAGTACTTCTGTCGCCGACTGGTAGCGAGTAGGCAAATCAGGGCTTACCATTTTATCAATTATATCTGCTAGTTCTGCACTGACTTTAGCTTTATCCCGCCAATTCACTTGCCTATCCCCGTCATTCAGAGTTGGTAATTCTTCTGCCGTCAAACCCGTCAGTGCTTGAATAGCGATCGCCCCCAGCCCATACAAATCGCTGCTTGGCAACAGATTACCCCGGATTTGTTCTGGCGCTCTATAAGCTGAACTTGTGATTGGAGCCCCTTCCTGACTTACAGGAGCCTGCGCATTTATTGCTTGATAGCCTATTTCTTTAATTCTGCCAAAATCAATTAGCACTAACTTCCCATCCGACTGCCGCCGGATAATATTTGTCGGTTTTACATGCCCGTGAATCGCTCCCTGTTGGTGTACAAACTCCAGAATTTCCAGCACTTCTTGCAGCAGACGAATCACCTGCTCTTCACTCATGCATACCCCAGGCATCATCTCGCTCGCCAGAGATTGACCTGGAATATATTCCTCCACTAAATAAAATTCTTTGTTATCTTCAAAAAAAGCCAGCAGTTGGGGAATTCGCTCATGTTTAGCCAACTTCTCTAACATTTCTGCCTTTTTTTTCAGCAAAGCGTGAATTACTTGCAGCGTTCTCGCCTGAGTGCTGGGGGGTTTTAGTTGCTTGACTACACACTGGGGATAACCAGGTCGATGTGTATCTGCAGCCAAATACACTTTTCCAAAAGCGTTTGAGCCGAGAACTTTAATAATCCGGTAACGTCGATCCAAAAGTTGGCCAATCATTTTCTCAAAAGCGGGGGAGGGTGAGCAGGTATATCAGAAAATAAAATCAAAATTAGTCGCCTCTGTTCAAGATTTCAATATATATATTATATCCTCAAACTTATAAATTAAAATCTCCAGATGATATATAAAATATGAGGCAAAAAAACTACAGATTGTCTGTTTACTGACGAAGTTTCCTCAATTCGTGTTGCACATCTTTATAAGCACGTTGGCGCCCTTGTTCTAGATAAAGGCTAGAAGCTTTTTGTAAATCCTCGATCGCCCCTGATTTATCACCTATTTGAGCGCGAACTAGCCCTCGTTTAAAGTAAGCTCCAGCAAAATTAGGGTTGAGGCGGATTGCCTGAGCGTAATCAGCGAGCGCGCTATTGTAGTTGCCCCTTTCAGCGTGAGCAGTAGCGCGATTACTATAAGCAACTGCATCCCTAGGATTAAGGCGAATTGCTTCAGTGAAATCTTCAATACTCCCTTGCCAATCCGCCGCCGCACTTCGCACCAATCCCCGATTAGAATACGACTTAGGATTATTTGGTGCTAGCTCAAGAGCCCGGGTGCAATCCTCTAAAGCCGCCTTTAGTTGGTTCAAATTCATGTAGGCAATACAGCGATTTTCATAAGCCGTAGCCTGTTTAGCATCGAAGGCTAAAGCCTTAGTGCAGTCTTCCACAGCTTTTTGATGTTCTCCCAGATTCAAGAAAGCTGCGCAGCGATTACCGTAAGCATCCCCATATTCGGGATTAAGACGAATCGCTTGTGAGTAATCCTCCATTGCCCCTTGATAGTCTGCAAGAAAATAGCGAACTAAACCTCGGTTGTAATAAACCTCCGCATTTTCAGGATCGTGACTAATAGCCGCTGTGTAATCAGAGAGGGCACCTTGCTTGTCTCCTGCAAAAGAACGTGCTAACCCTCTTGCATAATAAGCTTTTGCGTCTTTGGGTGCTAATCTAATTGCTTGGTTAAAATCTTCGATCGCTGTACGGTAGTCTTTGAAATCAAAGTAAGTCAAGCCCCGTTGGTAATAGGCATCAGCGTCGTTAGGAGAAAGTTTGATAACTTGATTGAAATCAGCGATCGCTTTTGAACTTTCCCCCAGTTGGGAACGTGCTAGTCCTCGGTTAAAATAAGCCTTAGCATATGTAGGCTCTAATTCAATAGCTTTAGAGTAGTCCGCGAGCGCATTCAACAAATCTCCCAAACTATAATAGACATTTCCCCGTTTAAAATATGCCTCATGGTCTTTGGGATTCAACCGAATTGCCCGATTGAAATCCTCTAGTGCCCCCTTTTGATCACCCATTCGTGCCTTTTCTTGACCGCGATTGTAATATTTTTGCGATTTCAGCGGGTTTGGGCGCAAAAGCAGAAAAATCACACTCACGAGTGCCAATATACCCAAAAAAACCAAAACTAGCGAGCGCCCCCGCCCAGAGTGCCATAGAGAGAGGTGATAGCTAGAAGAAGCGAATTCTTCCTGAGTTGTTTTAGACGGCGGCTTCATATCTACAGGCGAGCGAAGTTTGTTCAGAGCCGTTAACACTTCACTTGCCGTCTGATAGCGTTGCCCGTAGTGGTGGTGAACCATTTTGTCAATAATTGCCCCCAGAGCTGGCGAAACCTGAACGCGGTGCCGCCAGTTTATTTTCCCTGTATTTGGATCTTGCAATTTTGGCAATTCCGAAGCTGGCAAACCGGTGAGTGCTTGGATAGCAATCATGCCTAGGGCATAAATATCGCTGTTAAATTGTGGGTTACCTTGGAATTGTTCTACAGGCATGTAAGCAGGTGTGCCAGCGGCAATCGTCCAAGGCCCTTGCCCCTGGCTAATTGCAGCACTTATTTCTTTCACCGAGCCAAAATCTATCAAAACTAACTTATTGTCTGCTGCCCGCCGAATCAAATTTGCCGGCTTAATATCGCGGTGAATTACCTGATTGCTGTGTACGAAGATTAATATTTCCAACACCTCGCAGAGTATTGCGATGACTTGTTCTTCTGAAAGCGGCTGCGAGGGTACGATTTCTTGCGTCAGGGGATGACCAGGCACATATTCTTTAACCATATAAAATCTCTGGTCTTCTGTAAAAAAAGCCAGTAGTTGCGGAATTTTATCGTGTTTGCCTAGCCGTTCCAAAATTTCTGCCTCGCGTTTAAACAAGCGCAGGGCAGCTTGTAAAGAAATAGAACTATTGGAAATCGGGCAGAGTTGTTTGACAACACATTTAGGGTTGCCAGGACGACGGCTGTCTTCGGCGAGGTATGTTTGTCCAAACGCCCCCGAACCGAGAATTTCTATTATCCGATAACGTCCATCTAAAACTTGGCCTATCACGGCGGCACCCTAACCTCTTCTATTATTATGCTTTATTATTGTTTTCTAACTCAGGGCTGCTCGCAGCTAGGGCCATCTTAAAGGTACGGCGGCTCTTTCGCATTTGTAAAATAAACCACAAGCACAGAAAATAGCTTGCGCTTGCCGTAATCAAACCCACCACAAAGCAACCCACAAACATAGTGGCGATAAAAATTACTCCCAATTTTTGCATTTCTTGCCAAGATTGCAAGCTGGCAGCGGAAAAATCTAACTTAGAATTGAGGAGTACACGCCCTATCTGAAAGTTGAACCAAAAAATCGGCACATAAGTAGCGGGATTACTAACCCAAGTACCTGCAGCCGCCATCAGTTTGTGCCCCCGAAACATACAGGCTATGGCAACGCCGAAGGCGATTTGCAGCCCAAAAATCGGAAACATTCCCGCAAAAACTCCGGCTGCCAAACCTCTGGCAATATATTCAGGAGTACCCCGCAGTCGCACTATTCGCAGGTAAAAGTAACGTGCTACTCGCTCTAGCTTTTTCACTTTTTTGGCAATTATGTTTCTTTTATTGCTGCTATTAACCCTCAAGTGCGAGCGCCTATAATACAGATTCCGTTTGTTTTGATTGCTCAACATATGATAAAAACAGAAATCTGTTCAAATAAAATTAAGTTTTTAGATTTAATTGTACAACAAAAAAATCAGGTTTCTCTGCGCTGTTTGTTTTTTATCTTTATTTCTAGATAGGTAAAATTTTTCTGCTCACCACAGACAAGGGAAAGCTTACACACTTATCAAAAATAGTAATTCAACACCATACATAAGACAGAGGGCAAAATGTCAGAGAAATATACACAGGGAGAAACAATAGTAGCGATCGCTACAGCGATCGTACCCGAACAAGGCAGTATCGGCATAGTACGGCTATCGGGAACCCAAGCAGAAGCGATCGCTAAAACCCTATTTCACCCGATGGGAAAAAAGCAACCCTGGGAAAGTCATAGGATTCTCTATGGGCACATACGTCATCCTCACACTCAACAGGTTGTAGATGAAGCCCTATTATTAATAATGAAAGCTCCCCGTTCCTATACCCGCGAAGATGTAGTAGAGTTCCACTGTCATGGCGGTATTATGCCTGTGCAGCAGGTTTTACAATTGTGTCTGGAATTGGGAGCGCGGCTAGCACAACCGGGAGAGTTTACCCTGCGCGCTTTTTTAAACGGGCGGTTAGATTTAACCCAGGCAGAAAGCATCGCCGAACTCGTTGGGGCACGCTCCCTTGCTGCTGCTACCGCTGCTCTTGCCGGCTTAATGGGAAAATTAGCCGCTCCCATCCGTCAATTGCGCGCCGAATGTCTGGATTTGCTCGCAGAAATTGAAGCCCGCATTGATTTTGAAGAAGATTTGCCGCCTCTGAATGAAAAAGAAATATCTCTTAAATTAGAGCAGATTTTAGCCAAAGTGTCAAGTATTCTAGCAAGTGCTGAACGCGGAAAATTGCTGCGCTCTGGGTTGAAAGTGGCGATCGTGGGGCGACCGAATGTGGGAAAATCAAGCTTATTAAATGCCTGGAGTCGTAGCGATCGCGCCATCGTTACCGAGTTGCCAGGAACTACACGTGATGTCGTAGAATCTCAGCTCGTTGTCGGCGGAATTCCAGTGCAGGTACTCGATACCGCCGGTATTAGAGAAACAGAAGATCTTGTAGAGCGTCTGGGAGTAGAGCGCTCGCGTCAAGCGGCACTTTCTGCTGATTTGGTACTATTGACAATCGACGCTCAACAAGGTTGGACAAAAGCTGATTTAGAAATCTATGAACAAGTGCAACACCGCCCCCTAATACTCGTCATTAACAAAATCGACCTCGTAGATGAAAATCAACTGGCATCTTTAACATATCCGCAAGCAATTACCCGCGTCGCCCGTACTGCTGCCGCTTTCAATCGAGGCATCGATGATTTAGAACGCGCAATTTTAGACACTGTAAATATGGGCAATTTGCAAGCCGCTAATTTGGATTTAGCTATTAACCAACGTCAAGCCGCTGCCTTGACTCGCGCTAAAATTTCCCTAGAGCAAGTGCTCTTGACAATTTCCCAGCAATTACCTCTTGATTTTTGGACAATTGACTTGCGAGGTGCCATTCAAGCTTTCGGAGAAATTACGGGAGAAGAAGTCACTGAATCCGTTCTTGATCGCATTTTTAGCAGGTTTTGTATCGGCAAATAACCCTATTATTAAAATAACCCGGTTTCTTTTCTTACCGGGTTATTACATTTTTACATAGAGATGAGAATAAATATAATAAATATTCACTACTATTTCTTCTCTATTTATATATATAGTATTTTCTTTTCTCCCCACTCTCTTTTCTGAAAACTCGCCTCATTGTACAGTAGAAATTTCGTTGACAATTTTTACCCGTCCTCTACGAACGGCGTGAAGCAGTCTATCTATGGAACTTCTCTCTTCTTCGCTTAGGTTTTCGTCGAATATGGCTGCCATTAATCCATACCGATCTGCAAGTGTCAGACGCCCTGAACTAATGACTTGCGCACACATTTCGGCGAGCGCGTTCTGAATTAGGTAAACTGGTGCTTGCATCGTTCTCACGATACACTCAACTCTTCAGTTTTAATATTGCTTTTTTTTCGGAAAATTTGAGCGATCGCAAGCAGCAATATCTGTGATATTTATCAGCCCTTTGTGTGATTGACAGCTCTAATAAACTGTGATACGGCTCTAATATTTATGTGAGCTAAATCACTTATTTGCTCTTAACGGCATTTGCGCTTTAAGCCCATACTCCTGCCAAAGTCGTGGGCAGCCCTGAGTGGCAGCGGAGAATTTGCTGCAAAAGCCTAAAAAAATGTTAAATTTTTGCAAAAAATTGTTACAATTATTAACAATTTGATTTGACAAAGTACAAAGTAGCCTCCAGCCTTTTAAAACTGGCAGCGGCAAATGATTTTAGCAAATAATTGATATGCAGAAGCTAAGCGTAACAGAATTTCTGGCTCAGTATGCAAATGGTAAGCGAAATTTTGGTGCAATAGATTTGAGTGAAACCGACTTATTTGAAGCCGATTTGCGAGAGATTAACCTCAGTGGCAGCAACCTGAAAAAAATTTATTTGCCTTACGCTAATCTTAGCAAAGCAAACCTACAAAATGTTGAATTAAGCGATGCTGAGCTTAGTGATGCTAAGCTTTATCAAGTTGACTTATCTAATGCCAATCTCCAAGGCGCAAATCTATCTAGAGTTAATTTGCGCTATGCTAAATTGCAAGGTGCTGATTTTTCAGGAGCTAATCTTCAGGGGGCAAATTTGTACCGTGCCGATTTGAGCGCGGCAAATCTCAGCGGTGCAAATTTAAGCCGCGCTAATTTAGAAGGTGCTTGTTTGAAACAGGCACGACTGGCAGGTGCGAACTTTTTCAAAGCGCGAATGGTGAATTTCTCAGAAGCTTACTTAGATCGCAGAACTATTCTGCCCGACGGCTATCCCAGAGATGGGGCTTCTTGAAGTTGCTTTTCCTAGATTTGCCCCTTCTGTTGCCACCCTGACAGCATTTTTCTCTTCTTCAGGGTGGCTGCTTGCTTTCTTTTTTTTGCAGCTTTTTCAGAGATAGCTGATAATTTTTGATTTGTCAAGGGAGGTGAAATAAATTTTTTGTAAATAGGATTTTGTTGTAGTAGCCTAGCAGTTGGATTAAAAATATCAAGCACTAGCACTGCGAAACAACATAACAGTACAGTTACAATTTTTAGCGATCGCTTCGGGAATATTACCCTTAATTACCTGCTGTAACATACCCTCACGACTAGCCCCCAAAACAATTGCATCACACTGATCTTTTTGTGCCAAATCCAGTGCTGCTTCTGCCACAGAATTAGCGCACATTAACGTAGAAATTACAGGAGCGTCAACAAGGCGATCAAGCATTTTCGATGCCCGCTCAAGTGCTTCAGTATCCGGTTCACCTTTCCAAGGCTGATAAACCTGACAGAGACGAATTTCCGGGTGAGCTCCCATACCAATTAAAGCAGGAAGTAATTGCAAAGCTCGCTGAGAATTAGGCCCTCCAGCAAAGAGAACTAACCAGCGATTTAAAAAAGGTATAGTATGGTAATGATTTGTTTTTTTTGCGTAAAAACTTAGTATATTGTTGGCGGATTCCATATTCTTCTTTTGTATACTGTTTTTTAAACGCTTTTCACCCCATTTCACCAAAACTAAATCACAGGCAGCTTGACGAATCACAGTATCAACAGTATTGCCAAAAATACGCCCTGGGGTAGAAGTATTACCTTTCCATCCCATAACAATTAAATCAATATGTCGCTCTTTTATAGTTTCCAAAATTGCCTGAGCTATATCATGAGCAACGCGAATTTGCGTATGTACAGGTATTTCCCAATAGCGGGCAATACGTTCAGCTTCGCGCAGCAGACGGCGACTTCTAGTGGTTTTAACGGGGGTTTCAGCAGGGGAATTATGGCGGGAGACTAAAAGAACTTGTAATAATTCCAATTCGTAATTGCGCTCGCGAGCAATAGCAGCAGCCAGCCTTACAAGCGCCGGAGCAGTAAGCGGATTAGCCAAAGGCACAAGCAATCGCCCTTGTCCAGTAGCAGGCGAGCGCGTTTGATATACTACATAAGAAGGTTGCGGGTGGGGACCAATTTGCCCCTTCTCACCAGTTAGCCTATCACTTTCAGCGCGAATAATATCGCTACGAGTAATAATTCCCACCAGCTTTCGCCCCTCAGTAACTGGCAAACGACTTAAGTTATAGCGATTCAGTCGATAAAGCACCTCACTGAGAGTATCCTCAGGAGAAACAGTCACCGGGCGTGGCGTCATAAATTTTGCAAGGGGTGTATTTCCGGGCAGTTGGTTATTGGTTGCATTAGCTAAATCAGTTTGCGTCACAATCCCGACTAATTTTCCGTTATCAACAACAGGAAAGCCTCGGTGGTGCGAGCGCGAAAACGCCTGTAGCACCTCATCCAAACTCATCTTACTTGCCAAAGTTTCCACCCTAGACTGCATGACATCAGCCGCTTTCAGCGTCTTTAAAAAGTCATTACTCGGTTTTTGCTTATTGAGTTGAATGCCATTAAATTGCAACATGCGCTCGTAAAGCGACACTTGATCTGCCTTTTCCGCCACCAAATAAGCAATTACAGAAGCAATCATCAGAGGTAGCACTAACTTAAAATCAGTTGTAATCTCAAATACAATCACAACTGCTGTAATTGGTGCTCTACACACCGCACAAAAAAACGCCCCCATTCCAGCAAGGGCGTAGGTGGTGGGCGCTCCCAAACCGAGCCAATTCGCCTGCCAGATGCCAACCAAATGACCAAGTGCCGAACCCAATACTAGAGAAGGAGCAAATAACCCCCCCGGAGCTCCTGAACCGGCAGCAATAATTGTTAGAAAAAAATGAACGACAAAAGCGATCGCACTGGTTGTGCCAGTAGCACTTCCCCCGATTAAGAACTGTCGCAAACCCGTATTATTGCGAAAAGTATCTGGCAACAGCGCCACCACCAGCCCACAAATCGCTCCTGCCAACGCCATACGCAGCGGCAGTGGCAGTGGCAGAATTCGGCGGTTGAATGTTATTATTGCTACAATTCCCTTAGTAAATACAGCACCCAGCAATCCTGCCAAAACTCCCAAAATCGCATAGAAAGGAATCTCCCAGGCATAGAAACTGGTGTTGTAAGTATTATTTAAATTAAGATTTAGGCTATCACCCCCTAACAGTTGAGAAACTACAGCACCAGCAAAAGAAGCAATAATCGCAGCCCCAAGCGTAAGCCCGGAAACGTCGTGGAGGAGTTCTTCTACAACAAACAATACCCCAGCGATTGGGGCATTGAAACCGGCGGCTAATCCAGCAGCAGCGCCGCAAGCGATTAGTTGGCGTCGATAGTCGGGAGAGGTAGGAATCCAGCGACTAATCCAGGCAGCAAGAGCAGCTCCAATTTGAACCGTTGGTCCTTGTCGCCCCAATGTCAGCCCGGAGCCGAGGGCGAGAATGGTACTTATGAGTTTGACAATTGCCACACGCAAATCGAGAGATATTCCTACACCTGCGAGAGAGGCTTTGACGTTGGGAATGCCGCTGCCTACTGTTTCCGGTGCGAAACGCTCTACTAGCCAACCGCTGATAAATCCGCCGACAATTCCAATCCAGGGGAGTAACAGCCAAGCAGGCGCTATACTAGCAGCATAAATTCGTCTGCTTCCTAACCATCCGACTCCGAGTTTGAGGGCAACACCAGCCAGCCCGCAAATTAAGCCAATCAGGCAGGCTTCAAAAATGGCAAGACGTTTTGCTCCGAGAAAGCTAGAGGCGATCGCTCTGACAACGCTATGATTTTTTAGTCTTGAATTTTGAATTAAAATTTGGCATATCATAAATTATAATTCATAATTCACCCTAATATCACTACTCTTATTTTCCCCTCTTGCTCCACGAAATATTCGCCTAGTAGCTGCAACAATCAACAACTAATTTCAATATTTTTATCTCCTCAAACTCTTCTACAGCTATATTTTTTATTATCAACTAAAATTCGCATTGATTTTCTTTTATTTTTTTATTATAAGCATTACAATAACCTTTTTAAAAATAAAAAATAAACATTAGCTATATTTAGTTTTGAAAAAATTGCTGGGAAAAGAAGACGAGGGCTGTCATCATAATCGATTTCCCTCGTACATTTGCTTTTTACTTCCCTATTCTTTGCCCTAATTTTTACCAGTGACAGACAATCCTTCCACAATCAGAGACGGAGTGTAACAAGAAGCGTTCCAGTCGGCGTCGCCTCCGATTTCAGCGACTTGCTTGAGAGCGGTATAGACATTGCCAGCCACCATCGTATCTTTAACACGCCCGATAATCTCGCCATTTTTAACGCGGTAGCCGAGATCGACATTAATAGAAAAGTCGCCAGAAATGCCAGCAGTACCGCCTAGCATCTGATCTACAACAATTCCGTCATCAATTTTGCTAATTAATTCTAGAAGCGAAAGACTTCCCTGCTCGATAAGGAAATTAAACAATCCGGGAGTGGGATAACTGCCCAAACCAGGGCGAAAACCATTGCCGGTAGTGCCGCTGCCCAGAGAGCGCCCGACAGTGCGATCAGTGTAAAATAACTGTAAAACTCCGTTTTGGATGAAAGTAAGGGAGCGGGTGGGGGTACCTTCATCGTCAAAAGGGCAGCTAAAGGGGCCGAGATTTGGCTCTTGACGAATAGTAAGAGTGCGAGAAAGGACTTGTTCGCCCAGGCGCTCGCTCCAAGGAGAAGCTTTTTCGATCACCATTTTGCCATTGAGAGCGGCTGAAACAGTTCCCCAGAGCATATCAGCAGCTTTTGAAGTAAATAAAACCGGCACCCTGCCACTAGGAGGCGAAACATTTTCTTTCGCCCACTGCAACCGTTGCAAAATCCGTTGAGCAATTTCTGCTGGAGCGAGATGTCCTCGCTGCGTTTGACCATCGCTGACATTGAGAAAGTCGTCGCCCCGCACCCATTCTGTTGACAGATAGCAACTCAATGTGGTATCAGTATAGCTGCAATCCAAACCAAGAGAATTGAGCAAGCGCGTAGATTCGATTTCGCAATCCCACTCTCCCGAACAGAGAACTTCTGGATAAGCCTCTCTAATTAAAGAAATAGCTTGTTTGCCCCAATTTAACAGCACTTCTACAGGTACTGTTTCTCCCAAATCCGGGTAAGCAGACTGTTGTGGTTCGTTAAGTTCTATAATTTCCGGTTGATTGAGTTCGCTGAGAGCTAAAGCGCGATCAACTAGGGCTTGGGGGTCAAATGGCCCGTAGGCCACTGCCAGACCCGGACGCCCATTTCGCCAAAGCCTAAGAGCTGTGCCTTCAGATTGAGTAATTTCCAGCTGCTTAATTCGGTTAGCCTCAAAAAAGACAGGTTTAGACAGCGAGCGCGACTGATAAACTTCTGCTGCCTCAGCCCCAGACTTAGCTGCCAACTCCAGCAATTCCTCTGCCGAAGCTTCTATTTGCAAATTTTTAGACCCCATAAGCCGATTTTAAAATTCAAATTTTAGATCTTAGATCTTTGATTGGATTCAACACCATCTAAAACCTGAACTCAATTTACGCTAAGTTGAGTTCCTGCAACAGCCAAAATCCGGCAAAAGATTGCGCTTGTGGAGCAGACTGAACTGCAATAAAATGCACCATTTTCGCTTTTTGCTTAGCTTCTTCAAACCCCTTTGCTTCAGCTTGAGTTTCCGGCTCCGACAAATTGGCTAAAATCCAGGTATCATTAACTCCAGTTTCCAAAAGCAATCTTGCCGGCGGATTGCCATCCACCTTCAAAAAGGCTATTTCCATGCCAGACATCCAGGCAGCAATAGGCACCGCTCTAGGGGAAAAGATAATAACTCCCGGCACCCGCGTTTCCGGAGCAATTCCCAACATTTTTAAGGGAAAAGCTTCACCAAAAGAAATATCCCATTCCGACATTTCCTCGAATGCCCCCGCTTCCAAAGTCACAAACGCCCATTTTTGCCCCTCCAAAGCATCTGGCAAGCGTTGGGGAGTCTGAGGCTGATAGCGAACAAAAGTCGAGGCAACAGCAGTAGGATCGAATCCTGGCTGTTGGGGGTAAAATTCTTGCATCCGCTTCTCTAGCCAGTGATTGAGAGCGATTGTGCGACGACTGGGCAAGGGAGTTAAACCAATATCTTTGCAAGCTTTAGTAATCATATTGTTCATCTGGCGACGGAAAAAGCGAATTTTCGAGGGGGGTGCAGGAGCAGCAGCGAGCGCCTCCTCGATAGCATTCCGCAGCCAGATAGAATTCACTTCTGTTGGCGGGCAAAACTTGCTAAAACGAAACAGCGACTCAGCATCCCGACAAGTCTCCAGCGGGCTTTCGCACACCACAACTTCCCACAGCTTCTTTTTCTCTTCATTCAACAGTGGACGAGAATAAAAATCCAGTTCCCAAACCGTGCCCATGTTATGCAGTATAATATCGCCTCATCATTCCTCCATAATAAATTTCAAAGGTATTTGTTTTTGTTTGAGTCAGACGAGGGCATCACAGCAAATAAATTACATGATAGAAATCAATGGCTCTTATGGCGAAGGGGGAGGGCAGATACTGCGTACCTCCCTTAGTTTAGCCGCTATTACCACTCAGCCAGTAAGATTTGAGCACCTACGGGCAAAACGAAAAACCCCTGGGCTAGCAGCGCAACACCTCACCAGTGTGCGGGCAGCAGCAGCAATTTGTCAAGCAAAAGTAAAGGGAGACGCCCTCGGTTCGACAGAGCTGGAATTCATTCCTGGCAGCCCTATCTGTGCCGGAAATTATACCTTTGAAGTGAATACGGCTGGGGCGATAATGCTAATTTTGCAGACGGTATTACTGCCTTTAGCACTTGCTCCTGGAAATTCTACAGTCATTCTGCGGGGAGGAACCCACGTCGAGTTTAGCCCTCCATTCCAATATATAGAGCAAGTCTACTTAAGAGCGCTCGCAGATATGGGTATCCAAGCTAACGTGCAACTCAATGCTTGGGGCTGGTATCCCAAAGGCGGAGGAGAAGTTGAATTGCAAGTTACGGGAAACACTCACTTAACTGCAATCAACTTGCTCAACCGTGGCAACTTCCTGCAGGTAAGAGGCGTAGCAGCAGTAACAAACCTGCCTGCGCATATTCCCCAGCGGATGGCAGCACGTGCTGAGAATTTACTCAGGGAGGCGAAACTCACAGGCAAAGTGCAACCCTTGCGGGAAAGAGGTATTGGAGCAGGAGCGGGGATTTTTCTTACTGCTGATTACGAACATATTTCAGCGGGTTTCAGCGCTATAGGGCGTCTGGGAGTGTCTGCTGAAAAAGTAGCTGAGAAAGCAGTTGAGGAGTTATTAGATTTTCACCGTAGCGGTGCGCCTGTTGACGTGCATTTAGCAGATCAATTATTATTGCCTGCAGCGTTAGCTTCCGAAAATAGCAAGTACCGAGCAGCAGAAATTAGTTTACACTTAAAGACGAATGCTTGGGTTATTGAGAAATTCGGGCTAGCGCGCATAATAATTGATGAAGAGGAAAAGGTGGTAGAGATTGCACCTTTCCCTAGGAAAATGATTAAGGCATAATCAGAGGAATTAAACCGTTTTCCAGTACTGATTCGCAAAAGCGATCGCCCTCAGAAAGTAGCAACACTATTCGCAATGCCCAATCAGGCTGGGTTGGCAAATCCGCCCAAGGAACTGCTATTTCCAAAAACTTGCCAAGCGCAATTTGTGCTCTTCCGGCACGAGGGTGCCACTGAAAATTTTCTCCTGCTTCTTCAAACAAAAATGTTTGCGTCAGAAAATTAATTTGTAAATGATTGTGGTATAAGTAATTCAAAGGAGGAAAGTCTGGCAGCCCTCGCAGAGGAATCGGACTATTGTGCATTGGCTTATCAACATAATACCACAATATATTCAATTCTGGCGGGCAGTCTTTTCCGGGACGAATGCCATTTTGAAAATCGACACGCAGATAGAAATTGACGTGATCAACACCGTACCAGATGCGTTGAATAGCCGAACTGCGGTGCATAGTGCCCCGTGCTCCGCCGACTTCAATGCGCCCTGCTTTATCCCAATCTTGTTCGTTATCGAAACCGTCAATTATCGGACTGATATAACTTTCCGGTGGGCGCTCGCCTCGTATTTCGTGAGCTTCTACTGGATGTTGAATTTCTTCTGGTATTGGTTCTCCCAAAGCTTGATATAGCGCCGCTAAATGTTCGCGGAATAGTTGATCGAAAATAGCATCCTGATTAGAAGAATGCCCCTCCCCAAACCACCAGAACCAGTCAGAACCTTCTGCTGCATAGAGTGCTTCCCATGCTTCCGGATTATTTTCTTCTGTTGCTTCTGGATGATTAGCTAACACTTGTCGTGCTTTGGCGAGCAAATCCCAGGCACGATTTTTTGCTGGCTCGCCAATCCAAGTAGTTAAATTGCCATCCACCCAGGAACCGCTGTGCAGTTGAGAAGAAGGAAGAGTTGCGGTTGGTGGGAATTGTTCGATAAATTCAGAAACTGTTACTAATTTTATATTTGGTTCTTCGCTCAAAGTATTATAGAGGGCTTCTAAGAATGGTTTGCCATCTTGTGGGTAGAATTCCCAACAATTTTCTCCATCTAGAGCGATCGTTACTAACCAGGGATATTCAAGTGCCGTAGTATCTTCTGCTTGTCGGAGTTTGAGAGTGCGAGCGATCGCTTCTAAATGTCCCACCAAATCTGCCGCTGCCTTTTTTGCAGGCATCGAGCCATATGTAAACCCGATTAAATCCGAAAGTCGGTGATCCCGAAATACAATTACTAAATCATCGAATTCCGTTTGCAACCGATAGGGGCGATACAAAGTTTCCGGTTCATACACATTTCCCGCACCATCACGGTGGAAAAAAGTTTTTAGTGTCCACCCCAAAATTGCCTCATCTGAACACAGCCACTTAAACCCTTGTTCAGCAATATAAGGCAATATTTCTGGGCTGACAGCTTGTTCTGAAGGCCATAAGCCACGTGGTTGACGGCCAAACCGTTCTTTATACATATCCCAGGCTTTTCGTAAATGCCGGGGAATATCTTCTGCCCATTGGAAGCGATGCTCTGGCAATTTCATATCAGGAACCGCCACTCGCCCCACATTACTATCTGCCAACAAAGGTAAAATTGGGTGGGTATATGGTGAAGTCGTCACTTCCAACTGCCCTGCATCCTGCATTTGGCGGTGTTGGGGCAAGATTTTGCTTATAATTTCCCGTTGTTTAGAATAGATACGCTGGCGCTCAGCTAAAGTAAAATTTCGTCCTTTTTTCAGCCACTCAGCTATTTCCGGATCATCCCAAAACAGAGGGTCGAGCCAAGCCAGGTTGTGCCAAGCCAGCAAATCGCTGTAATCTTCTGGTGTCCAATTTTCCCGACACCATGCCCTTCCTTTTTCTTGTCTTTGTTCGTAGAGTTCGGCATAACGAGGATGGGGAGCTATTAAATTGTGGTGGTTAGCATCAAAAAAATGCTCAATTACATATTCTTGTTCTTTCTCTGTCAAATGTTCCGCTGGTTTCAGACTCAGCTTTAAATATGGATCAAACGCTTTCCCTGCAACGTAATCGTCTAACTGCATAATTAATGAAGGCACTAGGTTTACTGTTTGATGCAGTTTAGGGTAGCGTTCTAATAAAAGTACCAGATCGAGATAATCTTTCGTACCGTGCAGACGTACCCACGGCAGCCGATATTCCCCGCCGATGCGGCTTTTGTAGAGGGGTTGATGCTGGTGCCAGATGAAAGCGACGTAGAGCGGATGGGGCATTTGGTTATAGTAAATAATAAACTGGTTTCCGGCAGGCAGGAAATTTTTTCAGGTAACATTTCCCTGCCCTTTTTAGGATTCTTTTTTCAATCTATCGGAAAACTACTTTTGCAGAGCAGTATTCTTTTGTAATTACTCTTTTCTTAAACATTTATATTTTCTTTGTTTTTTATCCCTAAATCTCCAAGAGCCGGCAAATCTTAAAAAAAGAATAGAGGCGATCGCAATGGGGGGTGAAAGAGCGATCGCCCCTAACAAACCTACATAACTTGTTCTACTTCAGCAATTTCCGGGATAGCTTCCCGCAGTTTGCGCTCAATTCCCATTTTTAGAGTCATAGTCGAGCTAGGGCAAGAGCCGCAGGCTCCTTGCAGGCGCAGCTTAACAACAGGACCATCTAATTCTACCAATTCCACATTGCCGCCATCTGCCATCAGGTAGGGGCGCAGTTCATTGAGAACACTTTCAACATTTTCGCGGGTGAGTGCCAGAGTTGCAGACATAACTTTCCTCGCAGAATCTTACTTAATGTACTTGATATACTTGCAATTTTATCCCATGAATGCTCCTCCAGCTGCTGACGCGAGGTAGCGGTGTCTTCTGGGAACTTTTGCCCAGCAACACCCCGTGGGGGCTAAATGAAACGACTAAATGAAACCTTTACCTGCACTCCATGGTGTATTAACTGACTCACTTAGGATTTACAGGGTGTTTCGCCCTCACCAAAGAGCTCATGTCTTCGGGTTGTTCGGAATCAATGTTTTGCCCTTTACCGTCCCCATCGCTGCGTACAGAAAGATTATACCACAAACTTACTTCTCATTACTGCACCCTTTACCCCCACCTGCTTTACAAGGATGGGGGGAGTGCGGGCTAATTTTGTTCAAACAGCCACAGGTTCAAGCAGTTTAACATTGGAAAAGTTAAACTCCGTCGTTATCACCTGTCCATTTTCCTTGGCATAGACTACTTGCCGCGTCAACACATAATAGTCGCCTACTTTCTCGTAAGTATCCTCAAATTGAAGTTCGCGCAGCAACTCACCCGTCTGGGAATTGCGGAAAACCGCGTCATAGCGTTTAGCCAAATAGCCTTCTGGAGTTGGCAAACTTTCTTGAGTGTTAATAGTGAAAGCCATTCGCCCCATCACCCGGCTAACTTGGCAGATTTCTTTGCCTCGAATTTTATAGTTGGAGCCCATCGCATCTCCCGTGACGAGAATCTCGATTGCACCTGTTTCGTCAGTAGAGCCGACACTAAAGCTATTTTTCCCGTGGGCTTCTTCGAAGGCGCTGCGTTTGCGGTGCGTCACCACATCTCGCAACTGATTGTAAATGCTTTGCTGCACTTCTTCGTTTTCGATGCCGGTGACTTCCACACTTAGATCGGGATTAATAACAATTTTGCCAGTATAGACTTCATCACCTTGCTTGAGGGTAACATCTGCCCTGTAGCCGGGAAAGTTATTATCCCAAGTGTAGCGATTTTCGTAAGCGGCTCGAAATAAATCGCGAGCGTTAAGTTGCTCGGTCATGGAACCCTCTGAGTTTCTACAACTTATTTTATTCTAATTTTATTAAATGTAAAGAAAAGTTCGGTTATCCGTCATCAATCGAGCCTTTGATGAGTTTAGCCATCCCTAAAAAAGCTGTTTTTTGTATCACATTTCCAGCAACAAGTCAAGAGAATCAGTGCCGGGTTCAGAAATCATTACTGGTTCTTGGTAAAGGAGAATAGTGAAAGTGACCGTCGAGCCTAGCCCCTCGCCCATGCTATAAAAATTGATAGTTCCTCCCATTGCTTCTATAAGTTTTTGAGAAATAGCAAGACCCAAACCTGTGCCACCATATTGACGGGTGCGGGAACTGTCTACTTGTGAAAAAGATTGAAACAATCGGTCTTGTTTGTCCAGAGGTACGCCAATGCCAGTATCGGCGACTCGGATGACAACCATGCCAGGGAATTCTTGATTTTGAAATATAACTTTTTGACGTACTACTTCGGCACTGATACTGACACCGCCTTCATGGGTAAATTTTATTGCATTGCCTACCAGATTTAACATTACTTGTAAAAGCCGCTGGTAGTTGCCGAAAACTAGAATTTCGTCATAAGTTTGTGGTTTTTTGATTTGGTAGTATAAATTTTTTTGTTCAGCTTGGGGTTGGGTGTGATGAGCGACGGCATCTAGCAGCTCATTGAGTTTGACGGGGCTAAAATCGATCTGCATTTTGCCGGCTTCGATTTTAGCGATATCTAAAACGTCGTTAATGATATTGAGCAAGTGCAGGGCGGAGCGATAGGCTTCGGAGATAAATTCTTGTTGTTCTTCAGGATCGTCTGCCATGCCATCGGAGATGAGTTTAAGAAAGCCGATGATGCCGTTGAGGGGTGTGCGCAATTCGTGGGAGGTATTGGCGAGAAATTCGCTTTTGAGGCGGGATACTGCTTCTGCTTGTTCGCGGGCTTCTTGGAGTTGCTTGTAAAGGAGGGCGTGAGCGACCGCCGTGCCCACTTGTTCGGCTAATTCTTGTACGAATTCGATTTCCGCGACGCTCCAGGGGCGGGATTTATCGCATTGGTACAAGCCAATCAGACCGTTAGCCCGCTCTTGGTAACAAGTGGCCACTAACAGCAGTGATTGGTTGCCGAACTCATTAGCGGGTACTTGTTCGACGGCGACAGGCTGCAAACTAGCGAGCGCTCGCTGCAAGTATGGTTCCGATGCCAGTTGCAATTTTTGCCCCAACATTGAAACAAACGGTTCTTGGCGGTACTCGGCAATCACCTGCACGAAATTAGCTGTATCTTTGTAGGAACAGACGATACACCGAGAAACCCCCATTGCTTGTCCGAGTTCTTGAGCGGTTTGCTGGCATATTGTCTCGAAATCGAGGGTGCGACGAATATCGCGAGCGATTTTACTGAGTAACTTCTGATATAGTTCTGCTGCTGGTGGCAGAGTGCGGCGGATGCTGCCTACTATTTCGCTCAACAGTTTTTGATGTAAGTCCCAGCCATTTACCTTTAAAATCAATTCAGTTTCTTCGCGGCTGCGCTCGCTTTTTTGAATCCAGCCTGCGGGAGATATTTGCCGCCCCATTACCAGAACCGTATTCACTGCCTCAGTGGGGTTCATAATTGGGCTTACAATCAGATCGAAAATAAGATAATTTTCCCCCACCCTGAAAGGATAGCTAAACCTTTCTGGAATCAAACTTTCTAAAACCCGCCGTATTCTTTCCAGATAGGGTACAGGTGCCACTGGCATAAACATTTCCGTCATCCGGCTGCCCACTACCCTTTGTGCTTCTACACCGTATTGCTTTGCCTGTTGCCAGTAAAAAGATTTACATAAACCAGTTGCATCTTGGGTGAATGCCAATTCAGCGCCCAGAGACTGCAAGGGGCTAGAATTATCTTCCCCTTTAGGTACCAACCCTGATGTTTCAGCAACAGAAGTATGGAAATCAGCCTCTGAAGTCATATTTTTTCTTTCTTTTTATTTTGAGTCCCGAATAGGATTCGGTCATCCCAGGGCAGCATCTTGGTCTAAAGTATAGCAAGCCCTTCTGGTGCCCACCTGCAGAGTGCGTCTCATCTTTATTTTACTGCGGTTTTTCTTTAGAAAGCGAGCGCCACCCATTGCGTAATTAAACAGGTGAGCGGCGCATTTGCTGCACCGCCTAATCCTATTTCCTAGTTCCTAGTTCGATTTACTCATTTCAATCATTCCATTCGCCTCTTGGCGGCACTGGCGGATTTCGTAACAGATTCCGACTTAGTTCTCGTTCCGACTGAATTTCACCGCGAAGCCATTGACGTAGGGCTGTTTCAATGACTCTGCTCGTATCATTGGTTAGGTGCTGAACTTGTTCTAGAAGTTCAGAATCGATGTGGATAGAAACTTCTACCTTTTCCGAGGAGCGACGTTTATCAACACCATGCTCATTCATCATCAAAAAATCCTAACAAAAAACAACGAATCTACAATTTTAATTAGCCTAACGGCAACAGCTAGACTGAGTTCAGTATGGTAGAGCGCTCTACCGTGCTGTTAAGCTCTAGTCTGTCTGCAATTGATGCTTGCGCCAGCCAGCAGCCCCTATCTTTTATTGTACGATGTTACTGGCAATAAAACGAATAATTGCAGGCGCTCCCTCACCAACTTTGACATCAGAAAGCATTACAATATGTTAAACGGCCCGATTTAGTTCTCCGAGTAGGCCAGCCCAAAATTCTCAGCGTATTTTTTTCCTGCTTGCCTTTAAACGAAAGCTTATGACTGACGTGCCCGTCTCTCGCATTCGCAACTTCTCTATCATAGCTCACATAGATCACGGTAAATCTACTCTGGCTGATAGACTCCTGCAAACCACGGGAACAGTGGAAGCGCGGGAAATGAAAGAACAGTTTCTCGACAATATGGAGTTAGAACGGGAGCGCGGCATTACGATCAAATTGCAAGCAGCCCGGATGAACTATAAGGCAAAAGATGGCCAACAGTACGTCCTCAATTTGATCGACACCCCTGGGCATGTGGACTTTTCATATGAAGTATCCCGCAGTCTGGCGGCGTGCGAAGGGGCGCTATTGGTGGTGGATGCGTCTCAAGGTGTGGAGGCGCAAACCTTGGCGAATGTTTATCTAGCCTTAGAACACAATCTGGAAATTATCCCGATTTTAAATAAAATCGACTTGCCCGGAGCGGAACCAGAAAGGGTAAAAAAGGAAATTGAAGAAATTATCGGTTTAGATTGCAGTGGGGCAATTTTGGCTTCGGCGAAAGAAGGGATCGGGATTGAAGAAATTCTAGAAGCGATCGTTGAGCGTGTGCCACCGCCAAGGGATACGGTGGAGCAACCCCTGCGGGCATTGATTTTTGACAGTTATTATGACAGCTACCGGGGTGTGATCGTCTATTTCCGAGTAATGGATGGAAGGGTGAAAAAAGGCGATCGCATCCGCCTGATGGCTACCGGCAAAGAGTACGAAGTAGACGAGTTGGGAGTACTTTCCCCCTATCAAATCCCCGTAGACGAACTCCACGCCGGCGAGGTAGGTTATTTAGCAGCGGCAATTAAAGCAGTGGAAGACGCCAGGGTAGGAGATACAATTACCCTCGCCAAATATCCTGCATCGGAGCCTTTACCCGGTTACGCAGAAGCAAAGCCGATGGTATTTTGCGGCTTGTTCCCCACAGATGCTGATCAATTTCCCGATTTGCGAGAAGCCCTCGACAAGCTCAAGCTCAATGATGCAGCGCTACACTACGAACCAGAAACCTCTAGCGCTATGGGGTTTGGTTTCCGGTGCGGCTTCTTGGGATTATTGCACATGGAAATAGTCCAAGAGCGCTTGGAGCGGGAATATGACTTGGATTTGATTGTCACTGCTCCGTCAGTGGTGTACCGCGTCACAAAAACTGACGGTTCCGTACTCTATATTGATAATCCCAGTCACTTACCCGAGCCGAACCACCGGGAAAAAATCGAGGAACCTTATGTGCAAGTAGAAATGATCACGCCAGAAACTTATGTCGGCGCGCTGATGGAGTTGTGCCAAAATCGTCGTGGCGTGTTTAAAGATATGAAGTACCTCACTCAAGAGCGGACTAATTTGATTTATGAACTGCCGCTTGCAGAGGTGGTGACAGACTTTTTTGATGAACTTAAGTCGCGCTCGCGCGGTTATGCCAGCATGGAATACCACTTCATCGGCTACCGCGAAAATGATCTAGTAAAACTAGACATATTAATCAACAACGATCCCGTAGACGCCCTAGCAATGATCGTCCACCGCGATAAAGCCTATAATGTCGGACGAGCACTTGTAGAAAAACTCAAAGAACTAATTCCCCGCCATCAATTCAAAGTTCCCATTCAAGCAGCAATTGGCTCACGCGTTATCGCCAGCGAACACATTCCCGCTTTACGCAAAGACGTTTTGGCGAAATGCTACGGCGGCGACGTCTCCCGCAAGAAGAAACTACTACAGAAACAAGCAAGAGGTAAAAAGCGCATGAAAGCGATAGGTACTGTAGATGTACCCCAAGAAGCCTTTATGGCAGTTTTGCGTCTAGATAGGCAATCTTGAGATTAATACAGACAAATCAACATCCCTCACCTAGTCTAAAGATAGAAACATGAAGATTTGATAAATTCTGCGTCCTGAAGTACTCCTTCAGGCGCATTTTTTGTTAAGCTGCAAGAGAATTTGATTGTATTTATTGTTTTTCTACAAAAAAAGCCATATCTGAACATTGGTAAGCAAGCAACAATGAGAATTTTAGTTACGGGCGGTGCAGGATTTATCGGCTCTCATCTTATTGATCGGTTGATGGAAGCTGGACACGAAGTCATCTGTCTAGATAATTTTTTCACCGGTCACAAGAGCAACATTCTCAAATGGTTGGGAAACCCCAATTTTGAATTGATCCGTCACGATATTACAGAACCAATCCGCTTAGAAGTAGATCAAATTTACCATCTAGCTTGTCCTGCTTCTCCAGTTCACTACCAGTATAACCCCGTCAAAACTATCAAAACAAATGTGATCGGAACTCTGAATATGCTAGGACTTGCCAAACGCGTTAAGGCAAGATTTTTACTAGCTTCAACATCAGAAGTTTACGGCGATCCAGAAGTACATCCGCAGACAGAAGATTATCGTGGCAACGTCAATTGTATTGGGGTTCGTTCATGTTATGACGAAGGAAAACGAGTAGCAGAAACTCTATGCTTTGATTATCACCGCCAAAATGGCGTAGATATTCGAGTAGTACGAATTTTTAACACCTACGGTCCGAGAATGTTAGAAAATGACGGTCGCGTAGTAAGTAATTTTATCGTGCAAGCCCTTAAAGGAATACCTTTAACTGTGTATGGAGATGGCTCCCAAACTCGCAGTTTTTGCTACGTTTCAGACTTGGTAGAAGGAATGATTCGGCTAATGAATAGTGAATATATAGGGCCAGTTAATATTGGCAATCCAGGGGAATATACTATCTTAGAATTAGCTCAGAAAATTCAAAAAATGGTGAATCCAAAAGCAGAGATTATCTTTAAACCCCTGCCTCAAGACGATCCCCGCCAGCGACAGCCAGATATTACTCGCGCAAGAAATTGGCTAGGATGGGAACCCAAGGTTCCCCTAGATGAAGGGTTGAAATACACTATAGAAGATTTTCGCTCGCGCATAATCTCCAACTAGAAACGGCGCTTTCTATCAGGGTGCATTCATAATCTCTGGGAGCAGGGGTGTTAACGTTTGGGAAAAAATGTGAACTATAAAATAAGAAGGTATGTGATACCTTTAGCCCAGCTCTCAACCACAAAACCCAAACCCTTATTAGAAAGGATCTGTCTTTATGCGTGTTTGTGTCATTGGTACAGGATATGTTGGCTTGGTGACAGGCGCTTGCTTAGCCTATGTTGGACACCATGTTATCTGTGTTGACAATAATGAAGAAAAAGTTAAAATTATGAAGTCCGGACAGTCTCCGATTTATGAGCCAGGGCTGCCGGAAATCATGCAAGAATCGACGAAAGCTGGGCGTCTAGAATTTACGAGCGATATAGCAGCAGGTATCGCCCACGGAGACATTTTATTCATTGCAGTGGGAACGCCAGCGCTGCCGAATGGGGAAAGTGACACCCGCTATGTAGAAGCTGTGGCTCGCGGAATTGGTGCTCACCTAGATGGTAATTATAAGGTAATTGTTAATAAATCAACAGTACCGATAGGATCGGGCGACTGGGTGAGAATGATAGTGCTGGATGGCATTGCAGAAAGGCAGAAAACTAAAAGCGGAAATGCTTCTTCTACCGCCGGAGAAGAAACAGCGGAAAAAATTAAAGCTGACTTTGATGTGGTAAGTAATCCTGAATTTTTGCGAGAAGGATCTGCAGTTTACGATACTTTTAATCCAGATAGAATTGTACTCGGAAGCAATAGCGAAAAGGCAATCCAGATAATGAAGGAATTATACGCGCCGATAGTCGAGCGTAAGTTTGCAGAAGATCCTTCTTTGCCACCAGTGCCGGTAGTAGTAACTGATCTCAGCTCGGCGGAAATGATTAAGTACGCAGCTAATGCGTTTTTGGCAACGAAAATCAGTTTTATTAATGAAATAGCAAATATTTGCGATCGCGTCGGCGCTGACGTAACCCAGGTAGCTCTTGGAATGGGGCTAGACTCCCGTATCGGCACTAAATTCCTGAATGCCGGCATCGGTTGGGGCGGCTCCTGTTTCCCGAAAGATGTTTCCGCTCTCATCCATACGGCAAAAGATTACGGTTATGAAAGTCAACTGTTGAAAGCAGTTGTAGAAGTTAACAAGAAACAACGTAGTATTGCTATTGAAAAACTACAACACGAACTAAAAATTCTCAAAGGTAAAACAATTGGATTGCTGGGTTTAACATTCAAACCCGATACCGATGACTTGCGCGACGCACCTTCTCTAGATATTATAGAAGAACTAAATCGTTTGGGAGCAAAAGTAAAAGCTTACGATCCGATTGTTTCTCAAACCGGGCTACGTCACGGCTTGTCAGGTGTATTAGTAGAAACCGATGCCGAAAGATTGGCAGATGGCTGTGATGCCCTGTTATTGGTGACGGAGTGGCAGCAATTCCGCAATCTCGATTATAGTAAAATGGCGAAATTGATGAATCACCCGGTGATTATTGATGGGCGCAATTTCCTAGATCGTGACGCGTTACGCAAAGCAGGCTTCCGCTACGTTGGCATCGGGCGAGCTTAATCGTAAAATATCCGGTTAATTTCAAATTTTGAAATTAAGCCCAGCTAATAAAAACATAGCAGGGAGACGACAGTAGCCCCTGCTATTTTTAAATATTTTTCTATGAAACTTGTAATGCCTAGCATGCCAGCGGTAGCAATTAACATGCTCAGCACTGTGAAGTAAAAACTTTATAGTTTATTTTTATTGATTTAATATATAATATATAATTTTCTTATGAATTTTATACGTTGTGTTTTAAGCGCTACCGTCAGCAAAAAAATAAATTAAGAAATTATTTAAATACTTGACAAGAGATTAATTATTGAAGATAATGAAATAAATAGGAGGTCGGGGGATAGAAAAGGTATTTCAGGGATTTTGATTTCCGGCGTTGCGTCAGTCAGCAAGGAAAAACAACAGCTTACTAAATAAATACAAAAGGTATTGGCAAAAAGCAACTGAAAATTTTAAGCAACATCATCATATAGAAGAACATTGAAATATTTTTAAACGGGAACTGATTGACGCTCGCTTAATAAGGAGGTGTGTGTAGATGTTGTTGAAAGAGTTAGAGCAGAAAAAAAACGCAGCATTACACCCTGCGAGCAAATTGACAGCAGCAGGAGCGAAATTGCAAAATATTCTCAGCGGGCACGGGAGCGGGGTGACAGTTTTAGTGATAACACCAGATGGGAAAAAGCTAATTTCAGGCTCGGATGATCGAACTTTAAAAATATGGAATATAGAGACGGGGGATGAAATTTTTACTTTGCAAGGGCATTCTGATTGGGTGAGAGCAGCAGCTGTTACTAAAGATGGAAAACGTTTAATTTCAGGTTCGGATGATAAGACTATAAAAGTATGGAATCTGGAAACGGGAGAAGAAATTTTTACTTTAAAAGGTCATGGAGATTGGGTGCGATCGCTAGCAGTAACACCAGACGGCAAGCAAGCAATTTCTGGCTCATCAGATAACACGATTAAAATATGGAATTTGGAAACAGGAGAAGAAATTTTCACCCTTAATGGACATGTTGGTCCGGTACGTGCTCTAGCAGTAACAAGCGACGGAAAGCAGTTGATTTCTGGTTCATTTGACCACACTCTTAAAGTCTGGGATTTAGAAAAAAGAAAGCAACTGTTCACTTTAAGCAGTCATGCTGACACAGTGCGAACTATTGCACTGACTCCCGACAATAACCGCGTGGTATCCGGTGCAGCAGACGGGATTCTTAAAGTCTGGGATTTAAAAAATTGTAGAGAAATAGCAAGTATAAAAGCTCATGAAAAGACGATTCGATGTCTGGCAATTACCCCGGATAGTAAGCAAGTAATATCTGTGTCAGATGATTGCACGGTAAAATTTTGGAATCTAGAAAATCTGCAGAATGTTTTTACCCTTACCGGGCATACTGACACGATAAGAGCGGTGGTGGTAACACCAGACGGCAAGCAAATGATTTCGGCGTCGCATGATAAAACAATTCGCGTCTGGAATTTAGAAAAGGAGAAAAAGATTATCAGTTTAGCCAGCCATGCAGACAAAGTGCTAAGCGTAGCAATTACAAGTGATTGTAAGAGAGTAATTTCTGCCTCATTTGACAAAACACTAAATGTTTACAGTTTAGAAAACGGTAAGACAATTTTTACCCTAAGAGCTCACACGGATAAAGTACAAGCTGTAGCAGTGACGCCGGATGGTAAGTTGGCAGTATCGGGAGCGAGAGACTGCACTCTCAAAGTCTGGAGTCTGGAAAATGGAAAAGAATTAATGACTTTAAAAGGGCATCCTGGATGGGTAAGAGCTGTAGCAATTGCGCCAGATGGAAAGACAGTAATTTCGGCTGCGGTTGATGAAACTTTGAAAGTTTGGAATTTAGAAACTAGACAGGTAGTTCTTACTTTAAAAGGGCATAGTAGTTCGGTGCAGGCAGTGGCAATAACGCCAGATGGGAGGCAGGCAATTTCGGCTTCAGTTGATCAAACTTTAAAAGTTTGGGATTTGACAACAGGAGAAATTATAAAAACCCTCGTCGGGCATAAGGGTACGGTTCGCGCTGTGGCAGTGACGCCGGATGGAAAAAGGGTGATTTCTGGTTCGTCTGATCAAACTATTATTGTTTGGGATTTGGAAACCGGGCAGAAGCTTTTTGCGCTCGCAGCTCATAACGGCAGAGTAAGAGGTGTAGCAGTCTCGCCAGATGGCAAGCGAGTAATTTCAGCTTCGGAAGACAAGACGCTGAAAGTATGGGATTTGGAAAGTCAAGAGGAAATCGCAAATTTTACCGGAGCCGATGCTCTTTGGTGCTGTGCGCTCGCATCTGATGGTGCCACAATTATTGCAGGTGAAGCAACCGGGCGAGTGCATTTGTTGCGATTAGAAGAGTAGCTAACTTGCGACAAATTCTTAAAAAAAACGCATCTTTTCAGCAATGGGTCACCAGGGATTTGAACCCTGAACCACCGGATTAAGAGTCCGCTGCTCTACCGTTGAGCTAGTGACCCGTGCAGTCTATTATTATAGTAGATTATGCCGAGGATTTGACAAGAGGTTTTTCGAGAAAATTGTGATTTTGCAAAATTTTATACAAATCTACCTCAGTTTCTAAGAGACAGGCGTGACCGCTTTCCGGTAAAATTACTTTCTGGGCATTAGGCAGAATGTTAACTAGACGTTCGACTTCCGCCACAGAAGGCAAGAGACGATCTGCAGTGCCGGCGAGCGCTAGTACTGGCTGAGTTATGCTTCGCAATTGTTGTTCGCTGACGTGAAAGTCTTTCAGAAGAGACAAACGCCAGACGGTAGTTTTTTGTGGTACCATCTGGAGAGTGGTTATAAGTTGCTGAAGCTCGCGCTCGATGACGCGCTGGGAAGCGATCAGAAATGGCACCAAAGCTAGAGTAGAAAGATGGTAAAACCAAGAAGGTAACCACTTGACAAGATGCGCTCCCCAAGTGAGTAAATGTTGTCGGTTGAAAGAAGAAGCCGGATTGATTAAGATTAGGCGATCGATTAGTTCTGGAGCGTGGAGTACTACTTTTAGTGCCAAGCAGCCCCCGAAGGATTCCCCGCACAAATAAACGGTTCGCCGTTTTCCTTGACGAATTTCGGCGCGGATTAACGCCGCTACTTGCTGGGCGAGTTCTTCCCAACTGGTGAAGTCGTTAGGCGAGATTGCCAGAGAGCGGATGTCAAAAGCGACTTCTAAATATTTGAGTTGCGATCGCAGCAACTGCCCCGTACCATCCATGCCTGGCAGAAACACGAACAAGGGATAATCTGGTTTAAGAGGTTTCGGTGTCAGGAAACGAGGACGATTGCTTACTACTTGCATGGCAAAAGTATTGTGCCAATATCTACAATTCGGACTTTATTTAATTTCGACCTTGATTTAACAAATCGGCAATCTCTGCCCGACACTGACTGAGCAAATCAGCGACAACTGCTTTTGCCAGTTTGCCAGAATAGGCTTTTCGCTGGGATGGGGTAATCCAAAAAGGACGCCCGAACAATACCTTGACTTGTTTATAGATTACCACAGGATGCCAGCCTTCTTGTTGAAACAGTGGTTCTGACGGGTCAAAAAAACTTAACAAACGCAAGGGTATGGGTTGAAAAACGACTTCCTCACTAGAAGCGATCGCGCTTGGCAAAATCGCCAAATTTTCCACCTCAGCCTGAAAAGCCAGGTGAGCAAATCCGCGATGAAAATTTCCCACTTCTAAAGGCGAAGTCAGTTTTACCATTGCTTGTCCCCCTTCGGGGAATATGCCAACCCACTCTCCTGCTTGCAGAATTTCCCTTGCCCGATGCAGGCAGTGCCCCTGCCGTTGGTTGTGTGGTTCCAAGGGAAAAGCACCCATTGCCGTAACTATTTCCCTTAAGACTGGCACTTGACTCATATAGTAGTGGCAGGCAAAGCGAATACTCCGCCTAGTGGCTGCCATCAAAATTGGCACATCCATGAAGCTGCGGTGATTGCTTATTACTAGCACTCTTCCATCCGTCGGAATTCGTTCTTCGTAACATACAAACATGCGCGTTCCCATTGCTGCTATCAGCCCTTGAGACACCTGTAGTGGGCCATCTACCGCCATATCTGATATGCCTAATTTGAAACTAGCCATTAATATCTTTTTTCACTTTACATTACTTTAATTACTAACTTTATATTTGTTTACATTTTACTAATTCCTAAAAAAATTTGTTAAAAGCGCAGACATCTTGTGCTACAATAGGGCAGTGACGAAATAAAAGCTAGTAAAAGTAAAAGAAGTAAATACTTTCAAAGATTTTAAGATTTATATAAATTTGAGCCAAAAACTGTGAAAATAAGGTAGGAAGGAGCGATATATTTTTAACGGTATTGTACTGGGTTCAAATGTGCAAATCCAAAATTTTGTGCAAAGTAGTCAAAAGCAAGATTAAAATAGAGGCATGAAGCCCCTCAAACATGAGCATTCCGCACCTTAAGGGGGCTTGTTTTTTGCAACTACTTATGAACTGTACCAGTAGAAGTAAACAAAAATTTGCTCTGACAACACCTGTCTACTATGTAAACGATTTGCCTCACATGGGGAGCGCCTACACTACCATAGCAGCCGACGTAATGGCGCGGTACAAACGGCTACAGGGGTTTTCGGTACGGCTAATAACAGGAACCGACGAACACGGCCAAAAAATTCAGCGCACCGCACAGGAGCGCGATCGCTCTCCCCAGGAACATTGCGACGAAATCGCCGCAGAATTCAAAGCGCTGTGGCAAAAACTGGACATCCAGTATGATCGATTCATCCGCACCACCGATACGTCCCACGCCGCCCTCGTCAGAGAATTTTTCCAACGAGTGTGGGATGCGGGCGATATCTATATGGGCCAGCAAAAAGGCTGGTACTGCGTTTCCTGCGAAGAATTCAAAGAAGAACGGGAATTATTACCAAACCGCTACTGTCCCCTGCATCCAACCAAACAAGTTGAATGGCGAGACGAGGAAAATTACTTCTTCCGGCTTTCTAAGTATCAAAGTAAATTAGAAGCACTTTACCAAGAGCGACCCGATTTTATTCAGCCAGAAAGTCGCCGCAATGAAGTCATTAGCTTCGTCCAGCAGGGATTGCAAGACTTTTCCATCTCCAGGCTAAACGTAGACTGGGGATTTCCCATACCAAATAATCCCAAACATACTATCTACGTCTGGTTTGACGCCCTACTCAGCTATATTACAGCACTGCTAGAACCAGACGAACAACCGACTTTAGAAAATGCTACCGCCCGCTGGTGGCCGATTAACCTGCATCTAATCGGCAAAGATATCTTGCGATTCCATGCCGTATATTGGCCAGCAATGCTGATGTCAGCAGGACTGCCAGTGCCCGAACGCGTCTTCGGACACGGATTTCTCACCAAAGATGGCCAGAAAATGAGCAAAAGCCTGGGAAATATCATCGACCCGGTGGCGCTCGTGAACCGATATGGCGCCGATGCGGTTCGCTATTACTTTATGAAGGAAATTGAATTTGGGCAAGATGGGGATTTCAACGAAACCCGCTTTGTTAATATTCTCAATGCCGACTTAGCCAATGACTTGGGCAACTTGCTTAATCGCACCCTGAATATGGCGCGCAAGTACTGCAATGGTATTGTTCCCAATATCACCGGTTCCGATATTCCCTCCGATAACCCCCTGAAGGCGATCGCCCTTTCCCTAAAACAGCAAGTCGCCCTTGCTGTTGACAATCTCGCCTTCAGCGAAGCCTGCAGAGCCATATTAGCCCTGATCAAAACCGGCAACAAATATATAGACGAGCAAGCACCGTGGTCCTTGTACAAACAAAAACGCCAGTCAGAAGTAGATCAAATTATCTACGCCGTTTTGGAATCCGTGCGCCTTGCCGCCTATCTCTTATCCCCCCTCATCCCCAATATCAGCCGCGAAATATACCACCAACTCGGCTTTTCTATAGATCTTAGCGACAAGAACGCGGGCGAGACGGCAGAATTTGACGCTCACGCCAGTTGGGGAGCCTTGCCGGCAAACCAAGTCCTCGGTCACCCCAAACCCGTGTTTCAGCGCATAGAACTGCTAGAAGCCTTCTCGTCTTAGCTATGTGATGCATCTATAAACCAGTAGGGGCTTGATCGCTATCAGTCCCTATTTGGATTTAAGAGGTACATAAATGCTACAAGTTGAAAAAGACAGTATCAATTTTTTCATAAAAAAAGAGGAATAACAACTATGTTGACTCATCCAGAAAACAACAACACCATATTGACCCCCGATCAAGTTCTAGAAAATCGTGGTAGAGTTGCTATTTTTATCGATGGCTCGAATTTGTTTTACGCTGCCTTGCAATTAGGAATAGAAATAGACTATACCAAACTCCTCTGTCGTCTAACAGCAGGATCGCGCCTGCTACGCTCCTTCTTCTATACTGGCGTCGATCCTACTAATGAAAAACAACAGGGATTCTTACTGTGGATGCGCCGCAACGGCTATCGCGTCATCTCCAAAGAACTCGTACAACTCCCAGATGGCTCGAAAAAAGCCAATTTGGATGTAGAAATTGCTGTAGATATGATGGCATTAGTCGGCTCTTACGATACAGCAGTCTTAGTGAGCGGCGACGGTGATTTAGCCTATGCCGTCGATGCTGTCAGCTATCGCGGTGTCAGAGTAGAAGTAGTGAGCTTGCGCTCGATGACTAGCGACAGTTTAATCAATGTTGCCGATCGCTACATTGATTTGGAAACTATTAAAGAAGATATCCAAAAAACCCCCCGTCACCCAAATTATACCTACCGCCCCTTGTCCGGCATCGGCATGGTAGATGAGCAACAGTCAAGATAAAAAATATTTAAAAAGTAAAAAGTCAAAAGTAAGAAAAAAAAGACATAAAATAAAATTTTTTTACCTTTTTTATCTTTTGCCTTTTTACTTCTACCAGCTCCTAGGGCTGGTGGCTTGCAGTTTGGTCCCAAACCGCCCAGTCTCTCCATCCTCCCCCCAGCCAACTGCCAAATTCGAGGGCAGCATCAGCGTCGCTGATATCCTCCTCGAACAGGTAGACGAAAATGGCCAACTGCGCTGGAAAGTCAACGCTAAAAAAGCTGACTATACCAGAGACAAGAAAATAGCTCTGGTTGCTAATCCAGAAGGCGAATTATTTCAAGATGGCAAATTGGTTTATCGCATTTCTTCTCAAAAGGGAGAAATTCAGCAAGACGGCGATAAAATCTTTCTCAAAGAAAATGTTATAGCTACCGATGTCCAAAGTGGAGCAGTGCTGCGCGGGGAAGAGTTGGAGTGGCGCCCTAAGGAAGATATTCTAATCATCCGCCACAATCTCATCGGCACTCATAAGCAATTAGACGTCTTTGCTAATGAAGGGCGCGCCTTCACCCGCTTGCGGCGAATGGAATTATTGGGAAACGTGGTGGCAAAAACTAAAGAGCCAGTTTTAGAACTGCGAACTGAACACGTTATCTGGGAAATGGAGCAAGAATTAGCCTTCGCTAACCGCCCTGTTCAAATCGCTCGCTACCAAGGTAACACTATTATCGAGCGCGCCACCGCCTCTCAAGGCAAAGTAAACCTTAAAACCAAAATCGCTACCCTCTCCCAAAACGCCCGCGTCACCCTTTCCGAACCGCCCCTGGACGTGGCCAGTGAAGAACTTATCTGGAATGTCCCTGCCGAAACTGTCTCCTCTCAACAATCAGTCACTGTGCTGCACCGTCAACAGCAGCTACACTTCAGAGGCGAGCGCGGTAACCTTGACATAAAACAAAAAATATGCTACCTCTTAGGCAATGTTGTGGGTGTAGAGTCGCGCCGTCAGTCTCAGTTAACCAGCGAACGCCTGACTTGGTATATTCCTAGTAAATATATAGAAGCCGAAGGAAATGTCGTCTACCGACAACTCAACCCGCCCTTTAACGTATCCGGCACTAAAGCAGTAGGCAAACTAGAAGATCAAACCGTAGTCGTGACGAATAATAAAGGGCAGGTACAAATGGAAATCTTGCCAGAAGAAAAAGGTTGGTAACTCCTGCTCTTTAACCGCCAAACAGAATTTCGTTACGGTTGGCAGCCCCTAAGCTACTGAACAGGGGGTCATTAATAGGTCTAGCAGTAATAGCGAAAGGCGTTTGCAGTGCAGCTCCCCACTGCTTTTGCAGGCGCTGCAATAGAATATCTTGTTGGATGCGAAAGCCGTCTACATCATAGCCGCGATTGATAATCGCAAAGTAAATCAAACCGCGCTCGCGCGTTGGTAAGGCACCAGCAAGCGCACTGACATCCGAAAGCGTTCCTGTTTTGATTGTAGTATCTTTAGGAATTTGCCGATAGTCGAGAGTGCCACCATCTCGCCCTGATACCGGAAACAAGTCAGCGATCGTTAGTTGATAGGGTAATAAATAACGCTGAATGGCAATGTACATAGCGCACGCTGCTCTGGGGGAAATGCGATTTTCCTGCCCTAAGCCAGAACCGTTAATAATTTCGATTTCTTCTGGGGGAACTTGAGCTGCTGCTGCTGCAATCTGCTTAACTGCTTGCGCCCCGCCCACCCCCTCGGCAAGCATCTCGGCTATTTCGTTGTTACTGTAAATATTCATTTGTCGCAAAATTTCAGCTAAGGGAAGTGAGCGCCGACGCAGTAATAAGATTTTATTGCCAACTGAGCTTTTCTTTTGGATTTTGACGCCACCCGCGATCGCTAATTGCGGTTTGGCAGTACCTGCCGGCAAACTAGAGTAGACAAATTCTGCCTCTGTTCCCCAGTTTCTTGCATCGAAGGCTTCTTTAAGCATTTCTCCACTGATGCCAGGATCGGGCTGGAAATTCATTGAGAATTTGCCCGCTATGATTAAATTGCCACTGACATGCTTGATGCCCATTTTGTTGAGGGCATTGCCTACGGCGATCGCTTCTTCCCAGACAAACATCGGATCCCCCCCGCCTGCAATTACCAAATCTCCTTGTAAAACCCCTTCTTTAATTGGTCCAGTTGCACTTACTAAGGTTTCAAATTGATGAAATGGCCCCCATGTTTGCAGAGCCGCCAAAGATGTGGCAATTTTGGTTAAGGAAGCTGCAGGTAGGGGAACCGTCCCTTGATTGCTGGCTAATACTAATGGGCCAGATTGAATCCATACGCCCTGACCTTTTTCGGGGTTGCCTTTGGCGGTTAAATCTTTTATATATTGCTTTAAGATTGTTTCTGCAATCTGATCCGGTTCTCCTGCGATCGCCAAACCTGGAATGCCAGGACCTGCTATTAGCGTGAAAACATCTTGTGCCGAGGCGTGTATGCCCACCATATCTAACCATACCGAAAGCAAGCCCGAACTCACTAACTCTAGCATTCCTTACTCCACCTCAAGTTTCAGCCTTTTTGATAATTGCTTGATGCCGCTTTGAAGCATGTTTTCACTTATCACCCGTGGTATTCCTGTCGCTCTATTAGAAATTTAAAAATAGGCATTCTGGTAAAATTTGTAAGGTTTCTATGACTTTGATCAATGAGCTCGACGCGCGCGCGAATTGCAATTGATGCTATGGGCGGCGATCACGCCCCCGCCGAGGTAGTTGCAGGTGCCCTTAAGGCACAGGAGGAATTAGGGGTAGAGGTTTTATTGGTGGGTGAACCTCAGCAAATAGAAGCCTCCCTCAAGCAAAAGGAAACTTGCAAACTACCAGAAATTATTCCGGCTGAAGGCACGATCGAAATGCACGAAGAACCATTGAGTGCCCTCAAGCGCAAGCCCAAATCTTCCATCAATGTGGCAATGGATTTGGTAAAACAAGGCAAAGCTGATGCTGTCGTTTCAGCAGGGCATTCAGGAGCAGCAATGGCATCCGCTCTCCTGAGATTGGGACGTTTGCCCGGAATTGACCGACCAGCGATCGGCGCAGTTTTGCCGACGATTAAGCCAAATAAAACTGTACTCATCCTGGATGTGGGAGCAAATGTGGACTGCCGCCCCAAGTTTCTAGAGCAGTTTGCAGTAATGGGATCCATATACAGTCAATATGTCCTCGGCGTTGCTAACCCGGCAGTTGGTTTGCTCAATATAGGCGAAGAAGCAGTCAAAGGTAATGATTTAGCAGTTCGCACTTATCAAATGCTACAAGAAAATTCCCAAATCAATTTTATCGGCAATGCCGAAGGTCGTGACGTGCTTTCGGGGCGCTTTGACGTCGTTGTTTGCGATGGCTTTGTGGGCAATGTTTTGCTGAAGTTTGCTGAGGCTGTGGGCGAAGTAGTGCTGCAAGTTCTGCGAGATGAACTGGTGCAAGGGATTTCAGGCAAAATTGGCACGGCGCTTTTAAAACCAAATCTGAAACGGATTAAGCAGCGTATAGATCATGTGGAGCATGGGGGCGGTTTATTATTGGGAGTGGCTGGAATTTGCATTATCAGCCACGGAGCCTCGCAAGCTCCTACTATTTGCAACGCTATTCGTCTGGCAAAAGAAGCGATCGAAAACGAAGTGCTGGAGCGAATTCAATCTAAATATCAGCAAAACAACCAGCAATCAGCTGTATCCGGTCAGTAAATCTAAAATATGAGAATAGAAAACAGCAAGGGTAAAGACAGTGACCCCCCGCTTGCCTCTCTCTCTAGAAAGGGTGTTCTAATGCTCGCATTCTGTAGGGGTTCCCCATGCCCCCTACTAATAGTTTTCTATATAGTCTGAAATTAAAAAATTTTTTTCACTTTTTTATTATTTTTGCGCTCTCATTCATTTATGAAGCGTAAAAAGCTGGCAGCCAGCAACGGAGAGGAACATTGAAGCAAATAGGTGCAGGCATTTCTATTACAGGCAGCGGCTCGGCAGCCCCGGCAGCAGTTGTTGATAATCACGCCCTCAGTCGCATTGTTGAAACATCGGATGAGTGGATTACCACTCGCACCGGGATTCGCTGCCGACGTCTGGCTAGTGCCTCTGAATCCCTAACAGATACGGCAACAGCAGCGGCAGAAAAAGCGCTCGCCATGGCCAAAATTGCTCCCACAGATATCGATTTGATTATTTTGGCAACTTCTACTGCTGATGATTTGTTCGGTAGCGCCTGTCAAGTACAAGCTCGATTGGGTGCATCACAAGCAGTGGCATTTGATTTAACTGCCGCTTGTTCCGGATTCGTTTTCGGATTGGTGACGGCGGCTCAGTTTATCCGCACCGGGACATATCAAAATATCCTACTGATTGGAGCTGATATCCTCTCTCGCTGGGTAAATTGGTCAGATCGTCGCACTTGTGTATTATTTGGAGATGGAGCAGGAGCAGTGGTTCTACAAGCCTCAAAACGCGATCACCTCTTGGGATTTGAACTGCGCTCAGACGGCACCCAAAATAGCTGTCTACAACTGCCTTACCAGTCACAACCGCAAGAATTAATAGATGGAATAGCGATCGCCAAAGGTTACTATCACTCCATTACCATGAACGGACAAGAAGTATACAAATTTGCCGTCAAAAAAGTGCCAGAAGTTATCGAAAAAGCCCTTTATCGGGCGAATTTAACCGTAGAAGCAGTTGACTGGCTATTGCTCCATCAAGCTAATCAGCGCATCCTCGATGCCGTCGGCGAGCGCTTAAAAATACCCCCTGAAAAAATCATTAGCAATTTGGCAAATTACGGCAATACCTCCGCCGCCTCCATCCCCATCGCTCTCGATGAAGCCGTGCGCGTAGGCAAAATTAAACCTGGAAACGTTATTGTCACCTCCGGTTTTGGCGCCGGGCTGACTTGGGGAGCCGCCATTTTTGAATGGGGTAATTGATACTACCCCCCTCAAAACTTCATGTATTCTTCAACTTTTCCTCTCTTACCCCCCCCACCCCCACTACCCTCCCTTAAAATAACAACAGGGAGCAGAAACTCTTTTACCAACTATTGGGCATTTCTACCTGAATCTTATTTCAGCCTAGCACAAATATCCTAAAAAACAGGATTTTAGAGCCAAATTTTCTGATAACCTATTCTTTCTTATCGGCTATCATTCCACCCTCAGCTTTTAGCACAGCATCTATCTGCAAAAAACAAGGGTCATTTGATGGCCATATTTTTTGTTGGGCGTTTTGTTAGAAAAATTAAATTAAATTTTATAAAAATCGCATAACTTCAATCATAGAAGAATGAGTTATATATGATAAACCTAGAAAATTCCGAGATAACAAATGAGCGCACCAATTGATACAATCGAGAGTTCAGCAATTCGCAACTTAAATCTGAAAACGAAAAATGACTAAAACTGCATGGGTATTTCCGGGACAAGGTTCGCAAACCTTAGGTATGGGTGCCGATTTACTAGAGCATCCTATTGGCAAAGCGAAATATGCAGCCGCCGAGGAAATTCTTGGCTGGTCTGTTCCCGAAATATGCCAAAATGATGAGGACAAATTATCTCGTACACTCTACACTCAACCCTGTCTTTATGTCGTAGAAAGCATTCTCGTAGATATGCTGCGCTCTTGGCAGCAACCCGCTCTCACTGCTGGACATAGTCTCGGCGAGTACGTCGCCCTCTACGCCGCTGGCGTCTTCGACTTTGAAACAGGTTTAAAACTCGTCAAGCGTCGCGCTGAACTAATGGATAGCGCCTCCGGCGGAGAAATGGTAGCACTACTGGGATTTGATCGTGCTAAGCTAGAAGAGGAAATCAGGCAAACTCGCGATGTCGTTATCGCCAACGATAATAGTGAGAGTCAAGTCGTTATTTCCGGCACCCCAGAAGCTGTGGAAAAAATTCTCTCTCAAGTGAAGGTAAAAAGATCCGTTAAATTAAACGTATCGGGAGCCTTTCACTCCCCCTTCATGGCATCAGCAGCAGCAGAATTTCAGCAAATTTTAGATAGTGTCACCTTTAAAAATGCAAAGGTGCCTGTACTCTCTAATGTTGAACCCGTACCTGCCACTGATGCAACGGCTCTCAAAAATCGCCTCAGCCGTCAAATGACTGATTCAGTACGCTGGCGCGAAATTATGGCGAATTTGCCAGCACAAGGTATTGAACGGGTCATAGAAATAGGCCCTAGTAAGGTTTTGACGGGGTTGATTAAACGGGCTTGCCCTAATCTTATATTGGAAAATGTCAGTAGTGCTATTGACATTTTGCCTAAATTAGCTGTTCTAAACTACAGCTAAGCTATTGCTAGAAAAAGGCGATCGCCCCTGTATATCTGGGGCGATTATAGGTGAAAGTGAAGAAAAAGGTAATTTTAATAAGACAAAAGAAAAATTTTTGAGGTAACTTATGAAAAAATTCATTTACTGGTTATTTGGAGAAACAGCAGGAAGAGTTATAGTAGGAATTTGGAATTGGCTCTGGGGATTACCAGTAGAATCAGGGGGAAAAATATCAGTAAAAGTAGCAGAAGAATCGCTGCGAACTATGCAAGAATCGATACAAAAACTTGCGCAAGCAGTAGCGGTTCAAGTGTCAGCGTACGAACGAGCAAAGCAAAAGTATGAAGCAAAAGTAAAAGAAATGCAGAATTTCGAGCAGCAAGCAAGAGCAGCTCAGCGCAGCGGCAATGAAGAGGCAGCGCGGTTGGCCATGTCAAAAGTAATTCAAATTGAACAATTGCTGCCTCAGTTAGAAGCGCAAGTGCTACAAGCAGAGCAGTTTGTTAATACCTATAAAGAAAAGCTGAATCGCGAACGCATGAAGCTAGAAAGTTATAAGCAAGAAATGCAAAACATGAAAGATATAGCTGAGATAAACGAAGCTCTCAGCCAGATTACCACAATCGACAGTGATTTGAGTATCGATTCGGCTCGCTCTCAATTTGAACAAGCTAAAAATGCAGTGCTAGCTCGCAACTTAAAAGTCAAAGCTTTGGCAGAGCTTTCGGAAAATCCAGCAGAAAAACTAGAAGCAGATTTAGATAAAATGCTCCTCGATG
>DVEG01000035.1 GCA_015295835.1 Oscillatoriaceae cyanobacterium M7585_C2015_266
ACCAACCCAAGGGAGGGGAAAATGTCAGTAGAAATCACCGCCCATAACCCAGAAACCGTTGTGGAGCCGGATTGGCAACCTCCCATGCCGCCGACAGACTTGATTTTTGATGATGGAGAACCTTTGGAAACTAACCGCCACCGTATTGCTATCAACGTCCTAATTCGGTCATTGCAACAAGCCTGGAGCAGGCGTAATGATTTCTACACGGGCGGCAATATGTTTATTTACTATAGCAGTGAACAAGTTCGTAACAAAGATTTTCGCGGTCCAGATTTTTTTGTTGTCTTAGATGTAGATGGCACAAAAGAAAGACTGGGTTGGGTTGTCTGGCTTGAAGGTGGTCGCTATCCAGATGTAATTGTCGAGTTTATGTCTGCCAGTACCGCCAAAATAGATAAAGGAATTAAGAAAGATATTTATCAGCGGGTTTTCCGAACACCGGATTATTTTGTCTTTGATCCTTTTGAGCCGAATTCTTTGCAAGGGTGGCATTTGCACAGTTCTCAGGGTTATCAGCCCTTAGTGCCAAATGAGCGTGGGTGGCTGTGGTGTGAGAGTTTAGGCTTTTGGTTGGGAACTTGGTCGGGTACTATCGACCGAGAAACCGCAGTTTGGTTACGATTTTACGATTCGGAAGGCAATTTGGTGTTGTTACCGGAAGAGGCTGAACACCAAAAGGCTGAGGCTGAACGCCAAAAGGCTGAACAAGCGCAAATGCTTGCTGAGGCTGAACGCCAAAAGGCTGAGGCTGAACGCCAAAAGGCTGAACAAGCGCAAATGCTTGCTGAGGCTGAACGCCAAAAGGCTGAGGCTGAACGCCAAAGGGCTGAACAAGCGCAAATGCTTGCTGAGGCTGAACGCCAAAGGGCTGAACAAGCGCAAATGCTTGCTGAGGCTGAACGCCAGCGGGCAGAGCTTCTCGCAGAACGGTTGCGGGCGCTTGGGCTAGACCCTGATATTTAAGGGAATTAGAAACCGGGTTTCTGAGTCAAATCTTTACTCAAGTTGCCAAAGTTTGGGAAAAATCTCACAGAAACCCGTACACTTTCTTCACTAAAAAACCAACTGCAAGAATTTTTGTACATTCTTAACAGCGACGATTATTGACAATAATTATTTACTTTCGTTACTGCCGTTGCTTGGTTATCTTCAGATGAATTGCATAATCTTTTTTAAAACTTTGAACTAGTCGGTCAATATTTAATTGCAAATAAAGACTAGCAGAACCGCTCCCAAACGTTGGCGCGCGTTGGTGGTCATGTGTTGATGATTTCTATTGAATTTTCTAGGTTCGTATGATGTTCTCTATGTTAAGCAAAAATTTAAAAATTTAAAAAGAAATTAATTAAAATTCATTTTTATTTTGAAAAGATTAATTGCCTACTTGTTTAAAACTGAAATAGCTAGCGTCGTACTTGAAAAAATAACCAAATTGGCTTACAATATTAAGGTGATAGTTTTACTGCTACTTTATAAACTAAATCTTAAAAATGCTACGGTCATTTTCAAGTCAGAGTGACAAAATATTCTTCTCTCAGCTCTGTCAATAGCTAGGCACTATGCACAGCCTGTTTTTTAAGATTTACTTTATAAAGTATGGTGTAAAATTATCAAGGCGAGCGCGCCGCTATTGCAATTTTATACGCTATAATGAATACCAATGTTTCGGAAACTGCCGTTACAAACTAAAGCCATTGTTTTTGCGATCGCACTCGGTACTCTGCCAGTTTTAAGTATTGGTGCAGTCGCTTATTATTTTGCCAATCGCTCTATTACTAGAGACGTGATGCAATACCAAAAATCCTATGCAGTAGAATTAGCCGATAAGGTAAGTCGCTTTATGTTTGAACGCTATGGGGATATTCAAGCGATCGCTGCCTTAGCCATCCTTGCCGATCCGCGCGTCAGCAGCATCGTCCCTCAGCAGCAAAAAGAAGAAACCCTCAACCGCTATCTAAAAATATACCAAGTTTATGACAATATTGCAGTTTTCGATATGGAAGGAAAACTGTTCCTTAAATCCCTAGGTGAAACTGATCAAAATGCCAAAAATAAAGTTTATTTTCAACAAGTTGTAGCCACAGAAGCACCATTCATCAGTTTTCCCGAATTTTCGCAAAGTACTCAGGAGTGGGCGATTTATCTGGCAGCCCCTGTCAAAGATGTGCTGACAGGTCAAATGATTGGAGTGGTGCGCTCGCGCCTACCCGTAAAATATCTCAAAGAACGGATTAAAAGTATCGGCAACGAAAACTTGCAATCCCATTTAATCGATGCTTCTGGAAAAATATTCGTGACTTATGATCCCAAAGATATAGGTCGGGAAATTGAAGTAGAATATCCATTTATAGCACGGGAAATCATCAAACAAGCTGATGTCAAGGTAGTTTTTTCAAATATTCAAAAAACAGAAAAGGTGCTCGCGTATGCTCCTAGTCCCGAGCTAGCAGGGATGCCAAACCTAAATTGGCTCATCCTCGTTGATAGAGATACGGCAGTGGCTTTTCAAGCACAGCACGAATTGATGATTACAATATTAATTGGCAGCGGATTGACGGCTTTTGTCGTGAGCGCGATCGCAGCAATAATTGCCCAGAAAACAACCAAATCTATAAACATCATTGTCAATGCGATCGCTACTTCGGCAACAGAAATTGCCTCCACAGTAGAAAAACATGAACGAGTCACCGCCCAACAAGCAACTTCCGTCAATCAAACGACGACTACTATGACGGAATTGAGTGCTTCTTCAAAATCTTGTGCAGAACAAGCAGAAATCTCAGCCAAAAATGCCCATGATATGCTTTCTTTGGCAGAAACCTCTGAATTGGCAGCCCGTCAAGTTTTAACTCTAGCAGAAACGGGAAGCAAAACATTGGAACGAACTCGCGTAGCTATGTCTGCCCTGGAAGAAAAAGTTAGAGCGATCACTTTTCAAATCGCGCAGTTAAATGAACAAACCCGCCAAATTGGCACCATCACCAGTTTGGTTAGCGAAATAGCCAATCAAACCAATATACTTGCTCTCAATGCCGCTGTGGAAGCCGTTCACGCTGGAGAGCAGGGAAAGGGATTTGCAGTTGTTGCTGCAGAAATTCGCAAACTCGCCGATCAAAGTAAGCAATCAGCTCATAAAATTCATACTCTAGTTAGGGACGTGCAAGCAGCGATCGACTCTACAGTCAGCGTTACAAAAGAAGGGCAGAAAGTAACCGAGTCAGCAATTCAGTTTTCTCTAGAAGCAGCCGAAACTTTTAGCAATGTCAAAACTGCAATTGAAGAGGTAATATTGAAGAATCAAAAAGCTTCCTTACAAGCGATTAATGAAGTAGCTGTTAACTCTCAGCAAATTTCCCTAACGGCGAAACAACAAGCGATCGCAATAGAGCAGGTGGTAGAAGCAATGAATGCCCTTAATCAAGGTGCTGTAGAAACCGCAAGCGGCATCACCCAAACTAAAATCGGCATTCAAAAATTAAATCAAGCTGCTCACCATCTCAATTCTCTTGTTTAAAATTGTATATCAGCCTGGTGGCCATTTCATCTGTCTTCCGCCCAGAATGTGTAAGTGCAGATGATAAACGGTTTGCCCCCCATCATTGCCATTATTGATGACAATACGATAGCCATTAGTGAGACCTACTTGCTCGGCGACACCCTTGGCGGTGAGCAGTAAATGCCCCATCAGCGCCTGATCTTCAGGTTGGGCATCGGAAAGTTTTGCGATCGCCTTTTTAGGAATTACTAGGATGTGAACCGGTGCTTGGGGGTTAATATCCCGGAATGCCAGAGCTAAATCGTCTTCATAGACGATATCGGCGGGAATTTCCCGGCGAATAATCTTACTGAATATAGTTTCTTGCGGTTCGCTCATCTTCACAAGATTTTAAAATTCACTAATAACGCCGCTACAGCACCCTACTACAATTTCCCCTTTGCTGTCAATTTCTTTCTATTTTCTCATATTACTTGTTGCCCCGGCGGCGTTTCTCATTTTTGTTTGCGATCCATGCTGCTGCCCGCTGCTCAGCATCACCGACAAGCTTTCTCAGCTTTTTCCCTTTTTTCTCTTCTTTACCCTTTTGTGAGAACTCAGTATCAGAATCTTACATTTGGCTGATTTTGTTAATAATTGTTGCCTACTCTTGATGTAATTGCTAAGGTGTGCATAGACGATGACAAGAACAAAAACATCGTTGTGATGAGTGCTTTAAGTTCCCCAAAGGCAAAAAATGGCCTGGGGAGCTTTTTTATCAATCAGATAATTCAGATAATTCAGATAATCAGATATAGTTTTCTCAGAGGGCGCTCCGCCGCGCCTTAAAAATTAATATCGGTAACTGTGAAAGTGCTTGCCAGAGTTTGGAGTGCATCCCTAGTCGGCATTGACGCCGTCAAAGTCGGCGTAGAAGTTGACATATCTTCTGGAGGATTACCGGGAATCGTTATTTTAGGGCTACCGGATACGGCGGTACAGGAATCAAAAGAACGAGTAAAAGCCACCCTCAAAAACGTCGGTTATGCCTTCCCAATGCGTAAAATCGTCATCAACCTCACCCCTGCCGATTTGCGAAAAGAAGGCCCAAGTTTTGACCTTCCTATCAGTATAGGAATTCTCGCCGCCTCCGAACAAATTAGTACTAACCTGCTAGATAATTACTTATTTATCGGCGAACTTTCTCTAGACGGGAGTTTACGCCCCGTTGCCGGAGTACTGCCTATCGCCGTAGCCGCCCAGAAAATGGGCATCGCCGGCTTAGTAGTGCCGGAGGCAAACGCACGGGAAGCCGCTTTGGTGAAAGATATCTCTGTCTACGGCTGTCGAGATATAACAGATGTAACAAACTTTCTCAACAATCCAGAACGCTATCAAACAGTAACGTTGGATGCGCAAGCTGAATTAGCTGCTAATCAATATACAGGTTTGGACTTGCAAGACGTAAAAGGCCAATTGCACGCCCGCCGCGCCTTAGAAATTGCCGCCGCCGGAGGTCACAATTTAATTTTTGTCGGTCCCCCTGGCAGTGGAAAAACAATGCTGGCAAAGCGACTCCCCAGTATACTGCCACCGTTGACATTGCAAGAAGCTCTGGAAGTTACACAAATTTATTCTGTTGCAGGGCTTTTGAAAAATAGGGGAACGCTGGTGAGCGCTCGCCCTTTTCGCAGTCCCCATCATTCTGCCTCTGGCCCTTCCCTCGTCGGCGGCGGTACCTTTCCCCGCCCCGGAGAAATCTCCCTCGCCCACCGAGGTGTACTTTTTCTCGACGAACTGACAGAATTCAAGCGCGATGTGCTAGAATTTTTACGCCAACCCCTCGAAGACGGGTACGTTATTATCTCCCGTACTAAACAATCGGTAAGCTTTCCCGCTCAGTTTACTCTCGTTGCTAGTACTAATCCCTGCCCATGCGGTTATTTTGGCGATCCAATCCAAGCTTGTACCTGTTCGCCCCGACAACGAGAGCAGTATTGGGGTAAGCTATCTGGCCCTTTAATGGATCGCATAGACTTGCAAGTAGTCGTAAATCGCCTTAAACCAGAAGAAATTACCCGATATTCCTCCTCAGAGACGTCGGCATCCGTCAGGGAAAGAGTACAAGCCGCTCGCGAGCGCGCCCGCCACCGCTTCGCCTCCGAACCCTCCCTGCGCTGTAACGCTGATATGCAAAGTCGCCACATACAGCAATGGTGTCAGCTCGATGAAACTTCCCGCAATTTATTGGAAGCAGCTATTCGCAAACTCGCCCTTTCCGCACGCGCTACTGATCGCATCCTGAAAGTTTCCCGAACTATTGCCGATCTCAGCGGCGATGAAACCATCCAACCCGCTCACGTCGCTGAAGCAATTCAGTACCGCACTATTGATCGGATGACTTAAATATATTATTTGTCTTTGTTTGCTAAGCAGATTTTGGCTATAAAAATTATCAAAGAATAAATCAATGAGTAGAGCCTGCATTAGATTCGCAATCACCCACTAAAGAGCTAGTGAACAGAACATAACCACTTTCGTCGAGTGCCGAATAGTTGTACAATAACAGGTTGTACTCTATGGCGGATTGTGATCGAGCGTTATACCCTGCCCGAAATGGGCGAACTGTGGACAGAAGAATATAAATTAAAAACTTGGCTACAAGTAGAAATAGCCGTCTGCGAGGCTCAAGCAGAACTGGGTTACATCCCAGCTGCGGCAGTTGAAGAAATAAAAGCAAAGGCCAAGTTCGCTCCCCAAAGGGTGCTGGAAATAGAAGCCACTGTTCGCCACGACGTCATCGCTTTCTTAACAAACCTTAACGAGTATGTAGGAGATGCAGGGCGCTACATACACTTGGGATTAACTAGTTCCGACGTGCTGGATACAGCTTTAGCGCTGCAATTAGTAGCAAGCGTTGACGTACTGTTGGGGCGGCTGGAAGATGTAATCCATGCCATTCGCTACCAGGCACAGCAGCACCGCTACACGGTAGAGATCGGTCGTTCTCATGGGGTTCACGCTGAACCAATTACTTTTGGGTTTAAATTGGCAGGGTGGCTGGCAGAAATGTTGCGCCATCGTGAACGTCTGGTGCGCCTTAGAGAGCAGATTGCCGTAGGCAAAATTTCAGGGGCGATGGGAACATATGCTAATATTGATCCCGAAGTAGAAGTGATCGCAACTCGCAAACTCGGACTCAAACCAGATACCGCCTCCACCCAAGTCATATCCCGCGATCGCCACGCCGAATTCGTCCAAGAACTCGCACTTTTAGGAGCCTCAATCGAACGCTTTGCCGTAGAAATTCGCAACCTACAGCGCACCGACGTTCTCGAAGTTGAAGAATACTTTTCCAAAGGTCAAAAAGGCTCCTCCGCCATGCCCCATAAACGCAACCCCATCCGCTCCGAACGCTTAACAGGAATGGCAAGAATTTTACGCGGTTATGCAGTTGCAGCTTTGGAAAATGTTGCCCTCTGGCACGAGCGAGATATTTCTCACAGTTCCGTCGAGCGCGTAATTTTGCCCGACGCTTGTATTTTAACACATTTCATGCTTGTAGAAATCGCCGACTTGGTTAAAAATCTCCTGGTTTATCCCGAAAACATGCAGCGAAATATGAACGTCTACGGCGGCGTTGTTTTCAGTCAAAGGGTACTGTTAACTCTAGTCGAAAAAGGTATGAAACGGGAAGAAGCTTACGCCCTCGTGCAGTCAAACGCTCATCAAGCCTGGAATCAACCAAATGGCAACTTCCGAGAGCTAATTTCCAAAGATCCCCGAATAACATCAATACTGTCGCCGCAAGAAATAGAAGCTTGTTTCGCCCCCGAACATCACTTACAACACCTGGAGCGCATTTATCAGCGCTTAGGAATTTAATCACTAATAGGTAATGGGAAAAGTATTTCAATTCCTCATTACCCATTACCTTTTTAATCAGCTATTTTACCTGCACTACAAACTTATAATCGTAGCCGCTACGGTTTGATTCCAGTTGCAAAATGTATTCGCCCGTCTCGGCTAACTTCCCAGACCAACTTTTTTTGTTATTGTAGGCACCGCCGCCAGTTAGATCCTTTTGCTGATTGCGATCGCTAGGAGCAAAAACAAAAGGCAAAGGACCTTTTTCAACAGTTACAGTCATTGTCTTACCCTTCGTAGCTTTTAGCAAATACTTATGACTGCCAGTACCAATAAAACGACTTGAAATCGTTGTTGCAGTGCGATTAGCCGGGAAACTGACATACTTTATTTTTTCATTACAGTCGCTTTGCGTTAAAGATTTAGAAACCCAACCTTTAACAGGGCTGGTAATCTCAAACCAGCCGTTTTTCTCGGATTTTACTGACACTAAAGTACCATTATTCAGATTGCCAACAATATTGTTGGGTTTAACTTCAGGGCTAGAACGAACGGTAGGGGGTTTGGAATTAGAGATTTTCGCTGTTGTAATTTTGCAAATATCCCGCTGAGTATTTTGAAGTTTAGTTGCTGCAGGAGCATTGGCAGTTGAAAAACGCAGGGATTGCTGCGATTGAGGGAGTTGTGTGCAGCCACCAGCTAGCAGCAACGTCAGACATATGCCTGCCCTGCTTAGTCTATGATTGAATGACATCTTTTGTTTCATATAATTATTATCCTGTGTGCCTGCCGCCTGCGCTTCTAGCAAAAACTGGTATCTCTCGCCGCGCAGAAAAACAGCATTTTTAATTATTTTTTCTAGTTGACAGGAATTCATATTTCTTCTCCAATTGTCAAAGTACAAGCTGATTTTGAAGACGATTAAGCGAAATAATTTATACCTAACGAACTGGAAAAACTATGAAAGTCAATCAACGGACTTTACTTGTAATTTCTATTGCAATGCTTGTCGGGCTGTGGTTGACTATTACCTTGCCTTTTCAGATAGCGAGCGCTCAAACGCCCACACCAATCGAGAGCCAATCGCACCCTCTCTCCACAAGTGTGCTCCCATTGGAGAATATTCAAGCTAAGCTTCCAGACTGGGCTCGTCTAGTTGATATACGCTCCGTGAATGCTAACATCAGACTTGATATCCGCTATGCGACAACTAATAATTTCCTTAAGAAAAAACTCTATCCGGAAGCTAGATGCATTCTCAGAGCTAGCGTGGCGGAAAAACTATCCCTAGTTCAAAATGACTTACAAAAAAGAGGGCTGGGGTTAAAAGTCTTCGATTGCTATCGCCCCCTTTCTGTAACCAAGCAGATGTGGGCAGCCTTGCCCGACGAGCGCTATGTAGCTAATCCCGCTAGAGGTTCTCGGCACAATCGCGGTGCAGCAGTCGATTTGACTCTAGTTAACCGCAATGGCTCCGAACTGGTGATGCCCACTGGATTTGACGATTTTACAGAAAAAGCAGCCCGCAATTATCAGGGTTCAGGGGTTAGCGCCCAAGCTCGGAAAAATAGTCAGTTGCTCGAAGAGGTGATGAGAAAATATGGGTTTCTCCCCATCACCTCAGAATGGTGGCACTTCGATTCTACAGATTGGCAGAAATTTAGCATTCTCGACATTAGTTTCGATGATATTCCTAAACCTATAGGAGCTAAGTAATCTTTTGGTAATTTAAAAAACCCGGCAATTTAAATAAACCGGGTTTTTTCTTGAAATTTATAAATTTATTTGTGCTTGCTTACTCACTTCACTTTTACGGTGAATTCATAAACAAATCCCTTGAAATTAGAGTCGAGTTGTATTTGGTAGTCGCCTGTGTAGGGTATCCTTCCGCTCCAGCGGTTTTTTCCGGTATAGTGACCCCCTCCAGTCATCTCTTGTCTGCCATAAAAATCATTGGCAGGAAATACGAACGGCAAAGCACCTTGGTGAACGATTATCGTCATAGTTTGACCTTGGGCGGCTCTAAGCAGGTAAGCGTGAGAGCCACCTCCTATGATGCGACCTTTAACAAGGGCTTCTTCTCCTCCAGCAGGAAAGTTGATTCGGGTTTTGACATCGCTACAAGTACTTTCGGTAAGTTTTTTGAAAATCCACCCTTCTATGGGGTTGTTAATCCGAAACCAACCGTTTCTTTCTTCGCTAACGCTAACAAAGGTGCCATTTTCGAGTTGACCAACAATGTTACTAGAAGTGACTTTAGGGCTGGAGCGCACATTCAAAGGCGGATTGGGATCGGAAACGATCGCCTGAGTAATTTTGCAGCCCTCTGAAGGCGGAGTAACTATGATTGGCGCAGGTTTAGCAGTGTTCGCTGGCTCGGAAGGCGTCGGCACCGTGTTAGCTTGCGTTTGCAACAGTTGCGTGCGCACGGCGTTTGATTCTGGCGAACGATATTGAATCGTGGCTAAGCCTGCCCCGATTGCTGTCGCTATCCCAACCAAGCAAATAACAATTAATTGGGAATTTTTCATAGTCTTTTATAGTTATTTACATTCCTATCCTCGACTGCTTTTTGGTTAAAATTCAACCCTTTACAGTCTGATAACTTCATCTTCACCGTGATGAATTTTCCGGTTTTTTGTATAAAAAATTTACCTCAGAGCAAATTTTAGCCTTATTAAAACCGCCGAACGGAAATTATTCTAGGGAATTATTTTTCTCTTTTAGCGACTAACTTTAGCGATATTGAAACGGCTAAAAAACGGGTATAATTTTAGACAATCTCATTTTTATTTTACAACCTGTACGGCGGGAGCGATTGTTAAGAAAATCAAAAAATTATATCCAAGGCGGGGGCTTATAGGCCAAAAATTGACGCTTAGGGGGTGGGGAGATGAGAAAAGAAAATTATTCCCTAGGGTGGCAATCCACTTTAAGATTAGCAATCAAGCCCCTGCTGAATAGCTATCCTCTCTCATGCCAAAACTCAGCTTTACACCAATATCCACAGCCTTTGTAAATATCTGTAACTATTTGTTATCACTGGGAATGACGTCTGGGAGGAAACGCCACCGACGCATCGGCGCTGATGTTCGCGTGGCGAATCGACAGGAGGAGTATCGCTTTAAATCTTGCCCGTCAGTACCTATTTCCGAAAAGGAAAGTAGCCGCTACCGACAGCAGTTGTTGGCGGCGGTTGGAAAAGAAATTGCTCTCTTACAGCAACAGTCTCTGCACGCTGCTGTGGTGGCGAACTTTTTCCCAGAGCAACAACAGCAATTTTTAATTCGCCCGGATATAGAAGTGATCATTGGTAAAGCGCAGCGCTTTCGGTTACAGCCAGAAGATAGTATCGTGCAAGTGTTTGATAAGTGCGGGGGCAAGCTTTTGATTTTTGGAGGTGCTGGTGCTGGTAAAACTACGCTGCTGCAACAGTTGGCGTTGGATTTGTGCGCTCGCGCTCTTGAAAACCCTCTTGCGCCAGTGCCAGTTATGTTTCATCTCTCATCCTGGCGTAACAAGGAAATCGCCCTTGCTGCTTGGCTAGTTACTGAAATCCAATCTAAATACGGTATCCGCCCTGATGTCAGTCACTACTGGCTGGAAAATGCTCAGATTTTACCCCTCTTCGATGGCTTGGATGAATTAGAAATCGACTCCCAAGAAATTTGCATTCAAGCGCTCGCTCGCCTTATTTCAAACCCCAAACCACTACAGTTTGTTGTCTGTACCCGCTGGAGCGATTACTGTAACTGTCGGTTCAAACTGCACTTGCATGGGGCTGTTTTGCTGCGCCCGCTTTCTGACACGCAAATTCGCGAGTATCTGCTCACCGCCAAAAGTCGAGAACTCTGGTATAATATCGAACATCAGCCGCAGCTTTTGGCAGTTGCTAGAACGCCGCTTTTCTTGAGCATGATGACGCTGGCGTATGAAGAAATTTTAATTCACTCTTGGAAACGCTTGACTGAAAAAAAAGACCTGTGCGATTATGTTTTTAATGCATATATTCGCCGTCAATTGGGGCGAGAAATTCGCCAGAAGCCAACACCAGATAAAATTCGCTATTGGCTAAGCTGGCTAGCCAAGCGCATGGAGGAAGAAAATCGAGTTGAGTTTTCTCTGGAAAATATACAGCCTAGTTGGTTGCAAACTCGGGCGCAGCAGCGTTTATATCGAATTGGCACAATGCTCCTAGGCGGCTTCTTACCAGGTTTGGCGTTCATTCGCCATTTCTGGCTGCGGTTTATATTGTGGCGGAGTGGTTATATTCCTTGGAATTATCGTCGCTTTCTTAAATTAGCAACGCAGCGAGTATTTTTGCAAAAAACTGGCGAGCGCTATAGATTTGTCCACCGCTTACTACAGTCACATTTTGCTCAGTTACCCTAGATTTTTAATACAACAAGCAACCCGGTTTTTCTAAAAAACCGGGTTTCTATGTACTCGGCAGTAAAAATTTTTACACAGTATCCCGATTTGTATGAAACCAGCCGTATTAGAGAGACAAATCAAAGCGCGTATATTAAATTCTGTTAATGGACACTGGATTTGCTGTGAATATCGAAATGTTCCGACAACCACTCCTGGGTATAGTTGAAGAAGCGATCGCCCCGAATCAGCGGGGAAGAGTCAAATTTGACGGTACCTATTGGCCAGCTCGTTTCTTTGAAACCAATTGTCAAACAACTGTTTACCCAGAAGCATTAGTCGCTATTGTCGGAATCCAAGGTATTACCCTACTGGTAGAACCCTTAGAGCCAGAAGATATACTGAAATTGATCAGTGAACCTGCCGGCGAGAAAAAAGCAGTTGCCGATTCCAGTAACCGTTTATACTGGGGTTTGCCTTTGGGCAATAAACCCAGTTATGCTCGTATATTCTAGAAATTTAATCAGTATAGTCTGAAAGGGCATCTGCACCAGGCAGTGCCGCCTTTTTGGCGCGCCCCCAGAGGGGTGAGGGGAAAGCTCTTACTAATTAATTTTTTTTAATTTTTTGCTAATGCCCAGGAGCTTGCCAACTGCAAACGCCATACAATATAGAAATGAAACCGCAACCCCGCAAAAGATTTGCCCAACACTGGCTGCAAAGTCAGGAGGCTTTAAATCAAATTATCCGTGCAGCAGAACTGACTGAGAGCGATCGCGTCCTAGAAATTGGCCCAGGCACTGGCATCCTGACACGACGGCTCCTGCCTCTAGTGCAATCAGTAATAGCCGTCGAAATTGACCGCGATTTATGTACTATTCTTAACAAACAACTGCAAACGGCAGATAATTTCTTACTCCTGCAAGGTGACATCCTTACTCTAGATGTGGAAGCCCAACTAGCAGAGTACCCGAAATTCCAAAAACCTAATAAAGTAGTTGCCAATATTCCCTATAATATCACAGGTCCGATTTTAGAAAAACTTTTGGGTACGATCACCGCCCCGACACAGCCAGCTTTCGATCTGATCGTGCTGTTAGTACAAAAAGAAGTTGCACAGCGCCTGAATGCTAAACCAGGCTCAAAAGCATTCGGCGCCCTTTCAGTGCAAGTGCAGTATTTGGCCAATTGTGAATTAATTTGTCACGTGCCAGCACAAGCATTTCAGCCACCCCCAGAGGTAGACTCGGCAGTGGTGCGCCTACGCCCTCGACTTTGGCAACCACCTGCTGACAATCCCCGCAAATTAGAAATTTTAATCAAACTAGGTTTTGCTAGCAGGCGAAAAATGTTACGCAATAATCTTAAAAATGTAGCAGAGCGCGAGCGCTTGACGCAGTTGCTGGAACTATTAAAAATAAACCCATCTGCTCGCGCCGAAGACCTTAGTGTCGCCGAATGGGTTGCTCTGAGCAATCAGTTGCAGAAATTAGAAATAATAGGAGAGCTATAAAAAGTAGAATATGTCCTATCCCTGATTCTTTATTTCCTAACCATGCAATCCTACTCCCTCATTGCTGCCGCTAAAATTAACTTATATCTAGAAATTATCGGCGAGCGCCCCGACGGTTATCATGAGCTGGCAATGGTACTTCAAAGTATAGACCTTGCCGATTATATCAATCTGCGGGCAAATGGCACCGAGCAATTTCGCATCTACTGTCAGCACCCCCAAGTTCCCCTTGACAAAACTAACCTCGCCTATCGAGCGGCAGAATTGATGGCATCTGCATTCCCAGATGTTTTTGCTAAATACGGGGGCGTAGACATTACTATTCACAAAAACACTCCTGTAGCAGCAGGGCTTGCCGGCGGTTCGAGTAATGCTGCAGCAGTTTTGGTGGGGCTAGACTTAATATGGAAACTGGGTTTGACTCAATCGGAATTGCAGGAATTGGGAAAACAACTCGGCTCGGATGTTCCTTTCTGTATAACAGGGGGAACGGCTCTAGCTACAGGGCGGGGCGAACAACTCTCACCTCTGCCAGATTTGGATAACTTTTATGTTGTGCTGGCAAAATACCGTTCTCTCGCTGTCTCTACGGCTTGGGCTTATCAAACCTTCCGGCAACAGTTCGGCGCTTCCTATGTTCGCGATGCTCAAAAACTGCTAGAACGGCAACAACGGGTACATTCTGGCTTAATGGTGAACGCGATCGCTCATCGCGATGGCGCAAAAATCGGCCAACTGCTCTACAACGATTTAGAAAAAGTTGTCTTCCCCGCCTATCCCCAAGTAGCAGATTTGCGAGCTACTTTCTACCAACTGGGTGCTAAAAGCAATGGCAATTTTTTAGGAGCAATGATGTCCGGATCTGGACCTACCGTTTTTGCCTTGACAGCATCTGAGGCGAGCGCACGATACCTCGCAGAAGAAATTAAAGCCGCTAAAGCTGGTACCGATTTAGAAGTGTGGGTGGCAAGGTTCTTACCAACTGGTATTCAAATTGCCCCAACGTTACCGAAAAACTAGAACGGAGGGCACGGAGGGCACGGAGGATACGGAGAGGGGAACCACGGAGGGCACGGAGAGCACGGAGAATACGGAGAGGGGAACCACGGAGGGCACGGAGGGCACGGAGAATACGGAGAGGGGAACCACGGAGGGCACGGAGGGCACGGAGGATACGGAGAGGGGAGAGAAGAGAGTAAATAAAAAAGTTAAATCCAAAACAATATTAATTCATTAATTCCTTTTGGAGAAGAAATAGTAATAATATAGGTTTAAAGTATTTATAAATTTAAATGCTTAATTGAAAGTTTATCCATAATAAACTTGAAAATATGTATCCTAACTTTTAGTTTACCTATGTCTAATTATACACTGCCTCAGAATTCAACTAATTCAGCAACGGAAGCAAATCAGATTTCTGTAAATCCTTGGCGTTGTATAAGTGGTGCGACGTTTTCTTTGGTGTTGGCAATAGCTTGTTACTGGATGACAAGCGCGATCGCTCGGACATTTGCAAATAAACCTATTCACTCGAATAATGCAATTGTACAGAATATTTCCTCTGCAATCCGCACCCTTGTCTTAGGTATTAGCTGCCTGGGTACTTTTATCTTTGGAATTACTGCTTTGGGATTGATGGCTCTAGCAATTCAACTCTTTTTCCGGCAATTGACTAAACCACCGGAAAAAGCATAGTTTAAAATAGTTTAATTTAAACGAGCATTATTAGTTCAGGGATAGCACAGATACCTGCAAATAATTCATGATTACCGGGAAACGGTTGATGACTAGAACCCCCCCCTAATGAAGAATATGTTTTATCGAGATAGTAAACCGAGGTCCCATCATCCCTATTTAATAGGGCCACTTCTGGAAGTGCTTTCCCTAGTTAAACAGGCTATCCCTTCACAGGTGCGGATTTTAGATTTAGGTTGTGGTAATGGCAGTCTGACTAGTGTAATTGCACGGCACGGGTATGAAATGGTGGGGCTAGATAGCTCTGAAGCGGGAATTGCGATCGCTCGTCAGAGTTTCCCAGAATGCAAATTTATTTGCTCCGATATTTATGATCCTCCCCCTAAAGATTTACTACAGGCATTTGACATAGTTCTAGCAGTAGAAGTTATCGAACATCTGCTTTATCCCAGAGAGCTAGTCAGGTATGCTAAAAAATGTCTCAAACCCAACGGGCGTTTGATTCTTACCACCCCCTATCATGGCTATTTAAAAAACCTTGCCTTAGCTCTTACCGGCAAACTGGATAACCACTTTACCGTACTCTGGGATAACGGTCACGTTAAGTTCTTTTCTGTTCCTACTTTGACAGCTTTACTCAAAGCAGAAGGCTGCACTGATTTACAATTTAAATTTGCTGGCAGATTCCCTTATTTTTGGAAATCAATGATATGTTCTTGTCGTTTTGCCGAGGAACTTTAAGAAAAAATTGTGGCATATTAGAGACGAATTTGAAATAGCTATAATAAGGAGTAAGGATGACAGTAGGCATTTGGATATTAGGCGATCAATTGTCGATGACACAAACAGCCTTAGCACGAGTGATCGCTTCTTTGAAAAAACCCCCTGTCATTTTGATTGAGTCGTTGCGCCACGCCCAAAAACGACCCTATCACCGTCAAAAACTTATCTTAATTTGGTCTGCTATGCGGCATTTTGCCGAAGAATTGCGTCGCTCTAGTTTTCCTGTTACTTATGCTACCGCTGATGATTTTGAAACTCCCCTTACTGCCTGGGTGAAGAAAAACGGGATTTCTGAAATTCAAGTAATGATGCCGAGCGATCGCCCTTTTTTCCAGTATATTCAAACTTTGAAATTGCCTTGTAAAATTACTCTTCTTCCTAACAATCAATTTCTCTGGAGTGAAGAAGAATTTGCCCAGTGGGCAAAAAAACGTAAGCGCTTTTTGATGGAAGATTTCTATCGGGAAGGGCGTCGCCGTTTCGGAATTTTAATGGCAGGTGACAAACCAGTTGGCGGAAAATGGAACTATGATAAAGAAAACCGCCAACCGCCCAAGGGCAAGAAGCTAAAAGTACCTAGAGCTTTCTGGTTTGAGCCGGATGAAATTACGCGAGAAGTCATTCAAAAAGTACAATCTCTCTCTTTTCCAACTTACGGAAATGCCGAACCTTTCCGCTGGGCAGTAAGTCGCGAGGGCGCTCTTCAAGTTTTAGATTATTTTATTGAAAAACGCCTGCCTAATTTCGGCTACTATCAAGATGCAATGATAGCAGGCGAAGAAACTATGTGGCATTCTTTAATTTCTCCTTATTTAAATATCGGTTTATTACATCCCTTAGAAGTCATCCAAGCAGCCGAACGGGCTTTCTTCGAAAAAAGATTACCTATAAATAGTATAGAAGGCTTTATTCGTCAAATATTAGGCTGGCGGGAATATATGCGAGGGCTGTACATTTATTTAGGTGCAGAATATCCAGAAAAAAACTGGTTTAACCATACTGAACCACTACCCGATTTTTTCTGGAATGCCGAAAAAACGAATATGAATTGCTTACGCCAAGTTCTCATTCAAGTGCAGCAAACTGGATACGCTCACCACATTCAACGGTTGATGGTATTGAGCAATTTTGCCCTGATTGCTGGGTTAAATCCCCAAGAAGTAGAAAATTGGTTTCATGCGGCGTTTATTGATAGTTATGATTGGGTAATGCAGACAAATGTTATTGGGATGGGATTGTTTGCTGATGGAGGAATTTTAGCTTCTAAACCGTATGCTTCATCTGCTAATTATATTAACAGAATGAGTAATTATTGTCAAAATTGCCAGTTTGATTGGCGCGATCGCCTGGGGGAAAATGCCTGTCCTTTTAATTTTTTATACTGGAATTTTTTAGAGCGAAACCGAGACAAACTAAAAAAACAAGGTCGTCTGAGTTTTATCCTGGCAAATCTTGAACGCATGAGTTCTGAAGAGCTGGAAATAATTCGTAAAAAATCTACAGAATATTTGCGCAACTTTCTATAAAAAACTAAAGCGCCAAGTGGTTTTTTGATTGTTTTTCTCTGTTAAAATACTTCGGCTAAGAATAGGGGGCGGTGGATATTGGCGAGCTTCAATACAAGTGAAAAATCAAAAGATTTGCAAATCTTATTTTTTGCTAAAATTTTCCCCACACATTCCCCAAAATTTCCACAGTCAGGCTTAATTTTTCCACAATTTAGACAGGCTTTTCCACAAGAGAAAGTGCGATCTTCTCCTCTTGCGGTTGGGTTGGGGAATTCTCAAACCAGCCGCCTACAGCAGGAGAAATGTAAAGATTTGCAACAAAAACAGGGCTGAAAAGCTGATTCTTTCGTAAATTTATTTTTAATATGAAGGCGTTTGTAACATTTCGTAGCATTGACAGCACCCCCCCTCTGAGAGCACAATGAGGCGGCTAAGGAAAAAATGCGCTGTCTATTAAAGCCCGATATGGCCAAAGTCCCAGCGCAGTAAATAACTGGAAAAGAGGAAAAGGGTATATATGAACGCAACTATCAGCATCCTGGCAGAAATACCTGAAGAATTACATGAATCGCTAAAAAACTATTTAGAAACCCATCCAGAATGGGATCAAGACCGAGTGTTTTCTGCTGCCCTATCTCTGTTTTTATTGCAAAACGGAAATAATGCCACGCCAGAAGCCTCGAAAAGCTACCGTCAAGCGGCGCGAGTGTATCTGGAATCGCTGTTTCGGTATTCTGCTTCCAAATTGATATAGGATTTTATTCTAAAATTTTTTCACCGCCAGAGTAATGCAAACGACAGAACCAACTAACATATCAAACGTTCTAGATACATTAATTGTGGGTGCAGGCATTAGTGGCCTGAGTTTGGCCCATGCTATGCAAGCAGAGCAAGAATCAAACCAAAAACCATGGCAGATTTTGCTTGCAGAAAAACAAGGACGAGTAGGGGGCCGAATTGTGACGTCATCGGGGGATGGTTTTATTTGGGAAGAAGGGCCAAATAGTTTTTCCCCGACACCGGCACTGCTGAAACTGGCGGTAGATGTGGGGCTTGAGCACGAGTTGGTATTAGCGGATAGGCGACTGCCACGATATATCTATTGGCAAGGAGAGTTAATGCCAGTGCCAATGAATCCACAGGCAGCGATCGCAACTCGATTGCTCAGCTTCCCCGGCAAGCTACGAGCAGTGATTGGCGCTCTGGGATTTGTGCCGCCAGCAATGGGCAACGACGAAGAAACGGTATTTGAGTTTTTCCAGCGGCACTTGGGCATTGAAGTAACGCAGCGGCTGGTAGAACCTTTTGTCTCTGGGATATATGCCGGCGATCCCCACCAGCTAAGTGCAGCAGCAGCTTTTCCGCGTATAGTGCGGTTGGCAGACATAGGTGGGGGGTTGTTGGCAGGAGCGGTACTCTCGCGTCGGATGTCTGTAAAACCAACGGCACCACCCGATCCTAAGCTGCCGAAAACTCGTCCGGGAGAATTGGGTTCGTTTCGAGAGGGAATCGAGGCACTGCCACGAGCGATCGCTTCCCGTCTCGGCGAGCGCGTTAAACTTAACTGGCACCTGCTCAGCCTGCGTCTTACTGAGGGCCAAACTTACTTAGCAGAATTTTCTACACCCTCTGGCAATGTTTGCATCGAGTCACGCTCAGTCGTCTTGACAACGCCGGCTTACGTCACCGCCGATTTACTACAACCGTTGCACCCCCAAATCGCCTCGGCACTGCGGGGCATAAGCTATCCACCCGTAGCCTGCGTAGTGTTGGCATATCCCGTCGAAGCTTTCAAAATACCACTGCGCGGCTTCGGTAATTTGATCCCGCGAGGACAAGGAATTCGCACTTTGGGAACAATCTGGGCGTCGAGCCTATTTTCTGGACGCGCTCCTCATGGATGGAATTTGCTTATTAATTTTATTGGCGGCGCAACTTTCCCGGCGATCGCTTCTTTAGATAAAAAGCAAATTGCCGCCGCGGTGCATCAAGATCTCTGCCACACACTTTTAAAGAAAAACGTAGAGCCGAAAGTTTTGGCAGTGCATCTTTGGCAGCGCGCCATTCCCCAATACACTAAAGGACATCACCAGCGGCTCGAACAAATAAATCAGGGCTTGCAGCAGTTGCCCGGATTGTATTTGTGCGGCAATTATACCGATGGCGTCGCCTTGGGAGATTGTGTGCGACGAGCGTTTGATTGCGCTACTAACGTTCGTCAATTTTTGCAAAAACAAAAAATAAATAATAGTAATAGTAATAAAAAATAAAAAAATAAAAAAAATAAAATTAATTAGCCCGCTGGTTAGCTGAATAGCAAACAATAGCTAATAAGTAAGCGGTAAATCTCCAAGCGGAGAAAAGAAGCCCCTGATGTCACTATTTATTCAACCATTGGCACGTCGGGGGCCTCAAACTTATAGCCCACACCCCGTACCGTTTGAATTATCGAAGGATTGCTGGCATCCGCTTCGATTTTGCGACGAATTTGACCAATATGTACGTCCACAACTCGCTGATCCCCTACATAGTCGTAGTCCCAAACTTCTTGCAAGAGTTCACTCCTGCGCCAGACTCGATTGGGGTGGCTGGCCAAAAAATACAGCAGGTCAAATTCCAAGGCGGTTAAGGGCACTATCTCATTGTTGAGTGTTACCTCCCGCCGCACCGGATCGATCAACAGATTACCAAACTTTAGAACTTGCTGTTCGGCAGAGTTGACGCTGCGCTGGCGCTTGAGAATCGCCGCTACTCTCGCTCCTAGTTCAACCAAACTGAAAGGCTTGGTGATGTAATCATCAGCCCCTTGGGCAAATCCTCGGATTTTGTCGGCTTCGTCTGTCCGAGAAGTCAGCATCAGGACAAATACCCCCGTGCGCTTCTGCATTTCTTGACATAACTGATAGCCAGTCGTATCCGGTAAGTTGACGTCCAGAATCACCAAGTCTGGATTGAACTGTTCAAAAATCTCCCTCGCCGTCTTTCCATCGGCGGCAGACTCCATTTGATAGTCTTTGCTTAAGAAGCGATAAATTAAATTGCGGATGGCGGGGTCATCATCAACTACAAGAATCTTAGCAGGGGCCATGTCTACAACCTTGCTCTGAGAACTGGGCAAGAAGGATTTGTCCCACCGATGGCTTTCGCCAGGTGCCACTAGGCAAGACAACTAGAGCTTTTGCTAGCGATACATTCCCAGCAGGGGGATTTATCCAGCATTCTAGATAATAATCAATATTTATGACCCAGCGGTTAATCATCTATTACCTATGGGCATGAGCAAAACAACCTGTCTGGTAGAATGAGAGCGCCAATTCTCTTAACTTTTTGTTTGCTGGTGCCTGCACTGAACGGGCTGGACATTTGCTCCTGTTCGACTGCTTTCGCTTACGCAGCTTCAGCAGTCGCATTTGCTTTCTGGCGTTCAAAACTTACCCCTCGCAACAACCCGAATTGGCACACAGTCGGGACTCTACCCGTGCAGAGAAGCGTTCTCCTGCACGCTTTCCCTTATAACTTATGTTATAGCAGCGGTTGTTTCTATGCCACAAGATATACAATCTATTCCCCTCGCCGGCGCTTAAGCTAAATGGTATCAAAAATTGTACTATCTGCTATATTGTAGTGGTTTAGGCCCTCGAAAATTCAGGACTGAAATTAAAACCAGTTATGGTGCGTTTCGGCGATCGCTTTTTTTCTCTTATACCTTGTTAACAATCGGCGTTTTTCTCCTAATGCTGCCCTCCCCCCTGTAGTCAACTTCCATGTGCCTGAAAAACTGCTGCGCTCGCTCTATCACTTGCTAAATCCCTTTTCCCCGGATAATTCTATACACAAATGCTGATTTTCTTCTCTCTAAAAAATATTTATAAAATTTTAAGAATATTTAATAAGTTAAATATAGGGTTAAAATATAAAATAGACCAGGGAAAAACAAAAGCGATCGCTTAAATACAAAACAAAAAACCCAAAGAAAATGCCCTACATTGTAGCCCGCTTTCTCAAACTGAACAGTTATTGGAAAGCGAAGCCTTCACAGCAACGGTTTTTCATGCTAGCTAGAACAAGCTTGAGATTTATATTAGTAACTTTTACATTCTTAGCCGCTCCCAGATTGACAGCAGCACAACCACTCATCAACCAGCTAAACATAAGCGATTGTCAGGGGTGCGACTTACGAGGAGCCAACTTTCGAGAACGCAAATTAGTAAATGTTAGCTTCAGGAATGCCGATCTCAGAGGGGCTGACTTAAGTGGTTCTGACTTACGCGGAATAGACTTAATGAATGCCGATTTGAGAAGTACTAACCTAAGCAATACCGATCTCAGAGGAGCCAATCTAGCAAATGCCGACTTGAGAAGTGCCGAGCTCAGGGGTGCCAACCTCCAAGGAGCGAATCTGACTCGTGCTAACCTGCAAGGAGCAAACCTATTGCAGATTCAACTATTACAAGCAACCCTAGTTGAAGCTAATCTCAGCGGTGCAGACCTCAGAGATCTTTACTTAGAAAAAACAGTCTTGCGAGGTGCAATCCTAGCGGCAGCCAATCTAGAACGTGCCGATTTAGTAGGCGTTGACTTAGGAAGATGCAACCTCAAGGGTGCCAATCTAATGAGTGCTAACCTTCAAAGTGCCAACCTGAAAAATGCCGACTTGCAAGGAGCAAACTTGAGTCGTACCAGCCTGCGAGAAGCTCAACTGACAGGGGCAAACCTGCAAGGGGCTAATCTGGAGAATGCTGATCTCGAAGAAGCCGGATTGGAAAATGCCGATCTCAAAGGTGCCAACTTGACAAGAGCCAACCTGACTCGAGCGAGCTTTTTTGGTGCTGATTTGGAGGGCGCTCGGTTCAATCACGCACTATTAAACGATGCCGATTTGAAAAATGCCCGATTGCGGGGAGCAGATTTCTGCGATGCTATTATGCCTGATGGCAAAAAACGCAACTGCTGAATTTCTACTTTCCCTTGCAAGGAAATCGGAAGTTTTCTCAGAAACGTCACGAATTGTTAAAATAAGGGGGCAATTGACCACAGGAGGCTGAACCCATGCAGCGCATTCTGAAATGGGAGCATACTGTTTTTGCAGCGCGTTTGCGAAAAGAGTGCGTAAATATTGTGGCTGCGCAAAAGCAAGCTCCAACTTCTTGCTCGCTACTAGTAGCGATTTTGAAATGGCTTGGTATTAGTGCTATTGCTATTAGCACTTGTTTTCAGTCACCAGCACTAGCTATAGAAAATGACCAAACTCAGCCTGCCAATGCCGAACCTGAGACGACGCAACCAGCAGAGCCAATCCAGCCGGAAGAAGCTGCCCCTGCTAAATCTTCTGAAGTAGAGTATTGGCTCAAACAAGCTCAATACCTGTTGAGCAGGAAACAGTATAACCAGGCTCTGGCGGCTTATGAGCAAGCGATCGCTCTTATGCCTGACTCAGCACCGGCTTTGACAGGTAAAGGAATTGTACTCAGTGAACTTAAACGTTACGATGAGGCGATCACTTTTTTGCAAAAGGCGATCGATATTAAGTCTGACTATTCTCTGGCTTGGTTTCAGCAAGGCATGGTTTTCAGGCAGTTGAATCGCAACTTCGAAGCAAATCAAGCTTTTGATAAAGCAATTCAAAGCAACAGCGACTGGGGCAATCAAAGCATAGAGACAGCTTGGACATATAAAGGCGCTACTCTTTGGAAGATGGGGCGAAAGGAAGAGGCGATCGCGGCTTTTGACGAAGCCCTCAAACTTAATAGCCAACTTCCCCTAGCTTTATACAATCGCGCCACCGCTTTATTGCAAATGGGCAAGTACGAAGACGCCGTTAAAGATTATGAGCGAGCGCTGCAAAGCAAAGGATTTTGGGGATTAGATACCGGTCCTACTAATGCTTGGTACAATCGTGGTATCGCCCTAGAGCAACTTGGCAAATACGATGACGCTCTTGAATCTTATAACCGAGCGCTGAGAATTACTCCCAACCATACTAAAGCTAGGCAGCAGTTAGCTAATTTGCGTCGCCGATTGCAGCGATAGAGTGGCGGTATAGTAATTTTTTTAGAAACCGGGTTTCTTAAAAGTAGGGGGGTTATAGTATACACCCCTTCTGAAAAAACTTTTAATAATTTAATAAACAGTATACCATCACTTGGGAAAATTGCCCGCAGATTATCAATTACCAGAGGAGTCAGTAGAAAATCTTCTTCATCCCTTATTAGCCTTGAAGTAGCGGATTTTATCGGAGCCGCAGCAACTACCCGTAAAGGGAGTGGCTGTACGAATACGCCCTACCCCCTTTTTACGGTGTGAGCATGCTAAGCTGCTCAGCAGACAAAAAAGATGCGATTTCTAAGGTATCCAACGCGGGCGTACGCCAATAAAAGGCAATTGCTCCGGTTGCAACTTTATAGTACCATCTGTACTGGGAATTAACGGCAACAACCAGAGGCGACTTGTAGTAATGATTTCACCGGAATCAGTACGAGGTCCCACGGCTGACTGGTTTTGTCGCTCTGTTACCAATTGATCGAATATCAGTGCTAAACCGTCGGGCGACAAGCTCATTTGGATGTCTCGCTGTTTTGGCAATACAACCAGCGGTGTTAACTTACCAGTCTTCAAATCGATCGCGGCGATATAAGGTTCTTCTTGATATTTTTCCCCTTCAATCAGTTGTGTTAGCAGACAGTATAGAGTCTGTTTCAGAGGAGCAAACTGAGCGCTAATAATCGAACCTTTTATACGCAGGAGTTCTTTTTCTCCGGTTTGATTGACAAGAAATAGCGAGCGCGTGTAATCCGTATTGAATTTCACCATCGCCGCATCCAAACCATCTCTAGAAAAAGCCAGCAATCTGCCAAACTTCGGAAGAAAATCTAGCGGTTGTACCAGGGATTTTTCTTGAGATTTATCCTCAGGTTGCAGTGGCAGTATGGCGATTCCCTGCCCTTGGGCGAGAGCGAGAGAATCACCGCTAGGGTGAATTAAAAACTCTCCCCCTGGTGCAGTTTTTAGTTGTTTCGCTTCCCCGGTGGTATCAACCACCCACAATCCAAAATCTGCTCCTGGGTTTTTTCGATTCACTCGCTGCACGACGATGGTTTTGCCATCTGATGACAAGTCATATTTTAAGTTTTGGTAATCATTGTTATCTAGAATCCGGTCAATTTTACCAGCCGGTTCGGGAGGGCGGGATATTTTTTCAGGAGCGGAAGATCTCAAACCGGTTGTAACTGAATACAGCCGCGCATTAAAGGAGCCTTGCTCGTAATTCGAGCGATCTTCAGCAGAAAATAAAATCCGCTCGCCGTCTGGATATGGTTTAAAATCCATTACTACTAAATCTGGCGGGGTGAGAGGAATCGGATCTTTGGCTTGCTTCTTGTTTTCAGTCATATTAAACAGCATTAATCTTCCTGCTTCTTTCCCCTCAATGCCAATGTAGGCAAAGACGCGAGCGCGGGTGCCGAAACGCCCGATAAACGGCTGCATCTGTTTCCCCTTGCTATTTTTTCCCCTGTACTCTCTCCCCCCGACGATTCGCACTTCAAACTGGGTGCCGTAGGGCGGCGGAACGGTGAGGGTGTAAATCATCCGACGCCCAGCCCAACTAATTTTTCCTGGCAGCGGCGGCTCTATTCTCAAATTATCTTCCACGCTAGCACGATCCATAGCTCTGCTGAAGGTGATGATGAACTGCCCCCATTGTTGGGAATTCCAGGTGAAATCTTTCTCTTGGAATTGAGGCGATAGATGAATGTTCAGGCACAAAACATCATTTTGCTCGTAAGCAGAGACATTGCTTGTTTTTTCTTTATCTTTTAGCTGACAGTCTTTTTTAGTTTCTGCAACTGTCACTAATTCTGGAGAGCCGCTAAAATCTCGCACACGCGGCACTGCTTGCTCCCCCTGCCACAGCACAAGTGCGATCGCCAGACTCAGTATCAGCATCAGCCCAATGGCCACGCGATCTAGCGGTAAAAATTTTGGCTTAGAAGTCATTTCTGAGCTTGACATCTGCTTGTTGATAATTTAAGCAAACTAAATATTTTCTGGCGGCACTCTAGTCATTAACGCTTTTGTTTTTGCTATCGACCTAATATTTGGCTTATTAAATTTAAGGTTCATCTCAGCCGCACCTATTTCCTGCTTTGTACTTTATTGACTCGCCGAAAAAATCCAAATTCAAATTTACCACCTTTTGACGCTTTAGCAATTAAATTTCTAAATTTTTTCTCATTAATCAATACGAAGGTGTCGGCTTTAAATTATGTGGAGGCTGAATTTTTTGCTGCCACTGTAGAAATAGCGCCGCCCTGACTTTTTTATTCAAATTGCACTACAGTGACTGCTGACTTTTAATAATCATAAGGATTTGGCGGTTTAGGTATTGGTTTGAGAGAGCTAGCTTCAATCACGAGTTGCCTCTTATCTGCCAAGACTTCGACACCCATTTGACCTTCAATTTCCAGCCAAGTGTCGGCAGGATAGGCGGTACGGCTTTGGGGCAGTTTCACAGGCAATCCCACGGGGTAGGCATCGGCAGCACAGCAAGTAACAATAAAGCGAGCGATGATTAGATATTGTTCTGGCAGAGAGGGCGGATGAATAACAAATCCCTGAACTTTTACTTTTTGTCCCCTATATGTTTCGGGTTCAGGATACACGCTCAAAGTGCGTACCCAGTCTATAAGCGATCGCTCTTCTGGGCGAGTTCTTGCTCGAAACGATTGTCTTTGCAATCGAGGGGATATGATCACGTCGGTAACGCCTCGTTCCAGTGCGGTTTGGCTAGAAAATACTTGGGGGGTAATCAATAAACCCAGTAGTGCCGTAACTAGCAGCAGCCCGCTACCAAAACCGGGTGGAAACATACTGAGATGCTCGTTGTTTGCCAGTTGCGTTATTTTAACTCCTTGGCGGTTTTGCCGGATAATTTCTTTAGCTTTTAACGCGCTCAGGGCGAGAAACGCCAACCCAGCCATCACCACCAACCAAAAATAATTGGGGTGAATCAGTAAGTATAATTTACCAGTCAGCCAGTATTTCAGCATCATCATGCCCCAAGCGGCGAGCGCTGCAACATCCAGCCAGGGAGAAAAAACAATTTGAAAGAAAATTTTTTTGTTTTGCGTTCCACTCATACTTTGTTCACTTTCGCATCATTTTTCGCCGCTCGCTGCCCTTGGCTTACCTAACTAAAATGCAAATTGAAAAATAGGGTTAACAAGAAAGTCAGCTGCGCAGCTAGGGCGAAAAAATAAATCACCGCCCTTTTCTGAAAGACCATTAACATCAACCCGACGCCTTTGATATCAATCATTGGTCCAAATACTAAAAAAGCCAATAGCGAACCGCTTGTAAAGGTGGAGGCAAAGGAGAGGGCAAAAAATGAATCCACTGTTGAGCAGATAGAAACAACGGCAGCCAGCACTAGCATCGCCAAAATAGAAGTGACTGGACCTTGTCCCAGGCTGAGGATAAAATCTCGGGGCACGGCTACTTGGATAATGGCAGCGATCGCACTTCCTATCACCAACACTCCCCCCAGCTCCCGCAGTTCCTGCACCGTATTATCTGCCAGCAGTCGCAGCTTATCTTTTAGGGGTTTTTTCGCCCAAATCTTGGTTCTGGCGTTTTGCATAAGTGTTGCATCCATACGTAGCGGCACGCCCGTTTCGCCTAGCAAAAACGTCCCCGACTGTAACAAATGTGAGGAGGAATTAGCTACAGAGGAGGATAATGCGGGTTGCGGCAGTTCCCGCGCCATTGGCGGCTGTAACAGGGGTCGTAAGTCAGACTGAACGCTGAATACGCAGCCTATTACCGTTGCTACTACTAAGGAAAAGACTACTCGCAGTACGACGATTTCTGGTTGGATATCCCAAAAGGCGATCGCTGTTGACCAAATCACTATTGGGTTAATTGTCGGAGCCGCCAGCAGAAATCCAATCGCCACTGGTGTTGGCACGCCTTGGAGCAGCAATCGCCGCGCCACTGGCACATTACCGCATTCGCACACGGGAAACAAGCAACCGATCAAACTGCCGGCAAAAGCACCTAAGAGTGGGTTACGTGGCAGCATTTTAATCAGTTTGCTCTCATCGACAAACAGTAGCAGCACACCTGAAAACAACACCCCCAGCAGTAAGAAGGGCATCGCCTCGACTAACAAACTTAAGAATATAGTGAAAGCTTGGTTTAATTGATTCATGCTTGCTTTTTGAGTTAGGAGCGTTATTTAGTTTAGACGGAAAGCCCAAGAATTTGTCCGGCCAGCTTGCAAAAAATCCTCTACAAAGTCTACTCTTTTTGGTTTGCTGGTGGCCATAAATTGGCCCTCTCCCTGCTTTCCTTTCTGATTAAATTTAATTAAATTTAAATTAAATTATATTTAATACGGATTTTTTATCTGCAAATTGATTGCTTAATTAATGCAAATATATTTATTTAAAAAGCAGAAACTCTCTGCATATTTCAATTTTTGTTTTCGTTTCCTATTCAAAAATTGCGTCAAAATACGAGGCATATCTTTTGGTTAAATTTAGTTTAATTTATATTTAAATTAAATTTAGCTACTTTTTATTTATTTACAATTTCAAGGCTTGAGCTTAGAAAAGTATAAATTTTTATAAAAATTAACAACTTTCAAAAAAAATCAGTTTACTATAATAAACTAGGGATGTGAAAGGGAAGGCGGCCAAAAACAAGCGCTCACAGCGCAATTCTTTATTGAAGGTATAAGCCTAAAAAGAAACTAAGATTATCCCCTATTATCTTCCAAATCCACCTAGCTTTAGGGGGTTAGGGTTTATTTATCTACACAACAGAAAAGCCTTCCAGAGTTGTGAAGGTGAAGCTATAAGGCACTGTCTTGCTATGAATTAAATATTTTATGTTATGTTAGATAGATTAATTTGTGATTTATCGACTGCACCAGGCTTGACAGAGTGTCTTCCACCTCTGAGTTTAGAATCAAAGCTTCGAGAACTGTCGCTTTGTGAGTGCGATATTGAATTGTCTCATCCAGGAAAAGAAATCGCTCAAAAATTTAAAGAAAATCCTCTCCTGCCTGGAGTGATTCTCACGGAGCAAGGAGAATTAGCAGGTATGATTTCCCGACGACGTTTTTTCGAGCATCTCAGTCGTCCTTACGGATTAGAACTATTTTGGAACAGGCCACTAACGTGCTTATATCGCTTTATACGCACTGAAATTTTAATTTTTTCTAGCGAAACTTTAATCGTAGATGCAGCACATCGCATCCTGTATCGCTCGGCTGAGTTACTTTACGAACCGATAGTGGTTGAAATGCAGCCCCGGGTTTACCGATTGTTAGATGTGCATCAATTACTGTTGGCTCAGTCGCAAATTCATATATTAGTCACTCAGCTACTCAATCAAACTCGTCAACAGCTAGAGAGCGCAAACCAAGAATTACAGCGCCTTGCTACTTTGGATGGGCTTACTCATCTAGCTAACCGACGGCGGTTTGATGAATACTTAAATCAGGAGTGGCAGCGGTTGCAGCGATCGCGGGCTTGTTTATCTCTAATTCTATGTGATATTGATTTCTTCAAACGCTACAATGACGCCTGCGGGCACCTAGCCGGAGATGATTGTTTGCGAAAAATCGCCACCGCTATTCAAAATGCTGCCAACCGCTCTACAGATTTGGTGGCGAGATACGGCGGGGAAGAATTTGCTGTTGTTTTGCCCGATACAGACGCTAAGGGCGGTATTCGCGTTGCCGAGAAGATCCGAGAAAATGTCCGCGGGTTGCAGTTGCCTCACCCCCACTCCCCAGTCAGCCCCTACGTCAGTATAAGTTTGGGTGTGGCTAGTATGGTTCCTGCTCGCGATTCTTCCCCCCTTCAGCTTATTGCCGCTGCCGATCTCGCTCTCTATAAAGCTAAGCAGGAAGGTCGCGATTGCTTTTTCTTCAATGGTTTTTAGTATAGTACCCCTCCCCTCCATCAACAATTTTTTATAATTCCATATAGTAATTGCTTAAGTTAATTTAAATTTTTTTATTTTTTGGAAGTTTGTAAGCTAGGTTACAACGCGCTCGCCACTAAATTTTGTAATCTAAATAACGGAAAACCATACCGGAGTTGGGCTTGCTCCACAGGGAGCAGCCATTGGGGTATGAGGGGAGAAAATTTTATTTTAGCGTCTGATGAAATCTTTATTATTTTACTCTGGAGGTTATTCATGGAATACTTGCAATGGTGATTCTATCATGCCGATTTCCTGGCTTAGTTTTCAGACTAAGGAGGTTGGTGTGACTATAATTTACGTCTCACAGCCTTTAACCTTCTCAAAAGCCATAAAGCAGTTAATACTATTCTGTGAGCTTTATCAGCTTTTTATTACCTATTATTTCGGTTACTTGCTACTTTGGCTTTGCTATCTTGTCTTATCGGTTTATCTGATTCTAAAATAGCTACGCTTCATATAAAAGAAAGAATAGCTATCGCGCTATAAAATCGCCTGCTTATCTGCTCTGTAAAAATTTTTTACAATTTTTTCTTGCCCTCGCTCTTTTTCTAATTCGTTTTCTAATTCGGAACCTGTGTTCTGCATTTTATTAGCAACATTTTATTAGGTTAATTTTAGTTAAAATTTTGTAATTTTAAAGTTAAAAATTAAACTTCCATTATAATCTTGGCTTTTTCTTTTTTTAAGGGTTTATAATAGGGAGGTAAAAAAGACACTTTCTGAGAGATGATTTAATAGAGTAATTGGTTATGTTGACCCAGCCTGATTCTCCTTGCGAATCACTTGCACAAATGCTATCCGAGGTAGATAACTTAGAACTTAATCTAGAGTCAACACTCGAAGATCTGACGCTCTATGATTTTCAGATTGAATGCAACAGTCCAGGGCAAAAAGTAGCACGGGCTTTCGCAGAGAATACCCTACTGCCGGGAGTGATTTTAACAGAAGAAGGGCAATTTGTAGGCATGATTTCCCGGCGACGATTTTTGGAGCATATCAGCCGCCCTTACGGATTAGAACTTTTTTTACATAGACCGATTAAAGTTTTATATCGCTTTGCGCAAACAGATATTTTAATTTTACCCAGTAAGACCTTAATTATAATGGCTGCTCGCCGCTCTTTACAACGCCCCTCTGATTTGCTGTACGAACCTATTGTCGTTGAGATATCTCCTCAAGTTTATAGGCTTTTGGATGTGCATCAATTACTGGTTGCTCAATCTCACATTCACGAACTTACTGCTCGTTTGCTCAGAGAACAAACTAAAGCCCAGATGATCCAAACAGAAAAAATGGCTAGCTTGGGGCGGATGGTGGCAGGGGTGGCTCACGAAATTAAGAATCCTGTTAATTGTATTTCGGGGAATATGGGATTTCTGTCTAATTATTGTGGCGATCTGATGGAGCTGCTGGCAGCTTATCAAAAGGAAGTAGGTGAGCGATCGCCAATTATTAACGAAATTAAACAAATGATTGAATTAGATTTTCTTCGAGAAGATTTGCCTAAAATTCTGGAAAGTATAAAAGTCAGTGCCGAACGCCTCACTAAAATTGTCGGAGGATTGCAAAACTTCTCTCACATGGACGAGGGAAAACGCCAACCAGCAGATATTCACGAATGTATAGACAGTACTTTATTAATTTTACACAACCGTATTAAATATGGCATTGAAGTAGTGAAAAAATATGGTAATCTGCCGCTATTGGAATGTTACTCTGGACAGTTGAGTCAAGTATTTATGAACTTGTTGAGCAATGCGATCGATGCTTTAATGGAAAAATCAGAAAAACTGAACAAAAAATTTGGTAATTCTTTGAATTGGAAACCAAAAATAGAAATTATCACAGAATTTATCGAACTTCCCAATCCCCGCATATCCATCCGAATAATTGATAACGGACCAGGAATTCCACCGGAAATTCAAGGACGAATTTTTGAAACTTTTTTCACCACCAAACCAGTGGGGAAAGGAACAGGGCTGGGGTTAGCCATCAGCCACGAAATCGTTACCCAAAAGCACGGCGGTTGTTTGAATTTGCGGAGTACCTACAGCGATAAAGATTTGCAATCCGATACAGGTACGGAATTTGAAATCCAATTGCCCTTGCAACCGCCGCCAATCGAGCGCTCAACTCTCAGGGAAATGATAGGCTAAATGGGAATGTATCGCTTACCCTATTCCCCGTGCAACTACCCATACCATCTTTATCAGAAGGCTGCTCTCAAGATCTCCGCTTGGAGTCAACTCTACAAGAATTGCCCCTGTATGATTTTCAAGTCGATATAAGTTGTCTTGGAATTGAACTTGCCCAAGTGTTTGAAAAATATCCCCTACTGCCTGGAGCCATCTTGGCAGAGCAGGATCAGTTCGTTGGTTCAATTTCTCGCTCGCGACTGCTAGAGTATTTGTTGCACCCCCACGGGCTAGAGTTGTTTTTAAATAAACCCCTCAGGGTTCTTTATAGCTACGCTCGTACAGAGATGTTGGTGCTGCCTGAAAGCACTCCAATTGTGGAAGCAGCGCGCTTTGCTCTCCGACGCGAGCCAGCACTTTTGGGCGAACCGATCATCGTCCAAAGTGACGCCAACCGCTATTACTTATTAAATATTCACGAACTTAATATCGCCTATTGGCAAATCCGAGGCATTGAAACTCAGGTGAAATTTGAGCAGATTCAAGCTCAAATGATCCAAAACGAAAAAATGGCAAGTTTGGGTCGTCTCGTGGATGGAGTGGCCCACGAAATTTTAGATCCAGTGGGTTTTATCTGGGGAAATATCGCTTATGTTTCTAATTATTCGCAGGCTTTGCTGAAAGTTCTCTCGGCTTATGAAAAATATTTGGATAAAACGCCGCCGGAAATTGAAAAACTTAAGCAAGAGATTGAATTGGATTTTTTGAAAGAAGATTTGCCACAAGCGATCGCCAGTATCCGCACTGGCGCAGAGCGCTTGAAAAAACTCGTCATCAGCTTGCAAAATTTTTGCCATCTCGACGAAGTTTATCCAAAACCAGCCGATATTCACAGCTGTATTGATGGTGTTTTGTTGCTGCTCAATAGCCGCTTGACTGGCGAAATTGAAATCGTTAAAAATTATGGTCACCTGCCACCAGTTACATGCTATATTGGACAACTCAGTCAAGTCTTTGTCAATATTCTCACTAACGCTATTGATGCTTTAATAAATCAATCTATTAATCGTAAGTTTGCTAGAGAATTTAGAGAAGCAGGGATGACTTTTCTCCCCCCTACCAAAACTCACAAGCCTCGCATCGAAATTTCTACACAAGTGTGTTCTTTTTCCGCTACTCAGTCAAAACAACCCTACACCCGCGCAGTTTTGATTAGGATTGCTGACAATGGTCCAGGTATTTCTCCGGAAAAACAACGGCAGATTTTGAATTCTTTCTCCACAGAAAAAAGAGTTGAGAAGGAAACCAGTCTGGCAGTCAGCTATTGGATTGTAACTGCTAAGCACGGAGGCAAATTTGAAATGCATTCAACCCCCGGTGCCGGCACGGAATTTGAAATTTTTCTGCCTTTGGTATAGGTTAAATTTTATTTAAAATTTGTAAATTTTGTGATAAATAGGCAGAACAAGCTGCCCTGGCTACCCTCAGCAGATTGTAAAATTTCCGTAAAGCTACAAAAGCCCTCATGCTATTTGTCAACTAACTCTGCTTCTAGAAAATAAAGGCAATTCTAAATAAATTAACTGAGATATTCCTATGTCAGCATAAATTTTGCTATTTATTTTCCTGATAGTTTTCCAGAAAATAGGGAGCAATCAGAATTGTATCGGCGTCGTTTTCTTTCTATTTAGCTCTGGCTGGGCGGTCTTTTTACAACTTTTCTTTAGCGCTAGTCTTTCTGTTGGTAGAATTCTCCAATGCCTGTGGCGTACTTTCACTTAAAACGTTGCGCTTTTCAAAGCAATGTTTTTTGTTATTTAAGATACATATTTTAGATTTTGATAAGGATTTTTATACGCAAAAATTTAATTTATATATTAAAAAACTTTGAAATGTGAAGGGTTTTGATAAAAACTTGTGCAATAATTGGCCTAAATGTTAAATATCTATAAGGTTTGGGAGTGGCAAGGGAGGTTTAAGAAATATGGCTTTATCATTGAGCAAAGAATTTATCCGCAACTTGTATAACCAGAGAAGCCAAGAAAAACAAGTGAATGGATATCCTCTGGCAGTAAGCCCGCTGGTGGTGAGCATCTGGAAAAGACTGCAACAAAATAATGAAAAATATCGGCGAATCTTTGAAAATGCCGCAGTTGGTATTTATCAGGCAACTCTACAGGGGCAGTTTTTAACAGTCAATCCTACGTTAGCGGAAATTTTTGGTTATGAGTCTGCCCAAGAGATAATCGCTAACAGCAGTATTAATCTCAAGGCAAAAGTATATGTAGATACTAATCGACATCAAGAGTTAGTGCGCTTGTTGCAGGAGCAGTCGGCAGTATGGAGATTTGAATCGCAGGTTTATCGCAAAGACGGCAGCAAAATATGGATTTCAGAGAATGGTCGCTTGCTTTACAATACTAAAGGCGAACTGGTGGGATATGAAGGAACTGTAGAAGATATTACTTATCGTAAGCAGGCTGAGGTAGCTTTAAATGAAGCGCTGGAAAAGGCAAAAGAACTAAGTGAGCTAAACTCACAATTTGCCTCAATGGTGTCTCACGAATTGAAGAATTCTCTGACGATTATTTTAGTGTCTACGGATTTGCTGAGACTGCACAGTCAGAAGATGACGGCTGAAGAAAAATTGAACAGGCTCGAAAAAATTCGTTCAGCCGTGAAAAATATGACAGGGCTGCTGGAAGGAGTTCTAACGATTAGCAAAGCAGAAGCGGGAAATATTAATTTAGAAAATGTTCGGGTGGATGTGAAGGGGTTTTTTCAAGAAATTTGGCAAGATGTGCAGGCAATGACGAAAACAAATCACCAGTTTAAAGTGATATGCGATCACAGCGCCTGTGTTACCCTGGCAACCGATATCAGATTGTTACGGCAGATTTTTTTTAATTTGATTTTAAATGCTGTCAAGTATTCGCCTAATGCTACTCAAGTAGAATGTGAATTTAGTTGTCAAGGGGCAGAAGCAAAATTTCGGATAAAAGATGAAGGGATCGGAATTTTGCCAGAAGATAAAGAAAATTTATTTAAAATTTTTCATAGGGGTAAAAATGCTAGAAGATTTGAAGGAAATGGATTGGGACTTGCTCTTGTAAAAAAGGCAGTAGATTTACATGGCGGTAATATATCTGTGGAAAGTAAAGTTGGGGTGGGAACGATTTTTACAATTACTTTGCCAAAACTCTCTGGTTAATGCAAGGCGAGCGCGAACTCTAGTCATTAATATTAGTTTGGTTTTTGCTTAAGATAATCGCAATAAATCTGCGGCAAGTGACAATCAAAACCTTATTCCCCCCCTACAAACCGTCACTTTTCGGGGTAGCCGTCTGTCTTACAGGAAAAAATGGGCCAAACCTCGGCCAAACTATTCCTCGCCGCAATAGGGCTACCCACTCCTTGTTGCCCCCTCCTAGTGCAAAAACGGTTGTTATCATGTATATAAATAAAAATTTATATATTTAAAAATTTTTTAAAATTATTGTTATAGTTTAAACTGGCTTTAAACATGCTGAGTATTTACCAAATTACAAATCTTATGGTATAGTAGCTGTTGAAAGAGAAATAAAGATAACAGCAAACAGATTCCCAAAAGCCAGCACGCTATTTTAAGCGTTAGGCTAGAAAAAGGGGCTACAAGCACAAAAGGTAAAGCAGTAGGCATTAAAGGGGATCGAGAAGCATTACCAACAGGGAAGCATCACCAACAGGGAAGCATCAAACTGATTATTCACGTCAGGGTCTTTCTTTAAGGGGGAATTCTACCCGCCTGCTCAGTATCACAAAAGCAAAGACAATTAGCAGCTAGTTATTTCTAGCAAATCAATTGACGGGATAATTTGATGAATTTTTCCCATGCTCCCCTTTAGGGGATGTCTTGGCTAATCCAGTCAGATAAATAACTGCTATTTATCCCTAGCAAATCGCTCGCGATATATAAGCGCGATCGCTTTGCTACGTCCTGAAGCATAAAAATATACAATGAAAACTTCTGTAGGTCAACCCCTGCAGAGGAAGCCTCATGATCAAATACTTCCGAAATCAACCTCTAACGGCGCTCAGAATTGCCATTTTATGTCTTTCACTGCCGCTATTTTTAATCGAAAATAGCGAAACACAAGTTTTGGCGAGCGCAGATATAAACTATCACATCTCTCAGTTTAGAGATGATGACGAATCCAACGATCCGCAGGCGATTGATGCTCTGGTAAAAATCGGCGAAAGAGCAGTTTCCGAATTACTAACTGTATTAAAAGAACCCGACGCCCGCGTTCGCGCCTCAGCGGCAAAGGTACTAGGGAAGATAGGCTCAGAATCCGAAAATAAAGCTGACGCGCTCGCCTCCACTCTGGTAGAATACCTCAACGATTCTAACCAAGAAGTACGCCGCGCAGCAGCAGAAGCACTCGGCAGAATCGGCTCAATCGCTGTTCCTAAAATAGTCGAAGCCCTACAGGCGGAACCAACTGTAATGCGAACAGCAGCCGCTGAAGCTCTAGGGCAAATGGGAACAGACGCAAAAGAAGCTATACCCAGCCTAGTGGCAAGACTGCAAGATTCCGACTGGCGTGTTCGCTCTGCGGCGGCTAGAGCATTAGGAAAAATCGGCACAGAAGCAAAACTAGAAGCACCTGCGCTCGTGCCCCCCTTAATTCATGCCCTAGAAGACTCCGATCCTGAGGTGCGCCGCTCGGCGGCTGAAGCCCTTGGACGAATCGGTTCTCCTGTGGTTCCCGACTTGATTAACGCTTTGCAAGATGAAAATGCTTCAGTGCGGGCGGCTGCGGCTGAAGCACTAGGTCAAATTGGTGCAGACGCAAGAGAAGTAGTTCCCCATTTGATTGCTAGGCTACAGGATAGTGACTGGCGTGTGCGCTCAGGGGCTGCCAAAGCCCTAGGAACTATTGGCTCGCAAGCATCTTTAGAAGCTAGTATCGTCGTTGAACCGCTAATAGATGCGCTCAAGGATAAAGATCCTGAGGTGCGCAGGGCTGCTGCTGAGGTTTTAGTAAAAATAGGTTCAGAAGCTGTGCCGAAACTGATTGCAGCTCTAGATGACGAGCGCAGTACTGTGCGGGCTGGGGTTGCCTGGGTACTGGGACAAATTGGTGCTGGCTCGGCGTCGGCTGTTCCGCAATTGATTGCCCGCTTGCAAGATAATAATGAAGAAGTGAGAGCTGCTGCTGCAGAGGCTCTGGGAAGAATGGGGGTGTATGCTTCAAAGGCGATCACACCTCTATCTCAATTACTGTACGATTCGGATAAGTTAGTGCGCGGCTCTGCAGCAGAAACTCTGCGCCGAATTGCCGGTAGTCTACAAGATGAATCTGATAAGTTACGTCTGAGTGACTTGGAAAAAGCTCTTTCGGATTTGTCTCTGGCTGAATCGGCTCTCAACGATCCTAAGGTTATTTTTATTAATGACCCGCTTTTGTTTAAGTTTTCTAAGGAAGAAATTGCAGTTGCGCTCGCCCGCTCTCTCAAAGCCCTGAAAACTGAAAAACAAACCCGCTTCTTTGAATTGGGCACAGCTTGGTTTTTCCGTCACAAATGGTTGCTAGCAGCACTTATATATATAGTTTCTCTACCTACAGTTTGGTTGTTTATCCTCTGGCTGCGCCCTCTCTGGCTGTTGAATATTAATCAAGCTCTGAAACGATACACTCTCCCCCTGCCTGGGCTGAAAGATAAAGGGTTTTCTCTGCGTCACTTACTATTTGTCGGGTTTTTCGACTATCACCCTAGAGTTCTCGATGCTTGGGTGGCGGCTCATGTGGAAACAGCGCGAGCGCGTTTTTCTCAACTAGCTACAGTCAGCGAGCGCTCAGTTTACATTCCTCTGCCTGTTGTTATAGACGGCAACACTATAGCTAATCTTACTGGTAAAGAGCTGCGCAGCATCTTTGCTAATAAGCAAGTTCGCCTACTTATCTGGGGTGAAGCAGGTTCGGGTAAAACTAGCCTTGCCTGTCAGTTAGGAAAATGGGCTATGTCTGATAACCCGGAAGAGCGTCTTTGTGAATATCGCCAGTTACCGATTTTAATAGAACAAGAATTTGACTACATGCCGGAAAACAACTGGCTACAAAATTCTATTCGCTGGCGGTTGCAATCTCTAATCGGTTCACAAAAACCTCCTCACGAAGAGCTAGTGAAACATCTGACTCTGAGTGGGCGCTTATTGGTGATTCTCGATCGCATTTCTGAAATGAGCGAAGCAACGCGCTCGCAAATCCGCCCAACACATCCTGATTTTTTGGTTAACGCTCTCGTAGTTACTTCACGGCTGGAAGAAACCCTCGACGGCGTACCCAAAACCACTCTCAAACCTTTGCGGGTAGAGGGTAATCGTCTTTCTTCTTTTATGGAAGCGTACCTGACGCAGCGCGGTATGCGCGATCGTTTTAGTGATTTAGAGTTTTTCGACGCTTGCAGTCTTTTATCTCTTATCGTTGGGCAGCGAAATATTACCGTTTTGCTTGCAAAATTGTACGCTGAACAATTGATTGCTTTTAAGGAAGGTACTAGCACAAAAGGGCTAGCTAATAATATCCCTGACTTAATGCTTTCTTATCTTAATGAGCTTAACCGCAGTATTTTGGAGAATCGCTTTGATGATGCCCTTGTTCATCACGATGCTAAAATTGTAGCTTGGGAATGTCTTAAACAGACATTTCGCCCTTCTTCTACTCTTAAAAAGACTGCCCTTGCTTCTTTAGCAGGTAAACAAGCTGAATTGCGACTCGAATATCTCGAAAAACGCTTACGCTTACTTCAAACCTGCGGAGCTAGTGCAGATAAAATCCGCTTTTCTCTCGCTCCTCTCGCTGAATATCTTGCTGGATTGCACTTAGTAGAGCTTTATGGTAGCAATGCTGAGCAGTGGCGATTATTTTTAAAGCAAACTGATACTATACCTGGGGTTCCCAAAAGTGCCCAAGGTTTTTTACTTGCTCTCCGTGATTGTTGTCTTGCTAAAGGCGCAGAATTCGGAGTTCCTCACTTTGTCATTGAAGAACTTAGCAAACGAGCAGCTTAAACTACCAAACAAAAAAGAAACCCGGTTTTTCAACCGGGTTTTTTAATTAAGCGATCGCTCTCCTTAACATATCTTCATTTACAGTAACTTCTGCATTTTTGGCTACATTAGCAAGACGCGCCAACAATTCCTGCCAATTTACACCTTCTAAACTGGGAAGTACGATATGAGCTGCACCGACGATATCGGCTCTTCCTAAGCCTACTACCCACATACCTGCTGCAAGCGCAGCTTCCACTCCTGCAGCCGCATCTTCCACTACTAAACATTCTACAGGGCGCAATTTGAGTAGTTTAGCAGCGTGTAAAAATAAATCTGGTGCCGGTTTTGAGCGCTCTACACTATACCCATCAGCAAGTGCATCTATTTTGTTAGCAATTCCTAACCGCTCAATCACTTGACGTGCGTTTTTGCTAGCTGAGCCTATAGCGATTTTAATTCCAGATGCACGCAATTCATCTAGTAATTCGCCTGCTCCTGGTAATAAATCACTTGCTGTTATCTGCTCTGTTAATTTTAAATAATAGGCATTTTTGCGCTCCATCATTTCTTGCATTTTGATTTCGGAAACAATCCGCTTCCCCAGTAGTTGCAGCAGCGAATCTCGGCGTGACAACCCTCGCATTTTTTCATTCGCTTCTTCATCAAAAGGAATTCCCTCTTCATCTGCGAGTTGTTTCCATGCTAAATAATGGAATTTTGCCGTATCTGTCAGCACCCCATCTAAATCAAAAATTACGCCGCGAATTAAAGATTGTGGTATAATCAATCCTGGCGATTCTGGTTTTCGCATATCCTCTCCCTTCAAATCAAATTTGTACCAATGCCCTCGCCAATTCAATTTAAATTGCAAGCGCATCCAGCCAGCGGGTAAACGAGGATTGGCCACTGGGCCATATTCTGTCAGTTTGACGCCAGCAAAACCAAAGACAACAGCCTGCCAGACTCCGCCCGCAGACGCGGCGTGAATTCCATCAGCGGCGTTTCCGCGAGTGTCTTCTAAATCAACTAGGGCTGCCCGCATGAAGTGTTCATAAGCTTCAGTCGGATTGTTTAAATCGCAGGCTAAAATGGCATGAATTGCTGGGCTAAGAGATGAGCCGTAAGTGTGATCAGTGCGAGGATTATAGTAATTCCAGTTAGCTACTAAGGTTTTTAAATCAAAGCGATCGCGCAGCAAGTACAGTAACATCAGTACATCAGCTTGTTTAATTACTTGCCGCTTAGCCGCTTCTTCAATCCCTAATAGAGCCTGCATAGAGCAGCGGCGAGGTTCATATTCAGCAAGATTGATATCTTCTAGTTGGAAAAATCCCTCAAACTGCTCTATTAATCCTGTTTCTGGGTTGTAGGGTATCCACATGCGCTCGATAATATCCGCCCAGCGCTCTAACTGTTGGGAATTGAGATTAAGCTGTTGTTCTAATTCAGCAGCGCGAGCGGGATATTTGGCACGTAGCCAATCCAGTACGGATAATGCCGCTTCTAAGTTCCACTGTACCATTTTATTTGTAAAGGCGTTGTTATCAACGCGATCATGGTACTCGTCAGGACCTATGACATGGCGAATTTCGTAGCAAGGGCCATCGCTACAAGCTAATGTACTATCGCGGGTTTCAACACGAGAACTCCAAAATCTTGCTGTTTCTAGGAGAATTTCTGCTCCATAACGGCACATCCACTCGTCGTCTGCCGTTGCTTTCCAGTAGTGCCAAACGGCATAAGCAACATCAGCGGTGATGTGCAGTTCGATATCTCCGCACCATATCCGTACTAAATCTTTTCCATTGGGGCTAGGTACCCAGCGCGGAGTTACTTCATCTCCGGTAGCGGCGCTTTCCCAAGCAAACATTGCCCCTTGATAACCCGCTTCTCTGGCTTTGCGTCTTGCACCAGGGAGAGTATGATAACGGTATGTCAGTAGATTACGAGCGATCGCTGGTTGGGTATATGTTAGCAAGGGCAGAATGAAAATTTCTGTATCCCAGAAATTGTGTCCCCGATAGGCAAACCCAGATAGAGTTTTTGCGGGTATGCCGACGCGCTCATCATGGCGAGGTGCGGCTGCAATAATTTGAAATAAGCTGTACCGTACTGCTTGTTGGGCTTTGCGATCACCTTCGATTACTACATCGCTATTTTCCCATATCTTTGCCCAAGCTTTTTCATGTTCTGCCCGTAGGGTTTCATAGTTCGGTAGTACCAGTAGTTTTTGACGTGATACTTCCGCAGGTGCCTCTACTTCTCGGGAAGTGAAGACTGTTACCAGTTTTTCTATAGTTATTGTATCTCCCTGCCGCACTTTTATAGTAGTTGAAACAGCTGGGTATCCGGGAACGCCGCTATATTCTACTGGAGTTTCAATGCCATTGTGAAAAACGCGCACTAGCTGTGCAATACCTAATTCGATTCGCGATCGCAGCGTTATTCCCCGCAGCCAAACTCCTTCTATATCTTCTCCTTGCTCTAGCCACTCCCAGTGGCGAATTCCTTCATTATCTAAATAGCCATTAATTCCAGCCTGTAGTTCAATTTCGCCTTCAAAATCTACAGAAGTGACGAAGCAGCGAAGACATAAGACGTGCTCATCCGCTAGTGACGCAAACCGCTGGAAATGAAAGTCTAGAGTTTGATTTGCTTTGCTGCGCCACCTTACTTCGCGGCTGAGAATCCCTCGGTACATATCTAGCTCTCTTTTGTAGCTGACTATCGTGCCGCGATTGAGGCTAAAGTATTCTTTTCCGATTCGGAATACTAGCGGCAGCCAATCAGGGCAATTTGCTAATTCTGTATGGGCAATTGCCACATCGTCGTATACGCCATTTATCAGCGTAGCTGGCTTCGCCCCCGGATAGCCCTCTTCAAAGCTGCCCCGTGTACCTAAATAGCCATTTCCGAGGGTAAATACGGTTTCTTTGTGGTGTAGCTTCTTAGGGTCAAATTTAGATTCTTTGATAATCCAAGCGGTTTCGTACATGAGCATTTTCCAGTGGGGTAAGCAATACAAGGGAAAATATATTTATCCAGCATTTTTTTGCTCTGGATTAGTTGTTGCACCCACGATAAGTTTATTTGAATGGCCAGTATTTTTTTTCTGGCTTAGTTTTTACATCTCTCTATAGATAGAGATTACCCATATCGCGGACTTAGTTCCTGACATACTTTAAAAAAATCAACAAAATCAAGAAAACAAAACAATGACAATATATGTTATATTTTGTACTACGTATATATTTTAAAATTTCTAGATTCTTTCGGTAAACTTTAGAGAATTTACCTAGGCAACCGAGCTGAAGTTTAGCAGTTTTGCCAATAGTGGCAATCACTTGCTCCCAAGTCGACCTTTAAAGCAATTCTTCCGCCGACTCGTAAAACAACTGCTCGATTTCTGTTCCCTACTTCTATTTTATAACGCATAAATTTACTTGATAAACCAATCGGGGATCACGAATATAAAAAAAATTAATCATGAGCTTGCTCGCTTTATATATGCGCGTTTAACACAAAAAAAACAATTACCTCCGGATTTAAAAGACTGCAAATGAAGAAAAAGCTCTCTTATCGCCGCCACTTTGCTGGCGGAGCGAAAGAAAAATTATCGCTCTTTGAAAAGCTATTGTAAGTAATTATGAAAAGAAGGCGAGTTTTACTCGCCTAAGGAAAAATATGATATAATTTAGGCCTCGATAACTACTCGCAAGTTGCCTCGTTTCTTGGCAACGCGGCAAGCAGTTGTATTGCCAGAACGCTCGAATTCCAAATCCAGAAGAGTGGTGCCGACACGTAAATTTTTCAGTGATAAACGATTGATCCGATCGGGTAGGGCCGGATCAATAATTCGCAGGTAATTGTTGGGAGCATCTGGAACTAAATTTACCATAGTCTGTAGTAGTTGAAAAATACTGCCACTTGCCCAGGCTTGTGGCGAACAAGCAACGGGATATCTTACAGGCCAGTCATTATCGGTACGCTCGTAGCCGCAGAAGAGTTCGGGGGGACGTTTATATGGTTGATGTTGCATCATGTCGAATAATCCACCCGCCAGTTCTAGAGCTTGATCGATTAAACCGAGCGAGCGCAATCCAACAGCAATGAGGGCATTATCATGAGGCCAAACCGAGCCTACGTGATAGCCCATTGGGTTATAAGCCGGTGACAAACTACTAAGAGTACGAATACCCCAACCACTAAACATATCTGGTGCTCGTAACCGCTCTGCCACACTGCGAGCTTTTTCCTCAGTAAAAATACCCAAACTTAAACAGTGACCGGGATTAGAAGTAATGCTATCTACCGGTTTGCCATCGCCATCGAGAGCCAAAGCACAGAAATCCAAATCTTCTACCCAGAAATCGCGATTGAAGCGCATTTTTAAATCACGAGCTTCTTCTTCCCAGCGGTCAGCTAAGTCAAGACGTTTTTTCAGACGGGCAATTTCTGATAGCCTGACTTTAGCGGCATAAACGTAGCCTTGCACTTCCGAAAGAGCGATCGCCCCGCTAGCTCTTCGCCCGTAGCGATCAACTATACAGTCAATAGAATCCTTCCAGCCTTGATTATCTAAACCGCGCTTAGATTTGCGATAATAGGTGAGATAGCCTGTTTCTTTAATATTGCGATCAATCCACTCCATTGCCGCCATAGCATTTGGCCACAATAGCTCCAAAGTATCGCGATCGCCCGTCCAAGCGTAATATTCTGCATACAGCATCAACCACAGCGGCGTTGCATCTACTGAGCCGTAGTAAGGAGTATGGGGAATTTCATTGCAGCGTGCCATTTCTCCGAAGCGGATTTCGTGCATAATTTTCCCCGGCTGTTCGTCGCGCCACTCGTCATCTTTTTTGCCTTGATATTCCGCTAGAACCATTAGCGTTTCCTTAGCAATTTGCGGATTTAACATCAAAGTTTGTGACGCTGTAATAATCGAGTCGCGCCCGAACAGCGTTGAAAACCAAGGTACCCCGGCAGAAATTATTTTACTTTTGCCAAACGACTGCCGCATTATGTACAAATCTTGCTCAGCCCGTTCGATAATTTGATTAAACGTATTTTTATCTGAGCGAATTTGTGTACATTCGTGAGTCCAGTGCTGCTCTTCTAGAAACTCTGCTGCGATCGCTTGAGCATAAGTCGCTGCCGGATTCACCGCAGACGTTGGGCGACCATTCGTAAACATTTGCAACCGATAGCCCAACTTTTCCGTCGCATGGGAATCCAACTGCACTTGCCAAACAGCAGTATAACCCTTAAAATAATCTGGCTTCCGGTAGTCAAAGCGGATACGCGATTCCATCAAGGAATTATCCAAACCCCGATAAGCCAAAATTAACTCCTCATCTGGATTAAAAAAACCATCTCCTAGTGCCCCATTCCCATCATTTGGCAACCGCCGCAACAGTTGTCCACGTCCCTTGCGCCCATAACCCCGGACCTCAAATAAATCGACGAAATCCGCATCAAAACTGATGCTTATTTCAAAGCTTACTGATTCAGTCGTGTAATTCGTTATTTCAATCTCTGAAAAAAGTGCCCCATTTAACAGCAATTCTCGGCGAATACCGATAGTTTCTGGAGCCAAGCGATTTTCTATCTTCGGATTAGTACACAAAACCGTCAGCGCAAAACCTTTATCCGCCGTACTGCTCAGTAAAATTGGCGCTCGCTTTTCTATTTGTAGCTCCAAACGACTTAGAAAACGCGTATCACAGCAGAATAACCCCATACTGGTGTTTTTGTCATCTTCTAGGCTGCCTGCAATATTGCCCAGAGTATCAGTCACTAAAAACATGTCATTATCTTTTATTGTCAGCGTTGGCTGGGGTTGTTCACTAATAACTGAAGCCCATTCTGGTAAGGGCATCTGTTCTGCTGGAACAAAAAGTTTCCCGTCGATTTCGATTGTATCCGCACTCATGCCAAAAAAAATTTTCAGGTTTTCAAGAAACTCGGTTTTTTCAAAAAACCGGGTTTTTTATTAGTACTGAGCAATTTTTTTGAGAAGAAAGCAACTCTTATAAAAACTGGTTGCTCAAAAATATTTCAGTATAGCATAGGAACTAGCTTTTTAACCCGTTTTTTGTAATCTGCATAATCCGGGTATTTTTGGCAGAGCCAAGCTTCCTCCCGCGTTGCTTTCGCATCTAAAAATGCAAAAAGAACAAAAGTTCCTAGCAAATGAGACAGGCTGAATACAAAAATTGTCCTGCTCAGCGCTGCCAAAATCAAGCCAGTGTAGAGCGGATGACGCACCGTAGCGTAAATACCAGTTTGAACAAGGTAGCCCTCTTCCTTGGGATAGGGAAAGGGAGTAAGATTGTTTCCCAAATCGAGCAATCCTTTTAATAGAAAAGTAGCTGCTGCCAGCCCCAACAAAGCAGCAACAACCTTTAGGGCAGCGCTCCCGTACCCAGGCAATGGCATTAGCCAAGCTGGTTGCCATACGGGCAAAAATACAAAGCCTATCAATAGGGCACCCTGGAGTAAGACAAAATATTCGCCGCGTGAACCTATTCGCCCGCCAGTGTTAGTGAAACCCCAATCTTTTAAGAGTTTCATGGTTGCATCGCCTTTACTTGATTGGGTATTGGGAAGTCATGAGGCTATGACATTGGGTATTAGTGCTGAAAACTCTAGTGCCTCTTCGGTTGAATTTTTCTCTACACTTGAGTCAAAGCCGAAGAACACTCCCAACTCTATTGCTCCATGCCCTTTTTCCCTACTCCCTATTCCCTATCAAAACTTGATATTACCCTAGTCAAGAACAAAAAGTTCATCTTTGATGAAATTTTATATTTGGCATCCAGGGGAGGGCTGCCGCACTTTAGCGCGCTTGCCCTGCTGTTTTTGTGCCCGGAATTGAATTTTATACTTCTTACCCTCTCCGCTTGCTAATTCTGGCAGGGAAAATTATTGAGTATAATAGTTTCCAAGCCTATACAGGTGCCTACATACCCATAATTGAATAGCCTGAATCAACGTAGATAATTTGACCCGTAATCCCACTAGCCAAATCGCTGCACAAAAAGGCGGCAACATTGCCCACTTCCGTTTGTGTGACTGTACGACGTAGGGGCGCCACCTTTTCGACGTGGTGAATCATGTCCAAAATCCCGCTCACTGCCGAAGATGCCAAAGTACGGATGGGGCCGGCTGAAATGCCATTGACACGGATATTTTGAGGACCAAGTTCGGCTGCCAGATAACGTACATTCATTTCTAGTGCTGCTTTCGCAATCCCCATGACATTATAGTTGGGAACGACGCGGACGCCGCCGAGGTAAGTGAGGGTGATAATACTTCCCCCTTCTGTCATCAAGGGTTTGGCTTCAGCAGATAACTGAATTAGGGAATAGGCGCTGATATCAAGGGCGCGGATAAAGCCTTGCCGGGATGTTTTGCTAAAATCCCCAGAAAGTTCTTCTTTGTCGGCAAAGGCAAGACAATGAATCAGAATGTCCAGCTTTCCCCACTTCTCCCGTACCTTTTCAAAGGTGGATTGAATTTGGGTGTCATCTTGGACATTGCAGGGAACAAATAAACTGGGATTTAGGGGTTCTACGAGTTCAGCTACTTTTCTTTCCATGCGCCCTTTTTCATCCGGCAGATAGGTGATGCCAAGATTTGCCCCTGCTTTGTGGAGTTGTTGAGCAATCCCCCAGGCGATTGAGCGATTATTGGCAATACCGGTGACAAGAGCGTTTTTTCCGGTTAAGTCAAGCATAGTAATCCATAATAGTTAATAGGGTAATTGATAGGCCACATAATGCCAGAACAATCTAAACCCCTCAGGTAAGCATACCACAGCTTGCTTTCACCTACCCGATATCTCCCTCGCTATGATAAGTGTCAAACTGAAAGCGCTTTTAACTCAGTTTTCTCGCGGTAGGGCTTTCACTTGGCTGGGGAAGGCTTTCCCTGAATCGTCCAGTTATTCACGGCACCTCAAAAATTATGTATCGAAATGTACAAAAAAACATAGAAGAGTAAGTTTATCTGTTTTTAAGTCAAAGTACGAGCGCAAGATAATTTGTTTGTTAAATAGTAGTCACACAAAATAGCGAGGGCACGGGTAAAGGCAATGGAGCTGGTAATGATGCAAGATAAACCGCTCGCATCTGTGTTTCGTCAGATGGGAGGTGGAGGGTTTCCTCTGGTGGTGGAAACCTATGAACGAGGCAAGACTATTTTTTTCCCGGGAGATCCGGCTGAAAAGGTATATTTCTTGCTCAAAGGCGCTGTCAAACTCTCTAGGGTATACGAAACAGGAGAAGAAATTACTGTGGCGCTACTGCGGGAAAATAGCGTGTTTGGAGTTTTGTCTCTGATTACAGGGCACCGCTCTGATCGATTCTACCATGCTGTGGCGTTTACACCAGTAGAATTGTTCTCAGTACCTATCGAACAAGTTGAAAAGGCGCTTAAAGAAGATCCAGAGCTGTCAATGGTGATGCTGCGGGGTTTGTCTTCCAGAATTCTGCAAACAGAAATGATGATCGAAACTCTGGCACACCGCGATATGGGTTCGCGGCTGGTGAGTTTCCTGCTAATTCTCTGCCGCGATTTTGGGGTTCCCAGCCCAGAAGGAATTACTATTGACTTGAAGCTCTCTCATCAAGCGATCGCTGAGGCAATCGGCTCGACGCGAGTCACTGTCACTCGCTTACTAGGAGATTTGCGCCAAGAAAAAATGATCTCAATTCATAAGAAAAAAATTACAGTCCACAATCCTGTCGCTCTTAGCCAACAGTTTACCTAACCCTTTTGCCAACATGACTTTGACCAAGAAATTTCGCTACAAGCTACCTTCTAATCGAGGACTTTGAATAGCTAAAACCAAGCTATCGCCAAGTTCAAGCATCGAGGCGTGTTAAAATGGCATCAAGAGATATTCTCTCTGCATCGATTCTCCTCGCTCCTGGCTCGTTCCCTAGCACCTCTATCATCTCGATCATAAAATAGTCAGGCTCCCTCCTGGAATAGAAAACCTGTCACAGCCTTGCTTAAACGCTAGGCTGTAATTTGGTTGGCACTGGGATTGCAAAGTCAAGAGCGTTTCTAAGGATAGATGAATACCGCCGCATACGTCCTGATTCTGTCTATCTTATTATTGGGCGGCGCGATCGCAACAGCAGGGGATCGCATTGGCACTCGTGTTGGTAAAGCTCGTTTGAGTCTGTTTAACCTCCGCCCTCGCCAAACTGCCACCCTCGTCACTATCCTAACCGGTGTTTTAATTTCTGCCTCAACTCTGACTATCCTGTTTGCCACCAGTGAATCCTTGCGCAAAGGGCTTTTTGAATACGATCAAACTCAGAAAAAATTGCGAAATGCCCGCAGCGAATTGCAAGAAACTCGCCGTCAACTCGAACAAACTAAATATCAGAAAAGTAAGGTGGAAAAAGAATTATCCCACGCTAAATCCCAGCAAACTATAGCCCAACAGCGTCTCCTGGAAACTAATCAGTCTCTGCAAACAGTTTTGGCTGAACTAGAAAAACGTCTCGCTCAACAAGCCCGCACTGAAACTAATCTTAGAGAAACTCAGCAAACACTGGAACGCATTGAAGCTGATTTTCAAGCTAAACGAGCAGAACTGGAAAAACTGCAAGCCGAACGGCAAGCACTTATCGTAATGCTGGCAGATGGAAAAGCTCAAATTCAACAGCGCGAGCGCGAAATTCAACAGCGCGATCGCCAAATTTCCGAGCAAGATCGCGAAATCTCTCTGCAGGAAAAACTCCTCGCTGAACGTAATCAACTCCTCGCTCAACGCGAACAACAACTGAAGCAGCAAGAACAACTCCTTGCTGAAAGGGAAAAACAACTCGCTGAACGTGATCAAATTCTTGCTGAACGAGAAAAACAACTTGCCGAACGCGATAAATTACTTTTAAAGCGCGACGAACTTCTCGCTGAGCAAGAAACTCGTTTAAAAGAATTGGCTACTCAAAAAGCTTTCATAGAACAAGAAGTCAAATTTCTCGAACGCGATTTACAAATTATCAAAGAAGGTACGATCGTACTGCGTCGCAATCAAGTTCTTGCTTCTGGTGTCGTCCGCATCCTTCAACCTACTGCCGCTCGTCAAGCAGTAGACAGACTTTTGGAAGAAGCAAATCGCAATGCTCTTAATTTAGTTCGTCCCGGTTTACATAATAATAATCAGCAAATTATAGAAATTCCTCGGGCTGAAGTTGAACAGCTCATCAATCAAATTAATGATGGTCAGGATTATGTAATACGGATTTTGTCAGCTGCAAATTATCTGCTCGGAGAAGAAAAAATACAAGTCTTTATCGATGCAGCTCAAAATCGCGTTGTTTTTCTCCCAGGAGATGTGGTGGCAACTACTTCTATCGATCCGGCTGTAATGAATGGGCAACAAATTCGAGAGCGAATTGAATTGCTTCTGGTTGCTTCTTCTTTCCGAGGTCGTCGCGTTGGCATTATTTCTGATACTATACAGATCGCAGATGGTCGTATTGAAACATTGATTCGTTTTATCCAAATACTTCAACAGCAACCTTACCCAGTAGATGTACAGGCGATCGCCGCTGATGTCACTTATACCGCTGGCCCCTTGAAAATGAATCTGGTTGTTGTCAAAAATGGTAAAATATTATTTCAAACCTGATTTTTCTAAAATCTCAAAGAAATAAAAAAATAGCAATACTATGAGCAATTCCACCGATTTTATAATAGGTTTTGATCCGGGACGACAAAAGTGCGGTATTGCTGTGATGCGAGCAGATAGACAAGTGGTTTATCACCAAGTGGTGCCCTCAGAAGAAGCGATCGCAACTATTCAATCCCTATGTCAAAAATTTCCTATCCACCAGCTAGTTATCGGAGATCAAACTAGCTCCAAAACCTGGAAACAGCAACTCGCATCCGTTTTAAATCCTTCCCTGTCTCTGATAATGGTAGATGAACGCTACAGCACTTTGGAGGCACGCGATCGCTATTGGCAAATGTATCCTCCCAAAGGATTATTGCGTTTCCTTCCTAAAGGAATGCGACAACCCCCCCGCCCCATTGACGATATTGTAGCAATTGTTTTAATTGAAAGATATTTAGCTAAAAAATAACGCCTTCATAGGCATTACTATATTTCTTATCTACCCCTCCTAAACTTATCATATAAGTAGTAGAGCAAACAAACCACACAAAGCAATACCATCAAATACTCCGGCACCACCAATGCTTAAAATTCCAGGAGTCATACTTTCTATTTCCGGTAAGTGCAGAAGATCAGCCCCAATTAGAGTGCCCAAAACTCCCCCTGCAAAAGCAACTGGAGAAGCATTAATTCCTCCTGTCAATAAAAAAGCACTCATAGCCGCCGTCAAGGGTGCTACTAAAGCATTCATCTGAATACCAATTCCTGGTACAATTTGAGCAGAATAGTAACTTACTACAGTTACGAGCGCAGTTACAGCCAGAATTTGTAAAGGGTTAGCTCTACTAAACTGGTATAGAGCCAATAGCGTAGGAATAAAACCGCCCCCTACATTCAAAGCTACAATCGTTTTCTGCTCGATTTTACGCAGAGGAATACCCCAGAAAAAACGAGTACTCCATAACTCCAGCCAGTCGGGAACAAGTTCTACTTTTGACACCCGCTCATAAAGAGGTACATTGATTGTACTACCAATAATAATCAAAATCAGTATTAGAAGAGAAGTCTCAGGGGCAAACCCCAACTTGCTAACAGCTACACGCACTGCTTCAATAGTGATAACCAACCATAAAAACGGGAAAGTCAAAACCAAAACCAGAAACAACAGTAAAGTTACAGGTAGATATATCATTTACGCTTTTAAAAACCCCCTTCTCACTCATACAACTTTTTTATTTTTTGCCACCCCTTCATCAAAGCATTGTTTTCTTCAAAATACTCAGCTAAAGCTTGATTATATGTTTCTACAAAAGTTTGCTGAGCTTCTTCAGACATATCTACTTTCATTCAGCGGCAATTTGATCTATTCCTTCTAGCTTCCCCTTATTCATACTAGGAATCTGCATTTCTGTAGTTGCCACTTCCTCCCAGCAGCTTGCAGCAGTAAAAATCTCTCCCAACTCTCCCAAATTATTAGCATGCACTTCTACAACAAGTAAAAATTCTCCTGCCTATACTCTAGTTTGATAAATAGCTGCTCTTTCCTAAGGATAGAGTGCGCCACTTGTATCTTTACATCTTTCCTTGTCATAAAACCTGTGATTCTTGCTTCTGTCTGAAAGTTGCGTCTAATGATAGAAGTTTGTTCTTTGGGTAACCCCTATCCAGCAGGCGACAGCATCTTGTAATTTCTGTTCACTCTTGAAAGTAGCAGAAACATATTTTACTGTGGTTTCTAGAAATGTAGAAGCATATTTAGCATATTTTTTTGATTGTAACTTTACATTCCTAACTCTACAGGTAAAGTGTAAGTTAGTCAAGGGGGCATCCTTGTTTTGCAGCCTTATGCAAAAGTTGTAAGCCATCAAATGTACCTATTGCCCAGAAATGCCCTATAGCTAAACTTTAGGTTAAAATTCTAGGTGCTAAATCGAATATACCTAACCAATGCCGAGTTTGCCCACCTATTCCGGATACTGCTAAATGCACTTTGTGGCTCGCAATAAAAAAGAGCCAGTATAATGCCCATAACGCCCAATACACCCCAGATGGTTGCTTTATCTGATAAGTTGTATGGTAACCGCCCCATCCAGTATCAGTAGATTTCCTTTAGGTTGAGCCTTAGAAGCCGTAAACTTCAAGTCAAGCTGTTTTTATGGTATCCTTTCTATACCAATTTGTATTTGATTTATCCCCTTGATGCTTCCAAGAAGTCGCTACAGAGCGTGCTACACTAAGGAAGATAGTGAAAATCGCTCTCCAGGTGCGGAGAAAGAATCACTGGGGCTCCCGAAGATTTTGTGGTGAATGGTATCCCCAACATAACAAGCCACTATACCTGATAGTATACTAGACTACTTTTATCGTCATTAATTTTAAATTTACAATGAATCTGTTAACAAAATTTAAACAAGTTTCGGTTGTATTAAATCGTTTTCTAGTAAAAAAACTAAGTGAAAATGAACTCACATTCCATGAGTATCAGTGCCAATTTACTCAGCCACTACAACAAGGTGATTAGCAACGAGCGATTTCAAGTATTTGTTACAAATTGGGAGTAACCGCTGTTCGATTAGGCAGTCGAATCATTACTAGGGAAGAAGTTAGTAGCTACTCAGTAGATTGTGCCAACGCAAAAGGCAGACGCTTATAAAGCTCTAAATGTCGCTTTGGGAGTCTTGTATAAAGCTGGTTGGCAACCTGTATGCTTAGCATTGAATGAGCCTGAAGTTGCTGAACTGATTATTGGTTTTGATACAGGCACAAATCGGCAACTGTATTATGGTACTTCTGCATTTGCTGTGCTGGCGGATGGATAAAGCTTGGGTTGGGAGTTGCCAGATGTTCAAAGAGGAGAAACCTTTTCTGGAAAAGCAATTTGGCAAATAGTATCTAAGTTAGTTCTCAAATTTTATCAGAGGTATAATCGCTTGCCTAAAAAGCTACTTTTGATGAGAGATGGATTAGTTCAGAAAGGAGAATTTCAGCAAACTATAGAAGAGCTAAAAAAGAAAAATATAGCTGTAGATGTTGTAGGAGTTCGTAAAAGTGGCGCAGGCAAATGGGACATGAGAATCATTAAAATGGGAAAATAGCTTATTGTGATGCCGAAAAGGTACTGTTATTTTTACTCCAAAAGAGAAGTCATTCACTTTGGTTACAAGCCAGCCAATTAAAAACATCGGGAGTGCAATATCTCTGCGAGTAGTGCACGAGTATGGTAATACTCCCCTAGAGTTGTTAGCTTTACAAAGCTATTATCTAACTCTACTGCTCCCTGCAAGCGGGTTTCAGTATTGTCGGTTACCTTGGGTATTACACATTGCTGACAGAAGCAGTAAAGAATTTCAACGGATAGGGCAGATTAGTATTTGGCAAAATATCAGCCGTGAAAAATTGTTTGCTGTCTGAAATTGGTAAGATAACAAATCACTGAACGCGATCGCATGCTAAACTATTTTTAGCATCCAGAATCTATGACGACAGATGATTTTAACCGGTGAGTTGCTTCGTGATGGTGTGCATAGGCTTTATAATCATCGTGGATAAAAATTTAAGCGGAAACAGGTGATCAGGAAGTAAGCGTATTGCAAGGTGAAACGCTGATTATCTCACTAGAATTTGGACGGCATCACTGCTGCCCAGATTCTCCAGGGGAAAAGCGGTGATGTTCTGCAGCAAGGACAAAATTATCTCAATGTTTTCTGTTTGTAGCTTATAGATTTAACAGAGCGATCGCGTTGATTTTTCAATTTCCCTTACTCATCCAATGGACTCCTCACCCCATAATCTCCCCGGTTAAGAACGTGCGTGTAGATCATTGTTTTTTTGACATCCTTGTTACCGAGTAATTTCTGTATCGTGCGCATGTCATAGCCATTTTGCAGCAAGTGAGTTGCGAAGCTGTGGCCAAGAGTATGACAGCTGGCTTTTTTGTTAATTCCTACCTGCCTGATTGCTGCCTTGACTGCCTTTTGAATCACACTTTCATCCAAGTAATGACGACGGATAACACCACTGCACGGTAGAGGAAGGCTTCCACTTCAGATGCCCCATATCCTTGGGGTGGCGTTTGTTATGGAAAAGGATATAACGGCGAATCCTGGCCACATAGCTTTGCTCAGTGCGATCGCTGTAGTGTTTGAGTCCGCATCTCGTATCTAGTCAAGGAGCTTGCGTTTCGGCCGGAGGTGGCGGTTCCATATCAAAACTGGCTGTACCCCCTTAAGTTTAGCACTCAAAGCTTTCCTGTGACTGACTTTCAGCCTTTCTAAGGAAGAGTGCATATCTACACCTGCTTCTTTAGGAGCCAAAAAGCTTATCCAGCAAAGCTTTTGCCGCCATTTTTATAGAGTGACTGCGAGTAAGGGTACTATTCGCCGCCTAATTAGTAGTTATGCCAAATAGCGAGAAGTCCGCTTATGTTATTTGTCGGCGCCCCAGGCTAGCTAAGCAAAGATAGTTGGCTGCGTTGTTAAGTTCATAGAGATGAACAGCGCGAAATGCAACAAATTATTAAGCAAGCGGGGCATAACACATCATTGGAGCCGACGCCAACAAAGGTGTGAGACTTTAGTGAAAAGCAAAATCTCTCTGCTGCCGCTCAATTCAGCCGTTAGGAAGAAATTGACTTTTTACACCTTCACCCTTATGCTTATGTCAGAAAATTCCTAACGTAACTCTGCTTTCAATGCTGCTGCGAGTTCAAAAGTTTACCACCCTCAACTGGATGATATCGCCAAATACACACCAGAAAAGTTAAGGCATCTGGACAGGGGTGGTATACGTAATGGTCCGGGGCGAACTGAAGCGCAAGCTCAACAAATGTTGGACAAAATTCCACCCTCTCAAAGGGCAGGAGTTGATGGCCAATCTGCAGCTGCTAAAGTCAAAGAATATTTAGCTGATAAGGATGCTAGTCATATAATACCACACAGTAAAGGTGGCTCAAGTCATCCAGACAATATCAAATGGGAAAGTAAAACTGCTAATTGTGCTCGTGGCGAACAATACATGACACGCCAAGAGCAAAGACAACTCGATATCAAAGCACAAATTGATAATCTACGTGGAGCATTAAAAGCTGGTATCGAAGCTGCATCCAAAGGGGCGTTAATTGGTGCAGTAACGACGGTTCCTTTCTCTCTGCTCAGAAATGCGTTGCGAGTTGTACGAGGGGAATGTCGGCTCAAGACGCTGCTCTGGAAACTATAAAAGAAACCGCTAATGGTGCGGGAATGGGAGCGGCGACAGCGTTCACAGTTACAACGGTTGCAGCCGCTTGTCCTCCTGTTGCCTTGGCACTAACAGCTATGTCGCCAGTTTTACTCGCTGCTGGTGGTACTGGAATGATCTATGAGTTTTTCAAGATTCTTGATGACCACAAGCAACAAGTTAAAGAGTATTATGCATCTCTGACGCAGAGAGAGCTGCAATATCTCCAGGATATTGAGAATAAACTTCTATATGAACACTCTAAGAATTTAGAGTTTCTGAATGAGTCTAAAGCATTAAATGCTGAGATTACGCAAAGACCTATCGAGTCTGGTGTGGAAGGTGCATTAAAGCGATATCTCGAGTCTGCTGCAATTGCTGAATCGTTGGGAGCTACACCAATCGGTAACAAACTGTTGCCCGTTTTCCAGAAATCTTTGCCCTCAGCTTAACAATTTCAAATTTCAGAATTGGTGAATACTTATGTTTTTTCTGCTTCCTTTAGTCGGTGTAGCGGTGGGTGCTACAGTTGCTGCCCTTATTAATGATGCTAGCAGTGAAAAAGATAGACAAGCAGCAGAGCATCATAGAAAAGTTGCTAATGATCTCACTAGCAAATACTCGAATCTAGAGAAAAGGTATAACAAATATGTTGATAAAAGCAAGAGTCAAATCGATGAGTTGACTAAGCAGCACGCTTTAGATGAAGCAGAGAAAGATATTCTGCGCTTAGCTCTCAGATTGCAGCAGAGCTTGTATATGCTTATGTGGGACATAGATAACAATCCTACGTATGAGGCTTTGATAAAATTTAAACAAGCTGTTGAGGCAACTAACAAAGTTTTAGAAGAGTTGCGTGAAGAGACAATTCAAATTCCAAATAAATATTTTTCTCGCCACCTGACAAGAGTTAAGATAAGTGAAAAAATTGCTGAAACAAAGCGAAAGAAAATTAAGAGTAGCAGCGCAACTATTCTGGTGCAGCGGATTGACCACTTTTCCACGTAGAGAAAATGCGATTGAAATCTTCCTGTGCCGTCACCCGTCGCTCAAGTGTAGCAATCCGCTGCTGTTGTTTATCGAACTTGCGATCGCACACCTGCGCACACCTGAATCAACGACAACAGATCACGTGCTGAGGCTGAGCTGCTTACCCTCGAAGCTCACGTGTGTTGCGGTTAAGGGCTTCTCGCGTTTCTAGTAGCGACTGGTGGCTCACCGGCATATTCCGCAAATTGCAGCTTTTGGAAAATTTCATGGGTGAGCTGCAACAGTGCCTCTTCATAAGTACACCCCCTCAAGCTATCCACAAATTTGCCAAACAAGCTCCGACTAGCACGATAGGCAGTCAAAGACTTATTCGTGTGAATGCCATTCACCAGATCAATCAGCAATTGGTCATGGATGAGGGGAACCCGCTGTTGGACATTAGAAAGGCTCATAACACTGATGAACTTGGCAGAAATTGTCCTACCCACTCTAGATAGCTTGGAATTTCTTTCAGAATATTTTGAGTATTAGCCTTAAGCTCATTAAGTTGCCGCATCTCTTCTTCCTTTTCATAATATTAATTAAATTCTGTATAACAAAATCTTTAGTTTATTTTTGGGCATTCTCTTCCTCTTTTAAAATACGATTAACATCTGTTTTTGCCTTGTTTTTTAATATATTAACCTCATATTCAATATATTTCTTGATATTATTTTTGTATTCCTCAATGAGATTTATAAGCTTGACTGATTTTTCGACTACCTCAATATCTTGATTCAGTTGCTTGACTTCTTTCATGAATGACCCCTGTGCAAAACTGGCGAAATTATAAGCATAGAGCATAAAACCACAGAGGCACGGAGACCAAACTTTCTCTGTCCCCGCCTCCGTGGTGAATTAGCTTAACAGCGCAAGAGTGGAAAGTGGCAAGGATCGTAAATGGGATAAACTGTTACAGCAGAGGCAGGGAGGGCACGGAGATGGAGTTGGATGAAATATCGGGTCAAGTGATTGGTGCGGCGATCGAGGTGCATCGAGAGTTGGGTCCAGGATTGTTAGAATCGGCTGTTGAAACCCTCTTACCCATTCACGAAGCCCAGCTTTTGACCTACCTCAAACTTCGCAAGCTCCGTCTAGGCTTGCTCATCAACTTCAACGTCCCCATCCTCAAAAACGGCATCAAACGCCTCCTAAACGGTTAACCCCCCTCTCTGTCCCCTCTGTCCCCTCTGTGCCCTCTGTGCCTCCGTGGTTCCTTCCTCAACCTCCCTGGAGTCAAACCAATGTCCAGTATTTACGACAATATCGAAAAGCCTCTTCTACCTGAGTTGCAGCATTACCTACAACAAGCCTACCGTGCTGATTTCTGTGTGGGCTATTTTAACTTGCGAGGATGGCAAGAAGTTGATACCTACATTGAGCAATTTAAGGGGGGTGAGGGGCAGGCTTGTCGATTGCTGGTAGGTATGTACCGGTTGCCGAAAGACGAACTAAAACAAGCATTAGCGATCGGAGTTGAGCAAAAACGCATTGATCAAAAACAAGCTCTGCAGCAACAAACTCTGATAGCGGAGGAGTTTCGGCAGCAGTTAACCTATGGTGTGCCCACTACGGACTCTGAAAAGGGATTGCGTCGGTTGCGATCGCAACTTATAAGTGGTAAGCTTCAAGTCAAACTGTTTTTGCGGTATCCTCTCCATGCCAAATTGTATTTGATTTATCGCGATGATCGCGCCACCCCCATCATTGGTTATGTAGGCAGTAGTAATTTAACCCTATCTGGATTAAAACATCAAGGGGAACTCAATGTGGAAGTGGTCGAACGAGACGATACATACAAGCTGAAGCAGTGGTTTGAAGAGCGTTGGAACGATAAGTTTTGTTTAGATATTTCTGATCAACTAGCAGAGATTATTGATGAAAGTTGGGCGACGGAGAAATTACTTAAACCCTATTTTATTTATTTAAAAATAGCTTATCATTTGTCTCAAGAAGCACGGGAGGGGTTAAGTCGCTATCAAGTTTCTAAAAAATTTAAATTACTACCTTTTCAAGAAGCAGCAGTGCGCATTGCTGCCCATTATGTCAGTCAGCGGAATGGTGAGATAATTGGGGATGTAGTTGGTTTGGGAAAAACACTGGTGGGGATAGCAATCGCCTACATCTTTGAGGAAGAGTATGACACCAGTACCCTGATCATCTGCCCCAAAAATTTACAAAAAATGTGGCAAGATTATATTGATAAATATGGTCTACGGGCCAAGGTGGTGTCCATAAGCCGCGTCACTCAAGAACTCCGCGAAATCCCAAAGCGCTTCTGCACCGTTTTAATTGATGAAAGTCATAACCTCCGCAATCGCGAGGGCAAACGCTACCAAGCCATCCAAGAGTACATTGAGCAAAATGGCAGTCGCTGTATTCTCCTGACGGCAACTCCCTATAATAAATCCTACCTTGACTTGTCCGCCCAGTTGCGCTTATTTCTGCGTCCGGATACAGATCTGGGCATTAAACCCGAAGCCCATATCCGTCGGGTTAAAGGTGAGAAAAATTTTCCCAGCCTTCACAACAACATTCCTGTTCGCTCCCTATTGGCTTTTGAGCAAAGTGTTGAACCGGAAGATTGGCAGCAGCTAATGAGCCGCTACATGGTGCGCCGCACACGCAGTTTTATTAAGAAAACCTATGCTAAACGGGATGACAACGATCGCTATTATCTAGAATTTGCAGACGGGCAGCGCTTTTATTTTCCTACACGGCAACCCCGTACCCTAAAATTTCCAGTGGGTGAGCCGCAAACCGATCCCTACGCTCGCCTCTACAGTGAGGCTGTTGTTGACAATTTGAAATCCCTGCACCTCCCTCGCTATGGCTTAGGTAAATACGTAGCCAAAGAACCCTCCCCTCTACCGACAGATGAAGAGCGGAAACTACTGGGTAATCTATCCCGTGCGGGCAAGCGGCTCATAGGCTTTTGCCGTACTAATCTGTTTAAGCGGCTAGAAAGTAGCGGCTTCACCTTTTTGCAATCGTTAAAGCGGCATATTTTGCGAAACTACGTTTACCTGCACGCCATTGAAAATAATCTGGATTTACCCATTGGCACCCAGGATGTCAGCTTTTTAGAGCTAGACACAGATGAGGATGAAACCCAACTGCCTACCGACGAGGATACTGAAGAGTCTAATGTTTTGCCTGATGAAGCTGCGTCAGTAAACGAAAAGGAAAGCTCAGAACATTTGAAACAAAGTGCTGCTAAAATCTATCAAAATTACCAGGCTCAGTATTCGCGTCGATTTAAGTGGATTCGCGCAAATTTATTTAATAAAAAAGAACTGCAAAAAGATTTGCAAGAAGATATTCAAATTTTAACGCAAATACTAGTTCTTAATCAGGTTGATACTTGGAATTAAGATACGGATAATAAATTTGCTACTTTAATCGATTTACTTCAGAATAAACATCCCAAAGAAAAAGTCATTATTTTCACCCAATTTGCAGATACCGCGAATTATTTGTCTCAATCATTATGTGAAAAAGGTATCCGCCAAGTGGGTTTAGTAACAGGTCAATCAAGTGATCCTACGAGTATGGCTTGGTGTTTTAGTCCGCGTAGTAATAATAAAAATATCCCAGCCGAGGAGGAGTTGCGTATTTTGATTACGACGGATGTTTTGAGTGAGGGGCAAAACCTCCAAGATTGTGCCATTATTGTTAACTTTGATTTGCCTTGGGCGATTATTCGCTTGGTGCAACGAGCCGGACGCGTAGATCGTATTGGCCAGCAAGCGGACGAGATTCTTTGTTATTCTTTTTTGCCGGCGGATGGGGTAGAGCGCATCATTAACTTGCGCGGTAGGTTGCGCGAGCGCTTGCAGCAAAATTAAGAAGTTGTCGGCTCTGACGAAGCCTTTTTTGAAGATGAGCAAGCACGCGAGATTCTTCTCAACTTGTATCATGAACGCTCAGGTATTCTCGAAGAAGTAGATAAAGCAGAAGAAGTAGACTTATCTTCAGAAGCTCTGCAAATTTGGCAAAGTGCTATTAATGCTAATCCTGAACTTGAGAAAATTATTGAAAACCTACCTAAAGTCGTTTACGCCACCCGTGAGCATCAACCCACTACTAGGGATCCAGAAGGTGTACTGGTATATTTGCGCACGGAAAACGGTATTGATGCCCTAGCATGGATAGACAAGGAGGGCAACAGCGTCACGCAATCGCAATCCCGAATTCTCCGCATGGCAAAATGCAGTATTGATACTCCGCCTTTACCCCGCCATCCCCAACATTATGAACTGGTAGCACGGGGGGCAGAACTCATTGCTGAGCAAACAAAAATTGTTGTCGCTACCCTCGGCAATAAGCTTAGTATAGCAACACGGGTTTATGATCGCCTGATGGCATATGTTCAAAATATCCGCAAAAATACTCCTCTGCTGGCAATGGAAACAAAGTGGAAAAATTTAGAACTGGCTATTGAAGAGATATCTCAGTATCCGCTGAAGCAAAATGCGATCGCCAACCTCAATCAGAAACTCAAAGCAGGCATCAACGACAAGGAGCTAGCCGATCTAGTCATATCTTTGCGAGAGCAAAATGAGCTATGTGTAATCAATTCAGACAAGCAATACGGTGTGCAAATTATCTGTTCGATGGAAATTTTTTCAGGTATAAATTAAAGGAGAAGCAGGGGAATGGCAACGCGAGCAAAGAAGAAGAATTTTTCGAGTTTTACCTATGCAGAAGCATTGAAAGCCTGTCATCTAATCAATTACTGGAGCAAAATATTGACATTTATGGTATTGTAAGCAATGGGGAAGTGTAGCAAATTAGCTTACGTTGTAATCACAACGAAGGGGATAACTAGCAATCATTTCAGTTAACAAAATATACTCTAATTTATTAGAAAATTAAGTCATTTGTAAAGCAAGAATGTCAGGAAAGCAATTGAATCGTCAACGTGCCCATCAGTACCTCCAACAGTTTGATTTTGAATCACTATTTATTGAAGAATTGGGCTGGGATACCGTCAATCGCGAAACATTATCCCTTGAAATCGCTCAACAATCATTTGAAATAAACTCAATCGCCGAAAAGCGA